>NZ_QJUA01000027.1 GCF_003254575.1 Mycobacterium kyogaense | reverse complement strand
CCGTCCAACTTTTCACCCTCGCTACCAGCAAACCCACTAACGACGGCCAACCGGCCATCACCAAGCGCGCACGCTCACGTGAGGCAACGACCACCCCTACGCGCGCATCTTGACGTGAGGCAACAGGGGCCGCGGCGTGACGGCACGGACGCATGGTGCCAACGAGTTTCGTGAGGTTGGAGGCGCCGATCGTCGACAGGTTAGGCTCGGCGCATGCGAGTCGGAGTGTTGGGCGCGAAGGGCAAGGTCGGTGCGGCGATGGTGGCAGGCGTCGAGGCTGCCGATGACCTGACGTTCACCACGGGCGTCGACGCAGGGGATTCGCTCTCGTCCCTCGTCGACACCGACACCGAGGTCGTCATCGACTTCACCCACCCCAGCGTCGTCATGGACAACCTGAAGTTCCTCATCGACAACGGGATTCACGCGGTGGTCGGCACCACCGGGTTCACCGACGAGCGCCTCGACCAGGTCCGCGGCTGGCTCGACGGCAAGCCCGGCGTGTCGGTGCTGATCGCCCCCAACTTCGCCATCGGCGCCGTGCTGTCGATGCACTTCGCTCAGCAGGCCGCGAAGTACTTCGAATCCGTCGAGGTCATCGAACTCCACCATCCGCACAAGGCCGACGCGCCGTCGGGCACTGCGGCACGTACCGCCCAACTCATCGCCGAGGCGCGAAAAGGCATGCCGCCCAACCCCGATGCCACCAGCACGGGGCTCGACGGTGCCCGCGGCGCGGACGTCGACGGCATCCCGGTGCATTCCATCCGCCTCGCCGGACTGGTCGCCCACCAGGAGGTCCTCTTCGGCACGCAGGGGGAGACGCTCACCATCCGGCACGACAGCATCGACCGCACCTCGTTCGTTCCGGGCGTGCTGCTGGCCGTCCGCAAGATCGGTGACCATCCCGGCCTGACCGTCGGTCTGGAACCGCTGCTCGACCTGACATGACCGAGGGCCGTCGCGCACTGCGCACCCAGCTGCTCATCGGCTTCATGAGCGTCGCGCTCGTGGTGTATTTCGTGCTGCTCGGCCGCGCCGCGGTCATCCTGATCAAGTCCGGTGAAGCGGCCCCCATCGGCCTCGGCGTGGCCATCCTGATCCTGCCCGTCGTCGGTGCCTGGGCGCTGATCGCCACTCTGCGTGCGGGTCTCGCGCATCAACGGCTCGCCCGACTCGCCCGCGAACAGGGCATGGAACTCGACATCAGCGACCTGCCCCGCCGGCCGTCGGGCCGCATCCAACGAGACGCCGCCGACGCGCTGTTCGCCTCTGTCAGAGAGGAAGTCGAGGCGCAGCCCGACGACTGGCGGCGGTGGTACCGGTTGGCCCGCGCCTACGACTACGCCGGCGACCGCAGCCGCGCCCGCGAGACCATGAAGAAGGCCGTGCAGATGGAAGAGGCCTCCGAGTGAGCAAGCAGTGAGCAGGACGCTGCTCATCGTGCACCACACGCCGTCGCCGCACTGTCACGAGATGTTCGAGGCGGTCGTCGCCGGCGCGACCGATCCCGACATCGAAGGCGTCGACGTCGTCCGGCGACCGGCGCTGACGGTATCGCCGGTCGAGATGCTCGAGGCCGACGGCTATCTCCTCGGGACTCCGGCAAATCTCGGCTACATCTCCGGCGCTCTCAAGCACTTATCGGTGCATTACCCCCCTTTAGTCGCAGACCAATAACGGGGATGGCGCAGGCGCACCACATGGGGACATCCCTCACAATGCCCAGATGAGAAAAACCGCCCGCCGCGTACTGAGCGCGATCTGGCGTCCGAAGATGCCGGTTGCCGTCTTCGCTGCCACCACGTTGGCGCTAGGCGTGGTCACCACCGTGCTGGCCTTCGGTGGGTCTGACCCGGCGATACCGGCGGGGCAACCAGACAATCTTGCGCCGCCCGGTTATTCGCTGGTGTACCGATTCGTTGGTGACGTGACAGGGGTTTCGCGGTCGGACCTCCCCGCCGACTGGATCTGCGTCGGCGAGGGAGTGAAATCGCCGTTCACGAGCTGCTTCGCGAAATCGGACGCACTGACCGTGGATCAGGTCGTATCCATCGGGACGCTGCTGGTCGGTGCATTTTCCGCTGTGGCCACGCTGTTTGTCGGCCTGCGCGGATTGCGGCGCAGCGGCAGTACGTCAACCATCGCCGGGCCGGAGTAATGGCGCGCCTGCTCATCGTTCACTACACCCCGTCGCCGCACTATCAGGAGATGTTGGAGGCGGTCATGGCCGGGGCCACTGACCCCGAGATCGACGGCGTCGAGGTCCTGCGCCGACCGGCACTGACGGTGTCGCCGGTTGAGATGCTGGCCGCTGACGGCTATGTGTTCGGGACTCCGCTCAATTTGGGTTACCTTTCGGGCGCTCTAAAACGCTTAACGGGCGATTACTCTCTTAGTACGGTCGGCGTCGCGTGAAAAGCCCATTCCTATTACGGCTTCTCGGTCGCTGAACTACAGGGTCGATTTGGTGTGAGACTCCCCTTCTAGCCAGAGCGTATTTCCGCTGGTAGACCGTTGCTCAGGTGTCAGCGACCAAAGGAGAAGACGCCATGACCGATACGTTCCGCCGGGTGCCCTATGAACCCGATCTAAACGCCGCGCCGTACCACGCGGCTCACGCCCACGCGCAGACCCACGGCTCGAAGGACCCCGCGAAGTTCGCGTGGTGGTACGTGGACAACCACGTCGGCAAGCTGACCGTGCCCCAGGCGTGGGAGCAGGCACCCGACGAGGTGAAGGCCACCACGTAGTGGCCCGATTACTGATCGTCCACCACACGCCGAGCCCGCATTGCCAGGAGATGTTCGAGGCGGTCGTGGCAGGCGCGACCGATCCCCACATCGAGGGCGTGGAGGTGGTGCGCCGCCCGGCGCTCACGGTGTCGCCCGTCGAGATGCTGGAGGCTGACGGGTACCTGCTGGGCTCGCCAGTTAACCTCGGCTACGTCAGCGGGGCCTTGAAGCTGGCGTTCGACCAGTCGTACTACCAACTGCTCGACTCAACCCGTGGCCGACCGTTCGGGCTGTGGCTCCATGGCAACGAGGGCGCCGAGGGGGCCGAGCGCGCCATCGACGGGATCACTGCCGGGCTCGGCTGGGTCAAGGCGACCGATCACGTCGTGGTCTCGGGCAAGCCCTCCAAGGCCGACGTCGAGGCTTGCTGGAACCTCGGGGCCACCGTGGCGGCGACATTGATGGAAGAGTCATGACGGTGGGTAGTGACGGTCCGAGCGGCGTGTCGTGACGTCGGGTTAAGCTGCGGGGACTACAGGTATCGAACACATGTTCGAGTTAAAAGTGAGGCTGGTGTGAATGGCGGACCGATCTGCTATCGAGTGGACCGAGGCCACCTGGAACCCCGTCACCGGGTGCGACCGGGTCTCTTTAGGTTGTGACCATTGCTACGCGATGACATTGGCCAAGCGCCTGAAGGCGATGGGTTCGGCCAAGTATCAGAACGACGGCGACCCCAGGACGTCCGGCCCCGGCTTCGACATCACCATCCACCCGCAGGCGCTCGATGAACCCATGCGGTGGCGGACGCCGCGTGTGGTGTTCGTCAACTCGATGAGCGATCTGTTCCACGCGCGCGTGCCACTTGGCTTCATCCGCGACGTGTTCGACGTGTGCCGCGATACCCCGCAGCACACCTACCAGGTGCTCACAAAGCGCAGCCTTCGGCTCCGCCGCGTGGCCGACAAGCTGGACTGGCCGAGCAACATGTGGATGGGGGTGTCCGTCGAGAACGCCGCCGTGATGCCGCGCATTGACCACCTTCGCGCCGTGCCAGCCGCCGTGCGGTTCTTGTCTTGCGAGCCACTGCTGGGACCGCTCTCCGGGCTGAATCTCGACGGCATCCAGTGGGTCATCGCCGGTGGCGAATCCGGCCCCAATAACAGGTCCATCGACGCCGACTGGGTTCGCGAAATACGTGATTCGTGCCAGGCGGCGGACGTCGCGTTCTTTTTCAAGCAGTGGGGCGGCCGGACGCCAAAAGCGTTGGGCCGCGAACTCGATGGCCGTCACTGGGACGAGATGCCAACCTCGGCGGTGGTCTAGTGACCGGCGTCTTCGTAGCCGTAGAACTCCGGCGGCTGAGGCGGTCCCAGTAGCTCTATCTCGGTCGTGGGCTCGGCGTTGCCGATCGCCTCATCCGGTGTGAGATCGAACAGACCATCCTGGCCCGTGGCTGCGCCCACCGCCTCCTCGCGGGCCAACACGTCGCGCGCCCTCCGCAGCTTCACCATGCGGTCGAGCGCCCCGGTCGACGCCTTGAAGATGTGCCGCATGATCCGTTCGCCCACGGGGTGATCGGTCGCGAAGATGACGGTGTAGAGGCCTCCGCCGCGTTCATTGATGAATTCCAGGCACCGTGACGGCGTAGCTGAGTTCGTGTTCGAGTTGCCAACGCATCAGGTTGACGAGTTCGGCCTTGAGGGTCTTCCCCGAGATCAGCCCGTCGTCGCGCGCCTGCTTGATGTAGCGCCAACGGGGGTTGCCGTACATGCGGTCCACCCGTTCGGCGATGGCTTCGGCGTCGCCGGGGGTCTTCGAGCCCAGCCCGCGCGGGATGAACGAATCGCCGAAGTAAAGCCACAGCTCGGACTTACGCAGCGGCCGGTTCGGCGCAGACCGCAGGCGGTGGTTCGCGAGGGTTTGGATGGTGTCCCAGTGCACCTCCGCCATGAACTGGTCGATCATCGCGAACGTCGGCCTCCTGCGCCAGTAGACGTCCATGCCTCGTAGGACCTCGGGCGCGCTGACGTTGCAGTCGCCGGGCGTGACGGCGATGTCGCGGTCGGGGAACTCCGCACGCAATTTCGCCTCCAGTTCCCTGGCCGTTCGCTCCTGGAGTTCGAAGCCGTACACCTTGCTGAACGGCGGTGTGACGCTGAGGGCGCGATAGGGCGAACCCATGATGGGCGCGCCGGTCAGCCGGTCCTTGTTGGAGAAGGCCCCGGCGAACAGATCGAGGTACACGGTGTTCCGCGCGGACTGCGACGCCTTGGTGAACGCGCTGAGGTAATCCTCAAGCGCGTCCAGCTTGATCTGGGTCCACGGTCCCCATCCGCGAGCGGCCACTCGCAGTCCTCCAACGATCAGGTCGGGCGCTCAACCGCAGAGGCCCGAAGGTACCATGACAGCACATCGGACATGCGTTCGAGGGCGAGACTCGCCGTCGAGTGTGATCAGGCCCGCCCCTAAGCCGCCGCGCCCGGGCGTTCAGCCGACCATCGGGTCGTTGGAGATTGGCCGCCTGTGCGCTGACCCAGGTGGCGGATGGGGCGGCCAGCTGCATGGCGCTGGCCATCAGCACCACGTTGTGGGGACAGTGGCGGCTGCCGGGCCGGTCTTCGATTACCAGATTGAGGCCGACTTCGGTCGGCGCGCCAAGCAGACCCGCTTCGTTGCCTTCGCCGTGTCGGCGCTAGTAACCACGACGGCAATCTTGCCTGAGGACGGCACGCAGGATTAGGGGCGGACGGGGCAGGGCGAACTCACCCGCCCTTCGGAGGGTAGACGCAGCGCTCAAATACGTTGCGGGTCCCAATGTTTGCTGACTTCGGGCCTGATTGCGGATTAGCCCACGGCTGCGCATCATAGAGCTGACGCGTGAACAGGTGGTGCTACATCGTGAAGTGTGTGCGGACCCGGCCCGGTCGGGCGTTGCGCATACCGACGAGAACTTCGAACCGTGTCACCGCCGTGCCTACCTCGAGCCCGAACGGCATATCGGAGTACGCGCCGGGAGTGTCCGCGCCCATGATGGCACCGATGCGCCCTAGGGGTCCGACTGCGCGCACAGCCTCGCCGTCGATTGACCCGAGGATGTATGACAGCTCCGGCGCGGGCTTTTGGACACCGCCAGACATCGGCAACTCGATGATGCCGCCCCCTCCAGGCGTGAATGTTCGGTCGTCTGATATCGAAATAGGGACCGTGTTAGTGCTGACCGCAGGACGAAGTTGCGCGAGGACTCCTTCGCTCAACAAGCTCCACACTGAATCAGCCCACTGTCCGCCGCCACTTTCAACGCCATGCACTTCCCGAAGCAGGTCGAGGTAGTACGAGGTAACGGAACCGAGAGATCGTGCGATCTCGGTGCGGCGGGCTTCGTCGCCGGGCAGGTGATAGTTGCGTTTGGCGTGCATTAGGCCGGAACGCAGGTCCTGGTAAACGTTTGTGTAAAACCAGCTTACGGGCGCGGCCTCGCCCGGAGGGGCTAACCGCGCAACCGGGACTAATGGATCGGCGGCCCGCAGGGCGTCCTGTAACCAGATCCCTTCACCGCCGCGCGTCTGGGGATGGACTTCGTGCAGAAGCGATTCCAGCGCCAGGAATGCGTACCGATAGGCGTCGAACAACACCTCAGTGGTCCGCGACATACGCAGAAACCGCATTGAGTCGACCACGACGGGTGTCGGCGGTAGAGGCGGCGGGACGACTTCCCCATCGGCGTCAGTCACGCTAGCCGCCACAAGAATGGAGGGTAGGGAAATCGAATTCGTCGTGATCACGCGCATGGTGACCTCTGAGCCGTCCACCGCCCACACGATCGTCTGGTCGTCCGCGTCCGAAATGGCCACGTCGACAACGCCTGTCGCAGACAAGTAGTCCAGCGCAATGTTGGCTCTGATCAACGCTTCAGCCCGGACACATTCGATGTGGCTTTCGTCCCCTCCAGAGACGACGACGAAGTTCCGATCCTCAGCCAGCCTGGTTGTCCATCCGTCAATCTCGACCGGCTCAAGCGGCCGAGGCAAGGAGCGAGGTGTCTGGTGGAGGCGGAACACGGCCCCGCTTGCCGGAACAGTGCCTTGCAGCGGCACGCCCGCGAGTCGGCCGATGGTCATGCAGCTGGCATCCTATCCCGCGACGACGGTTGAACTAGCCGCACGGTACCGCTCGGCCACCGCATGCCGGTGTATTTGCCCAAAGGTCTAGACAATTGCTGACACCGGCTCCCTGCTTGCTGCCTTCGCTCGGTTCGGCGCAACAGTCGCTGCTTCGCTGATGGAGTGACCGTCGGTATGCTGCGCCCGTTGGGAGAGGAGCATCATGCCTGGTATCGCCGAGATCGCACTCGCCGGCGCCCCGATCGCCGGGGGCGCCCTGCTCGGCGTCGCCGCCGGTAACCTGCGACCGCCGGACATCCGCGCGTTGATCGTCAAGGACATGGACCTGCTCGATCGAATCCCCGCCGAGCAGGTGGAGCGGCGAGCAGAACTCCAGCGCGTCATCGACATCCGGATCGACGACCTGATCGGCGCCGTCGACAAGAACCGGGAACTTCGCCAGCTCGCCGCGTCCTACGAAGGCAACTGGCGCGACATCGTCGTGTTCATCTGCGCGGTGCTCTTCACCATCGTGTGGTGGAACGTCGACCACTCACGGACCAATTGGGTGCTGATGTTCGTCGTGATGATCGTGCTGTCGATCCTCGCAGGCGTCTACGCAGCGCGCGGCATCCTGCGCGGGCTCGCGTCATTCCTCAACAAGCGCCGCAGATCTCAGTAGTAGGCCGCGGTCAGTAGTGATAGGTGTCCGACGGCGCCGGGATGTGCACCGGATCGTCGACGTCGTCGAATGCCGAGGGCTCGATACCGTAGGCGCGGGCCAGATCGAGGATCTTGTTCGCGCGGGCCATCCTGGGGAGGTCTGAGCCGTTGCGGATCTCACCGCCGTCGCGTTCGAATTCGACGAGAAACTCCTTGGCCCAGCTGATCTCCTCGAGCGAGGGGGACAACCCCTCGTTGACCGTGGGGCACTGATCCGGGGTCAGGCAGATCTTGCCGGTCATCCCGAACTCAGCCGAGACGGCGGTCGCCTCGCTCAACCGCAGGGCGCTCGAACCGACCGTCGGCCCGTCGATGGCTCCCGGCAGGTGCGCAGCTTTGGCCGCGATCGTGAAGCGTGAGCGCGCATAGGCCAGCGTGGTCGGGTTGTCACCGAATCCGGTGTCGCGGCGGAAGTCGCCGATGCCGAACGCCAGGCGGAAAGTGCCCTTGGCCGAGGCGATCTCGGTGATGCGCTCGAGTCCGCGGGCTGTTTCGACGAGCGCGACGATCGGCACGTTCGGCAGGCGCTTGGCGGTCTCGGTGACATGGTCGACGGACTCCACCATCGCGAGCATCACGCCGCCCACCGAGGAGCCGGCGAGCATGTCGAGATCACCGGCCCACCACTCGGTACCGAAACCGTTCACCCGCACCCAGTCGTCGTGCCCATCGGCCAGCCAGCGGATCACGTTGTCGCGGGCGCTCGCCTTGTCCTTCGGCGCGACGGCGTCTTCGATGTCGAGCACCACGATGTCGGCCCGCGATTGCTCCGCAGGCGCAAACCGCTCGTACTGCGCGCCGTTGACGAGCAGCCAGCTGCGTGCCAGCACCGGATCTATCCGGAAACCGTGCTCGCCGGACTCCGATTCGCTGAAGGTCTGGTCATACACGCCGCTCACCCTAGGTGAGCGCCGAAGAACGACTGCATCGCCTCCCAGTGTCGCCGCGCCGCCGGCTCGTCGTAGGGCCCGTTGTCCGGAACGGCGAAGCCGTGGAACGCGTCGTAGAACTCCACGGTGTGCTCGATCCCGGCCGCGGTGAGCGCCTTGTCCAGGGCTTCGCCGTCGTCAACCGTGAACGACCGGTCGTTCTTGGCCGCACCGACGTACACCGCTGCCCGCATCCGGTCGGCGAGGTGGTGTGGGCTGTTCGGCTCGTCGGTGACCAGACCGCCACCGTGGAAGGACATCGCTGCGGCCACCCGCTCGGGCACCAGGCCGGCCACCGTCAGCGACGTCCGCCCACCCATGCAGTAGCCCGTCGTACCGAACGCGTCGCCCCGCACCTCCGGCCGTGCGGCCAGATAGTCGAAGAACGCCCGGGCGTCGGCGGCCATCACCTCCGGCGTGACCTTGCCCATCATCGCGAACAGCCGGGTGCGTTCGGCCTCGTCCTCGAACACGGTCGCCATCGTGAACGGCGCCCAGTCCCCGTCGCGGTAGTACACGTCGGGGACCAGCACCGCATAGCCGTGTTCGGCCAGCTTGTCGGCCATCGCGCGGAAGGTCGGCCGGGTGCCACCGGCGTCGGGGTACATGACGATGCCCGGCCACGGGCCGTCCCCGCCGGGGGTGTGCAGGCTGATCGGGCAGGAGCCGTCAGCAGTGGTGACAGTGTCGGTGATCCTCGGCATGGGTTCCGTTCTACTCCCGACCGCGGCCCGTAAGCTATGGCGCGTGCCGATCCCCACTCCGTACGAGGACCTCCTGCGTCTGGTGCGCGACCACGGAACCGCGAAATCGGACCGCACCGGCACCGGCACCCGCAGCGTGTTCGGCCACCAGCTGCGGTACGACCTGAGTGCCGGGTTCCCGCTGATCACCACCAAGAAGGTGCACACCAAGTCGATCGTCTACGAATTGCTGTGGTTCCTGCGCGGCGATTCCAACGTGCGTTGGCTGCAAGAGCACGGTGTCACCATCTGGGACGAATGGGCCTCGCCGACAGGCGATCTCGGCCCCGTCTACGGCGTCCAGTGGCGGTCTTGGCCGACGCCGTCGGGGGAGCACATCGACCAGATCAGCGCGGCCCTGGAGTTGCTCAAGCGCGACCCCGACAGCCGCCGCAACATCGTCTCGGCGTGGAACGTCGGCGAGATCCCGCAGATGGCGCTGCCGCCGTGCCACGCGTTCTTCCAGTTCTACGTCGCCGACGGCAGGCTGAGCTGCCAGCTCTACCAGCGCAGTGCCGATCTGTTCCTCGGCGTGCCGTTCAACATCGCCAGCTATGCGCTGCTGACCCACATGATGGCGGCACAGGCCGGTCTGGCCGTGGGCGACTTCGTCTGGACCGGCGGGGACTGCCACATCTACGACAACCACGTCGAGCAGGTCACCGAACAGCTCTCACGCGACCCGCGGCCGTATCCTGAACTCGTTCTGGCGCAACGCGATTCGATCTTCGACTACACCTACGAGGACGTGGTCGTCAGAAACTACGATCCGCACCCGGCGATCAAAGCGCCGGTGGCCGTCTAGTGGGCCTGAATCTGATCTGGGCGCAGTCCAGCTCCGGGGTGATCGGCCGCGACAACGGGATTCCGTGGCAGGTGCCCGAGGACATGGCCCGCTTCAAGGAGCTGACCATGGGTCAGACGGTGATCATGGGTCGCCGGACCTGGGAATCGCTGCCCGCCAGGTTTCGGCCCCTGCCGGGGCGAAGAAATGTCGTACTCACCCGGCATGCTGACTACGTGGCTGACGGGGCAGAGACGTGCACGGAGCTCGACGGAATCGCGCTCGAGGACGCGTGGGTGATCGGCGGGTCCGAGGTCTACGGGCTGACGCTTCCGCGTGCGACGCGGTGCGAGGTCACCGAGATCGACATCGACCTGCGACGGGAAGACGACGACGCGCTGGCGCCGGTCCTCGACGAACGCTGGGCGGGCACGGTGGGCGCCTGGCAGGACAGCGCGTCCGGCCTGCGCTACCGGTTCGGCACCTATCTGCGGGCATGATCACCGCTGCGCAGGCCCGCCGAGTGGCCGTCGCGGCACAGGGGTTCGGTGAGGCTAAACCGGCCGGTGCGGTCACCCGCGCACACCTCAAGCGCCTGATCGCCCGCATCCAGGTGTTGCAGCTGGACTCGGTCTCGGTGGCGGTGCGGGCCCACTATGCCCCGGTGTTCAGCCGCCTCGGACCCTACGACCGGGACCTGCTGGACCGCGCCGCGTGGAGCCATTCGGCCCGGTCGCCGCGGCTGCTCGTCGAGTACTGGGCCCACGAGGCCGCGCTGATGGCCGTCGACGACTGGCCGCTCATGCGCTGGCGGATGGCCGAGTACGAGCACGGCCGTTGGGGCAGGGACATCGTCAAGCGCAACGGCAAGCTCGCCGAGGACATCGTGGCCGCGATCACCGAGCTCGGACCTGCCACCGCGGGACAGATCGAGGCCCACCTGGAATCCGAGCCCAGGGGCCGCAAAGGCCCGTGGTGGGATCGCAGCGACACCAAATGGGTGGCCGAAGCGCTGTGGGCGTCCGGCGTGCTGACCACCGCGACGCGCATCGGATTCGCCCGGCACTACGACCTGACTGAACGGGTCCTGCCGTCCGACGTGGTGGCCCGGCAGGTGGACGAGCCGGACGCGGTGCGCGAGCTCGCGCTGCGCGCGGCGACCGCGCTGGGCATCGCCACCGAGGCCGACATCCGGGACTACTTCCGGCTCAGCGCCCGGCAGGTCAAGCCGGCGATCGCCGCGCTGGTCGCCGACGGCGAACTGGAGCCCGTCGAGGTCGAGGGGTGGGCAGCGCCGGCCTATCTGCGCGCCGATCAGATCGTGCCGCGGCGCGACCGCGGTACGGCACTGCTGTGCCCGTTCGATCCGCTGATCTTCTTCCGGCCCCGCGTCGAGCGGCTGTTCGGGTTCCACTACCGCATCGAGATCTACACCCCCGCTCCGAAGCGGCAGTTCGGTTACTACGTATGGCCTTTCCTGCTCGACGGGCGGCTCGTCGGGCGGGTGGACCTGAAGGCCGATCGGGTCGCCGGTGCTCTGCACGTGCTCGGCGCGTTCACCGAGGACGGCCATGACCAGGCGCGTGTGGCCGCCGAACTCGCCGCACAGCTGCAGCAGATGGCCGGCTGGCTGGGGCTCGCCGATGTCGTCGTGGGCGAGCGCGGCGATTTGGTCCCGCAGCTGCGCAAAGCCTTGCTTCACTGAGGCATGGACGTTCTCCGTACCCCCGACCAGCGCTTCGCCGATCTGCCCGATTTCCCGTTCGCGCCGCACTACGTGGACGTAGACGGCCTGCGAGTGCACTATCTCGACGAGGGTCCTGACGACGCCGAGGTGGTGCTGCTCCTACACGGAGAACCGTCGTGGAGCTACCTGTACCGCCGGATGATCCCGGTCGTCACCGGTGCCGGACTGCGTGCCGTCGCCATCGATCTGGTCGGCTTCGGCCGCAGTGACAAGCCGAGCCGGCGCGAGGACTACACCTATCAGGCGCACGTCGACTGGACATGGGGCGCGATCGAGGCGATCGGCCTGACCGACATCACGCTGGTCTGCCAGGACTGGGGCGGGCTCATCGGACTGCGCCTCGTCGGCGAGCACCCCGACCGTTTCGCCCGGGTGGTGGCCGCCAACACCGCATTGCCCACCGGTGATCACCATCCCGGCGAGGCGTTCCTCGCGTGGCAGCGATTCAGCCAGGAGACCCCTGACTTCCAGGTCGGAGGAATCATCGCCGGCGGATGCGTGTCGACGCTGCCACCCGACGTCATCGCCGCCTACGACGCCCCGTTCCCCGACGACTCGTTCAAGGCCGGGGCGAGACAGTTCCCGACGCTCGTGCCGACGAGCCCGGACGATCCGGCGGCGCCCGCGAACCGGGCGGCCTGGGAGGAGTTGCGACGGTTCGAGAAGCCTTTCCTGTGCGCCTTCTCCGACTCCGACCCGATCACCAAAGGTGGGGATGCCCCGCTGCGGAAGCTCATCCCGGGGGCGCACGGCCAGCCCGAGGTGACCATCGCCGGCGGCGGGCATTTCCTGCAGGAGGACAAGGGGCCCGAGCTGGCGACGGTCGTCGTCGACTTCGTCACCTCGAATCCCATGGGTTAGGCGAGCGGAATGTCGTTGTCGCTCTTGGATTCCTGATACTGCAACGACAGCGAGTCGTAGCGGGCGCGGATACTCTCCCGTCGAGCCAGCAGCTCCGAGCGCAGCGGCTCGGCTTCAGCGTCAATCAGGTCCGAGATGGAATACGCGGTCCAGAATGCGTTGGTGCGGCGGTAGCCGCCGGGGTCCAGGCCGAACACCTCCTTGAGGATCGCGAGATCGTGGGGGATCGCAAAGCTGTCGCGGGAATCCTCGTGGCTGTAGAAATAGTAGTAGTTGTCGAAGCCCGCCCACGTGATCGCAGACATGCACAGCGTGCACGGTTCATGCGTGGTGAGGAAGATCAGGTCCGTCGTCGAAGGCCGGTCGGATCGCTCGTAGAACTGCCGCAGCGTGTTGATCTCGCCGTGCCACAACGGGTTACGAGTCTCGTCGTTGGTACCCGCGATCACCAGCGACAGGTCCGACTTGTTCAGCAGCGCGGCTCCGAAGATCTTGTTGCCGCCGGCCACTCCGCGCTCGGTCAGCGCGAGGATGTCGGAGTCGATGACGTCGAGCAGGCGTGAGGCGATCGTGGCGGAGTCGGGCATGAAAAACCCTAACGCCGCGAGGTCAGGTCAGCGCGTCGGTTCGGCCGTTTCGACCGCGTGATCGGCCGACGGTCCCGCGCTGACGCCGCGCACCCTGTTCACCACGTAGACGACCGTGCCGATCGCCAGCCACACGATGCCGCCGATCTTGGCCAGTGAGTCGGCATTGATCAGCACGTAGGCGATGATCACGAAACCCAGCGCCGGCACCACGAGATGCAGCAGGTAGTTCTTCGACTTCTTGCGGCCCAGGTAGTACCAGGCCACGGAGATGTGCAGCAGGCAGAACGCGAAGAGGGCGCCGAAGTTGACCAGCGAGGAGATCAGACCGATCTGGCCGACGAAGAACAGCACCAGCACGATCGACAACGCACTGACCGTGAGGATCGCTGCGATCGGCACCTGACGCGAGCTGATCTTCGACAGGAAGTGGGGGAGTTGACGGTCGCGGCTCATCGAGAACAGCAGCCGGCTGGTCGCGGCCTGTGCGGCCATCGCGTTGGCGAACCCGACGGCGAGCACGTTGACGACGAAGAACGCGTTCATCCAGCCGGTGGACGACGCCGCCTGCACCAGATTGAAGAACGCGTTGCCGACCTCGTCGTCGGGAAACGCTTCACGGCCGCCGGCGAGCAGGCTCGCCAGCCACGTCTGCACGATGAACAGAAAAGCCACGATGAACAGCGCCCCGACCATGGCCTTGCCGGCCGGATTACGGGTGCCCGTGGATTCCTCGGCCAGTGTCGAAATGCCGTCGAAACCCAGGAAGCTCAACACCGCGATCGAGAGCGCGGCAGCCAGTAGCGGCGCGCTCACGGTCTCCGGATTCCAGATCGGGCTCGTACTCCATCCGACGTCGGGCAGGCTGCCGCCGCTGATCGCACGCACGGCGATCACCACGAACACCACCACGAACACCAGCTCGATCGCGAGGAACACCCGGTTGGCCATCTTCAGCGAATCGACGCCCAGCAGGTTGATCGCGGTGTTGACGAGCACGAACAGGATCGCCCACATCCACCGCGGGGTATCGGGGAACAGCCCGATCATCGACTCCGCGGCGAACACGTAGAGCAGCGTCGGCACCAGCAGGTAATCCAGCAGCATCGCCCAGCCCGCGAAAAACCCTGCACCGGGATGTATTCCGCGACCGACGTAGGAGAACACCGACCCGGCCAGCGGGAACGACTTGGCCATCTGCGCGTACGCGATCGCGGTGAAGATCATCGCGACCAACCCGATCGCATAGACCAGGGGCACCATGCCGGACGAGCTGTTGTAGACGGTGCCGAAGATCGCCCACGGCGCGATCGGCACCATGAACACCAGCCCGTAGACCAGCAGGTCGAACGTCGACACCGAGCGGTGCAGTTCCTGCTTGTAGCCGAAGGACTCCAGCGTGCGCTGGGCGGCGGGTTCAGTGTCGGTCATGGGGTGTCCTCGTGGTCGGCGAGGAAGGCCGCGATCACGGCGCGGAACTCCTCGGGTTTCTCCAGATGGCTGCAGTGGCTGCATTCGGCGAAGACATGACCGCGCGCGTCGGGGATGCGATCGACGTAGGGCTGCCAGGTGGCGGGTGTGGCTTCGTCGAATTCCCCGGCGACCACCAGGGTCGGCGCCTCGATGTCGGGCAGGCGGTCGATGATCGTCCAGTTCCGCAGGCTGCCCACGACGTGAAATTCGTTGGGCCCGTTCATCGTGTGATAGACCGTCGGTTCGGCTTCCATCTGCGCCTCGGAGTCGAGGAAGTCCTGGGGGAACGGATCGGTCCGGCACACGTGGCGGCGATAGAACTCCATCGTCGCGGCCAGGTACTCCGGGTCGGTGACGGTGCCGGCCGCCTCGTGCCGGTCGAGAGCGTCCTGGGTCTGCGGTGGCAGTTGTGCCCGTAGTTCGGCAGCGCCCTGCACCCAGAGTTCCATCGATGCAGGCGAATTGCAGATCGAGAGTGAGGCGAGACCGGCGGGGCGGCGTACCGCGATCTCGGCGCCGAGCATGCCGCCCCACGACTGGCCGAGCAGGTGGTAGCTGTCGATCCCGAGTGTGCTTTGCACCGTGTGGAATTCGTCGACGAACAACGCCGGGGTCCAGAAATCGACGGGCGCGTCCGGCAGATGGGTGGACTGGCCGCACCCCACCTGGTCGTAGTGGATCACCACCCGGCCTGTCTCGTCGGCGAGCTCGGCGATGTTGGCCACGTAGTTGTGCGCCATGCCCGGTCCGCCGTGCAGGACGAACAGCGGCAGCGCTCCGGGTGTCACGGTGTCCGGCGTGGTGATCTGAACCCAGGTCTGATGGTCGCGGAAGGGAATCAGACGGGTGTCGCGCTGCATCGCATCAGCATGAACTTCTAAAGGTCTTGCCGCAAGACCAATCAAACGAATTAACATGTCGGTGACGAGAAGGGGATTCCGCTGATGGGGCACAACGGATCACCCGTGGGTGAGGCGCCGTCCGGCGTGCTGCACCGACAACTGGACTCGTCGACGCGCGTCGACGAAGTGACCGATCGGCTGGTCACCGCGATCGCGATCGGCGAATACCTGCCCGGCGCGCGGCTTCCCGGCGAGCGTGACCTGGCGGCATACCTGGGCGCCGGGCGGATGACGGTGCGTGCGGCGCTCGCGCGGCTGGTCGATCGCGGGCTGCTCGAGACGCGCCGAGGCCGGGGCGGGGGATCGTTCGTCCGCCAGCAGTGGCCCGAGTCGTCCACCGAAGCCGTCGGGCGCACGCTGACCGGCCGACTCGACGATCTGCGTGTGCACTGCGACGCCGTGTGCCGCCTGCAGGGGGCGGTGTGCCGGGCAGCTGCCGAGGCCCGCACCGACGCCGACATCGCAGTCCTGACACGGCGACTCGAGGAGTACCGCACCGCCCAGACGGGTTTGGAAGCCCAACAGGCGGACAGCCGGCTGCATGCGGCCATCTCCGACGCCGCGCACAACGAGGTGCTGGCCGGCGTGCTCAACGACCTCAAGGCCCGGGTGAGCATCGGGGCGCCCGCGCACCTGTGGGGCGAACCCGACACCATGCGCGCCGTCGAGGAGCGGGCCCTGCGCGAGCACGAACTCATCGTCGCCGCGATCACCGAGGGCCGCGCCGACGACGCCGACGCGCTGGCCCGCGCGCACGGCACGATCGACTTCGGCCACATCACGACCGCGATGCGCCGCGCCGGCGTGCTCACCGAGTGAGAGCAGCTAGGCTGCGCCGGTGGCCGAGATCGCGCCGCTGCGCGTGCAGCTGATCGCCAAGACGGAATTCACCGCGCCGCCCGACGTCGACTGGAGCACCGACGCCGACGGCGGCCAGGCGCTGGTCGAATTCGCGGGCCGAGCCTGCTACCAGAGCTGGGCTAAGCCCAACCCGAAGACCGCGACCAACGCCGCATACCTGCAACACATCATCGACGTCGGACACTTCTCGGTGCTCGAACACGCCTCGGTGTCCTTCTACATCACCGGGATCTCCCGGTCGTGCACCCACGAACTGATCCGCCACCGGCACTTCTCCTACTCGCAGCTGTCGCAGCGGTACGTGCCCGAAGGCGACGTCGCGGTGGTGGCGCCCCCCGGCGTCGACGGCGACCCCGAGCTCACCCGCATCGTCGCCGACGCCGCCGATGCCAGCCGGGCCGCCTACGTCGAACTCCTGGCCCGACTCGAGGAACGATTCGCCGACGTACCGAACGCCACGCTGCGGCGTAAGCAGGCCCGGCAGGCCGCGCGCGCAGTGCTGCCCAACGCCACCGAGACCCGCATCGTCGTCACGGGCAACTACCGGGCGTGGCGGCATTTCATCGCGATGCGGGCCAGCGAACACGCCGACGTCGAGATCCGGCGCCTGGCCGTGGAGTGCTTGCGACAGCTCGCCCACACGGCCCCCGCGGTGTTCGCCGACTTCGAAATCACCGTGCTCGCCGACGGCAGTGAGGTCGCGACCAGCCCGTTGGCCACGGAGGGCTGAGGCGGGGAGGGTAATCTTGGTGCCCGTGAGTACCGCCGCCTTCGACGTCACCGCCCGATTGGGCACCCTGTTGACGGCCATGGTCACTCCGTTCAAGCCCGACGGCTCGCTGGACCTCGAGACCGCGAAGCGCCTGGCCGCCCACCTCGTCGACGCCGGCTGCGACGGCCTCGTGGTCTCCGGAACCACCGGCGAATCTCCCACCACCACCGACGCAGAGAAGATCGAGCTGCTGCGGGCCGTACTGGAGGCCGTCGGCGACCGCGCCCGCATCGTCGCCGGCGCGGGCACCTACGACACCGCGCACAGCGTCGGGCTGGCCAAGGCCGCCGCCGCCGAAGGCGCGCACGGGCTGCTCGTCGTCACCCCGTACTACTCACGCCCGCCGCAGGAGGGCCTGCTCGCGCACTTCCGCACCGTCGCCGACGCGACCGACCTGCCGAACATCCTCTACGACATCCCGCCACGCTCGGTCGTGCCGATCGAATGGAACACCATCCGGGCGCTGGCCGAGCACCCCAACATCGTCGCGATCAAGGACGCCAAGGGCGACCTGCCCGGCGGCGGCCAGATCATCGCCGAGACGGGTTTGGCCTACTACTCGGGTGACGATGCGCTGAACCTGCCATGGTTGGCGATGGGTGCGGTCGGCTTCATCAGCGTCTGGGGTCACGTCGCGGCGGGACAGCTGCGAGACATGCTGTCCGCCTTCGCCTCCGGCGATGTGGCGACCGCACGCAAGATCAACGTCTCGCTCGCGCCGCTGTCGGCGGCGCAAACCCGGCTGGGCGGTGTGACGCTGTCGAAGGCGGCGCTGCGACTGCAGGGCTTCGAGGTCGGCGAACCGCGGCTACCGCAGGTCCCGGCCACCGACGACCAACTCGAGGCGCTGGCCGCGGACCTACGGGCCGCCGCGGTGCTGCGGTAGAGGACACCTGTGGAATCCGAACTCGTCGCACCGGGCCCGTTGGCCCCCGGTGCCCTGCGGGTGACCGCGCTGGGCGGCATCAACGAAATCGGCCGCAACATGACCACTTTCGAGCATCTCGGCCGGCTGTTGATCGTCGACTGCGGGGTGCTGTTCCCCACGCATGACGAACCGGGCGTCGACCTCATCCTGCCGGACCTGCGCCACGTGCAGGGCCGACTCGAGGACGTCGAGGCCCTCGTCGTCACCCACGCCCACGAAGACCACATCGGGGCGATTCCCCACCTGCTCAAGATGCGCGCCGACATCCCCATCGTCGGTTCGAAGTTCACCCTGGCCCTGGTACGCGAGAAGTGCCGCGAGCACCGGTTGTCCCCGAAGCTCATCGAGGTCGCCGAAGGGCAGCGCTCCACCCACGGCGTCTTCGAATGCCAGTACTTCGCGGTCAACCACTCCGTCCCGGGATGTCTGGCCGTCGCCATCCACACCGGGGCCGGCACCGTGCTGCACACCGGCGACATCAAACTCGACCAGCTTCCCCCCGATGGCAGGCCCACCGATCTGCCCGGCATGTCACGCCTCGGCGACGCCGGCGTGGATCTTTTCCTGTGCGACTCCACCAACGCCGAGATCCCCGGCGTGGGCCCGTCGGAAAGCGAGATCGGCCCCGCCCTGCACCGCCTGATCCGCGGGGCCGACGGACGGGTCATCGTCGCGTGCTTCGCCTCGAACGTCGACCGCGTGCAACAGATCATCAACGCCGCCGTCTCACTGGGCCGGAAGGTGTCGTTCGTCGGCCGGTCGATGGTGCGCAACATGGGTATCGCCCGCGACCTCGGCTATCTGACGGTCGCCGACTCCGACGTCCTCGACATCGCCGCCGCCGAGATGATGCCGGCCGACCGCGTCGTGCTGATCACCACCGGCACGCAGGGGGAGCCGATGGCGGCGCTGTCGCGCATGTCGCGCGGTGAGCACCGCAGCATCACGCTGACCGCCGGCGACCTGGTGATCCTGTCCTCGTCGCTGATCCCCGGCAACGAAGAGGCGGTCTACGGAGTGATCGACTCGCTGGCCAAGGTTGGCGCCCGCGTGGTCACGAATCGTCAAGCGCGCGTGCACGTTTCGGGTCACGCCTACGCCGGTGAACTGCTGTTCCTGTACAACGGGGTGCGCCCGCGCAACGTGATGCCGGTGCACGGCACCTGGCGGATGCTGCGCGCCAACGCCGCCCTGGCGGCCAGCACCGGGGTCGCCCAGGAGAACATCGTGATCGCCGAGAACGGCGTCAGCGTCGATCTGGCCGGCGGTCGAGTCTCCATCGCCGGCGCGGTGGCCGTCGGCAAGATGTTCGTCGACGGGCTCGTCACCGGCGACGTCGGCGACGCGACCCTCGGCGAGCGGCTCATCCTGTCGTCGGGCTTCGTCTCGGTGACGGTGGTGGTGCGCCGCGGCACCGGTCAGGCGGTGGCCCCGCCCCATCTGTCCTCGCGCGGCTTCTCCGAAGATCCCAAAGCGCTCGAGCCGGTCGCGCGCCGCGTGGAGGCCGAGCTCGAGAACCTGGCCGCCCAGAACACCACCGACCCGGCGCGTATCGCCCAGGCGGTGCGGCGCATCGTGGGCAAGTGGGTGGGCGAGACCTACCGCCGTCAGCCCATGATCGTGCCCACCGTCATCGAGGTCTAACCGGCCTGCAGCCGGTAGCCCACCCCCCGCGCGGTGGTGAACCAGTGCGCGCCGAGTTTGCGGCGCAGGTAGCGAACGTAGACGTCGACGACGTTCGACTCCGGCTCGTCATGGCCCCACACCTGCCGCAGTAGGTACTCGCGGCTGAGGACCTGGCCTGGATGACGCAGGAACGTCGCAGCCAGATCGCATTCACGCGTCGACAGGTCGACGCAGTAGTCCCCGACGTGTGCCCGCCGGCTCGCGAGGTCCACCCGCAGACCGCCGTAGCGCAGTTCGGCGGGCCGGGTGGCCCGCCGCGGTGACACCAGGCTCCGCACCGTCTGCACGAGTTCGTCGGCCCGCAACGGGGCGATCGAGACGAGCGCTTCTGTCGACGTGCTGAACTTCGCGCCGGCGCGCGCGACTCCGCCACGGGTCGTCAGCAAGACGACGGGAAGCCCCAGGCCGTCGGCGCGCAGCCGCCGCGCCACCTCGAACCCGTCCATGCGCGGCATGCGTGCCCCGAGGATCGCGAGATCGAAGTTGCCGCGGCGGGCGTCGTTGTACGCACACAGCCCGTCGGCCACCACGGTCACCGAAAACCCCTGAGCACGAAGCATTCTGCGGATCATCGTCGACATCTGCCTGTCGGCCTCGGCAACCAGAACTGCGGTCACGTCGTTTCCCCCTCGCCCGGCGCCGTGCAGCTCCTGTCGGCGTTGCCATCGACGATCCCGGATCCGGGGTGCGTGCGTTAGGGCCACACGGATTCGGGACAGGGCCAAAGGTCCCTCGATGTCGACCTCAACGCTGGGCGACCGCTGTCCACTCGATCGGAGACGCCGCCAGCGTGCGGCCGGTGGGGCGGATGTAGAGGTCCCGGTAATAGCTGGGGCCGGCCTGCTCGACGAGCTGCCAACCCACGTCGGCCAGCCATTCACCGAGCTGCTCGGGAACCAGGCCGGTGTGCCACACGGGATGCCGACCGCGGAAACGCCGGTGCAGCGACGGCGCGCCGTAGAGATTCGTGCCGTCCAAGAAGTCCTGCCGGATGTAGCTGAACACCAGTCGGCTGCCCTTACCCGCGGTACCCAGAGCTGCGAGCGTGCTGCGTACGGCATCGGGGGAGAGGTACTGCGTCACCCCTTCGACGATGAAGAAGGTGCGCCGTGAGGCGTCGTACCCGGCCGCCTGCAGCGCGGCCAGAAGATCGTCGCGCTCGAGGTCGGCGGACACCAGATGCACCGACGGAGGTGTGCCGCCCAGCACCCGCTGCAGCACCGCGGCCTTTCGCTCGATGTTGACCGCCTGATCCACCTCGAACACGGGCATGTCGCTGTGCCGGGCGATCCGGCAGCCACGGGTGTCGAGGCCGGCGCCGAGGACGACGACGGCGTCGGTCTCGTTGAGGGGATCGGACAGCCGCTCGTCGATGAGACGCTTGCGGCACGCGATGCTCGACCACAGGCCCGGCCCGCTGCGCTGCACGGCCGCCATCACGGCCCGACGCACCGGTGCCGCGCGCGTGGCCGCCACCAGCGCCCGCATCCGAGCCGGCAGGAATTGCGCAGCCAGATCGTCGTCCACGAGCCGGCGCTGCGGCGGCTCGTTCTGTTCGATCGCCGCCAGCAGCATCGGGCCGAACGCCGTCTGCGCGGCGGGATTGCCGCGCGTCATCGCTTGTTGACGAACCCGGCGTCGACGGGCAGCGCGACGCCGGTGACGTAGCGCCCGGCCTCAGACACCAGCCAGTACACCGCGTTGGCGATGTCCTCGGCCTCCAGAGCCCGCACGGGGAGCGCGTTGCTCATGTCCGGACCGCTCTCGTCGGCCATCCCGTCGAGCCACGACCGAGTGAACTCGTTGTCGATCATCGGAGTGTTCACGCCCGCGGGATGGATGGAATTCACGCGGATGCTGTATGCGGCGAGGAAATTGGCGTAGGCCCGCATCAACCCGACCATGCCGTGCTTGGCGGCGGTGTACCCGACCGCCCCAGCTACGGGCGCGCCGACGCCCACCAGACCGGCCACCGAGCTGGTGAGCACGATGGCGCCACCGTTGCCGTACTTGATCATCGGCTTCATCGCGACGTCGACGGTGTGATAGGCACCGGTGAGGTTGACGTCGATGACGTCCTGCCAGGCCTGCGGCGCGGTCATCGGCGCGATGCCCGCGTTGGCGATCACGATGTCGAGCCGTTCACCGAGACGTTCTGTGCCCGCGCGCACCGCCGATTTGAGCGCGTCGCGATCGCGCACGTCGACCTCGGATGCCACGATCTGCGCACCCGTCTTCTCGACGAGTGCCACCGTCTCCGCCAGGTCAGCGGGTGTGGCGAGCGGATAGGGCACCGAATCGATCTGCGCGCACAGGTCGAGCGCGATGATGTCGGCACCGGCGGAGGCGAGCTTCACCGCGTGTGCGCGGCCCTGCCCGCGCGCGGCGCCGGTGATCAATGCGACCTTGCCGGTGAGTTCGCCCATCGTCACGTCCTCGGGACCGTCAGGGCCGCAGCTGGCCCTTGGCCGGGTCGCCGGCGACCACGGGGGCGAGCATCTTGATGTCGGGGGCGCCGTCGAGGTGCTCTCCGATGGTCCCGAACAGGGTGCCGACCGCCGGTGCGGCGCCGTGGGCCTGCAGGGCCTCCGCGTCGGCCCACTGCTCGACGAACACGAACGTGCCGTCGGCCTCGTGCAGGGCGTAGAGCTCGCAGCCGGGCTCGTCGTGCACGGCCTCGATCGCCTTCTTGCAGGCGTCGCGCACGGCGTCCACGGAATCGGGCTTGGCGGTCATGGTCGCAACGACGACGACAGGCATACGGGACTCCTCGTTGAGAGTGACTGAACAGGCCTCACCGTACTGTCTCGCGCCGACGGTGTCGGCGGCCCACACCTGATCGCCGGTCGGGGTGCATCGAGACCCATCTGTGACCTGTGTGGCAGATGGTGCATCTGGGGCTCATGCGACTAGGCTGAGAGGCATGGCGAGTAAGACCGCGTCCCGCGCTGGCGCCCGTTCGACCAGGTCGAAGCCCAGTTCGCGGGGTTCTGCGCGGTCCGCGCGCCCGGCGCCTGCGCGGCGCAAACCGGCCCGTCGAGGCCCCTCACCGGTGGCGGCCGCCGGCACCGCCGTCGGCCGCGGTGCCCGCGCCGGATGGCTGATGCTCGCCAAGGGCGCCGGTAGCACCGCCCGCTCGGTCGGTCGCGCCCGCGATCTGGAACCCGGCCACCGCCGCGACGGCATCGCGCTCGGCCTGCTCGCTCTCGCTGTCGTCGTGGCCGCCAGCTCCTGGTTCGACGCAGCGCGTCCGGTGGGAGAGTGGATCGACACCTTCCTGCGCATGCTGGTCGGCGACGCCGTGGTGCTGGTGCCGCTCGCCCTGGCGGTCATCGGTGTGACGCTGATGCGCTCCGAGCCCGATCCCGAGGCGCGCCCCCGATTCATCCTGGGTGCGGCGATGATCACGCTGCCGGCACTGGGCTTGCTGCACCTGTGGTCGGGGGCACCGCAAGACCCCACGGCACGCCAGCACGCGGCCGGCTTCGTGGGCTTCGCGATCGGCGGCCCACTGGCCGACGGCCTGACCGCCTGGATCGCTGCACCCCTGCTCGTGATCGGCGCCCTCTTCGGCGTCCTGCTGATCACCGGCACGACCATTCGCGAAGTCCCCGCGACCCTGCACTACATGTTCTCCACCCGGTGGCGTGGCGAGGACGGCGACATTGACGAGGACGTCGACGAGGATTTCGACGAGGATCAGGACTGGTTCGACGACCCCGCCGAGATCGAATCGGGCCGTGCAGCCGTGGCAGACGATTTCTCCGACGGCTACTACGACACCGACGTGTCCGGCGACGACCCCGCCTGGCCCACCTCATCGTCGTCGACTCAACCCACCGTGCCGCTCGGCAAGCCGTCGGGGACTCCGATGGAGAACTACCCCGTCGACGACGAGGTGGCCGATGTGCCGCCCCCGGCGAAGACCCGCAAGAAGCAGCCGCGCAAAGAGCCCGCGCTGAGCCTGGACCGCGTGGTCGAAGGTCCCTACGCGCTCCCGTCCCTGGACTTGCTGATCGCCGGTGATCCCCCGAAGCGGCTGACCGCGGCCAACCAGCACATGACCGACGCGATCACCTCGGTGCTGGAGCAGTTCAAGATCGACGCCGCGGTGACCGGGTGCACGCGCGGGCCGACCGTGACCCGCTACGAAGTCGAGCTCGGTCCCGGCGTCAAGGTCGAGAAGATCACCGCGCTGCAGCGCAACATCGCCTACGCCGTGGCCACCGAGAGTGTGCGCATGCTGGCGCCGATCCCTGGCAAGTCGGCGGTCGGTATCGAGGTGCCCAACCTCGATCGCGAGATGGTGCGCCTGGCTGACGTGCTCACCGATCCGGTGGTGCGCTCCGACCATCACCCGCTGGTGATCGGCCTCGGCAAGGACATCGAGGGCGAGATGATCTCGGCGAACCTCGCCAAGATGCCGCACCTGCTCGTCGCGGGTTCCACCGGTTCGGGCAAGTCGAGCTTCGTGAACTCGATGCTGGTGTCGCTGCTTGCGCGCGCCACCCCCGACGAGGTCAGGATGATCCTGATCGACCCGAAGATGGTCGAACTGACGCCATACGAGGGCATTCCGCACCTGATCACGCCGATCATCACCGAACCCAAGAAAGCCGCCGCGGCGTTGGCCTGGCTGGTCGAGGAGATGGAACAGCGCTACCAGGACATGCAGGCCTCCCGGGTGCGTCACATCGACGTCTTCAACGAGAAGGTGCGCACCGGGGAGATCACCGCGCCGCTGGGCAGCCAGCGCGTCTACAAGCCCTACCCCTACATCCTCGCGATCGTCGATGAGCTCGCCGACCTGATGATGACCGCGCCCCGCGACGTCGAAGACGCCATCGTGCGGATCACCCAGAAGGCCCGCGCCGCCGGAATCCATCTGGTGCTGGCCACCCAGCGGCCGTCGGTCGACGTCGTCACCGGTCTGATCAAGACCAACGTGCCGTCGCGTCTGGCGTTCGCCACGTCGTCGCTGACCGACAGCCGGGTCATCCTGGACCAGCCCGGCGCCGAGAAGCTGATCGGCATGGGCGACGGCCTCTTCCTGCCGATGGGCGCCAACAAGCCGATCCGCTTGCAGGGCGCGTTCATCACCGACGAGGAGATCTCGGCGGTCGTCAACGCGTCCAAGGATCAGGCCGAGCCGGAGTTCGTCGAGGGCGTCACCGCGGTCAAGGCCGGCGAGCGCAAGGACGTCGACCCCGACATCGGCGACGACATGGACGTGTTCCTGCAGGCGGTCGAACTCGTCGTGTCATCGCAGTTCGGCTCCACCTCGATGCTGCAGCGCAAGCTGCGAGTGGGCTTCGCCAAGGCGGGTCGGCTGATGGACCTGATGGAGACCCGCGGGATCGTCGGCCCCTCCGAGGGCTCCAAAGCCCGCGAGGTTCTCGTCAAGCCCGACGAGCTGGCCGGCACGCTGGCATTGATCCGCGGTGGCAGCGATGCGGTCGGTGGGGATGCCGACGACGAGCCGGACTTCTGATCCGGCCGCCGAGATCGACGAAATGGCGCTGCTGTCTCGCACTTTCGCGCCCAGACGTCGGTATGGGCGTCAGAGGGTGAGGAGCATGCGGGTGTTACCGAGGATGTTGGGTTTGACGTAGGAAAGGTCGAGGAACTCGGCCACACCGATGTCGTAGGAACGGCACATCTCCTCGTAGACCTCGGCGGTCACCGGCGTGCCCTCGATCTCGGCGAAACCGTGCCGAGCGAAGAACTCCGTCTCGAACGTCAACACGAAGAGCCGTTGCAGTTGCAGCTCGCGGGCAACCGTCAGGAGCTGGTCCACCACCCGGTGGCCGATCCCGCGGCCGCGCACCTTCGGATGCACTGCCACCGTGCGCACCTCGCCCAGGTCGGACCACAGGACGTGCAGGGCGCCGCAGCCGACGACCTCACCGGCGACCTCGGCCACCCAGAACTCCTGCACCGACTCGTACAGCGTCACCAGGTTCTTCTCGAGCAGGATGCGGCCGGCATAGACGTCGACGAGTGCCTTGATGGCAGGCACGTCAGACGTCCTGGCCCGGCGCACCACCGGCTCACGTTCGGTCTCGCCCGGATCAGAGCTCACACGGGGAAGGGTATCGGTTCGGGCAACCAGTATTCTGTGTCGGTGCCGGGCCAACCACAGACCGATCCTGTGGTTCCGCGCGCTCGGGTGGCGAATCTGGCCAACGCGCTCACCGGTGTCCGACTGATCCTGGTCCCGGTGTTCCTGGCCTTCCTCTTCGTCGGCGATGGCCACGAAACCTTCTGGCGGGCAATGGCGTTCACCGTGTTCACGGTGGCCGTCATCACTGACCGCCTGGACGGGGCGCTCGCCCGCAGCTACGGCATGGTGACCGAATTCGGCACGCTGATCGATCCGCTCGCCGACAAAGCCCTCATCGGTGCGGCGCTGATCGGGCTCTCGATGCTCGGCGACCTGCCGTGGTGGGTGACGGTGGTGATACTGGCCCGCGAGCTCGGCGTGACACTGCTGCGCCTGGTGGTGCTGCGCCACGGCGTCATCCCGGCCAGCCGCGGCGGCAAGGTGAAGACCACCGTGCAGGCCGTTGCGATCGGACTGCTCATCCTGCCCCTGACCGGAGCCTGGGCCACCGGTGCGTGGATCGTCATGCTCGCCGCCGTGGTGCTCACCATCCTGACCGGGGTCGACTACTTCATCTCGGCGGTGAGGGACTCCCGTGGGCGACCCGCCCGTCAGTGACCCGCTTGTCGATGGCGATGCCGCTGCGCTGGTCGCCGACCTGACCGTGCGCCGCCAGACCGTGGCGACGGCCGAGTCGCTGACCGCCGGCCTGGTTGCGGCGACGTTGGCCGGCGTGCCGGGGGCGAGTGCGGTGCTGCGGGGCGGCCTCATCACCTACACCGTCGATACCAAGATCGAGCTCGCCGGCGTGGCCCCGGAGCTGCTCGCCGACGTCGGCCCGGTCGCCGAACCCACCGCGCGGGCCTTGGCCGTCGGCGCCCAGCAGCGCTGCGGTGCCACCTGGGGCGTGGGCCTGACCGGGGTCGCCGGTCCCGAACCCCACGGCGGACACCCGGTCGGCACGGTGTTCGTCGGCCTCGCAGGACCTGTCGACACCGAGGTGCTGGCGCTGCACCTCGACGGCAGCCGCTGGCAGATCCGGCTGGCCGCGGTGTACGCCGCGCTGCAGCGCCTGCGCATCCTGGTCGAGAACCAGTCAGAGAACCGGTGAGCGGGGCCCGGCCGGGAACCATCCCGGGGCCGCCGTGCGTTGGGGGGAATAGCACGCCACCATGGTTTGCGGGACTTGCAGCCACAAGCTGACGAAGGAGAGCGCGATGACGACACTGCTGCGCGAAGTGATCGGCGACGTGTTGCGCCGCGTGCGGGTCGAACAGGGCCGCACCCTGCGTGAAGTGTCCGACACCGCCAGGGTCAGCCTGGGCTACCTCTCCGAAGTCGAACGCGGCCGCAAGGAAGCGTCCAGCGAACTGCTCAGCGCCATCTGCGGCGCGCTCGACGTTCCGCTGTCGCGGGTGCTGTCCGAAGCCGGCGACGACATGGCGCTCGAAGAGGCCCGCACCGAGGTCAGCACCTCGCGTATCGACGCCAGCACCAAGGTGGTCATCCCGCAGGCCGTCGCCCCGGTCGTCTCGATGGCGGTCGCCTGATCCCCGACAGGGGTGTGGCGAGCTGTACAGAACCGATAAGTTGGGTACCTGCGATGACAGGGAACCCGTGCTGGTGACCCTGTTCCACTGACCCGAAGACTTCGAGAAGGCGGAAACGTTCTCATGGCCAATCCGTTCAGCAAGGCGTGGAAGTACCTGATGGCGCTGTTCAGCTCCAAGGTCGACGAGTACGCCGATCCCAAGGTGCAGATCCAGCAGGCGATCGAAGAGGCCCAGCGTCAGCACCAGGCGCTGACCCAGCAGGCGGCCCAGGTGATCGGCAATCAACGCCAACTGGAGATGCGGCTCAACCGTCAGCTGGCCGACATCGAGAAGCTCCAGGTCAACGTCCGCCAGGCACTGACACTCGCCGACCAGGCCGTCGCCTCCGGCGATGCCGCGAAGGCGACCGAGTACAACAACGCGGCCGAGGCGTTCGCCGCGCAGCTGGTGACCGCCGAACAGAGCGTGGAGGACCTCAAAGGTCTGCACGACCAGGCGCTGCAGGCTGCGGGACAGGCCAAGAAGGCCGTCGAGCAGAACGCGATGGTGCTGCAGCAGAAGATCGCCGAGCGCACGAAGCTGCTCAGCCAGCTCGAGCAGGCCAAGATGCAGGAGCAGGTCAGCGCGTCCCTGCGGTCGATGAGCGAGATCGCCGCCCCCGGCAGCACACCCAGCCTGGACGAGGTGCGCGACAAGATCGAGCGTCGCTACGCCAACGCGATGGGGGCTGCCGAGCTCGCCCAGAACTCGGTGCAGGGCCGCATGATGGAGGTCCAGCAGGCCAGCGTCCAGATGGCCGGCCATTCTCGGCTCGAGCAGATCCGGGCGTCCATGCGCGGTGAGCAGCTGCCCGCCGGCTCCGCCCAGGCTCCGGCAACGCCCACGCAGTCACCGGCCACCCCGGCCACCAACCCGACGCCGGAAAACCCGCTGTCGCAATAACATTCACGGGAGCATGTGGTGAGCACTCGGACCCGACGATCCGACGCCTGGCGAACGCTGGCCCAGCGCGGCATCGACACCGCCGCGGAGTGGTCGGGCACGCTCGCCGACAAACTCAACGCTGCCGCCGATCCGCGCGCCAAACTGCTGCGCAAGCGGCGCTGGGCGCTGCGCCTCGGAGTGTTCTTCGCTCTGTCGTCGGTCTTCTGGGTGGGGGTGACCGCGCTGCTCGCGTCCTGGAACACCCCCGTGTGGGCGCTGTTCATCCCGTCTCCGATCGCCGTCGGTGCCGCGTTCCTCGCCACACTGGCGTTTCTGCGGTACCGCTGGCTGCGCGGTGAGCCGTTGCCCCCGGCGCGCAGCGCGGCAGCGCGTCGGTTACCGCCGTGGGGTTCGGCCGCCCGCGCGCCGATGGCGGCGTTGACATCGTCCGAACGCGGGCTCGTCTCCCTGCTCGGGGTGATGGAGCGCGGCCGCCTGCTGCCCGACGGGGAGCTGCGCGAACTGCGGGCCGCTGCCGAGCGGACCGCCGCCACGATGTCGGCGACCGCTGCCGAGGTGGTGTCGATGGAGCGCACGGTCGGCTCGGCGCCCCAAGCCCGCGCGCACCTGGCGCCCACCATCGCCGCGTTCTCCGCGCAGCTCGATCGCGGTGCCCGCCAGTACAGCGACATGGTGTCGGCGGCAGCGCAATTGGTGTCGGCGGCCAATTCGGGCTCGATGTCGAGCTCGCCGATGGTGCAGAGGCGCTACCGCGACGAGCTCACTTCGGCGACCGACCGGCTGACCGGATGGGCGCAGGCGTTCGACGAGCTGGGCCGGCTGCGAGCCTGAGGAGCTAGAAGCGGGGCCGCAGCGCCGGGACGACCAGCCCGACCAGCGCTTTCAGCGGCGCCTTGACCATGACGTCGACCATGTCGAAGTAATCCCGCCACAACGTGATCTGTCCGTCGCGGATCTCGAACGCCCCGCACACCCAGAATTGCAGCCGCAGCGGCCCCAGCAGGATCGCGTCGGTACGCTCGGTCAGCACCGTGTCGCCTTCTGCGGCCACGCGGTGAAACGCCACCGCGAACCCGACCTTGCCTTCACCGCGGCGCAGCAACCCCATGATGCGCGAACGGCCCCGAATCGAGGGCAACCCGACGTTCTGCCACACCAGGTCCGCAGCGGCCAACGATTCGACGGTGTCGAAATCCTCGTCGGCCAGCGCGAGCAGGAACTTCTGCACCAGAGCGGCGTTGTCGGTGATCGGCAACAGGGTCGGGCGGGCCTCGTCGGTCATACCGATCGACACTAACCGCAGGCGCTGTGGCAGGGTAGCCCGCATGCGTGTCGCGGTGGTCGCCGGACCGGACCCCGGTCACGCGTTTCCCGCGATCGCGTTGTGCCTGCGCTTCCTGGCGGCCGGGGACGAACCGACCTTGCTGACCGGCACGCGATGGTTGGACACCGCGCGGGGAGAGGGGTTCGACGCCGTCGAACTCGACGGGCTGCGGGTCATGGCCGGCGACGACGACGCCGACGCGGGCGCGAAGATCCACGAGCGGGCAGCTCGGATGGCGGTGCTGAACAGGGCGCGCATCGAATCGTTGAAACCCGATGTGGTGGTGTCGGATTCGATTACCACCTGCGGGGGACTGGTCGCCGACCTCATCGGCGTGCCGTGGATCGAACTGAACACCCATCCGCTGTACCGGCCGTCGAAGGGCTTGCCGCCGTTGGGCAGTGGCCTCGCCCCGGGCGTGGGGCTGCGCGGCCGGGCCCGCGATGCGGTGCTGCGGGCGCTCAGCGCGCGGTCCTGGCGAGCGGGGCTGCGACAACGCGCCGCCGTGCGCGTCGAGATCGGGCTGCCTGCTGCCGACCCCGGTCCGCTGCGCCGGCTCATCGCCACGCTGCCCGCCCTGGAGGTGCCGCGCCCCGACTGGCCCGCCGAGGCCGTCGTCGTCGGACCCCTGCACTACGAGCCGACGACGGCGGTGTTGGACCTGCCACCCGGGGACGGACCCGTCGTGATGGTGGCACCGTCGACGGCGAGCACCGGCGCCGTCGCACTCGCCGATCTGGCGCTCCGGACGTTGATCCCCGGCCAGGTGTTACCCCAGGGCTCGCGCGTCGCCGTCTCGCAGCTGCACGGCCCGGACGGCGAGGTGCCGCCCTGGGCGGTGGTGGGGCTGGGCCGCCAGGACGAACTGCTGTCGCGAGCGGACCTGCTGGTGTGCGGTGCCGGGCACGGCATCGTGTCCAAAGCGCTGCTGGCCGGTGTGCCGATGGTGGTGGTGCCCGGTGGCGGCGACCAGTGGGAGATCGCCAATCGCCTTGTGCGCCAGGGCAGTGCGCAGCTGGTCCGGCCGCTGAACTCCGAGACTCTGGGTGCGGCGACCGCTGAGGTGCTGGGCTCGGCGCGCCACCGTGACGCCGCGTTGCGCGCCGGCGCCACCGCCGATGCGGTCGCCGATCCGGTCGGAGTCTGTCACGACGCCCTGCGGGCCTCCGCGTAGGTTGGGCCTGTGCGGCTGACGGAATTCCAGGAGCTGGTCGAGCGGCAGTTCGGCGCGGTGCGGGCATCGTCGATGCTGCTCGACCACGTGCTGACGACGATGGGTGGGCGGACCGCGGCGCAGGCGATCGAGGACGGCGTCGAGCCCCGCGACGTCTGGCGGGCGTTGTGTGCAGACTTCGACGTGCCGCGCGACCAGTGGTGAGCGGGCTCCGCGCTGATCAGTCCGGCGGTGGTCTGGGGGGTTCGTACTCGGCGGGTGTGTGAGCCGCGATCACCACACGGTCGCCGCCCTCGCGCTTGGCCTGGTACATCGCAGCATCGGCGGCATGAAGGGCATTCTGGAAGCTGATCCCGTCGCGCCCGGCGGTCGCCGCCACTCCGATGCTCGCGGTGACCGGTGGGTGTGCTGCTGCGCGGATGGCATCCCGAATCCGCTCGCCGATCACCCCGGCGGCCGCTGCGGGGGAGCGTTCCACGACGACGAACTCCTCACCTCCCGTGCGTGCGACCAAGGCCGACTGCCGAACCGTCTCGCTGATACGTCGCGAGGTTCGAACGAGCACCTCGTCTCCCGCCTGATGTCCGAACCGGTCGTTGATGCCCTTGAACCCGTCGAGGTCGATGGCGATGACACACAGCTCACCGCCGTGCGATGACACAGCGATCCGTTCCAGATGGTTGTCCAGACCGCGACGGTTGGACAACGCGGTCAGCGGATCGATGAGCGACTCCACGGAACTGTGCCGGATGAGCCAGAACGCGAACTGCAGCACCGGCAGGATGCCGGCAATGATGACCAGTCCGATCGCGACTTTCGACACCGCCAACGCGATCGCGTCCGGCCTCGCCGCCGAGCCCAACCACAGGCCGACTCCGAACAGTGTGAGAACAGCGAGGACCAGGTGTACGCAGTGCATCCGCGGGCCGTGGAAGAACACGATGTAGGCGCCGGGAAGTGTGAACAGCGTGGTCGTCCCCATCGCCTGGAGCGGGTCGGCGTGCAGCACCGTCGCGACGATGATCCCCAGATCCACGAGGATGAACAGAGCCGCGGACATTCGTTCCGTGGGCCAGGGCGCCAGCGCCCAGTACACAGCCCAGGTCAGTCCGGCCACAGCGAGCGCCGTTGCGATGGCGCGGCTGACGGCTTCAGGTTGATGCAGGGGGACGAACTGTAGACACATCGCCGCGATTCCGACGACGACGCCACTCGCGCAGATCGTCGCCCGCAGGCCGGGCAAGAGCCCACGGGGGCGGAGGAAGTCGAGAAACCATGCGTAATCGCCGGTGTCATCCCACCAGCGCTTCAGAGACGTCAGAAAGCCGGTGCCGGCTGAAATGTAGGAGGTCATCGTCGCGAAAGTCTCGAGCGGCGGTGCTTATTCGTGCCGGGCGGGGACGGCGCGCTGCAGGAACGCGACCTGGTCGGCTTTGACTCGCGGGTCGTGGTAGATGTCGAAATGGCCGTAGGGATAGTGCAGTAGCTCTCCCCGCGGGGCGCGCTGGGCGGCGCGGACCGTCGGGCCGGGTGGGGTGACCTTGTCGTCGTCGCAGACGCAGATCAGCAACGGCATGGCCAGCTGCGCGGTCTTGGTCCCTGGCCTGTAGAGACCCAGCCTTAGTCCGACTCGGGCGCTGAACTCGTTGCGCCACAACGACTCCGCTCCGACGATCGCCTCAAAGCCCGGCTGCGCATCCGGGGATGTCATCGCGGCGAAGGCGCCCGGTGTGCCGACAGCGGGTAGCAGGTGGGGTGGGCGGCCGCGCCAGGCGCCGAGCTGATCCCTGACCCCCGCGACCAATGCCTTCGGGACGAACGCCGGTGGTTGGACCCGCAGTGTCGCGAGCCCGTCGGTGAACGGCGCCTGGGAGACCACCGCAGCGATGCGTGCGTCGGCAGCGGCGACGGCCAGGACGTGCCCGCCGCTGAATGACGAGCCCCACAGCGCGATTCGGTCGGGGTCCACGCCGTCCAACCGACGGGCCCACGCCACGACGGTGTGGTAGTCCGTCTGCTGCATCCCGATGTCGAGCAGCTGCCGGGGCGTGCCGGTGGATGCGCCGAACCCGCGGTAGTCGAACACCACCACGACGTATCCGGCCTGGCAGAAGGCTTCGGCGTACTCGGGAAGTCCGTCGTCGCGGGTGGCGGTGAAGCCGTGGGCCATCACGATGCATGGGGCTTGAGCGGTCGGGCCGGAGCCGGCCGGCCGGTACAGGTACGCGGCGAGTTGGTCGGCACCGGCCGGGATGCGAACGTCCTCAGGCGTGGTCATGGCGGAAACGCTAGCCCGCCGCCGTGTCCGCTGAATCGGAAAACGCTAGCCCGGCGGCGTGTCCGCTTGAATCGAACACGTGTTCGTCTACTGTGGGTGGAGTTCGCCCACGCGACTTGTCGGTGCCCTGGCCTAGCGTCACGGCCAACCGATCGAGAACCGGTCGACAACGACTACCCGGAGAGGTACATCATGGCGCAGCAAGCCCCCGATCGCGAGAAGGCCCTGGAACTGGCGCTCGCGCAGATCGACAAGAACTTCGGCAAGGGCTCGGTGATGCGGCTGGGCGAAGAGGTCCGCCAGCCGATCTCGGTCATTCCCACCGGTTCCATCTCGCTGGACGTCGCCCTCGGCATCGGCGGTCTGCCGCGCGGGCGCGTCGTCGAGATCTACGGCCCGGAATCCTCGGGTAAGACCACGGTGGCTCTGCACGCCGTCGCCAATGCGCAGGCCGCCGGCGGTATCGCGGCCTTCATCGACGCCGAGCACGCGCTGGATCCCGAATACGCCAAGAAGCTCGGCGTGGACACCGACGCGCTGCTGGTCAGCCAGCCCGACACCGGTGAGCAGGCGCTCGAGATCGCCGACATGCTGGTGCGTTCCGGAGCCCTCGACATCTTGGTCATCGACTCGGTGGCGGCCCTGGTGCCCCGCGCTGAGATCGAGGGCGAGATGGGCGACAGCCACGTCGGTCTGCAGGCCCGCCTGATGAGCCAGGCGCTGCGCAAGATGACCGGCGCGCTGAACAACTCGGGCACCACGGCGATCTTCATCAACCAGTTGCGCGAGAAGATCGGCGTCATGTTCGGTTCGCCCGAGACCACCACCGGCGGTAAGGCGTTGAAGTTCTACGCGTCGGTGCGCCTGGATGTCCGGCGTATCGAAACGCTCAAGGACGGCACCGACGCCGTCGGTAACCGGACCCGGGTCAAGGTCGTCAAGAACAAGGTCTCCCCGCCGTTCAAGCAGGCCGAGTTCGACATCCTGTACGGCCACGGCATCAGCCGTGAGGGTTCGCTCATCGACATGGGCGTCGAGCACGGCTTCATCCGCAAGTCGGGTTCGTGGTTCACCTACGAGGGCGAGCAGCTGGGGCAGGGCAAGGAGAACGCCCGCAAGTTCCTGCTGGAGAACGTCGACGTGGCCAACGAGATCGAGAAGAAGATCAAGGAAAAGCTCGGGATCGGTGCCGTGCTGACCGATGACGATGTCCTCCCCGCTCCCGTCGACTTCTGATCGTGCCGAGCAGGCGCGGGCGGTGTGCCTGCGCCTGCTCACCGCACGCGCCCGCACCCGCGCCGAGTTGGAGACGCAGCTGGCCAAGCGCGGATATCCCGAGGACGTCACCGCCCACGTGCTCGACCGGCTCACGCAGGTCGGCCTGATCGATGACGAGGACTTCGCCGAACAGTGGGTACGGTCCCGGCGGATGCATGCGGGAAAAGGCAAGCGCGCCTTGGCCGCCGAGCTACGGACCAAGGGTGTCGATGCCGAGGTGATCAGCGCCGCGCTGTCCGGAATCGACGCGGGTGCCGAGCGGACGCGCGCCGAGCAGTTGGTCCGCGACCGATTGCGACGGGAGAAGCTCGGTGACCCGGGGGACCGTGACGCCGAGAACAAGGTGGCACGTCGACTCGTCGGGATGCTTGCGCGCCGCGGCTACAGCCAGACGATGGCACTCGACGTCGTCACCGCCGAACTGGCCAACGAGCGGGAGCGGCGCCGGGTCTAGCGTGCCGTGCTACAGCGGCTGCTGGATACCGGTGGTGCGAAATCGGCTGCGGTACATGCTCGGTGTGACTCCGAGGGCGCGACGAAAGGTCCGCCGCATGGTGTCGGCGGATCCGAACCCAGCGCGGCGCGCCACCGCCTCCTGGCCGTGATCGCCGGTCGCCAAGAGTACTTTGGCTGCCTCCAGCCGGGCCTGTTCGACGAATCGCGCCGGCGTCATACCGACGTGAATCCGGAACATCCGCACCAGATGTCGCTCGCTCACCGCGGCGCGATCGGCCAGCGCCGCGATCGAATGGTCGGCGGCCGGATCGGTGATGATCGCGTCGAGGATGGCGCGCAGCCCGCTGGACACCGAAGGCGCGGACTCGGTCCACACACTGAACTGGGCTTGACCGCCAGGACGCTGCAGGAAGACCACCATCCATCGCGCCACCCGCCGCGCCACGTCCGGGCCGTAGTCGCTTTCCACCAAAGCCAGCGCGAGATCGATACCGGCGCTGATGCCGGCCCCGGTGATGAATCGCCCGTCCTGGACGAACAATGAATCGGGAACCACCTCGATGTCCGGGTAGACCCTCGCGAGGTGCCGGCAGTGCGCCCAGTGGGTGGTCGCCCGCCGCCCGTCGAGCAACCCGAGCGCGGCCAGCGCGAAAGCGCCGGTGCACACCGACGCGACGCGACGCGCCCGCGGTGCCAGGGCGTCCACCATGTCCAGCGCGGCCGGTACGTCGTCAGGCGTCCGTTCCTCAGGGATGTCGTGTTCACCCGGAGTGAAAGTGAAGTTCGGCGGCACCCCGCCCGGCACGATCAACGTGTCGAACCGCGCGGGTACCTCGCTCAGCGCTCGGTGCACCTTGAGCGCGACAAACGATGTGGTCTCCACCGCAGCGCCCGTCGGGGAGGCGAGGATGACCTCGTAGTCGGCCCCGAAGTCGTTGGCGCGCGCGAAGATCTCCAACGGTGCCGCGACGTCCTGCAACGTCACCTTGTCGTAGAGGGCGAACACGATGGTCTTGGGTGCCTTCGACCGTCGGGCGTGCATGGTGCGGGCCTGGGTCACTCGCGCCGACCGTGCTGCCCTGCTGTCCTCGGCCACCGGTGTGTGCCCCTTCGTCGCCCCCTGTGTGCTGATTGTGGTCGCACATCCCATCGCATTCGCTCCCGACGGCGTGGGCGAATCACGCTAACGCGGAGCTGTTACAGCGGCGTTGCCGATGGTCGCGGCCTGCGGCGACGCCCGCATCGACGCGGTCGATGCGCGGTATCGGCGGTGGTGTCGACGTCCGGAACTGCAGGGATCGTGTCCGCTCCGGACGGCTGGTGACACACGCGATTTACGCACGCGAAACCTGTTGCCGTGAGGCTCTTGTTGACGGTACGCACGCCACCCGGCGCGCGGTCACCCTGTGGCGAAGGTGAGCTCATGGATTCACGAACGGCCTTGACGCTGAGCATCGGTCTCCTCGGCGGAGTCGCGGTCGCGCTGACCGCCGAGATCATCACCGTGCCCATCTGGGTGGTGTTCCTGGCATGGGCCTCTTTCTTCTTCGTCGGCGGAAGTCCCGCCGGATGGGTGCGCTCGGTCGCGTCGAATCTCACCGGCGTCGTCATCGCCTCGGCCAGCTTGTTCGCCGCGTACCTGCTCGGCGGCAGCCTGCTTGCGGTCGCGGTGGCCGTCGGCGTGGGTAGCGCGCTGATGGTGCAGGCGTCGTGGGTGGGGTTGCTGTCCACCACGCCGGCCGTCGTGGTCGGATTCGCCTCCACGGTGTCGACCGTCGCGGGCACCGGGAACGACGTCACCGTCACCTCGATCTCTCATCCCGGCCTCGTCGCGGCGGTCGCCTGCGTGCTCGGGGCGTCGTTCGGTCTTCTGTCGGAATACCTGGCGACCGCGATGACCGCGAAGTCGGCCACCGCACCTGATGGAACCCCTGCCACGGAAGGAAACCCGGCCTGATGAAACTGCAGCACTATCTCGGTGGACTGGAGGGTCTGCCGTCGCCACTGGCACTGGAGAAGCGGGTGTTCGTCGAGGAGTGGGAGAAGCGCATCTTCGGCATCCACGTCGCGATGATGGGACTGTCGAACCACCTGGGCTCCGCTGCGCCGGGGTATCCGATCGATTCGGTGCCCACCACCTTCGCCGACGAATGGACCTGGGCCGACCTGCGGACCGGGGCAGAGGGGATGAATCCCTTCGACTACTTCAAGTTCCGCTACTACGAGAAATGGCTCGGTGGCATTACCGCGTTCTTCGTCGACAAGGGATACGTGACCGAAGAGGAGCTCGCGGCACGCATCGCCGAGGACTCGTCGGCCACACCGGCCACCGATATCCCGGAGATCGACGAACAGGTGATCGCCTACCTGCGATCCGGTGACACACCGCGGCGTGACACCGCGCACCCGACATTCGCCGTGGGCGACGCGGTGCGGATCGCCAACCCGCGTACCGATGCGCACAGCCGTCTCCCGGGATACCTACGCGGCCGGATCGGAACCGTGGAACGGATCTTCGAAGGCGACTACGCCTACTTCTGCGAGACCGGCGACGGCATCGGTGATCCGATGCCCATCTACATCGTCGCCTTCGACCCCGCCGAGATCTGGGGCGCCCGAGCCGAATCGGGCCCGCTGTCGTTGTACGCCGAGTTGTTCGAGGCCTATCTGGAACCGATGGAGGAGTCATGACCGACCAATTCGCCTACCCGCCCGACCGGGAAGAGGCCAGCGCCAAGAAGGCTGCGGCACTGGAAGCGCTGCTGATCGAGAAGGGCGTCATCACCCCGCAGACGGTCGACAAGGTACTCGCCTATTTCGAGACCGAGATGACGCCACTCAACGGCAAGAAGATCGTCGTGAAAGCCTGGACCGACCCGGTGTTCGCCGAGAAGGTCGTGACCGACACCCCCGCTGCGATCGCTGAGCTCGACCTGCCCGACGGCATGGCCGGGGCGGAGGGTGAGCATCTCCAGGCGGTGGCCAACACAGCGGGCGTCCACAACCTGGTGATCTGCACCCTGTGCTCGTGCTTCCCGTGGCCGGTGCTTGGTCTGCCGCCGTACTGGTACAAAGACCCGACGTTCAGGGCCCGCGCTGCCCGCGAGCCGCGTGCGGTGCTGGCCGAAGTGGGCGTCGATCTGCCGGTCGAGACCGAGATCAAGGTCTGGGATTCGAGCGGACATTCTCGGTGGTTCGTGATTCCCGAAAGGCCGTCGGGTACCGATGATTTCAGCGATGAAATGCTGATGGACCTGGTCACCACCGAGTCCATGATCGGCGTCGCACTGGCGGGCTCGGTCCGGTGAAGCTGCACGACACCTGCACCACCGACCAGGCGGCCCCGCAGTTCGACCACGAATGGCAGCGCCGCGCGTTCGGTCTGGCGCTCGCACTGTCGGAGTTCCGGCACTACCCGTGGAGCGAGTTCCAGGAGACCCTGATCGCGACGATCGGGGAGTGGGAGGGCACGCCGGAATCCCAACGCGGACACTGGGAGTACTACGACCACTGGGTGGCCACCCTGGAGACGCTCGTCGACCGCCACGAACTCCTGACCGCCCCGGTGCACACCGACGACGGCGACCACGCCATCGACCATGACCACGTCCACTGACACAGGAAGAGATCGGCGATGAACCTTGCGAACCAGGCGCTGGCCGTACCCCGGCTCGACGTCGATGCCGGCCGGCTCGGAACCGCCGCCCGGCTGAGCGCCATCACGCTGCTGGCGTTGATCGGCTACTACTTCCTGGGATACGACCAGGGCGCGGTGTCGGTTTTCGGGTCCGACACCCACATCCACGAATTCCTGCATGACGCGCGCCATCTCCTGGGGTTCCCGTGCCACTGACGGCGTCGTCGTACGCGGTTCTGCGTTACCTGCTGCCGGGTGCGGTGGCCGGTGTGGTGACGTTCCTCGTCAGCCGGGTGGCGATCGCGCCGCTGATCGATGCCGCGGTGGACGCTGAGGCGGCGCTCGAGCACACCGCCGGCGGCGGACATGACCACGCTGCGGAACTGTTCACCCGGTCGGTCCAGGAGAACGTCGGCGCGGCCGTCGGCGTGATCGGTTTCGGCGTCGTCATGGGAGTCCTCTACGCGGTCGCCCACACCGTGGTGGCCAACGCCCTCGCCGCACGTGGTGTCACGCCGGACCCCACCGCGCTGGCGCTCCTGCTGGCCGGGGGGATGTTCGTGACGATCGCGCTCGTGCCTGCGCTGAAATATCCGGCGAACCCGCCCGGTGTCGGACTGGACGACACTGTCGCGGAACGGACCTCGGCGTCGCTGACGATGACGGTCCTGTCGGTGGCGGTCGCCTGTGTCGCCCTGGCCGCGGCGCTGGCTGCCGCGCGGCGCGTACCGCTGTGGCGGCTCACCGGCATCGCAGTGCTCGGCTACGCCGCGGTGATGGGCGTGGCAGCCATCCTGCTGCCGAGCTTCCACGAAATACCGGAGGGCTTCCCTGCCGAGACACTCGCCGACTTCCGGCTGTACTCCGTGCTGATCCAGGCGGTGCTCTGGCTGGTCATCGGCAGCGTGTGGTCGTCGTTGGCGGCTCGCCGCCCCGCCGGGCGTGAAACTCGCAGCGTCAGTCCGGAGTTCAGCGCGACCTGACACCCGGGCCTGACACGTCGAGGTCGGCGGTCAGACTCCGCGTGACGACGCGTCGCACGGCAATGAGCGTGACAACACCGAGAACCGCCGTCCACGACATGTCGACGCTCAACCGGAGTAGCCCTGCCGCGGTGAACAGGTCGATCATCGCGCGCAACGCGGGCAGTGGGCTGCGGAAGACGAGCAGAGCAGCCACGCCGACCGCGATGGCGGCGATGGCCAGACACCACGACGCGGCGACGACGATCGTCATGGCGGGGGCGCCGGACGCGGCTGCTTCTGCGCCTCGATCTCCCGCTGTTCCTGGGCGATTTCCCGGTTGAGGAAGTAGTTCAGCAGCGTCCTGATCGCCGCGATCGCGGCGAGCTTGCCGATCTCGGCGAACGACGGAGAGATCGCTGTACGCAGCACATCGGCGGCGAGCTGGAATTCCAACCCCAGCACCAGGAAGCGCGCCAACGACAGCCGCACCGACGAGAACTGATTGATGTCGCGTCGACCCAGTGCGGCAACGAATTTCACGATCGCCACCAGCGCGCCGATCATGATGACGATCGCGCCGCACGCCTCGATCAGGCGCACCATGGTGTCGACCAGGGTGCGCAGGGCTGATTCGGGCAGGATCTCCCACGCCGCCAGCGTGTGGGTCATACGCCGCGACTGCGGTCGCCCTGCAATTGCAGCGGCTCGGCCTCCATCGGCGCCGGACCCTTGCGGGAGCGTCGCAGGCGCGCCTCCAACCGGGTGGCCAGCCACGACAACGTGAAGTTCAGGCAGATCATCAGCAGTGCGATCACGATCAGCGCCGGAATGTAGTTGCCGTACGAAGAGCCGACATTGGTGCCCTGGCGCACCAGCTCGACGAACGTGATCTGGTACCCCAGCGCGGTGTCCTTGAGGACGACGACGACCTGAGACACCAGCACCGGCAACATCGACGTGACGGCCTGCGGCAGCAGGATCGACCGCATCGTCTGGCCCGACGTCAACCCGAGCGCCGAGGCGGCCTCGGCCTGACCTCGCGGCAGCGCGTGCACGCCGGCGCGCACGATCTCGGCGATCACGGCGCCGTTGTACAGCGTCAGCCCCGTGATCACGCCTGCCAGCGCCAGGTACTGCGACGCGAACACGTCGTAGTTGGCGTACAGGAAGTAGGCGAAGATCATCATGATCAGCACGGGCACCGCGCGGAAGAACTCGACGATGATCGATGACACCCAGCGGATACCGCGGTGGGTGGAGAGACGCCCGACGCCGAGCAGGAAGCCCAGCACCAGCGCCAGCACGATCGACACCGCCGCTGCGGTCAGCGTGCCCTCGATACCCGGCAGGATGTAGGTGCGCCACAGATCAGGGGTCAGGAACGGCTCCCACTTGGCGGCCGTCAGCTGACCCTTCTCGTCCAGCCGGGTGTAGATCACCCACGCGATCGCGACCGCCACCACCACGGTGACGGCCGATATCAGCCGGTTGCGGACCCGCGCCCGCGGCCCCGGCGCGTCGAAGAGCACCGACGACCCGGTCATGAGGACTCACCACCCTCCGGCGAGCAGACGCGAACTCGAGTGTTCTGGCGGCGTGTCACGCGAGTTCGTGTCTGCTCGCGGAAAGAAATCGTCACCGGACCACCGCCAGTCGCCGGCCCAGCCAGCCGAACAGCAAGCCCAACGGCAGGGTCAGGATCACGAAGCCCAGCGCGAAGATCGAGCCCACCACCAGCACCGCGGCCGTGTTCTCGATCATCTCCTTCATCAGCAGCGCCGCCTCGGCCACGCCGATCGCCGACGCGATCGTCGTGTTCTTGGTCAGTGCGATCAGCACCGACCCCAGCGGGGCGATCACCGCGCGAAACGCCTGCGGCAGCAGGATGATCCGCAGGTTCTGGCCGAACGTCAAGCCCAGCGACCGCGCTGCCTCGGCCTGCCCGAGGGGGACCGTGTTGACGCCCGAGCGCACCGTCTCGCACACGAATGACGCGGTGTAGACGATGAATCCGAGTACTGCCAGACGAAACCCGCTGTCGGCGATGAACGTCGGCGATGTCCGGTCGGCCAGCGTGATGCCCAACGTCTGCGCCAGCCCGAACGAGCAGAACAGCACGATCAGCGTCAGCGGAGTGTTGCGCACGACGTTGACGTACGCCGTGCCCAGCCAGTTCAGCATCGGCACCGGCGCCAGCCGCATCGCGGCCAGCACCGTGCCCAACACCAGCGCGCCGACCGCCGAGAACACCGTCAGCTGAATGGTCGTCCAGAACGCCGCGAAGATCTCGGCTTGGTACTCGGTGAAGATGTTCACGGGGGAGTCGGACCGGTGACTACTTGTCCAGCGGCGGCGGTGCGGGAGCCGTGATGCCGGCCGGGCCGAGGTTCTTGTCGAACGCGGCCTTCCAGGCTCCGCTGTCCTCCATCTTCTTCAGCGCATCGTTGATCTTGGTCTTCAGCTCGTTGTCGTCCTTCTTCAGACCGATGCCGTAGCGCTCCTCGGAGAACGGCTCGCCGACGATCTTGAACGTGCCGGGGCTCTGCGCGGCGTAGCCGGCGAGAATGACCTCATCGGTGGTGACCGCGTCGACAGCGCCGTTCTTGATCGACTCGATGCACGCCGAGTAGGTGTCGAACTGCTGCAGCTGCACCTTCGGGTATTCGTCTTTGATCTTCTGCGCCGGCGTCGACCCCGACACCGAGCAGAGGATCTTGCCCTCCAGCGAGGCCTTACCGGTGATGTCGTTGTTGTCCGCCCGCACCAGCAGGCTTTGGCCGGTGATCAGGTACGGGCCGGCAAAGGACACCTTCTCCTTGCGCGCATCGGTGATCGAGTACGTCGCCGCGATGAAACTGACCTGACCGTTCTGGATCAGGTTCTCCCGCTGCGACGACGGGGATTCCTTCCACTCGATCTTGTCCGGGGCGTAGCCCAGTTCACCGGCGACGTAGGTCGCGACGTCCACGTCGAAACCGCTCATCGTGCCGTCGGGGTTCTTCATCCCCAGGCCGGGCTGGTCGAACTTGGTGCCGATCACGATGGTGTCGCCACCCCCGCCACCGCCTCCGCTGTTGCCGCCGCCGCACGCGGTCGCGGCGAACGGGAGGGCGACGGCCAGCGCGAGAGCGGCCACCGCGCGGGACGAGAAGGTCGGCCTAGAAGCCATGGTGAAGGGGTTCCTTTCGCAATCAGTGATGCAGGATCTTGCCGAGGAAGTCTTTGGCGCGATCAGAGGTCGGGTTGTCGAAGAACTGCGCGGGTTCGGCGTTCTCGACGATCGCGCCGTCGGCCATGAACACCACGCGGTGCGCGGCACGCCGGGCGAAGCCCATCTCGTGGGTGACCACGAGCATCGTCATACCGTCGGAGGCCAGGTCGGTCATCACCGACAGCACCTCGTTGATCATCTCCGGGTCCAGTGCGCTGGTCGGTTCGTCGAACAGCATGACCTTCGGGCTCATCGCCAGCGACCGTGCGATCGCCACGCGCTGCTGCTGACCGCCCGACAGTTGAGCGGGGTACTTGTCGGCCTGGTTGGCCACCCCGACCCGTTCGAGCAGCGTCATCGCCGCCGCACGCGCATCGCCCTTGCCCTTCTTCCGCACCTTGACCGGGGCCAGCATGACGTTCTCGACGATCGTCTTGTGGGCGAACAGGTTGAACGACTGGAACACCATGCCGACGTCACTGCGTAGCTGGGCGAGCTTGCGGCCCTCTGCGGGCAGCGTCTGGCCGTCGATCGTGATCGTGCCCGAATCGATGGTCTCGAGGCGATTGATGGTGCGGCACAACGTCGATTTGCCCGAGCCCGACGGGCCGATGACGACGATGACCTCACCCTTGCCGACATCGAGGTCGATGTCCTGCAGGACGTGCAGGGAGCCGAAGTGCTTGTTGACCGCCTTCATCGAGATCATCGGCACGTCAGGGGACTCCCTGGGGCTCTCCATGGGAGGTGACCTTACCCAGGGAACGCACAGATGGCCCCACAACTTGCGCAATCTGGCGCGGGGCGGGACGCCCAGCTCGCCGCCGTAGGATGGTCGCCGTGACTTCGGTGGTGACCAGGGGAGGCGATGCGGCGACAGCCCATCGCTGCGCACGCACTTTCCAGGTCCGCACCTATGGCTGCCAGATGAACGTGCACGACTCCGAGCGCATCGCCGGCCTGCTCGAAGAGGCCGGCTACCAGCGCGCCACCGACGGTGCGGACCCCGACATCGTGGTGTTCAACACCTGCGCGGTCCGCGAGAACGCCGACAACAAGTTGTACGGAAACCTCAGCCACCTCGCGCCCCGGAAACAGGCCGATCCCGACATGCAGATCGCCGTCGGGGGCTGCCTGGCCCAGAAGGACCGCGACACGGTGCTGCGCAAGGCGCCGTACGTCGATGTCGTGTTCGGCACCCACAACATCGGCTCGCTGCCGGCGCTCCTCGACCGGGCCCGGCACAACCGCACCGCCCAGGTCGAGATCGCCGAGGCGCTGCGCGAGTTCCCGTCGTCGCTGCCGGCGCGGCGTGAATCCGCTTACGCCGCGTGGGTGTCGATCTCGGTGGGCTGCAACAACACGTGCACGTTCTGCATCGTGCCCTCGTTGCGCGGTAAAGAGGTCGACCGCAGGCCCGGTGACGTACTGGCCGAGGTGCAGTCTCTGGTCGACCAGGGCGTGCTGGAGATCACGCTGCTCGGTCAGAACGTCAACGCCTACGGCGTGTCGTTCGCCGACCCGGATCAGCCGCGCGACCGCGGCGCATTCGCCAAGCTGCTGCGTGCCTGCGGGCAGATCGACGGGTTGGAGCGGGTGCGGTTCACCTCGCCACATCCGGCCGAGTTCACCGACGACGTCATCGAGGCGATGGCCGAGACCCCCAATGTGTGCCCCACACTGCACATGCCGCTGCAGTCCGGCTCTGACCGGGTGCTGAAGGCGATGCGACGCTCCTACCGCGCCGAGAAGTATCTGGGCATCATCGACCGGGTGCGTGCGGCGATTCCGCATGCGGCGATCACGACCGACATCATCGTCGGCTTCCCGGGTGAGACGGAGGAGGACTTCCAGGCCACCCTCGACGTCGTCGCCGCGGCCCGGTTCTCCAGCGCCTTCACCTTCCAGTACAGCAAGCGGCCCGGCACGCCCGCCGCCGAGCTTCCTGATCAGGTCGCCAAAGACGTTGTGTCGCAGCGCTATCAGCGGCTGATCGAGCTGCAGGAGACGATCTCGATGGAGGAGAACGCGGCCCAGATCGGCCGAACCGTCGAGCTGCTCGTCGCCACCGGCGAGGGCCGCAAGGACATCGCCACCGCCCGCATGTCGGGCCGTGCGCGCGACGGCCGACTCGTGCACTTCGCGCCGGGGCCCGACGCCGCGGCCATCCGGCCCGGCGACGTCGTCGTCACCACGGTCACCGGCGCCGCGCCCCACCACCTGATCGCCGATGCCACGCTGCTCGCGCACCGGCGCACCCGCGCCGGCGACGCACACGAGAACGGGCAGCGGCCCAGCACCGGGACGGGCCTCGGCATGCCGGGCATCGGTGCGCCCGCCCAGTCCGCCCCGGCCGCGGCGGGATGCGCGCGATGACCGGCCGTCCCGACGATTTCGACCACCTCCGGGAAGACCTCGAGGAGGCCGAGCGCCGCATCGCCCGCGAGATCGACCCGGGACCCCGAGCACTGGCCATCGCGATCTTCGTGTTCGCCCTGCTGGCGACGCTGGCGTTGCCGCATGCCGGCGATGCGCGCGGCCTGGACGTGCTCGCGGGCTCCGACGCCGCGCACGCCAGCGCCATCGCGCTGCCGCACAAGGTGTTCGCCTGGCTGGCGGTCGTGTTCGGCGCCGGATTCTCGATCCTCGCGCTGCTCACCCGGCGCTGGGCGCTGGCCTGGATCGCGCTCGCTGGCTCGACGGTGGCGTCGTTCCTCGGACTGCTGGCAGTGTGGTCCCGCCAGACCGCCGCCGCGCCCTACCCGGGGCCCGGCATCGGCCTACTCGTCGCGTGGTTCTCGGTGATCCTGCTCGCGTACCACTGGGCCCGCGTGGTCGCCGCGCGCAGCGCCCTGCAGTTGGCCACCGAGGAGCACCGCCGCCGGCTGCTCGCCGAACGCGAGAGCAAAGGCCTGCTCGACACCTACGGCGACACCCCTGGTGAGGACGACAAACCGGCCACGTAGGGGCTAGCGCCTCTTCCCGAGCGCCTCGACGGCCGCCTCAGCCCACTCCCGCCACTGCTGCGCGCTCGCCCGCGCCTGTTCGGCGTCCTTGGCGCGACCGGCCGCTTCCGCCTTCTCCGCTTGGCGTTCGAACTGTTCGGCGCGTTCCCGGAACTGGTCGGCACGAGCCTGCGCCTCCGGATCCACGCCACCTGTGGGGGCGTCGCGGATCTTCTTCTCCACCGCGCGCATGCGCCGCTCGAGTTCGGGTGCGCGCTCCCGCGGAACCTTGCCGATGGCGTCCCATTTGTCGCCGATCGTGCGTAGTGCCGCGCGCGCGGCGTCGCGGTCGGAGGGGTCGATCCGCTCGGCCTCGGCGAGCAGCGCCTCCTTGGCTTCGGCGTTGGCCGAGAACTCGGCGTCGCGCTCGGCGGTGGCGGCATTGCGGGCCGAGAAGAACTTGTCCTGGGCGCCCTTGAACCGCTGCCACAGCGCGTCGTCGACGTCCTTGGCCGCCCGGCCGGCGGCCTTCCACTCGGTCAGCAGGTCGCGGAACGTCGCCGAGGTGGCCCCCCAGTCGGTGGAGTCACTGAGTTCCTCGGCGCGCACACACAGAGCTTCTTTGGCCTGCCGGGCGCCGGCGCGTTCGCGGTCCAGTTCGGCGAAGTGCGAACCGCGGCGCCGGTTGAACGTCTCGCGCGCCGCCGAGTACCTCTTCCACAGCGCATCGTCGGTCTTGCGGTCGACGCCGCTGATCGTCTTCCACTCGTCGAGAATGGCGCGCATCCGGTCACCGGCGGCCTTCCACTGCGTCGCCGTGGTGGCCAACTCCTCGGCCTCGACGGCGAGCGCCTCCTTGCGAGCCGTCTGCTGGGCGCGGAACTCCTCGCGCTTGGCCTTCTCCTCCTGCGAGGCGCTGTCGGCCTGCGTGACGATCGCGGTCAGCCGCTCCGCCAGCGAATCGACATCGCCGAGCACGTGAGCATCGGGCAGGCTCTCGGCCAGGGCCACCGCCGCGGTGCGGATCTTGCGCGCGTCGCCGGAACCCGACGCCAGCCGGTGTTCGAGGAGAACCACCTCGGTGTGCAGATCGTCGAAGCGGCGCCCGAAGTGCGCGTAGGCGGCCTCGGTGTCGCCGGCCTGCCACGATGCGATCTGCCGTTCCCCGGCAGCGGTGATCAGCCACACCGTGCCGTCGGGGTCGACGCGGCCGAAGCGATGGGGGTCGACCGACGGCACGGTCGCGACGGCCGGTGCCGCCGCGGGCGCCGCCGGACGCGGAACGGGACGTGCCGGTCCTGGCTTGGGTCTGACGCTCGACGGACCCGGGCGCGGCGGGGACGCCGGCGCGGAGCCTGTCTCGGGTACGCCGGTGTCTGCGGATTCGCCCGGTCCGGTCATCGTCATGTCAGCTACCTCGTGTCTCCGCGCGGGGTCCCGCGCACCTGCCGCGCAGCGCGGCGCCTGAAGATGGTGTGAACGCTATTCAAACAGGTCGCCCGGCGCTGCGCCCACGGCTTGGCGCCCGCGGTCTCTAGGCTCGGTGCGAAATCGGATCGGTGGACTGGAGGAGGTGGCCGATGGCCAGGGCGGAGATCGCCGCGGTGCTGGCGTTGGCGGCGGCCCTCTTCATCGCCATCGGCGACGTCATCCACCAGCGCAGCGCCCACGACGTGACTGACGAACCCGTCGGCCACGTCGAGCTGTTCGCCCGCTTGCTGCGCGACGGCCGGTGGTGGTTGGGCAGCGGAGTGGCCGCGGTCGGCTTCGCGCTGCAGGCCGCCGCGCTGGGCCTGGGATCGGTGCTCCTGGTGCAGGCACTGCTGGTGACCTCCCTGCTCTTCGCACTTCCCATCAGTGCGCGGCTGTCGGGCCGGCGGGTGACCAACTGGCAGTGGCTGTGGGCCGCCCTGCTGGCTGCGGCAGTCGCCGTGATCGTCACGGTGGGCGATCCGACCGAGGGTGCGTCCCGGGCGTCGCTGCACACCTGGGTGTGGGTGGCCGCCGTACTGGGGCCGGCCCTGGCGCTGTGCCTGCTGGCCGCGCAGGTGGCCCCTCCGACGGTCAGCGCCGTCCTGCTGGCGGTGGTCTCCGGCGCGCTGTGGGGGTTGTTCGCGGTGCTGACCAAGGCGGTGGTGACCCGCTTGGACGTGGGCAGCTGGGCCGGGGTGGAGACGCTGCTGAAGACGCCCGAACTGTATGTGTGGGCGGCGGTCGCGATCGCCGGTACCGCCATGCAGCAGGCCTCGTTCCGCTCGGGGGCGCTGACGGCGTCGTTGCCGACGATGACGGTCGCCGAACCGGTGGTGGCCAGCGTGCTCGGCGTCGTCGTGCTCGGTGAGACGCTGCGGCCCGGGGAGGCCGGGGTCTTCGTGCTGGTCGTCGCGGTGGTCGTGATGGTCGTCGCGACCGCGGCCCTCGCCCGTGGCGAAGCGGCCACGCGCGAACCCGCCTGAGGTGCGCCGGTTAGGTTGGTGGGCGTGCTGACCGCCATCGCGATCGTTCCGTCGCCGCCGGTCATGGTGCCCGAACTGGCCGGTGCGGCGGCCGCGGAGGTCGCCGATCTGCGCGTCGCGGCGGTGACGGCGGCGGGCAGGCTGCCGTCGCGCTGGCTCGCCGTCGGGGTGGCCGACGCCGACGCCGCGATCGGGCCCGACGCCGTGGGCACGTTCGCCGGATACGGGGTCGACGTCGCAGTCCGGCTGTCCGATGCGGCGGCCGGCGGACCCCGAGCCCTGCCGTTGTGCGCGCTCATCGCCGGCTGGTTGCGAGGTCTCGTCGCGAACCCCGCCGTCGTCGAGGTGCGCACCTGGACCGAGCGCACCGCGCCGCAGGCGGCCGTGGCCGCAGGCCGGGCCCTGCGCCGCGAGCTCGACGCCGGACCCGACGCCGTCGGGGTGCTCGTCGTCGCCGACGGCGCGAACACCCTGACCGCGGCAGCCCCCGGCGGCCACGATCCGGACTCCGTCGCGGTGCAGGCCGCCCTCGACGACGCGCTCGCCGGCGGCGATCGTGCGGCGCTGGCCGCGCTGCCCGACGGCATCGTGGGCCGCGTCGCGTTCCAGGTGCTGGCCGGACTGGCCGAGCCCGGACCCCGCACCGCCGAGCAGCTCTACCGCGGAGCCCCCTACGGCGTCGGCTACACCGTGGGCGTCTGGACACCGTGACCCGGCCGCTGGCCGTCATCGGCCCGACCGGCACCGGCAAGTCGGCGCTCGCGCTGGCGGTCGCCGACCTGATCGGCCACCCGATCGAGGTGGTCAACGCCGACGCGATGCAGCTCTACCGCGGGATGGACATCGGCACCGCCAAGCTGCTCCCCGACGAGCGACAGGGCATCCCGCACCACCAGCTCGACGTCCTCGACGTCACCGAGACCGCGACCGTCGCCCGGTACCAGCAATCCGCGTCCGACGACGTGGACGCCATCCTCGCCAGGGGCGCGGTCCCGGTGATCGTGGGCGGCTCGATGCTCTACATCCAGTCGCTGCTCGACGAATGGACGTTCCCCGCCACCGATCCGGCCGTGCGGGCCCGGTGGGAGGCCCGGCTGGCCGAGGTCGGAGTAGCCGGGCTGCACCGTGAGCTCGCACGAGTCGATCCGGCCGCGGCGGCGTCGATCCTGCCCACCGACGGGCGGCGCATCGTGCGCGCGCTGGAGGTCGTCGAGCTGACGGGTCAGCCCTTCGCGGCGTCTGCGCCCACCATCGGCACACCCCGCTGGAACACCGCCATCGTCGGATTGGATTGGCCCACCGAGGTTCTCGATCAACGGCTGGCGCAGCGCACCGACGCCATGTTCGCCGCGGGCCTGATCGACGAAGTGCGCGAGCTCCGGGACCGTGGGTTGCGCGACGGCGTGACCGCGGCCCGGGCGCTCGGATACGCACAGGTGCTGGCCGATCTCGACGCCGGCGGCGATGGGTCGGCCGCTCGCGAACCCACCTTCGTCGGAACCCGTCGCTATGTGCGCAGGCAGCGCTCGTGGTTCCGCCGAGATCACCGCATCACGTGGCTGGACGGCGCGGCTGCCGATCTCGCAGCCAGCGCCGTGCGCATCTGGCGGGACGTATCCTGACCAGGTGAAGTTCGCCAAAGGGCACGGCACGCAGAACGACTTCGTCGTCCTGCCCGACCTGCAGGCCGCCGTGACGCTGTCGCCGGCCGCGGTCGCCGCGCTGTGCGACCGCAGGCAGGGTCTCGGCGCCGACGGGGTGCTGCGGGTGACCACCGCGGGCGCAGCGCTCGACGCGGGGGTCTTCGACCGGCTGCCGGAGGGGCTCGCGCCCGGCGACTGGTACATGGACTACCGGAACGCCGACGGGTCGATCGCCCAGATGTGCGGTAACGGAGTGCGGGTGTTCGCGCACTACCTGCGGGCCAGCGGGCTCGAGACCCGCGACGAGTTCGTGGTCGGCTCACTCGCGGGCCCCCGCCCGGTGGTGCTGCACTCCGCCGACCCGGTGCGCGCCGAGGTGACCGTGGAGATGGGCAAAGCCAACGTGCTCGGCTCGTCCACCGCCACCGTGGGCGGACGGTCGTTCGCCGGGCTGGCCGTCGACGTCGGCAATCCGCACCTGGCCTGCGTCGACGCCCAGCTGACGACCGAGACGCTGGCCGGACTCGACGTGGCGGCACCGGTGACCTTCGACCCCGAGACGTTTCCCGACGGGGTCAACGTCGAGGTGCTCACCGTGCTGGACGCCGACCGTGCGGTCACGATGCGGGTGCACGAGCGCGGCGTGGGGGAGACGCGCTCCTGCGGCACCGGAACGGTCGCCGCCGCCGTCGCCGCGCTGGCCCAGCAGGGAGAGGAGACCGGCGAGGTGACCGTGCACGTCCCGGGTGGCGCCGTCACCGTCACCGTCACCGACGCGACCAGCTACCTGCGCGGACCGTCTGTACTGGTCGCCCACGGCGAGCTCGCCGAGGAATGGTGGGCCGCGCATGGACGTTAAAGCAGGTGCATGAACAGTGTTCTCCGTGCGAACCTTGATTCGCCTATGACGTATCCCGAATTCCGCAACGACACCCCCAGCGTGGGTGAACTCGCCCTCGAAGAGCGTGCGGCCCTGCGCCGCGTCGCCGGGCTCTCCACCGAACTGGCCGACATCTCCGAGGTCGAGTACCGCCAGCTGCGCCTCGAACGCGTGGTCCTGGTCGGCGTCTGGACCGAGGGCTCGGCCGCCGATGCCGACGCCAGCCTCGCCGAACTCGCCGCGCTCGCCGAAACCGCCGGCTCCGAAGTGCTCGAAGGTGTGATCCAGCGCCGCGACAAGCCCGACCCCGCCACCTACATCGGTTCCGGTAAGGCTGCCGAGCTGCGCGAGGTCGTCATCGCCACCGGCGCCGACACCGTGATCTGCGACGGTGAACTGAGCCCCGCCCAGCTGAATGCGTTGGAGAAGGTGGTGAAGGTCAAGGTCATCGACCGCACCGCGCTGATCCTCGACATCTTCGCCCAGCACGCCACCAGCCGGGAGGGCAAGGCGCAGGTCTCGCTCGCGCAGATGGAGTACATGCTGCCCAGGCTGCGCGGCTGGGGTGAATCGATGTCGCGTCAGGCGGGCGGCCGTGCCGGCGGTGCCGGGGGCGGCGTGGGTACCCGCGGTCCCGGTGAGACGAAGATCGAAACCGACCGCCGGCGCATCCGGGAACGGATGGCCAAGCTGCGTCGCGAGATCAAGGACATGAAGAAGATCCGCGACACCCAGCGCAGTGGGCGCCGGCGCAGCGAGGTGCCGTCGGTCGCGATCGTCGGCTACACCAACGCCGGCAAGTCGAGTCTGCTCAACGCGCTCACCGGTGCCGGCGTACTGGTCGAGAACGCGCTGTTCGCCACCCTCGAACCCACCACGCGCCGCGGACAATTCGACGACGGACGGCCGTTCGTGCTGACCGACACCGTCGGGTTCGTGCGGCATCTGCCCACCCAGCTGGTCGAGGCGTTCCGGTCGACCCTGGAAGAGGTCGTCGACGCCGAACTGCTGGTGCACGTGGTCGACGGCTCCGATGTGAACCCGCTGGCCCAGATCAACGCCGTGCGCGCGGTGATCAACGACGTCGTCGCCGAGTACGGCATCGCTGCGCCGCGAGAACTGTTGGTGGTCAACAAGACCGACGCCGCCAGCGGACTGATGCTGGCCACGTTGCGCCGCGCGCTGCCCGGCGCGGTGTTCGTCTCCGCGCACACCGGTGACGGACTGGATCAGTTGCGGGCCAAGATGGCCGAACTCGTCGAACCCACGGACACGGCCGTCGACGTGACGATTCCCTACGACCGCGGGGATCTCGTCGCACGGATGCATTCCGAAGGCCGTATCGACGCCACCGAACACACCGAGGCGGGCACCCGGATCACCGCTCGGGTACCGGTCGCACTGGCCGCAGGCCTCGCCGAGTTCGCTACCGCCTGACGATCCGCGGCGGCTGATGTGCGCGCACCGGAGGCGGTGTCGCGGCGTACTTCTCGATCTCGACGAGGACGTGCGCACCAGTGCAGCCGCGGGCCAGCGACGACGTTCCGATGTCGTCGGTGAACACGTTCGGGTTGCCGTGAACGCACAACGCCTCGGGGTCGGCAGGATCGATCGGGTCGTACCAGGCCCCGGTCGACAGTTGGACCACCTGCGGCCGTACCCGCTCGTCGACGAGCACCCCGGCCAGGCATGCGCCGCGGTCGTTGAACACCCGCACCACGTCGCCGGTGTGCAGCCCGCGCGCCTGCGCATCGGACGGATGCATCCGGATCGGTTCCCGCCCGGACACTTTCGAGTCCTGGCTGGTCTTGCCTCCGTCGAGCTGGCTGTGTAGGCGGGAGGCCGGCTGATTGGCGATCAGATGCAGTGGGTAGCGCTGGGCGCGCGGGCCGCCGAGCCATTCGGACGGCTCGAACCACGCGGGATGTCCCGCGCAATCGGAATACCCGAAGCCGTCGATGTCGTCGGAGAAGATCTCGATCAGCCCGCTGCGGGTGCCGAGCCGGTGCGCCGCCGGGTCGGCGCGGAAGTCGGCCAGCAGGGTCAGCCCGTCATCCACCGGAAGCCGCACCTGCCCGGCCGACCAGAACTCGTCGAACGTGGGCACCGCGAAATCCAACGCCTGTGACCATGTGTCGTACAGGTGGCGCAGCCACTGCGCCGAGGTGCGACCCTCTGTGAAGTCCTCTTCGACGCCGAGGGCGGCAGCGAGCGCGGCGAAGGTGTCGTAGTCGTCGCGGGCGTCTGCATAGGGCTCGGTCAGCCGGGGCATCGCCATCAGCACCGGATCGTTGCGGGAACCGGAGAAGTCGTCGCGCTCGAGGAACGTCGTCGACGGCACGACGATGTCGGCGTGCCTGGCCATCGCGGTCCAGTACGGATCGTGCACCACGACGGTGTCCACGCGCCCCAACGCTCGGCGCAGCCGCGGAATGTTCTGGTGATGGTGGAACGGGTTGCCGCCGGCCCAGTAGACCATTTTGACATCGGGATAGGTGAGCCGTAACCCGTTGTAGTCGAACGACTCTCCGGGATGGAGCAGCATGTCGCTGATCGCCGCGACGGGAATGAACGAGGTGACGGGGTTGACGCCCTGCGGCAGCCGGGGGAGCGCGCAGCGAAGAGGTGGTAGCCCCGGCTCGTTCATCGATCCGTACCCGTGGCCGAAGCCGCCGCCCGGCAGGCCGATCTGACCCAGCATCGCGGCCAGCGTCAACCCCATCCACGGGGCCTGCTCGCCGAACCTGGTGCGCTGCAACGACCAACTGACCGTGACGATCGTGCGGTGCGCGGCCATCTGGCGAGCCAGCGCGGTCAGGTCCTCGGGGTCCAGCCCGCAGAGCCCGGCCGCCCACTGCGGCGATTTGGGTACACCGTCGTCGATGCCGAGCAAGTAGCGCTCGAACCGTTCGTATCCCGTGCAGTAGGTGGCCAGGAAGTCACGGTCGGCCAGCGACTCGGTGGCCAGCACGTGCGCCAGGGCCAGCATGATGGCCACGTCCGTCCCGGGCACCGGCGCGAACCAGTCGCAGGGCCCGTCGACGTCGTCACGCAGCGGGGAGAACGACACGATCCGGCCGCCGCCCGCACGGAAGCGGTTCAGCGCATCCCGGGCCGGATGAGCCGTCGTGCCACCGTGATTGACCCCCGTGTTCTTCAGCGCGAGCCCCCCGAAGCACACCAGCAACTCGGTGTGCTCGACGATGACGTCCCAGGCGGTGGACCGCTTGAACAGATCGTCATGCGTGCCCACCACCCGCGGCATGATCACACCGGTGGCGCCCAGGCTGTAGGAGTGCCGGGAAAACGTGTAGCCGCCAAGGCAATTGAGGATCCGGTGCACCTGGCTCTGCGCATGGTGGAACCGGCCGGCGCTGGCCCAGCCGTACGAACCGCCGTAGAGCGCGCCGTTGCCGTGGCGGTCGATGACACGCCGCAACTCGGCGGCGAGGAGCTCGGTGAGCTCGTCCCAGCTGACGGCGACGAAGTCGTCGGCGCCGCGGCGACTGCTCGGTCCCGGTCCGTCGTCGAGCCAGCCCCGGCGCACCGCCGGGCCGGTGATGCGCGCCGAGTGGCGGACCGAGCCGGGCAGATTGCCCAGTGCGGGGGACGGGTCGGTGTCGCCGGCGATCGGGGCGACAGAGGCGACGTCGCCGGCCTCGACGGTGGCGCGGAAGGCGCCCCAGTGGGTGAGGCTGGTGCCCATGGGGCCTGAGTGTAGGGCGGGTACGGCCCGGGCGGGCACCGCGTGTCGTTGCGGGTGGGCCGATCCCTGCCTCGCCGGAGCCCAACCATCCGGTTGGGTGGGGTACCGTGGCTGAAAAGTTCCGACGTTCCCGATCCGATCAACGACGCGAGGATTCCTCCATGGGCTCTGCAGCCGAAAAGTCCGTCATCGCCTACGAGCGCACGCTGTTCGAACCGGAACACGACATGTTCCGCGACTCCTTCCGGACGTTCCTCGAACGCCACGTCGCGCCACACCACGACCAGTGGGAGGCCGACAAGCTGGTGGACCGCAGTGTCTGGGTGGAGGCAGGCAAGCAGGGCTTCCTCGGCATGGCGGTCCCCGAGGAGTACGGCGGCGGCGGGGTCACCGACTTCCGCTACAACACCGTCATCACCGAAGAGATCACCGCCGGTCGCTACAGCGGGCTCGGCTTCAGCCTGCACAACGACGTCGTGGCGCCGTACTTCATCCGCCTGGGCACCGAAGAGCAGAAGCAACGCTGGCTGCCGAAGTTCTGCAGCGGCGAATACATCAGCGCCATCGCGATGACCGAACCCGGCACCGGCAGTGACCTGCAGGGCATCAAAACCCGGGCGGTCCGCGACGGCGACCACTACATCCTCAACGGCTCGAAGACCTTCATCACCAACGGCATCCTGTCCGACCTGGTGATCGTCGTGGCCCAGACAGACCCCGACAAGGGCGCGCTGGGCTTCTCACTGCTGGTGGTCGAGCGTGGCATGGAGGGCTTCGAGCGCGGTCGCAAACTCGACAAGGTGGGGCTGGACGCCCAGGACACCGCCGAGCTGTCGTTCACCGACGTGAAGGTGCCGGTCGAGAACCTGCTCGGCGAAGAGGGCCAGGGCTTCATCTACCTGATGCAGAACCTGCCGCAGGAACGCATCAGCATCGCGATCATGGCCGCGGCGGCGATGGAAGCCGTGCTGGCCGGCACGCTGCAGTACGCCAAGGAGCGCAAGGCCTTCGGCAAGCCGATCGGCAGCCAGCAGAACAGCCGTTTCCTGCTGGCAGAGCTGTCCACCGAAGCCACCGTCGTCCGACTGATGGTCGACGAGTTCATCCGGCTGCATCTGGAGGACAAGCTCACCGTCGAGCAGGCCGCGATGGCCAAGTGGTACGCCACGGAAAAGCAGGTGCACCTCATCGACCGCTGCCTGCAACTGCACGGCGGCTACGGCTACATGCGCGAATACGACGTTGCGCGGGCCTATCTCGACGCCCGCGTGCAGACCATCTACGGCGGCACCACCGAGATCATGAAAGAGATCATCGGTCGCAGCCTGGGTGTGTAGGCGGTCAGTGCCATTTTGCGGCGCTGACGGCGAGGTGGCTTGGTAAACGCGGTCCGCTGACGCAGAGTGAACGCACGCGGTAATTTTCGCTGAACCGTGATGGAGTTACTCAAGTCGCCGACCACGGGGAGGATGAATGACCCGGCAGCTCATGCTGCGCCGTCGTGGGTTTGATCGTTGGACCGTCGGATTGCTCGGGGTCGCCACTGCGCTCCTGGTCTCGCCTGTGGCCACGGCGCAACCCGACGTCGACGCCGGCAACGCGATCACCGCCACCTGGCAGGCCACCGGTGGCGACACCGGCCCGCTGGGCCCGCCGTCGGGCGATGTCTATCCGATCGGATCCGGATTCGCGCAGAGCTTCGCCTCGGGCAAGGTGTTCTTCACCCCGAGCACCGGCGCGCACTTCATGCAGGGTGCCATCTTGGACAAGTACGAGTCGCTCGGCGGGCCCGCCGACAGCGATCTCGGCTTTCCGACCATCGACGAGGGCCCCGGGCGCGCACCCGCCAGCGTCAACAGCACGTTGAGCGCGCCGGACAACCCGGTGATCTTCTGGACACCGGATACCGGCGCGCACGTGGTCCGCGGGCCGATCAATGCGGCCTGGGACCGGCTCGGCGGCTCGTCGGGTGTCCTCGGCGTCCCCGCCGAAGACGAGACCTACGACGGTCCAGTGGTGACGCAGAAGTTCACCGGGGGCCAGGTCTCCTACGACTCGCGTGCCAAGAAGTTCACCACCGACCCGGCCGATCTCGCCGGACAGCTCGCCGACCTCTCCGTGCCGGACGACCCGGTCGCTGCGATCAACGCCGCCCGCCGGGCCGCCGGGGGGCCACTGGGACCGTTGGGCGCCAGCGACGGTGAACCGTACAAGATCGGCTCCGACGGTCTCGGCCAGAACTTCGTCAACGGCAAGATCTTCTACAGCCCCGCTACCGGCGCCAACGTCGTGACCGGCCAGGTGCTGGCCAAGTACGAGAGTGTGGGCGGCCCGGAGGGAGACCTCGGCTTCCCGATCAGCGGCGAGGTGGACGGCGGCGTCGCCCCGGCGAGCAGGATGAGCAGTTTCGCGGCGGCGGACAAGCCGGTGATCTTCTGGACGCCCGACTACGGCGCGGTCATCGTCCGTGGTGCCATGAACGCCGCGTGGGAAAAGCTGGGCGGCGCGACGGGCGAGCTTGGCGCCCCGGTCGATGATCAGACGCAGAACGGCGACGCGATCACCCAGAAGTTCAGCGGTGGCGCGATCACCTATGACACCGCCAGCAAGCGGTTCAGCACCGAACCGGCGAACCTCGCCTCTCAGCTGGCCGGGCTGGAGGTCCCCGGACAGCAGGCGACGCAGGACCCGCCGTCAGCGCAGGGCGGCGACGCGGACTCCGGGTCCGGGACGCAGTGGGCATGGTGGCTGCTGGCGATCATCCCTGTTCTGCTCGTGCTCGCCGTGGTCGGGCTCGTGGTGGCCCGGCGCCGGCGCGGTGGTCAGGACGACGACGTGTTCGCCCCGGCCCCGTATCAGCAGGAAGACCACGACGCGCACGACTACGGCCACGAACCGGCGGACGTCGGCGAGGACGCGTTGTTCGGCGACCGCTATGCACGTGAGGGTCTGGGGTCGGTGACATCCTCCGAGCGCCCGTCGACCCCAGGCGAAGGCCACGAGCCGAGCGGGCTCGATCTGTGGGGGCTCAGCGACTCCGCGGCTGACCGCTCCGCCTCCGGTGATCAGGCTGACGATCCGTTCGTCGAGCAGGACGATCCCGACTCGATCGATACCGCGCCGACCCGGGTTCAGTCCGCACCTGAGCACGATTTCGCGCAGCCCGATACGCCCGCGGAGCCGACGGACGAGGAGCTGGCTGCCGAGGATGTGGCTGCCGAGGAGCCGACGGCCGAGGAGCCGACGGCCGAGGAGCCGACAGGCGAGGGGCTGACGAGCGACGAGGACGGTCTCGATTCGGACGGTCTCGATTCACACGACGAGGGCGTCACGTCGGCACTGCCCGCGGCGCCTCTCGTCGCTCCGGCCTTCGAGCGGGACGCCCTCCTCGACACCGGCAGGCATGCCCGGATCGATGACGACGACGACATCGTCCCGATGGGCACCGCGCTGCACCTGCCTCTCGACGACGACCCGGACGCGATTCCCGACGGCTACCCGATCAAAGCCGATACTCGATCGGGCCTGTACTGGAGCCCCGGGAGTGCCGACTACGACGAGGCTCGGGCCGAAATCTGGTTCGCGACAGAGGAGATCGCGCGCACCAACGGGTTCGTCCGCGGAGGCTGACGAACCGCGTCGGCGTCGCCTCAGATCTTGCGGATGACCGTCACGACCTTGCCCAGGACGGCGGCGTCGTTGCCGGGGATGGGGTCGAAGGCCGGGTTGTGGGGCATGAGCCACACCTGCCCCTTCGTCCGCTTGAACGTCTTGACGGTGGCTTCGCCGTCGATCATGGCGGCGACGATGTCACCGTTGTCCGCGACGTTCTGCTGCCGCACCACGACCCAGTCGCCGTCGCAGATCGCCGCGTCGACCATCGACTCACCCACGACCTTCAGCAGGAAGAGTGAGCCGTCGCCGACGAGCTCGCGGGGCAGCGGGAACACGTCCTCGACGGCCTCCTCGGCGAGGATCGGTCCACCGGCCGCGATGCGCCCGAGCACCGGCACGAATGTGGGCTCCGGCAGGGAGTCCGAGCCGGCGACCTCGGTCGCGACAACCGGATTGGCGGCAATGTCGTCGATGCCGCGCACGTCGACGGCCCTGGGGCGGTTCGGGTCACGACGCAGGTAGCCCTTGCGTTCGAGCGTGCGCAATTGGTGTGCCACCGACGAGGTGGACGTCAGGCCGACGGCGTCGCCGATCTCTCGGATGCTCGGCGGATAGCCGCGAGTGGTCACCGAGGAGCGGATGACCTCGAGGATGGTGCGCTGACGCTCGGTCAGACCTGACCCGCGGTCACGTCGGTTGGCGGACTCCGGACCGGACGTGGTGTCGCTGCTGTCGTCGCTCATGACGACGAATGTAACGCGCGAGACACGAGTAATCAAACATGTGTTCGAGGTGTGTCGGCCTCGTGTCGGCGACTGTCGCGGGGTCGTCGGCGGTCCGAATCGACTTGTCGGTGCCCTCGGTTAGCGTTCGCAACAGTTCGATCACGTGTTCTATTCATCGAACACATGATCGAGTACTGTTCGAACACAAGAGCGAATCCACGGATCGAAAGGCAGTCAGATGACCGTTCTCCACGAGGCCGATGTCCGTCAGCCCGCGCGCCGCACTGCGCGTCCCGTGCGGATCGGGCCGGCCACCTCGGCGGCACCGGTCGGCCGGTCTGCCCGGCCGGTCCGGCCAGGACGCCGCCAGCGTCCCGGCGGTGCGCCGCTGCAGTACCGCGGCAGTGGCGTCCTGGTGTCGCGGGCGTCGCACCGACGCCGTCCCATCACCCCCGCGGCCACGGTGCTGCTGGCGCTCGTCGCCGCTGCCATCACGCTGTGGTTGGGTCTGGTGGCCCAGGCGGGCGGCGTCGTCGGACCGCAGGCGGAGGTGCCGGGCCGGTTGGCAGTCGTTCAGGTGCACACGGGGGAGTCGTTGCAGGAGGTCGCCCAGCGCGTCGCGCCGCACGCGCCGGTGACGGACGTGGTCGCGAAGATCCGCGAGCTCAACCGACTCGAGACGGTCGCGCTGACCGCCGGTCAGACGCTGATCGCTCCGATCGCCTGACCTCAGCAACAAGGCTCGCGGACAGGCAGCGTGGTGGCGATCGTGGACATAGCGGTCTGGAACGCGCCCATGGGCACTGTGCTGAGCTGCGCGCTGCCACCGCAGGTACGCTCGAAGACGTTCGAAGCGGTCCGTCGGTGCGGTGAAGGAGCAGTGGTGCACTGTCCGTTCTGCCGACATCCTGATTCGCGGGTGGTCGATTCGCGGGAGACAGACGAGGGCCAGGCGATTCGTCGGCGCCGCTCGTGTCCCGAGTGTGGTCGTCGGTTCACGACGGTGGAGACCGCCGTGCTGGCGGTGGTGAAACGCAGTGGCGTCACCGAGCCGTTCAGCCGAGAAAAAGTGATCAAAGGGGTGCGGCGGGCCTGTCAGGGGCGGCAGGTCGACGACGACGCACTCAACCTTCTCGCGCAGAAGGTGGAAGACGCGGTGCGCGCCACCGGATCTCCCGAGGTGCCCAGCAACGAGGTCGGTCTCGCGATCCTGGGTCCGCTGCGCGATCTCGACGAAGTGGCGTACCTCCGTTTCGCCTCGGTGTACCGATCCTTCTCTTCGGCCGAAGACTTCGAGCGTGAGATCGAGGCCCTCCGTGCGCACCGCGAGGTGTCGGCGGGCGGCTGACGCTCGCCAGTCGACGACTCTGCGCCGACGGTCGCTCAGTCGATCTGGCGCCGACCGTCCTCGACCACGCGGCCGGCGACCTGAACCCAGCCTTCGGCACTCCACACGGTGTGGATGACCGAGCCGCGACCCTGCACGATCGTCAGGTCCCGACTCAGATACTCGGTGATGCGCACGGCCGCGGCACCCGTCGCTTCGTCTTCGCGGATACCGAGCCCCGCGGCGAACATTCGCGTCCGAATGGTCCCGGTTTCCCGGTCGAGCCAGGTCCACAGGTAATGCTTGTCGCCATCGCCGTAGTCCTCGGGATCGGCAGCCGCCAACGACTCGAGACTGTCGATGTCATAGATCGCGAACTCTGGCGCCCATTCGGCGCGCGCGCTCACCGAGGTCAGCTCGTCGGAGTAGTCGACCTGCACAATGCCTGCGGGCACCTGTAGCGTCCGAATCGGCGTGCCGTGCTGCGAAAGCCACCACGCCGCGCCGACGGTGGGGTGTCCGGCGAAGGGCATCTCGGTGGTCGGAGTGTGGATGTGGGCGTGCGCGGTGCGGGTCCCAGGCTCGGGAGTCGTGACGAATATCGTTTCGCTGTAGCCCAATTCGGCGGCAACACGCTGCCGGTCCGCGGGGGACACGGTGTCGGAGTCGATGACGCCGAGAGGATTGCCGAACTCACCGTTGTCGTCGGTGAACACTCGCAGCACGGTCACATCGATGGCCATGAGCCGATGCTACGTCGTGAATGTGCCGCAGCGGCCGCCCCTCGATCGGGGCAGCTCTCAGGTGGCGCTGCGCTCGTCGGCTCCCATGGCATCGAGAACGGCGACGCGCGTGTCTGCCGGGCCGGACAGGGCGCTCTCCTCGATCCCCGTCCGCAGCAGCGTCCGCAGGTATTCCTGGTCGTAGACGGCGGGTTGCGTCCCGTCGATGAACTTTTCCACCACCTCGACGAACCGGTCGGGATCGTCGTGGAACGGAAAATGCCCTGAGCCGGGGAAGATTTCGAGCTGCGAACCCGGCATGGCAGCGTGAGCCATCTCGGCATGGCCGACCGGAATCACCGAATCACCGCTGCCCCAGATCAATTGCACCGGCACCGACTGCGTCAGATAACAGCGATCGAGCATCGTGACGACCTGGCCACGCCAATCCACGACGGCCCGCAGCGTCCGTGCGAACGCCGACGAGGCTGTCGGCTCGGGCAGATCGGCGAGGATCCGCAACATGTCGGGAATGTCGCGACCCGCGCCGGTGGAACCGAACATCGCCCCACCCAGCCGGCCCACGAGCTGCAGCGCCGGGAGCACCAGCGGCAGGCGCAGCAACGCCAGCGCTTCGGTGCCCATCGGCAGCGATGCCACCCGCAGCGCGATGTTGACATCCTTGGTCACCCCGCCGGCGCCGACGAGGATCAGCCGATCCACCAACTGCGGGAACTGGTAGGCGAACTGCATGGCCACGCCGCCGCCGAGCGAGTGCCCGACCACGGTCACGGTGTCGATGCCGAGCACGCTGAGAAGGTCCCGCATGCCGTTGGCATAGGCGGCCACCGAGTAGTCCGCGCGGGGCTTGTCGGACTTCCCGTGGCCGAGGAGGTCAGGTGCGATCACGGTGAACCGCTGCGCCAGCGCAGTCTGCACCGTGCTCCACGTGGTCGAGTTGTCACCGATTCCGTGGATCAACAGAATGGCGGGGCCGGACCCAGCGATGCGGTATGCCCGTCGGTAGCCGTGGATCGTGCGGTACTGCAGCGTCGGTGTCAGTTCCCGCACCGTGCGCAGGTTCGGTTTGCGCTCGGTCATCGCCCGCAGTCACTTGTCATGTCGCCCACTTCGTCGTCGGGACGGGACCCGTGTGGACCCGGGACGATTACGAACTGTCCCGGGGATCGTCCTTGTCTTTGTCCTTCTGGTACTCGCCGGCCTGCTGGGCGAGGAACCGCTCGAATTCGGCGCCGAGTTCGTCGCCGCTGGGCAGTTCCTCGTCGCGCGCGAGGAGGGACCGGTTCTCCTGTGCGGCAACGAACGCATCGTATTGCCTCTCCAAGGCGTCCACCACTTGAGCGACCTCCGCGCTCGCAGCCACCTGCTCGTTCACCTTCTCGGCGGCCTCCGCGGCCGCCCGGCTCAGGTCGGCGGTGGGGATCTGCAGCGACGCGCTGCGCGCCACCTCTGCCAGCAGTGTCTCCGCCGCCGCCGGATAGTCGGTCTGAGCCAGGTAGTGCGGCACGTGGACGCTGAAACCGACGACCTCGTGTCCGTGCTGGGCCATCCGGAACTCCAGCAGATTGGACACGCTGCCCGGCACCGCCACCTCCCCGACCCAGGGCTGGTGTTCGGAGATCAGCTCTTTGTCGTTGGCGTGCGCAGTCAGGGTGATCGGACGGGTGTGCGGCACGGCCATCGGGATCGCGCCCAAGCCGATCACTCGCCGCACCGCCAGTTGCTCCGACAGCAATCGCACTGCGGTGATGAACCGCTCCCAGCGCAGATCGGGCTCGAGCCCGGCCAGCAACAGGAAAGGCGTGCCGACACTGTCGCGCACCGCGTACAGGTTGAGCTCCGGCTCCTCGTAGCTGGTGAAGTGATCGGTCTTGAACGTCATCAGCGGGCGCCGCGACCGATAGTCGAGCAGCTCGTCGATCGCGAACGAGGCCACCAGTTCGGTGTCGAGTGTGGTCTTCAAATGCTCGGCGGCCAGCTTGATGGCCCTGCCCGCGTCGGAGAAGCCTTCCAGTGCGTGGATCAACACCGGTCCGCGACCATCGGCGGAGGACAGCGAGGGCGCCGGGAACTCGAGCTCGTACATACCTGTCTGCTCGGGTTGATAGTGCTGACCGGATTCAGTCTCGTCAGCCATGTCCCTCGCCTCCTGTCCGTGTCGCGGTTTCCAGGACCAGTGTCCCTCACCAGTGGGCGGCCATCTCACCCATGTCTTCGAACAACCGTGCACCGATGTGACATTCCGCGGCGTCGAGGCCGATCTACCCTCGTCGACCGTCACGAAAACGCCACATGGAGGATCATCGGACGGTATGCGCCTGTTCGCCTGCGTCCGGCCCGCGCTGGCCGTGCTCGCCACGGCCACGCTGACCGCGTGCGGTACCGCCTACCCGGCTCCGCCGTCGGCGGGCGACGCCGATCCTGCGCCGGCGGCAGCAGTGCCGACGGCCACCGACACGGCGCCGGGGGCCGCGCATCCGGTGTCCCCGGATCCCCGCATGGGGGCGCTGTTCTACGGCACGGACGATGTGCATTTCTGCACGGCCTCGGTGCTCGAATCCGCGGTTGCCGACCTGATCCTCACGGCCGCCCACTGCGTCACCGACGGCTCGGACACCACGTTCGTGCCCGGCTTCTCCGAGGCGGCTTCGCCCGATGCCCGGTGGCGGCTCGACGCCATCTATCTCGATCCGCGCTGGTTGGCCGATCAGGATCCGGCCGCTGACATCGCCGTCGCCCGGGTGAGCCGCAACGATGGTGACTCCCTGCGATCGTTGGCCGGCGGCGGTCTACAGCTGGGCAGTACACCTGCGCCCGGCACGGCCGTGACAGTCGTCGGCTACGGCTTCGGCGTCGGGGGTGGGCCGACCGCGTGCTCCGCGCCGACCGCACCCCCGCGCGACGGGTTCCCGGTCGTGCACTGCGACGGCATCGTGGCCGGCTTCTCCGGCGCGCCGTGGGAGGTGGGTTCGACCGTGGTGGGGATCATCGGTGGTCTCGACGGCGGGGGTTGCCGCGACGAGGTGTCCTACACGCCGGCCTTCGGAGACGCCGTTCGCGCGCTCGTGGCGCGTGCGGAAGCGGGTGGACCGTCGGACGACCCGCCGGCGAGTTTCGACGACGGCTGTAGCTGAGGCCTCAGACGCCGAACTGCTTGAGTGCGCGCAACTTGTTCATCACGTCCAGCGCCGCCACCTTGTACGCCTCGGAGAACGTCGGATAGTTGAACACCGCGTCGACCAGGTACTCGATGGTCCCGCCGCATCCCATCACCGCCTGCCCGATGTGCACCAGCTCCGTCGCGCTGCTGCCGAAGATGTGCACCCCCAGCAGCGACAGGTCTTCGGTCGACACCAGCAGCTTGAGCATTCCGTAGGAATCGCCGGCGATCTGCCCCCGCGCGAGCTCCCGGTATCGGGACACCCCCACCTCGTAGGGCACGGCGTCATTGGTCAGCTGCACTTCGGTCGCGCCGACGTAGGACACCTCGGGGATGGAGTAGATCCCGATCGGCTGCAGCTCCGTCATCCCGTGGCACGGCTCCCCGAAGGCGTGGTAGGCCGCCAACCGGCCCTGGTCCATCGAGGTGGCCGCCAGCGCGGGGAACCCGATGACGTCGCCGACGGCGTAGATGTGGTCGACCTTGGTGCAGAAGTTGTCGTCGACGAAGATCCGGCCGCGGGCGTCGGCTTCCAGGCCGGCGTTGGCGAGGTCGAGATGCTCGGTCTGGCCTTGCCGGCCCGCGGAGTACATGACCGTCTCCGCGGGGATCTTCTTGCCGCTGGCCAGCGTCGTCACCGTGCCGCTGGAGCCGACGTCGACGGCGGTCACCTCCTCGCCGAAGCGGAACGTGACGGCCAGGTCCCGCAGATGGAATTTCAGCGATTCGATGATCTCGGGGTCGCAGAACTCGAGCATGGCGTCGCGTTTCTCGACGACGGTCACCTTGGTTCCCAGCGCGGCGAACATCGACGCGTACTCGATGCCGATCACGCCGGCACCGACGACGACCATGGACGTCGGCAGGGTCTTGAGGTCGAGGATGCCGTCGGAGTCGAGAACGCGTTCGTCGTCGAACTCCACTCCCGGCGGGCGGGCGGGTTTCGTCCCGGTGGCCAGCACGATGTACCGACCTTTCACCGTGGTGTGCTCGCGGCGTTCGGGGTCCTCGACCTCGATGGTGTGTGCGTCGACGAACCGGCCGTGCCCGGAGATCAGGTCGATCCGGTTGCGCATCAGCTGGGAGCGCACGACGTCCTGTTCCTTGCCGATGACGTGGGTGGTGCGGGCCAGCAGATCGGCCGGAGTGATCTTGTCCTTGACCCGGTAGCTCGCGCCGTAGAGCTCGCGCTGGCTCATACCCGTCAGGTAGACGACCGCCTCGCGCAGCGTCTTGGACGGGATGGTGCCGGTGTTGACGCAGACGCCGCCGAGCATGCGTCCGCGCTCGATGACCGCCACCGATTTGCCGAGTTTGGCGGCGGCGATCGCGGCCTTCTGCCCTCCCGGACCCGAACCGATGACCACCAGGTCGTATTCCAGCATCGAAGCCATGCAGACAGACTTGCGCCTGTACGCCGGCTACGCATGCCGGCGGAGGTCAACTTCTCGTGAACACTGCCGCGGCGTTGTCCCCAAAGCCGATTTCATCCCCAGTTCGGTGCGACCGCAGCGGGCACAGCGCCACGGTGTCGGAGTCAGTTGCCAGGTTGGCGGTATGTCCTCAACACCACACCCCGACGCACCCCTCGACCGGCCTGGTGCCCTGATCGCGGCGCTGCCCGCCGTGCTCGGCTTCGTGCCCGAGAAATCGATCGTGCTCGTCACCGTTGTCGACGACGAGATGGGCGCGGTCATGCGTGCCGATCTGTCCGAGCCGCGGGAGACGTGCGTGCCACACCTGGCCGAGCTGGCGGCCGCAGCGGGCGCGGAGGCCGTGATCGCGGTGATCGTCGACGCCGAGGGTGCCAGCTGCCCCATGTGCAAAGACCTGTATCGGGAATGGGCGAGCGACCTGGCGGTGGAGGCGGCGCGATGGGGCATCGAGTTGCTCGCCGCGCACGTGTGTGACGTCGTGGCCGCTGGTGGGCGTTGGAGCTGCGCGGACGGCTGCGGTGCGACCGGCGCGGTCGAGGACCCGAGTGCGTCACCTGTCGCTGCGGCGGCGGTGCTGGACGGCCGGCGGCTCTATGCCCGTCGCGACGAGCTGCTCGATGTCGTCGCCGTCACCGATCCTGCGCACAGCGCCGTGCTCGCGCAGATGATCGAGGCGGCCGGACCGCTCAAGGGTGCCCGCGCGTGTGCGTGCGCACGCAGCGACATCGAGCACGCCCTGGAGTGCGCCGAACAACTCGCGAGCGGTGACCCGGTCCGCGACGAGCAGGCCAGCCGGTTGGCGCTGTCGTTGACCGATCCGCGAGTGCGGGACACGCTCTACGCGCTCGCCGTCGGCGACCGCGCCGGCATGGCCGAGGCGCTGTGGGCCGAGCTGTCACGCCGACTCCCCGCCCCGTGGCGCGTGGAAGCCCTTGTCCTGCTGGCATTCTCGGCATACGCGCGCGGAGACGGGCCCTTGGCCGGGATATCGCTGGACGCCGCACTGCGCTGCCAGCCGCTCCACCGGATGGCCGGGATGCTCGATCAGGCTCTGCAGTCGGGGCTACGCCCGGAGCAGATCAGGGAGCTGGCGCGAACGGGGTATCGACTCGCCGCGCAACTCGGTGTCCGGCTGCCTCCGCGCCAGACGTTCGGCCGGCGGGCCGGATGAGCGTCAGACCTTCTCGACCTTGACGGCGTGCGCCATCTCGTGGGGGAGTTCGACCTGCTCGTGGCCCGGGATCACGATCATCACGCCACCGTGGTCGTTGACCTCGACAGTCACCCGCGCGTTGGGCACGACGCCGGCGTCTTTGAGCCGAGCGATCAGATCGACGTCGCCCTGGACGTGCTCGGTGAGCTGGCGCACCACCACCGCAACGGGCATGCCGGCGGGCATCTCGGTCAGGCGGGCCAGGTTGCGCGTCTCGTCCAGCAGGCTGTCGACGCCGAGCTCGGACAGGCCCGGAATCGGGTTGCCGAAGGGCGACGTCGTCGGATTGTCGAGGACCTGCACCAGGCGGCGCTCGACGTCCACGCTCATGACGTGCTCCCAGCGGCACGCTTCGGCATGCACTTCTTCCCAGGGCAGGCCGATCACATCGACCAGGAGCCGTTCGGCGAGGCGGTGTTTGCGCATCACGGCCACGGCCAGTGCGCGGCCCTTGTCGGTCAGCTCGAGGTGCCGGTCTCCGGCGACGCGGAGCAGTCCGTCGCGCTCCATCCGCGACACGGTCTGGCTGACGGTGGGGCCACTCTGCTCGAGGCGCTCGGCGATGCGTGCGCGCAGCGGTACCACGCCCTCTTCCTCGAGGTCGTAGATGGTTCGCAGATACATCTCGGTGGTGTCGACAAGATCGTTCATTCGCATAGCCCTCCGTCGGGGGCGAGTCTACCGGCCACCGCAGTCGATAGCGGCTCTTCCTGCAGCGACCCGGGCCACACCGGGCCGCACGGCAGTGAGCCCGCCGGGTGGTCCGACGGGCTCACTGGCAGAACAAGGTCAGCTGGCGTACGAGCGGAGCCGGTCCGCGCGTTCGCCGTTGCGCAGCTTGGCCATCACTTCCCGCTCGATCTGGCGCACCCGCTCGCGCGACAGGCCGAAGAGCTTGCCGATCTGGTCGAGCGTGCGCGGCTGCCCGTCGTCGAGCCCGAAGCGCAGCCGGATCACCTGCTGTTCGCGTTCGTCGAGAGTGGCCAGCACGTACCGGATGTCGGTGTGCAGCAGCTCGGAGATCACGGCGTTCTCCGCCGACATCGCCTCGGCGTCTTCGATGAAGTCGCCCAGCGGTGCTTCCTCGTCGCTGCCGACCGGCATGTCGAGGCTCACCGGGTCCCGGCTGTGCTCGAGGAGATCGTTGATCTTCTCGACCGGAATGCCGGACTCGGCCGCCAGCTCCTCATCGGTGGCCTCGCGGCCCAGGTTCTGGTGCATTTCGCGCTTGATGCGGGCGAGCTTGTTGACCTGCTCGACCAGATGCACGGGGAGGCGGATGGTGCGGCTCTGGTCGGCCATCCCGCGGGTGATCGCCTGACGAATCCACCAGGTGGCGTAGGTCGAGAACTTGAAACCCTTGCTGTAGTCGAACTTCTCCATCGCGCGGATCAGCCCGAGGTTGCCCTCCTGGATCAGGTCGAGCAGCGGCATCCCGCGGCCGGTGTAGCGCTTGGCCAGCGACACCACGAGCCGCAGGTTGGCTTCCAAGAGGTGGCGCCGGGCAGCTTCGCCGTCGCGAACCACTGCGGCGAGATCGCGTTTGCGGTTCTCGCCCAACCGCTTACGAGTCGCGAGAAGGTGTTGTGCGTAGAGCCCCGCCTCGATCCGCTTGGCCAGCTCGACCTCGTCGGCGGCGTTGAGCAGAGCCGTCTTCCCGATCCCGTTCAGATACACCCGCACCAAGTCGGCGGCGGGGGACTGAGCGTCGAGGTCTTGGTCCATGCGGCTGGTGGTGGCATTTGCCATGACGGCCTCCTGATCGGGTGGAACTTTCAAGAGCTACAACGCCCCAGACCCGCTCAGAGTTCCCACGATGGATCCGCTTCACACCTTCTGATCAGCGGTTATTCGGGCACGACCTGAGAATGTGCTGAGAAATGAGCAAGAACGCGCTCAGCTGCGGAAGTCGCCGTCGGAATCGGCCGGATCCGGTTGCGGTGCGCGCGGAGGGCGGATATCGAGTGCGGGCCGCTCCGCGGTCGGGAAGAGCGGGATGCGCGTCTGGTTCTGGTAGCGGCGCGGCTCCTCGGCGCGCCGTGGCGGCCGATCGTTGGCGATCAGGACGGCCATCCACGGCAGCGGGATCGCCACCACGACGATGGCCAGCGAGATGAGGCCGTTGTGCCAGATGCCGTAGGCGACCGCGGCAAGGATGAGTGACGGGATGCGGAAGGACATCAATGCCAGGTACTTCCGCACCCGCTGACGGTGCTGTTCCTCGTAGGCGGGGGCGGCCCTGGTGATGAGTACGGGCTGGCCCTCGTCGTCGAAACTCAGCTCTTGGCCTTGTTTCATATCTCCACTGTTCCACATCGGGAGCAAGCAATGCCTGCCGCACTTATTACCGATTCATTCCCAGGCAGAATGGCTTCATGCAAACCCAGACGATCGAACGCACCGACACCGACGAACGCGTCGACGACGGGACCGACGACGACACCCCGAAGGTCTTCCACTACGTCAAGAAGGACAAGATCGCCGAGAGTGCCGTCATGGGCACGCATGTGGTCGCGTTGTGCGGTGAGGTGTTCCCCGTGACCCGTTCGGCCAAGCCGGGATCGCCGGTGTGCCCGGACTGCAAGCGCATCTACGAACAACTCAAGAAGTAGCGGCGTCGGATTCCTGCACTGCCGGCGCCGTGGGGGCGCCGGCCGGCACGGACCCATTGCCGCGCGCCGCTTCCGTTCGCGCCTCCAGCCATTCACGTGCGCGGTTGACGTGGGTGGCCGGAGCGGGCCATTCCTCCTGGATCGCAGCGTTGAGTTCCGCCCCGATCATGATCGCGAACCCGAGGAAGAACGCGAAGAGAAGAAACGCGATCGGCGTGGCGAGCGCGCCGTAGGTGTATCCGGTGCTCGTGATCCAGGTCAGGTAGACCCGCAGACCCCAGGTGGCGACGAGGAACACCGTGGTCGCCAACACGGAACCCAGAATCAGTCGATGCGTGGGCAGCGGCCGGGGGAGGGACACCCGGTACAGGATGAGGACTCCCACGGTGATCGCCACGAAAAGCACCGGGTAGTACCCGAAGCGCAGTACGTTGTCCCAGCTGTCGGGGATGAACTCGGCGATCTTGCGGGGGCCGAGCGCCAGGAACGGCGCCGTGGCGATCGCCCCGACCAGCATGACGACGTAGAGCCCCAGCGCATAGAACCGCTGCCGCACGGGGTGCCGCAAAGGTGTCTGATCGTGCGCCTCGGTGATCGAGTCCACGAATGCCGAGACCGCCGACGACCCCGCCCACAGCGAGATCACGAAGCCGATCGACACGACCTCGCCCCGGGCACCCCTGACGATGTCGCGCACCGTCGGCTCGATGATCTCGCTGACCACGTTGGGCGAGAAGAACCGTCCCGCAGTGCTGATCAGCTGGTTCTCGATCACCGGCAGGGTGTCGGGACCGAACAGAGGCGCGATGTAGGCCAAACTGCCCAGCATGCCGAGCAGCAATGGCGGCAGAGACAGCGCGCACCAGAAAGCAGCCTGAGCCGATTCGGAGAAAATCGAATCGTCCCAACTCTTCGACAAAGCTCTCAGTGAGATCTGCCTGACGTGATGACGAGACGGGGTGGCGCGGGGCGGTCGGTCACCCGAGCGCGAAGACTGGTCACTCATGACCAGCCCAGCATGCCGAATTTCGGGCTACGACTCCACCGGGCTCACTTCGAGCACCGCAGCCAGCGCGACGAGCTTGGCTTCGTGCTCGTTGGCGTGGTGTTGGCAGAACAGCAGCTCGGCACCTGACGGGAGCTTGGCACGTACCTTGGCCGCCGCTCCACACCGGTCGCAGCGATCAGCCCTGGTCAATTCCGGACTGGTGAGCGTTGCGGTCATGGCACCTCCATAGGGTGTAGCGACGTAGTTCTACTGTGTCAGACGCTCGGGGTTTCGGCCTTGTTCCCCGGGGGTTTACGGGTGTGTCGTGTCTCACGGCCGTCCGATTGACGACTCGGAAAGGCGGCTGGTATGCCGAGTTCGGCAGGCGTCGCGGACTATGTGCACCTGTGCACTTCTGACGAGTGGGCGGCTGCGATGAGGTGCGGAGCGCACCGGCCCTCGTCGTTGACCGATGTGGGGTTCGTGCACCTGTCCACGCCCGAGCAGGTCCATCTGCCCGCGAACCGGCTCTTCGCCGGTCGCACGGACCTGGTGCTGCTGCACATCGACGGGGCACACCTGACATCTCCTGTTCGCTGGGAGCCGGGGGTTCCGACTGACCCAGATGGCATGGAGTTCCCACATTTGTACGGAGAACTGCCGGTTGCGGCTGTGATCCGCGTCACTCCCTACGCCCCGGGTTCGGACGGGGTGTTCGCCCCGCTACCGTCCTCGTCCCCGCCCGTGACGTAGGCGTCGGCTTCGATCTCGACGACGAGACCCGGATCGATCAGCGCCGACACCTCGACCATGGTCGCCGCGGGGCGGATCGCCCCGAAGACCTCCGCGTGCACCGCGCCCACCTCGGGCCACGACGCGATGTCGGTGACGAAGATGCGAGTCCGGACGACATCGGACAGGGACGCGCCCACCTCGGCGAGTGCGGCGGCGATGCGCTGCAGAGCTTCTCTGGTCTGAGCGCTCGCGGTCGGGCCGGGTGCAGTGGTGCCGGCGACTGCGACGAACGGCCCGACCCGCACCGCGCGGGAGTAGCCGACGCGGTCTTCGAACGGGGAGCCTGAGGACACGGTGACGCGATGGTGCACGCCGCAGACCATATGCGCCGACATGACCCGGCGCGCCTATTGACTCTCGCGCGGATTTGCCGGTTAGATCTCAGCAATTCACAAGCAAAGCGGCGGGGGGATCGCGCATGCCCAACGAGGGGCACGGGACGAAGAAAATGGGCGGGCGGACGACTGTCGGTCAATGGCTGGCAGCCGGCACCGGTGGCGCGGCCATGATGGGCATCGGCGTCGTCTTGAGCCTGTCGCCCGGCCACGGCGCACCTCCGCGTCTGGATGTCGTGCTGACCTCGACGGAAAGTTCGCTGTCGCCCGAAGGTGCTGGCAATGAACAACTCTGGCTGTTCGGTTGGGCGGGATCGGATCGTCGGGACGCATCTGTGGCATCGACCACCCGCACGTCGGCGATCCCGAGGCCGACGATGGTCGGCCCTGGCGGCTGGCTGATCGGCGATGGCGCCGACGCGCCGCTGGACTGCACAGGCGCCGCCTGCAACGGACGCAATGGCGGTCTGCTCTGGGGAGACGGCGGCGACGGCGCCAACGGTGGCAAAGGTGGCAACGGCGGACTTCTTGGCGGAAACGGCGGCCGCGGGGGAGACGGCACTTCTCCCGGCCAGGACGGCGGTGCCGGTGGGAACGCCGGGCGCTTCGCCGACACCGGAAACGGTGGTGACGGCGGCAACGGCGCAGACGGCGGACCGGGCATGGCCGGCGGAAAGGGTGGCGCCGGCGGTGCGGCCGGACGCCTCTACGGCAACGGTGGCAATGGCGGAAACGGCGGCAAGGGCGGGGTGGGCCTCGACGGCGACAATCCGGCTCCCGTCGGTCGTGCCGCCACTGGCAACCCCAGCTATCTGGGCACCTCCGGGTCGCCGTTCGCCGGTGCCGTCGTCGACGGAGCCATCACGGGCGCCACGGGTGGTCGCGGCGGCGACGGAGCCACGGGCAGCAACCAGTCCGGCGGCCAGGGTGGCACCGGCCAGGGCGCCCGCGGACTTTTCGGTCGTCACCTGTTCACGATCAGCGGCGACGGCGGAGACGGCGGCAACGGCGCCGGCGGCGGCATGGGCGGCGACGGCGGAAGCGCGGGGCTGGCCCAGCAGGTCGCGCCCGGCGCAGCCGCGTTCGGTGGCCGGGGCGGTAACGGCGGCGTGGGCGGCACCGGCGCGCGGGGTGGCGACGGCGGCGACGGTGGCAACGTCGACATCGGATCCACGGTCGGCTTCGGCGGTGCCGGCGGCAACGGCGGGGCCGGCGGTACCGGTGCGACGGGCGGCACGGGTGCGTCAGGAGGCGCAGGAGGCGCCGGCGGTCGCGCGGGCCGGCTCACGGGCACCGGTGGTGCCGGCGGAGCCGGTGGTTCTGGCGGTCGAGGTGGCACCGGCGCGGCGGGCGGAATCGGAGGAGACGGCGGCGACGGCGGGGTCGACGTGTCCGATCCGGTGCGCGGGACCGTGACCGACGGTGACGGTGGCGACGGCGGTGCGGGCGGCCGTGGCGGAACCGGTGGTGCCGGGGGCACCGGCGGCGCCGGGGGGCGCGGCGGCGCAGGTAGCGAGGAACAGAACTCTGCCGGCAGCGACGGCGCCGGCGGATCGACCGGCGGCGGAGGCGCGGGCGGTGTCGGTGGCCGCGGCGGCAGCGGTGGTTCCCGCGGCGACAACGCCGGCGGGGCCGGTGCATCGGGCAGCGCCGGCAGCGCCGGAAGTGGTACGTCCGGCGGTGCCGGCGGCAGCGGCGGCGCAGGCGGGGCGGGTAACCGCGCGGACTAAGCGGGCACCGCCTCGATCACCGACAGCGGACTGACTGTCGGGATCACTTTCGTCAGTCGAAAACCGGCCTGGCGCAGCAACTCTGAGTACTCGGATCGGGTGCGTTCCCGACCGTGCAGCATCAGCAGCATCTCGAGGTCCAGCATGTGGCCGATGAACGAGGTCGCGCGCTCGGGCAGCACCATTTCCAACAGGACGAGCCTGCCGTCGGCGTCGATGCCGGTCCGGATGTTGCGCAGAATCGTGAGGGAGTGCTCGTCGTCCCAGTCGTGGATGACGTTCTTCATCACGTAGAGGTCGGCGCCGGCGGGCACGCTGTCGAGAAACGATCCGCTCTCGACGCTCGCGCGCCCTGCCACCCCGGCGGCGTCGAAGACCCGCCCCGCCCCCTCGACCACTGCGGGGAGATCGAACAGCACTCCGCGCGCCTGCGGCGCACTCTGCAGAATGGTCGCCAGTAC
>NZ_QJUA01000026.1 GCF_003254575.1 Mycobacterium kyogaense | reverse complement strand
GTGCCCGGCGACGTTGACGGATGGGCGGCGTACGTGGCGGGGGTGGTGTGGTCGCTGCGGGAGGCGGGCTATCCGGTGCCGGGTGGGACGCTGGCAATCAGCAGTGGTGTGCAGATCGGTTCGGGTCTGTCGTCGTCGGCGGCGCTGGAATGCGCAGTTCTAGGGGCATTTCTTTCGGCCGCGGGTCTTTCTGTTTCTCCTGTGGAGCAGGCGCGCATCGCGCAGCGCGCAGAGAACGACTATGTCGGTGCACCAACGGGATTGCTCGACCAGTTGGCGATCCTCTACGCGCAGCCGCGGAGCGCGCAGCTGATCGACTTCCGCGACCTCACCGTCACCCCGGTCCCGTTCGACCCCGACGCGCACGGCGTGACGCTGCTGCTGATCGACTCGCAGGCGAGGCATCAGCACGCCGGCGGTGAGTATGCCGCGCGGCGGGGGTCGTGTGAGCGGGCCGCGGCGACGCTGGGTGTCCCCTCGCTGCGGGAGGCCTCGTCGGTATCGTCGCTGTCTGGCGAGGATCAGCGTCGGGCCCGGCACATCGTCACGGAGAATCAGCGGGTGCTGGACACGGTAGAGGCGTTGTCGGCGTTCGACTTCCGCCGCGTCGGCTCGTTGTTCACGGAGTCGCACGAGTCGATGCGGGATGACTTCGAGATCACCACGCCGCATCTCGACCTGATCGCTTCGAGCGCGGTGTCGGCGGGTGCGCTGGGGGCGCGGATGACGGGCGGCGGCTTCGGCGGCTGCGTGATCGCATTGGTGCCTGTTGGTTCTGTGCACGCGGTGGATGCCGCGGTGCGGGAGGCAGTGCGCTCGGCCGGGTACCCGGAGCCGACGATCGAGCCGACCCTGGCGGGCGAGGGGCCCACCTGACCACTTTATGCCGCTCGGGTCCGCCTCGGTAAGCCTTTAGGATTGCTCTGTCGTGCAGCGTTCCGGGGAGGTGGAACTGATGGCCGGGAACATTCGGCATCCCAGTCCAGGGTTTCCCGTGATAGCCCGATCTCGTTGATGACTACACGCAGACGGTGGCTTGTAGTCTGCGTCCTGGTCGCTCTCGGCGTCGTTGCTTCTGTGTTGATCGTCCGGCAGCAGAGTCGGTCTGACGGCGATTGTCGGCTAGCGGCCGATGTGGTCGAGACGTGGACGTCACTCAGTGCCTCCCTGAACGCGATGGTGGAAGCGCCGGACGGTGACGAGGCGACGAAGGCTGTGGAGTTCGAGGACGCTGCTGCTCGAGACATGCGGGAGAAGGCCTCGCAGATTGCGTCGCCAGGTATCCGCGCACATGCGCTGGAGATGGCCGACGCCCTCGGACAGATTGCAGATGCGCAACGTTCCACGGATGCAGCGGAATCAGTGGACATTCGATACCAGAACGGATCGATGTCCGCGGCAGCCGCTGCCGCTGGGCTTCGCAAGGAGTGCCCGTTGATACCGAGAGACCGGCAATGATCCTCAGCGGCTGGGCTTGATCAGCGAGAGCGCCAGGATGATCGCGATGATCGGCCCGGCCGCCATGATCAGGCTGAGCGTGTGGATGGCGTCGATCGCGTTGTTCGGTGCCTGGTCGACGATGAGGCGGGCCTGGTCGGGATTGACCAGCGTCGCGCCGCTGTGGCCGCCGTGTGAGGTGATCAGCGCTTCACGCGTCTCGGCGCGGGTGACGCCGTCTCTCGACAGGTCATGGGCGCTATCGGTGAGGAACAGATTGATGCCGACGAGGGCGAATAGCGCTGGGCCAAGGGAGTATCCGCCTTCGTTGACCGCGCTTTTGACGGCGGACACGGCGCCGCCGAGGTCGGCGGGGGCGCTGCTCATCATGATCATGGCCTGCGGGGTGGTGACCAAGGCACCGCCAATGACCATCAACGCGGCCGTGATGAACACGGTCACGCGGGTCGTGTCGAGGGTGTAGCTGTGCAGTACCACCAGGCCGCCGAGCATGAGCACCAGGCCGGTGACCATCACGGTGCGGGCGCCAAACTTGTTCGCGACGGGTCCGGCAGAGAGGGCGGCGAGCGCGGCCATGGCGGTGGCGGGCATGAGCAGGTAGCCGAACAGCTCGTGGGATTCCTTGCGGATGGTGACGAGGTAGAAAGCCAGCAGGATCATCGAGCCGCCGAGCACGATGTTGAACACGACGCCGGCGGCGACGGCGGCGTTGAAGCGGCTGGACCGGAAGACGCGCATGTCGAGCGCGGGGTGGTCGGTGCTGCGCTCGCGGACGACGAAGGCGACGCCGGCGGCCAGGCCGGCGGCGATGCAGGTGAGGCCGACGGCGTCGATGCCGGTCTCGATGCGGGACATGCCGTAGATGAACGAAAGCAGCGCGACGGCGAACAGCGCCATGCCGGGGATGTCGAGGCGGCGGCTGCTGCGCAGCGTCTCGGGGACGAAGCGCCACGTGATGACGAGGCCGATAGTCGCGATGACGGGGACGAGGAAAAAGGTTGCGCGCCAACCGATGGCGTGGGCGAGGGTGCCGCCGAGTGCGGGCATGGGGGTGGAGACGGCGTAGCCGACGCCGAAGTAGGCGGCGATGGCGGCGGCGCGGCGTTCGGGGGAGAAGACGGCGTTGGTCAGGGCGAGGGAGAGGCCGATGAGGAAGGCGAGTGCGATGCCGACGCCGGCGCGGGCGATGATGAGGACGGCGGCGACGGGGGCGGCGGCGGCCAGCAGGCTGAAGGCGGCGGCGCCGGCGAGGCCGACCATGTAGAGGCGGCGCATGCCGTAGAGGTCGCCTAGGGCGCCGGCGGAGAGCACCGTGGCGGCCATGGTCAGGGTGGCGAGGCTGGCGATGAAGGTGGCGGTGCTGCCGGTGATGCCGAGCCCGGCGGAGACGACCTGCAGGTTGGCCGACAGGGTGGTCGGGTCGCCGATGGAGACGGCGTAGCCGAGGCCCATCGCGAGCACGGTCATCACGGCGGCGGTGCCGGAGACGTGGCGCTGCTCGGTGGCTGTTTCGGGTTGCACGGGGTGATCGTATGGCGCGGATGTGAGCTAGGCAGGGAGATTAGGACCCGGGCGGCGACGCGCAAAACCAATTACCTCAACTGGGATGCGCGCTGAATCGGCGATAGGCAAGGGACGCGGACTGTAGTGCATGCAAAAACGGCCATTTCATGACGAGTTGGAGTCATATTCCAAGCGCACGGTCGTCCCGATGACGAAGCTTCTCGCGATAGTGCCCTGCCAACGCGGAATTGCGATTTCCGTGGGCGGCTGCGGCCTGGACCTCCCCGGGATCGTCGGCCTATGACCGTTGTCGGGTCCGCGGATGCGCTTCAGGCGTCGCGTGTTTACAACCTCGCCGAGGCGCATCGCCTAACATCCAGCCTGTGATTGTGCCAGGTGAAGTCATTTCTTACCTGGAGATGTGCCGCGAGGAAGGTACCAACCTACAGCGCGGCATGAACTTCGGTACTAACGGACGGCCCACAATAATCTTGATGAGCCGCCGGCCCGGCGCACCCTACGACGACCGCATCGAAAAAGATGGTCGCGTCCTCATTTATGAGGGCCACGACACCCCACAGACAAGGGGCGGGCCTGACCCGAAGACTTTGGACCAGCCTGAGCGGGGACCGGGGGGCTCTTTAACCCAGAACGGGCTGTTCCTTGAAGCTGCCTCACAACACCGGGCACTTGGGATTCCGACGGAACGGGTGCGGGTTTACGAAAAAATGCGTACCGGCATCTGGACGTTTAACGGCATATTCAAGCTCGTCGATGGCTGGCGAGAAGAGTCAAACGGGCGATTGGTGTTCAAGTTCCGGCTCGAGGTAGACCCCGATGCCACGCCAAACGTCGATTCGCGCGAGCCGCGTCTAGAGCAAAACAGGCTCATCCCAACGGAAGTGAAGCTCACCGTGTGGAAGCGTGACCAAGGCAGATGTGTCAACTGCGGAAGTACCGACAACCTTCACTTCGACCACATCATCCCGTACTCGCGCGGCGGATCATCACTCGTGGCCGACAACATTCAACTGATGTGTGCCCGCCATAACCTTGCGAAGCACGACAAAATCCAATGAAAGACTGCTACGCCGACTCTGTGTGCGTCACCACCGAGGGGACGACCACGCGATCGGGGTACGGCAATAGCGCCGCAGTCCCTGTCCGATGCGGACCCGACAGGCTCACCAGTGCGCCTACGCTGATGTAGCGGATCAGTTCGGCGCCGGACTACTCGTCAGGGCCACTGCGGTGAGAAGCCGATATCGAGGCGTTCCGTCTGCTTGTAGCCCGCCCATGTGGGGACACCCGTTGGTTGTCCGCGGTAGATTCCGCGCGCCGCGGCAATGACCCGGTCGTGCTGCGTCGGCCACTGAAGCTCAGAGGCGATGTCTTCCAGCGTCTTTCGATCGCGGTGCAGTACCCGGCGGATAATAGCCACTGCCGGCAACGCGCTGCTTTTGTCGGTGTTGCACCGCGCGCAGGCGAGCACCAGATTGGCCAGGCCGTCGATTCCGACGAGCGACCAGGGCAGCACATGGTCGATTGGATTCTTCGCCGGGAGATGAGCTACGCAGTAAAAGCAGTGCGGTCCGAAGGCGTCCTTGAACGGCTCCCGGATTGCCGACAACGCTAGGCGGTCACGACCGAACAGATGTCCGGCCACGTCGGGGATCTCAGCGTCGAGGAACCGATTCATGCGCCGAACGTCGTCAACCCACATGATCTCCAGCGCCGGTTTGAGCAGTCCGGCCAGACGCGCCAGCCCGGAGGCGATGCCCGGCTTCAAAACGATGGAGTCGTCGTGTGCTCGCAGGATCTTCCGAGAGACGTTCTCGCCGAGGAACGAGTCGTCGTAGAGGAACGGGTCACTTGCGGCGGCGCCCGGAAGTTTCTGCAATCGCGGTAGCGGTTGTTTGGCCAGCGCGATGACCACCGTGTCCATCGCGTCCGCGTAGGCATCGGGCGCCCGCATCATCGCCACCTCCAGCGAGAGCCCGCTGTTTCCGATTCCGGCAGCTGCGCGCAGGCGCTTCGTCGCGTCGGTGATGCGGGCTCTGTTTCCCGTCCGGCGCTGGATCAGTTCCTGCCCTTCGAACGGGCGGACCTGGCGCCAGTACAGATCGATCACGCGGTGCGCGAGGTCGGCAATCGGTACTTGCAGCGTGTCATCGCGTCGGTCTGGGAGGTTCTCTATGCAGTGCTCGATAAGCGCCATCAATAAGGCCAGTTTGTAGGTGGCGTCACGCGCACCTGTCTCGAGAATTGCGACCACTCGCTGCCCGAGCACCAGCGGGTCGCTCACCGCATCGTCCATGGTGTAGCCCCCGTCGCCGTCTGACCTTCACATTGCACTACTCGGGGCCCGGGAATTCTGGAGGTCTAGCGTTATCGGCATGGGGTTGTTCAGTCACGAGGAAGTTCGAGACCCGGCCGACGACGCGAGTAGTGGCGGTGTTCAGCGGGTCCGAGCTGCTGACGTGGACGCGTTCGGCGTCGATGGTCCGGTGGTCGTCGGTCCAGGCCCGGCGCCTGAAGACGGTTCGTGTGGCCAGTACGCGGTGCAGTTTCACGTGACGACATCAATGCTCGTCGGATTGAAACGCATTGCTGATCGGCAGGGAGTCACGGTGTCGGAGGTGTGCCGCCAGGTGATCGGTGTCTTCGTGGCCCAGCAGGAGGGCGAGTTGTCTGCATTGATTGCTGCTGAGACCGAGGTGGATCAATATCGGCCGAGTTTGGGTGAGGCGTAGATGTACCCGCCAGAGAAGGGGTCTGAGTTCGAAACCCAGGACGGATCTGGGAGTTTCGTGACACAAGGACACTCTTCAGGTGTAGCCGAGGTCCCGCAAAGCCCTCCGAGCGCGGGCAGCGCATGAGATGAGTACCTCATCATCGAGGTCCTCCGGCTCGGTCCGAAGTCGCTCGTCGGCAATGTAGGCGTCGGCGTCTTCGAACAGTTCCTGGAGTATGGGGGAGACGGGCTCACCGAGAATTCGCCGCTCGTTCTTCACCATCCGGAGATAGGTGCGTTGGAAACCGAGCGCGCTGACGGATTGACGCAAGAAGCGGTCGATGAGATCCATATACGAGTCGATACGGGGTATCCCCCGACCGTCCGGCGTCAAGAAACAGCTCCTCGCTCAATCACTCACGGTCGAGTCGTGTTCTGTCCGCAGTTTCATCCTGGGCCGTGGATAACCGTTGCCCCGCGATCCCCAAACTTTGACACGACCCCAGTCGCCCTCTAGAAGAACGGCACTGGCGTCGGCTGTGAGCAGATCGATATTGCCGCGGTCCTTGGCTCCGGTGGCGTCGGTGAAGAAACTGTGCGACCGGTGCAGCCATTCGACCTTTGTGCAGTTATTGAATCTCAGGTCGGCCAATTGGTAGCAATGATGCTCTCCTGTTCGCGGCGGTCGATACGCCTGGTGCTCGGGCGTCAGCACGGCGTCGAGACTGAAAGTCAGCGTTGACGGCGTCTCGGTGATCGCCAAGACGAAACTGTCTTCGAGATAGAACCCGTCGAGATCCGGAAACTGCTCGTAGTCGATCACGCTGGATGCACCACCAGCTCGTCGGGCCGTGGCCAGCGGGTGGGCGGCTGATCGGTCACCCAGGCGTACTCGAGTCCGGAAAGGTGGCCACTGGTGATCCAGATGATGATCTCACCCTGGTATTCGACGCCCTCGGACACGAACGCCCGGGCTGGGAACGGTCCGTCTGAACATCCAAAGACTCGCGTTGAGTCCGGCGCCCGAACCTCGCAGACCCACGTCGAACTCTTCGTCATCGTCGCGTGGGCGAGCTCGACCTGCAGCGCATACGCATCGTAATCTTTTGTCGTGCTGACGATTGCGCAAATCAACGAACGTTCCTCGTCAGTCAACGCGCGCTCAGTCATGGCCACAGCATTCGTCTCCACGTCGCATCACGTCTCATCCAATCTCACCGCATTGATACGTTGCAGGAGATCGCTGATAGCTGTGCCGTACGCCGTCGGTTCCCAGCTTGCGTCGAGATTGTCGATGAATTCGTCAGACAGGATCGACACGATCAGTTCCGCATCGCTGCGCGACACCGTGTCAGTTTTCGCAACCTTCTCGAAGAGTGCTGGATCACGACGGTTCAGAACGTCACGAAGCATCCGGTTCTCTGAATCCCGAAGGGACCTCAAGCTGGCATTCACCGAGGCAATTCTCCGGACGCGTAATTCATTCTGAGGCAGACGTTCTGGCGTGTGCGCTCCACGGGGCGAGTTCGTCAACCGCCGTTCGCGGGCAGGAACGCCCGCCCGTCTTGCCTCTTGGATGCGTTTTTGACGTCACGCGCCATCCTGATCGGTCTGTGCATTCCAGATAGCGAGTTCGCCGCCGGGCATTGAGACGACAAGCGCGCCATTGGGCCCCGATACGTTCCACGCTTCGTATGCGTCATCGGCCGGTACCTGGATCAGGCTGCCATCTGTGAAAGCGATCTTGAGTGCACCGGAATCGTCGGCTGTTGATTCAGACACGTCCAGCCCCACCAGCTGGCGAATCGGCTGGAAGGCCTCCTGCGGATCTTCGTCCGGAGTCAACGTGAACACTTCGCCGTTGCGGGTGAGGACGAGAGGCGACGCGATCAACGCGAAATGTTCGTCCGACAGCTGCATGACAATTGAGTTTTCGATCAGCACAGACTGCAGTTTCTTGCCGTTCAGTCCTAGATCCATCATGGCCGCCAACCTTTCGGGATCGGATAGGTGCCGTCAGGGTTTCGCGGGATGTGCGCGTCGGGCCGACCTGCTGGCTTCCCGTCGAGATTAATCGGTTGATTGTGCTCGTTGGTGAACTTCACGTACCCATCTGGATAGCGGGGGTCGGCCCCCGGGTCCATTATTCGTACTGAATTGCGGTCACCCGCAGAACCAGGCTTCTGATAGACAATTCCTTTTCCGTTGTTGGCGGGACGCGAGGTCCATCCTGCAGGCACTCCTGGTGGTGTCGGAGGTGGAGCTGGCGGCTTCTCGTCCGGCTTGCCCTTCCGTCCCAGGTTCTTGATGCGCTGCAGCTTCTGACGCATGCCTGCGATGTCATGCGCCCGTTTGACGCCCTTGCTGATGTTCTTCGTGACTTTCCACGCACTGACGGCTTCAGCGATGATGCGTGCAAATTTTGTAATCGATTGTGCGGCCTTGGCTGTGGCGGCTACGCCGCCGACACCGAACGACACGAACGACGCGGCAATCCCGATCGTTGCGGTTATCGCGATCTCGACCGCGAGATCCTGGAGGATGCCTTCTAGCTGAGACCTCAGGTCATCAAGAGCTGATTTGTAGTCTCGGCACGACTGCGCCAGCTCGGCGCATCCGTTCAGCACCGACGACGTTGCGTCCTTCAGTTGGTCGAGGTCTCGAACAATCAGCTCTACCTCGGGCGAGTGCGTGTCGCGGAAGGTCCGGGCATCAACTCCCAGACCTTCGACGATGGATGTCGTCTGGTAGACGGTCGCCATCCGGTCCCAGGCGTCGGCGGCATTCGACACTTTGTCTGTGTCGCCGTCCGGCACCGGGACGCCCACTTGCTGCATCAAACCAACGGTGTCGAGCAGCCCTCGGCCCGGACCGCCGGCGGAAGGGGGTGCTGTCAGCACACCAGCTGTGCTGGCGGGCTCGGGTGGCTTCGTCGGCGCCGCACCTTGGTTCCCGGGCGTGGCGTTGTGTTCTGCGACTGCGTGGTTGTATCCCGCCTGGATGATGACGCCGCCGTAGTTCTCCATCGCCGCGATCAGATCGTTGGCAGCACCGAGGACTTCGGCAGCACGCTCGTCATAGGAAGTCGCCCAAGCCCTTCCCGAATCGTCGGTGCCCGCCATCGAACCCGTCGTACCGAGAATGCCCACATTGACGTTGATGGCGTCGAACAGCTTGCCGGCCTTCTCGAACAATCCCTTTCCGACGGCGTAGTACGTGTCGGTGTCGACGTCCTGGACGGTCACGTCAGCATGGCGACGTTCAATTGAGCCGCCCCGGTGTAGTTCCGGTGCGCGATGTGTGCAGCGGCGCGGAGCTGTGCGGCCGCCTCGCGCATCTCAGCGCTCGCCGTCATCCACTCGTCGTGGCGTGCCCGGTGCTCGTCCGCCGCGCTGCCGGAACACGTTTCGTGCAGCGACGCCACCTGTGCGTCGATGCGCGCGGCCAGTGACTCGGCCCTCTGCTGAAAGGACTGCAGACGGTCTACAAAGCTCAACAGTTCGTCGAGTTCTACTCGATAGCGCATCAGCTGGTGATCTCCGTGTGGACAGAGCGGATCTCAGCTCCAGATTCACTGTCGCGCTCGGCATAGCTCACCGCGGCCATGCCCAGCTTTTGCGATCTTTCATCAAGAGCGTCGACCAGTTGCGTGGCTGCCTCGAGCCACTCTTCCCATGCGGCGGAATACGTTGCCGCAGCGGTACCCGACCACTCCCGGGACACGTTGTGCCAGTCGTGTTCCAGACGGTCGAGTTCCTCGCCCAGTTCAACGGCGTCATTGCCCAGGGCGCGTGATGCGGTCAACGCTTGATCGACATCTACCTGTAGGTGCTTCATGACCTTCCCCGAAAGCGACGTTTCCTCGACAATAGGGCCCGTCGCCCGGGGGTCTCGACGCTAATTTCTCCGCCGCGCTGCCTCAGCCAGGCGGCGCCCCGTGCGCTCAGCCTCGGTTGTCACCCCTCCGTCCTACCGTGCGGACCATGAACGAGGGACGTCAGCGACGCAAGATGAAGCAAGCGCGCCGGGATGCGCGGCGGCGGCACCGGACGGACCCAAAATTGGACGAGCACGACAGGATGGCCGGCAACCTGATCGGCGAGGCTCTGGCCAAGAAGCATCCGCTGGGCCTGCTCGCGATCGTCGCCTACTTGATCCAGTCGTCGAAGCCAGATCCGTTCGCGCGCCTGAGATCTAGCCGAGCCCTCGACCGCGAGCGACTTATCGAGAACTTCACTGCGCTGGAAACGCAGGAGTCCACCGCGCTGTTGGCGGCTCTCGCAGAGTTTCTCGACGACGACCCAGCCGCTCAGACAGCGTGCCGCCAGGAAGTCGCCCGCCGACGCCACCACATCCCGAAGTGGATCACCGAACTTCGGCGCGTCGAGGTCTACCGAGCCGTCCGGTTCGCTCACGTCCTCGGCGACTTCGACGAGCTGGTGATTGGCGCACGCTTTCCGAGCGGTCACGAGGTGGCCTGTGTCGCTCAGATCAGCCACAGCACGATGTCGATGATCGACACCGCCGAAGTCGGGTACGGGCCCGTCTCGGATGTCCTCGACAGCATTCAAATGGACGGCGATCCGGACGTGGACCTCATAGAGATGACAGTGGCCGACGCGAAGGAGTGGATGCTGCAAGGCTTGAAGGGGTCTCCGTTCCCGCGAGAGACGGAACCGTGGCCGCAATGCAGACCCCTGGTCGAGTGGCTCGTCAGTTGCATGCCCGACGGTGGCGACGGATACGCGCCGCCGGATTGGGACCACACGGACTTGCTCGAACTGCAGAGGGAGTTCTTCGCATCGCCCGCGGGGAAGGCATTCGACGGTTGGTCGCGCTGTGTCCAGATGGAGAACCTCCTTGATTCGGGTAACGGCGATCCGCTGCGGTGGAGCGCGGCCCGCATCGCAGAAGCGCTCGATGGGTCGGCGTACTTCGACGACTACTCGATTCTGGAGATCGCGCTGAGTACTCCTGATCTGCTGCGGGCCTACATCCCCTTCGCCCACGCGCGAAGTGGAGTACGCGAGGGCCTCACAGCAGAGGCTCTGGCAGCTGTCGACCGTCACGCGCCCCGCTTCCGCCGGGAGGTGATCGCGGAGGCGAAAAAGTGGGGCTACTTCGACGACGACGATGCTTGCGAGCAGGCGCGCAGCGGTTGACGCCGTCAAAGTGTCTCGCCGGGGCCGTGCGGTGTGGGCGGCGACAGATCTTCGAGTCGCTAGGCTCGGGACATGGAGGCGGGGCAGGCCGGCGAGCCCGAGACACTCTCCGCGCGCGAGAAAGTACTCGTAGAAGGTCAGAATGACTGGGTCAAGTTGTGGGATGTGCATCGCCATGTAGCCGCGGAGGACTCGTCGGCCACGCTCGCCGATGTTCAGCGCAAAACGCTCGAGGTTGTTGAATCACTCCTCGGCGAACATCTCGCCGAAGTCGGCGGCCTACGCGATCACGGAGCGCAATTCGTGCCCTGGACATCCAAGCTGAGCGACACGATGCGGCGGATAACAGTCGAGTATGTCCACAACTTCGATGACCGCCATGGATGGCCGTGGACCGTCTGGTTGCGAATCACGGAGACTGGCAAGCGAATCGGTGCTGAACACGAGCACGTCTATCGACGCTGGTTGTATGAACTACGCGTGCGCGGGCGGGAGTATGCGGCACTGCCGGCGAGACTCCAACCGAACCCCGAGTAGGACGCTCTTGCGAGCCGGATTTTGCTGCACAGGATCACTCACGGCTAATTAGCGGTGGGTGAGCGCGACGACGAGCTTCTGCCGTCACAGCTTCGTTCGGTACTCAGTTCTGCGGTAGCCGAGACGCGACGCGCTCCCCGTACGAGGTGAGGTTGAGCCAGCAACACCACGGCCATACGTTGACGTCCTGATATGCCTCGACGTAGTAGCGCTCAATTTTCGCGATCGAGTCATTGATCGGATCGGGCCATGCGGCGAAACCTCGCTCGGCTGTGACATCGCCGATTTCGAATAGGCCGTGCGCGAGCATGTCGCGGATGAGCTCCAACACGGCTTCTTGGACCCGCGCAGTCGGAGATCCAGCCATGGACAGGGCAACACACCGATGCACCTGGTCGAGCGCGACCCAGTCGTAAAAGCCATGGAGCAGCAGACTTTCGCGGGGAGTCATCACGGTGGTGTCCCGCGGCGTTTGCCAGGCGGGTAGAGGAGGAGATCGTCGTGCTCCCGGCGGTGGCAGGCCTCAACAAATGCGATACACGATGCGAGGTCAGCCACAAATGAGCGGGCTTGGTCGGCGCTGAGTCGGTAGTACTCGTTGTAGTCGACCGGGCCGTTGCTGACAGGTATCGCGATATAGCAATCGCCCGTTTGGAGATCGTCGCCAAGCGAGAAGCGATGGTCGATCGAGAAGTGCTTCTCCGAGAAGCGGCTCCTACTCATCGATCGGAACCTCAATCGCTGTGAAGCATGGCGCGAATCCCCGTGCGCGCCGCGTCGAAGCATCGCACGATGCGGTCGCGGACCCAACGAGTGGGTCGGCATAGGCTTCGTACTCCAGCCTCGTCCTCTCGGCGATGTCCTGGAAAGACGCCGCGGGTCGTTCGGTGAACGCTGTCTGGAATTGCCATTCGGGGCTGTTCACGCCGAACTGATGAGGAGCGTCGGACGTCGCGATCATGGTGTTCAGTTCGCCCTGTCTGGATGACTCGCAGATCCGAATTCTGCAAATCGGGCGAGCGATAATGGACGATGTGGCGCTCGCGGCCGCCGCTGTCAGGGCTATCGTCGATCTGGTCGAGAACGAAGCCGCGAACCGTCAAGACGGGCCCGACGATTGCCTCGACGTCATCGGAGAAACCAGGTCTCATCGACGTCCTCTGGCGACCAGTGCTCGGCTCATACTGGCGTTCCCCGATTCCATCCCGGCCGCTCGATCAGTCGACCGTCTCGGTCGCGATTTCGGCACGACTCTGCGAATTCGGCTGCTTTGGAGCGATTCTGTAATAGCTCGCAGTACTCATCGGCGGCGAGTTCGTAGTACTCCTCATAGTCGACGACTCCGCTGCTCACGGGTATCGAGAGGTATGCCTTGCAGGAATTGTCCTCGATGCCGAGGGAGTACCGATCCTGCGCAGAAAAGTAAGTGTCTACGTAGACCATAGGCACACCCCCAAGAGGACTGATCGAGACGACTGTTCCGGACAAGCCTACGACTTGTAGCGATGTGGCTCTTGCGCCGTTTCATGACGACCGGGGGCTGTCGGACGAGTGTGTAGCCGCTCAACGAGCGGCCCCGCGATCGGAGCCCGGTGCGAAGACAATGACATCGTCGTGCTCCCGCCGACGGCAGGCCTCGGCGAAGATTGCGGCGTCATCGTCATCGACGACGAACTCGTCGTACTGATCCTCGGTCAACCAGTAGTACTCGCTGTAGTCGATCACGCTGTTGGAGACTGGGATACCGAGAAAAGGTCGTCGCGAGACCTCCTCGCGGCCAAGCCAATAGCGGCCGTCTTTTGCGAAGTGGGTTTTCGAAAATTGCATGTCACTCAGTGCTCTTGCGTATTGATTGCGGTGATTGTCCCATACCTGCCTGGCTTACTCCTGCGACATCGTCTTGCTTTTGTCCCGCAACCTAGGCCGATTGCATGCCGCCGTTGACCAACCTTTCGATTTCCTCAATCGGCGTCGCCATCAGGTGGCTAAAGATCGTTGCGCTGGCGGCTGATAGCGCCGCCGCTCCTTCGCTGCCCCGGATCTCCACGAAGTATTCCCGTATCTCGCTGACTTCGACTGACGGCGCATAGCCTTTCTTGTAGAGCTCGGTTCCTAACGGGCCCGACGCGAGATCGCTTCGTATGAATGTTGCCCAGTTCCATATCAAGTACTTTTCTGCTAGATCAAAGTTCGAGAATCGCGCAACCGCGGGATAGAGTTTTCGCCGGTCATTGGTCACGTCGATCACCCACGAACCATCCTCGTACCTCAGGCGATACGTCTGGTCATCAGACTCGAAGACGGCGTCTTCCTTAACGTTGTCGACAATGACCGACGGATTCCACATCCCCGCCCACGCCGTCCATTTGAGCCAATCGGCCCGTAATGGCAAAAATCGCGCATAGCCACCTCGCTACTTCGACAGCGGGAACGCTGGGCAGCCTTTGGGATCGGAGTAACTCTGTTCCAATACTTGACGTGGCACTGACATCCAGTGCGAGGTTCTCACCAGATTGGCGATGTCGGAGATGTCCGCAGAAGCGGCCATCACGTCCTCTCCGTCCTTGTCCACGAGCCACGACTGACCGGGCTTGGATAGATCGATGCGGAAACCACTGGCAACCTGATCGGCGTGAACGGGAATGCTCAGACGCGGCAATCGCATCCGGCTTCGTCTATCCGAGCCAAACAATCCCCAGAAGAAGCGTTCGGCGACGTCTGAGTTCTTGGCGCTGAAAAGGTGCTGCTCGCCGCCTGAACGGCTCACGTTGGTGACCTCGATCCAACCAGGTCTATCCGCACTGACTCGGAAGTAGTATCTTTCTTCGCCGCCTTGGTTGAAGAATTGCATGGGCTCTCCGTAACCCTCTGACTTCCAGGTAAATCCAGATTCAGCAGCCCATATGACGAGGTCTGGCGATGTTTCCATCGGGTTCATTCGAGAATCCCGGGGTCGATGAGTTCGTTGATGGTCAACATTCTGCGCCCGCCCGGTTGGTCTCGAGAGAAGACCGTTGCGCCCTGACGGTGACGGTCCGCGATGTTCGCAGCACACGACTTTCGATCCGCATCAACTCATTACTTCTCATATACGTGGTGGCGTGAAGCGTCCTGGGGAATGGATGGCAACTGGCGGCAAGGCCAGCGCCGTCTCGACTTGCCGAGTGACCAACGCCTGGAGTTCGGCCTTGTTGGCTGGCAAGCCGGGTGCGGAGCCCGGCTCTTCCAGGAGTATGACCGGGTTTTCGAGTCCTTCTACTTGAACGAACCCAACCGGCAGAAGAAGTGTCCCTGGTAGCAGAACAGTTTCCATTTCATCGGGATGCCGAGACAAGGGCCCTATGTATCGTCCACTGGTTGTCGCAATTGCGGCTACGCGCTCAGAGGTGAAGTTTTCGGTAGCGACTCGTGGATTGACCGATGTAGGTAGCAACCCCGGAAGCGTGAGCGCGCTGCTCGGCGGTGCGCCGGTCATACCTCGGTAGGTAATCCCCGCAAGTGCCGGTAGACGAGAGATCTGCTCAACTAGATCGACGCTCACGCTGAGGCCTTCGTTATGGCTGCAACAGTCGCTACCGCAGCGCGCTTCAAGACGTCCTCATCCCTCGCCTCTCCGTGTATGTTCCATTGCCAACTGCCCACGTATCTCGGCCACCGATCTTCCATGGCCGGGAATCCGACTTGCAGTTCGGGTAGAGGCGCAACCGTCAGCGCTGGATTTGACCAGTCTTTGATCATCTCGATGATCACCTCCGGCGCGTTCCCGACGTACACGGCCGCGTTGTCACCGGGTTGACCCAGCAGGTATGCATCGGGAGGACCCTCTCCGGGCAGGCTCCTATTCACCGCGACCCACAACGAGTTTCGCCCCTCGCCTATGCGGACTGCGTCGTTCGCCCACACCAAGGGCTGTTCCAAGGCAAGCAGACCGCTGGCGAGGTTGGCGAGGGGTTCGTCACGGTGCCGCCACAAGGAATGCTTCGGAATGCAACCGCCAACATCCCATTTCCGCGCATATGGTCGGGACAGCCCCTGGCCGACTCGCTTTCTCGCGGAGAGCTCTTCAATGACAGCTCGCTTCTCGGCATCTGTCATGGTCCAACCTGCCTCAACGCTATTCGCATTATCCCGCCGGGTCCCATCTCCATCGACATTACTTCGAATTCCGACGAACGAGGGAAGAGGATCTCAGATTCGTCCATGTACTGCGAGAGTGCTGCTATATCCACTCCGTTATGACCGTGCACAGTGACGACAGTGGGAGTGGTTCCCTCGCCTGCCCTCATAGCGAACAGCTCGGCTACCCTTGCGTCGAGTGACGTGCTTAGGTATCCCGGGTCGTGAAATACGCTGCCTAGCTGTAGTTTTGCAAGAAGGTCATCGGAAGCGTGCAGTCCTCTCCACGTTGTGGACGTTGCATCCATGGGATCAGCGCGATACGGAGGTAGCGACGAAAGGCCCTCGTCGATGTGGGTAATTCGTGCCTCCAACAAGGCGCGCTGTGAATCCGTCATGTCCGCTATGGATTTTGCATCCAGGACCATTACCTGGCTATCTGTCAACGGTTCCATGTTCCGCAGGTAGGGATTGATCGCTTCGAAGTTCTCGGTTGAGTAGTGATAGATCGCTGCAACGCCGTCGGGACTGATTTGTGGATAGGCCTCGGACACCCGGTGGGTCCACTCTTCGAATCGCCCGGGGTCGATCGAGCCCTCGAGGAGTCTGTACTCCGCGTTGATCGCGCTCAAGTCCGGAAGCTGCTCACCAATGACACCGTGATTCGGCGGGGGGGGGGGCATACAGACCTGTGTGCGGCGGATTGTTTGGTTGATCGGGCCCATGCGGGGAGTCGAACTCGTGCTGTTGCGGTGCTGACGAGTTGGGTTCAATCGCGGGAGGCGCGTCGTGCGCAGTTGGAAGTTCTGAACCAGGTGCGCTCCTGTGTTGCATCGGCGCGTCCGCGCGAGGCGCCTCCACCGGCGCCTTCCCGCCCACACTCGAACCTGGCTGCGTCTCCGGCACTTTCATGCCATCGAGCTTCGAACCGACCTCACTGGCTTTGGTGCTGATCCCTTCGGTCGCGGACGCTGCGCGACCACCGGCGGCCGCAGCGGCGTCTCGCGTGCCTGCGCCGGCAGCCCGCGCCTCGGCTCCAGCGACCCGCGCCTCAGCCGACGCGGCACTGGCAGCCGGCCCAGCCTCTCCCACACCGGGCAGGAACATCGTCCCGATCTGCGCCGCGTTGTACCCCAGCGCGCGGAATGGGTCGCCCTTCTCGACGTCCTCCCAGTCGACCATCGCCTTCGCGGCATCAAGACTGCCCTGCGGATCCGAAATCACCTTTTCCGCCAACAGCGCCGGATTGGTCAGCATCGCAGTCGAATCCGCCAGACTCTTCCACGTGTCCACAGCACCCTGCGGGTCGTACGCGAACCGCATCGGATCAAGCCCTTGGAGTCCCTCAGCCGTGACCCCGAGGAACTTCAGTCCACCCGCGGGCAGGCTGGTCAATGCCTTGAAGTCCTGCGACAGGGCGGTACCCACGTCTTCGCCGAAGACTTCGACGAATTCCTTGGTAGCCCAGCTCTGTAGCGACGTCGTCGCTGAATCGAGCGCATTCATGCTCTGGCTGAACAAGGTCCGAGAGGCATCGGCCTGCCGCTTCATGTTGCCCAGCACGGTTTTGATCTCGTCGGCGACTTCCTGGACCTTCTGCCAGGGATTCTCGCCGCTGAAGATATCGCCCAGAGCATCCAGCACTCCGCCGATGCTCAGTTGGTGGAGCAGCCCCCGGATCGCGTTCTGCGTCGCTTCGACGTTGGCCGCGAACGCTTCAACGTGTGACGCCAATTCCTCCGCCTGCGCTGCGATGTCAGCTAGCCCGCTGCTGATCTGCCCCGTCGCATCGCCCATGTGACCGGCCTCGGGAATCTGCTGCCCCGCCAAGGCCGCGCTCGCCGCGGTGACGGGTTCAGCGGTGGTGCCGACCGCGACGCCGAACGACCGCCACGCCGCCGCCGCTGCCCGCATCTCTTCGGGGTTGCCGTCTGGCCACACATCCCCAACCAACGACTCGACGATCGTCCACAACAGCGGCTCCGCGACACCGCTGCCCATGGGCGGAGGCATCGACGGTGCGCTGAAGGCCCCGGGTGCGGACGGCTGAGGAACCGGTGTCTCCCCACCGCCCACCGTGGACGCGGCGTTGGCGCGTCCGTAGTTGAACGCCGACATCTGCACACCGAAACCGACCTTGCGGCAGGCGTTTACCGCTGACCCCGTGGCCTCCAGCAGGGACCTGCCGGCCTGTGTGTAGCTCTGCCCGAACAGTAGGCCGGCAGCGTCGTGTCCGAACAGGGCCCCCGCTCCCGACAGCGCCGTCGACAAGGTGTGCACCGCGGTGGCGACAGTGACGCCGTCAGTCGCGACAGCCGCACCCATCCCGGCGAGGGCGACGGGGTCGACGGTGATCGGAGCCGTCAACCGTCACCCCCACATACGCAGATTCGTCCGGGCGGCAGCGGAGTAGTTCTCGTGCGCACCCTCGGTGATCGCGCGCAGACGCGCCAGCGCCTCGCGCATCCCGCGGGCGCCCTCGTCCCACCGGGCCTGCGCGGCACGCTCGGCGTCACCGGCGTCGCCTTGCCATGAGGTGCCGAGGCGCGCAACGCTGCTCGCCACGTGGGCCAAATGCTTGTCAAGCTCGGAGTCGAAAGCCGACATGCGATCCACCGCGGCCAGCAGTGCTGCGGGGTCGACGCTGAACGCACTCATCACACACCGGCCCCGGAGATGTCCTCACCTGACGACACGTCGGTCGCGGAGTACCGCTCGGCAGCGTCCTGCAGCAGGCCGGACATCCGGGTGAGCCCCTCGATCACCTGGGCCGCCCCCTCGTGCCAGTCCCGCCACACTTGGCCGTACGCCGTCGCCGCGTCCCCGGACCACCCCGCACCCAACACATCGGAGATGTCGGCGTCGAGGGTCCCGAGCCCGGACCGCAGCTGCTGCGCCAGCGTGTCCAGCTCGCTCGACACGGCAACCAGCTCCGACGTCGAAACCTGCAGGCGCGACAAATCCACGACTCCTTCGAGCTCGACGAGAAACCCCGTCGACAAGCTTAAGACCTCCGCGAGGGGGGTCTGAACGCCAATTCGCGCTGCTCAGGGTCTGCAATCACAGCAAATTTTGAGGCTCGTCCCCTGTCAAGACGGGGGGATTCCCCGATTCCTCCGCGGCAATACGGCAGTACCGTCAAAATGTCAGGTTAGGACTCGTCGCTGAAGAAGCCGGGGTGGGTTATGAAGCGCATTGCTGTTTTGCTCGGAGCTCTCATCATCGCGCCGTCCGCAGGTGTGGCGAATGCGTCGACGGCCCTACTCCTCGGCGGCAAGGGCATCTATGCCGAGCTGAGCGAAGAGCAGATGGTCAACGCCTTCGGCGGCTACTTCGCCGAGTACGACCGTCGCGTCAACGTCCCCTTCCCGGGCAAGGAGTTCTACTCCTCGGTGAAGGTCGGCACCGAGAACCTCTACAACGCTGTCTACGACCCGCAGTACGCCGGACCCAAGACCATCGGCGGCGTCTCCGAAGGCGCGCCCGCCGTCATGGAGGTCCTGCGCCGCCTCGAGGCCGACCGCGCGAACACCACGGACGGCAAGGAACCGCCGCTTCCGTCGGAACTCAACGTGGCCATCTACGGATCGCCGAGCAAGCACTGGACCGGCAAGCTGGGCAACCTGCCGACACCCGTCACGCCGTACAACATCATCATCGTCACCGCCCAGTACGACGGCATCGCCGACTTTCCGGACAACCCGTGGAACATGCTCGCCGTCTCCAACGCCATCATGGGCGCCGCGATCCTGCACGTGAAGCAGTCCGAATTCGACATCCAAAACAAAGACACCTACTACACCGTCGAGACGAACGCGGCGGGCGGGACGACCACCACAATCCTCATCCCGACCGAGGTGCTCCCGATCCTCCAGCCGATGGTCGCGTTCAAGTTCGACCCCGACTTCGTCGCCGCGCTGGACGCCAAACTGCGGCCGAAGATCGAGAAGGCCTACAACCGGCCGGAGATGGAGTACGGGATCCCGGACACCCTCACCGGACCGCCCGGGCCCACGCCGACGGTCGCCCGTCAGGAGACCGCCGTCGCCCAGGAGCAGAGCGACAGCGAGGTGAAGGCCTCGACCACCAAGCGAGTCGCAACGTCGTGGAAGGACGCAGCCGCCGAGCGCCGCGAGGAGCGTAAGCGTCTGCGTGACGAGGCACGCGCGGAAAAAGAAGCTGCGCAGGCAGATTCGCTCGAGGACAAGACCGTCACCGCGCCCCGCGAGTCCGACGAGAAGGACTCGACGAAGGACGACGACCGCGGCACGACGAATCGTGTCGAGAGGCCGGAGCCCGCGGCAGCGTCGGCGTCAGCTGCCGGCGGCGACGAGTAACTACTCCGCGCTGTCGCCGCCGTCCGACGACGGCGCGTCCCGCTTCGTCGGGGAGTCGTCCTTGGGTTTCTTGGTCTCGCGCAGCGTCTTCAGAGGTTCGGTCAGCTTCTTGAGCTCCCGCGTCGCCGTCTTCGTGATCGTCTTGACGGTGTCGGTGACGTCGTCCGCGACCGGCGTTGCCCTTGTGGTTCGGGATTTCTTGGGTGCCGGCTCGTCCGAATCCGGTTCGACGACAGGCTCTTTGACACTGACCGCCTTCACGGGCGCCGGCTCGACCTCCGCGACCGGCGCAGCAGTCTTCGTGACCGGCGCGGCTGTCTTCGTGACCGCAGGCTCGTCCTTCGGAATGTAGCTACGGTCATACCCCTGATCCACGATCTCCTTGAGCGGACCGTTGAGCTGATCAGCGAGCGCGTTCAGACCCACCACGCGCAGCGGATTCAGCAGCGGGAGCTTCTCGGTCGGCACCAGCACGTAGGTGGTGTTGCCCTCGGTCCAGACGATGTTGTTCGGATCGTCGATGTCGACATCGCGGTAATCGTGCATCGAGAACCCGCCCGCCAACGCATTCGCCAGCGCCAGCAGGTTGGCCGGATTGTCCGGGAAGTCGGCGACCGGGTCGTACTCGCGGGCGACGTCGATCACCTTGTACTGCGAGGGCTGCGAGATCCCGAATTCCTTGTCCGCGCCGCCGTATTTGCGGATGGAGTTGCCCATGAAGATGAACGTCACGTTCTCCGCCGGCGGCGCATCCGGGTCGTCGGCGTGCTCCGCGATCCAGTACTCCGCGGCCTGCGCGCCATTGCTGTAGGCGAAGATCACGACCGGCTCGTCCGGGTTGTCCTTCAGCACCGAGTCGAGTGCCGCGGTGCCGGTGGGGGTCACGAAGGTGAGGTAGGGGATCGGGGTGCACGTGCTCGGCGCCGCGCAGACCGCGCCGTTCAGCGTGGTGTTGATGTACCCGAAGGGCAGCGGGCTCAGTGTCCGTACCGTCGACGGCCCCTCGGGCAGCAGGCTCGCGGCGTGGGCGCTCGGTGTGGCCAGGGCCGGCAGCAAAGCGGCGGCGACCGTGAGGCCCGCGAGTGATCCGCTGCGACGACGACGGGGCTGGACACGGTGATGACGGCCTGCAGCGCTCATGGGCAAATCCTTCTCGACAACGGCATGGATCCCCGACCCAACCGAGAGCGCTGCGTGCAACGGGTTCCCAGTACCCGTGACAGTAGCCAGCGAACGTTGTGCAAACAAGAGGCGCGCTCACGAACGTCACGAATTCGGCGGCAGAGATCGATCTTTGATCGACGTCCGCGTCAGTTATTGCTCCGTCGAGCAATCATCGCTGCATTGCCTGAAGGCCCGTGGTCGTCGTGTCGAACAACGTGTCGTCGATCGCGAGATCGAGCACGATCGCCGGTACCTCGAGGCGGCCCGTCACGTGTTCGAGCAGTCGCGGCAACGCGTCGACCACCTCGAGATACTCGTCCACGAACTCCTGGAACCCGTGGATGGGTGTGTCGAGAATCCTTGCGCACGAGCTGATCACGTCGGTGTACGCCGACGGTGCGGACAACGCGCGACAGCGTTCGGACAACTCGAGCAGGCGCACCTGGTAGTCCATCAGGCGGTGCGCCGTGTGCTCGACCGCGTCGGCATCGTCTTCGTCGGGGATCGCCACACAGGTGGCGAGGAAGTCGGCGAGCTGACGCGACGTGGACAGCATCTGGTCGATCAGGCCGAGCAGGACGTCCGCGAGGGGAGGCCCCGACGAGACGTGCATGCCGTCGGCCGTGGTGAAGCCCGAGCGACTGTCGCGCAGCCGCGGCGCCAACTCGGCGGTGCGCTGCCGCAGCACCGACCCGAACACCGCGACCTGCCATGCGCGAGGCTTCTTCCTCTTCAGCGTCGCGAGCTCGCCCGCGGTGCGCGCCAGCCGCGCGACCGGCCCGCCCTCGGGTCGTGACTCCAGCACGGCACGCGTCGGACCATCGCCGTCGGCGCCATAAATGGCGCGGCTGTCGTCGAGCATGGTCCATCGGCGCTGCCGTTCGGCGCGCATCCACAACTCCTGCTCACGGCGCTCAGCGAGGCGGCGTTGCTCGTCGGCCCGCCGCAGCGCGGCGCTCGCCGCGTAGTACACCCCCGTGACCACCGCCGCGACCACGAGTGCGCCGACGATGAACCAGATGTACTTGACGATCAGCCCGACGACCACCAGCACGCCGAAGACACCGGCGATACCGCCGCCCCCCGCATCCCGTCGCGCTGCCATGGGCAGACGATACGAGTGAGCACCGACACGTCATCAGAACTCGTTAGTGCGGCTCACCTGCCGCCGACTTTGTCGCTAGCGCTGGGCATTCGCCGCACATCAGGCCGGCTGCGCCAAAGTGATTCAGCCGCAGCGTGATTTGCGTTCGGCGGAGTGGGTAACTGTACGGTCGCGATGATGGACGTATACAACCTTTCCTTCGAATGGACAGAGACCAACCGGCACTGGTTACTCGAAGTTCCCATCCGGATCGTTGCCTACATCCTGGTCGTCCTGATCGCGCGCTACGTGCTGCACCGCATGATCGACCGTGCCGCCACCGGTAGATCTCCGAAGGAACGCACAGACGCACCCGGAAAGAAGCCACCGCTACTGCGTGGCCTTCGCGACCGCGCTCCCTCGAGCGCCCACACCGCCGAACGCCGTGCGCAGCGCGCTCAGACCATCGCCTCGGTGCTGAAATCCACCACGTCGATCGTGCTCCTCATCTGGGTGGCGCTCGGCATCCTGAACGTCCTCGGCGTGAACATCGCCCCGTTCATCGCCTCCGCCGGCGTCGTCGGCCTCGCCATCGGATTCGGCGCGCAGAACCTGGTGCGCGATTTTGTGACCGGCGTGTTCATGCTGCTCGAAGACCAGTACGGCGTCGGCGACACCGTCGACCTCGGCGACGCGGTCGGCGAGGTGGAAAGCGTCGGGCTGCGCGTCACCACCGTCCGCGACATCGACGGCACCCTCTGGTACGTGCGCAACGGCGAGATCGCCCGCGTCGGCAACATGAGCCAGGACTACGCCGTCGCCCGCATCGAGGTGCCGGTCGCGCTCAGCGCCGACGTCGAACGCGCTGAACAGGTGGCCCTCGACGCCGCGCACACTGCCCTCGAGGACCCCAAGATCGCGGCGAAGGTGCTCGGCGAACCCGAGATGCTCGGCGTGCAGGAGCTGCGCCCCGACCAGGTCACCCTGCGGATGACCCTGAAGACCCGTCCCGGTGTCCAGTGGTCGGTGCAGCGCCGGCTGCGCCGCGAGATCCTGCGGGCCTACGACGAGAGCGGCATCGAACTGCCGTACCCGCCCTCCCGGTACGCCGCCGCCGTCAACGGCGAATAGCGGTGTCCTGGCCGGTGGACGGCTCAGTCTGAGCGGACCGCCAGGTAGTGGTGCGACGTCGCCGAGCCCTCGATCAACCCCTCGACCCGCACCTCGACCGTCTGATCCTGGTTGGTGAGCCGGGTGTAGTGCTGGTGCATGTGCTCGCCCCAGGACCGCACCACGAACGTCTCGACGAACGTCGACTCCTCTTCGACGCTGCGGAACAGCCGCCACTGCGAGGCGCCCGTGCGCTGCCGTGAGCGGCCCAGCACCGTCATCGCCGAGATGAACTGCTCCTCGTTCTCCGGCAGCACGCGGTAGGACGTCAGCACCAGCACCGGCCCGTCGAGCGGCTCGGGCTCGAACACCAGTGACGGCTCGGGCCAATGCGACGACGGCGTGAGGTCCAGGTTCCCGGTCTTCGCGTGCAACGGCCACCACAGCGACGACAGCCCGCACGCCAGCAGCAACCCGACGCTGACCAGCAGGCTCGTGACGCTCGTCGTCGCACCCGCCAGCACGCCCCAGACCACCGACCCCAGCGCCTGCCCGCCCATGAAGATCAGCTGGTACACCGACAGCCCGCGCGCCCGCACCCACGCCGGCAAGCTCAGCTGCATCGACGCGTTCAGCGTCGACAACGACAGCAGCCACGACGCGCCGCCCACCACCAGCGCCGCGATCACGACCCCGAAGATCGGCACCAACGCCAACACCGCGGTCGCCGCGGCGAACCCGACCGCCCCGGCCGTCAGCAGCATGTTGGCGCCGAACCGCGACCGCAGCCGCGAGAGCACCAACGCGCCCAGCAGGGCCCCGACGCCGAGGGCGCCGAGCAGCAACCCATACCCCGCCGACGAGAGCTGCAGCTGGTCGGCAGCGATCACCGGCAGGAGTCCCCACAGCGCGCTCGCCGGGGCGATGAACAGCGCCGTGCGCAGCAGGATGCGCCGCACGATCGGCGAACTGCGGATGAAGCGACCGCCCGCGCTCAACGCCGCCATCGCGCGCTCCGGCGGGTAGTCGTGCTGCACCGGGGGCCGGCGCCACCACAGCAGCACCGCGACGATCCCGATGAACGACACCGCGTTCAGCCCGAACACCAACGTCGGCCCGGCCAGCGACACCAGCGCGCCCGCGATCGCGGGCCCGATCGCCCGCGCGCCGTTCATGCTCATGCTGCCCAGCGCCGCGGCGGCCGGAATCTGCTGCGGTGGAACCAGATCAGGCTGGATCGCCTGCCAGGCCGGCATGGTCAGCGCCTGCCCGCAGCCGATCACGAACAGCACGATCAGCAGCACCGCGGGCGTCGTCAACCCGAACCCGGTCAGCGCCGCCAGGAACGCCACCCCGGCAGCCATCGCGCCCTGCGTCGCGAGCAGCAGCCGTCGCCGGTCCACCAGATCGGCCAGCACACCGGACGGCAGCGCGAGCAGCATGACCGGCAGCGTCGTCGCGGTCTGCACCAGCGGCACGAGGACGTCGGCCCGCGGATCGCCGACGAGCATCCACTGGGCGCCGACGGTCTGCATCCAGGTGCCGAGGTTGGACACCAACTGCGCGATCCACAGCGCGCGGAAGACCGGTGAGCGCAGCGGCGCCCAGGTCGAACTCGTCACGGGGACAATTTTGCGTCGAGAACCGCCAGGGCCTGCGGGACGGTTTTCTCGGGCAGCGGGTTGTTGTGCGCGGCGCCGAAGATCACACCGACCATCGCGCCCGCCAGCACCCGTCGTTCGGCAATGTCGGTCGGCTCGTCGAACCGGTCCTGCAGAGCATCGGTGATGAGCTCGATCAGTTTGATGAACTCGACGTAGATCAGCCCGTGCGCCTCGGGGATCTGATAGAGCAGACGCTGCCCGACGAGATCGTCGTGCCGATCGTCGTCGGACAATCCACCGAACACCTGGGCTGCGGCGTACTCATACGCGGCGATGGGGGTCAGGTGCCGCGGCGCGGCGCGAAACGCCGCCACGATCAGCGGTGAGTGATCTTCTGAGATCAGCACCGCTTCCTTGACGTTGAAGTAGCGGTAGAAGGTCCGCGGCGAGACCTGCGCGGCCTCGGCGATCTGCTCGACCGTGGTCGCGCCGAAGCCCTGCACGGTGAAGAGTTCGAATGCCGCGCGCCGGATCGCGCGGCGGGTCTGCGTCTTCTTGCGCTCGCGCAGACCGAGTGGTTCGCCCGTCATCCGCGGTCCATGACGCGTGCCGTGTGGGCGAGGATCGGCCCGCGTAGTGCGGTGACGTCGTCGCCGCGGGTGAGGGCATTGGTCACCAACGTCGACACGGCGGCGACCAGGGCCTGACAGGAGAACAGGTCGGCGTCGTCGCGTGCGTCGAAGATCTGCGCCACCCCGGCGACGAACTCCTGCTGCAATTCGACGCGACGGCGCATCGCTTCCGGGCCTGCGGCGTAGACCTCGAGCAGGTAGAGCCGCGCCCGTATCGGATCGAGAGCGATGAACCCCAGGTATCGGTCCAGCATGACGCCGAAGCGTTCCATCGGGGTGCCGGTGACCGGGACCTCGCGGATCGCCGTGATGATTCGTCGCTGCGCACGCCCGTAGCCGGACATGAAGAGGTCCTGCTTGGAATCGAAGTGCTCGTAGAACGTGGCGCGGGAGACCTTGGCTTCCTTGATCACGTCGTCGACGGTGGTGTTGATGTAGCCGTTGGCAGCCATCACCGTCGCAAGCGCCTTGAACAGGCGTTGCTTCTGATGGGCCGCCACCTCTGCTCGGCTGAGGTGGTGACGGCCGGCGACGAGCCGCTCAGCCACTGGGGGCGCTCCTTGTGAACGATGCAGCATCGGCATGGGCTCAGCTGATGCAGGGCCTACGCAGTATGGCAGACCTGACCTGGAACTACGGCGGAGGCGAATTCTTAACGTTTCTCAGAAACGGCGTTGTTTATGTAGAATGCTCATGGTTTCTCTCGTCGGGACTGTCGAGGCGCGCGCAGTGAGGGGTTGAGCGAAGCCTTTGCAGTGGCGCGCCGGTCCTGATGTCTGTTGATGGGGGAGCAATGGCCATCGGGGCCGGCGGCGTCGCTTCCGCCCGATCCATCTGTCGGTCGTCATGTCAGGCGGAACCCACGCTCCAGCCACCGTCGACGACGATGTGCTGACCGGTGACGTAACTGCTCAGTGACGAGGCGAGGTAGACGTACGTGTCCGCGACGTCATGGGGGTCGCCCAAACCACCGAGGGGAATGTGGCGAGCGAACGCCTCCCGCTCGGATTCGGGATCGGTGCCGTTGGCGGCGGCGCGGTCGGAGAACAACTGCCGGATCATCGCCGACTCGATCTGGCCGGGGCACACGCTGTTGACTCGGATTCCGGCCGGGGCGAGCTCGGCGGCCATGCTCTGCGCCAGCCCGATGATGCCGAATTTCGATGCGGCATAAGCGGAGTTGCCCACTCCGCCGCGGAGTCCGAACAACGACGACGTGAAGATGATCCGACCGTCGGCTCCACTCTCGGGCATCCGGCGGGCGAACTCGACGGCGGTGAGGAAGGCTCCGGTGAGGTTGACGCGCAGGACGGCGTCGAACTCCGCGGGCTTGATCTCCAGGGCGGTCTTGAGCACGAGGATGCCGGCGTTGGGGATCACCACGTCGACGGGGCCGAGAGTCGCCTCAATCTCGTCGGCCGCTCTGCGCAGATGCGCGGCGTCGGTCACGTCGGCGGCCAGGCCCATGGTGCGACCGCCCGTCGATTCCTCGACCTGGCGGGCAGCAGCGCGGGTCTGTTGCTCGTCGAGATCGATCAGCGCCACCGCAGCGCCATGAGCGGCAAGGCGACTGGCGATGCTCAGCCCGATCCCGCGCGCCGCACCGGTGACCACCGCGGTGCGGCCATGCAGTAGTGCTTGGGTCATCGTGCCCCTCCCGGAACCGCGCCGTTGAACGTGGTGAGCGACGAGCCACGTCGCGCCCCGGCGATCGTGGTGACGCCGAGGTACACGGCGCCGGTGACGAGCAGGCCCGGCACCCAGGACAGGTCCGCACCTCCGAGCTGCTGCGCGATCGGCCCGGCGTACCAGCCGTTATTGACGAAGGGCAACGAGACGGCCACCCCGATCACGTAGGCGACGAGCGCCTGGAAGTTGACCCCGCCGTATGTCCACGTGGCGGGATCATGGTTGTAGACGCCGCCGCGACGAGTGAAAAATGCTGTCACGTCGTAGCTTCCATGCCTCACAAGGTAGAAGTCGAGCAGATTGATCGCACCCCACGGGACGAAACCGAGGGTCAGGAACGACAAGAAGTTGGTGAGCTGTGCGGAGAAGTCATCGGTGACGGTGAGCCCCAGCCACAGTCCGATCGCGAAGGTCGGCAACAGGAAACCGAGGCGGACCAGGACCGAGGGTCGGACATCTTTGAACGACGAGATCGCGGTGATGAGATTGAGCATCCCGCCGTAGAGGTTCAACGCGTTGTTGCCCGCGATCGCGAGTGCGGTGACCAACAGCGTGGCCACGGCAATCCATTCGACACCGACCACCTCGCGGGTGGCGAGAAACATGTCCGTGCCGCCGATCTGGACTGCCAACACCACACCCAGCAGGTTGCACCACGTCGCCGATACGAACACCCCGCTGAACGTCCAGCCGAAGCAGGATTTCGCGGACACCTCGACGGGCAGGTACCGCGAGTAGTCGGAGACATAGGGCGCGTACGTCAGCAGGAACGTCGCCATGAGGCCGACCGCGGTGAAGAACGGTCCGGGCTGGAACGGGCCGGCGGTGAGCGCGATGCCGCTGTGGGAGATCGATCCGATGGTGACCACCACGACCGCGGCCGCGAGCGGCCAGATGGCCCAGCGTGCGGCGACGTGAATGGCGCGGTAACCGAGCAACGCGATGCCCAGGCTGACGAGCGAGAGCCCCACCAGACCGCCGTTGACGCTGAAGGTGTTCGGCATGGCCGCCGACAGAGCCTGCCCACCCAGCACTGCGGTGACGACGAAGAAGCCGCAGTAGAGGAGAGCCGCCAGGACGACGGGAAGCAGTGCGCCGAGGAAGCCGAACTGTCCCCGACTCTGGATCAGTTGGGGGACGCCCAGTCTCGCACCCTGCACCGAGTGCAGCGCCATGAACGTCCCGCCCACGATGTTGCCGACCAGCACCGCGACGACGGACCACCAGAAGCTGTTGCCGACGACGATCGCCAACGCGCCGAAGATCGCGTTGCCGATGCTGAGATTGCCGGAGAACCAGACCGTGAAGAGGTCGCGGGCTCTGCCGTGTCGCTGATCGGGATCGATGACGTCGATGTGACTGGACTCGAGGCGGGTGGATTCGACCGTCTCCGGGGTGTGAGACATGCGCGTGCTCCTCAGTGCGGTTCGAGAGCGGTGGCGACGTCGGTGGCCGGGCGGCCCACGACACGTTCGTAGTTGGAGGGATCGGTGGCACCTTCGGTGTTGACCAGCAGCACACAGGCGTCGGGATCGAGTCCCGCGTGCGCCCGCTCTTCGGGGGTGCCTCGCTCCGCGAGCGCGAGGAGGCCGCCCAGGCCCGCTGCTCCCGACTCACCCGCCACGATGCCTTCGTCGGCGAGTGCGCGCATCGCGTCCTCGGCGTAGGTGTCGGCGATGCCGACGAAAATGTCTGTGCCCGAAGCCAATACGGGCCACACCAGTTCCGACGGCATGCCGCAGTTCAGACCGGCCATCGACGACGGGTGCGGGCCGGGCACCAGCGTCAGTCCGCCGGCGCGGGCGGAGGCCATCAGGCAGTTGGCGCTCGCCGGCTCGACGACGACGGTGCTGGGCGGGTTCGGCCGCCCGTCTCGGTAGTGACGCAGGCCCGAGGCCGCGAACGCGCCCACTCCGGCTTGCAGCGCAACGACATCGGGGCGGGGGAGACCGTGCGCGTCGATGACGTCGTCGATCTCGTAGAAGAGCGTCGAGTAGCCCTCGACCACCGCGCGCGGTGCGGCCGAGTATCCCTCCCACGACGTGTCCGAGACCACGAGGTGATCGTTGTCGGCCAGGCGCGCGGACGCGGCGATCGCGTCGTCGTACGTGCCGTCCACGACGTCGACCGAGGCGCCCTCGGAGGCGATCGCGTCGATGCGCGCCTGCGCCGTGCCGGCGGGAACCAGGATCGTCGCTTCCAGGCCCAGCATGGCCGCGACACGGGCCACCCCGCGGCCGTGATTGCCGTCCGTGGCGGCGACCAGACCCCGACCATCGGTGGAACCGATTGAGGCGCGCACCGATTCGACCGACAGCGGGCCGTTCGTGTCGGCGCCCCAGGCTGCCTGCACGGTGGTCAACGCCGCCCAGGATGCGCCCAGGATCTTGAAGGACGGCAGGCCGAGCCGCTCGGACTCGTCCTTCACCAGGACGGTGCGCACGCCGAGCCGGACAGCGAGACCCGGACAGGAGTGCACCGCGGTCGGTCGATAGCCGGGCAGGGTGCGATGCGTGTCCTGGGGGACACGGCTCTCGGCGGCGAACCCGGCCGTCGGCACGGCCGGCTTCGCGGCGGGGTTGAGGTAGATCTCGACGTCGGTCATGAACTCGTCCTTTCAGACGGAGGTGTAGCCGCCGTCGACCACCAGCGCCTGGCCGGTGATGTAGGACGACGCCGGCGAAGCGAGAAACAGCAACACACCCGTCATGTCGTCGGGTGCGGCCTGCCTGCGCAGCGGGATGCTCTCGGTGAGGTCTCCCAGTGCGCGGTCAGGGTCCTGTTGATGAGCCCAGTAGGAGTCGTTGAAGGCCGTGTCCACCCATCCGGGGCACACCGCGTTCACGGTCACTCCGTCCGGCCCGAGTTCGTCGGCCAGCGCACGCACCATCCCGAGCAGTCCCGCCTTGGTCGCGTGGTAGGCCGGCATGCCCGCATGCCCGCGGAACGCACCCGTCGACGACGTGAGAATGATCCGGCCCTGCTCCGACTTACGCAGATGCGGCGCCGCCGCCTGCGACATCAAGAACGGGGCACGAAGGTTGACGGCCATGCTGCGGTCCCAGTCGTCGACGGTCCACTCACCGAGCGGGTGCGCCTCGAGTACTGCGGCGTTGTAGAACACGACGTCGAGGGAGCCGACGCCGAAGCTGACGGCGGCCTCGACCGCGGCCTCGGCGGCGTCGCCTTCGGAGAAGTCGCAGTGCAGGACCATGCCCTCGCCCGGCAGGTCCTCCTCGATCAGGGCCCGCCCGGCCTCGTCGTTGCGGTCGGCGAGAAGCACGCGGTCACCGCGCCGGCGGAACGCCCGCACGGCTGCGGCGCCGATGCCGGTGGCGCCACCCGCGACGAGGACCGCGCTCACGAAGTTGTCTCGGTGTCGACGGTCAGGCCCTGTTCGTGCACGGCGTCCGTCGCGCAGGCGGCGTCGACGTCGGAGGCCGCGCCGCTCACGCCCAGCGCTCCGACGAGCTCGGTATCGGAGAACACCGGGACGCCGCCGGGAAAGACGACGGCGTGCCCGCCGAGGGTGTGTGCCAGCCCCCAGTCACTGCCGCCGGGCGCGCTGCTGGCTGTCCAAGCCGATGTCGGCCGGCCGAAGGACACCGCGGTCACGGCCTTGTCGTGTGCCAGTGAGCTCGCGCCGAGCTGGGCGTTGTCCATCCGCATCGATGCGACGACGTTGCCCCCTCGATCGACGACCGCCGCGGCCAACCGTAGACCCCGTGCCGACGCCTGTGCTTTGACCCCGGCCAGTAGCCGCTCGGCGACCGCGAGGGACATGTCGGACGCTCGTACCAGGTCGGGGGCATCGGCCGCGGTCTGCGCGGCCACAGTCTGAGTCATGTCGACTCCTTCACGATCGCCGTTGAGATGTTTTATATTCTATCTCAGCGCATCGTTTGGCAAGCCCTGCAGAGAACTGGAGACGAACCTTGGCTCCCTCCGAGTACCGCGCGACAACGTCGTCAGGACGAGGCGGCGCCGCGTCGACGGCGCATCCGCTGGCCACCCAGGCCGCGGTGCACGTTCTGGAGCAGGGCGGTACCGCAGCGGACGCTGCGATCGCCGCCCAGGCGGTGATCAGCGTGGTGCTCCCGCAAGCGGCAGGGCTCGGCGGTGACCTGCTGGCGCTGGTCCACGACCGAGGCCGCGTCGCCGCGGTGAACGGCACCGGACGGAGCCCCCGCTCCCTGGCGTCGCCGCCCGATGCGTCAGGTGGATCGTCGGTGACCGTCCCGGGGCTCGTCGACGGCTGGGTCACGCTGAGCGCGCGCTGGGGCCGGCTGCCCTTGGCCGAGCTGCTCGCGCCGGCCATCGAACTCGCACGCCACGGCACCGTCCCGGAGCCGAGTCTGCTCGCGGCAGTCGACCAGCAGCGCGCGCGGCTGGAACGAGGCGGTGCCGGGGACTGGTCGCTGGTGTCGGCGCCCGATCAGCCCTGGGTGCAGCCGGAGTTGGCGGACCTGCTGGCACGCATCGGCGACGCGGGACGCGATGCCTTCTACACCGGGCCCGGGGCGGCCGCCGTCGTCGACGCCGTCCGCCGCTGCGGTGGGTCCCTCGATCTGCAGGATCTCGCCGAACACGACACCCCGTGTCCGTCGCCGGTGGCCGTGCCGTGGGGCTCCGGCCTGGTCCACGTCCAGCCGCCGATGTCCCAAGGCGTCCTTCTCGCGATGGCGCTGCAGCACGTCCGTCGGCTCGCAGCGCGTGGCGTCCCTGTCGACGACCACCTGCTCGTGGAGGTGACCGGCGCGGCGTTCGAGCACCGATCGTCGTGCGGGAGAGGCGCTGCGCTGCTCGACCTGGATCTCGACGTCGACCTCGAGCGGGCGTCCGGCCGCGCCGGACCCCGCGCCTACCTCCACACCGCAGGCGTCGCCACCGTCGACGCCGCCGGTCAGGTCGCGTCGTCGCTGGTCAGCGTCTTCGACGACTTCGGTTCCGGAGTGTTCGTGCCCGAGCTGGGCATCGTGCTGAACAACCGCGCCGCGGGCTTCACCGACGGCGACAACAGCGCGGCGCCGGGAAAGCGCCCGGTACACACGCTCGCGCCGGCGATGGTGACCGCCGAGCACGGGGTTCTCGGCATCGCGACGCCGGGGGCCGACGGCCAGATCCAGACCCTGCTGCAGATTCTCGCGGCACACGAGTTCAGCGGAACCTCCCTCGCCGACGCCGTGGGGGCGTTGCGCTGGCGCAGTCAGGACGGTGATCTGCTGATCGAAGAGGGGCATCCCCGGGCGGACGTGCTCGCCGAGCGGGGCCACCACATCGTCGCCAGGACCCCGGGTGCCGACGTCTTCGGCGCCGTCGTCGCGGCCGGTACCGACACGCACCCCTACGCCGTCGCCGACTGGCGGCGAGAGACCCACACCCGAGGAGCCGCATGATCCCGACCGAGGTGACGTCGCACCTGCTGGGCACCATCGCCGAACAACGCGAGGCCATCGTCGACCTGTGCGCGCAGCTCGTGGCCGCCCCCAGCGTCAACCCCGACGGCGACACACGAGAAGTGGCCGACGTGGTGTCGCGAGCCCTCGCCGACCGCGGAATCCACTCCCGTCAGGAGCACCAGGTGCCGACGATGCCGTCGGTCCTCGCCGACATCGACTCCGGCCGACCGGGTCCGCACCTCGTGCTCAACGTCCACCTCGACACCATGCCGCCGGGCGACGAGTCCGCATGGAGCCAGCCGGTGTGGGAGCTGACCCGCGTCGACGGCCGCCTCTACGGGCTCGGCATGGGCAACATGAAGGGGGCGGTCGCCGCGATGGTGACGGCCGCGGCGCTGCTCGCCGCCGAACGCGAGAAGTGGTGCGGCCGAATCACGTTCACCGCCGTCAGCGACGAGGTCGTGTTCGGTGACAACGGCGCGGCCTATCTTCTGCGCGAGCATCCGGATCTGCTCGGCGATGCGCTCATCTGCGGCGAGGGGCCCGGCTTCCGACGTCTGGCGCTCGGCGAGAAAGGCGTCCTCTGGGTCGAGGTGAGCGCTGAGGGCCCGGCGGGCCATTCGTCGGCGGTGCAGCGGGGTTGCTCGGCATCGGCCCGCATCGCGGAGGCGGTGTCGCGGATCGACGCCCTCAACGGCATGACCGGATCGCTGCCGCGCGAGCTCGCCGTGATGTCGAGTGCGGCACCGGACCCGGGACTGATGTTGTCGTCGAACGTCGGCACCGTGGCCGCCGGCACCTTCGTCGGGCAGATGGCCACCCGCGCCAAGGCCGAAGTGGACCTCCGTCTGCCGCCGGGCATCACGACTCGCGACGCGTTCGCGTTGGTCGAGGAGGCGGTCGCGGGCATCGAGTCGGTGCGGGTCCGGGAGCTGAAGGGCTGGGACGCCAATTGGACGGCGCCGGAGGCGCCGCTGACCCGCGCGTGGGATGTCGCGTCGCGGGCTGTCATCGACGCCCCGCCCACGTACGCGATCAGGCTGCCTGCCAGCGACGCCAGCCGTTGGCGCCGCGAGGGGGTTCAGGCGCTGTGCTACGGCCCGCAGCCGACCCTGTCCGCAGGCATCGACGACTACGCCGAGGAAGACGAGGTGCTCCGATGCGCCGCGCTGTACACAATGACCGCGCTGGAGTACCTGCGCGCGCCGTGACGAAGTGACAACCCCGCCGATTCGTATACTTCATCAGCAGTTGCTCGGCACATGCCGGGCGACCGACGACGACAGAACAGGACGGTCGTGAGCAGCCCCTCGCCGTTGGTGCCCGCGTTCCCAGCGAACGCCACGCTGACCACCCGCGTGCACGACGCGCTCGAGAACGCCATCATCACCGGCGAGCTCAAGCCGGGCGAGAGGATTCACGCCGACGTCCTGGCCGCCCAGTTCGGGATGAGCCGCATCCCGGTGCGGGAGGCCCTGCGGTCCCTGCACGAGGCCGGCTGGGTGGACATCAAACCCCGCCACGGCGTCCATGTCCGCGAACGCACCGCCGAGGAACTCGACGAGCTCTTCGAGTTCCGGGCGGTCGTCGAGGGCATGGTCGCCCGGTGGGCCGCGCTACGCCGCACCGACGCCGATCTCGACGCGCTCGCTGCCCGCATCCAGGAGAGCCGGGAAGCCAGCGATGAGCCTGCCACCGGCGCCGGCTTCTACGCCGCGCTGCGGGCCGCGGCGAAGAATTCGGTGCTCGCCACCACGTCGGCAGCGCTGGAGAAGCGCGCCCGTTTCTACTTCTCGACCGTCGAGCACCAGCTCGGCGAGGATTGGCGGCACGTCCACGAAGCGGTGCTCGACCACGTGCGCGCGCAGGACGCCGATGCCGCGGATCGGGTGGCGCACAAGCACATCGAGGACACCGGCAAGGCGGTCGCGGCCCTGCTGTTCGATCGGTGACGTTCTGCTAGCGGTGCCCGGCCGTCGGGTGCCGGATGGCGTTGAACACCAATTGATCGTGGCCGGGAATGAGCCGAGCGTCGAGATCGGCGGCATCGGCGAGGAGCCGGCCCAACGACGTGGCGGCCGCCTCCTCATCGACGGCCGTGCCGCCGGCGCAGTAGCCGCACGGCACCCGGTCGAGAAGGTTCTGCCCGAGATCGGCGGCGTCTGCGGCGAAAATCCATGTGCCGGTATCGGGAAGGGTGACCTGCAGCGAGACATGCCCGGGCGTGTGGCCGGGTGTGCACAGCACCCTGACCCCGGGAGCGATGTCGGTGTCATCATCGAGTACCTCCCAGCGGATTCGCGGATCCGACCAGTCCTCGGCGCGAAAACCCTCCTCGAACAATGCCTTTCCACTGCGCGCGAACCCGAGCTCGGCCCGGTGGATCGCGACCGGAACGCCGGCCTCTGCCAGCAGCGGGATGCCACCGGAGTGATCGAGGTGTAGGTGGCTGATCACGGCCAGGCGCAGGTCGTCGATCCGCACATCGACCGTCGCGAGGGCGGCGGTCAGCGGGTCGCCGTCGAGGCCCCAGTTCCACCGTGTCGGGTCCGGCGGGGCGGGGTGCAACGACCAGGTGGCGCTGTCCGGATCCGCGCCGGCGTCGAGTGCGGCGGCCCGGTAGCTGTCCTGGGTGACATCGGCGTCGAGGGCCTCGCGACCCATTCCCGTGTCGAAGAGCACCCAGCCCTCTGCGGTGTCGACGAGAACCCCGTACAGCGGCTCCCACCCGAGATCGGACGACCCGCCGCGCAGTGACAGGGACCGCGGTACCCGCTCCGCTCCGTACTGCAGCAGGAACATCCGTGACGCCTGACCCGTGTTCGTCGTCACGACACGCGCGTTCCCAGGCGCCGAAGTGCCATCAGCACAAGCGCATACACGGCCGCCCCCTCGGGCCACTGCGTGACGATCCGACCCGTCGGCGACGCGAAGTAGTTACTGCCGTCCACCCAGGCGGTACTGCTGATGCGATGCTGCACCCACCGGTTGTACACCGCCGAGACGCGCTCGCGCGCATCCACCGTGGACTTGTTCTTGGTCAGGACCCGCCGGATCTGGTGGACGATGAAGTCCGCCTCGTGCTCGAAGTTCGAGACGGTGAGGCCACCGTTGGTGTTGGGCCCGTACATGATGAAGAAATTCGGGAAACCGGGGACCATCATCCCCGCCAACGCAAACGGGTCAGGACCCCACACGGTGTTCAACGCTGTCCCGTTGCGGCCGGTGACCTCTAGAGAGGCAAGGAATCTCGTCGCAACGTAGCCGGTCGCCAGAACCAGCACGTCGGCCTCCCGCTCCACGCCCTCGCTGTCGATGATCCCGCTGCTCGTGCAGTAGACCACCGCTCGCGGCACCAGATGCACGTCGTCGCGCAGAAGCGCCGGATAGAAGTCGCTCGAGACCACCGTGCGCTTGCCGGCGAACGCGTAGTCAGGGGTGAGTGCCTCGGCGAGATCGGGCCGGTCCGCGAACACGTCCGTCACGTACTGTCGGGCCTTGGCCTCCCAGCGTCGGTTCATCCTGCTGCCCGGACGGAACACCGCGCCGTGCCATTCCCGGCGTTCCTGACGGATGTAGAGACGAATTCGATTGAGCCGTTGGATGAACGGCCAGGAGAACACCCTCCGTTCCCGCGCGGAGAAGTCGCGGTCACCCTTGGGTAGTACCCAGCCGGGCTGGCGCTGATAGACCGTGACGGAGTGTGCGTGGGGCGCCACCGTCGGCACGACCTGGGCGGCGCTGGAGCCTGTTCCGACCACGGCGACCCTCTTGCCCGAGATGTCTAGCGTCTCATCCCATTCCGCGGTGTGCACGACCTCTCCGCGGAAATCCTCGAGCCCGGGCCACACCGGATACTGCGGTGCCGCGAACAGTCCGACGCACGACACCACGAACGCGAAGCGCTCGCTCTCCCCGGCAGCAGTGCGCACGACGTACTCGCTCGACGCGTCGTCCCACGTGACGGATTCCACCGTCTCCTTGAAGCGGATGGAGCTCGTCACGCCGAACGACTCGGCGACATGCTCGAGGTACTCCTGGATCTCGGCGCGGCGCACATGCGTCCGGCTCCAGTCGTACGGGGCGAACGAGTAGGCGTAGAGGTGCGATGCGGCATCGGTTTCCGCGCCCGGGTACCGGTTGTCCCACCACGTGCCGCCGACGCCTTCGGAGCGCTCGAAGATGACGTAGTCGATACCGACCCGCTGCAGTTTGATGGCGACGACGATGCCGGCGAAGCCGGCACCGATGATCGCGACACGGGGTGGGGTGGCTCGTGACATGAAGGCGCTCCGATCTGACTGTACGGCGGTCGTGTCAGACACGTTCGGTCTGAGCGACGAGGTTCAAGAACCTCCGCGTGCGTGGGTGCGTCGGGCGGTCGAGTACCTCTTCCGGAGTGCCCTGCTCGACGACTTTGCCACCGTCCATGAACACCACCCGATCGGCGACCTCGCGGGCGAAGCGCACCTCATGGGTCACGACGAGCATCGTCATGCCGGCCTCCGCCAGGCGGCGGATCACCTGCAGGACTTCGCCGACCAACTCCGGATCCAGTGCCGACGTCGGCTCGTCGAAGAGCATCAGCTTGGGCTGGATGGCCAGAGCGCGCGCGATCGCCACCCGCTGCTGCTGCCCGCCCGACAGACGGTGCGGCAGGTGGTGGGCGTGCTGCTCGAGGCCGACGTCGCGGAGAAGAGCGAGTGCGAGTTCGGTGGTCTCTGCCTGATCGCGGCCGTAGACCCGGCGCGGGGCGATGCTGATGTTGTCGAGCACCGTCAGGTGATCGAAGAGATTGAAGTGCTGGAACACCATGCCGATTCGCGCGTCGGCCCGAGCTTGCGCGAGACGCGACACCGGCCGCAGCGCACCGTCCTTGAGCTCGTAACCGACGTGGCGCCCGTCGACGAGCACCTCTCCGTCGTCGACGTCCTCGAGGTGGTTGACCAGACGCAGCAGGGTGCTCTTGCCGGACCCGCTGGGACCCATGAGCACGACGACCTCGCCCTGCTTCACGTCGAGGTCCACCCCGGTGAGGATCGGACGCCCCTCGTAGGCCTTGTGCACGTTGCGGCACGAGACGAAATCGGTGCCGTCGCTCTCATCGTCCGACGACGTCGTCGACTGTCGGGCGATGAGGTCGGCGACACCCGCGGGCGCCTCAGTCTCCGTCGATGCTGTTGTCGGAGAGGGCTCTTCGCTATTCGGGGGGGCAGCCGCCGCGACCTTCGGGCGACGGCGGGGGAGACCGATTGCACGCGCCATGAACCCGGCCTGCGGGGTGGTGGGCCTGTCGAGAGCGAATTTGCGCTCGAGCGCCGACTGACCGAAGCCCATCACGGTGGTCGCCGCGAGGTACATCGCACCGGCGGCGAGGAAGACCGGGAAGAAGTCGAAATTCGTGGCGACGATCGTCTGGGCCCGCAGCGTGAGTTCGTTGACGGCGATCACCGACGCCAGCGAGGTGAACTTGAGCATCGAGATGGCGTCGTTGCCGAGTGCCGGCACGATGGCCCGCAGCGCCTGGGGCATGATCACGCGACGCAGGGTCAGCACCGGCCCCATGCCGAGCGAATTCGCCGCCACCACTTGGCTTTTGCCCACGGATTTGATGCCGCCGCGAATGATCTCGCCGGCGAAGGCCGCCTCGTTCATCGTGAAACCGATCATCGCGGTGACCACCGGGCCGAAAGAGACACCCGCGCTCGGCAGCGCGGTGTAGAGAAACACCAGTTGCAGCAGCAGCGGCGTGCCCCGCATCAGCCAGGTGTAGAACGCGGCGGGGACCCGCAGTACGGCATGGCGCGATTCCCGCATCAGGGCGAGCAGCAGGCCGAGAACGAGAGCCAATGCCATGGAGACGGCGGTGATCTGGATGGCCACCACCAAACCGCGCCACAGGAACGGGTCGACCAGGTAACGCAGGAATTCGGTCATGTCGACTCCCGATCAGCTGGTGACGACGGCGGGTTGGAGCTCCTGATCAGATGAGAACCCCCAGCGCTTCATCGCCTTTTGCAGCCCGCCGTCGGCGTACATCTGCCCGAGCGCAGCGTTGAGGCCGTCGCGTAACTCGGTGGCCTTCTTGTTGACGCCGAATCCGAAGTCGAAGTCGGTGGGCAATTGGAAACCGACTGCGAGTTTGTCCGGGTTGCGCTCGGCCAGATACGCAGCGACACCGGCATCGGTGAGCACGATGTCGGCCTCACCCTGCGCGAGAGCGCTCTGCGCCCGGTCGATGCTCGGGAAGTTCAGCGTCTTCAGCGGGGGCTTGCCCGTCGACTCGCATTCCTTGTTCTGCTTGTCGAAGATCGCGTTCTCGACGGTGCCGACCACCAGCGCGGCCGTGACGCCGCAGATGTCGGCGAGGGACTTGATGTTCTTGGGATTGCCGGCAGCGACGATCGAGGCCTCGCCGGCTTTCATGTAGTTGACGAAGTCGACTTGTTTGACGCGCTCCTCCGACGAGTACATCCCGGCTGCGACCAGATCCACGCGGCCGGACTGCAGGGCAGGCACCAGCCCGGCGAAGTCCAATTTGGAGTACGTGGTGCGGAACCCGAGGCACTGCCCGGCCGCGTTCAGCAGATCCGGTTCGATGCCGATGATGTTCGAGGGGTTCTTCGGATCTGAGGCCGAGTAGTTCGCCGGCGCGGGGGAGATGCCCACCGTCAGCGTCTTGCCGGCGAGCCCGGGGTACTTCGCCGCCAACGCGTCACATGTCGACTTGTCGATGGCGAGATCGCTGGTCGCGGCGTTGTTCGCGGATTCCTCCGCCGAGCAGGCGCTCGACCCGAGCATGAGCGCGGTGGCGGCGATAGCCGTGACCACCATCTTGGGAACGTGCACGAGAGCCTCCTCTGGTCCGGATCGTGCAACCGGTTAACAGCACTGGCTCAGGTATAGAATATAAAATAGTTCGGGTCAAGGATACGGCGTTACGCCGGTGTGAAATCTGAATCGGACGCTGGGCGTGACGCTCAGTGCGCCAACGCCGGCACCTTCTGCTTCATCTGGTGACGCAGCTCCGTGAACTCCGCGATCGAACGCGTCGCCACCGTGGCCACCGGCCGCGCGTTACGACCCGTCGCTTCGGTCTTGCTGACCATCACCACGCTGTCGATGTAGGGCTGGATCGTCGTCGCGTTCTGCACCGTCGCGACGATCACCAGCTGGAAGCCGAACTTGCGGAACGCCTGCAGCGCCTGCTGCGCGAACTGCGGATCGGATTTCGAGAACGCCTCGTCGAGCATCAACTGCGCGAACACCGGCTTGTTGTCCTGGCTTTCGGGGCTCGCGAGGTTGAAGCTCAGCGCCCCGGCGAGGCAGAACGCCATCAGCTTCTCCTGCTCGCCGCCCGAGTTGTCGCCGGCATTGCTGTGCGTGCGGATCAGCTCGTCGGAAGCCACATCCCACTCCGCGCAGTCGAACGTGAACCGGTTGCGCACATCGAGCGCGTCGCGCGTCCACGCCTTGTCCTCCGGCGCCGTCGACGCCAGCCGATTGCGCAACCGCAGGATGTCGGCGTACTGGTCGAGGATCGCCTGCTTGTCGCCCAGGCCCACCTCGGCGATGCGCCGGCTGATCGCCCGCACGATCTCCGTCAGCTCCGACACCGCAGTCAGGCTGCGCGGGGTGGCGCGCAGCGTCAGCCGGGTGCCGCGGTTGAATTCGACGGCGCCCAAGCCGGTGTTGACCCGTTCGATCTGTTCGGCGATGCGGCGTGCTTCCTGCTCGGCCACGCGGTGCAGCGTCAGGATCGCGTCCGGCGCCTGCTCGGTGACCAGCCTCATCATCCGCTCGTAGGCCTCGGGCAGCTCACGCTCGTCGATGTGCCGGCACAGCGCGACGTAGTCGTGCACGCGCTCATCGAAGTTGTCGCTGTCGTTCGGGATCGCGTCGGGGAACGCGGTGTCGAACGTGTTCAGGATGCGGGCGAGCTCGTCGTAGGACCGTCTGCGGCTCTCACGGAGTTGCTCGCGTTCCTTCTTGATCGCACCGAACAACGCGTCGCGGAACGGTTCCGGGTCGAGCAGCTCGAGGCTAACGGGCAGCTGCGCGGAGTAGCGGGTCAGCAGCTCGGTGAGCGGTTCGCTGACGAACGCCGGCGACAGCCGCTCCTCCAGTTCGAGGAGTCGGGTGCGGCGGGCGTCCAGATCGTCGCGGCGGGTCTGGATCGCGCCGCGGCGCGTCATCAATTTCTGGATCTGCGACCAACATTCGTCGGCGCGCGCATTGAGCGCCTCGATGTCCGGGTTGTCGGCCAGCAGCAACTCGTACTGTTCGCGCAGCCGTTCGGCGTGCCCGTCGGCGGTCTCGGTGTCGATCTGACTCCACTGCGGGAACTGCTCGCAGATCGCCTTGCAGGCCGCCGCGCGGTCACGCCACTGCTGGCGCTGGGCGGCGATGTCGTCGGCGGTGCGGCGTGCCTTCTGGTAGGCGTCCTCGGCCGCGGCCAGGTCGACGGTGAGTGCGTTGATCTTCGCCGTCACATCACCCTGGTACAGGTACTCCGACTGCTTGAGCGGGCGCCGGTCGTCCTTGATCGCGAGCCGGTCGGAGTCCTTGTAGAGGCCGGTGTCGGTGACCGCGCGGCGGAACCGGGCGAAGACATCGGGGGTGTCGACGCAGACGTGATCGCCCGCCGCGGTGACGATGTCGACGGCTTCGGCGGCGCACGGATGCGCGGGGTCGACGGGAAAGAGCTTGCCTGCCAGCGTGTTCGATTCCGGCTCGACCGGATCCGCGCCCAGCATTTTCGCCCGCACATGGTGCAGCGCGAGCCGGCCCCGCATGTTGGTCTCGTTGACGAACTGCAGCACCGCCGTCCAATGCTGATCGGGCACCATCAGCCGCAGCCCGACGCCGCGCAGCACCTTCTCCACCGCGGTGCGCCACCGGGTCTGGTCTGCCCGCAGGTCCATCAGCTCGGCGACATACGGCAGCTCGGCGGCATCCACACCGACCGCGGCGCAGATCTGATCGCGCATCAGCAGCGCGAACTCGGGCAGCGCCGAGCCGACGTGCTCGACGCGCTTGAGCTCCTTGGCGGCGTCGTCGCGCGTCATGCGCGCGGCCTTCTGCGCGTACTCGGCGTCGGTGGACGCCTCCCGGTTGCGTTCGACCTTGGCGAGCAGTTCGGTGGCCTGCTGCAGCAGTTCTTCGCGTAGATTCCAGAACTCGTCAGCGGAGTCGGGAACGTCGAGATCCTGCGCGGCGAGCATGTCCTCGTAGGCGGCGCGGCGGCGCTCGATCTGCTCGGCCTCGGTCTCCGCGGCCGTCACCTGGCTCTGCAGCGGACCGATGTTGGCACTGGTGCCGCTGATCTGCGCATTGAGCGAATCCGCTTCGGCCTTGGCCAGATTCAGCGACCGCGTGACGTCCTCGTACTCGTTCTCGAGCTGATCGATCGTGGTGTCGAGCTGGGCGATCTGCGCCGGGCACTGCGCCAGCCGGACGTGATCGGTGTACGCGCGCACCATCGGCAGGTCGACGAGGTCGATGATGCCGAGATCGGTGGACTCCGACGCATACCGCTGCTGGATCTTCTCGATGTCGCCGAGGATCTTGCGCTTGCGCTGCGCGACGGCCAGCAGTTCGCGGGCCTCCACCAGGGGATCGATCTGCTTGAGCGCCTCAGGCAGACGGGCCAGGCTGTCGGGCTCGTCGAGCATGAACTCGCGGACGAACTGCTCCAGGCCGCCGACGCTCTTGAGCGACTTCGCCTTGCCGAGCAGCTGCTGGGCCGCATCGGAGGCGCGGATGCCAATGGTGGCGTACAGCTGCGCCAGATACTGCGACTCGACCTTGGTGGTGAACCGCCAGCCCAGGCTTTTCCCGTCGCTCCGCTCGCCCCGGTCCTCTTTGAACACGCCGGTGTCGAAACGGCCTGCCGCCCAACGATTGCAGACGTCCTCGATGCCGAGATCGCCGTCGCCGAGCACGAACCGGCTCGACGAGTCGTTGCGCGATTCGCCCGTCAGCCACTTGAGGACCAGGCCCGTCACCGTGCGACCGGAGTCGCTGGCATAGGTCACCGCGACGGCCGACCAGGCGGTCCCGTCGCCGCGCAGGTACATCACCCGGCTGGTGCCGCCGTCGCTGCGCTGACCCCACGCACCACGCACGTACTTGTCCACGGTGCGGCGCCCCGCGCTCGACCCGGCCGCGGTGTTGTCGCCGGAAGCGTTGAAGTTGCGTCGGTTGAACGGCAGGAAGCCCAGCGAAATGGCATCCAGAGAGAGGATTTGCCGCTGCCGGAAGCGCCGGCGATCAGCGCACCGCCCTCGCTGAACGGGATCGAGTGGTAGCCGTCGAACACGCCCCAGTTGATGACCTGCAGCCGGGACAGGTGGAACTGCTCAGTCAAGGGTGACCTCCACGTCGGGGGTGCCGCCGGTGGCCAGCAATTCGAACTGCTGCTGCAGCTCGGTGATCACGCTGGCCGTCATCACCGCGGTGATCACCGGGCTGATCGTGTAGCTGTCCTCGTCGTCGCGGCTGCGGCGCAGGATCTCCAGCCCCGTGAGCCGGGCGATCGCCGCGTCGATGCGGCCGGTGAACGTGACCGCGTCGCGGTCGACGTCGTTGAGCACCCCGGAGAACAACCCGTGCATCTCCTCTCGCGAGATCAGCACGCTCTGCCCGCCCGCGGCACGCATCATCTGCGCCAGGTGCAGGGCCAGGATCGAGTCGTAGGTGCCGAGCGGTTCGCGGCGGAGAAGCTTGATGCCCTTGGCGGATTCATAGCGGGCCTGCTCGACGAACGCGACGTCCGTTCCGTCGACGATGCGCAGCAGCAGGTCGAGCTCGGACAGCCGGACCGACAGCTGATGGCGGTATTCGAGCACCCACGCGTAGATGTCGGCGTCGGACTCGGCGCTGATGTAGCGCCGAGTCAGCAGGTGCTGCAGCGCCCAGCAGGCGCGGTCGGGCAGCTCGGAGACGTCGCCGTCGAACCGCGGCCGGCGCTGATGAGGCGGCCGGGCGGTCTGGTCGACCTGCGGTAGCGACGAGAAGTCGATGTCGGCGTCAGTGCTCACGGGGCCACTCCCACGGTGATCGGTTCGGTGAAAGTCGCGTTGGGAACGGCGATCTCGCGATCGCGGCCGTCCAGCGAACGGAAGCGGACCGTCGTGGACTCACCGGCCGTCTCTTGGGGCTGCTTGAGCGCCCACGACCACAGCACGATGACGTGACCCAGATAAGCGTTGTCCAGTCTCGCGACCGCGTCGGGCAGCGACATCGGCAGCGCGCCGTTGATCATCTCCGCCATCGCGGCCGCATCGACCTGCGTGGTGAGCGCGGCGAAGCTGGCGAGGTCGACGTCGCCCTCGGCCGGTTTGGCCGGCTTCGGGTTGGACAGGTCACCGATCTTGAAGCTGAGCGCGCCGACCGAGCTGATCGCGTGCCTGGCCAGTGGTAGCTCGAGATCGAGCCGGGAATCGATGAGCGAGGTCTTCAGCAGGGTGCGCGCGGCGCCGATGGCCTCGTTCAGCTGGCGGGCGATGCCGCGGCTCTGCTCGAGCGTGCCGAACGCGGTGAAGCGCTTGACCCGCTGCGCGCAGCGCTGCTGAATGCGTTCGACCTCGTCGATCTGCTGGCCGACCAGTTCGAAGAAGCCGGCCATCACCCGGCGCAGTGCCGGGTCCAGATGCGGGAGCGCCCCGGCGACCGCGGCGACGTCGGCCTCGAACTCGGCGCGCTGGTCGGGGTCGTTGATCATACGCAGGAAGGCGCGGTGGCTGTCGCGGCCCTGCGAATCCCAGGCCGCCTGATAGTCGGCGTACATCTGCCGCTGACGGTCCCGGTAGGCGAGGTTGCTGTCGATCGGTTCGTCGAGCGCCGCGGTGGCCTGCTCGATCATCGTGCCGTACTGGCCGATGTCGGTGATCAGGCGTTCCATCTGCAGCGCGATCGCGCGAGCCTCGTCGTAGGCGTCGGTGACGTCCGGTTCGGGTCGTTCCCCGGCCTCGAGTTCGCCGAGCTCACGACGCAGCGCGTCGATCTCGGCCTCGATGCTCTTGCGGATCCGGGCGGGATCATTGCCCACCTTGATCGCGACCTGCTTGAGTCGGCCGGCGATACCGGTGATCGACCCGCCGGTGGCGATGGTGTCCTGGCGGCGCATCCCGCGCAGGAAGTCCAGCGCACGCCGCGCGTCCTGGGTCAGGTAGCAGACGTTCTGATCGGTACGGTCGTCGACGATGCGGTGCAGCCAGCCCTGGCTGGCCCACGACTTGACCAGCGCGAGGCCGGGCTGATCGTCGCCCAGGTCGGCCAGATCACGCTCCAGGCGCACCACCAGCTCGGTCTCGGCGACCACTCCGCCGCTCAGGTGCCGGTCCATCAGCGCCGCGTAGAGGCTCAGGTTGGTGGCCGACAGCAGCCGTACCGTCGGGGATGCCTGCAGCTCGCGGTTGCGCTCGAGCAGATCGGCCGCCGACAGCTGGTCGTCCACGCACCCTCCCTCTGTGTCTCGCTCCGGTGTCTGGCCGGAGGCCCCAACATAGGCCACGGCGCGGACACCGCCGCAGTCCGCGGGGGAGTGTCGCGAGGTTTCCGGCGCGTCGTGTGACGGGTGTGACCAGCGAGATTGTCGGGTCAGGTGGGGGTGTCTTCCAGGCCTCCGACAGGCCGGCCTGGTTGACTGCTTCAGATGACCTCGGCGCGGTGGCACACCCCCGCGATCCGGCTGCTGGGCGCGGCGATCCTGGGCCTGGTGGCCGGTGCGATCGCGTCCGTCGAGTTCGGGCGGTTCGCCATTCTGATCGGCTGGGACGTCCTCGCGCTGACCTACCTGGTGTGGACGTGGTCGGTGCTGTGGCCGTTCGATGCCGAGCAGACCGCATCGCATGCCGAGATCGAGGAGCCGGGCCGCCGCACCGTGTTCGTGTTGGTCCTCGTCGGCGCGCTCGCCAGCCTGGTCGGTGTCGGGTTGCTGCTGGCGAATGCACGGCCCGAACGTCTCGGCGCGGTGGCACCGTACGTGGCGGTGGGCAGCGTGGTGGTCTCGTGGTTCGCGGTGCACACGCTGTTCGCGCTGACCTACGCGAAGATCTACTTTCGGGAAAAGCCGGTCGGCGGAATCGATTTCAACACTTCTGAGCCGCCCCGCTACAGCGATTTCGCGTATGTCGCCTACGCCGTCGGCATGAGCTTCGCGATCTCGGACACCAACCTGACGTCGTCGCGGATGCGCGCCACGGCGCTCAAACACGGTCTGCTGTCGTACCTTTTCGGCTCGGTGATCGTCGCCTCAGTGGTCAACTTGATCGCCGGCGGTTTGTAGGTCAGACCAACCCGAGGTCTTTCAGCGATGTCACGGTGTCGCGGATCGTCTCGTCGAGCGGGCGGGGCTGCCAGCCGAGCACCGCCTTCGCCTTGGCGTTGCTGATCTGCGGACGTGTGCCCTGGACGTCGTCGTGAGCGTCGACGCCGATGAGGCGCGCCAGCTCGCCGAACGTCACCGCGGGCTCGTCGACGACCACCAGGAATCGTTCGCCCGCAGCAGCTTCGGTGGTCATCGCGCGCACATGCGCGTCGGCGACATCACGTACATCCACCACGCCGAAGTACTGGCCTGCCGGCAGCGGATCACCGGCGAGCATCGAGCGCACGATCTGCACCGAGGTCGACAGGTGCGGACCGAGCGTCGGCCCGAAGATGCCGACCGGCACGATCGTCGTCAACTCGAGTGCACCGCCCTCGCGCGTCATGAAGTCCCACGCCGCCCGCTCCGCGATGGCCTTCGACCGGATGTAGGCAGTGTTCTGATCCGCTGGATCCGTCCAATCCCGTTCTGTCCAACGCTGTTCGGTGCTGGGGGAGTACCCCACCGCGGCGAACGACGACGTCATCACGACGCGCCGGCAGCCTGCGTCGCGCGCATGCCGGAGCACCCGCAGAGCGCCGTCGCGCGCGGGCACGATGACCTCGTCGTCGGTGCGGGGATTCTGCGCGGGGAACGGCGACGCGACGTGCATGACGACGTCTGTTCCGGCGACGGCGTCCGCCCAGCCGTCGTCGGACGTCAGATCGGCATAGGCGAACTCGACGTCTCCGGCTGCCGTCTGGCGAACATCGTCGGCGCGCTGTGGAGTGCGGACCGCGGCACGGACCCGGTAGCCCTGCGCCAGAAGCTGATTGACGAGGTGGCTGCCGACATACCCGGCCGCCCCGGTCACCAGGACCGATGTGCTCACTGAGTGGCCAGCCAGTCGGTGAACCGTTGTGTGCCGAGTCGGGCGCCGTTGCCGGTGACCAGGGTGTCGTGGTCGACACGTGCGCCGAAGTAGGTGGCTGCTGCGTCGTCGACGACGGCGTTGTCCTTGCCCTGATGGGCGAGCACCGCGCGCGCCAGATCGGCGAACGTCATCTTCTCCGGGCCGCCCACGTCGACGATGCCGTCGGCCGGGGTGCTCTGCGCCACGTCGGCGACCACCGCCGCCACGTCTGCGGACGCGATGGGCTGGATGCGGGCCACGGGGGCGTGAAACTCCTCGCCGACCGCCAGTGACCCGACGATGGCCTCGGCGAACTCGTGGAACTGCGTCGCGCGCACGATTGTGTACGGCAGCCCCGATTCGGCGATCGTGCGCTCCTGGATCACCTTAGCCCGCATGTAGCCGCTGTCGGTGATGCCGTCGGCGCCGACGATCGACAGCGCGACGTAGTGTTCGACGCCTGCACTCGCCGCAGCCTTGACGAGGTTCGCGGACGACTTGGTGAAGAAGTCAGTCGCCGTATCATCGTCCAGCTGAGGCGAATTCGTGACGTCCACGAGCACCGCGGCGCCGGCCACCGCATCGTCGACCCCCTCGCCGGTGAGCACGTTCGCCCCGGTGCGCAGTGATGCGCCGACGACGTCGTGTCCGGCCGCGGTCAGGATCTGCACGACCTGCGACCCGATCATCCCCGATGCGCCTATGACTGAGATCAACATGTCTCCACTGTGGCACCAAAGGGCGGGCCACGGCCCCCGGAAAGTCCGTAGTCTGACGTCCATGACGGCGGTCTTCGTACACGGCAATCCCGAGACCACGGCGATCTGGGGCCCGCTGCTCGCGGTCCTCGGCCGCGACGACGTGGTACTTCTCTCGCCGCCGGGCTTCGGAGCACCGCTGCCCGACGGGTTCGGTGCGACATTCCTGGAGTACCGGGACTGGTTGGAAGCCGAATTGTCGGCGATCGAGGGGCCGATCGACCTCGTGGGCCATGACTGGGGCGGCGGGCATGTCATCAACGCGGTGATGCACCGGCCCGAGCTCGTCCGCAGCTGGGTCAGCGACGTCGTCGGGCTGTTCGACCCGGAGTACGTGTGGCACGACATGGCGCAGGTGTGGCAGACACCGGGAGCGGGTGAAGAGTCGCTCGACGCGATGCTCGGCGGCGACCTGACCGCGCGCACGGATCTGATGGTGTCGCTCGGCATTCCGGCCGACATCGCCGCGCAGATCGCCGAACACCAGAACGCCGACATGGGCCGGGCGATCTTGGCGCTCTACCGGTCTGCCGCGCAACCCGCGATGGCGGAGGCGGGCCGGGAGTTGCCGAGCCTCGCCGCACGGCCGGGCCTGTCACTGCTGGCGACCGACGACGCCTTCATCGGCGCTCACGACAACCGGCGCCGGGCCTCCGAGCGGGCAGGCGCACACATCGCTGTGCTCGAGGGGTTGGGGCACTGGTGGATGGTGCAGGACCCGCACCGCGGCGCCGAAGCGTTGAATTCCTTTTGGGCGACGCTGGATTAGGTGTTGGTGAGTCTTCTGATGACTGCTTCTGCGTCGTCGACACCTGTGACGTCGCCGACGCCCTCGCCGGCGTTGATGGGTGCGATGCGGTAGTCGTCGTCTTCGGTCGCCTTTCGCAGCGCGTCTCGCGCCGCGGCGTCTATCTCGTCCTCGCGGGTGTCGTATCGGTCGGTGAAGCTGTTGCGCAGCACGCGTTCTGGCGTGTCGTTCGGCCACGCGTAGCCGAAGGCTCTGTCGAACGCGCGGGTCAGGATCGTGTCGGTGGCTTGGGCCGCGATCAGCCGTGCGCGCGCCGCATCGTCGAGGAGCGACTCCCCGCACACCGCGAACGCGGTGCCGATCCACGCTCCGGCGGCGCCCGCGGCGAGCACGTCGTTCAGCGCGTGAGCCGAGGCGATGCCGCCTGCGGCGAGTACCGGTCTGTCCACGTGGGCGATGATCTGGCCCAGCAGGGTGTGCAGCGGCATGCGGGGTCGGCCGTGGCCGCCGCCCTCGGCTCCGCGGGCGACCAGCACGTCGACGCCGGCGTCTGCTGCCTGTGTCGCTTGTTCGACGTCGGCGACTTGGGTGGCCGCCAGCACGCCGGCGTCGTGGGCGGCTGCGACCCAGGCGTAGTCGTCTCCGAAGCTGACCGACAGCAGCGCGGGGCGCGCATCGAGGGCGGCGTCGAGCAGGCCAGGATCGTCGCGTACCCGCCAGCCGATCAGGCCGATCCCGAATCGGGCTGCGCGGACATGGGGTAACTCTCTGTGAAGGGTGGATACCGTTGCGCTGCTTCCCATCCCGATCATGCCGAGCCCGCCGGCGCGGGTGACGGCTGCGGCCAGCGCGCCGCCGGCCACGCCGCCCATCGGGGCGTTGAGTATCGGGACGGCGAGATCGAGCATTCCGGTGATCCTAGGCAACCCCGTCGCGCCTGGTGGTAACTTGCATGGGTGCTACAAAACGACGACATCGTGCGGTTGATGGAAGAGAACCTGCTCGCGGTGTTCAACGAGCGTGATGCGGAGGCCCGGCTCGAGGTGGTCCGCCGCAACTACGCGTCGGACGTGCGATGGTCGGACGCAGAGGAGACCGTGGTCGGTCAGGACCGATTGCACGAGAAGGCGCAGGCGCTCCTCGACGGGCCGCTGGCCGGCCTCGAGTTCACGCAGGCCGGCCCGGTGCACCAGGTCGCGAACATGGGCTACCTGAACTTCGAGGTGTGCGCGCCGGGCACCGCCGATGTGCTGATCGCCGGGTTCGACGTGGCGCTCATCGAGAACGGCATGATCGCGCAGCTGTTCACCGTGGTGACGCAGGAACCGGCCACGCCCTGAGTGCGATGTCTGCCGCCGCGCGCAGCTGCCGCCGGGTCGCACCGTCGCGGGCAAGAGCTGACAACCCGCGTAGGACCAGGTCGACGTAGTCGGTCAGCGCGGCGACATCGGCCTCCGCCTGCAGGTCGCCGGCCCGCTGCGCACGGCGTAGGCGCCGAGTGATCGCATCGCGTCCCGAATCCCGGCGGGCACGCAGCGTCGGGTCGGAGATGACGAAGCAGCCCGGCGGGTGCGCCGGCCGGGTGTACAGCTCGACGGCCCGGTCGAGCATCGACGTGAAGACCGCGTGCGCGGTGGGCTCCTCCAGTGCCGGCGGCACCACCGCGGAGCGTTCGTACAACTCCACCGCGGCGTCGAACAGCGCTTGCTTGTCGCCGAACGTCGCATACAGGCTGGGCGGGCTGATACCCATCGCCGCAGTCAGATCGTTGATCGAGGTGCGGTCAAAGCCCCTGTCCCAGAACAGATGCATGGCTGCCTGCAGCGCGTCTGCGCGATCGAACTTCGGCGGCCGGCCCATCGGTCGATCCTATGCACCGAGTTGCGCACTCTGCTAGCGTCGTTTCTTTAATGAGTGCTACAAAACTCTCGAGAGGACGCCATGGGCTACGCGATCGTCGGTTCGGGCAACATCGGCTCCGCGGTGGCCGGGCACTTCGCCCGCACCGGAATCGACGTCGCCGTCGCCGCCTCCCGCGGTCCGGACACCGTCGCACCGCTGGCGCAGCGTCTCGGGCCCCACATCACGCCGTCCGAGATCTCCGACGCGCTCGGCGCCGACGTGGTCGTGCTGGCCGTGCCGTTCGATGCGGTGCAGGAGCTCGTCGCTCAGGTGCCGGACTGGTCCGGGCGGATCATCGTCGATGCGACGAATGCCATTGACTACGTCAACTTTTCGCCGGCAGATCTCGGTGGGCGGGCGTCGTCGGATCTGGTGGAGGAGTGGGCGACCGGCGCCCGTGTGGTGAAAGCCTTCGGGCACACCTGGGCCAAGGTGCTCGCCCGCGAGCCCGAGGACGGCCGCGGCGGGCGACGGGTGCTGTTCCTCTCCGGCAACGACTCCGCGGCCAACGCCGAGGTCGCGTCGCTGATCCAACGGTTCGGGTTCGAGCCGATCGATCTGGGCCGCAACGATGCCGGCGGGCTGCTGCAGCAGTTCGGCGGTCCGCTGACGACGCGCAGCTTCATCTCGCAGGCCATCGGTGGGGCGTCACCGGCGGAGATGGACTTGGTGTAGGAAGTCGCGCAACGACGTCGGCGGGCGGCCGGTGATGTCCCGCACGGTCGTCGTCACGAAGTCCTGCTCGCCGGCGCTGATGCGTTCATCGAGTGCAGCGAGCACGCCCGCGAACTCCTCCGAGAGTCCGGCCTCGGTGAACTGTGAGGCTCGCTCGGCGGGGGACACGTCGACGTGGCCGATGTGGTGTCCGAGCACTTCCGACAGGATCGCCGCGGCGTCGGCGTAGGACAGCGATTCGGGGCCGGTCAACACCAATTCCTTGCCGAGGGGCTCAGGTGCGATGAGAGCTTCGACGGCGGTCGCGGCGATGTCGTTGGCGTCGATGAAACCCAGACGGCCTACGCCGGTCGCCGTGACGATTTCCCGTGACCCCCGAATGCTGTGGGCCAGTGGGTGGTCGCCCACGAAGTTCTGCATGAACCACGAGGGGCGCAGGACAGTGGCCTCGGGAAACTTGCCAGCGATGACGTCGTGGATCTCGCCCAGCCCGGGCTCTCCGCGCTCGATCGCCGACGAACTCAACAGCACGACCCGACGCACGCCCTGGTCTGCGGCCAGATCGAGGAACGGGCCGACCATCGACACCGGATCGGCGTCACCGGCCGGGGCGACCAGATACATCGCCGTCACGCCCCGAAGCGCCGCGGCGAACGTCGTGGCGTCGGCCCAGTCGAACTCGAGGGCGTCCGGGTCGGCCGGGTCGGGCCGCCGGCTTGCCGGGCGGACGTGGCTGCCGCGGGACCGCAGGCCGGCGACGACGGCGGTCCCGGTGTTGCCGGTCGCCCCGGTGACGAGAATCGGATCAGGCATCACGACGCCCCATGCCCGACGCGAGCGCGTCGGCGTCTCCGAGTGCGGCTGCCGCGGCCACCGGGTTCCAGTAGTCGCGGTAGTGCCGCACGCCACCGACGCCGACGGTGATGACCGCGACGTAATCCATGTGGTAGGTCGAGTTCGACTGCAGCACAATGCCGTCGGCCGAGAACTCCAGAACCGCCGTCTCCGGGTCGAGGGTGTGGTGCCGCTGTCGCTCGGTCACGGTGTCGATGCGCAGCATGGCGCTGTAGTCCTTCAGGTAGTCGGCCACGTCGGCACGACTGCGCAGCACTGGATAGCCGGGTTCGGCGAAGGGGAACTCCATCGAACCGTCGGGCGCCCACTGGTCGGCGAAGGCGCGCATGTCATTGCGGCGAAGGCTGTCGAGTAGGTCGTCGATCACCCGGTCGGTGTGCGAGCGGCGGTCGTCATCGGTCACGGTGCTCCTTGTCATACGAATTGTCATGCGAAACGGAACGGTTCCGTCTCGTATAGTATTCCGAGCGTGACGGCGAAAGCGAACCTGCGAGCTCAGGTGACAGACGGGATCGTCGAGGCAGTGCTGGACGAACTCGCTGACGTGGGCTTCGGCCGGCTCTCGATGGACGGGGTGGCCCGCCGAGCCCGAGCCGGCAAGGCCGCCCTGTACCGGCGGTGGCCGTCGAAGCAGGAGATGGTGCTCGACGTCGTGGCTGTGCTCAGCGTTCCGGCGGCCGCGACCGTGCCATCGGATGATTTGGTCGCCGACGTCACCGCGCTCGTCGCCGGTGTCGATGCGTGGCTGAGCGACGTCCGGATGTCCCGCATCCTGCCCGACCTGCTCGCCGAAGCGATGCGTAACCCTGAGCTCGCGGACGCTCTGACTCGTCGCGTCGGAACCGCCCGCCGAGGCTACGGGCAGGCCGTGATCGACGCGGCAATTGCGCGCGGTGAGGTCTCCCCGGATGTCGACAGCGAGTACGTGTTGGATCTGGTTGCCGCGCCGGTGTTCTGGCGGATCTGCGGGCGCCGGCTGAAGACTGGTCCGGAGTTCCTCGAGCGGGTGGTGGACTCAGTGCTGCACGCGCTGGGGGTCAGTGCGCAGTGAACGCGCGCTCGGTGGCCGGCGAGCGCGCGCAGAGGCACGCGACACGCCGCGTGGGGATGTACAGACACGCGCGCTCGCCGAACGGGGGCTACCGCACGATGATCGTGTGGTCGGTGCGGGGGACCAGCTCTCCGATGACCGGGGCGCCCGGGATCTCGCCGGCGATCAGGAGGCCGCCCGAGGTCTGCGCATCGGCCAGCAGCAGCGCTTCGTCCTCGCCGACCGAGAGCTCGATGTGCGGACGAACCCAGTCCAGGTTGCGTCGCGTGCCGCCGCTGACATACCCATCCCGCAACGCCTTCCGTGCGCCATCGAGATACGGCACCGCCGCTGCGTCGAGCACCGCCGTAACCCCACTGGCCCGCGCCAGCTTGTGCAGGTGCCCGAGCAACCCGAAGCCCGTCACATCGGTGGCGCAGCGCACCCCGGCATCCAAGGCCGCCTGCGATGCCTCGGCGTTCAGCGTCGTCATCGCCTCGATCGCGTGCTCGAAGCGCTCGCCGGTGTTCTTGTGCCGGCTGTTGAGCACCCCGATGCCCAGCGGCTTCGTCAGCGACAGCGGAACGCCGGCGACCCCGGCGTCGTTGCGCAGCAACCGGTCCGGATCGGCGATGCCCGTGACCGCCAGACCGTACTTCGGTTCGGGATCGTCGACGCTGTGCCCGCCGGCCAGATGGCAGCCCGCCTGGACGCACACGTCCATGCCGCCGCGCAGCGTCTCGGCGGCGAGCTCGAACGGCAGCACGTCACGCGGCCAGCCCAGCAGGTTGACCGCCACCACCGGCCGGCCGCCCATCGCGTACACGTCCGACAGAGCGTTCGTCGCCGCGATCCGACCCCAGTCGTAGGGGTCGTCGACGACGGGGGTGAAGAAGTCCGTCGTCGCGATCAGCGCGGTGCCGCCCTCGATACGCACCGCGGCCGCGTCGTCGCCGTCGTCGAGCCCGACGAGCAGCTCACCGACCGGGTTCACCGGCGTGGCGTGCTGGAGACCGCGGACCACCTCTTCCAGCTCGCCAGGGGGGATCTTGCAGGCACATCCGCCGCCGTGGGCGTACTGCGTGAGCCGGTGCGTCATGGCTTCCATGCTGCCCTGCCATGATGGACAGGTGGCTCAGGGAGGCGTATCCGGTCTGGTGACCGGCCCGATCTTCAAAATCGCTGAGCGGCAGTTCCTGTCGCTGGCGGGTTCGATTCCCGTCCGCCTCCGCCATTTCCCGTGCGATTTCGGCGTGTTCGTCGTCGCTGAGCGCAGACAACCACGCCGAAATCGCTGCCATGAGTGACCCGCGCCGGCGGGTGCCGCGCACCGACGCCGTGCTCGCCGACCCGCGACTGGTCGCGGCGGCCCAGACTTTGGGTCGCGTGCTCGTCAAGAGCGTGGTCGTCGAGGCGCAGCAGCGCGCCCGCGCCGGGGAGATCGACCCCGAGCAGGTCGCCGACCACGCCGTCGCGTCGCTGCCGTCGAGCGCGGCCACGTTGCGGCCTGTCATCAACGCGACCGGCGTGGTCGTGCACACCAACCTGGGCCGCGCCCCGCTGTCGCAGGCTGCGATCGACGCCGTGACCACCGCCAGCGGCGCCACCGACGTCGAGTTCGACCTCGCGACCGGCCGGCGCGCCCGCCGCGGCAGGGGTGCCCTGGCCGCATTGGCCGCCGCGGTCCCCGCCGCCGAGGCCGTGCACGTCGTCAACAACAACGCCGCCGCGCTGCTGCTGACGGCGATGACGCTCGCCCCCGGCAGGGAGATGATCGTCAGCCGCGGAGAACTGATCGAGATCGGCGACGGCTTCCGGCTGCCCGAGCTCATGACGTCCACCGGCGCCCGCATCCGCGAGGTCGGCACCACCAACCGCACCCACCTGCGCGACTACGCCGATGCGATCGGCCCCGACACCGGCTTCATCCTCAAAGTGCACCCGTCCAACTACCACGTCAGCGGCTTCACCTCGACGGTCTCGGTGCGCGAGCTCGCCACCCTCGACTCCCCGCTGGTGGTCGACATCGGTTCGGGCCTGCTGAGCCCGCATCCGCTGCTGCCCGACGAACCCGACGCCGCGACCGTGCTGCGTCACGGCGCAGACCTGGTGACCGCCAGCGGCGACAAACTGCTCGGCGGGCCGCAGGCCGGGCTGCTGTTCGGTGGCTCCGAGTTGATCGAGCGGCTGCGCCGCCACCCCGCAGCCCGTGCGCTGCGCGTGGACAAGCTGACGCTGGCCGCGCTGGAGGCCACGCTCGTCGGGCCGCCCACGCCCGTCGCGCAGGCGCTCAGTGCCGAGGTGGCCGAGCTACGAGCCCGGGCTTCGATGCTGGCGGCTCAGCTGCCCGGCGCGGAGGTCGTCGACTGCGTGTCCGCGGTGGGCGGCGGCGGCGCGCCGGACGTCGAATTACCCAGTGCTGCAATCGCTCTCCCCGAGCAGTACGCGGTGGCGTTGAGAACCGGCGAGCGCGCGGTGGTCGGCCGTATCGAGGACGGCCGCTGCCTGCTCGACCTGCGCACGGTTGCGCCTGAAGACGATGAGGCGCTGCTGAGAGCGGTCCGGGCGTGTTCGTCATAGCGACCGCGGGACACGTCGACCACGGCAAATCGACTCTCGTGGAACGACTCACGGGCATGTGGCCCGACCGGCTCGCCGAGGAACAGCGCCGCGGCCTGACCATCGACCTCGGCTTCGCGTGGGCCGACATCGACGGCCGCGAGATCGCATTCGTCGACGTCCCCGGCCACGAACGCTTCGTCGGGAACATGCTCGCCGGCGTCGGACCCGTCCCCGCCATCGTGTTCGTCGTCGCTGCCACCGAGGGCTGGATGCCACAGTCCGACGAGCATGCCGCCGCGCTGCGCGCCCTCGGCGTGCAGCACCTGCTGGTCGTGATCAGCAAGGCCGACCTCGCCGATCCGGCCTCTGCCATCGACCAAGTGCGACAGCAGCTTCCCGCCGCGACGATCGTGCTCGGCGCCGAGATCGATTCGGTGCGAAGAGAACTCGTGACGCTGACGGATCGGCTACCGGCGCCGGACATCGACGCCGACGTGCGGCTGTGGGTGGACCGGTCGTTCACGGTGCGCGGGGCCGGCACCGTCGTCACGGGCACGTTGGCCGCGGGCACGATCCGCGTCGGGGACGACCTGGTGCACAACGGCCGCCGCGTCACCGTGCGCGGCGTGCAGTCCCTGGGCCGAGACCGGTCCGAGGTCGCCGCGGTGGCCCGCGTGGCGGTCAACCTGCGCGGCGTCGACCACCACAGCGTCACGCGCGGCGACACCCTCTGCACTCCGGACGCCTGGCGCGACACTCGTGAGATCGACGTCGCGCTGCGTGCAGCCGGGAAACTGCAGCAGCAGCTGGTGCTCCACATCGGCTCCGCCTCGATGCCCGTGCACGTGCGACCGCTGGGTGACCACGGGGCCCGGCTGCGACTGCCACATCCGCTGCCTCTGCGCATCGGCGACATCGGGCTGCTGCGCGACCCCGGTGAACACCGCATCGCCGCAGGGGTCGAGGTGCTCGACGTCGCACCACCGGCGTTGCGCCGCCGCGGCGACGCCCGCGCCCGGGGCGCCGAACTCGCCACCGGGCGCGTCTCTCCGCCGGTGTGCGCACGCGAAAAAGATCTGCGGGCCATGGGTTTCGAGCCTGAAGGCGAGCGCGTGGGGGAGTGGGTGGTCGACGGGAGATGGTGGGCGGATCAGCGTGAGCAGCTGGTGAGCGCGGTGGCGCGCTGGTCAGCCACGCATGACATCGCCGCCGGCATGCCGACCGAGGAACTGCGGCGCGACCTCGAGCTGCCCGCCATCGAGCTCGTGACCGCGTTGGCTGCAGGGACGGGGCTCGACGTCGCCGACGGGCGGATCCGCACGCCCGGCGCCGCGCTGCCCGACCGCGTGGAGAAAGCCGTGTGCACGCTCGAGGAGTGGCTGACCGCCGAGCCGTTCCGCGCGCCGGACGCCGACGAGCTCGCCGAACTGCGCCTCGGACCCAAGGAGCTGGCGGCCGCGGTGCGGGCAGGCCGGCTGGTCAAGATCGCAGACGGCGTGGTGCTCGGCCCGCAGGCCTATCAGCGCGCGGCCGAGGTCCTGGCCGGTGTACCGCAGCCGTTCACCGTCGCCGACGCCAAACGTGCTTTGGACACCACCCGGCGCGTCGCCGTCCCCTTGCTCGAGGCGCTCGACGCGCGCGGGGTCACCCGACGCCGTCCCGACGGGACGCGCCTTCTGACTCCGTGACGTTCTTGTGCGTCGCCCGCAGCGAACCCGGGTGGGCCTTGGCGCTCGGATCCTTGCGGGTCTTGGCCAGGCTGGCGATGGTGGTGATGGCCAGGATCGCGATGATCACCACCAGGCTCAGATAGGTGTTCACCTCGGGGATGTTCGGGTTGATGTCGACGTGGCCCCAGTGCAGCACCAGCTTCACGCCGATGAACGCCAGGATGATCGACAGACCCGTCGACAGGTACACCAGGCGATCCAGCAGACCCTTGACCAAGAAGAACAGTGCGCGCAGACCGAGCAGCGCGAACGCGTTCGCGGCGAACACGATGAACGGCTCTGACGTGACACCGAACACCGCGGGAATCGAGTCCAGCGCGAACAGCAGATCCACGCTGCCGATCGCGATCAGCACCGCGAGCAGCGGGGTGGCCATCTTGCGGCCCTGGCTGCGGGTCAGCAGCTTGCCGCCGTCGTAGTCGTCGCTGATCGGCAGCAGCTTGCGCGTCGCCTTGATCATGATGTTGTTCTCGACGTCGGGGTCCTCGTCGCGGTGCCGGAAGAGCTGCACCGCCGTGAGGATCAGCAGGATGCCGAAGATCAGGAACATGAACGAGAACAGCGACAGCAGCGTCGCGCCGACCGCGATGAAGATCGCACGCATGATCAGCGCCAGGATGATGCCGAACGTCAACACCTTGTGCTGATGCTCCTCGGGCACCGCGAACGTCGCCATGATGATCACGAACACGAAGAGGTTGTCGACCGACAGGCTCTTCTCGACGATGTAGCCGGCGAAGTACTGCGTGCCGAAGTCGGTGCCGTAAGTCGCCATGAACCACACCCCGAACCCGATGGCGACGGCGATGTAGAAGACCGACCACGCGGTGGCTTCTTTGAATCCGACGCGGTGGGGGCGGACCGCGGCCAGGATCAAGTCGACGGCGAGCAGGGTGACGATCAGACCGATCGTCACCCCCCAGGTCAGAAGGCTGATCTCGAGCATGCACCCTTTGTACAGGAGGTTCCAAGGTTAACCTGCGGTTCACCGGGTAGCCCCCGCTTGCCAACGCTCGACGGCGGCGGTTGGATCGGTGGTGGCGCGGGCGAAGGAGGCGGTGGGTGGATTTCAAGAAGCTGTTCGAATCCTGGCCTGTGTATAGGCAACTCACCGGCGACGACAAGCTCGGCCGCGGCCACGCCGCCCAGTCGCGGCGCTCGTTGACGCTGACCCCGCGGACCGCCGAAGCCGACCACGTCGCGCACTCGGTGTGTCCGTTCTGCGCTGTCGGCTGCGCGCAGAAGGTGTACGTCAAAGACGAGAAAGTCGTCCAGATCGAGGGCAACCCCGACAGCCCGATCTCGCGCGGCCGGCTGTGCCCGAAAGGCTCGGCCAGCAAGCAACTGGTGACCGGGCCGCAGCGACTGACCAAGATCCGCTACCGCGCGCCGTACGCGACCGAATGGCAGGACCTCGACCTCGAGACCGCGATGAACATGGTCGCCGACCGGGTGCTCGACGCCCGGGAGAAGGGCTGGCAGCAGTTCGACTCCGACCGCAACACGCTGCGCCGCACGATGGGGCTGGCCAGCCTCGGCGGCGCCACGCTCGACAACGAAGAGAACTACCTGATCAAGAAGCTGTTCACCGCGCTCGGCGCCCTACAGATCGAGAACCAGGCGCGTATTTGACACAGCGCCACGGTTCCCGGTCTGGGGGCCTCCTTCGGTCGCGGCGGGGCGACGGACTACCAGCAGGATCTCGCCAATTCCGACTTCATCGTCATCATGGGCTCGAACATGGCCGAGGCGCATCCCGTCGGCTTCCAGTGGGTGATGGAGGCGAAGTCGCGCGGCACGCAGGTCGTCCACATCGACCCACGGTTCACCCGCACCAGCGCGTTGGCCGACCGGCACGTGCCGCTGCGCGCGGGCAGTGACATCGCGTTCCTCGGCGGGGTGATCAACTACATCCTGTCCAACGAGCTCGACTTCCGGGAGTACGTCACCGCGTACACCAATGCGTCGTTCCTCGTCGACGAGGGCTACCAAGACGCGGAGGATCTCGACGGGCTGTTCTCCGGATACGACGAGGCGACCGCGTCCTACGACCCGGAGACATGGCAGTACCAGAACACCGACGCCGAAGGCGGCGGCTCGGGCGCCAAGGAGAGTGCCGCGCCGGATCAGCAGGGCTCCGGTGGGGCACCGATACAGGGCGCCGCCGACATCCCCAGCGACCCGACATTGCAGGACCCGCGCTGCGTCTACCAGATCCTCAAGCGGCACTACGCGCGCTACACCCCCGAGATGGTCGAGCGGGTGTGCGGCGTGCCGGCCGCGCAGTTCCTCGACGTCGCCCGCCAGTGGACGTCGGCGTCGGGTCGCGAGAAGACCGCTGCACTGGTCTACAGCGTGGGCTGGACCCAACACACGTTGGGCGCGCAGTACATTCGCGCCGGAGCGATCATCCAGCTGTTGCTGGGTAACATCGGCAGGCCCGGCGGGGGAGTGTTCGCCTTACGAGGGCACGCCAGCATCCAGGGCTCCACCGATGTGCCGACGCTGTTCAACCTGCTGCCGGGCTACCTCGCGATGCCGCGAGCCGGACAGGAGACACTGGCCGACTACATCGACGCGATCACCAGCCGCAACCAGAAAGGCTTCTGGCACAACGCCGATTCCTACATGGTGTCGCTATTGAAGGAGTACTGGGGCGACGCGGCAACGCCGGAGAACGACTTCTGCTTCGACTACATGCCGCGCATCAACGGCGACCACGGCACCTACCGGACCGTGATGGACATGGTGGACGGCAAGGTGTTCGGCTATTTTTTGCTCGGGCAGAACCCCGCCGTCGGCTCCGCGCACGGCAAGCTGCAACGCCTCGGCATGGCGAACCTGGACTGGCTGGTGGTGCGCGACCTCGTCGAGATCGAGAGTGCGACGTTCTGGAGAGACGGGCCGGAGATCGAGACCGGCGAGATCAGCCCCGAGACGTGCCGCACCGAGGTGTTCCTGTTCCCGGCGGCGTCGCACGTCGAGAAGGCCGGCACCTTCACCCAGACCCAACGCATGCTGCAGTGGCGCGAGAAGGCGGTGGAGCCGCCGGGCGACGCGCGCTCAGAGCTGTGGTTCTTCTACCACCTCGGCCGTATCCTGCGCGAAAAGCTCTCCGGCTCAACCGATGAGCGCGATCGGCCGCTACTCGATCTGTCATGGGACTACCAGATGGAGGGCGACGAACCCTCCGGTGCGGACGTGCTGCGTCGCATCAGCGGTGTCGAGCTTGCCACCGACCGCGCCGTCAGCGGCTACACCGAGCTGAAGGCCGACGGCTCGACGATGTGCGGCTGCTGGATCTACAGCGGCGTGTACGCCGACGAGGTGAACCAGGCCGCCCGGCGCAAGCCGCACACCGAGCAGGGCCCCTACGACAACGAGTGGGGCTGGACATGGCCGTTGAATCGGCGGGTGCTGTACAACCGGGCGTCGGCCGATCCGGCCGGCAAGCCATGGAGCGAGCGCAAGAAGCTGGTCTGGTGGGACGCCTCTGCCGGCGAGTGGACCGGTTACGACACACCGGATTTCGAGAAGACCAAGCCGCCGGACTACCGACCTGCTGACGGGGCCGTGGGCGTCGAGGCGCTGCGCGGTGACGACCCGTTCGTCATGCAGGCCGACGGCAAGGGCTGGCTGTTCGCGCCCAATGGTGTGCTGGACGGGCCGCTGCCGACCCACTACGAGCCGCACGAATCGCCGGTGCGCAACCCGCTGTATCTGCAGCAGGGCAACCCGGCGCGCAAAATCTATGGGCGCGAGGACAATCCGTCGAACCCGTCGTGGCCCGACGCACACGGTGAGGTGTTCCCGTTCGTGTTCACCGCGGCGCGGCTGACCGAACACCACACCGCGGGCGGCATGAGCCGGCAACTCCCGTATCTGGCAGAGCTGCAGCCCGCGCTGTTCGTCGAAGTCTCGGCGGCGCTGGCGGCCGAACGCGGGCTGGCGCACATGGACTGGGCACATGTGGTGACCAGTCGCGCCGCCGTTGACGCCCGGGTGTTCGTCACCGAACGCATGCGACCGCTGCGCGTGGACAACCATGTGGTGCATCAGGTCTGGATGCCCTACCACTGGGGCGGCTCCGGGCTGATCGACGGTGACGTGGTCAACGACCTGTTGGGTGTGGTCGCTGATCCCAACGTCTTCATCCAGGAGAGCAAGGTCGCCACATGCGACATCCAACCGGGGCGGCGACCGCGCGGTCCCGCGCTGCTGGAGTATCTGGCGGCCTACCGGGAACGGGCCGGGATCACCAAGGCCACCGGTACCGATCTGGACACCACGCGGGTATCGCCCGACCACACGGAGGAAACCCCATGAGCGGCAATAGCTTCTACGGCCCGCTGCCCGACCCGGCGGCCGATGCGGGCTACGAGGAGCACCCGCCGCGGGTCGGGTTCTTCACCGACACGTCGGTGTGCATCGGCTGCAAGGCCTGTGAGGTGGCGTGCAAGGAGTGGAACGACGTGCCCGTCTCCGGTGAGGGCGACGGGTTCAACCTGCTGGGCATGTCGTTCGACAACACCGGGAATCTGGGTGCCAACTCGTGGCGGCACGTGGCGTTCATCGAGCAGCCGGGCAAGCCGCCGGTCGATCTGGGCATGCCGGAGGTGACGCAGAAGGCTGTCGAGATGGTGGGGGAGCTGCCCGACTTCCGGTGGTTGATGGCGTCCGACGTCTGCAAGCACTGCACGCACGCCGGCTGCCTGGACGTCTGCCCGACCGGCGCGCTGTTCCGCACCGAGTACTCGACCGTCGTTGTGCAGCAGGATATCTGCAACGGCTGCGGCTACTGCGTTTCCGGCTGCCCGTACGGCGTGATCGAGCGACGGGAAGGTGACGGTAGGGCGTGGAAGTGCACGCTCTGCTACGACCGCCTGCATGACGGGCTCGAGCCGGCCTGCGCCAAGGCGTGCCCGACCGACTCCATCCAGTTCGGTGTGCTCGACGAACTGCGCGAGCGTGCCGCGCAACGCCTCGATGCGCTGCACGAGCGCGGCGTGACCGAAGCGCGGCTCTACGGCGAATCACCCGACGACGGCGTGGGTGGCGATGGGGCGTTCTTCCTGCTGCTCGACGAGCCGGAGGTGTACGGGCTGCCGCCCGATCCGGTGGTGCCCACGCGCGACGCCGGGGCAATGTGGCGCTACGCGGGTATGGCCGCTTCCGCGCTCGTCGGCATCGCGGTGTCGGCGTTCGTGGGGAAGCGAACGTGATGCGCGAAAAGCTCAGCGATGCAGACGCGTCGGACCGCAACGCGCAGACGCGGCACCGCCGGGGTGGACGCGAGGACATGGCGGTACCGCCGGCGGAGTTCCGCTCGTACTACGGCAGGCAGATCCTCAAGACGCCGGTGTGGAACTGGATGATCGCGGCGTACCTGTTCAGCGGCGGACTCTCGGCAGGCTCGGCGATGCTGGGCGCCGGAGCCGACCTGACGGGCCGTACCGAGTTGCGTCGTGTGTCGCGCCTCGGGGCGCTGGTGAGCCTGCTGGCGAGCATGTACTTCCTGATCGGGGATCTCGGCCGCCCTGAGCGGTTCCACCACATGCTGCGGGTCGCCAAGCCGAGCTCGCCGATGAGCATGGGTACCTGGATCCTCGGCGCCTACGGCCCGGGCGCGGGGCTCGCGGCCGCCGCCGAGCTGATGCCGTCCCGGTTACGGCGCTCACGGCTGGGCAGGCTGCTGACGTGGGCGGCGCGGCCCGCGGGCTTGGAAGCCGCCGCGGTCGCCCCCGGGGTGGCGTCGTACACGGCAGTCCTGTTGTCGCAGACAGCGGTTCCGGCGTGGAATGAGGCACACCCGTACCTGCCGTTCGTGTTCACCGGCTCAGCGGCCGCCAGCGGAGCCGGCTTGGGCATGCTGGCCGCGCCGGTGTCGCAGAGCGGGCCCGCGCGGCGGATGGCTGTCGCCGGGGCAGCGTTGGAAGTGGCCGCGTCACGCACCATGGAGCGCAAACTCGGGCTGGTCGGGGAGGCGTACACCACCGGCCGGCCGCATCGCCTGCGTCAGGCGTCGGAAATCCTCACCGTCGGCGGTGCGGTGGGCGCGGTCGTCTCCGGCCAGCGGCGCTGGGCCCTGGCCGCCTCGGGCGTAGCGCTTCTGGTGGGCAGCGCCCTGCAACGCTTCGGGGTGTTCGAGGCGGGTGTGGCGTCGACTGAGGACCCCAAATACGTGGTGGTGCCGCAGCGGGAGCGGCTGGCGCGCCGAGAGGCCTAGCGTCGCGAGTGTGCTTCGCGATACGGCCTTCGCGGCGTGTCGCGGATGCCATCGCACAGTCGCGGGAGGCGTAATCGCGCGACGAGCGGGCATCAGGGAACCGTGGATTGGGAATGTGCGGTCGTCGGCGGCGGCGCGGCCGGCTTGAGCGGAGCGCTGGTCCTCGGGCGCGCACGACGGAAGACGATCGTGATAGACGCCGACGATCCGAGCAATCGGGCGGCGGCGGTCATCGGTGGGCTGCTCGGCTTCGATCAACGCCCCCCGGATGAGCTGTATGCGGCGGGCAGGGCGGAATTGGACGCGTACCCCAGCGTCGAGTATCACCGCGGTGAAGTGACGCAGGGGCGCGCCGTCGACAACGGCTATCTGCTCGACCTCGCCGACGGCACGACGATCGCAGCGAAGCGTGTCTTGCTCGCGTCGGGAATGGTCTACTGTCCACCGCCGCTGCCCGGCCTCGACGAGCTCTGGGGCCGTTCGGTGTTCCAGTGCCCGTTCTGCCACGGCTGGGAGATGCGCGACAAGACGTTGGCGGCTCTGGCATCCGGCACCCAGGGCGTGCACATGGCGTTGATGCTGCGTGGCTGGACTGATGACGTGACGCTGCTGACCGACGGACGATCGGATCTCGGCTCCGAGGACGCCCGGGTGCTGGCCGCCGCCGAGATCACGGTCGACCAGCGACGGGTCACCGAATTGCGCAGCGACGGAGGAGAACTGAGCGAGATCGTGTTCGCCGACGGGTCCCGGTTGCCGCGTCAGGGCCTGCTCGTCGAGGCTCCCGTGCGGCAACGCTCGCGGTTGGCTGCCGAGCTGGGTGCGACGTGCACACCGGGCCCACTGGGTACCGAACCACTGACCGTCGACGCGATTCACCGCACCAGCGCGCACGGCGTGTTCGCCGCCGGCGACGTGTGCACCCAACAGCCGCACATCGCGGGGGCGATCGCGTCGGGCTCGCAAGCGGCGATGATCGTCGTCCAGAGTCTTCTTGCTGACGAATTCGGCTTGCCCTACCCACCCGGTGGGTGATCTCGGTAGCGTCGACCGATGACCTGGACGCTGGATCCTTCGTATGGCGAACTGCTGCTGACCACCGGTGTCACCGGGCCGGCGTCGGCGGTGGGACACCGGCTGACGATCGCGATGACGGACTGGCAGGCAACGGTCACCTGGTCGGGTGACCAGCCGTCGGCGGTGGAGCTGACCGTCGAGGTCGACTCGTTGCAGGTGGTGCGCGGCGACGGCGGAGTCAAAGAATTGTCAGGTGTGGAGAAGTCGCTGGCCCGCTCCAATGCCCTGAAGACGTTGGACGCGAAGCGATTTCCGCAGATTCGCTTCTCGGCCGACCAGATCGTCACAGCCATCGACGGTGGCTACCAGTTGAACGGCACCCTCGACATCCACGGCACGTCACGGCCGAGGTCGGTCGACCTTCGGGTGAAGGATCTGGGCTCGGCGTGGCGCATGACGTGCGACGCCTCGGTCAGCCACGCCGAGTTCGGCGTCAAGCCCTACTCGCTGATGATGGGCGCGGTGAAGGTGGCCGACGAGGTGGTCGTGTCGTTCAGAGCGGAGCATCCGAAGGGCTGACGCGACGAGTGTGATCTGCGCGACGTGATTTGCGGACCAACCCTCCCCCAGGGGTAGAGTTCACCGAGGCCCGTTTCCCTGCTCCATGCTCGCGGGCCCTTCTGAGCGGTTCGAAAGCCGGCTCCAGACATAGCTTTCCGCTTCGCGAGAGGACCGCCAATGAATGCTGCGCCGGAAACGACGACGCCCCAACAGCGGCAGTCTGTTCTGGTGGCGCTGCGATCGCCGCGTCGTCTCCGCACCGAGGTCTTGGCTGGTCTCGTCGTCGCGCTGGCGTTGATCCCCGAGGCGATCTCGTTCTCCATCATCGCCGGCGTCGACCCGCGAGTCGGCCTGTTCGCGTCGTTCACCATGGCCGTCACCATTGCCATCGTCGGCGGACGACCCGCGATGATCTCCGCCGCGACCGGTGCCGTCGCACTCGTCGTCGCGCCCCTCGTCCGCAGCCACGGACTCGACTACCTGATCGCGACCGTGATTCTGGCCGGCGTGGTGCAAATGGCGTTCGGGGCGTTGGGGGTGGCGCGGCTGATGCGATTCGTGCCACGCAGCGTGATGGTCGGCTTCGTCAACGCACTGGCCATCCTGATCTTTCTCTCGCAGATGCCTCACCTGTTGGGCGTGCCCTGGCTTGTCTACCCGATGGTGGCCGTCGGCATCGCCGTGATCGTCGCCCTGCCGAAGCTGACGACTGCGGTACCTGCGCCACTGGTCGCGATCGTCGCCTTGACCGCGGCGGCCGTCGCGACCGGGTGGACCGTTCCCACGGTCGGCGACGAAGGCCAGCTCCCGTCGAGCCTGCCCAGCCTGCTGATCCCCGACGTGCCGCTCACGATCGAGACGCTGCGGATCATCGCGCCGTACGCCCTGACCATGGCACTCGTGGGCTTGCTCGAATCGCTGATGACCGCGAAACTCGTCGACGACATCACCGACACGCACTCGAACAAGTCCCGCGAAGCCGTCGGGCAGGGGGTGGCCAATGTCGTGACCGGATTCTTCGGCGGGATGGGTGGTTGCGCGATGATCGGTCAGACCATGATCAACGTGAAGGTCAGTGGCGCACGTACCCGTATCTCGACATTCCTGGCCGGTGGATTCCTCCTCGCGCTCGTCGTCGGCCTCGGCGACATCGTGGCGCGAATCCCGATGGCGGCCCTGGTCGCCGTCATGGTGATGGTGTCCGTTGCCACGCTGGACTGGCACAGCATTCATCCGAAAACGTTGCGCCGCATGCCCAAGAGCGAAACCTTCGTGATGCTCGCGACCGTCGCCGTCACCGTCGCCACCGACAACCTGGCCTACGGGGTGGCCGTCGGAACTCTGGCGGCGATGGTGTTGTTCGCCCGCCGGGTGGCTCACTTCACCGAGGTGGCTACCGTCGACTCCCCGAACGACACGAAGGTCTACACCGTGACGGGGGAATTGTTCTTCGCCTCGAGCAACGACCTGGTGTACCAGTTCGACTACGTCGGCGATCCGAAGAACATCGTCATCGACATGAGCAAGGCGCACATCTGGGATGCGTCGACCGTCGCGACGCTGGATGCCATCACGACGAAATACGCGGCGAAAGGCAAGACGGTTTCCATCGTGGGGATGAACGACAACAGTGCGGAACGTCATGCGCGGCTGTCGGGGCAGTGGACCGGAGCGCACTAGAGATGACCGGCGAGGTGTGGCAGATCGGAGAAGTGGCAGCGCGAACGGAGCTGTCCATCAAGACGATTCGGCATTACGACGAGGTCGGTCTGGTGGTTCCGTCGGACCGCTCTGCCGGCGGGTTCCGGCTCTACACCATTGACGACGTCGACCGGTTGCTCGCGATCCGGCGGATGAAGCCGCTGGGCTTCACCCTCGACGAGATGCGGGAACTCCTGGCCGCGCTCGACGTCGTCACCTCTGACGACGCGAGCGCGGTGGAGCTGAGCACAGCGAGGGCCTACCTTGCCGCCTGCCATGCGCGTGCTGTGAAGGCGTGTGACGACCTGACACGGCAGCTGAGCTACGCCGAAGAGCTGACCGAGCAGCTCGCCGAGTTCTCCCGATAGGCACCGTGAGTGTGCGACGCGATACGGCCTCAGCGGCGTGGCGCGTATGGCGTTGCACAGTCGCGGGGGTTCATGACGCGGGCGGTGGCTTCCGCTTGGTGATCAGCTCCTCGCCGCTTTCGTAGTCGTCGTCGGCGTTGTAGGTGAGCACACCCACGGTCGCACCGTCAGAGGTGTACCAGACCGTGAAGCCGTCCTCGTGGTCGACGAACGTGCTCTCGTCGTACCCGTCGCCCCAGGCGGCGTACTTGACGTCGGCCTCCCCGATCGTCGTCCAGAAGCCCGGTACGTCAGACCAGCTGGCGTCCTTGCCCGCCGCCGACGTGCCGGCGATCTTGCCTTGCGACTCGGCATCGAACCAGTGCTCGACCGCCAGTGCCCGGCCGGCCGCTGTGTTGACGGCGAACGCAACGTCACCCGCGGCGTACACGCCGTCGACGCTGGTGCTCATGTCTGCCTGCACCGGGATGCGCGAGTGCTCCAACGAGATCCCGAGGCTCTCGGCGAGGCTGCTGTTGGGCGTCACGCCGGTGGCGGCCAGCACCAGGTCGGCGTCGAGCGTGGTGCCGTTGTCCAGGTGCACGGTGCCGTCGTCGACGGCGGTCACCTTGACGCCGCCGAGATACCTGACCCCGGTCGCCTCGACAAGCGCCGTGAGTCGCCGGCCCGCCTCGTCTCCGAGCCGCTTCTGCTGGGGGACCTCATCGGGCGCCACCAAGGTCACCGAAAGCCCGCGGCTGGCAAGCGATGCCGCCGCCTCACAGCCGATGAAACCCGCGCCGATCACCACGGCGGAACGCGCCGAGCTCGCTGCATCCCGCAACCGCCGGCCGTCGTCGAGCGAACGTAATTGGAGGACGTGCTCGCCCCCGGGAACCGACAGCGGCACGGGGCTGGCGCCGGTTGCCAGCACGAGGACGTCATAGCTGTACGAAGCGCCGTCGACGGTCACCGTCCGAGCACCGGTGTCGATGTGCTCGACGGCAGTACCGAGGGTGAGGTCGATGTTCCGCTCGGCGAACCACTCGGCGGGATGGAGGGTGACGTCCTCGGTCTCACCGCGCAGGAAGTCCTTGCTCAACGGAGGCCGGTCGTAGGGCCGGCGGCCGTCGGCGCTGACGATGCGCACCGGGGCGTCGGGCCGCTCGGAACGGTAGGCCTCGGCAGCGCTGAGTCCCGCGGGGCCGCTGCCGATGACGAGTAAGCCATGATCCGACATGGCGGCGGCATACCCGCCGCGCGTGCGCCTACACCCCGTGACGTCGGCGGGTCACAAAGACGTCAGGACGGCCTGCCAGAACAGATGCGCCACGGCGTCGTTCACGAATTCGCTGTGGGCGCCCGAGAGCCGGTCGCCGCCCGTGATGACGGAATTGCCGTCGGTGTTGTAGATGCCGCCGCGGACGAAGCCGTACTGGTGCCGGACATCGTCGACGATCGGCACGTCTTCCGCGGACTCGATGCCCTGGATGCCGTAGCTGCCGATGCCGCCCCACTTGGGCGGGCCTTCGACGCCCAGCGTGGGATCGCCGCCGATGCGGGCGCCGAGCGGATACCAGATGCCGACCGCCTTGTCGTGTTCGGAACGCGTGGTCACCACCGCCCCTCGGACCGCGGGCGGCTGCGCCCGGACCGCACGATAGAACCCGGGACCGAATGGTGCGTAGGGGATCTCGTCGGCGAACGACCACAGCGACATCGCGCCCTGCACCAGGAAGAGGGTGTCGACAGGGCGGGGCAGCGGATCCGTCCGTTCCCCGCCTGACACCGGGCCGGCCAGCGCGGCCGTCATGACGATGCAGCCGAAACTGTGCCCCATCAGATGAATCCGGGCCGACGGCGCGGCGGTCTGCAACTGACACAGGACCCGGTGGACGTTGCGCTCACCGACCACACGCGCCCGCTTCTTCATCGTCCAGAACGACAGCTGACGCACCGGGGACAGGATGATGTCCCTGGCCGAGGCGAACAGCCCGTCGCCCAGGATGCCCGGGTTGGCGGTGGAAGGGTCGACGGCGCTCAACTCAGTGATCCATTGTTCGGCGATCAGCTGCGGAGAGAAGGCGGGCAGATCGGCGCCCGGCTCCGCCGACGGGCTCTCACCAGACAGACCGCTCGCTTCGTAGAGGTCCCGGTAGGCCTTCTCGAGTTCCTCTGGCATGTGGCCACTTTGGATTTGCATCGCGGTCGTGTCGTCGTCGGCGACCGCGGCGATGCGCTCCAGCGCCATCATGGCCTCAGGCGATGCCGCGATGCGTTTGGTATAGCGGTCGACGAGCGCGTCGGGGTCCATCGTGGCTTCTACGGCCAGCTCGTCGTCGTCGGCCGCGAGAGTGTCATCGCCGCCGCGCTCATTGCCCCAAGGCAGGCTGGGCCAGTGCACCCCGACGATCAACGGGGTGAACCCGGGCACCCTCGTGTTCACCAGGGCGCGGTCGGAATCCTGCTTCGCCACCTTCGGGAACCACTTGCTGTATTGGATCGTGGCGGCGTCGTAGTCCCCCTTCCAGCCGTGGCTGGCGATGAAGATGTCGGTCACGCCGGCGCCCGCCGCCTCGGCGATCGCAGTGCTGAGGAGCGTGCCATCCTCCTTCTTCTCCACCCCGTCTTCGCAGATCTCGAGCAGGTAGTAGTGAGGGTCTACGGAGTCGATGAAGGGCATGACCGGTCCTGTCAGTTCAGGGCCGCAGCGACCGGCGGGGTGATCTGGGTGGTGACGTCACAGTGCGCGGAGTACAGCAGCCCGAGCGGATTGTTGTTGTCCTGCAGTAACTCCAGGCGCACGTCGCGCAGCGCCTGGCCGATCTGGGCCCCGTCGAGGAGGCGTTCGAGAAACTTCTCCGCCCAATGGATCGCGAACAGCACCGGTGTCGAGCACTCGGTGCCGATGACTCCGCGCGCACCCTTGGACAGGAAGTACGGGACGAAGCCGTCATAGAAGCGGGGTGAGAGGTCCGCGGATTCGCAAGCGTTGAGCACGATCAGGGGACGACCGGCGAGCGGGATGTCGTCGGGTGCGTCGTTCGTCAGGTCCGCGAGCGTGGCGAAGGTCGAGCGGTCGATCTGCGAGCCCATGATGATGGCCGATTGTTGGGGGTCTGCGTCGTTCGTCTTCGCATGGCAGTAGAAGTACGTCACCTTGTCGGGAGTGGACTCTGCGGCCAGCGCGCTGACCACCGCGGCGCGATCCGACCGCGTGACGACGGAGACGTTCTGCCGCGACGCCGCGAGGTCGGCGCATCGCCGTTGATGCTCGGCGACCTGATCGATCGCGGCGTCGCTGACGACCGGATTGATGTTGAGTCCCAGCGTGAGATCGGGCAGGCTGTCGATCTCCGGATCGTCGTCGGCGGGCATTCGCTGAAAGGGCAAGAGCTCAACGATGTGTCGCATGCCCAGGAACTTGTCCCAGCTCAGCGCGTCGTCGTCATCGATGTCGCCGAGGTAGAGCATCGACCACGGTACGGGCACCTGGCGCGCCGAGATCTGCACTGTGAGCATCACATTCGGTTCCGCGACGTGCCGGGTCAACCAGTCACCGATCGACCGGAGGTCCTCACCGCCGCCGGCGGGCCGGAACAGTTGACGGTAGAGCAGCCGACCCGCCCGAGCCAGCCGCTTCAATGCCTGTCGTTCCACATCCTCGGGAATGTCGATGTGCTCCAGGAACGTTTGACTCCCGCCGTACACGTCCTTGACTACGGCCGCCAGTTCGGCGCGGGCGTTTCCGGCCGCCGCGGCGAGCGCGTCGACCGTCAGCGGCATCGGGGCATCGAAGGTGAACGGCCGCATGGCACTGCAGAGGTATCCGTTGCCGTCGGGGCGGATCACCAGGCCCACGTCGCGCGACTTGAGCACCGTCGCCGACGCGGCGGGACGTCCTTCGGTCGTCGCCGTGAATTGGCCCGGAGTCCCGACGGGGCAACGCAATTGCAGCTGGGTGAGGAAGTTGCCTTCGTAACTCACCGTTGCGGTGAGCGTGGCGACGCCCTCTCGACGGGGTGACACGTCGAAGCGAGCCTTGCCGCGCGACGGACCTGTCCTGGGCAGCTGCAACGGACGTTGGGCCTGCCCCAGGATCTCGAAATCGTCCGACGCGACCTGGACGGTGAGTTCACGGAACGGCTCGTCGGTATCAGCGAACACCACGATCAGAGGACTCGAGGTGGTCAGCACCTGCTGCACGTTGCTGATGTCGAAAGCCACCGAATACGACGCACCTACATCGAGAGGGAGGCTCAGGTCGTGGTCCTCGATCTCGGCATTGACAAAGCGATCGCTGGGCGGCGGCGATTCCGGCGGCGGCGGATCGGCCGCCGCGGGCTCTGCGGGTGCCGGCGCGTCGATCTCTGCGCCGATGAGGTCGCGCAGATCCACGTCGGCCGTCAGGTCGATGGCGGGGTTCTCGAACACGATGGTGTTCGGGACGCCGATCTGCCGCCCGAGCACGGTGAGGTCCACCGGCGGCGGCTGCAGCGCCATCCGTTCGAGGATCTGGAGTTGCTTCGCTACCGACTCCGCGCCCTCGCCGGTCGGGTAGCGCGCCGTCAGCTCGCGAACCTGGTCGACCGTGGGCACCACCCCGACCGCGGTGACGATGTCGATGAGCGCACGGAGCCGGGCAGCCTCCGTGGCACCCAGCGGGCCGGACGGCATCCGTGCGAACAACTGGTCGACGAGTGGACGTGCCTCGTCAGCGGACAACCCGCTCAGCGCTGCGATGTCCGCGGCGCGGACATGTTCTGGCCAGCCGGCGAGAATGCGCTGTGCGGCTGCCGCTGCTGGTGACTGAGCGCCCACCGGACCCCCCTGTTGACGGTGCGCCTGCAGCAGTCATCGTGCAGACCGCTGACGTGCTCGTCAAGAGTGCGTCACTTGCGATAATGAAGCGATGACGCGCGGTCGGGCTCGCTGGGTCCGCAACAACGGACTGTTGCTGGCCTGCGTGGGCTTGTTCGCCATGTTCTTCGCCGGCATGGTGGTCACCGGCGCCAAGACGTACAACGCCGAAGAGCACGCGCACGGTTCGCGGGAATCGGTGTCGGTGCTCGGCTATCTGCGCACGGGCGACTTCGTCGAGGCGACGTTCGAGAACTGGGAGTCGGAGTTCCTGCAGATGGGGATGTACATCGTCCTCACCGCGTTCCTCTTCCAGCGCGGATCCTCGGAATCCAAACCGATCGACACCGACGAGCCGCAGGACCGTGATCCGCGCACCGTGCCGATCACACCGAAGACACCGTGGCCGGTGCGCCACGGTGGCGCGACATTGACCGTGTACGAACACTCGCTGGCGATCGCGTTCTTCGTGCTGTTCTTCGCGTCGTGGGCGCTGCATGCCGTCGGTGGCGTCGCGGCTTACAACGACGAAGCACTCCAGCACGGCGAGGCCGCCATCTCGGTGTGGCGTTACCTCACCACGTCCCAGTTCTGGTTCGAGTCGATGCAGAACTGGCAGAGCGAATTCGTCGCCGTCGCCGCAATCGTCGGCCTGTCGATCTTTCTCCGGGAGCGCGGGTCGGCGGAGTCCAAACCGGTCGCCGACCCGCACCGCGAGACGGGCGCCTAGCGCTGGTGCGTGCGGCCTCCGGCGCCCGAGGGACGGCGCGAGCGCCGACGCGACGAGCTGGGCGAGCGGCGCGGTGCGCCGGCCGGTGCTGCGGGACGCGACGTCGCGACCACACGCTCGACCGGGGCCCGGTACGGCGCGACTTCGCCGGCGACCTTCTCCACCGCTTCGGACGTGGCGGTCACCTGCTGAGGAGCCACCTGGATGCCCGCGCGACGCAGCAAAGCCTGTGTCTCCCTGCGCTGTTCGGGCAGGACCACCGTCACCACGTCACCGGCGCTGCCGGCACGTGCGGTGCGGCCGGAACGGTGCAGGTACGCCTTGTGCTCGGCGGGCGGATCGATGTGCACCACGAGTTCGATGTCGTCGACGTGCACGCCGCGGGCGGCGATATCGGTGGCCACCAGCACGCGGACCTCACCGGAACTGAATGCGGCCAGGTTGCGATCGCGTGCCGGCTGAGAAAGGTTGCCGTGCAGGTCAACTGACGGAATGCCCGCCTCGGTGAGCTGCTTGGCCATCTTGCGGGCGTGATGCTTGGTCCGCATGAACAGGATGCGGCGCCCGGTGCCCGAGGCCAGCCGGTGCACCAGATCCTTCTTGTCCTGCGGGCCCGCGACGTGGAAGACGTGGTGCGTCATCGCCGGCACATGCGATTCCGGGCTGTCGACCGAATGCAGTACCTCGTTGCGCAGGAAGCGCTTCACCAGCTTGTCGACGCCGTTGTCCAGCGTGGCGGAGAACAGCAGGCGCTGCCCGTCGGCCGGGGTGGCGGCGAGGATGCGGGTGACGCCGGGCAGGAAGCCCAGATCGGCCATGTGGTCGGCCTCGTCGATGACGGTGACGGCCACGCTGTCGAGGCTGACCAGCTTCTGCTTCATCAGGTCCTCGAGACGGCCCGGGCAGGCCACGACGATGTCGACACCGGCCTTGAGCGCGACGACCTGGCGGTGCTGTGACACACCCCCGAAAATCGTGGTCACTGTGAGGTCGTGCACAGCGGCCAACGGTGCGAGTGTCGCCGAGATCTGGGTGGCCAGTTCGCGCGTCGGCGCGAGCACCAGGCCCGACGGACGCGACGGGCGACGCTTGGTGCCGGCCAGCCGGCTGACCAGCGGCAGCGAGAAGGCAAGGGTCTTGCCGCTGCCGGTCTTGCCGCGGCCCAGCACGTCACGGCCGGCCAAGGTGTCGGGCAGCGTTTCCTGCTGGATGGGGAACGGGGCGGAGATGCCGCGCGAGGAGAGCGCGTCGATCAGGGGTTGGGACACGCCGAGATCGGCGAAGGTCTTGTCGCTGTTCAACTTTCGAGTGCCTTTCAGGCATTGGTGTGCCGAGCCGGCGCAGTATGGGGCGCGGTCCTCAACACAGGGTGGCGAGAGTGCCGGTGGGCACTATCGATCGCCGTGACACGAGCTGTGTGGGTCCACGGGCCATCGGGCGGGGCGGCCTGGCAACGGTGCCGGCGCCACTGTCGATGGCGAGCGTTTCACGACGCATCGGCTGCGAAACGACGCGGCCGACGTGTCACCACCCTACCGCATGAGACAGGATGGACGAAGAAAGGGGACGGTCATGGACTTCGCCGCGGGTCTGCAGCGCCGCATGCTGCTGGGCTACCTCGGCGTGCTCCTCCTCCTCTACCTGATTTCCGTCGCCAGCGCATGGGGAATGAGTTCCGCACGCGGCGAGATCATTTCGGTGGCCCTCTGCGTGGTGGGGCTTGCGGTGGCGGCCCGGGCGCCGCTGGGCAGGCTCCGCTACGGGCTCGCGGTGGCGTGCATGTGCGCAGTCCCGCTGGCAGCCATGCTCTTTCACGACATCGACGCGGCGCAGGTCTGGTCGGTGGTCCCGTTGATGTTCAGCGCGATCTATGTCCGGGCGTGGCACCGGCCCGCCACGGCGCGGGTGGTGGCGGTCGTCATCGCCGCCTTCTCGGGTGTGGCACTGGCGGTGGCGCCGGCTGACGTGCCGGTTCAGTGGTACGGGATGTTCGCGGTGTGCATCGTCGCCGGGGCCGAGATCGTCGGGGTGCTGCTCGCCGCGCTGTACGACGCGGCACTGCGTGACCCGTTGACCGGAGCGTGGAATCGGACCGGTCTCGAGCGCCGCGCCGCCGAGTTGATGGCCCGGGCGGCGCGCCGCGGCGAGACGCTGGCCGTGGTCGCGCTCGATATCGACGACTTCAAGGTGCTCAACGACCAGGCGGGCCATGCCGCGGGGGACCGGGTGCTGGCCCAGCTCGTGCGGAACTGGGTCCGGGAGCTGCCCGACCAGGCGATCGTGGGACGACTGGGCGGTGACGAATTCGTCGTCGTCCTGTCCGGTCATGACGAAACCAGCGCGCTCGCGCTGGCGCAGCAGCTGGCCGCCGGGGGCCCGGTCCAGGTCAGTGCCGGGATGGCGGTGGGCCAGCCGCTGGATGCGCGGACCCTGGAGGCGCTGATCGCACGCGCGGACAGCGACCTCTACCGCGTCAAGCGCGAACGCAAACGCGCGAGCTGAACGCTCAGCCCTGCGCTCCCAGAGCCAGCAGCGACACCAGGTCGTAGGCCACGTGCGCGGCGGCCACCCCGGTCATCTCGGCGTGGTCGTAGGCGGGTGCCACCTCGACCACGTCGGCACCCACGAGGTTCACCCCGCGGAAGCCGCGCAGGATCTCCAGCAGCTCGCGGCTGGTGATGCCGCCGGCTTCCGGCGTGCCGGTCCCCGGAGCGTGCGCGGGGTCGAGGACGTCGATGTCGATCGACACGTACACCGGTCGCGTGCCCACCCGGGTGCGCAGTCGGTCGATGACCTCCCGCACCCCCTGGTAGTACACGTCGGCCGAGGTGACGATGCCGAAGCCGAAGCGGCGGTCGTCCTCGAGGTCCTTCTTGCCGTACAGCGGGCCGCGGGTGCCGACGTGGCAGAGCGCTTCGGTGTCGAGGATGCCCTCTTCGACGGCGCGGCGGAACGGGGTGCCGTGGGTGTAGGCCGCGCCGAAGTAGGTGTCCCAGGTGTCGAGATGGGCATCGAAATGCACCAGCGCGACGGGCCCGTGCTTAGCTGCGGCGGCCCTCAGCAGTGGCAGCGCGATGGTGTGGTCGCCGCCGATGGTCACCAGTTTGGTCTCGTCGGCAGTCAGCTGGGCGGCCGCACCCTCGATCGTCTCGATCGCCTCGTCGATGTTGAACGGATTCACCGAGATGTCTCCGGCATCGGCGACCTGCACCAGCTCGAACGGGGACACGTCCATCGCCGGGTGGTAGGGCCGCAGCAGACGCGACGCCTCACGCACGTAGGTGGGGCCGAACCGGGCGCCGGGGCGGTAGGACACCCCGGAGTCGAACGGCACACCGGCGACGACGATGTCGGCGCACGTCACCTGATCGAGCCGAGGCACTTTCGCGAACGTCGCCGGTCCGGCATAGCGGGGGGTGACAGACGCATCGACGGGTCCGACAGGCATGACTCAGTCCTCCGAGACGATAGGGGTGTTGGCGGCCGGCCCGGCGGGCACGAGCCGGGGGCCCTGCGGGCCGAAAACGTCTGCGGGTTCCGGAAACAGCCGCAGCGCAAGCGGATACAGCACCGCAGCCAGCCCGAGGCCGACGGGGATGCTTAGATCGATCCCGGCGGCGAGATCACCCAGTGGGCCGACGAACTGGCCGGGCGAATTGACGAAGCAGATCGAGGCCGCCGCCGCGACCAGCCAGGCCCCGAGCCCACGCCAGTTCCAGCCGTGGCTGAACCAGTAGCGGCCGCCGCGCTGGCGCCGGTTGAACACCTGCAGCGCATCCGAGTCGTACCACCCGCGACGGGTGAACCAGCCCAACATCATGACCACCATCCACGGCGCCGTACAGGTGACGATCAGCACCGCGAACGTCGAGATGCTCTGCACCACGTTGAACGCGAAGCGTCCGACGAAGATGAACACGATCGCCAGCGTGCCGATGAACACGGTGGCCTGTACCCGGCTGAAGCGCGGGAACACACTCGAGAAGTCCAGCCCCGTCCCGTAGAGAGCGGTGGTGCCGGTCGACATGCCGCCGATCAACGCGATCAGACACACGGGGACGAAGTACCACCCCGGGGACACCGCCAGCAGACCGCCGACATAGTCACCGCCGTCGATGAATTCCGGTGCGGTGGTGGCGACGACGGTCGCGGTGACGAGTCCGAAGAGGAACGGCACCAGGGTGGCGAGTTGCGCGCCGAACGCAGCGAGCATCGGTTGCCACGAGGGGGTGTCGCGCGGGATGTAGCGGGCCCAGTCGCCCAGGAACGCACCGAAGCTCACCGGGTTCGACATCACGATCAACGCCGCGCCGACGAACGACGGCCAGTACAGCGGATCGCCCGCGGTCACCGTGCCTGTGTAGCCCGCATCGAAGGTGCCGCCGAAGGCGAAGATGCCCGCCAGGAACAGCACGGTGGCGGCGATGACGGCGATCTTGTTGACCAGCAACATGAATCGGAACCCGTAGATGCACACCACCAGGACCAGGAGCGCGAACACGCCGTACGCGACACCGACGGCGATGTCGTTGTCCGGCAGTCCGATCGCGCGGTGGGCGCCGCCGACGAGCACGTCTCCCGATGTCCACACCGAGATCGAGAAGAACGCCACCGCCGTCAGCAGCGACAGGAACGAGCCGACGACGCGGCCGTGCACGCCCAGGTGGGCCGACGACGACACCGCGTTGTTGGTGCCGTTGCGCGGCCCGAACAGCGACATCGGCGCGAGGATCGCCGCGCCCAGCAGCAGGCCTGCCAGGGTCGCGAGCAGGGCGTCGCGGAACGACAGCCCGAAGATGATCGGGAAGGTGCCCAGCACCACGGTGGCGATGGTGTTGGCGCCGCCGAAGATCAGCCGAAACAGATCGAGCGGACCGGCGGTGCGTTCGTCATCGGGAATGGGCTCGACGCCGCGGACCTCGACCTCGGTGGCTTTCGGTGGGGCGGCGCGACCGGTGGCGGAGGTCACCGGGACAACGCTAGAACCGGCCGCGCCGGTCCGCAATCGCATCGCTCACGTGGTCCCGCGCAGTCGTCGTGAAATGCCGCTATGGACGGTCAGAACCGTCGTTTGATGGCACAATCGGGCGATGACAGCGCACCATGTGCGCGCGGGGTGAGGCGGAAAAATCTTGGACGAGGTGGACGGTGCGATCGTCGGTTTGCTCGAACACGACGGCCGATTGACGCATCACGAGATCGCCGCGGCGGTCGGTCTGTCCCGTTCAGCAGCGGCGACGCGGGTGCACCGATTGCTCAGTTCGAGGCAGGTCGTGGTGCGCGGCGTCGTCCACCCCGCGGTGCTCGGCCGTGGCGCGCTGGCGCACCTCGGCATCGTCGTGACGGGCCGGTCCGCGCCGATCGCGCGGACGCTCGCCATGCGCAGCGATGTGGCTTTCCTGTCGTTGACCAGCGGGGCCCACGGAATCGTCGCCGAGCTTCGGGCCCGTTCGATGGCCGAGATCGATCGCGCCATCGGCGAGGTGCGCGGACTGCCCGACGTCGCCGGCGTGGACACGCTGTCGTATGTCGAGGTGGTGCGTGACGTCATCGGTCCGGTCGGAGAGGTCGGCGTGACGATTGACGACACGGACCGCCGGTTGCTGCGCGCGCTGCAGGACGACGGGCGTGCGTCGTACGTCGATCTGGCAGCCGCCGTAGGGCTTTCGGCGGCCGGTGCCCGGCGGCGGGTGGTGCGGCTGGTGGCCAACAACGTGGTGCGTGTCGGTGCAGTGGTGCGTCACTCGGGCCAGGATCGCCAAAGCGCGTTGGGTCTGGGGATCCGGCTGGCCGGGCCTGCCGAGCCGGTGATCGCGGCGTTTCGCGCGATGCCTGCGGCGATCTTCGTCGCGCGGGTGGTCGGTCGATGCGATGTGCTCGCGACGGTGCGGGCGTTCTCGGCCGCTCAGCTCGTCGATGTCGTCGACGAGATCCGGGGGCTGCCCGGGGTCACCGCCGTCGAGAGCTGGGTGCACCTCGACGTCGTCAAGGAGAACTACGCGTCGGGCTTCCCGGAGTGAGAACGGTCTTCGACCACCGTCAGCGCAGCGTCGCCAGCACGTCGTCGACCTCGTCCTGCGTCGTGGCCCACGAACACACCAGCCGCCACACCGGCTCCCCGAGATCAGGCTGATGCACCTGATAGGACTTCGAGATCCGTTCGATTGCCAGGGGGTCGAGCCGCACGAACACCTCGTTCGCCTCGACCGGCGAGGCCAAGCTGAAGCCGAGCGCCTCGAGCCCCCGACCGAGCGCACTCGCCATCGCGTTCGCATGCCCGGCACCACGCAGCCACAGATCGTCGGACAGTAGCGCCAGGAACTGCGCCGCCACATACCGGTGCTTACTCGCCAGATGACCGATCTGCTTCTGCACGAACCCGATACCGGGAAAGTGCTCGGGTCTGCGCACCAGGATCGCATCGCCGAACATCAAGCCGTTCTTGGTTCCGCCGACCGTCACGATGTCCGCGTCGCCGACCGCGTCGATCGGCGCGACCTGCTGCGCGGCAACAGCATTGGCCACCCGCGCCCCGTCGACGTGCACCAGCAGGCCGAGATCGTGCGCGTGGTCGACGAATTCCTTGATGACGGGCGCCGACCAGACGCGGCCGTTCTCGGTGGACTGCGTGATCGTCACGATGCGTGGCTGCGAATGATGCACCGGATCGCGGCTGCTCACCCGGCGATCCAACTCGTCGGTCCCGATGATGCCGTCCGCGCTGGGCAGGCACGTCAACTGCGCGCCGGAGAGCCGCACCGGGCCCCCCGCCTCATCGATCAGCACGTGCGCGATGTCGCTGCAGAGGATCTCGTGCCACGGCTGCACCGCCGACGAGAGCGCGATGATGTTCGCCGCGGTGCCTGTGTAGGCGTAGAGGACCTCGGCATCGGGCGAGTCGAACGCCTCCCGCAGCGCGGCGGCCGCCTGCGCGGTGATGTCATCGTCGCCGTACGACGGCACCGGCCCGGTGTTGGCGCGGGTCAGCGCCTCCAGGACGGCCGGGTGCGCGGGTGCGGCGTTGTCGGACGCGAAAGCGGCGGAAACAGGCACGCTCGCCATTGTGCCCGCGGTCAGCGGCTGGCGAGCCAGGCGAAGAACTCCTCGGCATGAAACACCGGCTTGCCGTACTCGGCGGCCTTACGCGCCTTACCCGACTGTGTACCGGCCTCCGCCGTGACGAGCACGTCGCACCGCGTCTTCGACACCGTCTTCACCGGCACCAGCCCCGCGTCCTCGGCCAACGCCTCCATCTCCGGACGCTCCACGATGCGGCCCGCCGCATCCTGCGCGGTCCCGGTGAAGCAGATCCGCGTGCCCGCAGCGAGCACGGCGCCGATGTCGGGTTCCTCGGCATCGCCGGCGATGTCCGCGGTGAGATCGACGCCGAGCAGCTCGGACGCAGACCGCAGCCGCGCACGCACCTCATCGGTCACCCGCACCCGCGAGGCCGCGCGGCGCAACTGATCGGCCACCGACTGCCGCGCCGCCGCGTCCCATGTCGACCCCGCGTCCTGCGCCGGCTGCGCACCCAGCAGCACCGTCCCGACGTCCCGGCTGATCCGCAGCAGCGCCGACAACCCCGGCAGATGTTCGGCCGCCGGCGTCGGCGCCGCCGCATCCCGGGTCACCAGCAGCCCCGCCGACTCGACCGCGTCGGGCTCGTCGAACGCCGTCGCCCCCTTCGTGCTCACCGCGTCCCGGCGAGCCGCCAGCGCCGCCTCCGCCCGTTCCAGCGCGGTGCGTCCCGTGACGCGCGTGCCACGAACATCCACCCCCAACGGCATCGCCGTGACGTAGCCGAGCCGCTTGAGCTCGAAATCGAGCAACCCCAGTTGCTCGTCGACCCCGGAACCGACCGGGGTGAACCCCGCGAGCATCGGCGCGATCACCGCCCACGCCTCACGCAGTGTCGGCGCCAGCAGCACATCCGACACCGTGATGCCGTACGCCGACCGCGCATCGGCGAGATCGCGCTGCGGGTTGATCAACGTCGACACCGCGGTGCCGTCGTCGAACGCGACCGCGAGCTCCACCGGCCGCGGCCGCGACATCCGGCCCTCGTCACCCACCGTCAGCATCCCGAACGCGCAGAACCGGCGCGGCCCTGCGCTGTCGTCGCCGCCCCGGAGGAAGCGTGCGATCCGCCGATCGGTCTTCAGATCCTTAGGCAGCACAGGCCTTTTCAGGACCAGCCCGGCCAACGACGTGCAGCGGCTCAGCGCCACGTACAGCTGCCCGGTGGAGAACATGCCGCCGGTCAGATCGACGACCACACGGTCCAGCGTCTGACCCTGACTCTTGTGGATCGTGATCGCCCACGCCAGTTTGAACGGCAGCTGCGTGTAGGACCCGATCACCTCACGGCTCAGCGACCCGCCGTCGAGCACCGGTCGGGTGGCCTCCCAACTGAACGGCGCGACCTCGGCGCCCGAACCGTCCGCGAACTCGACCTCGACGACGGCGCCGTAGCGGTCGTACCCGACCCCGACCACGCGGCCGATGCTGCCGTTGACCCAGCGGTCGCCCTGGTCGTTGTTCAGCATCATGATCTGGGCGCCGACCTTGAAGCGCAGCGTTTCCTCGACGGGTGGGTCGAACAGGCTAAGATCACCGGAAATCCTTGCCTGATGGACGAACTCGTCACCAGAGAGACGCTCGAGCTGCTGGCGGTTGCGCGCGGTCACCAGGCGGTTGGTGGGCGCCAGCGTCAGCCAGAACTCGTCGTCGGGCGGCACGAAGTCCTTGTCGGCGCGGGCGTTCAGCTGATCCTGGGCGTGTCCGAGGAGCACACCCTCGCGAATCTCGTTCAGGATGGCCGTCATCCGGTCGTCCCCGAGCTGACGGAAGACCGTGGTCAGCGAGACGGTCGGGAAGTCGTCGCGACGGAACGAGTGCGCGGAGAAGAAGTAGGGCGTCTCATAGGTGCTCTCGAAGAAGCCGGTCTCGTGTTCGGTGACCACGGGCGGCAGCTGATACAGGTCACCGACGAGCACGATTTGCACGCCACCGAACGGCGTGCCCGGCGCAGGACCGAACCGGGACAGCGCCGCGGCGATCATGTCGAAGACATCGGCACGCACCATCGACGCCTCGTCGATGATCAACGTCTGCAACGTGGCCAGCGTCTTCGTGAAGCGGCCAGGCCGGTAGTCGCCACCACGCACGTCGGCCAGCGTCGTCGTCGCCCGGAACCCGAACAGCCGGTGGATGGTGTAGCCGTCGACGTTCAGCGCGGCGATCCCCGTCGGTGCCACCACCACGACGCTGCGATCGGTGTCGGCCAGGAAGCGGCGGATCAGCGTCGACTTACCGGTGCCGGCCTTACCGGTGAGGAACACGTTCCCGCCGTCGGCGAGCCGGTCGAGCGCGTGGCGGAACTCGTCGGTCAGGACGATGCCATCGCGCGCCATGGCAGCCCAGGGTAGTGCCGGCGTCGCCAGTGAGAAGCCATGGTCGTACTGGGCGCCCAATCGCAGCCCGGAATGCTGATATGGGGAGTGGTTTGTCAAGTGGGCAGGGTGAAGCGGCGGCCTCAACCGTCGTTGCGGCCGCCGCTTCCTCGGTCAGTGCTGGTCTCGGATGCCGGGACTGGCGCGCGTGTCGTAGCGACGG
>NZ_QJUA01000025.1 GCF_003254575.1 Mycobacterium kyogaense | reverse complement strand
ATACGTCGGCAACGGTCGACCACGGGGCCCACGCCCCAAAACCGACAGACCGTCACCGAAGTCCTGACACATCAACTGTCACCGAAGTCCTGATGCAGAACTGTCACCGATGTCCTGAGACATCACATAGTCCCGGCGCGAGTACTTGTCAGACCTTCGAACTAGTGTTCGATGTATGGATGTGGTTGCGGGTGCGGTGAAGGGGTTGCGGCCTCAGCTGGCGATCCTGCACGACGCCTGCGACGCCCTCTCCCATCCTGAGCTGGTAGCGCTGCTGGCTGAGGTCACGACGGTGGTGCGGTCGGTGCCGGCGTTGGAGCATCAGATCTTGGCTCGGCTCACGACGGAGACGGAGCCGCGCCGGCTCGGGGAAGCGTCCTGGAAGAAGGTGCTCACCACCGCGCTGCGGGTGTCGGATAACGAGGCGAAACGCCGCCTGGCCGAGGCTGCGGCTTTGGGTCCGCGGCAAGCCCTGACCGGGGAGCCGTTGCCGCCGGTCTGGGAGGCGACCGCCGCCGCACAAGCCGCGGGGGACTTGGACGGCGAGCATGTCGCGGTGATCGCGAAGTTCCACCAGGACCTGCCAGTGTGGGTCGATGTGGACACCCGCGCCGCCGCGGATCGACAACTCGCCTCGCTCGGGGCGGGCTTGACGCCGGAGGATCTCAAGAAGGCAGCGGATCGGTTGGCGGCGATGATCGACGCCGACGGCCCGAACCCACCGACGCTGACCGGGCCCGCAAGCGCGGGATCTCCCTCGGTGAGCAGCAGGCCAACGGGATGAGCCGGTTGACCGGCTGGGTCACACCGGAGTTCCGCGCCCACTACGAAGCCATCCAGGCCAAGCTCGCCGCACCGGGGATGTGCAACCCCGACGACGACACACCCTGTGTCGACGCAGAACCCGACCTGGAAAAGGTGCGGGGTGATAGCCGCAGCGTGGCGCAGCGCAATCACGACGCGTGGCTGGCTGTCGGGCGGATGGCGCTCTCCTCGGGTGAGTTGGGCTCCCACAATGGTTTACCGGTCACCGTGATCGTCTCGACCACGCTGCAGGAACTGGAGAGGTCCGCGGGGGTGGCGGTCACCGGCGGCGGCAGCTTGTTGCCGATGGCGGATCTGATCCGGATGGCCACCCATGCCCATCATTATCTGACGGTGTTCGATCAGCACACCAATCAGCCGCTGTATCTGGGGCGGACGAAGAGGCTGGCGAGCCCGGCGCAGCGGATCATGCTGCATTCCTCGGCCAGGGGCTGCACCCGGCCCGGCTGCACCGTGCCCGGCTATTGGACCCAGGTCCACCACATCGACGACTGGAAGAGCGGCGGGGCCACCGACATCACCAACCTCACCCTCGCGTGTGGGCCTGACAATCGCATGATCGAGCAGACCGGCTGGACCACCACAGTCAACGACCGCGGCCAGACCGAATGGCTACCCCCACCCGACCTCGATTCCGGCCGACGCCGCGTGAACGGCTACCACCACCGGAGAACGCCACCTCCTACCCGAAGACGACCACGGGCCCTGATCACCGCGCGGGCGTGAAGCTCCGCAGCCGCAAGCTGTTGGTGACCACGAACACCGAGCTGAAAGCCATTGCCGCCCCCGCGATCATCGGATTCAGCAGGCCCGCTGCCGCGAGCGGCAGCGCCGCGACGTTGTAGGCGAACGCCCAGAACAGGTTGCCCTTGATGATGCTCAGCGTGCGACGGGACAGGCGAATCGCATCGGGCACGGCGCGCAGATCGTCGCGCACCAGCGTCAGGTCGCTCGCTTCGATCGCAACGTCGGTACCGCTACCCATCGCCAAACCGAGATCGGCCTGTGCCAGCGCGGCCGCGTCGTTGACACCGTCGCCCACCATCGCGACGACCTTGCCCTCGCGCTGCAACCGAATCACGGTGTCGACCTTCTCCTGCGGCAGCACACCGGCAATCACCTGCTCGATGCCCACTTCGGCGGCCACGGCGCGGGCGACCGCTTCGTTGTCGCCGGTCACCATGATCGGCGTCAGGCCGAGCTGCTTCATCAGCGAAACAGCCTCAGCGGAAGTCTCTTTCACCGTGTCGGCCACCGTCACCACGCCGCGTGCTCGGCCGTCCCAGCCCACCACGACAGCGGTGTGCCCCTCGGTTTCAGCCTGCTGCACCGCAGCGTGGACGTCCGCCGCCACCTCGAAGCGCTGCTCGTCGAACAGTCGTAACCGGCCGAGTAGCACGGTCCGATCGTCGACGACACCCCGCACACCGAGACCGCGCAGATTCTCGAACGACGTGACCGACGGCAGATCGCCGAGCTTGTCGCGGGCACCGGCGCTGATCGCGCGCGCGATCGGGTGCTCCGACGCAGCCTCGGCGGCTCCGGCGATCCGTAGCACCTCGTCCGCCTGTTCACCCTCGGAAGCGACGACGCCCGTCATCGTCATCGTGCCCGTCGTCACGGTCCCCGTCTTGTCGACGACCACCGTGTCGACCCGCCGCGTCGACTCCAGCACCTCCGGCCCCTTGATCAGGATGCCCAGCTGCGCACCCCGGCCCGTGCCGACCATCAGTGCCGTCGGCGTCGCCAGTCCCAGAGCGCACGGGCACGCGATGATCAGCACGGCCACTGCCGCGGTGAAGGCGGCGCCGGCCGACGCTCCGACAGCCAACCAGAAAACCAGTGTCGCAGCGGCCAATCCGAGTACGACGGGGACGAACACCGCGGAGATCCGGTCCGCGAGCCGCTGCGCCGACGCCTTGCCGTTCTGTGCGTTCTCGACCAGTCGAGCCATCTGCGCGAGTTGCGTATCCGCACCCACCCGTCGGGCACGCACGACCAGCAGGCCGTCGACGTTGACCGTCGCCCCGACCACTTCTTCGCCGGGCACCACGTCCACCGGTACCGATTCGCCGGTCAGCATCGACGCGTCGACTGCTGAATTGCCCTCCAGCACAACACCGTCTGCGGCGATCTTTTCCCCTGGGCGCACGATGAAGTCATCGCCGGCGCGCAGCTGCTCGATCGGAATGCGCTGTTCTGCGCCGTCTCTGCGTACGGACACCTCTTTGGCGCCCATGTCGAGCAGTGCGCGCAGCGCCGCACCGGCCTCCCGTTTTGCCCTTGCCTCGAGGTAGCGCCCCGCGATCAGGAAGGTGGTGACCCCGGCCGCCGCTTCGAGGTAGATGTTGCCGGTGCCGTCGGTGCGCGCGATCGTCAATTCGAACGGATGGGTCATCCCCGGCATGCCCGCGTGACCCCAGAAGAGCGCGTAGACCGACCATCCGAACGCCGAGAGCGTGCCGATCGAAATCAGCGTGTCCATCGTCGCGGCGCGGTGCCGCAGGTTCGTCCACGCCGCGGCGTGGAACGGCCAGCCGCCCCAGATCACGACGGGCGCCGCCAGCGTCAGCGACAGCCACTGCCAGTAGGTGAATTGCCAGGCCGGCACCATCGCCAGCGCGATCACCGGCAGCGACAGCGCCACGCAGATCAGTAGGCGACGCCGCAGCTCGGCGGCGGGATCGTCCGACGCCGGTTCGGCCGGCGCCTGCTGGGGGAGGGAGGCGTGGTAGCCGGCGGCTTCCACCGCGGCGAGGAGCTGATCGGTGGTGACGTGTCCGTCGTAGGTGACGCGTGCCTTCTCGGTGGCGAAGTTGACCGTCGCGGCGACGCCGTCGAGCTTGTTCAACTTCTTCTCCACCCGAGCAGCGCAGGACGCGCAGGTCATGCCGTCGATCGACAGGTCCAGCGACGTCACTGCCCGTGCCGGGGCCGCCATCTCAGCTCGCCAGCTGGTAGCCGGCCTCTTCGACGGCGGCGCGCACGGCGTCGGGGTCGACGGGCCGGATGCTGGCGATGGTCACCGTGCCGCCGGCGAGGTCGATGCTCACGTCGGACACACCGGGCAACTGCGACAGCTCAGCACGCACCGAGGAGGCGCAGCCGGCGCACGTCATACCCTCGACAGCGATCGTGGTGGTGCTCATGGGAATCCTCTCCGGGGCGGTGTGACGCGCCCGCCCGACATGTGTACCATACCCCCCTAGGGTATAAAAAGCTACGACGGGAGAGACGCTGGTGTCCCTTTTCACGACGAAGTCCACGGTCAAGGCTGCGACTGCGGTGGGGGCCGCGGGAGCCGCTCTGGTACTGCTGCTGAGCGGGTGTACCGATTCCAGGCAGGACAGCGCCGGCTCGACGACCAGCGCCCACGACGATGCCGACCACGACCACGGCTCGATGACGCACAGCGCCGATCCGGCCGCAGGCCACAACGATGCCGACGTCTCGTTTGCCGCCGGCATGGTGCCCCACCATGAGCAGGCGATCGTGATGAGCGACATCATCCTGGGCAAGCAGGGCATCGATGCCCGCGTCGTCGAACTGGCCAATCAGATCAAGGCCGCCCAGGGTCCCGAGATCGCGACCATGCAGCAGTGGCTCACCGAGTGGAATGCCGCACCGATGAACCACGAAGGTCACGACATGACCAGCATGGGCATGATGACCGATCAGCAGCTCGACCAGCTGCGGCAGGCTCAGGGTGCCGACGCGGCGCGCCAGTTCCTCACCGGCATGATCGCCCACCACGAGGGTGCGGTGCGGATGGCCCAGACGGAGCTGGACTCCGGTGAGGCGGCGGACGCGAAGAAGTTGGCCCAGAGCATCATCGACACCCAGCAGCGCGAGATCGCCACGATGAAGCAGATTCTCGGATCGCTCTAGGATGCGGGTGCTCGTGCAGCGGGTGACCTCGGCGCGCGTCACGGTCGCGGGGGAGGTCGTCGGCGAGATCACCCCCGCCTCCCAGGGTTTACTGGCGCTCGTCGGTGTCACCCATGACGACGACGCGGCCACAGCCACCAAGTTGGCCGAAAAGCTCTGGCTGATGCGGATTCTCGACGACGAGAAGTCCGCGGCCGACATCGGCGCACCGATCTTGGTCGTCAGTCAGTTCACGTTGTACGGCAACACCACGAAGGGCCGCCGGCCCACCTGGAATGCCGCGGCTCCGAGCGCCGTCGCCGAGCCGCTGGTCGACGCGTTCTGCGATGCGCTGCGCGCACTCGGCGCACAGGTGCAGACCGGTGCGTTCGGTGCCGACATGTCCGTCGAACTCGTCAACGACGGCCCCGTCACCGTGATGCTCGAGCTCTAGGAAGTCAGCTCCAGAGAAGTCACTGCGCGGTGGTGACCTGCACCCCTTCGGACGGCTGCACGATCACGAATCCGTTGCCGTAGAACGAGACCTGCACTGCTTCGCCGGAACCGCGGCCGATCAGCGCGCCGGCCTTGAAGCTGGTCTTGAGTTGGGTCTGCAGATTGGCCGACCAGGCGACGACGGCATTGGTGTCGGCGAACGTCGGCGCCTCTGCGGCGTTGAGTACCACCGGCGGTCCGTCGGTCGTCAGCGCGACCCAACCGGTGCCGCGCAACGTCGTGTTGAACAGGCCGCCGGTGGCGATGCTGCCGCCTTTGACGCGTTCGATGTTCCAGTCAAGGCTCGACGAGAACGCCAACACGTTCTTGCCGCTGATGGACAGGCCCGAGTTCGTCAGGTTCAGCAGGTGGACGTCGTAGGCGCGCTCGGCGAGGAAGACGTCGCCCTGGCCGGCGCATCTCATCAGCGGCAGACCCTCGCCGGTCAACGCCTTCTTGATGAACCGGGACGCGCCGCCGCCTTCGAACGAGAAGTCGACGTTGCCCTGGTAGGCGACCATCGAGCCCTGCCGCGCCATGAACGGCTCGCCCAGCCGGACGCGCAGCAGCTTGGCGTTCTGATTGCCGATCGCCTTGGCTTCCTTCTCGCTGAAGCGGCCGTCGACGAGATCGCCGCTGATACCGGCGAATCCGCCGTCACCGACGGGCTGTGCCTGTGACTGCACCTGAGCCTGCGACTGTCCGACCGGCTGCTGGGTCGGAGCCTGCTGGCCGAGTGGCGCACGCATCACCTGCCCGCCGGCCGACACCTGGTCGGTCCACTGCTGACCGTCGTGCCACCGATAGTCGAATCGGCCCTCGGGATCGGGCTGCCACGTGCCTTGTCCGGGTGCGCTCATGCGCCTCACCCTAATGCCGTTCGCCGACGGTGAACCCCGTTCCTGTGAGTTTGAAACGGTGTAATCATGTAATCATGAGACACCATCCGCACAAGAGAGCCGGCCGCTCCGGAGGCTGGCAGCAGGCCGATCAGCCCGATGCCCGTGATGCCGCCGAGTGGTTCGCCGGGCGCCTGCCCGAAGAGTGGTTCGGCGGTGACCCCGAGGTCATCGTCGACCGCGAAGAGATCACCGTCGTCGGCCGCCTCGCCGAGGTCGACGGCGAACAGCCCGAGAGCGAGGCCCGCGCCTCCGGGCGTGCCGCACGCTTCCGCGAGCAGACCCGCGCCGAGCGCATGCACATCGCCGACGAAGCCGAGGCGCGCTACGCGCGCAAGGTCTCGTGGGGCGTGAAGGTCGGTGACGAGCGGATCCTGTTCACCCACATGGCAGTTCCGGTGATGACGCGTCTGCGTCAGACGGAACGTCAGGTGCTCGACACGCTCGTCGACGCCGGGGTGGCGCGGTCGCGCTCCGATGCACTTGCCTGGTCGGTGCGGCTGGTCGGCGAGCACGCCGACGAATGGCTGGGCAAGTTGCGCGACGCGATGCGGGAGGTCGACGACCTACGCGCGCAGGGGCCGCAGGTCTAGTCAGGCCTGGATCATCGTCCAATAGGCGCCGCGGCGGGCCATCAGCTCGTCGTGCGTGCCCTGCTCGACGATCCGGCCGGCATCCATCACCAGGATGAGATCGGCATCGCGGATCGTCGACAGACGATGCGCGATCAGGAAACTGGTGCGACCTTCGCGCAGCGAGGTCATCGCGTGCTGGATCAGCACCTCGGTGCGCGTGTCCACCGAGCTGGTCGCCTCGTCGAGGATCAGGAGCTGGGGGCGGGCCAGGACAGCCCGCGCAATCGTGATCAGTTGGCGCTCACCGACACTGATGTTCGTGCCGCCGTCGGCGATGCGGGTGTCGTAGCCGTCGGGCAGCGTGTGCACGAACCGGTCGACGTACGCCGCGGTGGCAGCCTCGATCACCTCGTCGTGGTCGGCGTCGGGTCTGCCGTAGGCGATGTTGTCGTATACGGTGCCGGCGAAGAGCCAGGTGTCCTGCAGCACCATGCCGATCCGGGAGCGCAACGCGGAGCGGCTCACCGTGGTGATGTCGACGCCGTCGAGCAGGATCTGACCGGCATCGACGTCGTAGAACCGCATCAGCAGGTTTACCAGGGTCGTCTTGCCCGCGCCGGTCGGCCCGACGATCGCCACCGTGGTGCCCGGCTCGACGACGAGGTCGAGCTCCTCGATCACGGGTGCCTCGGGGCGGTAACCGAATCGGACGTCGCGGAACTCGACGCGGCCGCTCGATCCACTGACCCGCGGCAGGTCCCGGTCGGGCGCCTGGGGTTCCTCCTCGGCGTCGAGCAGCTCGAAAACCCGCTCGGCGCTGGCGATCCCTGATTGCAGGGTGTTGTACATGCCGGCGATCTGGGTCAGCGGCTGGTTGAACTGCCGCACGTACTGGATGAACGCCTGGATGCCGCCGAGGGTGATCTGCCCGGTGGCGACCTGGATCCCGCCCACCACCGCGACGGCCACGTAGCTGAGGTTGCCGACGAAGATCGTGGCGGGGGAGACCAAACCGGAGAGGAACTGCGCCCCGAAACTGGCGTGGTAGACGTCGTCGTTGAGCTCGGCGAACTGCTTCTCCGCGTGGGCGCGGTGCCCATAGGTGGTGACGACGGTGAAGCCGCTGTAGGTCTCTTCGATGTGCGCGTTGAGCTTTCCGGTGTTGGTCCACTGCGCGACGAACAGGCGGCGTGACCGCCGCGCGATCGACCGGGTGACCCACAGCGAGAGCGGCACGGTCACCACCGTCAGCAGCGTCAACAGCGGTGAGATCGTCAGCATCATCACCAGCACGGCGACGACCGTCAGGACCGAGGTGAGCAGCTGGGTGATCGACATCGACAGCGACTGCGCCAGATTGTCGACGTCGTTGGTGACACGGCTGAGCACCTCGCCGCGCTGCCGGGAGTCGAAATAGCGCAGCGGCAGCCGATGGATCTTGTCCTCGACGTCGGCGCGCAACGCCACCATGGTCTTCTGGACGACGACGTTCAGTAACCGCGCCTGCAGCCAGACCATCAGCGCCGCAACCAGATACAGCCCCAGCGCCAGCGCCAGCGTGCGGGCCACCGCGGCGAAGTCGACGCCCTGGCCCGGGATGACGTTCATGCCGGACAGCAGGTCGGCGAACGTGGTGTCACCGCGAGCGCGAGCCGCTTCGACTGCCTGCTCCTTGGTCAGGCCGGCCGGGAGCTCTCGGCCCACCACACCGTTGAACAGCAGGTCGGTGGCGTGGCCCAGGATGCGCGGCCCGACGACGCCGATCGCAATACCGCCGATGCCGAGCAGCATCACCGCGACGGTCAGACCCCGTTGTGGCGTCAGCCTTCTGAGCAGTCGTAGAGCCGAGGCGCGGAAGTCACGGGAGCGTGCCTGCGGGGGTTCGTTCATCCGCATCGAGCGGGCCAGCGGGCCGCTCACGGCGTCCCGACCGACTGTGAATCGGCGAACTCCCGGTAGGCCGTGCACTCGGCGATCAGCTCATCGTGGGTGCCCGAGCCGACGACCCGTCCGTCGTCGACGACGACGATGTGATCCGCCTCCGCGATGGTGGAGATTCGTTGCGCGACCACGATCACGGTGGCGTCGGCGGACACCTCGCGCAGCCTGGCGCGGACCGTGGCGTCGGTGTGGACGTCGAGTGCGGAGAACGCGTCGTCGAACAGGTAGATCGCCGGGGTGCGGATGACGGCCCGCGCGATCGCGAGCCGCTGGCGCTGACCCCCGGAGAAATTCATCCCGCCCTGCGCGACGCGCTGGTCGAGCCCGTCAGGGTGCGCGGCGACGAAGTCGTCGGCGGCGGCCACCCGCAATGCGGCCCACATCTCGTCATCGGTCGCGTCGGACTTCCCGAACCTCAGATTGTCGGCGACGGTGCCGGCGAACAGGTAGCCGCGCTGCGGCACCAATCCGATCTCCGCCCACAGTGTCTCGAGGTCCATGTCGCGCACGTCCACCCCGTCGACCAGAACCGCCCCGTCGGTCACGTCGTACAGCCGGCAGACCAGGGACAGCAAGGTCGACTTCCCCGAGCCCGTCGAGCCGACGATCGCGGTCGTCGCCCGCGGCCGGGCGATCAGCGAAATGTCCTGCAGCACCGGACGGTCAGCCCCGTCGTAGGAGAATGTCGCACCGTCGAAGCGGACCTCCCCGGTGATGCGCTCCGGCGCCACCGGCTGGGCCGGGCTGACGATCGTCGGCTGCGTCGAGAGCACCTCGGTGATGCGTTCGGCACACGCGGACGCGCGCGGGATGATCACCAGGATGAACGTCGCCATCAACACGGCGACGAGGATCTGCATGAAGTAGGAGAGGAACGCGATCAGCGAGCCGACCTGCATCTGCCCGGCGTCGATGCGCTGGCCGCCGAACCAGATCAGGGCCACGCTCGAGATGTTGATGACCAACGTGGTGACCGGCAGCATCACCGCCTGCCAACGGCCGGCCTCCAGGGCGGCGTCGGCCAGCGCCGTGTTGGCTGCAGCGAACCTGTTGCGCTCGTAGGGTTCCCGTGCGAAGGCACGCACCACCCGCAGTCCCGTGAGCTGCTCGCGCATGACCCGGTTGATGCCGTCGATCAGGCGTTGCAGCCGGCGAAAGACAGGCAGCAGATGGGAGACGATCCAGTAGTTGGCCAGCGCCAGCACCGGAACGCTGATCAGCAACAGCCAGGACAATCCGGCGTCTTGGTGGATCGCCATCGCGATGCCACCGATGCACATGATCGGCGCGGTGATGAGCATCGTCGCGGTCAGCTGCACCAATAGCTGGATTTGCTGAACATCGTTGGTGGTGCGGGTCAGCAGCGACGGCGCCCCGAAGCGCGCGGTCTGTTCGGCCGAGAACCCGGTGACGTGATGGAAGATCACCGACCTCAGATCGCGGCCCACGCCCATGCTGGCGCGCGAGCCGAAGTAGACGGCGCCGACCGCGCAGGCCACCTGCAGTGCGGTCACCCCGAGCATCACCGCACCGAGCTCGACGATGCGGCGCAGATTGCCCTGGGCGACGCCGTCGTCGATGATCGCGGCGTTGACGGTCGGCAGATACAGCGTGGCCAGGGTGCTGACGAGCTGGAGGCCGGCGACCACCGCGAGGAGCGGGCGGTACGGCCGGGTGTGCCGGCGGAGCAGGCCCCAGAGCATCCCGCTACTGTCGCACACCCCCATGAGAGGCCCCCTGTGCGGCGCGATACCTGAGAATACTGTGAATTGGCAGGTCAATCGGCCTGTCGGTGGTTGACCCCAACCCCTGCCGCTACAGTGCATGGCGTGACCCGCAGCCCCCGCAGAATCCGACGGCCCGCGAAAGCGCTCGCCGTTGCTGCCGCGGCCGTGCTTCCGGTGCTGGCCGGGTGTTCCAACGACCAGCCCACCTCGCCGACGGTGCCGTCAAGCGACGCGCCGGCCGCGGCCGCCAAACACGGCCCGTTCTTCCCGCAGTGCGCCGGCATCAGCGATCAGGAGATCGCGAAGCAGACGCAGGTGCCGGGGCTGGTGAACACCGCGACGAACTCCGCGGGCTGTCAGTGGCTGACCAACGGCAGCATCGTCGGCCCGCACTTCTCGTTCACCTGGTTCCGGGGCAGCCCGATCGGGCGTGAGCGCAAGACCGAGGAGCTCTCGCGCACCAGCGTCGAGGACATCAACATCGAGGGCCACGACGGATTCATCGCCTCCAACGAGGATCCGATCCTGGGCGTCAACCTGTGTGAGATCGGCATCGGCTTCGACGATGACTTCATCGAGTGGTCGATCAGCTATGCGCAGAAGCCGTTCCCGGATCCGTGCGATGTCGCCAAGGAACTCACCCGCCAATCGATTGTGAACTCCAAATGAGCGTTCGACGGGGACGGGCGGTGGCCGCAGCCGGCGCGGCAGCGCTGGTGCTGCTGACCGGCTGCACGCAGACAGTCGAGGGCACGGCGGCCAAGTCGGGCGCCGGCGATGTGCCGCGCAACAACAACTCCGAGCGGCAGTACCCGAACCTGCTCAAAGAGTGCGACGTGCTGACCCAGGACATCCTGGCGCAGACGGTCGGCGCCGATCCGCTCGACATCCAGAGCACGTTCGTCGGCGCGGTGTGCCGCTGGCAGGCCGCCAATCCGGCGGGGCTGGTCGACATCACGCGATTCTGGTACGAGCAGGGCGATCTCGAGAACGAGCGCAAGACCGCCCAGCAGCTGAACTATCAGATCGAGAACCGGTCGATCGCCGGCATCCAGTCCTTCGTGATGCGGCCCAACGATCCCAACGGCGCGTGCGGCGTGGCCAGTGACGCCGCGGGTGTCGTGGGCTGGTGGATCAACCCGCAGGCGCCGGGCATCGACGCGTGCGGCATGGCGGTCAAGCTGATGGAACTGACGCTGGCCACCCGCGCTTAGCGCGCGACGTGGAAGTCGACCAGCTCGGCACTGCCGAGTTGCAGCTCAGCCCACGGTGCGCCGACCCGCAGCACCGCGATCGCCGACGTCGGATATTTCGCCGAGATCCGCTGCGCGGCATCGCTGTTGGCGGTTGCTTCATCGGCCAGGCTCAGCGCCAGCGATGACATCACTGGCTCGTGCCCGACCACCAGTAGAGTGGCCACGTCGTCGGGCAGCCCGTTGATCTCCTCGATGACGATGCCCGGGCTGGCCTCGTAGAGCCGGTCGGAGAACGTCGCCGGCGCGGTGATGCCGCTGCGCCCCAGCGTCTGGCGGGTCCGTGTCGCCGACGAGCACAACACAGCCTCGACCGGTGAGAGGTTGGCGCGGATCCAGTCCCCGGCCAGCGCGGCTTCGCGCTCGCCGCGCGGCGCCAGCGGCCGCCGGTGATCCGACACCCCGTCGGGATAGTCCGATTTGGCGTGTCGCATCAGCACCAGCGTGCGTGTTCCGTCGCTCATGAGAGATAACCGTAGGTCATCTCGGTGCGCATCCCCGGACTTGTCGGCGGCCCGCCCTAGACTTCCGATGCACTCGCCACGAGCCCGCCGAACACCAGGAAAGGACGGTCATCCGCATGCGATTCCTGCACACCGCCGACTGGCAGCTCGGCATGACGCGGCACTTCCTCAGCGGTGAGGCGCAGCCCCGCTATTCGGCGGCGAGGCGCGCGGCGGTCAGGGCACTGGGGGCGCTGGCGGCCGAGACCGGCGCCGAGTTCGTCGTGGTCGCGGGTGACGTGTTCGAACACAATCAGCTGGCGCCGCGGGAAGTCAGCCAGTCGCTGGAGGCGATGCGCGGCATCGGTGTGCCGGTGTATCTGCTGCCCGGCAACCACGATCCGCTCGATGCCGCGTCGGTGTACACCAGCGCGCTGTTCACTGCCGAGCGCCCCGACAACGTCATCGTGCTCGACCGCCCCGGCGTGCACCAGGTGCGGCCCGGGCTGGAGCTGGTCGCCGCGCCGTGGTCGTCGAAGTTCCCCACCACCGACCTCGTCGGCCAGGTGCTCGACGGGCTGCCGGCCGACGGGGTGACGCGCATCGTCGTCGGGCACGGTGCGGTCGACATCCTGGTGCCGGACAAAGACCGCGCGTCGCTGATCGCGCTGGCGTCGGTCGAGAGCGCGATCGCGCGGGGCGCTGTGCACTATGTCGCGTTGGGAGACAAGCATTCTGTGCTCGACGTCGGATCGTCGGGACGCATCTGGTATTCAGGGTCACCCGAGGTGACGAACTTCGACGACGTCGAGCCGAAACCGGGTCACGTGTTGGTCGTCGAGGTCGACGAGACCGCCCCGCACCGTCCGGTGCGTGTCGATCCGCGCCCCGTCGGTACGTGGCGCTTCCTCTCGCTGCGGCGCGGCGTCGACGACAGCCGCGATGTCGCCGATCTGGACATCAACCTCGATCTGATGCCGGACAAGGACCGCACGGTGATCCGGCTCGGTCTGACCGGTTCGATGACCGTCACCGACAAAGCGGCACTCGACCTGTGCCTGGACCGCTACGCCCGCCTGTTCGCCGCCCTGATCCCGTGGGATCGGCACACCGACATCGCCGTGATGCCCGCCGACGGGGAATTCGACGATCTGGGCATCGGCGGTTTCGCTGCCTCCGCGGTGCAGGAGCTGGTGTCGACGGCCCGCTCCTCCGGGGAGGACGCCGAGGACGCCCGCGCCGCCCTGGCTCTGCTTCTGCGCCTGACCGAAGGAGGGGCGGCGTGAAGCTGCACCGGTTGACGCTGACCAACTATCGCGGAATCACCCACCGCGACATCACGTTTCCCGACAGTGGGGTCATCGTGATCAGCGGCGCCAACGAGATCGGCAAGTCTTCGATGCTCGAGGCGCTCGACCTGCTGCTCGAGTCGAAAGACCGCTCCACGAAGAAGGACGTCAAGCAGGTCAAGCCCACACACGCCGATGTCGGTGCCGAGGTCACGGCCGAGATGTCCACCGGCGCTTATCGATTCGTCTATCGCAAGCGGTTCCACAAGAAGCCCGAGACCGAGCTGACGATCCTGGCGCCCCGTCGCGAACAGCTCACCGGTGACGAGGCGCACGAGCGTGTGCGCGCGATCCTCGCCGAGACGGTCGATCTCGATCTGTGGCAGGCGCAGCGGGTGATCCAGGCGGCGTCGACGTCGGCGACCGAGCTCTCGGGATGCGATGCGCTCTCGCGTGCTCTCGACGTCGTCGCGGGCGAGGTCGATGACACGCCCGCCGGAGCGGGGCCCGCTGATGCCCTGCTGGTGGACCGGATCGACGAGGAGTACCGGCGCTACTTCACTGCCACCGGCAGGCCCACCGCCGAGTGGCTGGCGGCCATCAACCGGCTCAAGGCGGCTGACGAAGACGTGGCCCGCTGCGCGGCGGCGATCGCCGAAGTCGACGAGGCGGTCCGCCGGCACGCCACGCTGACCGTCGACCTCGAGATGGCGACACGCGAAAAGAACAGCACGGCAATCGAAGTCACCGCTGCCCAGCAGGCTGCCGATACCGTGGCGACGCTGACAGCGCAGCTCGAGCAGGCGCGGGTCCGCGCGGAGGCCGAAGCATCGACCCACGCGGCGTCGCTGGCGACGCTGACCGAGCGGCGGCGCACCCGCGCCGAGGTCGACGAACGGATCGCGGCCGTGGCGCGCCTGCGCACCGACGCCGAATCGGCAGCCGAAGATGCGGCTACCGCGCGGGAGATGCGGGCGGCCGCGGAAGCGACGGCCGCGGCAGCGAAGACGGATCTACAGCGGTGCAAGGAGCGTGTCGACGCCGCCCACGCCGCGGTCGCGCTGCTGGCCGACCGAGAAGAAGCCGATCGGCTCAGCGCCCGGATCGCCACCATCGAGCGGCACCAGCGCGAACTCGACGCCGTGCGCCGCGATCTGGCACGCATCACGGTGACTGCGGAGTCGATGACGATCCTCGAGAAGGCGGCGGCAGCGGTCGAGCGGGCCGCGGCTGCGGTCGAGCAGACCTCGGCGCGCATCGAGGTGGTCGCGGAGGCCGACGTCGACATGGCGATCGACGGGACTCCGGTACCGCTGGCGCCGGGGCAGACGTGGACGACGTCGGTGTCGGGTGCGACGGGTATCGACGTGCCCGGCGTGCTGTCGGTGCGCGTGATCGCCGGCGCGACGGCCGCCGGCACGCGGGCCGCGTTCGACCGTGCGCAGGAGACGCTGGCCGCGGCGCTGCGCGAGGTGGGGGCGCCGGACCTCGAAACCGCACGGGCGCTCGGGACTCGTCGCCAGGAGCTGCTGGCGAGTAGCAAGCAGATCACCGCGGTGCTCGAGGCGCTCGCCGCCGACGACTCGGTCGAGGTCCTGCGATCCCGGTTGGCTTCGGTGCAGGAACGGCTGCCCACAGACCACGACCACGACGGTGGCCTGTTCGACGCCCCGTCGACCGAGAGTCCGCTCGATCCGAAGGCGCAGCGGCTCGAGCTGGTCGAGGCGACCGCCGCCCATCAGCAGGCGCTACGCGAATGCGATACGCACATCAAGGTCGCGGAGGGCGCCGCGACCCTGCTCGCCGAACGTGAGATGCGTTCGGCCCGGCTGTCGGAGAAGCTCGGTGTGGTGGCCGAGGAGCTGGCCGCCGCCGAGCAGCGACTCGCCCAGGCGCGCGCCGCGGTCCCCGACGAGGAGCTGGCCGTCACGGTCCAATCCCATGCCGAGGTGGCGGCCGCGGCGCAGTCCGGAGTCGACCGACTCGGCGAGGAGCTGGCGAGCCATCAGCCCGAGCTGGTCACTGCACGCCTGGCCGAGGCGCGCAGTGCCGCGGCGCGGGCGGCCGCCCGCTGCGATGACGTCGTCGAGGCGCTGCGCGACGTCGCCGCCCAGCTGAAGGTGTTCGGGACCGAGGGTCGCAAGGGCCGGCTCGATGCCGCGGAAACCGAGCGCCAACATGCGGCCGCCGACCACGAGCGGGTGCAGCGCCGGGCGCGCGCCGCGCAGCTGCTGCGCACCGTGATGGGCCGGCACCGTGACGCGATGCGGTCGCGCTACGTCGATCCGTTCCGCGGCGAGGTGGAACGGTTGGGCCGCATCGTGTTCGGCGACACCTTCGAGGTGGATGTCGACAGCGACCTGCGTATCGGGCACCGGACCCTGTCAGGACGCACCGTGCCGTACGACTCGTTGTCGGGCGGTGCGAAGGAGCAGCTGGGCATCGTGGCCCGGTTGGCCGGCGCGGCGCTGGTCGCCAAGGACGACACCGTGCCGGTCGTGATCGACGACGCGCTGGGCTTCACCGATCCCGACCGGCTGACCCGGATGGCCGAGGTGTTCGACGCCGTGGCCGGCGACGGGCAGGTCATCATCCTGACGTGCAGTCCCCAGCGCTACGCCGGCGTGCAGACGGCGCGCCACATCGAACTGGTGTCCTGAGCTGCTAGCTCACCGACTGCAGCCGGTGGGGTACATCGAAGCTTGCGGGCTCCAAGCCGAGATGGTCCCGCAGCGTCGTGCCCGTGTACTCGGTGCGAAACAGGCCGCGCCGCTGCAGTTCAGGGACCACGGCGTCGACGAAGTCGTTGAACGTGCCCGGGGTCTGCGCGGCTGACACCATGAAGCCGTCTGCTTCGCCGGCCCGGAACGACTCTTCGATCTGGTCGGCAACCTGTTCCGCAGTGCCGACGAACTGTGGCAGCAGCACCCCCTGGGCATACCAGTTGCCGATGTCGCGCAGCGTCAGGTTGTCCCGGTCGGCCACCCGGCGGGCGGTGTCGAAAAGTCCCTGAGTGCCCGTCACGGTGATGTCCTCGACCGGCGCGTCCAGGTCGTATCGGGAGAAGTCGTGGTCGGTGTGCACCGACAACGTGATCAGTCCCGACACCGGGTCCGCCAGCTCGTTGTGGAAGGCCTGTTTCTCCCGCGCGATCGACTCGGTTTCGCCGATGAACGGCAGGAACGCCGGGAAGATCAAGACCTGGTCGGGGTCGCGGCCCAGATCCGATGCGCGGGACTTGATGTCGTCGTAGTAGGCGCGCCGACCTTCCGGGGTGGGATCGATCTCGAAGATCGCCTCGGCCCACCGCGCGGCGAAGTCTCTGCCGGTCGCCGAGGAGCCCGCTTGGATCAGTACCGGCCGGCCCTGTGGCGAGCGCGGCACATTGAGCGGTCCGCGGGTCCGAAAGTACTCACCGGCATGGTCGATCCGGCGCACCCGGTCCGGGTCGGCGAACACCCCGGACGCCTTGTCGAGGACCAGCGCATCGGGGTCCCAACTCGACCAGAGTTCCAGTGCTGTGCGGACGAATTCGTCGGCCCGCAGGTACCGGTCGTCGTGCCCGAGATGGTTGTCGTGCCCGAAGTTCTGGGCCTCGCTCTGGGTGAGCGAGGTGACGATGTTCCACGCCACCCGGCCCGCCGTGATGTGGTCCAGGCTGGCGAAGATGCGCGCCAACTCGTAGGGGTGGAAATAGGTGGCGGACTTCGTGATCGCGACGCCCAGCTTCGACGTGACGGCCCCGATGCTCGCGGCCACGATCGACGGGTCGAGGGTCGCCGTGGCCTGTGTGCCGCGGCGGAGCGGTTCGCTGATGTCGTCGCCGTAGCGGACCGGCGCGGCCAGCAGGTCGGCGAAGAACACGAAGTCGAACTTCCCGCGTTCCAGGATGCGCCCGATGCGGTGGTAGTAGTCCGGCGTGGTGAACCGGGTGTCGCTGGCCGGGTGCCGCCATGCGGCATGCGAGTGGGTGACCTGGGACGCGATCTGGAATCCGCCCAGGTGCAGCTGACGTGTCATGCCCGTGTCCCGTTCAGAAGTAGGCGTTGGCCGGAAGTGCGGTGCCGTGCAACAGGTTCTGGCCGATGGCGCGCGCCTTCAGCCCGACCGGGTTGTGCAGCGTGATCGTACGGATGTTGCGCCAATGCCGGTCCAGGTTGCGGCTGCGGCTCGCCGCGCTGGCCCCTCCCAGTTCGAGCAGGCGCGTCGCAGCCTCCGGGGCCACTGCGTCCAAGTGCACCTTGACCTTGGCGACCTTGAGCTGCGCCGCGGTGGCCAGCTCGGCATCGGGCACACGGTCCTCGCCGTAGGACTCGGTGGCCGCCTCGATCGCCGCAGCCGCATCGAGCACCGCCGCCCGGGCGATCGCCGCGGTGCTGGCGATCTCACCGAGCTGGCGCTGCAGCAGCGGGTCGTCGGTGGGCCGTTCGGTCACCGCGTGGCTGAAACTGCGCTCGCGTGACCGGAGCAGGGTCACCCCGTCGTCGACCACCGACTCCAGGATGCCGGCGACGACCGCATGGATGAACAGCTGCAGCGATGCGTACTGCACGGTCGGCTGGGGCTCCGCGTCGTATGGGGTGTCGCTGAGCACCTCGTCTTCGGACACCGCGACCCCGGTGAACACGGTGGTGCCGGTGCCGGTGCGGCGCTGACCGAAACCGTCCCAGTCGTCGATGATCTGCACGCCGTCCCGATCGGCAGGCACCACCACCGTCGCCACCGAGTCATGGTCAGTGGTGGCGGTGACGGTCAGGTAGTCGGAGAACAGCGTGCCGGTGCTGTAGAACTTCTCCCCGTCGAGCCGGTAGCCCTGCTCGGCGGGCAGCAGCCGGGTGTTGAACACCAGGCTGCCCACGGCGTTGCCGCCCTTCTCGCTGAACGCATTACCGAAGGTCTTGCCCTGAGCCACCGTCGACAGCCAGGCGGCCGAGATCGGATCCGAGCCATCGTGGGAGGTGCGCAACCTCTCCTCGACGAACCAGAAGTGCGTGCGGAAGATGTGCGCCACGATCGGGTCCGCCCGCGCGACGTCGATGATGGCCGAGAACAGTTGCGTCACCGACAATCCGGGGCCGCCGAAGGCGGCGGGCAGGCGCAGGGTGCCGAAGCCGGCACGCTTCAGCGCGGCCACCTGCTCGACGGGATTCTCGTCGTTGCGGTCGCGGTCGGCGGCCCCGGCGGCGATGTCGCGCAGCAGCGCCGCGAAGGCGTCGGAGTCGGGCAGCAGGGCGGTGGAGCGGTCCAGAGAGGTCATGATGGTGATTCCTACCGGCGCGTGGACCGGGTGCCACGGCTTTGGCTCAGCTCGAACCGAACTTGGGACCGATCCACGGACCGAAGCCGGCCCGCGTGGCCCGCAGGTCGGACCGGGGGCAGAATGGGTCGCGATGACGATGAACGCCAAGCGTCGGCGTGCGCACGCCAAGCTGGCCGCGCTGCCGGGCGTGCGCCCCGTCCGGCGTCCGTTCGGCACCGGAGCAGCCACCGGTTCATCTGATGAATTCGACGTCTACTACGTGCGCAGCGGACGGAAATCCGCGCATCCGCTGCTGGTCATCCCGGGCGGTCCGGGGGCTGCCTCTGTTGCCCTCTACCGGGCGTTTCGCCGGCGTGCCGCGCTGGCCGGGCTCGACGTGATCATGGTCGAGCACCGCGGCGTGGGGCTCTCCCGCCACGACGACGCGGGTCACGATCTGCCTCCCGAGGCGATCACGGTCCGGGCTGCTGTCGACGATCTCGCGGCGGTGCTCGACGACGCCCACGTCGACAAGGCGATCGTCTACGGCGCCTCGTACGGCACCTATCTGGCCGCGGGTCTCGGCGTGGCACATCCCGAGCGCGTGCACTCCATGGTGCTCGACTCACCGTTGCTGTCGGCCGGCGACATCGCCGAGGTGCGGGCCCAGACGCGCCGCGTGCTGTGGGACGGGACCGAGCCCGGTGCCTCGGACCTGGCGGCCAAGGTGCGTCGGTTGGTGGAAGCCGGGGTGGTCACGAGCAAAGACGTCCAGCTCATCGGCGACATGTACGGCGTGGCCGGCCCGGAGGTGCTGTGCCGGCAACTCGACCTGCTCCTCGCCGGGCATGACTGGCTGTGGGCGGCGGTCGGCTTCGGCGCACGCAACCTCTTGGAGCGCAAGACGCCCTATCAGCACGAGCCCGACCTCGTCGAGCGCATCGCCTACCGCGAGTTGAACTACGGCGCCGAGCCCGACGGGCTGCCTCTGGACCCGGCGATCGCGTTGCGTGAAATGGCCACTGGTGACGTCGAATTCGTCGTCGAGCCCTATGATCTGGTGTCTGCGATGCCGCAGTTCCGTTGGCCCACCGCCGTGCTCTCCGGCGGCCGCGACCTCACCACCCCGCCGGGAGTCGCGCACCGGGTCGTCGACCTCATCCCCGACGCGGTGCTCGTCGATCTGCCCACCGCCGGGCACAGCATGCTCGACACGCGTGAGCACGCCGCGCTGCAGGTGTGCCGCGCGGCCGCGCAGGACCAGATCGCCGAACTGGGCTCGCGCGGGACGGAACTGGACAAGCTGCCGGCGAACCTCACGGTGCGGCTGCTGGTCGGCGCGATCCGGCTGGCAGCTCGGGCCGAAGGCACGGTGCCCGACGTGGTGCCGCGGGCGGTCCGTCAGGTCACCCCTTCATGAAGCCGATCGCGGTGTAGTTGAGGTCGCCGATGCCGGCCGGGCCATAGTTGGCCAGCGTGGCCCGAACGGCGACGTTGCCCGGCGCCTGGAACAGCGGCAGGCTGTGCACCTCCTGCCAGATCATCGTGTCCAGCTCGTTGGCCTGCGTGCGGGCCTTGGCGGCGTCGAGCTCGGAGAGCGTCTGCTCGATCTTGGCGTCGATCTCGGGGCTGCCGATTTTGCCGTAGTTGCTCTCGCCCGCCGATGCGTACGCCTGGGTCAGGCTCGACAGCGCGAATGCGTCCGCGGCCCAGGAAAATTGAACGATGTCGAAGTTGCCGGGGACAACGAAGTCGGTGAACAGTTTGCCGCCGGCGGCCGGCACCAGCTGCAGGTCCACGCCGATCTTCGCGAGGTTGTCTTGCGCCACCACCGCGATCTGCCGGGTGCTCTGCGCGTCGTAGAACACGTCGCGGATCGTCAGCCGCCGCCCGTCCTTCTCCCGGAACTGGCCGTTCTGCCGCCAGCCCAGCGCGTCGAGTTCTCTCTTGGCCGCTTCGGGATCGAAGGCGATGCTGTTGTCCTGGTAGCCCTCCTGGCCGGCCACGTAGACGTGGTTGTTCAGCGGTACGGGCTTGTCGACGAGGCCGTTCTGGGCGACGGTGACGATCGCCTGCCGGTCGATGCCCTTGGCGATCGCCATGCGTAGCTTCGGATCGGCCAGGATCGAGCCGGGCGCGCCGTTGAACGTCATGTGGTACCACTGCGCCGACGGGGCACGGCGCATCGCGATACCCGGGGCTGACCGGGTGGTCTTGAGTTCGTCGAGCGAGGCGACGCCGGATGCGTCGATCGCGTTGTTCAGCAGCGCCGGGATGCGGGCGGCGTCGTCGAGCACGCTGTAGCTGATGGAATCCAGCAGCGGGGGAGTGCCCCACCATTTCGGGTTGCGGCCCAACGTGATCCGCTGCGCACCGCGGTCGATGTTAGTGATGATGAACGGACCCGCGGTGGGTGGCGGGCCGTCGCGGAAGCCGGTGTTGAACGCCTCCGGCGTGCCGGTCATCTCCTTCGGGAACAGCATGCCGTTGCCCGCGAACAGGCCTTTCCAGTCGGCGTAATGCTTGGCGAACGTGATCACGGCCTGCCGGTCGTCGACGCCCTTGGTGACGGAGCCGACACGGTCCGCGCCGTTGGGGGAGGCGAACAGGTACCGCTTGTCCTTGCCGCTGGTCGCGTTCACTTCTGCGGCGAGGTCCTCCCAGGTGATCGGTCGGCCGTTGCTCCACACCGCCTTGGGGTTGATCGTGTAGGTGACGACCTGCGGGTCCGTACTGGTGAGCTCGACGTTGGTGAAGTAGTCGCTGTTGACCGTCATCTCACCGTTGGGCTTGATGAAGAACGCGCGCGGCAGCATGGTCTTGTACATCGAACCGATCTCGCCCAGGTTGCCGTCGATGTGCAGGTTGTTGAAGTTGGCGGGGAAGCCGGTCAGTGCCAACCGCAGCGTCCCGCCCTGCTGCAGCGTCGTGGGGTCCCGCGGGTTGATGTCGGCGGTGCCGCCCAGTTCGGCGCTGCCGCCGGCCGACGGGGCCGGCTCCGAGGCCGAGCAGCCGGTCAGCAGCAGGATGCCGACGAACCCGAGGCAGAGCAGACGCAGCAGGAGGTTCATGCGGACAGACTCTAACCGGGCGGGCGCGGAACGGCGGCCAGCAACCGCCGCGTGTACTCGTCGCGCGGGTTGCCGAACACCTCGTCGCTGGTGCCCTGCTCGACGATCGTGCCCCGGTGCATGACCGCGACGTCGTGAGCGAGGTGCCTGACCACCGACAGATCGTGGGAGACGAACAGGTACGCCAACCCGAACCGGTCCTGCAGGTCGAGCAGCAGGTTGATGATGCCGGCCTGGATCGACACGTCCAGCGCCGAGACGGGTTCGTCGAGCGCGAGGATCTTCGGCTGCAACGCCAGCGCGCGGGCGATGCCGATGCGCTGCTTCTGGCCGCCGGAGAATTCGGCCGGATAGCGGGTGGCGTCCTCGCGGCGCAGCCCGACGAGCGTCAGTAACTCGGCCACCCGGTCCGCGATGGCCGTCTTGTCAGACCCATTGGCCTGCAACGGTTCTGCAAGAACATCGGACACCGGAAGTCGTGGATCCAGGGACGCGACCGGATCCTGGAACACCACCTGCAGGTCGCCGCGCAGTGCGCGGCGCGCGCGGCGGTCCAGCGAGGCGACGTCGGCGCGGAGCACCTCGATGCTGCCCTGCTGCGGCGCGGTCAGGCTCAAGATCTGGTGCAGCGTGGTCGATTTGCCGGAGCCGGATTCACCGACGATGCCCAGCGTGCGACCCTGCCGCACCGACAGGTCGACCCCGTCGACCGCGCGGACCTCGCCCACGCGGCGCCGCAACACCACGCCCTTGGTCAGCGGGAAAGTCTTGACCAGGTCGCGCACCGACACGACGACAGGCGCCTCGGCGTCGCCGGCGGAGCGCACGGGGTCGGTGCTCACGCCGTAGATGTCGGCTGCGCTGCGGCCGGCGACCTCCTCGTGCCGGATGCAGGCGACCCGGTGGTCCGGGCCCACAGCGCTCAGCTCCGGCTCGGCGGCGCTGCACTCCGCGACGGCCAGCGGGCAGCGCGGCGTGAACGGACATCCGGCGGGCAGCGCCGACAGTGACGGGGGAGCGCCAGGGATCGGCACCAGGCGGGCGCCTTGCCGGGCCTCCAACCGCGGGACGGACCCCAAAAGACCGGCTGTGTAGGGCATTCGGCGTCGGGTGTACAGGTCGGCGACCGGTGCGGTCTCGACGGCGCGGCCGGCGTACATGACCAGCGCGCGATCGGCGAACTCGGCGACCACGCCGAGGTCGTGGGTGATGATCAGCACGCCGGCGCCGGTGACGTCACGCGCCGTGCGCAGCACGTCGAGGATCTGCGCCTGCACCGTGACGTCGAGCGCAGTCGTGGGCTCGTCGCAGATCAAGAGATCGGGGTCGTTGGCGATCGCGATGGCGATGACCACGCGCTGACGTTCCCCGCCGGAGAGCTCGTGGGGGAACGCGGTGGCCCGACGCGCGGGCTGCGCGATGCCGACGAGGTCGAGGAGTTCCACTGCCCGGGCCCGCGCGGCCTGGCGGGTGACATCGCGGCGATGGATGCGGATCGCCTCGGCGATCTGGTCACCGACGGTGTAGACCGGGGTGAGCGACGACATCGGGTCCTGGAAGACGGTGCCGATCTTCGCGCCGCGGATGCGCGACATCGCGGCATCGGATTCGGTGAGCAGTTCGGTGCCGTGCAAGCGCACCGAGCCGGACACCTCGGCGTACTCCGGTAGCAGGCCGACCACGGCCATCGCGCCGGCCGACTTGCCGGCCCCGGATTCGCCGACCAGCGCGACGACCTCTCCGGAGGCGACGTCGTAGTCGAGGCCGCGCACGGCGGCCACCCGTTCGGTGTCGGTGGGGAACGTGACGGTCAGGTCGCGCACCTGCAGCAGGGTCATCGGCGTGACCTCTGACGGGTGAGCCGCGCCGGGCGCACGCCGGGATCCAGCGCGTCGCGCAACCCGTCGCCGATGAGATTGGCGCACAACACGATCAGCACCAGGATCCCAGCGGGGAACAGGAACACCCACGGGAACGTCGTCACCGAGGCGGTGCCCGCGGCGATCAGCGTGCCCAGCGAGACGTCGGGCGGCTGCACGCCGAAACCCAGGAAGCTCAGCCCGGTTTCGGCCAAGATCGCGACACCGACGTTGAGCGTGGTGTCGATGATCAGGATCGACGCCACGTTGGGCACGATGTGCCGGGCGATGATGCGCGTGTTGCTGACCCCCATGTAGCGTGCGGCCGCGACGAATTCGCGGTCGCGCAGGCTCATCGTCAGGCCACGCACCATGCGGGAGCTGATCATCCAGCTGAACGCGGCGAGCAGCACGATCAACCACACCACCGTGCCTGCGCCCCGCGTGCTCGGCGTGACGATCGCGATCAGGATGAAGCCCGGCACCACGAGCAGCAGGTCGACGAACCACATCAGCGCGGTGTCGCGCCAGCCGCCGAAGTACCCGGCGACCGCGCCGACGGTCGCGGCCACCAGCGTGGAGATCACCGCGACGCAGACGCCGATCACCATCGATTTCTGCATGCCGCGCAGAGTCTGGGCGAGCAGGTCCTGGCCGAGTGCGTTGGTGCCGAACCAGTGCTGCGGCGACGGTGGCTGCTGCAGCGCGTAGTAGTCCAGATCGGTGTAGGAGTAGGGCAGCAGCGGCGGCAGCACCCAGCACCCCACGAACAACACGACCAGCACCACAGCCGACACCATCGCGGGCCGGTTGCGGCGGAAGCGGCGCCACACCAACGTCCGTCGCGACGCGAAGTGCTGGCCCGAATCCTGAACGGTCACGAGGCACGCACCCGCGGGTCGAGGGCGGCGTAGAGGACATCGGAGAGCAGCCCGCCCAGCAGGATCGTCGTCCCGGAGAACACCGTGAACGCGACCACGATGTTGGTGTCCTGGGCGGCGATGCCCTGCACGAACCACTCACCCATGCCGTGCCAGCCGAAGATCTTCTCGACGAACACCGCACCCGTCACCAGACCACTGATGCCGTAGGCGAACAACGTCGCCATCGGGATCAACGCCGTGCGCAGACCGTGCCGGAACAACGCCTGGCGCCGCGTCAGCCCCTTGGCTCGGGCGGTCCGGATGAAATCCTGACCTAGTACGTCGAGCATCGCATTGCGTTGATAGCGGCTGAAACCCGCGATCGAGGTCAATGCCAGCGTCGCCGTCGGCAGCACCAGATGCTGCAGCCGGTCGACGAACTGGTTCCACCCACCACCGACCGCGTCGATCGACGTCTCCCCGGTGTACTCGAACAGCTGCACGCCGAGCACCGAGTTCACCTTCAACGCGGCCAGGATCAGCAGGTTGGCGATCACGAACGTGGGCGCGCTGATGATCAGCAACGAGAGCACGGTGATGACGCGGTCGGACAGCCGGTACTGGCGAACCGCGCCCCAGGCGCCGACGACCACTCCGATGATCGTGCCGAGCACCGAACCGATGATCACCAGCCGCAGGCTCACCCCGACGCGCCGCCACAGCTCGTCGGTCACCGGCTGGCCGGTGACCGTGGTGCCGAAGTCGCCGCGGACCGCCCCGGACACCCAGTCGGCGTAGCGGATCGGGATCGGTTGGTCGAGACCGAGCTCGGCGGCCTTCGCGTCGATCACCGCCTGCGGCGGGCGCGGGCTGCGCTCGAGCAGGCTGTCCAGCGGATGGAACGTCAGCGAGGTCAGCGTGAAGGCCAGGAACGAGGCGAGGGCGAGCAGCACCAGGTAGTTGAGCAGCCGACGCGCCAGAAAGCGGGTCATCCGGCGGGTCCGCCTCGGGGCTGCATCCGGACAGGCTATGAGATCGCGGCGCCTCCTGTGTGGCTGCGCTCCGGCGCGCCTTGTCCGGACATGTCGACCATGAACGGTCCGGGGAAATGTGCGTGACTGCGTGCGGCGTGGATCGCCGCGCCGCCCAGTCCGCCGATCACCGCCGCGATCGCGACCGCGGCAGCGATCTCGCGGGCCCGTCGTCGGCGCGGCTCCGGACCGGGGGCTGCCCACGTTCCGTTGTCGAGTGCGACTGGTGGTTCGGTCATGGCCCCAGGATGGCCGCCCCAGATGTGTGCCGGCTGTGTGTCTTCTTCACAGCGGGCGCATAGCTTTGACACAGCCCGGCCAAATCGTGCGTGCACATAATGGGGTCGTGACCTCACCTCCCAGCGAAACCGACGCCGCGCGGGTGGTGATGCGTCGCGCCGACGGCAGCCCGGTGCACGTGCTCGTCGTCGACGACGAACCGGTGCTGGCGGAGCTGGTGTCGATGGCGCTGCGCTACGAGGGGTGGGAGATCTCGACCGCCGGTGACGGCGCCACCGCGATCGCGACGGCACGGGAGAACCCACCCGACGTGGTCGTGCTCGACGTGATGCTGCCGGACATGAGTGGTCTGGACGTCCTGCATCGCCTCCGTGAACAGATCCCCGGGCTACCGCTGCTGCTGCTCACCGCCAAGGATTCGGTGGAGGACCGCATCGCCGGGCTGACCGCCGGCGGCGATGACTACGTCACCAAGCCGTTCAGCATCGAAGAGGTCGTGCTGCGGTTGCGAGCACTGCTGCGCCGCACCGGGGTGAGCACCGAGGCCGCCGGAGCGACGATCGTGGTCGGGGATCTGGTGCTCGACGAGGACAGCCACGAGGTGACCCGTGCGGGGGAGCCGATCACGCTGACCGCCACCGAGTTCGAGCTGCTGCGGTTCATGATGCGCAACGCCAAACGGGTGCTCAGCAAGGCACAGATCCTGGACCGGGTGTGGAGCTACGACTTCGGCGGACGGTCCAACATCGTCGAGTTGTACGTGTCGTATCTGCGCAAGAAGATCGACAGCGGCCGGGAGCCGATGATCCACACGCTGCGCGGCGCCGGGTATGTCCTCAAGCCCGCACGCTGACGGGGAGGCCGCCACGCGGGGCCGCGTCCTCGCACCCCGGACCTGGTCACTGCGCGTGCGGCTGGCCGTCACCCAGATGGTGCTGCTGGCCGTCGTCATCGCCGGCATCGGCGTCGCCACCGAGTTCGCGTTGCAGCGCTTCCTGTCTCACCAGCTCGACGAGCAACTCGTCGAGGCGGGCCGGCGGTCGGCGGCGATCTTCGACCTGCCGCCGCCCGTGTTCGTGCCAGGCAGCCCGGACTGGGAGGAGCGCCGGCGGTTCGACCCCGAGGTGGGGCCCGGTCCGGGGTTCCTCAATGCTCCCGGCCAGGCCACCCGCACCGTCGGCGCCGTCGTGACGCCCGGCCGCGACACCGACGCCGGGGTGATCACCGCCGACGGCGCCCGCGCGACGATCAGCGAGACCGCCACCGAGCAGCTCGCCGCTGTCCCGCCGGATCACATCCCGAGGACCGTCACTCTCGATGGGCTGGGCCGCTACCGCGTCATCGGGTTGCACGACCGCCGCGGCGGAGCCCAGACGATCGTCACCGGGCTGCCGACGGCGGTGGTCGACGACACCCTGCTGTGGGTGCTCGGCATGTTCTGTGTCGTCGCGCTGTTCGCCCTGATCGCCGCCGCGTTCGCGGGCATCGCGATCGTCCGGCGACAGCTGGCGCCGCTGTCCCGGGTGGCGTCGGCGGCACGCGACGTGGCCGACCTCGAGCTCGACCGTGGGGAGGTGAACCTGCCGACGCCGATCGTCGCGGTCGATCCGGATGCGGCACACACCGAGGTCGGCCGGCTCGGGTCGGCGCTGAACCGGATGCTCGACCGGATCGCCGGCGCGTTGTCGGCGCGGCACGACAGCGAAACCCGCATCCGCCAGTTCGTCGCCGACGCAAGCCATGAGCTGCGCACCCCGCTGGCCGCGATCCGCGGCTACACCGAGCTCGCGCAGCGCCGCCGCGCCGACCTGCCCGACGACGTCGCCCACGCGATGAACCGGGTGGAGTCCGAGACGCAACGGATGACGCGGTTGGTCGAGGACATGCTGTTGCTCGCCCGGCTGGATGCGGGCCGCCCGCTGGAGCGGGAGCCGGTGGATCTGACCCGGTTGGTCGTCGACGCGGTCAGCGACGCCCACGTCGCCGGACCCGACCACGAATGGGAGCTCGACCTACCCGACGAGCCGGTCGCGGTCCCCGGCGACGAGGCGCGGCTGCACCAGGTGCTGGCCAATCTGCTGGCCAACGCGCGCATCCACACGCCGCCGGGCACCACGGTGACGACGTCTCTGGCTGCTGCGGGTAACGACGTGGTGCTGACCGTCGTCGACGACGGTCCGGGTATTCCGGACTCGCTGCAGCCGGAGGTGTTCGAACGTTTTGCGCGGGGCGATTCCTCACGCTCCCGCCGCGGCGGCAGCACCGGTCTGGGCCTGGCGATCGTGTCTGCTGTGGTGCGTGCCCACGACGGCACGATCGCGGTCCGCAGCGTCCCCGGCCGCACGGAGTTCGTCGTGACCCTTCCTGTGAATTCACAGCCAAGGCACAGCGGGGACCAATCGGGCGCCTAGCGGGGCCGAACATGATCGAACGGTGACCGTGCTGACGTCGGGGCCCGAAGCTGCGCCTGACCCCGGCGAGCAGACACGAACTGGACTCTTTCGCGGCGTGTTCACTCGACTTCGCGTCTGCTCGCCGGGGCTGGTGGTGCTCCTTCTCAGCACCGCCGTGCTGTATCTGTGGAACCTCGGTGCCTCCGGGTGGGCCAACACGTTCTACGCCGCCGCGGTGCAAGCGGGATCGAGCGACCCGACCGCGATGCTGTTCGGCTCCAGTGACGCCGCCAACGCGATCACCGTCGACAAGACCCCGGCGGCGCTGTGGGTGATGGACCTCTCGGCGCGGGCATTCGGCTTCTCGCCGTGGAGCATGCTGGTGCCGCAGGCCCTCATGGGGGTGGCCGCCGTCGGCGTGCTCTACGCGTCGGTGCGCCGCGCGGCCGGACCCGATGCCGCCCTGCTCGCCGGCTGGATACTCGCGCTGACTCCGGTCGCCGCGCTGATGTTCCGGTTCAACAACCCCGACGCGCTTCTGGTGCTGATGCTGGTGCTGCTGCGTACTGCACGCAGCGGGCCTGTGAGGAGGACGCGAGCAGGTGGTGGCTGGTCGCGGCGGGCGTGGCCGTCGGCGTCGGGTTTCTCGCCAAGATGTTGCAGGCACTGCTGGTGCTCCCCGCCTTCGCCGCGGCCTACCTGGTGGCCGGACCGTCAACGCTGCGCCGACGAGTGCTCGACCTCGCGCTCGCCGCGGGTGCGGTCGTGGTGTCGGCCGGCTGGTACATCGCGCTCGTCGAACTGTGGCCGGCCGATGCGCGACCGTACATCGGTGGCTCGCAGCACAACAGCATCCTCGAATTGACGTTGGGCTACAACGGCTTCGGCAGGCTCACCGGCAACGAGACAGGAGGCCTGGGCAACCTCAACCACGACGTCGGCTGGGGACGGCTGTTCGGGTTCTCGATGGGCGCCGACATCGGTTGGCTCCTGCCTGCCGCGCTCGTCTGCACCGTCGCCGGCCTCGTGCTGACCCGCCGCGCGCCCCGCACCGATCCCACCCGGGCCGCGCTGATCCTGTGGGGCGGGTGGCTCGCCGTCACCGCTGTCGTGTTCAGCTACATGAACGGAATCGTCCACCCGTACTACACCGTGGCACTTGCTCCCGCGATCGCCGCGAGCGTCGGCATCGGCGCAACTCTGTTGTGGCGCAGTCGACGAGATCCGCGTGCGGTGAGTGCGATGGCCGCCACCGTCGTGGTGACGGTGCTCCTGGCCGCGCAGTTGTTGTCGCGTGAGGCGGACTGGTTGCCGTGGTTGCGGATCGTGATCGTGATCGCAGGCGTGGGCGGTGCGGCGCTGATCCTCGCGAACTCGCGGCTGGGTCCGCGCGCGAGCCTGGCCGTCGCCGGCGTGGCCCTCGCGTGCTGCCTCGCGGCGCCCGCCGCGTACACGGTGGTCACCGCCGCGACCCCGCACTCCGGTGCCATCCCATCGGTCGGGCCCGCACGCACCGGCGGCTTCGGCTTCCCCGGCGGCGGTTTCCCCGGCGGTGGTCTGCTGAGCTCCCCGACCCCGCGCCCGGACCTCACCAGGGTGCTCGCCGCCGACGCCGATCAGTTCACCTGGGCTGCAGCCGTCGTCGGCTCCAACAACGCCGCGGGCTACCAACTCGCGATCGATGCGCCGGTGATGGCGATCGGCGGATTCAACGGCACCGACCCGTCGCCGACGTTGGCGCAGTTCGTCGACGACGTCGCTGCCGGGCGCATCCACTACTTCGTCTCCGGCCGCCTGATGACCATGGGCCGGGCGCCGGCCAGCGGATCCCAGGAGTCGGTGGCAATTCGCGACTGGGTGGCCGCGAACTTCGTCGCGGAGACCGTCGACGGCACGGTGATCTACGACCTGACCGAGTCACAGCCGGCACATAGCTCCAGCCAATGATGAGCACACCTAAGCAGCACAAGATGAACACCATGACATGCACCGACATCGTGACCGAGACGGGTTCTGGCCGAATCCCCGGTGAGCGCCGACCCCACGCCGCCCGCATCGCGCGCACCACCGGGGCGCCGGTGCTCGACGTCGTCGTCCCGGTCTACAACGAGCAGGCCGTCCTGGCCGAGTCGGTGCACCGGTTGCACCGGTACCTGCGTGACGCGGTGCCTTTCCCGGCGCGCATCACCATCGCCGACAACGCCAGCACCGACGACACACCCCGCATCGCCGCGCGACTGGCCACCGAGCTGAGCGACGTCCGCGTGGTACGCCTCGAAGAGAAGGGGCGGGGCCGGGCACTGCACCACGTGTGGTCGACGTCCGATGCGGCGGTGCTCGTCTACACCGACGTCGACCTGTCGACCGATCTCGCCGCGCTCGGACCCCTCGTGGCACCGCTGATCTCCGGTCACTCCGACCTCGCGATCGGCACCCGGCTGGCGCGCGGTGCACACGTCACCCGCGGGCCGAAGCGCGAGATCATCTCCCGCTGCTACAACTTCATCCTCAAATCGACGCTGTCGGCCCGATTCTCCGACGCCCAGTGCGGGTTCAAGGCCATCCGGGCCGATGTGGCCGCCCGGCTGCTGCCCCACGTCGAGGACACCGGCTGGTTCTTCGACACCGAACTGCTGGTGCTCGCCGAGCGCAGCGGACTGCGAATCCACGAGGTCCCCGTCGACTGGGTGGACGACCCGGACAGCCGCGTCGACATCGTCGCCACGGCCGCGGCCGACCTACGTGGCATCGGGCGCCTGCTGCGCGGGTTCGCCAGCGGCGCGATCCCCGTGAACTTGATTGCCGCGCAATTGAGTTCGTCGCGGGAGGCGGCACCCCGATCACTGCTGCGCCAGGTGGTTCGTTTCGGGGCGATCGGGCTCGCCTCGACACTGGCCTATATCGCTCTGTTCGTGCTGCTACAGAACGACATCGGCGCCCAGTTGGCCAACCTGGTGGCCCTGCTGGTCACCGCGATCGGCAACACCGCGGCCAACCGGCGCTTCACCTTCGGGGTGCAGGGTCAGTCCGGGCTGGCCCGCCACCACGTCGAGGGTCTCCTCGTGTTCGGTATCGCGTTGGGCATCACCAGCGGATCGCTGAGCGTGCTCCACGCCGCGTCCGCAGAGCCGAACCACGTGGTCGAACTCGTCGTGTTGATCGCGGCCAATCTGCTCGCCACCGTGGTTCGCTTCGTCCTGCTGCGCGGCTGGGTGTTCCATCCGCGCCGCACCGCCACCGAAGGGATCGCCCGATGACTCTCACCGACGACACCTCGGTCATGGCTGCGCCGGTGCCGCCGCGCGAGCCGGCCACGCGCTGGCCCCGTTTCGCGCTCGCTGGCCTGCTGGCCGCCACCGCGGTGCTCTACCTGTGGGGGCTGGGCTCCGCGGGGTGGGCCAACGACTTCTACGCCGCCGCCGCGCAGGCCGGTACCCAGAACTGGAAGGCATGGCTGTTCGCGTCCCTGGATTCGGGCAACGCGATCACCGTCGACAAGCCGCCCGTCTCGATCTGGTTCATGGCACTGTCCGGCAGGCTCTTCGGCTTCACCCCCTTCACGATGCTGCTGCCGCAGGCCCTGATGGGTGTTGCTTCGGTGGGCGTGCTCTATGCCGCGGTGCGCCGGGTCAGCGGGCCGGGGGCGGGTCTGATCGCCGGCGCCGCGCTGGCTGCGATGCCGGTCGCGGCGTCGATGTTCCGCTACAACAATCCCGACGCGCTGCTGGTACTGCTGGTCGTCGTGGCGGCCTACCTGATGGTGCGTGCCATCGAGACCGGACGCACCCGCTGGGTGGTGGGTACCGGAGTGGTCCTGGGCGTGGCGTTCCTGACCAAGATGCTGCAGGCCTTCCTCGTGGTGCCCGGGCTGGCGCTCGCGTTCCTGGTCGCCGCGCCGATCGCGTTCTGGCCGCGGGTCCGCGCAATGATCGCCGGTGGGGTCGCCATGGTGGCGACGGCCGGGCCGTTCTTGGCGCTGGTGGATCTGTGGCCGGCCGATTCCCGGCCCTACATCGGCGGGTCCACCGACAACTCGCTGCTGCAGCTCGCGCTGGGCTACAACGGGATTCAGCGGATCGCCGGCCGGGGCGAAGGCCCCGGCACGGGCCATGGTCCGGGAGGCGGCCCGGGTGGGGGGCCGGGAGGCGAAGCGCACGTGTTCTTCGGCGGCACCCCAGGCATCGGCCGGATGTTCGGTCCGTCGTTCGCGGCTGAGGTGTCCTGGCTCCTGCCCGCGGCGCTGATCGGGTTGGCGGCGCTGCTGTGGCTGACCCGGCGCGCCGAGCGCACGTCGCCCCTGCGGGCGAGCCTGCTGCTGTGGGGCGGTTGGATGCTGGTGACCGCTGCCGTGTTCAGCTTCATGGACGGCACCATCCACCCGTACTACACGCTGGCGCTGGCGCCGGCCGTCGCCGCCCTGGTCGGCATCTGCACGGTCGAGCTGTGGCGGGACAGGCACTCCGTCGCGGCGCGGGCAGTGCTGGCGGTGATGTCGGCGGGTACCGGAGTGTGGGCGTTCGTCCTCCTCGGCCGGGCGCACGGATGGCAGCCGTGGCTCCGTTGGGTGGTGCTGATCGGGTTGCTCGCCGTCGCTGCGCTGTTGGTGGCGGGTGTGCAGCGATGGGGTCGGTTCGCTGCGGCCGTGGCCGGTGCCGCGCTGATTCTCGGGGCTGCCGCACCCGCGGCTTATGCGATCGAGACGGCCGCGCATCCGGCGAAGGGGCCAGGCGCCATGGCGGGCCCGGCGGCCGCACACGCCGACCTCGGCGGGTTCGGTGGGTTCGGTGGGCCCGGTGGGCCCGGTGGCCCAGGAGGGCCCGAGCGGGCATCGGACAACGTCGCACTCCAGGATCTGGTGAGAGCGACCGACAATCGTTGGGCCGCAGCCACTGTCGGCTCGATGACGGCGGGCAGCCTGGAGCTGAGCACCGGCACGTCGGTGATGGCGATCGGCGGCTTCATGGGCAGCGACCCGTCGCCGACGTTGGCGCAATTCCAGCAGTACGTCGACGACGGTCAGGTGCGCTACTTCATCGCCGAGCAGCACCGTGGCCCCGGCGGCGGCCCCCGCCCTGACAGCGGGGAAGCGGCAGAGATCACGGCGTGGGTGGCGAAGAACTTCACTGCGCGCGACGTGGGCGGCGCCACGGTGTACGACCTCGCGCGCTGACGCGTTGCGCGCTGGCTGATTCTTATCCGTGACAGATCGGGGCTTCGTCTCTACGGTCGCGCCATGTCGGTGACAGACGAGTACCTGAAGAACAACGAGGAGTACGCGAAGACGTTCTCGGGGCCGCTGCCGCTCCCTCCCAGCAAGCACGTCGCCGTCGTCGCCTGCATGGACGCGCGCCTGGACGCGTACCGCATCCTCGGGCTGGCTGACGGAGAGGCGCATGTGATCCGCAACGCCGGCGGTGTCGTCACCGACGACGAGATCCGCTCCCTGGCGATCAGCCAGCGCTTGCTCGGTACTCGGGAGATCATCCTGATCCACCACACCGACTGCGGCATGCTGACGTTCACCGACGACGAGTTCAAGCGCGACATCCAGGAGGAGACCGGCATCAAGCCGGAGTGGGCCGCCGAGTCGTTCGGCGATCTCGACGAGGACGTCCGGCAGTCCCTGCGCCGCATCGACGCCAGCCCGTTCGTCACCAAGCACGAATCACTGCGCGGCTTCGTCTTCGACGTCGCGACCGGCAGGCTCTCGGAAATCACCCTGTAGCCGCCCCGACCGTGGGGGTTGTGTACGCCCGCCGCCTGTTTCGCGTGCACAACCCCCACGCTCGCGTCCTCGACGCCCACCGTTGACACGCGCCGACCCGGCGATTACATTCCCCGATGATGATCGTAATTCCGGTCAAATCTACCAACTTTGCAGGGAAACCATGACGACGACCGAAGACACCGCGGTCAACGCGGGGCGCTACGAGCTGAGCCACCTGCGTGCGCTGGAGGCCGAAGCCATCCACATCATCAGGGAGGTGGCCGCCGAGTTCGAGCGGCCGGTGCTGCTGTTCTCCGGCGGCAAGGACTCCATCGTGATGCTGCACCTGGCGCTCAAGGCGTTCGCACCCGGGCGGCTGCCGTTCCCGGTGATGCACGTCGACACCGGCCACAACTTCGACGAGGTGCTGCAGGCCCGCGACGACCTGGTCGCTCAGTCGGGTGTGCGCCTGGTGGTGGCCAGTGTGCAGGAGGACATCGACGCCGGCCGAGTGGTCGAGACGATCCCGTCACGCAATCCGATGCAGACGTTCACGCTGCTGCGGGCCATCCGGGAGAACAAGTTCGACGCCGCGTTCGGTGGGGCGCGCCGCGACGAGGAGAAGGCGCGCGCCAAGGAGCGGGTGTTCAGCTTCCGCGACGAGTTCGGCCAGTGGGACCCGAAGAACCAGCGACCCGAGTTGTGGAACCTCTACAACGGCCGGCACCGCAAGGGCGAGCACATCCGGGCCTTCCCGCTGTCGAACTGGACCGAGTTCGACATCTGGTCCTACATCGGCGCCGAGAAGATCGCGCTGCCGTCGATCTACTACGCGCATCAGCGCAAGGTGTTCGAGCGCGACGGCATGCTGCTCGCGGTGCACAAGTTCCTGCAGCCGCGCAAGGAGGAGCAGGTGATCGAGAAGACGGTGCGGTTCCGCACCGTCGGCGACGTCACCTGCACCGGCTGCGTCGAGTCGACGGCCGCGACGGTCAGTGAGGTCATCGCCGAGACCGCGGTGTCGCGACTGACCGAGCGGGGCGCGACGCGCGCCGACGACCGCATTTCGGAGGCGGGGATGGAAGACCGCAAGCGCGAGGGGTATTTCTGAGATGGGGCGAGCGAAGCGACGGGGAATTGACGTGGGGCGAGCGAAGCGACGGGGAATCGACGTGGGGCGAGCGAAGCGACGGGGGAAATAGCATGGCGACCACACTGCTGCGTATCGCGACCGCTGGATCGGTCGACGACGGGAAGTCCACGCTGATCGGCCGGCTGCTCTACGACAGCAAGGCCGTGATGGAGGATCAGCTCGCCGCCGTGGAGCGCACCTCCAAGGAGCGCGGTCACGACTACACCGACCTGGCTCTGGTGACCGACGGGCTGCGCGCCGAGCGTGAGCAGGGCATCACGATCGACGTGGCCTATCGCTATTTCGCCACGGCCAAGCGGAAATTCATCATCGCCGACACGCCGGGCCACATCCAGTACACCCGCAACATGGTGACCGGTGTGTCGACCGCGCAACTGGCGATCGTCCTCGTCGACGCCCGCCACGGTCTGCTCGAGCAGTCCCGCCGTCACGCGTTCCTGGCCTCGCTGCTCGGCATCCGGCACATCGTGCTCGCGGTCAACAAGATGGATCTCGTCGGCTGGGACCAGGAGCGGTTCGAGCAGATCCGCGACGAGTTCTACGAGTTCGCCGCGCGTCTGGACGTCCAGGACGTCACCACGATCCCGCTGTCGGCGCTCAACGGCGACAACGTCGTCACCAAATCCGATGTCACGCCGTGGTACGACGGGCCGGCGCTGCTGAGCCATCTCGAGGACGTGTACATCGCCGGTGACCGCAACCTGGTCGACGTGCGGTTCCCGGTGCAGTACGTGATCCGGCCGCAGACCCACGAGCACGCCGACCACCGCAGCTATGCCGGCACCGTCGCCAGCGGCGTCATGCGTCCCGGCGACGAGGTGGTCGTGCTGCCGACCGGCAAGACCTCCCGCATCACGGCCATCGAGGGCCCGGGCGGCCCTGTGCAGGAAGCGTTTCCGCCGATGGCGGTGTCGGTGAGCCTGGCCGACGACATCGACATCAGCCGCGGCGATCTGATCGCCCGGCCGAACAATCAGCCGCGGGTGACGCAGGAGTTCGACGCCACGGTCTGTTGGATGGCTGACGAGGTGTCCTTGGAGCCGGGTCGCGACTATCTGATCAAGCACACGACGCGCACCACCCGGGTCAGGGTGACAGCGCTGGACTACCGGCTCGATGTCAACACGCTGCACCGCGACAAGACGGCGACTGCGTTGAAACTCAACGAGCTGGGCCGGGTGTCGCTGCGCAGCCAGGTGCCGCTGTTGTTGGACGAGTACAGCCGCAACGCGGCGACGGGCTCGTTCATCCTGATCGATCCGAACACGAACGGCACGGTCGCGGCGGGCATGATCCTGCCGTATGTGACGGCGCGGACGTCGAGCCCCAACACGGTGCGCCACCAGTCGCTGTGCACCTCCGAGGACCGGCTGTCCAAGGGGCGCACGGTGTGGTTCACCGGCCTGTCCGGTTCCGGCAAGTCGTCGGTGGCCATGCTGGTGGAGCAGAAGCTGCTCGAAAAGGGCGTGCCGGCTTATGTTCTCGACGGGGACAACCTGCGGCACGGGCTGAACGCGGACCTCGGCTTCTCGATGGCCGACCGCGCCGAGAACCAGCGCCGACTCGCGCACATCGCGGCGATCCTCGCCGACTCCGGCCAGGTGGTACTCGTGCCTGCGATCAGCCCGCTCGAAGAGCACCGCGCGCTGGCCCGGCAGGTGACCACGGCGGCCGGCCTGGACTTCTTCGAGGTGTTCATGGACACTCCGCTCGAGGATTGTGAGCGCCGCGATCCGAAGGGCTTGTACGCCAAGGCCCGTGCCGGTGAGATCACCCATTTCACGGGCATCGACAGCCCCTATCAACGACCGAAGGATCCCGACTTGCAGCTCACCCCGGACGAACCTCTCGACGGACTCGCCGATCAGGTGATCGAGCTGCTGGAGAGCAGGCCATGACCGAATCCGACCACGAGGTCGCCGCGCGCCTGGCCACCGAAGCCGGTGCCCTGCTCCTCGACGTGCGCGCCGAGTTCGCCGACGCCGATGCATCAGAGCGGAAAGCCGCGGGGGACAAGCGGTCCCACGACTTCCTGATGGAGGCGCTGGCCGCTGTGCGGCCCGACGACGCGGTCCTCTCCGAGGAGGGCGTCGACGACCCGGTGCGGCTGTCCGCCGAGCGGGTGTGGATCGTCGACCCGCTCGACGGAACCCGGGAGTTCTCCGAGGCTGGGCGGTCCGACTGGGCGGTGCACGTCGCGCTGTGGCAGGCGGGGGAACTCGTCGCCGGGGCCGTGGCGCTGCCCGCGCAGGGAGTCACCCTGGCCACGCCGACGGTGCCGGCACCCCCGGCGCAGCCCGGCGCCCCGAGGATCGTCGTCTCGCGTACCCGGCCGCCGGCGATAGCCCTGGAGGTCAAGGATGCGCTCGAGGGCACACTCGTCGAAATGGGTTCGGCCGGCGCCAAGGTCGCCTCGGTGGTGCAGGGTGTCTCCGATGTGTACGTGCATGCCGGCGGGCAGTACGAGTGGGATTCGGCCGCACCGGTCGCGGTGGCTCGCGCAGCGGGGCTGCACACCTCCCGCATCGACGGTTCGCCGCTGATCTACAACCAGCGGGACTCCAAGCTGCCCGACCTCATCGTGTGCCGGCCCGAGCTCGCTGATGCGGTGCTGGCGGTGACGGCCCGACGGTAGGCTGCGGAGATGGCCGAACCCAACACACTGCGCGCCCTGTCGGGGCTGCCGCTCGAGCCTGCCCGTCTCGGTGAATCGGTGCTGGTGCTGATCGACTGTCAGAACACCTACACCGAAGGGGTGTTGGAGCTCGACGGGGTGCAGGCCGCCCTCGACGAGGCCGCGGTGCTGCTCGAGCGTGCGCGCTCGGCGGGTGCCCCGGTCATCCACGTCCAGCACGACGACGGTCCCGGCTCGCTGTACGACATCAACGGGCACACCGGCGCGATCGTCGACCGGGTCGCCCCGCTGGAGACCGAGCCGATCGTGGTGAAGAACTACCCGAATGCGTTCGTGCAGACCGAGTTGCAGGACAGGCTCGCCTCGCTGGGCGTGCAGAATCTCGTACTCGCCGGCTTCATGACGCACATGTGCGTGAACTCGACGGCCCGTGGAGCGTTCAACCTGGGCTATGCGCCGACGGTGGTGGCCAACGCGACCGCGACTCGCGCGTTGCCGGGGGTCGATCGAGAGCCGGTGTCGGCGTCGGCAATTCAGGCCGCGAGCCTGGCGGCGATCGCCGACCTGTTCGCGGTGGTCGTGCCCGACGCCGCCGATATCCCCGGATAGGCCCGCGTATGCGGATGTCGGCGAAGGCGGAGTACGCGATCCGCGCGATGGTCGAGCTGGCGACCGCCGACGAGGGCGCGCTGGTCAAGACCGAGGATCTGGCCAAAGCGCAGGGCATTCCGGCGCAGTTCCTGGTCGACATCCTGTCCGATCTGCGCACCGATCGGCTGGTGCGCAGCCACCGGGGCCGCGACGGCGGATACGAACTCGCGCGCTGTGCCACCGATATCAGCATCGCCGACGTGCTGCGGTGTATCGACGGGCCGCTCGCCAGTGTCCGTGACATCGGGCTCGGCGATCTGCCCTATAGCGGACCGACTGCTGCGCTGACCGATGTCTGGCGGGCGCTGCGCGCCAGCATGCGATCGGTTCTGGAGACCACCAGCCTCGCCGATGTCGCGGCGGGCGCGCTCTCCGACCACGTCCGCAGCCTGGCCGACGATTACCGCGCGCAGGAGGAGCAGCGCGGCCGCGCCGTCACCTGACCCGAGGAGTGCTGATGGCCTTCGACTTTCGTGATCTCACCGCACCGGTGTCGGTGGCTCCGATGGCGGGTGGACCGTCGACGCCCGAACTGGCCGCAGCCGGCACCAACGCCGGTGGACTGGGTTTCGTCGCGGCGGGCTATCTCGGCGCCGACGCCTTCGCCGACCGGCTGGGTGCGGCGAGGCGGTTGGCGTCCGGGCCGATCGGCGCGAATCTCTTCGTGCCAGGCCCCGATACGGGCAGCCCGGAGATCGTCGAGCGGTACGCCGTGCAGCTGGCGCCCGATGCCGAGCGGTACGGCGCCGCGGTCGGAACTCCGCGCATCGACGACGATGCCTGGCAGGGCAAGCTCGAGGTTCTGCTCGACCTGCGGCCGGCGGTGGCGTCCTTCACGTTCGGGCTGCCCACCGTCGAGGAGATCGCTCGGCTCCGCGGCGCGGGCATCACCGTCGCGGGGACGGTGACCACGGTGGCCGAGGGTCGCGCGGCCGCCGATCGCGGCGTCGACGTGCTGGTGGCGCAGGGACCGGCCGCCGGTGGACACCGCGGCACCTTCGATTCGCAGGCGCGCCCCGCCGAACAGTCCCTCGACGATCTGCTGGCTTCGATCGTCACCACGCTCGATCTGCCCGTGGTCGCGGCGGGTGGTCTGATGACCGCGGCGGACATCGCGCGGGTTCGCCGCGCCGGTGCGGTGGCCGCGCAGCTGGGCACCGCGTTCCTGCTCGCTGACGAAGCGCGAAGCAGCCCGGTACACCGGGCCGCGCTGGTGAGTCCGGAGTTCACCGAAACGGTTGTGACCAAGGCGTTCTCGGGACGGTTCGCGCGAGGTCTACGCAACCGCTTCGTCGACGATCACGACGCGCAGGCACCGCTGGCCTACCCGCAGGTGCACTATCTGACCGGCCCGCTGCGGGCGGCCGCGGTGCGGGCCGGCGATCCGCACGGCACCAACATCTGGGCCGGCACCGGGTTCCGTCTCGCCGAACCGGGGCCCGTCGCCGCGATCATCGAGAAGCTCACCGGCGGCTAGCGCAGCTCGTCGACCGTCACGTCGCCGGTCTCGGACCGCACGCTCACGGTGGACGCGGCGCCGCCCGGATCACGGGTCTGCGGTACGCGCACCACGGTGGAGCCCCAGGATTGGCCCGTCGTCGCGTCGACGACGTACGGTCCCGGCGGCGGCAGAGCGACCGTGACGTCGCCGTTCTCGGTCGTGGCGGCCAGCGTCTTCGGTGCGCCGGAGAACTCGACGTCGATGTCGCCGGACTGGGTGGTGGCCGTGAAGTTCTCCGACACCGACATCGCGGCGCGGGTGCTGATATCCCCGTTCTGCGCGGTGATGTCGACGTCACGTGCGGCGCCGCCGAGGACGACCGCGCCGTCGCGGGTGCGGGCTACCAGTGAGTCGATATCGGCCTCGAGCATCACCACGCCGGTGTCCTGCTGGGTGGTCACCGTGGTGCGGCGGGCCTGATCCTGGGGAAGCACCACCGTGATCTGCGATGCGCGGCCCCAGTTGAGCAGCGCGGACGGCTCGGCGTCGATCGTCACCCGGGCCGACGTGCCGTCGGCGGCGACGGAGAGCGGATCCGAGCCTGCACGAACGGAATTGACCATTCGCATGTCGACGCGCGGGGTCGTCGCCTCCCGATCGGAGCTGATCCGCACGATGACGGGGACGGAGCCGGTGTCGATGGTCACCGAGCGCAGCGTGGCGGGTAGCGCGGCGCTGTCGGCGACGACCCGGAACGAGCTGACGCCCCAGGCGGTGACGCCCAGTGAGGCCACCGTTCCGACGACGAGAACCGACGCGGCAACGATGAGGAGCGACCGGATCGCCGTGCGGCCTCCGGGAGACATGGCAGGTGGCGGAGTGGGTGGGGTGAGGACGGTGGTCATGCGGGAGTCCTTTCGCGAGTTCAGGAGTCGGGCTTCACGATTCGAGATAGCGCAGCACCGCGAGGACGCGCCGGTTACCGCTGTCGTCGGGAGCCAGGCCGAGCTTGGCGAAGATCGAGGCGATGTGCTTCTCGGCCGAGCCGACCGAGATGTGCAGTGCGGTGGCGATCGCCGAATTGGTTCTGCCCTCCGCCATCAGCTGCAAGACCTCGTGTTCGCGCGGGGTCAGCGCGTCCAGCGCATTGCGGCGGTGGGAGCGAACGAGGATCTGCGACACCACGTCCGGGTCCAGCACGGTGCCGCCGGCGCCGACCACGGCCACGGCGTCGAGGAAGGCGGGCACGTCGGCCACCCGGTCCTTGAGCAGGTAACCGAACCCGCGGGTGTCCGAGGCGATCAGGTCGGCGGCGTACCGCTCCTCGACGTAGTGCGAGAGCACCAGCACCGGGGACTCCGGGTTTTGGCTGCGCAGCAGCGCCGCGGCGCGGATGCCCTCGTCGGTGAAGGTGGGCGGCATCCGGACGTCGAGGATGGCGAGCTCCGGCCGGGTGTCGTTGACCAGGCGGAGCAGGTTGGTCGCGTCGGGCACCCCGGCCACCACGTCGTGACCGGCGTCGGTGAGGATGCGCTCGATGCCTGCCCGCAGCAGAGCGGAGTCCTCGGCGATCACGATCCGCATGGCAGCACCGCGGTGATGATCGTCGGACCGGTGACCGGGCTGGACACCGTGAACGTGCCGCGGGCCGCGCGCACCCGTTCGTCGAGACCACGCAGACCCGTGGCGTTCTCGTCGCCGGTGATCTGCGCTCCGCCGCATCCGTCGTCGAACACGGTGACGTGCAGTTGCTGGGCGGTCTCGTCGAGGCGGACGGTCACGGCGGCCTGGTTGGCCGAGGCGTGCCGGGTGACATTGGTCAGGGCTTCGGCGACGACGAAGTACGCGCACGCCTCGACCTCGTCCGGCAGGCGGCGAGGGAGGTGCACACTCAGTGTGGTCGGCACTCCGGATGTCGACGCGCGCTGCACCACCGCAGAGAGCGCGGCGTCGAGGCCACGGTCGGCCAGGATCGTCGGGGCGATACCGCGGACCACGTTGCGCAGTTCGACCAGCGCGCTCTTCGCCTCGTCGTGAGCCTCGGCGATCAGCGCCTTGGCTGCGGGCAGGTCTGAGTCGAGTTTGGTCTGCGCCAGGCCGATCGTCATGGCGAGCGACACCAGGCGCGGTTGCACGCCGTCGTGGAGATCGCGTTCGATGCGGTGGCGTTCGGTCTGTGCGGAGGTGACCGCGCCCTGCCGCGCGTCGGCCAATGCACTGACCTGGTACTGCAGGTGTGCCGTCGGCGACGGCGTGAGCAGCCAGCGGTCGATCGTGGCGTCGAGGGCGGGGGCGTAGACGAGGAGCAGGCCCGCTGCCGCGAGCGCCACCACGGCCAGCAGGAACGCCACCGGTGTGGGCAGGAACGACAGGCCCGCGTCGGCGTCACTGTTCCCGATCGCGATCGCGGCGGCCGGCGCGAGGAAGGCGAACACCAGCAGCGCTACCGCGAGGCCGGTGGCCAGGATGTCGTAGGTCATGCGCAGGTAGTGATGGGCCGCCGCTTTCCAGAACCTGGAGCTGCCCAGGTCGAGCAGGATCTGGTGGGCCCACCGCTGGAAACCGCTGTGCGGCGAGAGTCGACGCGGCGGAATGGCGATGCCCATCCCGAACACCGCCTCGCTGCGCACCCGCTCGACGCGCTCGACACCCCGCATCAGATAGGTGAACACCACGGCGGCGAGGACGAAGCCGATCACGCTCGGGATCGAGGAGATACCGATGATCAACAGCGTCAACGGTATCCAGAACCAGACGGTGGCGATCGCGGCGCCGGTGATCATGGAGGCGGTCGGCACCACACCGAGAGTGGAGGTGCGGCCAACCGGCGGTGGTGTCGCGATGTCAGGTGCGGGCTCGATCATCGTGGCAGCTGGTGCGGTCATGATCTTCAACCTAGGGATCGCGGCGGGACGACGGTACGGCGTTTTCCCGCCAGTCCGGCGGGGGATAACCCCCGGGGACACTGGTATGACCACTTGACCTCCTGGCCGACAGGGTGCACAGTGGGCGGCATGGTGCTTCGTCCGGTGAACCGCCGTTCGGTCCCCGAAGACGTCTTCGACCAGATCGTCGCCGACGTGCTGAGCGGCGAGATGCAGCCCGGGGAAGCCTTGCCCAGCGAGCGGCGGCTCGCCGAGGTACTCGGTGTCTCGCGTCCGGCGATACGCGAGGCGCTCAAGCGCCTCGCCGCCGCTGGTCTGGTGGAGGTGCGCCAGGGCGACGCCACCACGGTGCGCGACTTCCGGCGCACCGCCGGCCTCGACCTGCTCCCCACGTTGTTGATGCGCGGCGGCGACCTGGACCTCGACGTCGTGCGCAGCATCCTGGAGACACGGCTGCACAACGGCCCGAAGGTCGCCGAACTCGCCGCCCAACGCGGCGGACCCGGCGCGCGCGAGAGCCTCGACCGGGCCCTGGCCGCGCTGGCTGCCGAGCCCGATCCCGTTGCCGCGCAACGGTATGCGCTCGATTTCTGGGATCACGTCGTCGACTGCGCCGAATCGATCGCATTCCGGCTGATGTTCAACACGCTGCGTGCCACCTACGAGCCCGTGCTGCCCGCGCTCGCCGCCGTGATGGCAGCCGAGGTGGAGCGCATCGACGACTACCGCGCGCTGGCCGACGCCGTGATCGGCGGGGACGCCGACGCGGCCCGTGCGGCCGCGCAACGGTTGCTCGAACCTGCGACAACCGCCCTGCTCACCGCCCTGGCCGATCTGGAGGAGAAGCAATGACCAGCGCACCCGTCCGTGCCACCCGCCGGCAGTTCACACTCGGCGACGCCGCGCGCGAGTTCTGGCGCCACCCGTCCCCGTGGTTGATCAGCGCGACGCTGGCCGTCGCGGTCACCGTCCGGCTCTGGATGGGTGAGTGGAGCTGGACCGACGCCGTGGTGCCACTGGTGATGCTCGCCGTGTTCCCGTTCTTCGAATGGGTTGTCCACGTGTGCATCCTGCACTGGAAGCCCCGCCGGATCGCCGGCCTGCGGATCGACTCGCTGCTGGCCCGCAAGCATCGCGAGCACCATGTCGACCCGCGGCAGGTCGCGCTGATCTTCATCCCGTGGCCGGCACTGCTGTGGGTGTTGCCGGTATCGGTCGCGATCGCGCTGCTGGCCTTTCCGCGCACCGCCCTGGGACTGACGTTCCTGGCGTTCCTGACGGTGCTGGGCCTGTGTTACGAGTGGTGTCACTACCTGGTGCACAGCGATTACAAGCCGAAAACCGCTGCGTTCCGGGCGGTGTGGCGCAATCACCGGCAACACCACTTCAAGAACGAGCACTTCTGGTTCACAGTCACCAGCGCAGGCACCGCGGACCGCGTGTTGGGCACCTACCCGGACCCCGCCGCGGTCGAGACGTCACCGACCGCCAAGAACCTGCACGGCCAGCCCGCGTAGGAGGCGACCGCGCGCATGTCAGAATCGCGGCGTGCGTATCGGGATGACGATGCCGGTGATGGAACCCGACCTGGACAGTGCGACGCTGCGGGCATGGGCGCGACTGGTCGACGAGGGCCCGTTCTCGTCGCTGTGCTGGGGTGAGCGGATCGCGTTCGACAACCCGGAGAGCCTGACGCTGCTGGGGGCGCTGGCCGCCTGGACGGACCGGGTCCGGCTGGTGACCACGGTGGTGATTCCGCAGTTGCACGACCCGGTCATGCTGGCCAAGGCGTTGGCCACCGGCGACCTGCTCGCCGACGGTCGATTGACGGTCGGGATCGGGGTCGGGGGGCGGCACGAGGACTACCGCGCGGTCGGCGCGGACCCGGCGACTCAGACGATGCGCCAGCTGGCCGATCGGGTCGCGGTCATGCGCCGGGTGTGGGCGGGGGAGAACGTCACAGACGCGACGCTGCCGGTGGGGCCACCGCCCGTGCAATCCGGCGGACCCGAATTGCTGGTCGGCACAACGGGTCCGAAGACACTGCGCCATGCGTCGGGGTGGGCTGCCGGCCTCGCGGGCATCAGTCTGGACCTGAACACCGCGTCGCAGAACGAGCTGTTCGACGTCGCGCGCGCTGCGTGGCGGGAGGCCGGCAAGCCGGCGCCTCATCTGGCCACGTCGTTCTGGTTCGCGATCGGTGAGGGAACCGCGCCGCGCGAGCAGGTGCATCATCATCTGCGGCGCTACATGAACTGGATACCGGCCGAGATCGTCGACGCGATGGCCCCGACGACGGGCTGGGCCGGTACGCAGGACGAATTGCGTGCTGTGCTCGGCCGATTCGCCGACATCGGCACCGACGAGATCCATCTGATCCCGACCAGTACCGACATGGATCAGCTGCGCCAGGTGTCCGAAGTGGTGTCGGACCTCAGCTAGGCACCGGGGCGCCGGCGGGCGACCGGCCACGGCCCTTGCTCAAGGTGGCGAGCAGTTCCCGGTAGGGGCCGACCAGGTATGCGGTGTCGCCGGCCCGCAGCTGCGAATCGCGCCGCGGGTGCAAGACGCGCGTGCCGTCGCTGCCGACGATGGCGATCACCCGAGTGTGCGTCGACAGCTCCGCCATCCGGATGCCGTCGAGTTCGCTTCCGGGGTCCACGCGGACGCCACCGACCATGAACGACGCCTGCCCCACCGAGAACGTGCCGAACACGGTGAGGCCCAGCGCCGCCCCGATGAACCACGGGGCCGCCAGCTCGACGGTCGAGAGCACGTTGTCGAAGCCGAACCGGTGCGCCACCGCCGCGCCGAGTGCTCGATCGAAGACCCGCAGGACCACCGGCACACCATGGCGGTCTTTGAGGCGTTCGCGGGAGACGATGGCGGTCTCGATGTTCACCACGTCGGCGTCGGTGAGGACCGCGACCGCCCTGGCGTCGTCGATGCGGGCGGCTTCCAGCGTCGAGGGCAGGGTGGCGTCACCGAAGATCACTGGGATGCCGCGGTCGGCGGCAGCCGACAGGTAGCGATTCTCGTCGTTGAGTTCGATCACCGCGACATCGTGGCCGGCGGCCTTGAGGTCGGAGGCCACCCGGATGCCGAACGATCCCAGGCCCACGACGATCATGTGGCGCTGCAGTTCGCGGACCTTGCGCCGGCCGGCCGAGTAGGCCAGGCGCCGCGACAGCAGGAGATCGGCGACGAACGCCATGAGCACCGCGGTGGTGGTGATGCCGGCGAACATCAGCACGATGCTGAACAGGCGCAGCCACGTCGGCTGATCGCTGAAGCTGAAGTCGCCGTATCCGACGGTCGCGATGGTCTCGGTGGAGAAGTAGAGCGCATCGACGAAGCTCATGCCTGGTCTGTCGTAGGAGAACCACAGCAGGATCGTCGAGAAGGCGAGCAGGCTCAGTGACACCGACAGTGCGCGATAGAAATTCGGGTTGACGTCCTCGCGAAAAGCACGCGCCGCGTTCATGACTCGGGTCATCGGGGAGCGGCGTGGGCGGGCCTGGACAGTGGTGTCCGGTTCGTCGAGCTGTCCGGCGGTGCCGATCATGGCCACCCAGTCACCCTCGTCGACGTGCAGGTCGCGTCCGGGGCACGCGACCACCGCCCCCGGTGTCGAACCTCGGTCGCCGTGCACGACTGCCACCGGGGCGAGGTCACCGTAGATTTCCCGCAACGTGCCGGCCCGCGGCATCGCCTCGCCGGACACCACGAAGTGGAGGTCTCCCGCCGCGATCGTGTGCGTCGTTCGGGCCAGGCACCGCTCCACCACGGACGGGGCGGCGAGATCGGCGACGTCGAGCACGGCTCCCGGGCCGTTGCCGACGGCCATCGCCTCCCGCAGCACCGTGTTGGCCAGACGCGCCACCACCCGCACCGTCGGGCTGACACGGCGCGCCAGCAACGCGATCTCGAGGTTGTCCGCGTCATCGGGGCCCGCGCACACGACCGCAGAGGCGGTGTCGACACCGGCGGCGGTGAGCTGATCCGGTCCGTCGATCACCGTCACCGTGATGCCGGCGCCGCGCAACTCCTCGGCGATGCGCATCGCCAGAGCGTCGCCACCGCTGACGATGGTGTGGCTGCCGACCATTGCAGCAGGGTACGCAATACGGCGCTGACCTGCAGGATTTAGACGGTGACGACCTCGTAGTCGCCCAGTTGAGCCACCAGCGTGTGCAGGTGGTCCTGCGCCGAACCCAGCGTCTGTTCGATCGCCGTCAGCCGCGCGGCGTAGTGACCGACCGGATACTCGGCGGTGACACCGATACCGCCGTGCAACTGGATCGCTTCCTGGGCGATGTGGCGGCCCGACCGGCCGATCTGCACCTTCGCGCGCGCGGCGACCGTCGATGTCAGGTCACCCTCGGCGATCGACATGGCGGCGTACAACGCCATGCTGCGCGCGAGCTCGAGTGAGACGTACATGTCGGCGGCGCGCTGGGTCAGGGTCTGGAACTTGCTGAGCGTGACGCCGAATTGCTTGCGCTGGGTGAGGTATTCGGTGGTCAATCGCAACGCCTCTTCCATGGCGCCGAGCGCCTCGGAGCACAGCCCCGACGAGAACCGCACCAGGGCACGCTCGACGGCCGCCGACGCGTCGACCGCGTCGCCGAGCGGCTCTGCCGCGACGTTGTCGAGGTCGATCTCGGCCCCGCGCTGACCGTCGAAGGTCTTGTAGGGCTTGCGTGATGTCGCGGTTGCGTCGACCAGGAAGAGCCCCGTGCCACCGTCGGGCAGTGCGGCCGTCACCACCAGGGTGTCGGCGCTGTCACCGGCGAGCACCGGGTTCTTGGTGCCGCTGACCGTCCAACCGTCGCCGGCGCGTGCTGCGGTGGTGGAGACGGTCGTGGTGGGCCGCCTCATCCCTGGCTCGGTGTGGGCGAAGGCCAGGAGGCGCTCACCGGCGGCGACCTCGTCGAGCAGAGCGCGCTGTTCGGTGCTACCGACCTCGGCGATCACCGCGCCCGGGCCCAGCGCCGCGTGCAGCACCGGTTCGGGAGCCAACCGGCGACCGGCTTCGACGAGCACCGAGTGGATCTCGAGCTGCCCACCGGCGTCCTCGTCGAAACCCAGGCCGAGCACGCCGGTTTCGGCGAGCTGGCCCCACACGTCGCGGCTCCAGCCCTGGTCGGTGTCGAGGACCTTGAGGCGGCTCTCGACGTCGTAGGCGCGGGTGAGCATCTCGCGAGTGGTGTCACGCAGCAGGGTCTGTTCTTCGCTGAACTGGAAGTCCATGAGTTCGCCTTCTCTCTACAGTCCGAGGATGGTCGACGAGATGATGGTGCGCTGCACTTCGTTGCTGCCGCCGTAGATCGAGGTCTTGCGGTAGTTGAGGTAGCGCGGCGCGCTGTGCTGCGCCCACTCCGGGGACGCGATGTCCCCGCCCTGGAACGGCAGGATGTCGGGCCCGGCCACTTCCATCAGCAGCTCGGTGGCGACCTGCTGCAGCTGGCTGCCCCGCAGCTTCAGCACCGACGACGCGGGGTTGGGCTTGCCGCCCTTGGAGCCGGAGGCCACTCGCATCTGCGTCAATTCCAATGCGAGCACGTCGTTTTCGGCCTCCGCCAGTCGCGCGGCGAACAGCGGATCCTCGAACAGACCGCTGGCTTTGGCGCGTTCCTTGACCTCCGCGAGCCGCACCTTGGTCCGGGCGACCTGGGCGATGCCCGTGCGCTCGTTGCCGAGCAGGAACTTGGCGTAGCTCCAGCCCTGGTTCTCCTCGCCGACGAGATTCTCGGCGGGCACGCGGACGTCTTCGAAGAAGACCTCGTTGACCTCGACGCTGCCGTCGACGAGCTTGATCGGCCGCATCGTGATCCCGGGGGTGTCGAGATCGATCAGCAGGAACGAGATGCCGGCCTGCTTCTTCGGGGCGTTCGGATCGGTGCGCACCAGGCAGAAGATCCAGTCGGCGTACTGGCCCAGCGTGGTCCACGTCTTCTGGCCGTTGACCACGTAGCTGTCGCCGTCGCGAAGCGCCGTGGTGCGCAGCGAGGCGAGGTCGGAACCCGCCTCCGGCTCGGAAAAGCCTTGGCACCACCAGATGTCGAGCGCTGCCGTGGGCGGCAGGAACCGCTCCTTGACGGCCTGCGAGCCGAATTCGGCGATCACGGGGCCGACCATCTTGGCATTGAAGTTCAGTGGCTCGGGCACGCACGCCAACTGCATCTCGTCCAGCCAGATCTGATGCTGCGTGGGGGTCCAGTCCTTGCCGCCCCATTCGACGGGCCAACTGGGCACGGCGAGGCCGTGGTCGTTGAGGATCCTGTGCGTGGTGACGATGTCTTCTTTGGTGATCTCCGTGCCGGCGCGGCTGCGCTCTCGGATGTCGGCAGGGATCTCCGTGGTGTAGAAGGTGCGAAGCTCGTCGCGAAACGCGGCTTCCTCGGGTGTCAGTGCCAGCTGCATGGCCGCCTCCTGCTCCATCGATGGACTCCCTGCAGACTAACCACTTGGTTGGCGCCGATTCCGGGCAGTGCGGCGATGTCATTTCTCGGCGCGTGTTATTGCTTGCAGCGTCAAATTGGCGCGTAACCTCTCCAGGTGTTCGCAACTCGTCTGAAGAGGGGATTAGACATGCGCAGACTCGCCATGACGGTCGGGGCTTCGGCCTTGGTCGTCGGCTCGCTGCTGGGGGCGCCGATGGCCACCGCCGCACAGCTCACCAACCCCGCTCCCGCGCCGGCACCCATGCCCACGCCTGAGCGCAAGCCGGTGCAGCTGCTCGACTGCTACGGGTCGACCGGCTGGATGGGATGCGGTCCGGGCTGGACGTGGCGCGACGGCTGGCGCGGCTTCGCGTGCTACGTCTGCTGACCCGACAACCCTCGAACCCGCGGAGAAACCGATGAAACTTCCAGCCATTTCACTCGGGGGACTGGCCGCAGTGTCGGCAGTCCTCACCGTCGGCCTCGGAACAGCCGCTGCCGCACCGAATTACGGCACGCTTCCCGTCGATCCGAACGTCTCGACCGACTCGACGGCGTACGTGTCCGTGCCGCCGATCGTCGACCCCGGCGGCCAGCAGGGCGTCGAGCAGGTGTTCAACCACCGTGACGGCAGTCGCGCCATCACGACGAAGATCCTGGTGCTGGCGTCACCGCAGGCGGCCACGGATGCGATGAACGCATGGCGCGACGGCCTCGGCAGCGTCGTCGCCAACCCGAACGCCGAGCCCGTCGACGTCGCGCCGGGTGCGATGTGGGCGACCGGGATGTCGCCGAACGGCGCGCAGTCCGTGGGCGTGCTCATGTTCACGCGGGGCAACGCGGCGGTCGACGTGGAGTTCGACGGGCCGGCCAACGATCCGGTTCCTGCCGACCTCGCGACGCAGTACGGCAAAGACCAGGTGGCCTCGCTGGATCGTCAGCTGGGTTCCTAGTCACCACGGCTCCGCAAACGCCGGGGTGGGCCGCCTGCAGCGGCCTGCCCCGGCGTTTGTCGTCTGCGCTCAGCTAACTCGCCGTTTGGCCCCTACGCTCCTGGGTCGAAAAAAAGTTTTCCCGACCAAGCTAAGTCGGCGATCTTGTCATTGACAAGCAATGCGCTGAACAAGTGATTCGATTACTTGTCTCGGCAAATCCCTAGAATTACTAATCTCTGAAATTTTTCTCCGAATCCGGTTTGACATCGCTGTCAATAGAGCACCCAGCGCACGAGTGGATGGCCCCGCATCGACGCGGCGGGGTTGGGCTGGACCGCAGGAGAAGGAACCATGGCTAACCAAGGACTCACCCCCGAAGAACTGCAAGCCGAGGTCGGCATCGCGCTTCCCGACAAAGAAGTCGTCTCGATCATCGACGTCAACGCCGACATCAATGTCGGTATCGACGCCGCCTCGCCAATCGACCTCTCGGCGGCGGCCAACCTCAATGTCGCCGCCCCGATCCAGGCGGGCGCAGGCGCGAACGTCCTGACCTACGGGTCGGGTGCCGACGCCATGGTGACGCACTCGGCCGACGGCGGCGTCGTGATCATGCAGACCATGGACAACGTGACAGCAGACGCGTCGTCGATCCAGGACAGCGCCATCGACCAGGCCGGTGACACGTCGACCGGGACAGTGACCGATCCGGTTGCCGGCACCGACTCGGGCACCGAGACCGACACCGGTGCCACGGTGGACACCGGGACCGGCGCCTTGGCCGACGGCGCCCTGCTCAATGTGGACGTCAACGTCGACCTCAACGCGGACCTCGCCGCACCCATCGCCGGCGGTGTGGCGGCCAACGCCAACGTGGCCGCGCCGATCAACGCCGGCGTGGCGGCGAACATCGGGTCGTGGGACTCCACGGCCGACGCGGTGTCGATCCAAGACGCCACGATCACCCAGACCATGAACGACGTGCACGCGACCGCCGACTCCGATCAGACGTCGAGCATCGCGCAGGGCAGCACCAGCGGAACCGCCGACAGCGCCTCGGGCGCCACCTCGAGTGGCACCAGCGCCGGCACGAGTTCTGCAGGGAGCGATAGTAGTTCGGCCGCCTAGGTAGGCGCGTACACACTCCTCACGGCGAAAGGTTCGAACGGTGACCGTGACGAGCGAGGGGTCGGTACCCACACAACAGGTACTGCAGCGCGCCGACGGGGTCGAGCTGATCGGGGAGATGGCGGGATCGGGCTACAAGGTCCCGCCCTCCCTGGTCCGCCGGGCCGACGGCCAGACGATCCAACTCACTCCGCTGCTGTATGCGACGCTGCGCGCCATCGACGGATCTAGGAATCCGGAGGCCGTGGCCGCCGCGGTGTCCGCCGAGACCGGCCGGGATGTGTCAGCGGACAACATCGGCCATCTGGTCGACAAGCAGCTGCGACCTCTAGGGCTGCTGGTGCTGCCCGACGGCAGCCAGCCCGCAACGAAGAAGCGAAACCCACTGCTGGGCTTGAAGTTGCGCTATGCGATCACCGATCCCGAGCGCACACGGCGGCTGACCGACCCGTTCGGAGTTCTGTTCCGGCCGTGGGTGGTCGTGCCGATGCTGGTGGTTTTCGCAGTCGTGTGCTGGTGGGTTTTTCTTCGAAAAGGGCTGGCGCATGCGGCGTATGACGCTTTTCAGCGGCCGGGCCTGCTGATCCTGGTCTTCGCCGTCACGATCCTGTCGGCCGGCTTCCACGAATTCGGGCACGCCGCGGCTGCCCGGTATGGCGGCGGAACGCCCGGCGCCATGGGCTTCGGGGTGTACCTGGTGTGGCCCGCGTTCTACACCGACGTCACCGACACCTACCGGTTGGGCCGGCGGGCGCGGGTGCGCACCGATCTCGGCGGACTCTATTTCAATGCCATTGTCGCCGTGGCCATCACCGGCCTGTGGCTGTGGCTGCGCTACGACGCGCTCCTGCTCGTGGTCGCAACCCAGATCTTGCAGATGCTGCGGCAACTCGCGCCGATGGTCCGCTTCGACGGCTACCACGTGCTCGCCGACCTCACCGGGGTGCCCGACCTGTACTCGCGGATCAAGCCGACCCTGCTCGGGCTGCTGCCGTGGCGATGGGGTGACCCGCACGCGAGCATGCTGAAACCGTGGGCGCGCATGCTCGTCACGGTGTGGGTGATGGTCGTGGTACCCATGCTGCTGACGGCGTTGGTCGGCGCGGTGCTCGCGCTGCCCCGGCTGCTCGGCTCGGCGTGGTCGGCACTCGGCACCCAGAAACAGGTTCTGCTCGCCGCGTGGGGTGACGGCGACGTCATCCAGGTGGCCGCGCGCGTGCTCGCGATCATTGCGATCCTCATCCCGGTCGCAGGCGTGCTCTACATGCTGGTCCGGTTCTTGAGGCAGACCACGCTCGGCACGTGGAAGGCCACCGCGGGCAAGCCGGCGATGCGGGCGCTCGCGCTGCTGGCCGGCACCGCGATGGCCACCGGCGTTGCCTATGCGTGGTGGCCTGGGGACGAGACGTATCGGCCGATCCAGCCCTACGAGCGCGGCACGATCGGTGACATCGCCTACGCGGTGGGGTTGGAGCGGCTCGGGTCGCCGCCGCCGCAGCGGTCGGCGCCCACCCGGCCGGTCGCCGCGAACCGAACACTCGCTCCTGGGCAGCGCGGAGTCATGCGCGCGATGTGGGACACGCGCAGCCCCCTGCCGACGGCAGGTCAGCCGCGGTTGATGGTGGTGCTGATCCCGCGGATTCTGCGATCCGGTGGCGCGGCGGGCAGTTCGGCTCCTGTCACGACGGTCGCCGACAAGGGGTGGGTGTTCCCGGTCGACAAGCCGCTGACCCCCGGGCCCGACGACAACCAGGCGCTCGCGGTCAACACCACGAACAACACTGTCGTGTACGACACGGCGTTCGCGCTGGTCTGGCAGACAGACGAGAAGTACGCGGAGAACATCAACGACGCGGAAGCCTATGCGTCGTGCCGGAATTGCGGCGCCGTCGCGGTCGCATATCAGGTGGTGTTCGTCATCGACGGCGACGATTCCAACAACAACGTCGCCACCCCGCAGAACCTGGCGGGCGCGCTGAACTACGACTGCATCAACTGCCTCACCTATGGGCTGGCGCAGCAGTTGTTCATCACGATCGACGAACCGCTGTCGCCGGCGGCGATGGCAAAGATCGACGAGGTGTGGTCGAGGGTGTCGGCGTTCCAGGCGCAGATCGAGGCCGGGCAGGTGAAGCTCGCCGACATCCAACCGCAGCTCGAGGCGTACACAGACGAGATCAAGGCGATCGTCGAGGAGGATCAACCGGGCACGTTCGCGACCCCGACGACGGTGGCGGCGACGTCGTCTGCGCCGACGACCGCCCCTACCTCGACCAGTGCCGCGCCGACGATGTCGGAGACCGCCACGCCGACGAGTGACGCGCCAGAACCGAGTGCCTCCGTCGAGGCGTCCGAGGCCGAGACGGCCGCCCCGTCGACCTCGAGCGCGCCGTCGACCACGGCGGGTTCGACGTCGACCGTGGCCCCCGCAGATCCGACGACGGATGCGACGGCGTCGGCCGACTCGACGGCGGACGCGAGTTCGGCGGGGACGGACTCCAGCAGCAGCACGGGTTGACGGTGGTCGCCGCTAGGGTGACCGGCACTGTGATGAATCAACCTGTAACCGCGAACATGCGCCGGTGAGCGTGCCGAAGAAGCGGGCTGATGTGTGCGAATCTGTCTCCGTGGCGCGCGCATCCGACCTGACGTCCTCGGACGTCGTCGCCGCGGCACAGCGGTTTCCTCGGCTGCGCTACATGGGGTCGAAATACCGTCTGCTCCCGCACCTGGAGCGGGTGTTCGCCGAGATCGGCGGGGAGACGGCCGTCGACGCGTTCTCGGGGTCCGGAGTGGTGTCGTATCTGCTCAAGGTCCAGGGCTTCGCGGTCACGTCGAACGATTTCCTGAACTTCCCGGCCGTGATCGCGGCGGCGACGGTGCAGAATTCCTCGGTGCGGCTCGACCAGGATCTGATCGATCAGATCTGCGGCCCGCCGGCCGACGACCGCGACTTCATCCAGGGCACCTTCGACGGCCTGTACTTCACGCCTGAAGACCGCCGATTCCTCGACTCGGCGTGGTCGCACATCGACACGCTGAAGGGGTACCGGCGCGACCTCGCGATCTCGGCGTTGATCCTGTCCGCAGCGCGCAAGCAGCCGCGCGGAGTGTTCACGTTCACCGACGGCACCAAGTACGCCGACGGGCGCCGCGACCTGAAACTGTCGCTGCGAGAACACTTCCGCGAGCGCGCCCTCGACTACAACGCGACGGTGTTCAGCAACGGCAAACGCAGTCGAGCTCGGCGTGGCGACGTGTTCGAGATCCCCGACAACACACCGGATCTCGTGTACCTAGACCCGCCGTACGCCCCGCCCAGCGATGACAACGACTACATCAAGCGCTACCACTTCCTCGAAGGCCTGTCGGTGTATTGGCGTGACGTGACGATCATGGAGAACACCAAGACCAAGAAGCTCGAGAAGCGGTTCACGCCCTTCGCGTACAAGCGGACCATCGAGGACGCGCTGCTCCGGTCGTTCGAGCACTTCGCCGACGCGGGCGCGATCGTGTTGTCGTACTCATCGAACGCGATTCCCGGGGCGGCGCGCATTCGCGACCTGCTGGGCAAGGTCAAACCGTCGGTCGAGATGATCGCGATCGACCACAAATACAGCTTCGGCACGCATGTGGCGGCGGCTCGGCGCGACGTGAGTGAGTATCTGTTCATCGGGCGGGATTGATGAGTGATGCCGTTCCCTTCGACGACTACGTGGCGTCGCTCGGTCGGCTGACCGCGATCGTCGACCCGACGGCGTCGACGCCGGAAGCCGAGGCGATCACCGAGGCCGTGGCCAGCCTGGAGCAGCTTCCCGACGTCGACGCTTCGTCGCTGGCCTGGTGGGCGCGGCATAATGCGCAGTCAGTGCACGTGCTGGGCCTGGCGGTCGGGCTCGGCCAGGAGAAGCTCAAAGCGGCGTTGACCACCGAGTTCGGCTCGGCCGGGTTCGTCACGCTCGCGCGGAGACGGCCGACGGAGCTGATCGCGATGCTCGACGAACAGTTCGATCTGCTACGGCTGCTGCGGGTGCAGCGCAACCGCACGTATGGTCTGGCTGATGTGCTGATCGCCCGCGCCGGGCCGCGGGCGACCGCGTCCGGGGGACAGGCGTCCGGGCGCAAGATCGAAGACGAGATCTCGGCGATAGCAACCGATCTCGGACTGCCGCACACTCAGCGCTCGCGATTCACCGGGCGTCAGGGGCGCACGGCGCCGGCCGATCTGATCGTCCCCGACGCCGACAACGCGTCGATTGTCGTCGCGGCCAAGGGTTTCGACTCGACCGGCAGCAAGCTCACCGATGCGGTGCGCGAGATCGAGGAGATGGCCGAGGTGAGGCTGCCGCGTCAGTATGTGTTCGCGGTCATCGACGGCATCGGTTGGCATCGGCGTAAAGCCGACCTGAAGAAGATCCACAGTCTCTGGGCGAACGATCACATCGACGGCATGTACACGTTGGCGAGCCTGGATCAGTTTCGCGCAGATCTGCGCGACGCAGCGACGCGGCTGGGGCTCGGGTAGGTCACGTCGACGCGGTCCGCGCGGGCCGGAATGACTCCGAAGGCCCGTGCGTAGCAATCTGTGATCGCGGTCCATGTTCTCCCGCTGCCGTTGTTGGCTGATGTCATCGTGAGCTCCCCGTCATCGTCGTAACGTGCTGTGGCACTGCAGATGACGATGCCCTGGTGAAATCCGCGGGCGTATCCGCCGATCGGCCGGTGCGGCGGGGGAGTGCGGTGTCCACCGATCGGTGGACACGCGGGGCTACGTCAGGGGCCGGCGGATTCCGCGATGGCACCTCGGATGAACATCGCGAGCGCGCGGGCCGGAAGGCTCGAGTCCAGAAGACCGTTCGGTCAGAATCCTGTTGCCGCGTGCCGAGGTCGTCGAACTCGACGGCGTCGGCCACTTCCCCCAGCACGAGGCGCCGCGTGCGGTCGCCGGCGCGATTCGCGCGCAATGAACAGGCCGCGTTGACCAGGTGGGCAGCCCCGGCGGGCCGGCATGTGCGCGGTCTTCAGACTCATTTCAGCCCCCGGCGGTAGCGTCGGCTTCCCGGCCCAGCATGTGAAGGAGCAGCCGATGAGTGAACTGGTCGGGCGTGGCGGGGATGTGCCCGCGAAAAAGGCGCCGGGCAAGAAGGCGGCGGCGAAAAAGGCGCCGGGCAAGAAGGCGGCGGCAAAGAAGGCGCCGGGCAAGAAGGCGGCGGCAAAGAAGTTGCCGGGCAAGAAGGCTGCGGCGAAGAAGGTGCCGGGTAAGAAGGCCGCGGGCAAGAAGGTGCCGGGCAAGAAAGCCGCGGCCAAAAAAGCGCCGGGCAAGAAGGCGTCCGATGGGTTTGCGTCATCGCACTTCGACGAAAACGACGCGCCGCCGCGGATGAAAGTACCGGAACTGCCTGCGCCGCCGACTGATCCGCTGTCAGTTCTGGGGCTTGGTGAGGTCCACACCGAGGCTGATCTGAACCGTGCCTGGCGGCGCTACGCGGCCCGTCACCATCCCGACCGCGGCGGTGACGCGTTGACGTTCACCCGTGGGCGGTTGGCGTACGAGGAGCTGCTCGCTCGGCGATGACGTGACAAGCGCCGAGCGGCGGTTGACGTGATGAGTGCCCCCGGCAGGATTCGAACCTGCGGCCTTCTGCTCCGGAGGCAGACGCTCTATCCCCTGAGCTACGGGGGCGCATGATGACACTGCGCCGATCGGGCGTGGCCTAGCGTAGCGCATCCGCGCGAGGAAACGGATTCGGGGCAGAAGGGCCCCAGACCATAGGATGGTCCCTCGTGACCCCCGCCGATCTGGCCGAACTGCTCCGCAGCACCGCTGCCGCGGTGCTCGATACGCACGGCCTGGACGCCTCTGCACTGCCGGCCACCGTCACCGTGGAACGCCCCCGCAATCCCGAGCACGGCGACTACGCCACCAACCTGGCCCTTCAGCTGGGCAAGAAGGTCGGCGCCAACCCCCGCGAGCTGGCCGGCTGGTTGGCCACCGCGCTCATCGAGCAGCCCGGTATCGCCGCCGCCGACGTGGCCGGACCCGGGTTCGTCAACCTGCGCATCGAGGCTGCCGCCCAGAACGTGCTGGTCAAAGACGTCATCACCGCCGGCGCCGGCTTCGGTACATCGACCCAGCTGGGCGGCCGCAGGGTCAACCTCGAGTTCGTCTCGGCCAACCCGACCGGCCCGATCCACATCGGCGGCACCCGCTGGGCAGCCGTCGGCGATGCCCTGGGTCGCCTACTGACCACTCAGGGCGCCGAGGTGGTACGCGAGTACTACTTCAACGACCACGGCGCCCAGATCGACCGGTTCACCAACTCGCTGATCGCCGCCGCCAAGGGCGAGCCGACCCCCGAGGATGGCTACGCCGGCTCCTACATCGGCGACATCGCCGCGCAGGTCCTCAGCAAGGAACCCGATGCGCTGAGCCTGCCCGACGAGCAGATGCGCGAGACGTTCCGCGCCATCGGCGTCAACCTGATGTTCGACCACATCAAGGCCTCGCTGCACGACTTCGGCACCGACTTCGACATCTACACCCACGAAGACTCGATGCACACCTCCGGCCGCGTCGACCAAGCCATCGCCAAGCTGCGCGAAACCGGCGCCATCTACGAGAAGGATGGCGCCACCTGGCTGCGCACCACCGACTACGGCGACGACAAGGACCGCGTCGTCATCAAGAGCGACGGCAACCCCGCCTATATCGCCGGTGACCTCGCCTACTTCCTCGACAAGCGTCAGCGCGGCTTCGACCTGTGCATCTACATGCTCGGCGCAGACCACCACGGCTACATCGCGCGGCTCAAAGCCGCCGCGGCCGCTCTGGGCGACGATCCTGACACCGTCGAGGTGCTCATCGGCCAGATGGTCAACCTGGTCCGCGACGGTCAGCCCCTGCGGATGAGCAAGCGCGCCGGCACCGTGATCACCCTCGACGATCTGGTCGAGGCGATCGGTGTGGACGCCGCGCGCTACGCGTTGATCCGCAGCTCTGTCGACACCCCGATCGACATCGACCTCGAGCTGTGGTCTTCGGCATCGGCCGAAAACCCTGTCTATTACGTGCAATACGCGCACGCGCGGCTGTCCGCGCTGGCCCGCAACGCCGCAGAGCTCGGCATCGCGCCCGACACCGCGCACCTCGATCTGCTGACCCACGACAAAGAGGGCACGCTGATCCGCAACATCGGCGAGTTCCCGCGGGTGCTCGCCACCGCGGCGGCACTGCGCGAACCGCACCGGGTGTCGCGCTACCTCGAGGACCTGGCCGGCGACTACCACCGCTTCTACGACTCCTGCCGGGTGCTGCCTCAGGGCGACGAAGAGCCCGGCGACCTGAACGCCGCGCGGCTGGCCCTGTGCGCGGCCACCCGTCAGGTGATCGCCAACGGTCTGACCATCCTCGGCGTCAGCGCGCCGGAGCGGATGTGATCGCCCACCCGGCCGGGCCCCGTCACGCTGAAGAGATTCACCACGCGGGCGCGCCGGCCCGGCCTCAGACCGCGGCCGACGTCGCCGCATTGGCACCGAAAGTGTGGCCTCGCAACGCCCTTCGGGACGACGCCGGTGTCCTGACGATCGGCGGGGTGTCGGTCGCGGACATCGCCGCCGAGTACGGCACCCCGGTGTTCGTCGTCGACGAGGACGACTTCCGTTCTCGCTGCAGGGAGATCGCGGCCGCCTTCGGCGGCGGCGACCATGTCCGCTACGCGGCCAAGGCTTTCCTGTGCACCGAGATCGCACGCTGGGTCGACGAGGAGGGCTTGTCCCTCGACGTCGCCAGCGGCGGCGAGCTCGCAGTCGCGCTACACGCCGGCTTCCCCGCCAATCGCATTGCGCTGCATGGCAACAACAAGTCGATTGCCGAGCTGACCGCGGCCGTGCAGGCGGGGATCGAGCACGTGGTGGTCGATTCGATGACCGAGATCGAACGCCTCGACGCGATCGCCGGCGACGCCGGCGTCGTGCAGGACGTGCTGATCCGCGTCACCGTCGGTGTGGAAGCCCACACCCACGAGTTCATCTCCACCGCGCACGAGGATCAGAAGTTCGGGCTGTCGCTGGCCAGCGGCGCGGCGATGGCCGCGGTGCGACGGGTATTCGAGACCGACCACCTCCGCCTGGTCGGCCTGCACAGCCACATCGGCTCGCAGATCTTCGACGTCGCAGGCTTCGAGCTCGCCGCACACCGGGTGATCGGGCTGCTGCGCGACGTGGTCGCCGAGTTCGGCGTCGACAAGACCGCGCAGATGTCGATCGTCGACCTGGGCGGCGGGCTGGGCATCTCCTACCTGCCATCCGACGATCCGCCGCCGATGGAGGACCTCGCCGCGAAGATCGGCGCGATCGTCGAGAACGAATCGGCGGTCGTCGGGCTGCCCGCGCCCCGGCTCGTCGTCGAACCGGGACGGGCGATCGCCGGACCCGGCACCATCACGGTCTACGAGGTCGGCACCGTCAAGGACGTCGCCATCGCGACTGACCGGCAGCGCCGCTACGTCAGCGTCGACGGCGGGATGAGCGACAACATCCGTACCTCGCTCTACGGCGCCGAATACGACGTGCGGCTGCTCTCGCGCACCACAGACGACGCCCCGGTGCTCTCCCGGGTGGTCGGGAAACACTGCGAAAGCGGCGACATCGTGGTGCGCGACGCCTGGCTGCCCGGCGACGTGACCCCGGGTGACCTGCTCGGGGTGGCGGCCACCGGCGCATACTGCTATTCGATGTCGAGCCGATACAACCTGATCGGCCGGCCGGCCGTGGTGGCCGTGCGCGACGGGCAGACCCGCCTGATCCTGCGCCGGGAAACGGTCGATGACTTGTTGAGTCTGGAAGTGAGGTAACGCGGTGAGTGACGCGATCGGAGTGGCCGTCCTGGGCCACGGAAACGTCGGTAGCGAGGTGGTGCGCATCATCGAGCGCAGCGCGGCCGACCTGACCGCGCGCATCGGCGCGCCGTTGGAGGTCCGGGGGATCGGGGTGCGCCGCGTCGCCGATGATCGCGGGGTCCCGGTGGACCTGCTCACCGACGACATCGACGGACTGGTCTCGCGCGACGATGTCGACATCGTCGTCGAACTCATGGGCCCGGTGGAACCGGCACGCAAGGCCATCCTGGCGGCGCTGGAACAGGGCAAGTCCGTCGTCACCGCCAACAAGGCGCTGATGGCCGTCGCCGCCGGCGAGCTCGCCCAGGCCGCCGAGAACGCCCACGTGGACCTGTATTTCGAGGCGGCGGTGGCCGGCGCGATCCCCGTGATCCGTCCGCTCACCCAGTCGCTCGCCGGTGACACGGTGCTGCGGGTGGCGGGCATCGTCAACGGCACCACGAACTACATCCTGTCCGCGATGGACAGCACGGGCGCCGATTACCACAGCGCCCTGGCCGATGCCAGCGCGCTCGGGTACGCCGAAGCCGACCCGACCGCCGACGTCGAGGGATACGACGCCGCTGCCAAGGCGGCCATCCTCGCCTCGATCGCGTTCCACACCCGGGTCACCGCCGACGACGTGTACCGCGAGGGCATCACCAAGGTCAGCGCCGCCGACTTCGCCTCGGCGCGTGCGCTCGGGTGCACGATCAAGCTGCTCGCGATCTGCGAGCGTCTCACCGATGACGATGGCCAGCAGCGGGTTTCGGCCCGGGTCTATCCCGCCCTCGTCCCGTTGACCCATCCGCTGGCGTCGGTCAACGGGGCATTCAACGCGGTGGTCGTGGAAGCCGAGGCGGCCGGCCGGTTGATGTTCTACGGGCAGGGTGCCGGTGGCGCTCCCACTGCGTCGGCCGTGCTCGGCGACGTGGTGATGGCCGCCCGCAACCGCGTGCAGGGCGGGCGCGGGCCCCGAGAGTCCAAGTACGCGAAGCTGCCGGTGGCGCCGATCGGCGACATCGCGACCCGCTACTACGTCAACATGAACGTCACCGACCGCCCCGGCGTGCTGTCGGCCGTCGCCGCTGAGTTCTCCAAGCGCGAGGTCAGCATCGCCGAGGTGCGTCAGGAAGGCATGGTCGACGAGGGCGGGACGCGCTGTGGCGCCCGCATCGTCGTGGTCACCCACCGGGCGACCGACGCCGCACTATCGGAAACCGTTGCCGCACTGGCTGATCTGGAAGTCGTGTCCAGCATCAACAGCGTGCTGCGGATGGAAGGGACTGCAGAGTGAACACCACCCGCGCCGTACACCAGCCCTGGCCCGGTCTGATCGAGGCCTACCGCGACCGGCTGCCCATCGACGAGTCGTGGACGCCGATCACGTTGCGCGAGGGCGGCACTCCGTTGCTGCCCGCCCCGCGGCTGTCCGATTACACCGGCTGCACCGTGCACCTCAAGGTGGAAGGCCTCAACCCCACCGGCTCGTTCAAGGACCGCGGGATGACGATGGCGGTCACCGAAGCGGTCGCGCGGGGTCAGCAGGCCGTGCTGTGTGCGTCGACGGGCAACACGTCGGCATCGGCAGCCGCCTACGCCGCGCGGGCCGGTATCACCTGCGCGGTGCTCGTGCCGCAGGGCAAGATCGCGCTGGGCAAGCTCGCGCAGGCAGTCATGCACGGCGCCAAGATCATTCAGATCGACGGCAACTTCGACGACTGCCTCGAACTGGCGCGCAAGCTGACCGCCGACTTCCCGACGGTGTCGCTGGTCAACTCGGTCAACCCGTTCCGCATCGAGGGGCAGAAGACCGCCGCGTTCGAGATCGTCGACGCGCTCGGTGACGCACCCGATGTGCACGCCCTCCCGGTGGGCAACGCCGGGAACATCACCGCGTACTGGAAGGGCTACACCGAATACCACCGCGATGGCCTGGCCTCGCGACTGCCTCGCATGCTCGGCACGCAGGCCGCCGGCGCCGCCCCGCTGGTATCAGGCGAGCCCGTCAGCGACCCCGAGACCATCGCCACGGCGATCCGTATCGGCTCGCCGGCATCGTGGACCCAGGCGGTCGAGGCGCAGCAGCAGTCCGACGGCAAGTTCCTCGCGGCCACCGACGAAGAGATCCTCGCGGCCTACCACCTGGTGGCCCGCACCGAGGGCGTGTTCGTCGAGCCGGCGTCGGCGGCCAGCATCGCCGGCCTGCTGAAGTCGATCGAAGACGGTTGGGTGGCCAAGGGTTCCACCGTGGTCTGCACCGTCACCGGCAACGGACTCAAAGATCCCGACACCGCGCTCAAGGGCATGCCCGCCGTGATTCCGGTTCCCGTCGATCCGGTAGCCGTCGTGGCCAAGCTCGGCCTGGTCTGAGCTGACGTGTCCGTGACCCGCACCCTGCCTCCAGGTCTGACCGCGACCGCGGTCGTGGCCGCCTCGAGCGCCAACCTGGGCCCCGGTTTCGACAGCATGGGCATCGCGCTCGGCATCTACGACGAAATCGTCGTCGAGACAACGGAATCCGGCCTCGTCGTCGAGGTGCGGGGTGAGGGTGAGGGGCAGGTTCCTCTCGATGCGACCCATTTGGTGGTGCGCGCGATCGAGCGGGGATTGCGGGAGACGAAGGTGTCGGCGCCCGGGCTGATCGTGCGCTGCCGCAACGTCATTCCGCACTCGCGTGGTCTGGGTTCTTCGGCGGCTGCGGTTGTCGGCGGTTTGGCGGCAGCCAATGGGCTTGCTGCGCAAGCAGGTTCGAGTCCGATGTGCACGGAGGCGCTGGTGCAGGTCTCCTCGGAGTTCGAAGGGCATCCCGACAACGCCTCGGCCGCGGTTCTGGGTGGTGCCGTGGTGTCGTGGACCCAGGATGCCGGGGGAGCGCCGAGCTACGCCGCGGCGCCGATCCGGCTGCATCCGGACATCGTGCTGTTCAGCGCGATCCCCGCGGTGCGCTCGTCCACCGCCGAAACCCGGATACTGCTGCCGGACCAGGTCAGCCACACCGACGCCCGCTTCAACGTGAGCCGGGCAGCGCTACTGGTGCTCGCGCTGACAGAGCGCCCCGACCTGCTGATGGCGGCGACCGAAGACGTGCTGCATCAACCGCAGCGTGCGCCGGCGCTGCCGGCATCCGCGGAATACCTCGACGTCCTGCGTAGTTGTGGCATACCAGCAGTGCTGTCGGGCGCCGGGCCCGCAGTGCTCGCCTTCGGTCACGACGCCGAACTACCCGCGGAGGCGGTGCAGCGAGGTCGAGATCTCGGGTTCAGTGTCGTGAACACGCCGGTCGGACACGGTGTGACGTGGTCCGCCGGTGTGGCAGCCAGGCCCTGATCGCCGGAAGCGCGTCAGTCACACACGCACCAGATGAATCACCGCGATTCTTGCTTCCAGCTCAGATGCGGGTTATTCTCGCTTTCGTCCAGCAATCGCAGGCGTCTCGTCCTGCGTCGACTGCAGAGACCTCAGGACAACCCATTCTTTCAGGTGCTCAACTCGTGGACCGACGGCTGTGTCGTCTCCCGGCGGACCCCGTGGATCACCGTTGCTCTAGCGGCGGTGTGACTTCAGCGTTCAGCGGATTGGACTGAGCGCACAGAACCCCTCGCGAGACCAAGATCGGCGAGGGAAAGAAAGGAAATCCGTGACCGATACGGACCTCATCACGGCTGACTCGAGCGCCGAGAATGGCGCGCTGCCCCTTGCCGTGACCACTGACGCTCCTGCCGCACCGGCTCGGCGCGGCGGCGCGCTCACCTCCATGGTGCTGCCCGAACTGCGCACGCTGGCCAAAGAGATCGGCGTCGAAGGCGCCTCCGGGATGCGCAAGGGCGAACTGATCGCCGCCATCCGCGAGCGTCGCGGTGACTCCACCGGCAAATCTGCCGCACCCGCTGCCGAGGCACCCGCCACCGAGGCGCCCGCTGCCGAGGCACCCGCTGCCGAGGCGTCCGCGCCGGCCGACACCGCGCCCCCGCAGCGCCGCGAGCGCCGATCCGCCTCCCGTGGACAGGGCGAGCCCAAAGCTTCTGACCAGCCAACCGGCGAGAACGCTCCCCGCGCAGAGGCGGCGACCGAGGCTCCCGAGCGCAAGGCGGACCGCAGCCAGGACGCCAAGGACACCGCGCCCGACGCGGCGGAGAAGTCGGACCGCGACGGCCGTACCCAGAACGACGGTGCCCGTCAGAACGACGGCGGCAATCGTCAGAACGAGGGCCGCAACCAGAGCGACGGCGGTCGCCAGAACGACGGTGGCAACCGGCAGAACGACCGGAACCAGCAGAACGACGGTGGCAACCGGCAGAACGACCGGAACCAGCAGAACGACGGTGGCAACCGGCAGAACGACCGGAACCAGCAGAACGACCGCAACAACCAGGGCAACGACCGTAATCAGGCAGACAACGACGACGACGGTGACGGCCGGCAGGGCCGGCGCGGCCGCCGTTTCCGCGACCGCCGCCGCCGCGAACGCGGTGGTGAAGGTGGTGGCGGTGGTGCTGCGGAGCGCGACACCGAGCTCCGCGAAGACGATGTCGTCCAGCCGGTCGCGGGCATCCTCGACGTGCTCGACAACTACGCGTTCGTCCGCACCTCGGGCTATCTCGCGGGCCCCAACGACGTGTACGTGTCGATGAACATGGTTCGCAAGAACGGGCTGCGCCGCGGTGACGCGGTGACCGGTGCCGTGCGTGTGCCCAAGGAGGGCGACGGCGGCGGGCAGAACGCCCGGCAGAAGTTCAACCCGCTCGTGCGCCTCGACTCCGTCAACGGCAAGCCGGTTGAAGAGGCCAAGAAGCGGCCGGAGTTCACCAAGCTCACGCCGCTCTACCCGAACCAGCGGCTGCGTCTGGAGACCAGCGGCGACAAGCTCACCACGCGCGTCATCGACCTGATCATGCCCATCGGCAAAGGCCAGCGCGCGCTGATCGTGTCCCCGCCCAAGGCCGGTAAGACCACGATCATGCAGGACATCGCGAACGCGATCACCCGCAACAATCCCGAGTGCCACCTGATGGTCGTGCTGGTCGACGAGCGACCCGAAGAGGTCACCGACATGCAGCGCTCGGTCAAGGGTGAGGTCATCGCCTCGACCTTCGATCGGCCGCCGTCAGACCATACCCAGGCTGCCGAGCTCGCCATCGAACGCGCGAAGCGCCTGGTCGAGCAGGGCAAGGACGTCGTCGTACTGCTCGATTCGATCACCCGACTGGGACGCGCCTACAACAACGCCTCACCCGCTTCCGGCCGCATCCTGTCCGGCGGTGTCGATTCGACCGCGCTGTATCCGCCGAAGCGATTCCTCGGCGCAGCGCGCAACATCGAAGAGGGCGGTTCGCTGACCATCATCGCCACGGCGATGGTCGAGACGGGCTCCACCGGTGACACGGTGATCTTCGAGGAGTTCAAGGGCACCGGTAACGCCGAGCTCAAGCTCGATCGCAAGATCGCCGAGCGCCGGGTCTTCCCTGCGGTGGACGTCAACCCGTCCGGCACCCGCAAGGACGAGCTGTTGCTCTCGCCCGACGAGTTCGCGATCGTGCACAAGCTGCGCCGTGTGCTCTCCGGGTTGGACCCGCATCAGGCCATCGATCTGCTGATGAGCCAGCTGCGCAAGACCAAGAACAACTACGAGTTCCTGCTCCAGGTCTCGAAGAACACTCCTGGCGGCAACAGCGACGACTGATCCCTCACGGGATCAGCACCACACGTTCCCCGGCGGACGCGGGCGACGCCCAGACGGTCTCCACGTCGGCCAGCGGCCGGCGCGTGACGTCGATGTCGAGGGTGCCGGCCGCGGCCATGGCGAACAGTTCGGGCAGGAACTCGCTGTACGCCCGGGCCTGTGCCTCGGTGGGCACGCTGCCGAAACCGACACCGGTCAGCGTCACGCCCGCGCTGCGCAGCACTGCCGACGGCAGGCTGATCGGATCGCCGGCCATGGCGCCGATCTGCACATAGCGCGTCTGGTGATACTCCGCGGTCAGCGCTGCGTTGCCCAATGCGGCCAGAGTGCTCTCGGCCACCGGGCCCCACAGGTAGTCGAGCACCGCGTCGAAGGGATGTTCGGTGTGGCGCGCCGCCACCTGCGCGGTCAGATCGTCGCCGAGAACCACCATGTCGTCCGCGCCTGCGCGGAGCAGCTCGGCCAGTCGCTCCTCGTTGCGGCCGGCGACCACGATCCGGCCCGCGCCGAAGCGGTGTTTGGCCAACTGCGTCGCCACGCCGCCGGTGACCCCCGTCGCGCCGAGGATGAGCACACACTGCCCCGGTTGCACCTGCGCGGCGTATTCGAGCGCGAACCACGCCGACAGACCCGGGTTGGGGATCGCGGCCGCGAGTGCGGGGTCGAGTCCGCTGGGCAGCTCGACCATCCGGGAGGGGTCGACGGCGGCGCGCTCGGCCATCATCCCGTGCGGTCCGGTCGACTGGCTGTAGACCCGGCGGCCGTCCGGTAGCGCCACCACGCCGTCGACACCCGGAACGAAGGGCGGTTGCAGGGCGGCGCTGCCGTAATGACTGCCGCTGACCAGGCCGCGCTCCAGGTTTTTGACCGACGCGGCGAGCACCTGTCCCGTCATGGCGTCGTCGGCAGGATCGTCGATGTCGGCGTAGTGCGGCACATGCCCGAACGCGGTGACGACGGCAGCTTTCATCATTGGCTCCTTGGTTTCCATGAACACTGTTTCTGTGGAAACCATATCTCTGAATCGGCGGGATGTCACTATGGTTTCCGTGGCAACCAAAGCGGACGTCGTCTCCCGGATCGAGAGCCTGCTCGTCGCACTGGCCGAGGCGGATGACGGACGGGACGCCGAACGGGACTACCTCGTCGCATCGTGCCCGGATCGTCTCGAGTCGACCATCCGGCAGATGCCCACCGTGGCGATCCACGTCCTGGCCGCGATCGGTGAGGGGGAGACGAACGTCGTCGGATTGGCCGCGCGGACGGGGCAACTCAAGGGCACCGTCTCCAAGCACGTGCAACGACTGGTCGAGGCCGGTCTGGTGCACCGCGGTCCGGTGCCGGGCAATCGCAAAGAGGTGCGCCTGACGCTGACCGACGACGGTGCGCTTCTCGAGCGCGTTCACCGGCGGATGCACGCCGAGAAGTCGGCTGGGCTGCGAGAGTTCCTGATTCGCTACTCCGACTCCGACCTGCAGACGCTGGCTACCGTGCTCGACGACCTCGTCACCTCGGGCCTGTCGGTGTGGCGGCCGGTCAGCGGTAGGGGTCGGTGATCTCGCGCAGCGAGAGCAGTGCCGTGCGCAACGCGTCGAAGGACCGCGCCCCGAGGTGCTCGCGCCACTGGCCCTCGATACGTCCCACCTCGTCGGCGACGACTCGACAGAGGGTGGCGCCCTTCTCGCTGAGCGTCACCAGGCGCGCCCGTGCGTCGGACGGGTCGGGCCGCCGGACGACGTAGCCGGAGCGCTCGAGTTGGTCGATCAGCGCGCCCGCGGTCTGTTTGGTGACTCGAGCCTGGTCGGCGAGATCGGTGAGGCGGGTTCCCGCCGGGCTCAGCCGCTGCAGGAGCCGCGATTGCGCCAGGGTCACATCGGTCACCCCTGCGGCGGCCAGCGCCGCCATCACGCGGGTTTCGACGTCCCGGTGCGCGATGAACATGAGCACGGCCGTCCCCGGCGGTTCCTCTGTCACACCCGTTGACTTTAGTACGAAAAACTGACTAATGTCGTCAGGGTACCTGACTAAATGGGGAGGTCCCGTGGAAGAGTCGGCCGTATGGCGACACATCGCCACCCAGCGTCATGAGCTCGCCGACGTCATCGAGGAGCTCGACGCCGATCAGCCGGACTGCTGGTCGACGCCGTCGCTGTGTGTCGGGTGGTCGGTCCGTGATGTCGCGGCTCATCTCACTCATGGCACCTTGCCCGCGCCGCGCATGCTCTTCGAGGCTGCACGCAGCGGTTTCCGCTTCAACGCCGTGGTCGACCGCATGGCCCGCACCGACCGGCGTCAACCATCACAGATCGCCGCGGCGCTGCGGGCAGCTGCCGATTCGCGACGCCACCCGCCGGGGACGTCGGCGATGGAGCCGCTGATCGACCTGCTCGTCCACGGTCAGGACCTGTGCGTCCCTCTGGGTATCGATCGAGCGATGCCCCGCGATGCCGCCGTCGCAGCCGCTCAGCGGGTCTGGCGGATGGGCTTTCCGTTCCAGGCCCGCCGGCATCTGGCCGGGCAGCGTCTGATTGCCGTCGATGCCGAGTTCGACGTAGGGGAGGGTCGCGAGGTCCGAGCGCCCATCCGCGATCTGCTGATGCTCATGACGGGCAGATCGGCCGCGGCCGCGTAGGTCAGGGTGCCGGCTCGGCACGCAACCCGGCGACGATGTAACGCCGGGCATGGCGCAGCACCGACGCGTGGTCGTCGAGGTCGCACTGCTCGCCCGGCACCGTCGCCAGGCTCACGACGATCCGGGCGATCCACTCGGCGGCCTCGGCGCAATCGGTGGCGGGATGGATCTCACCGCTGTCGACCGCGGCCTGCAGATACGGCTTCCAGAACGCCGCGATCTCTGGGATGAGACCGCGTACACCCAGGCCTGCGCAGGCGGTGAAGGCCTCTGGCTCCTGCTGGCGCAGTTTGAGGACCAGGGCGCCCGGCGCCTCCGATTCGCGCCTCGCCAGCGCGACACCGACGGCGATGCGTTCGTCGAGTCCGTCGACCGCGTCGAGCCGGGCCTGCGACTCGGTCCAGAACGCCTCGTTGAGCCGGACGATCGCCGCGCCGAGCAGCTCGGCCTTGTCGGGGAAGTGCCGATACAGCCAGCCACGACTCACCCCGGCCACCTCGGCGACTTCCGAAACCGTGGTCGCGCGAATGCCTTTGGCCGTCAGGCACTGCTCAGCAGCGTCGATCAGTCGATCCCGAACCGACCGCCCGCGCGTGGCGCCGCCGGCCGTCTGCGTATCGGTCACAGAATCTGCCCCGGTGTCCACGCTCACCGCCCTATCTTCGCAAATGGTCGGCGCTGGAGTTGGTACGCTGCGCCGGCCGGTCGAGTAGACATCAGGCGAAAAGTGTTCACTACCGCGAAGGGCGGGCCGATGGCCGAGACCGTGCAGCAGCTGCTCCGGGAACGTCGCGAGGACGACGGACTCGCGGTGATTCGCGACGGGGAGCGGTGGACATGGCGCGAACACCTCGCCGAAGCGGAGGCGCAGGCGGCGACACTCATCGGCCTGGCCGACCCTGGCCGGCCCCTGCACGTCGGAGTGCTGCTCGGCAACACCCCCGACATGCTGACGGCGCTCGCCGCCGCGGGGCTGGGCGGCTACGTGCTGTGCGGGATCAATGACACACGTCGGGGTGCGGCGCTCGAACGGGACATCCGGCGCGCTGACGTACAGATCCTGGTGTCCGACGAGGCGCACGCCGAGTTGCTCGACGGCATCGATCTGACCGGCGTACGGCTGCTTCTGACCGGGAGTCCGGAATGGAAAGAGCTGACCACGCAGGCCTCATCGTCGGAACCGTTCGTCCCGTACCGCGAGGTCAGCGCCACCGACACCTTCATGCTGATCTTCACTTCCGGCACCAGCGGCGACCCCAAGGCCGTGAAGATGATGCACGCGATGGTCGTGCTGGCGGGTGCTGCGCTGGCCGGTCGCTTCGACATCACCCCCGCCGACGTGTGCTACCTGTCGATGCCGCTGTTCCACAGCAACGGAGTGCTCGCCGGCTGGTCGGTGGCCGTGAACTCCGGGGCGGCCATGACGCCCGCACCATTCAGCGCGTCGCGCTTCCTCGACGACGTCCGCCGCCACGGCGTCACGTACATGAACTACGTCGGCAAGCCGCTGGCATATCTGCTGGCACGGCCTGAACAGTCCGACGACCGGGACAACCCGCTGCGCATCGCGTTCGGCAACGAGGCGAGCGACCGGGACATCGCCGAGTTCGCCCGGCGCTTCGGCTGCCAGGTCTGGGACGGGTTCGGTTCCACCGAGAACGCGGTCACCGTCACGCGCGAAGACGGCTGCCCACCCGGATCCATCGGCAAAGGTTTCCCCGGCGTCGCCATCTACGACCCTGAGACGCTGACCGAATGCGTCGTCGCCGAATTCGACGAGCACGGTGCGCTGCGCAACGGCGACGCCGCCATCGGTGAACTGGTCAACACCGAGGGGCCGGGCATGTTCGCCGGGTACTACAACGATCAGGACGCCACCGACGAACGGATGCGGCACGGCATGTTCTGGTCCGGCGACCTCGCCTACCGCGACGCCGACGGCTGGATCTACCTGGCCGGGCGCACCGCCGACTGGATGCGGGTGGACGGCGAGAACATGACCGCGGCGCCGATCGAACGGATCCTCGGCCGCCTGGCCGACATCAGCCAGGTCGCGGTGTACCCGGTGCCCGACGACCTCGTGGGCGACCAGGTGATGGCCGCGGTCGTGCTGGCCGACGGTGCTCAGCTGACCCCCGACGAGTTCGGCGCGTTCCTCGCCGCGCAATCGGATCTGTCGCCGAAAGCCTGGCCGCGTCACGTGTGGGTGGCCGGCGAGCTGCCGGCAACCGCGACCAACAAGGTGCTCAAGCGCGAGCTGGTGGCGATGGGCGTCGAGCCCGCGGGACGGCGGATGTGGCGCAGGGACGGCCGTACCTACGGTGAGGTCAGCTCAGCGGAATAGTGACCACCGGGCGCACGTTTAGGCTGTTGGCGGTTGGCCTGGCATAATTCAGGGCAGCCTTCCGGCCTCCGGCCGGGTGCCTACACCTCGGTTCCGGTTCACGCCGAAACCTCCCGACACGGGAGGGGCGACCCGGGGCCAACGAATGAAGAGGAAACCATGAAATCAGGCGTCCACCCGGACTACGTCGAGACCAACGTGCTGTGTGGCTGCGGTGCCACCTTCACCACCCGCAGCACGAAGAAGAGCGGCAACATCACCGTCGAGGTCTGCTCGCAGTGCCACCCGTTCTACACCGGCAAGCAGAAGATCCTCGACAGCGGCGGCCGCGTCGCCCGCTTCGAGAAGCGCTACGGCAAGCGCACGAAAGCTTCCGACGACAAATAGCTGACCGAACGGCGCCCGCTCTGCTGCACACCGCGCAGGCCGGGCGCCGTTTCGTGACTGGGGCACAACTACAGCAGGGACGACGACGCATGCCAGAGGAGGCGAGATGAGCGATACCGCAACGGCGATCGACGCCATCCTGGCTGAGCATGCCGAGCTCGAGCAGCGTCTCTCCGAGCCCGAGCTGCACGCCGATCCGGCGACGGCCCGCAAGGTGGGCCGCCGGTTCGCCCAGATCGCGCCGATCGTCGCCACCTCCCGCAAACTCGATGCGGCGCGGGGCGACCTCGACACCGCCCGTGAGCTCGCCGCCGATGACTCGTCGTTTGTCGGCGAGGTCGCCGAGCTGACGGAGACGGTCGAGCGGCTCGAAACCGCCCTGACCGATCTGCTGGCCCCCCGCGATCCCCACGACGCCGACGACATCGTTCTCGAGGTCAAGTCCGGTGAGGGCGGCGAGGAGTCCGCGCTGTTCGCCGCGGACCTCGCCAGGATGTACATCCGATACGCCGAACGGCACGGCTGGACCGTCACGATGCTCGACGAGACGGCCTCCGACCTCGGCGGATACAAAGACGCGACGCTGTCGATCCGCAGCAAGGGCGATTCCGCCGACGGTGTCTGGTCGCGATTGAAGTTCGAAGGCGGAGTGCACCGCGTGCAACGCGTCCCCGTCACGGAGTCCCAGGGTCGCGTGCACACCTCGGCGGCCGGCGTCCTCGTGTATCCGGAGCCCGAAGAGGTGGAGCAGGTCCAGATCGACGAATCCGATCTGCGTATCGACGTGTACCGCTCCTCGGGCAAGGGTGGCCAGGGCGTCAACACCACGGACTCCGCCGTGCGGATCACCCACCTGCCCACCGGCATCGTCGTCACCTGTCAGAACGAACGCTCGCAGCTGCAGAACAAGGCGCGGGCGATGCAGGTGCTCGCCGCGCGGCTGCAGTCACTCGCCGAGGAGCAGGCGTCCGCGGACGCCTCGGCCGACCGCGCCAGCCAGATCCGGACCGTGGACCGCAGTGAGCGCATCCGCACCTACAACTTCCCCGAGAACCGGATCGCCGATCACCGGATCAACTTCAAGGCCCACAACCTCGACCAGGTACTCGACGGCGACCTCGACCCGCTGTTCGACGCGCTGGCCGCGGCCGACCGGCAGGCACGGCTGCAGAGCGCGTCGTGACCGTGGCGGGCGGCCCCGTGACGATGCGTCGGCTGATCGACGACGCCGCGGAGCAATTGGCCGCCGCCGGCGTCGGATCGCCGAGGGTCGACGCTGAACTGCTCGCCGCCCACGTCGCAGGCACCGATCGGGGGCTGGTCGGCTTCACCGTTCCCGACACCGACTTCGCACAGCGCTACGGCGCTCTGATCGCGCGGCGGGCGCAACGCGTCCCGCTGCAACACCTCACGGGCACCGCAGCCTTCGGGCCGGTGTCGGTCCACGTCGGGCCGGGCGTGTTCATCCCGCGTCCCGAGACCGAGGCGCTGCTGGAGTGGGCGCTGGCCCAACCGCTGCCCGCAGAACCGGTGATCGTCGACCTGTGTACCGGTTCGGGCGCGCTGGCGCTCGCGCTCGCGACAGCCCGGCCCCGCGCCCGCGTCGTCGCCGTCGACGATTCGCCCGATGCTCTGCGCTACGCCCGCCGCAACGCCGAGGGCACCTCGGTGGAGGTGGTGTCCGCCGATGTCACGTCGGCCGATCTGCTCACCGAACTCGACGGCGCCGTCGATCTGCTGGTGACGAACCCGCCCTACATCCCAACCGGTGCACAGCTGGAACCCGAAGTGGCGCAGTATGATCCGTCGCATGCGCTGTTCGGAGGCCCGGACGGGATGGCGGTGATCGACCACATCGTCGTCGCCGCGGCCCGGCTGCTGCGACCGGGCGGCTTCTGCGCTGTGGAACACGACGACACCACCTCGGTGCGCACGGTCGATGCGTTCACCCGCGTCGGACGGTTCACCGACGTGACGGCTCGACACGACCTCACCGGGCGGCCACGCTTCGTGACGGCCGTGCGCGACGAGTGAGAGGCTGGCCAACGTGAGCGAGATGTTCGACTGCGACGACCCCGGTCAGCGTGAGATCGGGATCGCGTCAGCCATCAGCGCCCTCAAGGGCGGCCGCTTGGTGGTGATGCCCACCGACACCGTGTACGGCATCGGAGCCGACGCCTTCGACAGCGCCGCGGTCGCAGCGCTGCTCGCCGCCAAGGGGCGGGGGCGTGACATGCCGGTCCCGGTGCTGGTCGGCTCGTGGCACACCATCGACGGCCTCGTCTATTCGGTGCCGCAGAGCGCCAAGGAACTGATCCGGGCGTTCTGGCCCGGCGCGCTGAGCCTCGTGGTCCGTCAGGCCCCGTCACTGCAGTGGGATCTCGGCGATGCGAACGGCACCGTGATGCTGCGCATGCCACTGCACCCCGTCGCGATCGAGTTGCTGCGCGAGGTCGGACCGCTCGCGGTGTCGAGCGCCAACATCTCCGGGCGTCCCGCGTCCGTCAGCGCCCAGCAGGCCCGCGAACAACTCGGTGACCTCGTCGAGGTCTACCTCGACGGTGGTCCGGCCGAACAGCAGGCGGCGTCGACCATCGTCGACCTCACCGGCGCGCATCCCCGCGTCCTGCGGCAGGGTCCGGTCTCTGTCGACGCCGTCGCCGGTGTGCTCGGCGTCGAGGCCGCATCGCTGACGGCGATCACGGACTGATCATGTCCACCACGCTGCTGGCACTCACCGACCGTGGGGCGGGGGTGCCGCTGCGCGAGCTGGCCCTGGTCGGTCTGACAGCGGCGATCATCACCTATCTGGCCACCGGCTGGGTGCGGGTGCTCGCCACCCGCTGGGGTGCGGTCGCCTATCCGCGCGAACGCGACGTGCACATGCAGCCGACGCCGCGGATGGGCGGGCTGGCCATGTACGCGGGCGTCGTCTTCGCCGTCCTGCTCGCCTCCCAGCTGCCTGCGCTGACGCGCGGCTTCGTGTACTCATCGGGTCTGCCGGCCGTCGTCGTGGCAGGTGGTCTGATCATGGTGGTCGGATTGATCGACGACAGGTGGGGGCTCGACGCGCTGACCAAGTTCGCCGGTCAGATCACCGCGGCCAGCGTGATGGTCACGATGGGTGTGGCGTGGAGCGTGCTCTACATCCCGATCGGCGGGGTCGGCACCATCGTGCTCGACCAGGTCGCGTCCATCCTGCTCACGCTCGCGCTGACCGTCGCCATCGTCAACGCGATGAACTTCGTCGACGGCCTCGACGGTCTGGCGGCCGGTCTGGGGCTGATCACCGCGTCTGCCATCTGCATCTTCTCGGTCGGGCTGCTGCACGACCACGGCGGCGACGTGCTGTTCTATCCGCCCGCCGTGATCTCGGTGGTGTTGGCCGGTGCATGCCTGGGCTTCCTGCCGCACAACTTCCACAAGGCGCGGATATTCATGGGCGATTCCGGGTCGATGCTGATCGGGCTCATGCTCGCGGCGGCCTCCACCACCGCGGCGGGGCCGATCTCGCAGACGGCCTACGGTGCGCGCGACGTGTTCGCCCTGCTGTCACCGTTCCTGCTCGTGGTCGCGGTCATGTTCGTGCCTGCGCTGGACATGCTGCTCGCGATCATCCGCCGGACCCGGGCCGGCCTGAGCCCGTTCAGCCCGGACAAGATGCACCTGCATCACCGCCTGCTCGAGATCGGCCATTCACACCGGCGGGTGGTGCTGCTCATCTACTTGTGGGTGGGCATCGTCGCGCTCGGAGCGGCGAGCACGATCTTCTTCGATCCGCGCCACACCGCCGCGGTGATGGCCGGCGCCATCGTGGTGGCCGGCGTGGTGACGCTGATTCCGTTGCTGAGGCGGCGCGACACCGACGGTCAGGACGTCGTCGACGGGCCCGCGAACCGGATATACGACAAAAAGTAGTAGGGCCCCTTTTGGGGCTCTCACCATGTGTTAGGGTTCAGTTAGAACCCGAAAAAACCTCGCGGGTTGCCGGCCTCCGAACCATTGGTTCCCAGGATTTCTGGGAGGCGATCGGGGCGGACACGCGACCGACAGATCGACTGATTCAGGAGCTTCTTCTTGGGTGATTCCCGCGCGCCCGTCGCACTCCGATACGCTACGGACGCTCACAGGATCAACGAGACGACGCTCACACGACATGACCGCGGGATTGAGGTGACGCAGTGACGACGCCAGCGCAGGACGCGCCGTTGGTGTTCCCCTCCGTGGCCTTCCGGCCGGTTCGTCTGCTCGTGATCTGTGCGGCCGTCTCCGGCCTCGTCACGGTCGCCGCGGCGCTCGTCGGCTACCCCCTGTTCGGCGCGTTCTTCGCGATCGGTATGGCGCTGGGCCTGACCAATGCTCTGCTGGTGCGTCGCGCGGTCGATTCGATCACCGCGGGCGACCATCCGCTGAAGAAGAAGATGGCGCTGAACTCCGCGTCCCGGCTGCTGGCGATCACCGTCGTCGGACTCACCATCGCGTTCGTGTTCCGACCGATGGGCCTCGGCGTGCTGTTCGGTCTGGCACTGTTCCAGGTGGTTCTCGTCATGAGCACCTCCCTGCCCGTTCTCAAAAAGCTGCGCGCCGGCGATCCCGACGCCGCGACCCCCGCTGCTGACACCTCGACGCCCACCGACGGATAGCTCAAGGACTGATTCGTAGATGACTGAAAGCGTGCTCGCCCTCGAGGTTGGTCACCACATCGAACAGAAGTGGTTCGGCCTGACGGTCAACGTGGACACCGTGCTGTCGACCGCCATCGCCGGCGTCATCGTCATCGCGCTGGCGTTCTTCCTGCGCGCCAAGGTGACCTCGACGGGTGTCCCCGGCCGCGTCCAGCTGTTCTTCGAAGCGATCACCATCCAGCTGCGCGCCCAGGTGGAGAGCGCGATCGGGATGCGGATAGCGCCGTTCGTGTTGCCGCTGGCGGTGGCGCTGTTCTGCTTCATCCTGTTCGCCAACTGGCTGTCGGTGCTACCGGTGCAGTACACCAATTCCGAGGGCGTCACCACCGAACTCATCAAGCCGCCCGCCTCGGACATCAACTTCGTGCTGGCGCTGGCGCTGTTCGTGTTCCTCTGCTACCACGCCGCAGGCGTCTGGCGCCGAGGCATCATCGGCCACCCCATCAAGGTCGCGAAAGGCCACGTCGCCTTCCTCGCCCCGATCAACATCGTCGAGGAGATCGCCAAGCCGATTTCGCTGTCGCTGCGACTCTTCGGCAACATCTTCGCCGGCGGCATCATGGTCGGCCTGATCGCGCTGTTCCCGGCTTGGATTCTCTGGCTGCCCAACGCCCTCTGGAAATCATTCGACCTCTTCATCGGTCTCATCCAGGCGTTCATCTTCGCTCTACTGACGATCCTGTACTTCGGGCAGTCGATGGAGCTCGACCACGACGATCACGACTCGAACCATGATTCCGACCACGCGAAGAAAGACGCGGCTACCGCGCACTGAGACCAGCACTACCCGTTAGACCCAACAGAACCTGGCGACAACCGAGAGCCAGTTATCAAGGAGGATAAGTAATGGATCCCACTATCGCTGCAGGCGCGCTCATCGGCGGTGGTCTGATCATGGCCGGCGGCGCGATCGGCGCAGGCATCGGCGACGGTATCGCCGGTAACGCCCTGATCTCGGGCATCGCCCGGCAGCCGGAGGCGCAGGGTCGGCTGTTCACCCCGTTCTTCATCACGGTTGGTCTGGTCGAGGCGGCCTACTTCATCAACCTGGCCTTCATGGCGCTGTTCGTGTTCGCCACCCCGGTCGGCGGCTAACTCGTCGTCATGGGTGAAACCACCGCACGGGTCTTGGCAGCCGAAGAAGGAGGCGGGGGGACCAGCAACTTCCTGATCCCCAACGGCACCTTCTTCTTCGTCCTGCTCATCTTCCTGATCGTGCTCGGCGTGATCTGGAAATGGGTGGTGCCGCCGGTGAGCAAGGTCTTGGCCGAGCGCGAGGCAATGCTGGCCAAGACCGCTGCCGACAACCGGAAAGCCGCCGAGCTGACGGCGGCTGCCCAGGCGGACTACGAAGAGACCATGGCCAAGGCCCGCAGCGAGGCAGCGTCGATCCGCGACGAGGCCCGCGCAGAGGGTCGCCAAACGGTCGACGAGGCCAGGGCCGAGGCCGGTAACGAGGTGTCGGAGAAGCTGCAGTCGGCCAACGCCGAGCTGGAGCGCAACGCGGCGTCGACCAACGAGGAGTTGCAGTCGTCGGTCGACGGCTTGTCGGCCACCCTGGCCGGCCGCATCCTCGGCGTCGACGTCAACGGCACTGCGAGCGAGAGGCGCTGATGTCCACCTTCATCGGACAGCTGGTCGGATTCGTGATCATCGTGGCGATCATCGTCAAATGGGTGGTCCCGCCGGTCCGCAAGCTGATGAACACCCAGCAGGAGGCGGTGCGCGCCGCGCTCATGGAGAGCAAGGCCGCTGCCGACAAGCTGTCGAACGCCGATGCGGAGCACGCCAAGGCCGTCGAGGAAGCCAAGAGCCGTGGTGAGAAGCTGACCGAGGAGGCCCGTGCCGACTCGTCCCGGATCACCGAACAGCTGCGCGAGCAGGCCGGCACTGAAGCCGAGCGCATCAAAGCGCAAGGTGATCAACAGGTTTCGCTGCTTCGTCAGCAGACCATCCGCGGGCTGCGTCAGCAGCTCGGCATGGAATCGGTGGCCAAGGCCGAGCAGGTCATCCGTGACCATCTCGCCGACGCCGATGCGCAGGCCGCATCGGTGGACCGGTTCCTCGACCAGCTCGACGACATGGCACCGTCCCCGGCGGTCCTCGAGGCCGGCGCTCCGCTCAACCTGCGTGCCGCCAGCCGTGAGGCACTCGCCGAACTCGTCAAGAAGTTCGAATCGGTCGCCGACGGTGCCGACGCGGATACTCTGACGACGCTCGCCGACGAGCTGACCTCGGTCGCCGAACTGCTGACCAAGGAGCATGCGCTCAACACTCACCTCGCCGAGCCCACCGACGAGCCCGCCGCCAAGGAGCAACTGGTCGAGCGGCTGTTCGCCGACAAGCTCGCGCAGGGCTCGGTTGATCTACTCAAAACCGCTGTGGCGCAGCGCTGGTCGACCGACAGCAACCTCGTCGACGCCCTCGAGCACGTGGCCCGGCTCGCCCTGCTTGTGCGCGCCGAGCGCAACGGTCAGAGCGAAGAGGTCGAAGAGCAGCTGTTCCGCGTGGGCCGGGTGCTCGACGCGGAATCGCGCCTGAACCGGTTGCTGTCCGATCCGACGGTGCCCGCAGACGAGCGGATCGAGCTGCTGAACAAGGTTCTTGAGGGCGGCGGGGGAGTCAACGACACCACCGCGGCGCTGCTGGCTCAGACTGTCCGGTTGCTGCGCGGTGGGCTCGCCGACGCAGCCGTCGCCGATCTCGCCGAGTTGGCGGTGTCCCGCCGCGGTGAAGCGGTAGCAGAGGTCACTGCGGCGAGCGAAATCAGCGACGAGCAGCGCACGCGTCTCACCGAAGTCCTCAGCCGCATCTACGGCACCGACGTGTCGGTGCAGCTCGACGTCGATCCCGAGATCCTCGGCGGGCTCCTCATCACCGTCGGCGAAGAGGTCATCGACGGCTCCATCTCCTCCCGGTTGGCGGCGGCCCGCACGGGCCTGCCGGACTGACCGGCCCAGAACTCCCAGCAACGAAACACGAAGGTAGGAAGACGAACCCATGGCAGAGTTGACAATCTCGGCTTCTGACATCGAGGGCGCGATCGAGGACTACGTCTCCTCCTTCGCCGCCGACTCCGACCGTGAAGAGATCGGCACGGTCATCGACGCGGGCGACGGCATCGCTCACGTCGAAGGCCTGCCCTCGGTCATGACCCAGGAACTGCTCGAGTTCTCCGGCGGCGTCCTCGGCGTCGCACTGAACCTCGACGAGCACACGGTCGGCGCCGTGATCCTCGGTGAGTTCGAGAAGATCGAACAGGGCCAGCAGGTCAAGCGCACCGGCGAGGTGCTCTCCGTGCCCGTCGGCGACAAGTTCCTGGGCCGCGTCATCAACCCGCTCGGGGAGCCGATCGACGGCCAGGGCGACATCGAGGCCGACGCCCGGCGCGCGCTCGAACTGCAGGCACCCTCGGTGGTTCAGCGCCAGGGTGTCTCGGAGCCGCTGCAGACCGGTATCAAGGCCATCGACAGCCAGACCCCGATCGGCCGCGGCCAGCGCCAGCTGATCATCGGTGACCGCAAGACCGGCAAGACCGCGGTCGCGGTCGACACGATCCTCAACCAGCGCGAGGCCTGGGAGAGCGGCGACCCGAGCAAGCAGGTGCGCTGCGTGTACGTCGCGATCGGCCAGAAGGGCACCACGATCGCCTCGGTGAAGCGGGCCCTCGAAGAGGGTGGCGCGATGGAGTACACCACCATCGTCGCGGCCCCCGCCTCTGACGCGGCCGGCTTCAAATGGCTGGCGCCGTACACCGGTTCGGCCATCGGCCAGCACTGGATGTACGACGGCAAGCACGTGCTGATCGTGTTCGACGATCTGACCAAGCAGGCCGACGCCTACCGTGCGATCTCGCTGCTGCTGCGCCGTCCGCCAGGCCGCGAGGCGTTCCCGGGTGACGTCTTCTACCTTCACTCGCGGCTGCTCGAGCGCTGCGCGAAGTTGTCCGACGAGCTCGGCGGCGGCTCGATGACCGGTCTGCCGATCATCGAGACCAAGGCCAACGACATCTCGGCGTTCATCCCCACCAACGTCATCTCGATCACCGACGGCCAGTGCTTCCTGGAGTCCGACCTGTTCAACCAGGGTGTGCGCCCGGCCATCAACGTCGGTGTGTCGGTGTCGCGCGTCGGTGGCGCCGCCCAGATCAAGGCGATGAAAGAGGTGGCGGGCTCGCTGCGTCTGGAGCTGTCGCAGTACCGCGAGCTCGAGTCGTTCGCCGCGTTCGCCTCGGATCTGGACGCAGCCTCGAAGGCCCAGCTGGACCGCGGTGCCCGTCTGGTCGAACTGCTCAAGCAGCCCCAGTACACCCCGTACTCGGTCGAGGATCAGGTCATCGCGATCTTCCTCGGCACCGGTGGCCACCTCGACTCGGTTCCGGTGGAAGACGTTGCGCGCTTCGAGTCCGAGCTGCTGGAGCACATCAAGGGCTCCCACAGCGACATCCTCGAGAGCATCCGGGAAAGCAAGAAGTTCCCGGAAGAGGAGCAGGACAAGGTCAGCGACATCATCAACGAGTTCAAGAAGGGCTTCTCCGCCACGGACGGAAGCTCGGTCGCGGTTGACGACAAGACCGAGGCGATGGACGAAGAGGACGTCGAGAAAGAGTCCGTCAAGGTCCGCAAGCCGGCCAAGAAGTAAGACCGACAACGACGTTGGACCGAAAGGGTCTGGAGAGCTAGATGGCTGCAACACTGCGCGAGCTTCGGGGGCGCATCCGTTCCGCCGGGTCGATCAAGAAGATCACCAAGGCACAGGAGCTGATCGCGACCTCGCGAATCTCGAAGGCGCAGGCCCGAGTCGAGGCGGCTCGGCCCTACAGCACCGAGATCACCAACATGCTGACCGAGCTGGCCAGTGCCAGCGCGCTGGATCACCCGCTGCTCGTCGAGCGGGAGAACCGTCGTCGGGCCGGTGTGTTGGTGGTGTCCTCGGACCGTGGTCTGTGCGGGGCGTACAACGCCAACGTGCTGCGGCAGTCCGAGGAGCTCTTCGCCCTGCTGCGTGACGAGGGGAAGGAGCCCGTGCTCTACGTCGTCGGACGTAAGGCGTTGGGCTACTACAACTTCCGTCAGCGCGATGTCGTCGAGTCCTGGACCGGCTTCTCCGAGCGGCCCGACTACGAGAACGCCAAGGAGATCGCCGAGACCCTGGTGTCTGCGTTCATGGCCGGGGCTGACGACGACGGTGATGACGCCGGCGCCGACGGAGTCCTCGGCGTGGACGAACTCCACATCGTGTTCACCGAGTTCAAGTCGATGTTGTCGCAGAGCGCGGCGGCGCGCCGGATCGCTCCGATGGTCGTCGAGTACGTCGAAGACGACCGTCCGGAGGACGGCCCCCGCACCCTGTTCACGTTCGAGCCCAACGCCGAGACGTTGTTCGACGCCCTGCTGCCGCGCTACGTGGCCACCCGCGTCTACGCCGCGTTGCTCGAGGCGGCGGCCTCGGAGTCGGCATCACGCCGACGGGCCATGAAGTCGGCCACCGACAACGCCGACGATCTGATCAAGTCCCTCACCCTGGCGGCCAACCGCGAGCGTCAGGCGCAGATCACCCAGGAAATCAGCGAGATCGTCGGCGGCGCCAACGCGCTGGCCGACGCCAAATGACCTCCAGCAGCATCGGTTAGGAAGCGATAGAAAATGAGCGCACCCGTAGAAGAGAAGTCCAAGGAAAGCACCAAGGAGACCACCGGTCGCGTGGTTCGTATCACCGGCCCGGTTGTGGACGTGGAGTTTCCCCGCGGTTCCGTGCCCGAGCTGTTCAACGCGCTGCACGCCGAGATCTCCTACAAGGAGCTGTCGAAGACGCTGACCCTGGAGGTCGCGCAGCACCTCGGTGACAATCTGGTGCGCACCATCTCGATGCAGCCCACCGACGGTCTCGTCCGCGGCGTCGAGGTGACCGACACCGGTAACTCGATCTCGGTGCCTGTCGGCGACGGCGTCAAGGGCCACGTGTTCAACGCCCTCGGTGACTGCCTCGACGAGCCCGGCTACGGCAAGGACTTCGAGCACTGGTCGATCCACCGCAAGCCCCCGGCCTTCTCGGAGCTCGAGCCCCGCACCGAGATGCTCGAGACGGGCCTCAAGGTCGTCGACCTGCTCACTCCCTACGTGCGCGGTGGCAAGATCGCCCTGTTCGGTGGCGCCGGCGTGGGCAAGACCGTGCTCATCCAGGAGATGATCAACCGTATCGCCCGTAACTTCGGCGGTACCTCGGTGTTCGCCGGCGTGGGTGAGCGCACCCGCGAGGGCAACGACCTGTGGGTCGAGCTCGAGGACGCCAACGTGCTCAAGGACACCGCGCTGGTGTTCGGTCAGATGGACGAGCCGCCGGGCACGCGTATGCGTGTGGCCCTGTCGGCGCTGACCATGGCCGAGTACTTCCGCGACGAGCAGGGCCAGGACGTGCTGCTGTTCATCGACAACATCTTCCGGTTCACGCAGGCCGGTTCCGAGGTGTCGACGCTGCTGGGCCGTATGCCGTCCGCCGTGGGCTACCAGCCCACGCTGGCCGACGAGATGGGTGAGCTCCAGGAGCGCATCACCTCGACCCGCGGCAAGTCCATCACCTCGATGCAGGCCGTGTACGTGCCCGCCGACGACTACACCGACCCGGCGCCGGCGACCACGTTCGCGCACCTGGACGCCACCACGGAGCTCTCTCGTACGGTGTTCTCGAAGGGCATCTTCCCGGCTGTGGACCCGCTGGCCTCCTCCTCGACGATCCTCGACCCGGCCGTCGTCGGTGACGAGCACTACCGCGTCGCCCAGGAAGTCATCCGAATCCTGCAGCGCTACAAGGATCTTCAGGACATCATCGCCATCCTCGGTATCGACGAACTCGCCGAAGAGGACAAGCAGTTGGTGAACCGGGCGCGTCGTATCGAGCGCTTCCTGAGCCAGAACATGATGGCGGCCGAGCAGTTCACCGGTCAGCCGGGCTCGACCGTGCCGCTCAAGGAGACCATCGAGGCCTTCGACAAGCTCACCAAGGGCGACTTCGATCACCTGCCCGAGCAGGCGTTCTTCCTGATCGGCGGTCTCGACGACCTGGCGAAGAAGGCCGAAAGCCTCGGCGCGAAGTTGTGATGAGCTCTCTGACGGCAGAAAAGAAGGTGGTGTGACATGGCGGAGATGAACGTCGAGATCGTCGCCGTCGAGCGTGAACTGTGGAAGGGCGAGGCGTCCTTCCTGTTCACGCGCACCACCGCCGGTGAGATCGGCATCCTGCCCCGGCACATTCCGCTCGTTGCCCAGCTCGTCGATGACGCGATGGTGCGAGTCGAGCGGGACGGTGAGGACGATCTGCGGATCGCCGTCGACGGCGGCTTCCTGTCGGTGACGGAGGAAACCGTTCGCATCCTGGTCGAGAACGCGCAGTTCGAGTCGGAGATCAATGCCGACGAGGCCAAGCAGGACTCGGAGTCCGACGACGACCGGACGGCGGCGTGGGGCAGGGCGCGGCTGCGCGCCCTGGGCCAGCTGGACTGACCGGCGATGAGCGCGTCCATGTTGTTCATGGTCGCGCTGGTCAGCGTGCTCCTGCTGGCCGTCATCGCGTTGAGCTACCGGTTGTGGAAACTGCGCCAGGTCGGCGGCACCGCGGCGATCCTGCGTGACGTTCCTGCGGTGGGCGGCCATGGATGGCGGCACGGCGTGATGCGGTACCGCGGTGGCGAGGCGCAGTTCTACCGGCTGTCGAGCCTTCGGTGGTGGCCCGATCGGACACTGAGCCGCCGCGGCCTGGAAATGGTGTCTCGGCGGTCTCCGCGCGGGGACGAGTTCGACATCATGACCGACGAGATCGTCGTACTGGAACTTCGCGACGTCATGGCGGACAGCGGACGGGGATACGAGATCGCCCTCGATCGCGGTGCTCTGACCGCGTTCACGTCGTGGGTCGAATCGCGGCCCTCGCCGCGAGCGCGTCGACGCAGCTACTGAGCCGGCCCGCCCGGGTGCCACAACACGGCGCCGTCGGGGTTGGCGACCCGCGACAGGATGAACAGCAGGTCGGACAACCGGTTCAGATACTTGGCCGGTAACGCGCTGATGGCATCGCCGTGTGCGTCGACCGCCAGCCATGCGGATCGCTCGGCCCGCCGCGCCACCGTGCGCGCCACGTGCAGGAGAGCCGACAGCGCCGTGCCGCCGGGCAGGATGAACGAGTTGAGTGCGGGCAGCGGCTCGTTGAACTCGTCGCACCAGGTCTCGAGGCGATCGATGTAGCTCTGCTGGATTCGCAGCGGCGGGTACTGCGGGTTGTCGACCACGGGAGTGGACAGGTCGGCGCCGGCATCGAACAGATCGTTCTGGATGTGTCGCAGCACGTGGAGGACGCGCTCGCCGGGTTGACCCAGCGCTACCGCGACGCCGATGGCGGCGTTCGTCTCGTCACAGTCGGCGTAGGCCACCAGTCGCGGGTCGTTCTTGGACACCCGGCTGAAATCGCTCAGGCCTGTGGTCCCGTCGTCGCCTGTCCGGGTGTAGATCCGCGTCAGATGTACCGCCATGCCCAAACCGTACGGGACGTTCACGGGGCCCGGTCTGCGGAGACTGACATGGATGATCGCGCTGTTTACACTGACCGCGTGGGTGAGCGTTTCGTGGTGACCGGCGGCAGCCGGTTGGCAGGCGAGGTGGCTGTCGGAGGCGCCAAGAACAGCGTCTTGAAGCTGATGGCGGCGTCGCTGCTGGCAGAGGGCACGAGCACCATCACGAATTGTCCCGACATCCTCGATGTCCCGTTGATGGCCGAGGTGCTGCGCGGCTTGGGAGCGACGGTCGATCTCGACGGCGACGTCGTCCGGATCACCTCGCCGGACGAGCCCAAGTACGACGCAGACTTCGCCGCGGTCCGACAGTTCCGTGCATCGGTGTGCGTGCTGGGTCCGCTGGTCGGCCGGTGCAAGCGTGCCAAGGTGGCGTTGCCGGGAGGCGACGCGATCGGGTCGAGACCGCTCGACATGCACCAGGCGGGACTGCGCCAACTCGGGGCGCGCTGCACGATCGAGCACGGCTGTGTGGTGGCCGAAGCCGACCACCTGCACGGCGCCGAGATCCAGCTCGAGTTCCCATCGGTCGGGGCCACCGAGAACATCCTGATGGCGGCGGTTCTCGCCGACGGCGTGACGACGATCCACAACGCGGCGCGCGAGCCCGACGTCGTGGATCTGTGCACGATGCTCAATCAGATGGGTGCCCAGATCACCGGTGCCGGGTCGTCGACGTTGACCATCACCGGCGTCGACCGGCTCTATCCCACCGAACATCGCGTCATCGGCGACCGGATCGTGGCCGCGACGTGGGGGATCGCCGCTGCGATGACGCGTGGGGACATCTCCGTCACCGGGGTGGATCCGGCGCACCTGCAGCTGGTCCTGCACAAGTTGCACGATGCCGGCGCGACCGTGACCCAGTCCGACGACGGGTTCCGGGTGGTCCAGTACGAACGGCCGAAGGCGGTGAACGTGGCCACGTTGCCGTTCCCCGGTTTTCCGACCGACTTGCAGCCGATGGCGATCGGGCTGGCCGCGATCGCCGACGGGACATCGATGATCACCGAGAACGTGTTCGAGGCGCGGTTCCGCTTCGTCGAGGAGATGATCCGGTTGGGTGCGGACGCACGCACCGACGGTCACCACGCGGTGGTGCGGGGGATACCGCAGCTGTCGAGCGCCCCGGTGTGGTCGTCGGACATCCGCGCGGGCGCGGGTCTGGTGTTGGCCGGACTGGTGGCCGATGGTGACACCGAGGTGCACGACGTCTTTCACATCGACCGCGGGTATCCGAAGTTCGTGGAAAATCTCGTCAGTCTGGGCGCGGAGATCGAGCGCGTCAGCTAGTCTCCGCGGCCCGTTTTGGCCTCTTGCGCTGGGGATTTGGGCGTCTGGCCGACAGCACGTAGTATTTCCCTCACAAGCCGATGACCCCGGTCGAAAGACCTGAAGTTGGAGCTTGACCGCCCTGATCACATGCAGTACAGTGGCAGGGTTGCCTGAAAACGGCGATGTTGTTTGAGAACTCAATAGTGTGTTTGGTGGTTTTTGTTTGTTGTTTTTTTGTTGTGTCCGCATTTTCCCGTTTGGGGGCGCAACGTTTTTTTGCCAGATGTTTCTGGTGTTTGTGATCGGATTTTTCTGATTCGGATTCTGCCCGGTCTTGTATCGGGAGTTTTTGTTTGG
>NZ_QJUA01000024.1 GCF_003254575.1 Mycobacterium kyogaense | reverse complement strand
CTGCCAGAAGCGGACTACCTCGCCGAGCTCGACCGCACGCGAAACACCGCCAGGGCCAACGCCCCCCCGCCGACCAGCTGACGCCACAGACCTGCCCCCGGCCGGCGCGACGAGGTCGTGCAACACCTCGCTTACGCGACGCCGGGGGCAGGGGGTCTCCCCCAGGGGGTCAGGACACGCCACTGAGACGACGACTGGGATGGATTTCGAGTCGTCATCGTGCGTGGCCTTTCGTGTTGGGACTGCCCCCGGCGTCGCGTAAGCGAGGTGTTGCACGACCTCGTCGCGCCGGCCGGGGGCAGGTCTGTGGCGTCAGCTGGTCGGCGGGAGGGCGTTGGCCCTGCCGTTGTTTCTCGTCCTGTCGAGCTCGGCGAGGTAGTCCTCTTCTGACAGCTCGTTGACCCATTCGCCGTATGCGTAGTTGAGGTTCTGCATGCGGCCAGTGAGCTGGCTGTTGAACGCTTGCTTGTGTGCCACGGGTGGTTTCCTTTCCTCGTGTGGTTGTTGGGGTGTTGCCCGGGTGCTGCAGCGGGACTGAGGGGGACGCCGCAGCACCCGGGCAGGTCAGGTGGCGGCGCCGCGGGCGCGGTAGTAGCGGGCTTGCAGGAGGCCGGCGACTTCGTTGTCGACCTGTGGCCGGCAGGCGCGCATCGCGAGCTCGAACGCGTCGACGAGCTGATCGGCGTTGGGCACCCACACGTCGTGCTGGAAGACGTGGTCGACCCACTGCGCAGCGGTGACACCCGAGGGAACGAGGTAATTCTGGGTCGAGGGGCCGCCGCGGTCACCGATCGGCTGTGGTGCTGCGCTGAGCCACTCAACGTGTGAGCGGGCGATGGGGTTGGCCGCGGTGCTGCTCTTGGCCGCGACGAGGCGGCGGCGCGCCCATTCGGGTTCGGCGTCGATGTGGTCGCGCATCTGGCCCACCAGGGCGAGCTGGGTGGTGAAGTTCCCGGTGCCGTGGCCGCGGGCGTCGATGCTGAGGAGTGCTCGGTGTGCGGCGCGGAAGTCGAAGTAGCTGCGCACGAATCCATCGACTGTGCGGTATTCCTTGACCCGGTCGGCGTCGATGGCGGCTTCGGCTGTCTTCGGGGCGGCGGCCATGTCGAGCTTGCTCCACTGCGCCTTGAGGGTGTCGAGCTGTTCCTCGAGGTAGTCGAGGGCGTGTTCGGTGCCGGCGTTGCGGATGGATTCGAGGGCGCGTTCGGCGTTGTCGAGTGCGGCGGCGTGCGCGTTGAGGGCGCGCATGGCGCGGCTTCGGCCGTTCTCGTGGGCGAGGATTAGCGGCGAGAGGTCGGGTGGGTTGACGTCCTCGTGCGCTGCCGATGTGGTGAGGAGGTTGACCATGTCGTCGCGCAGCTGGTCGTCCGTTTGTACTTCGCTGATGTGGTCGGTGGCGGCGGTGTGCCACCGCTTCAGCGTGCGGACGCGAGCGGTCTGTTCGGTGTAGCCGGGGATGGCGGCGAGCATGCCGGCGTGGTAGTCGGTCATTTGTTGCGCCCGTATTCGCGTGCCTCGGACTGGGTGTGCATTCGGGCGTACAGGTCGGCGCCGTCGGACACGCTGCTGGCCTGCTTGATCTGTTCGGCGAGAGTCTGTTTCGGCTCGGGGCGCTGCTGGTCGCCGCCGGCTGGGCCACCCGCACCGCCACCGGGTTCGCCGCCGGCGGGGTTGGCGATCTCGGCGACCAGGGCGTCGCGGTCGGCGGCCGGCATTTCGGTCAGGTAGTGCTTGACCATGTCGCGTAGGACGTCGTCAGCCATTCTTGCTCCTCGCGTAATCGATCACTGTTGGGCGGTGAAAGAGCCAGTCGCGGCCGGTCTTTCGCCCGCCAAGGTCGTTGGCGATGTCTCGGACGCGGCGCGGGGTGCACCGCAGGATGCGTGCCGCGGGCCGGCTACCGATCCAGTCGTCGTCATCACGGTCTGAGTGTGCAGGTTCGGCGCAATCCGGAGTTCCGCTAGCGGCAATGGCGCTGATCAGGTCGCGTATGGCTTGGGGGATGGGTTGGCCGCGGCGTTGCCGATTCAGGATTACCTCGAGCGCGAGGTATTCGGTGATGCGCTTTTGGTCGTCGGAGAGCCACACGGCGCCGGGCTATCGGATTGGCTCGGTGGTGACGGCCCACAGTGAGCCGGCCGCCTCGTCGAGGTCGAGTTCGATGAGGCGATCGCCGAGGTCGGTGATCGCCCAGAACGCGAGGACGTAGACGGCGTGGCTGGCGCCGCCGCGGGCTTGGCCTTCGCGGCTGCGGCGCTGCCCAAGCTGCTGCAGGTCCACCGGCAGCGCGTCGTAACCGCGCTCGAGGTCACCGCAGCGGGCAGCCAGCTCGGTCAGCGATATGCCGAGGAGGACTGCGAGGCCGGCGCCAGTGATCTGGAACTGGCCGTCCACGGCCTGTGCGAGCAGCGTGCGGTGCGTTTCGTCAGCCATGTTGGCCTCGCGCTGCGACGTCGAGGACGCGGCCGTCGACGATAACGTAGCGTCGGCCAGCGATCACGCCATGTGGCCGTTGGGATTTCGGCAAGCTGTCGACCCACTGGCCGCAGGCGTCCAGGGCGGGGCAGCGGGCGCAGATGGCGAGGGCCTGGCCGTGTCGGTCCCGCAGGGTATCCGCTGTTTCGTGTGATCGGCCGGCGTCGAACAGGGCGTGCTCGCCGCGGCATCGCGCCCCGGGCAGGTCGGGGATACCGGCCAGTGACTCGAGGAACTGGTCGAGGATGCTCATCGGGCGGCCCGATCCTTGGCGTCAGTGTGGCGTGCGCACGCGGTGCCGGGTTGGTGCACGATGGCCCGGCAGCGTCGGCCGCGCTTCGTTTGTCGGGCGCAGCGCAGCGGTGAGAGCGCGACGCGCTCTTGGATTCGTTCGGGGAGTGGGCCGAGCTGGTCGTGGGGCGCGACGTCCTGTCCGCGCTGGTAGGTCGATCGGGTGGGGTGGAAAAGCGTTGCAAGTTGCACGAGTAGCGGCTGTTCGGTGCCCTCGTACTCGAGGGCAATGCTGAGCAGGTATCCGGGCATGCCGACGTCGCACAGGTGGCGGGTGCGTGCCGGGTCGAGATATGAGGGCTCGGTCATCCAGCGCGCTCCATCATGCGGAAGTTGTCGTGGTGGGGGCAGTCGGTGAGGTCGTCGAGCCGCCCGAAGTAGTCGCAATCGCACGCATCGATGGCGGCGCGCGTAGCGGCCCGCCATCGCTCCGCGGCCAGTTCGCTCTCTTCGCGGATTCGCTGACAGTCGGGGCAGTTGGGGGGTTGGAGTTCGTTGAGGTGGCGAGCGCATCGGGCGATGCCGTCAGCGCCGACGCCGCCACCCCCGTCAAGAGAACCGTCAATAGAAACGTCAAGTACGCCATCTGGGTGGCGGGATCGGTCCCCGATTTGGCGGTATCGCCCCTCCGGTTTGGCGGTATCGCCCCCCACCGATACCGCCATCTGAGTGTCGGTATCGCCCCGTACCGATTCCGCCGTCTGGGTGGCGGGATCGGTCAGCGGGAGGATCTCGTAGATCGGGGCTGCGGCGCGGCCGTGGTTGGTGTTGAAGCCGGGTCGCACCACCACGATGAGTTTGCTCCGCTTGAGGTCCTGGATGGCCCTCTCGGCGGTGCGTTGCGACTTTCCGAAGAGGCCCGCGCGGATGTGGTCCCATCGGACTGAGGCTTGCCTGGTGAAGGTGTTGGCCTTCTCGGCGATGGCGATGAGGGCGTGGAAGCCGACGTCGGACAGCCCGCGTTCTCGCAGGCTGTCTGACGCGGCTAGCACCTCACCGACGAGCTGTCCGCTCACCGTTGTGTCGGCTCACTTTCTTGGCGGATCAGAGGGACGGGGGTCTCGGTCAACGTCAGTTCCGCTGGCGCGAAAGTTATTCGCGCTGCCGCGGCGGCGACGCGCCGCGAGGTGTCATCGACCTGGGTGTAGATAGCTGTCGTTGTCGGCGAGTTGTGCCCCATGAGTTCTTGCACCGCACGGATGTCCCCCGAGTGCTGATACGCCTTCGTCGCAAAGCGGTGGCGCATGGTGTGCGTAGTCCAGTTGTCTGGCAACGCTTTTCCGATCAGCTTGCCGAGGTAGTTGGCTGTCAGGTGCCCGCCGGATGGTGAACTGAACACGTGAACCGTGTCGCCCTCTCGGAGCGTGCGGGCGAGGTCGTCGCCCAAGGGGATGGTGCGCTCGTGGCCACCTTTCCCGAACACCCGAAGGGAGTAGCTTCCGGGCCAACCCTCGACGTCGGATCTCTTGATGCGCGCGATCTCCGCGCGCCGCAGCCCGGTCTCTGCGGCGATGCGGATGGCCAGGGCCACGCGGGGGTCGCTGTTTGTCTGGATTGCGTGCAGGATCGCACCGTCGGGGCACGGTCGTGGCAGCGACCGCGGGATTCTCACTTTCGGCAGGCGTGCAGCCGGGTTGTCGTCCCGAAATTCGTTCTCCTGCAGGGCATCGAAGAATATGCGCAGTGAGGACCGGACGTTGTGGGCGTACCGAGCGGAGAAGTCACTGCTGCCGATGTAGTGAGCGAGTTCAGCGCGCGTCACGGTGCGCGGATCGCTTCCCGGGTGGGCGTGCGCGTAGGTCAGGATGGCGCGGACACGGAGCTCGATGGTGGCGGGGCTGCGCCTGGCGGCCACCAGCTCTGCGAGGAGGATGTCGATAGCCGGCTTCCATTTCCGCGGTGTCGGCAGTCGGGGCGGTCCTGGCGGTCGGTGCGGCGGGGCGTTGAGCAGCAGGTAGGCGGTGGTGGCGCGCAGACTCCCTGAATGCACAACGGTTCCGGTGGCGTCGATGAGCCGATATAGACGGCGCCGCTGGGACAGGCGTAGGCCGGCGCGCGTAGCGCGGGCCCGGGCAATTCGCGCCTCGTTGTCGCCGCTCACTCGGCGCGCTCCAGTTGGTCGAGTGTGTCGGCGGCGGTGTCGAGAATCCGCGCGAGTGCGCGGGCCTGACTGGCCTTCAGCGCCTGATCCGCGGCGTAGACGTAGACGTATCGGCTGACTGTGCCGTCCTCGCACTGCGTGCCAGCGACGTCGGCGCCCACCCCGCGCCTGTCCTCGAGGTTGTAAGACGCCCACTCAAGGTTCCTGGTCGCGTCGCCGTCGCTGTCCCTCACCGCGTACCACTCGTCTGCATGCGGTTCGCCGGCCGGCAAGGGGAAGTCGGCCAGACGCTCGTTGATCAGCTCCGACTCGCGGTCGGGGTCGTAGTTGGCCTTCAGCGCGGCCTCGGCCTCGTTCTGCCGGACGAATTCTTGTGCGACGCCGTCGAGAGTGCGCTCGTCGAAGTAGCGCAGCATGGCGAGTTGCTCGGCCGTGAGCTGATCGGCGAGGTCACGCCAGGTCGTCGCGGTATCGATGTTCTGTGTCATGATGGTTATGCCTTTCGGTCTTCAGGGGTTGACTGGTTGCTGCGGCTCCCGCCCGGTGTTGGCGCACCGGGGATGACGGGGGCCGTTCGCATGTCTTCGGTGTGGTCGTCGTCGACCAGGCCGAGGTCTTCGAAGTTCGGATACTCGCGCATCTATGCGGCACCGATCCTGTTGTCTCGCAAATGCTTCAGTACGTCCTCCCTGAGGTACCGAATCCGCTTATCGCCCACCTTCACGTACGGAACACCGCGCCCGAGGTAGCGATCCTGAGCGAGGGCCGCCACCGTGGTCTGAAGAAATTCAGCCACCTGAGCGGCTGTCATCACCGCTGGTAGCGCTCCACTGTCCATGAATGAAAAATCTCCTATCTGATGATCAGAGTGATCACAACTGATAACTGTGATGTTAGATTTGGAAAAAGTCAAGTGTGAAGAGCGGTCTTATCAGAACGGATCACTTATGGTGCACCCATGGCGGAAAGTGAGAAGGCGCGCGGGACCAAGGCGCGCCCACTGGGCGATATCGGCGAGACGGTGCGCAGCAACCTCATTCGCATCCGAGAGAAGCGCCGGATGCCGGTGACCGAGCTGTCTGAGCGCATGAAGGATGCTGGCCGGCCAATTCCCGCGCTCGGGCTGCGGCGTATCGAGGCGGGGGAGCGGCGGGTAGACGTCGACGACCTGTTCGCACTGGCACTGGCGCTACAGATCTCTCCGATCACTCTGCTGATGCCGTACCCGCTTGATGACCCCGAGCAGAAGGTCGAAGTGCCTGGGCTGGCCGGTCGCCCGACCGCTGCGCAGCTGTGGGCATGGCTCCGCGCGGAGGACCCGTTGATAGATCCCGGCGCGATCGAAGACATTGCCCTGCACGAGTGGGTGGACTTCGCGAAGGACGCCCTGCCCCGGTGGGTCCTCCGCGAGGTCGCCGAATACATGCAGCAGGAGCTGACCGAGAGGCGGCGAGCGGCGCGTGGCAACGATCAGTAAGTACCAGACCGCCAGCGGCGCAACCAAATACCGCGTCCGCTACCGCACACCCGACCGTCGCCAAACCGACAAACGCGGCTTCACCACCAAACGCGACGCCGAAGCCTTCGCCGCCACCGTCGAGGTCTCCAAGATGCGCGGCGAGTACGTCGCGCCGACGCTCGGCCGCGTCACCATCGGCGAACTCGGACCGCTCTGGCTCGAGCGGCAACGCGGCCACATGAAGCCCAGCGGATTCCGCTCCTACGAGTCGGCCTGGCGGGTTCACGTCGAACCGCGGTGGCGCCGCACCCGCATCTCCGATGTCCGCTACACCGACGTCCAGGCCTGGGTATCGGCCCTGCCCCTCAGCGCGTCGATGGTGGCCACCGCCTACTCCGTGCTGGCGCGCATCATCGACGACGCTGTACGCGATCGACTTTTGGCTGCCAACCCCGCCCGCGGCGTCAAGCTCCCGACACGTCAGAAGCGCCGCAACACCTACCTCACCGCCGCGCAGCTCCACGCCCTGTCCGTCGAGGCCGGCCAGTACGGGCCGCTCGTGCTGCTGCTCGGAACCGCCGGCCTCCGGTGGGGCGAGGCCGCCGCGCTACGCGTCGCCGACATCGACTTCCTGCGCCGCCGCGTAGAGCTCCACGAGAACGCGGTCCTCGTCGGCCGCCAGGTCCACGTCGGCACGCTCAAGACCGGGCACCACCGCACCGTGCCGCTGTCGGGCTTCGTCGTCGACGCCCTCTCGGTGTGCTGCGAAGGCAAAGCCCGCGGTGACCTCATCTGGCCATCGCAATCGGGTGGACACCTCGGGCCGCCGTCGTCGCATAAGTCGTGGCTGTCCGGTGCGGTCGACCGTTGCATGGCTGCCGACCCGACGTTCCCGCGGATCACCGCACACGCGCTGCGGCACACCGCGGCGTCGCTGGCCATCTCCGCGGGCGCCAACGTCAAGGTGGTGCAACGGATGCTGGGCCACGCGTCGGCCGCGATGACGCTGGACGTCTACGCCGATCTGTTCGATGACGATCTGAGCGGTGTTGCAGCCAAACTGGATGAGTCCGTGGGCAAATTGTGGGCAAAACCGGCGCCTCCGGCCGAGAAGCCGACAGCCGCAAGCGTCTGACCTGCGTCGTTTAGAGTCAAGTGGTTGTGCCCCCGGTGAGATTCGAACTCACACTGGACGGGTTTTGAATCCGTTTCCTCTGCCAGTTGGGATACGGGGGCGTCCTGCACGTTGCGTTGCGGCGCTCAGTGCGGCCTCTCACCTTAGAGGATGGCCCCGCGCTCGCTCATTCGGGCTTCGCCGGACAGAATGTGGAGCATGACTGGGTCCCCGACAGATGCCGCCGCGCCGCACCGAGTGCTCATCGCCGAGGACGAGGCGCTGATCCGCCTGGACCTGGCCGAGATGCTGCGCGAGGAGGGCTACGAGATCGTCGGGGAGGCCGGAGACGGTCAGGAGGCTGTCGACCTCGCCGAATCCCTGCGGCCTGATCTGGTGATCATGGACGTCAAGATGCCGCGGCGCGACGGCATCGATGCCGCCGCGGAGATCGCCGCCAAGCGCATCGCGCCGATCGTCATCCTCACCGCCTTCAGCCAGCGCGAGCTCGTCGAGCGCGCCCGCGACGCCGGCGCCATGGCCTATTTGGTCAAACCCTTCAACATCACCGACCTGATCCCGGCCATCGAGGTGGCGGTCAGCCGGTTCAGCGAGATCACCGAGTTGGAGAGAGAGGTCGCCAACCTCTCCGACCGCCTGGAGACGCGCAAGCTCGTCGAACGGGCCAAGGGTTTGCTGCAGAGCAAGCAGAACATGACCGAACCGGAGGCGTTCAAGTGGATTCAGCGGGCCGCGATGGACCGCCGCACCACGATGAAGCGTGTCGCCGAGGTCGTCCTCGAAACATTGGACCCGCCGGCCGCCGAGGCCGCCGCACCCGCGGAATGACGGCAGAACAGCACCCCGTCCGTTAAGACTGCGTTTCCGGAACCGCCAGATATCGGATTCGGGCGCCGGATGCGCGCCGCGCGTTCCTCAACATCGCGCACCACGGCGATGCGTTGGTTATGGTCGTCGGCGAAGCACCGCCGCCAACACCGTCCGGGGGAGGCACGTCGGTGTCGATCAACACATGAACCGGAGGTGGGACGTGCGCGGTCGCGTGGCACGCAATGCATTTGCTCTCGGGGGAGCGAGCCTGATTGTGCTGGCCTTGGCCGGCTGCAGTCAGGGTGCGCCCGAGGAGCAGGCGTCGCAGGCGAATCTGAAGATCGTCGAGAAGGTGCAGATCGACGAGAACGGCGCGGAGGTCAAGGCCGCCGAGGGTGCGGCACCGGCCGATCCGGCCGGTGACGGCAAGGCCACCTGCCCGCCGGTGTCGATCGCGATGGCCGGGGCGCTCAACGGTCCCGATGCCGCGCTCGGCATCAACATCAAGAACGGCGTGCAGCTGGCGATCGACAAGCACAACGCCGCCAACCCGGGCTGCCAGGTGCAGCTCAAGCCGTTCGACACCGAAGGCGATCCGCAGAAGGCCACCGCCATCGCGCCGCAGATCGTCGACGACCAGTACACGATCGGTCTCGTCGGGCCGGCGTTCTCCGGGGAGACCAAAGCCACCGGCGGCGTCTTCGACCAGGCCGGCCTCGTCGCCGCGACCGCGTCGGCGACCAACGTGACCCTCTCGGAGAACGGCTGGAAGACCTTCTTCCGCGGGCTGGCCAACGACGGCGTGCAGGGCCCCTCGGTCGCCAACTACCTGAAGAACACGCTCTCCAACAAGAAGGTGTGCGTCGTCGACGACAGCACCGACTACGGCCTGGGCCTGGCTCAGGCGGTGCGTGACACGCTGGGCCCGGTGGCCGACGCGGCATGCAACATCTCGGTCAAGAAGGGCGACAAGGACTTCTCGGCCGCCGTCACGCAGGTCAAGGGTGCAGGGCCGGATTCGGTGTTCTACAGCGGCTACTACGCCGAGGCGGCACCGTTCATCCAGCAGCTCAAGGACGGCGGCTTCGAAGGCAAGTTCGTCAGCGCCGACGGCACCAAGGACCCCGAGTTCGTCAAGCAGGCCGGTGAATCCTCCAAGGGCGCGCTGCTGTCCTGCCCGTGCGGCCCGGCCACCGGTGCCTTCGCCGACGAGTACACCAAGAAGTTCAACCAGGAGCCCGGCACGTACAGCACCGAGGGCTACGACCTGGGGACGATCCTGCTCAAGGGCATCGACTCCGGGGCGATCACCCGGCCCGCGCTGCTCGACTTCGTGCGCAACTACGACGGCCAGGGCGTGGCTCGTAAGTACCAGTGGACCCCCGCTGGTGAGCTCACCACGACGCTGATCTGGATGTACGAGGTTCAGTAACTGTTGACGCGAAACGCGTCCGGGCTTGATGGCTCGGACGCGTTTTGCACTCCCTGAGGAGTACGCCACACCGATGTTCCTGGCCGCCAACATCAACTTCAACGTCGGGGCGCTGTTCGACAGCTTCTGGCAGCTGACGATCGACGGATTGTCCTGGGGCGCCATCTACGCCCTGGTGGCGGTCGGCTACACCCTGGTGTTCGGGGTGCTGCGATTGATCAACTTCGCCCACTCCGAGATCTTCATGCTCGGCATGTTCGGCGCGTATTTCGCGCTGGACATGATCCTGGGCTTCACCCCCAGCGGCAACGCCTACAACAAGGGGGTGCTGCTGACCGTCGTCTATCTCGGCGTGGCGATGTTGTTCGCGATGCTCGTCTCCGGCGGCGCGGCCGTCGGTCTGGAGTTCATCGCCTACCGGCCGCTGCGGAAACGTCACGCCCGCTCGTTGACGTTCCTCATCACCGCGATCGGCATGTCGTTCGTGCTGCAGCAGTTCGTGCTCTTCATCCTGCCGAAGTTGATCCCGGGCTACGGCGGGCCGAACGCTCAGCAGCCGATCGTGTTGGTGCAGCCCAAGACTCAGTTCACCTTCTTCGGGGTGGCCGTCTCCAACGTCACGATCGTCATCATCGTCGCGGCACTCGTGCTCGCGGTGCTGACCGACATCGCGATCAACCGCACCAAGTTCGGCCGCGGCATCCGTGCCGTCGCGCAGGATCCGACCACCGCCACGCTGATGGGGGTGTCCCGGGAGCGCATCATCATGACGACGTTCCTGATCGGCGGACTGCTCGCCGGCGCGGCAGCACTGCTGTACACGCTCAAGGTTCCCCAGGGCATCATCTACTCGGGCGGCTTCCTGCTCGGCATCAAGGCGTTCTCGGCCGCGGTGCTCGGCGGTATCGGCAATCTGCGCGGCGCCCTCCTGGGCGGTCTGATCCTGGGCATCATGGAGAACTACGGCCAGGCCGTCTTCGGTACGCAGTGGCGGGACGTGGTGGCGTTCGTGCTGCTGGTGTTGGTGCTGCTGGTGCGCCCGACGGGCATACTCGGCGAGAGCCTCGGAAAGGCACGAGCATGAGCGGCTTCATCTCGAGGGTGACGGACTGGTGGGACGGTCTGTCGCGTCCGCAGAAGTGGGTGTTCGGCGTCATCCTGTTCCTCGGCGTCGGGCTGTCGCCACTGTTCACCCCGCCCTTCATCGACACTCCCGGCATCAGCTTCGGCGGCACGATGGCGCAGTTCGCAATGGTCGCGATCATCGCGATCGGCCTCAATGTCGTTGTGGGACAGGCGGGTCTGCTCGATCTCGGGTATGTCGGGTTCTACGCGGTGGGCGCCTACACGGTCGCGCTGTTGACCAGCCCGGAGAGCCCGTGGAACCGGATGGGCGCGACGGGCTTCTTCAGCGAGCCGTGGGCGTGGTTGTCGTGTGTTCCGCTGGCGATGGCCGTCACCGCACTGACCGGGCTGATTCTCGGCTTCCCCACGCTGCGGCTGCGCGGCGACTACCTGGCGATCGTCACACTCGGCTTCGGCGAGATCATCCGCCTGCTGGCCGACAACCTGGCCGACATCACCAACGGGCCCCGCGGCCTCAACGGAGTCGCCTTCCCGCACATCCTGGAGACCGAGAAGAACCCGCGCGGCGTGTTCTCCGTGTCGAACTCCACCGGCGACGCCAACTACGGCACCTGGTGGTTCTGGGTGGGACTGCTGCTGATCGTCATCATCCTGCTGCTGGTCGGCAATCTCGAACGCAGCCGGGTCGGGCGAGCCTGGATCGCGGTGCGCGAAGACGAGGACGCCGCAGAAGTGATGGGCGTCAACACCTTCAAGTTCAAGCTGTGGGCGTTCACGATCGGCGCGGCGATCGGTGGGCTGTCCGGGGCGCTCTACGCGGGCCAGGTGCAGTACGTCGCACCGCCGACGTTCAACATCATCAACTCGATGTTGTTCCTGTGCGCCGTCGTACTCGGCGGCCAGGGCAACAAACTCGGTGTGATCCTGGGCGCGTTCATCATCGTCTACCTGCCCAATCGCCTTCTCGGCGTGCACTTCCTGGGCATCGACATGGGCAACCTGAAATACCTCTTCTTCGGGTTGGCGCTCGTCGTCCTGATGATCTTCCGGCCGCAGGGCTTCTTCCCGGCTCGCCAGCAGCTGCTCACCTACGGCAAGGCGGCGCGCAATCTGCTCAGAACCGGCCCGTCGGAGAAGGAGTCGGCGCGATGAGCATCGAGGACCTGGCCGGCGTACACCGCGAGATCGCGGCCGACGAGGGTGAGGTGCTGCTCGCCACCAAGGATCTGACGGTGCAGTTCGGCGGTCTGACCGCGCTGGACTCGGTGACGTTCGACATCCGGCGCGGCGAGATCCTCGGCCTCATCGGACCGAACGGGGCGGGAAAAACCACCTGCTTCAACGCGATCACCGGTGTGTACCGGCCCAGCGCCGGGTCGGTGACCTTCGACGGTGAGACGCTGGGACGGATCAAACGGCACCAGATCACCCGGCGGGGCATCGCCCGCACCTTCCAGAACATCCGGCTGTTCGGGGAGATGACGGCGCTGGAGAACGTGATGGTCGGTACCGACGCGCGGCATCGGACGTCGGTGCCTGGTGCGCTGTTCCGATCGCCGAGGCACCGGCGCGAAGAGCGCTCGGCGATCGAACGTTCGGCGGCGCTGCTCCACTTCGTCGGCATCGCGCATCGCGGCGAGGAGAAGGCCAAGAACCTCTCCTACGGTGATCAGCGGCGCCTCGAGATCGCCCGCGCCCTGGCCACCGAACCGAAGCTGCTGTGCCTCGACGAGCCCGCTGCCGGGTTCAACCCGAGCGAGAAGTCGGCGCTGATCGACCTCATCCGCAAGATCCGCGACGACGGCTACACGGTGCTGCTGATCGAGCACGACATGCGCCTGGTGATGGGTGTGACCGACCGCATCGTGGTGCTGGAGTTCGGTCGCAAGATCGCCGACGGCCTGCCCGCCGAGATCCGCGAGGACCCCAAGGTCATCGCCGCCTACCTGGGAGTGCCCGATGACGAGCTCAGCTGAGTCCCGACCGGTGCTGCTGGAGGCCCGCGATGTCGTAGTGCACTACGGCCGGATCAAGGCGCTGCATTCGGTGTCGTTGACGGTGCACGAGGGCGAGCTCGTCACGCTGCTCGGCTCCAACGGCGCGGGCAAGACCACGATGATGCGGGCGATCTCCGGGCTGCTGCCGCTGACGTCGGGCTCGGTGTGGTTCGACGGGCAGGACGTGAGCAAGGTGAAGGCGCACCGACGCGTCACCGACGGCCTGATCCAGGCGCCCGAGGGGCGCGGCGTGTTCCCCGGCATGACCATCCTCGAGAATCTCGAAATGGGTTGCTATGGGCGCAAGTTCGCGTCGAAAGCCGAGCACGACGAGAAGCTCGACTGGATTCTCGAGACGTTTCCGCGGCTGGCGGAGCGCAAGACCCAGGTGGGGGGCACGCTGTCCGGGGGAGAGCAGCAGATGCTCGCGATCGGCCGGGCGTTGATGGCGCGACCCAAGGTGCTGCTGCTCGACGAGCCGTCGATGGGTCTCGCGCCGATGGTCATCTCGCAGATCTTCAAGATCATCGCCGAGATCAACTCGACCGGAACCACCGTGCTGCTCGTCGAGCAGAACGCCCAGCAGGCGCTCAGCCGCTCGGACCGGGCCTACATCCTGGAGACCGGTGAGGTCACCCGGTCGGGCAACGCCCGAGAGTTGTTGGCAGACGACAGTATTCGCGCGGCCTACCTCGGCGTCGCCTGAGGGGTCACCTCCTTCGGCGAGCGCGCGTGTCTGTACAACGACGCGCCGCTCCGGCTGGCATTCCACGCGCCGTCGTTGCGGTGTGAGCGAGCGCTAGTCGACGCGAAAGCGTTTCAGTCGCGACGTGGCACCCGAGGCGAGTGTCACATGGCTGCGGGGCACGTCGAGATGCTCGGCAAGCACCCGGATCACGGCCTCGTTCGCCTTGCCGTCCACGGCGCGCTCGCGTACATAGATCGTCAGCGTGCCGTCGGGGCCCGTCTCGACAAGCGGTCCCTTCGTGCTGCCGGGTTTCACCCGCACCGATATGACATCTGCCACCCGCTCATTCAGCCGCGAGCGCACGCGAAATGCCAGTGTGTCGCGGCGTGTCGTGTGCAGACCCGCGCGCTCGCCGGGCAGCTACCGGGCGACGACGACCGAAGAGCCGTGGCCGAACAGGCCCTGATTGGCGGTGACGCCCACGGTCGCACCCTCGACCTGACGGCCGGTGGCCTGTCCCTTGAGCTGCCAGGTGAGTTCGCAGACCTGAGCGATGGCCTGCGCGGGAATGGCTTCGCCGAAGCTCGCCAGCCCGCCGGAGGCGTTGACCGGGATGCGGCCGCCGATGGTGGTCGCGCCGCTGCGCAGCAGCTGCTCGGCCTCACCCTTCTTGCACAGTCCGAGGTGCTCGTACCAGTCCAGTTCCAGCGCAGTGGACAGGTCGTAGACCTCGGCCAGGCTGAGGTCCTCGGGTCCGATTCCCGCCTCGGCGTAGGCGGCATCGAGGATCTGGTCCTTGAACACTCGCTTGGGACCCGGCACGACGGCGGTGGAATCCGTTGCGATATCGGGCAATTCGGGCAGATGCTGAGGGTACTGCGGCGACTGCAGGCTCACCGCGCGCACCGAGGGAACACCGGAGACGGAACCGAAGTGCTTCTCGGTGAACGCCTTGCTGGCCACGATCACCGCGGCCGCACCGTCGGAGGTGGCGCAGATGTCGAGGAGCCGCAGCGGATCGGACACCACAGGGCTGGCCAGCACGTCCTCGACGGATGCTTCCTTGCGGTAGCGCGCATTCGGGTTGTTCAGACCGTGGCGGGCGTTCTTGACCTTGACGTTCGCGAAGTCCTCGAGCGTCGCGCCGTAGAGATCCATCCGGCGCCGGGCGAGCAGCGCGAAGTACACGGTGTTGGTGGCGCCGATCAGGTGGAAGCGCTGCCAGTCCGGGTCGTTCTTGCGTTCACCGCCGACCGGAGCGAAGAAGCCCTTCGGCGTGGTGTCGGCGCCGATCACGAGCGCAACGTCGCACAGTCCGGCCAGGATCTGCGCGCGAGCGCTCTGCAGCGCCTGCGATCCGCTGGCGCAGGCTGCGTAGCTCGAGGTGACGGGAATGCCGTTCCAGCCCAGCTTCTGGGCGAACGTGGCACCGGCGACGAAGCCGGGGTAGCCGTTGCGGATGGTGTCGGCCCCGGCGACGAGTTGGATCTGCTTCCAGTCCAATCCGGCCTCGGCCAACGCCGCGCGGGCCGCGACGACGCCGTACTCGGTGAAGTCGCGTCCCCACTTGCCCCACGGGTGCATACCGGCACCGAGGATGTAGACGGGTTCCGGCGGGCCGGAGCGAAGCGACTCGGGGGAATGATCCGGTGCCATCAGGCGATCCTCCAGGCATGAACGATGCGCTCTGTGCCGTCGTCGTCGACGTAGAGCGGCATCGTGGTCAACTCCATCTCCATACCGACCTTCAGGTCGGCGGCGAGCGTGCCTTCGACCACCTTGCCCAGGACGATCAGTCCTTCGGCGGCCAGTTCCACCGCGGCGACGGCGAACGGCTCGAAGGGATCCGGCGAGGGGTACGGCGGCGGTGGTGCGTAGCGGTTCTCGGTGTAGCTCCACAGCGTGCCGCGCCGCGACAGGGGCACCTGGGCCAGGTCGTCGCCGTCGCAGCCGGGATTGGGGCAGTTGTTCTCGCGTGGGGGAAAGACGTAGGTCCCGCACTGATGGCACTTGGCGCCGATGAGGTAGGCCTCGCCAGAACCATCGGTGGCGAACCAGCCGTCGACGGCGGGTTGCGTGGAAGCTGACACGCGGTCAGCGTACCCAGTCCCGGCGGAAAACTGAAACGTGTTCCAATTCAAATGCTCGAAGGCTACCGAGGGCTCGACGCCAGCAGGACGTCGAGCAGCTCGTCGGGTCTGTCGCGCATCAGGTTGTGTTTGCCGTCGAGCTCATGGGTGATCCAGGCCGGATCGTCGCGGACGCGGTCGTGGGACAGGCGCATCGGGGATTCGCCGGGCCAGTCGAGCGCATAGACGTAGGTGCGTTGCCGGAGCCGGTCGAGGTCACCGCGCAGCTTCAGTTTCTGCAGTACCGACGCCAGTGGGTGCGACGTCGCTCGCGCGTCGAAGAACGGCAGCGGCGGCACCCCGAAGCCGCTCTCGTCGACGTCCAGATACCAGCGCCGCTCGTCGTCGTTGACCAGATCCCAACAGGATTCGCCGTCGCGGGGCACCACAGCGTCGATGAACACCAGCGAGTCCACCCGCTCGGGGATGCGGTCGGCGACACCGGTGATCACCATCCCGCCGTAGCTGTGCCCGACCAGGACGAGTCCGTCGCTGGTGGGATCGATGGCGGCGACGACGTCGGTGATGTGAGTGTCGAGATTCACCCCGCCGGGCAGCACGTGGGCGCGCTCCGCGACGCCGCTGAGCGTGACGGCTACGACGTGGTGACCGGCCGCGCGAAGCGCGGTGGCCATGTCATCGAAACACCATGCGCCGTGGCACATTCCGGGAACGAGTACGTACGTGGTCATGTTTCCACGGTGAACCGTGGTCGGCCATAAGTCCAATACATCTTCGTTCTCGTTCCTATAATCGATCGTTATGGAGCTGCGTCAGCTCGAGTATCTGGTCGCTGTCGTGGAAGAGGGCAGCTTCACCCGGGCCGCGCAGCGCGAACGGGTGGCGCAACCCGCGGTGAGCGCGCAGATCCGACGCCTGGAGCGGATGGTCGGTCAGCAGCTGCTCACGCGGTCCAGTCGCGAGGTGCGGCTGACCGAAGCCGGCGCGGCACTGCTGCCCCACGCCAGGGCCGCGCTGGCCGCGGTCCGTGCCGGTCAGCACGCCGTCGACGAGGTGGCCGACATCGTTCGGGGCGCCGTGGCGATCGGCACGGTGACACTGCATCCAGTGGACGTCGCCGCTCTGATGGCCGATTTCCACCGTGACCATCCACAGGTCGAGCTGACCCTGCTCACGGACAACTCCGATGAGCTGCTCGGCAGGCTCGCCGATGGACGGCTCGACCTGGCGATCGTGTCAGTTGCCGCCGACGTGATGCCCGACGGGCTCGACGGTGTCCCCATCACCGACGAAATCATCGAGGCCGCAGTCGCTCTCGACCATCCGCTACGGCGACGCGCGACGGTGACGCTGCCCGAGCTGTGCGAACTGCCGCTGATCTCGCTGCCCGTCGGCACCGGGTTGCGATCCCGCCTCGACGAGGCCTGTGCGGCGGCGGGCGTGCAGCCACGAATCGGCTTCGAGGCGACCAATCCGCAGGAGCTGGCCGACCTGGCCCGCCACGGACTGGGCGTCGCCATCCTGCCCCGGTCGATGGCGCGCGGGGACGCCGGCCTGCATGCCCTGCGGCTGACGCCGACGCTGCGCGGACGGTTGGTGTGGGCGTGGCGCCGTGACTCCGCCGGCCCGGCTGCGCGAGCGTTCTGCGCGTTGGCGCGCCGTTCCCTCAGGTCTGCAGACCGCGAATGAGCGCGTCGATCGTCTCGGTGAAAGATGCTGCTGCATCTGATGTTTGACTCACCCCGGCGAGTTCCAGGGTGACTGCGCCGTGCTGGCCGTTCCACATCGCCTGGGCTGCGTCCACCGGGTCGAGATCGGCGCGCAGAGCGAGCCCGGCGACCATGTCGACCAGGACGGTGAACACCTCGCGGCCCCGAGTGGTCACGGGCGAGGCCGGGTCTGCGGCGGGTGATCCCGTGGCGAAGATCAGTGCATAGCGCGCGGGATGGGCGAGCGCGAACCGGCGGTACCCCTGGCAGGCGCGGCGCAGGCGGTCTGCCGGGCTACCGGTGTCGGACCCCACGTCGATCGCAGCGGCGAGATCGTCGAATGCCCGAAGGGCGAGGGCGGCGAGCAGACCGTCCTTGCTGGTGAATCGGTTGTAGACGCCCATCGGTGCCACCCCGGCCTCTCGGGCGACGGACCGCACCGTCACCGCGCCGGCACCGTCGCGGTCGAGGACCGTCTCGGCCGCGCTCAACAGCGCGGCCGAGACCTGTTCACTCGCGGTGCGGCGCCGGGTCACCGTCACGCCGCCTCGGTGATGCCTTGACGCGCGAGCCACGCCAGCGCGTCGTCGGCGACCTCGCGCCACCCGTGGTCGATGGTCAGCGAGTGGCCACGACCCTCGAACTCGTGGAAGTCGGTGACGGCATCGCTACGGTACAACCGGTGCGCCGCTTCGGCGGTCGCGTGCGGCACGGTGTGATCGGCCGATCCGGCGGTGATCAGCAGCGGTCCGCGCGTGGCGTTGGCGGTGTCGACTGCGGCCGGCGAGTGGCGGTGGAGGCTGGCGCCGGCTGCCTCGAACAACGGCTTGCCCGGGGAAGGGATCGACCATTGCTCCCACAGGGCGTCGGATTCCTCCTGGCTCAACGCGTTGCCGAAGCCGTACCGCCACTGTGCCCGCGTCAGGCCCTTGGCGCGCCCGCGATTGAGCGGATTGCCCAGCACCGGGAACGCCGAGCGCAACTGCGCGAGAGGCAGTCCCGTCACGCCTTTGATCGGGGCGGGGTCGATCGCGATGGCTGCCGCGGCCTTGTTCTCGCCCAGTAGCTTCTGGGCGATCAGGCCGCCAAAGGAGTGGCCGATCACCACCGGCGGGGTGTCGAACTCGGCGACAGCCTTCGCGAAGTGGGCGGTCAGTTCGTCGATGCCGACGCCGGCCTGCGCCGCGGGGTTCTGCCGGGTCTCCTCGACCGTCGGCAGCTCGCCGGGCCAGGCGGGGGCGACGGCGTAATGGCCGTGCTCGGCGACGTAGTCGATCCAGGGTTGCCACGCGGTGTGGGCGACCCACAGGCCGTGGATGAAGACGATGTTCGTCATGACGGGCTCCTGCTCGTTATAGAACGATGTTACATAAGAAGGGCATCTGCTGTAACCGCCCCGACCTCGCGTTCATTCCCGCCGGTCGCCGTGTCGGTCGGGATGCCTAGAGTGAAGGCCGTGAGCCCAGCCAAGACCGCATCGGCGACCGATCAGAAACAGACCCTGATGCTGCTGGACGGCAATTCGCTGGCCTTCCGCGCGTTCTACGCCCTGCCTGCCGAGAACTTCAAGACCCAGGGCGGGCTCACCACGAACGCGGTGTACGGCTTCACCGCGATGCTGATCAACCTGCTGCGCGACGAACAGCCCAGCCACATCGCCGCCGCCTTCGACGTGTCCCGGCAGACGTTCCGCAAGGAGAAGTACCCGGAGTACAAAGAGGGCAGGTCGGCCACCCCGGACGAGTTTCGCGGACAGATCGACATCACCAAGGAGGTGCTCGGGGCGCTGGGCATCACGGTGCTGGCCGAGGCGGGGTTCGAGGCCGACGACATCATCGCAACGCTGGCCACGCAGGCCGAGAACGAGGGCTACCGGGTGCTCGTGGTCACCGGTGATCGCGACTCGCTGCAGTTGGTCAGCGACGACGTCACGGTGCTCTATCCGCGCAAGGGGGTCAGCGAGCTGACGCGGTTCACCCCTGAGGCGGTCGTCGAGAAGTACGGGCTGACGCCGGCGCAGTACCCCGATTTCGCAGCCCTGCGCGGCGACCCGAGCGACAACCTGCCGGGCATCCCGGGCGTGGGGGAGAAGACCGCGACCAAGTGGATTTCGGAGTACGGAACGCTGCAGTCCCTCGTCGACAACGTCGACAAGGTGAAGGGCAAGGTCGGTGACGCGCTGCGCGCGCACCTGTCCAGCGTCATCCTCAACCGCGAGCTGACCGATCTGGTCAAGGACGTCCCGCTGGCCCAGACTCCGGACACGCTGCGGATGCAGCCCTGGAACCGCGACCAGATCCACCGCCTGTTCGACGACCTCGAGTTCCGGGTGCTGCGCGACCGGTTGTTCGACACGCTGGCCTCGGCCGATCCCGAAGTGGACGAGGGCTTCGAGGTGCGCGGCGAAGCCCTGGCGCCCGGCACGTTGGCGGCCTGGCTCGCCGAGCACGCCGACGGCGGCCGCTTCGGCATCGCGGTGGTCGGCAACCACCTGGCGTTCGACAGCGACGCGACCGCGCTCGCGCTGGTCGCGCCGGACGGCGACGGCCGCTACATCGACACGACCTCGCTCAGTCCCGAGGACGAGCCCGCGTTGGCGTCCTGGCTCGCCGACCCCTCACAGCCGAAGGCGTTGCACGAGGCCAAGCTCGCGATCCACGATCTGCAGGGCCGGGGGTGGACGCTCGCCGGTGTCACCTCCGACACCGCGCTCGCGGCCTACCTGGTGCGGCCCGGTCAGCGCAGCTTCACCCTCGACGATCTCTCGCTGCGGTATCTGAAGCGTGAACTGCGTGCCGACAATGCTGAGCAGCAACAACTTTCGCTGCTCGACGACAGCGACGGCGTCGACGACCAAGCGGTGCAGACGCTGCTGCTGCGGGCCAATGCGGTCAAGGATCTCGCCGACGCCCTCGATGAGGAGCTGGCCCGCATCGACTCCTCGGCGTTGTTGGGCAGCATGGAGCTGCCCGTCCAACGGGTGCTCGCCGATCTGGAAACCGCGGGCATCGCCGTCGATCTGGACATGCTCACCGCGCTGCAGAGCGAATTCGCCGGCCAGATTCGCGACGCCGCGGAGGCCGCCTACGCGGTGATCGGCAAGCAGATCAACCTCGGCTCACCCAAGCAGCTGCAGGTGGTGCTGTTCGACGAGCTGGAGATGCCGAAGACCAAGCGCACCAAGACCGGCTACACCACGGACGCCGACGCGCTACAGGGCCTTTTCGACAAGACCGGCCACCCGTTCCTGCAGCATCTGCTGGCCCATCGAGACGCCACGCGCCTGAAGGTCACCGTCGACGGGTTGCTGAACTCGGTGGCCGGCGATGGCCGGATCCACACGACGTTCAACCAGACGATCGCGGCCACCGGCCGGTTGTCCTCGACCGAGCCCAACCTGCAGAACATCCCGATCCGCACGGAGGCGGGCCGCCGGATCCGCGACGCCTTCGTTGTCGGCGGTTCAGTGGGCACGGGCTACGGCGAGCTGATGACCGCCGACTACAGCCAGATCGAAATGCGCATCATGGCGCACCTGTCCCGCGATGAGGGGCTGATCGAGGCGTTCAACACGGGTGAGGACCTGCACTCGTTCGTGGCGTCCCGGGCGTTCGACGTCCCGATCGACGAGGTGACGGCGGAACTGCGACGCAGGGTCAAGGCGATGTCGTACGGCCTGGCCTACGGCTTGAGCGCATACGGATTGTCCGCGCAGCTCAAGATCTCCACCGAGGAGGCGAAGGTCCAGATGGATCAGTACTTCGCCCGCTTCGGCGGTATCCGCGATTACCTGCGCGACGTCGTCGACCAGGCCCGCAAGGACGGCTACACCTCGACGGTGTTCGGTCGCAGGCGCTACCTGCCCGAACTCGACAGCAGCAACCGCAACGTGCGCGAAGCCGCGGAGCGGGCGGCGCTGAACGCGCCGATCCAGGGCAGTGCCGCCGACATCATCAAGGTCGCGATGATCAACGTGGACCGCGCGATCTCCGACGCCGGCCTGAACTCCCGCATGCTGCTGCAGGTGCACGACGAGCTTCTCTTCGAGGTCGCCGACGGCGAACGGGACGCGTTGGAAGCGCTGGTGCGCGAACACATGGGTGGCGCCTATGCGCTCGACGTCCCGCTGGAGGTGTCGGTGGGGTACGGCCGCAGCTGGGACACCGCGGCGCACTGAACATCTGCTATATATGCACACCTACATAATGTGGTGGGCATGAGCAGGAGGCAACGACGTGGCCGAGCATTCGTTCGATGAGTCGATTCGACTCCAACCGGTCGAGGCCGGCGTGCTGCGCGGGAAGACCACTGCCGCGTGGGCGAACATGGTCGGTCCATTCGGCGGCATGACCGCGGCTCTGATGCTGCGCGCGATCGACATGCATCCGGAGCGCACCGGTGCGCCCCTGGCGCTCACCGTCAACTTCGCGGCACCCATTGCCGATGGCGAGTTCGACGTCACCGCGCGTCCCCTGCGCACCAACCGGAGTAACCAGCATTGGTTCGTCGACCTGGTTCAAGACGGGACCATCACGACGACGGCGACTGCGGTGTTCGGCCTACGGCGCGATACGTGGTCGGATACCGAGAAGCGCATGCCTCACGTTCCCGGGCCCGAGGAGGTGGAGGAGCGGGGGCTGCCGCCGATGATCGCGTGGGCCCGCAACTACGACATGCGCTTCATCGACGGCGCGGCTCCCACCAAGGGTGCGGCGCCGTCAGACTCATCGACGACGATGCTGTGGGCACGCGATCGAATGGGACGCCCTCTCGACTTCGCCGCGCTCACTGCCGCCAGCGACATCTTCTATCCGCGGATCTACTTGCGGCTCGGCGCGCCCACGCCGGCCGGCACGATCTCGCTGACCACCTACTTTCACGCCACCGACCTCGAACTCGCCTCTGCAGGAGACGATTTCGTTCTCGGCTGCGCATCGGCAAACCGATTCGCCGGTGGCTATTTCGATCAGTCCGCAGAGATCTGGAGTCGTTCGGGCACCCTGCTGGCCACCACGCATCAGATCGTCTACTTCAAGACATAGCGACTACGACGGCGGATTGCCGCGCACGATCAGCTCGCGAGGACCGGTCGGAAGCCGCCAGTGGAAGGTGATCGCCGCCAGCCGGAGCAGTGTCGCCACCAGTGTGCCGACGGCGACGCCGATCCACTGCGGGCCGTAGTAGTCGATGACGACGTAGATCACCGAGCCCAGCATCGCCGGAACGGCGTACATGTCGTCTGGGCCCATCACGACGGGCACGTCGCGGGCCGTGACATCGCGAATGATGGTGCCGGCCAATGCCGACACCATGCCGAGCAGCGCCGCGGCGAACCAGCTGGCGCCGTGGTCGACGGCCAGCGCGGCACCCGAGGTGGCGAAGAACCCCATCCCGACGGCATCGAGCATCGCGACCGGATGATGAAGCCTGATGACCGTGCGCGCGAACAGCGTGGCCAGGGCTGCCGCGGCCAGGCACACGGTGACATCGGGCCAGCGCTGCAGGGATTGCGGGGGATCGATGTCGAGCAGGACGTCACGCAACACTCCGCCGCCGACGCCGGTCAGCACCGCCATCGCCGCGATCCCGAACACGTCGAACCCCTTGCGGACCCCGAGGACTGCACCGGACGCCGCGGCGGCCGCGATGCCGAGGTAGTTGAGGATGTGCTGGATCACCAGCCGAGTATGGCGGCCCGTGGGCCTTCAGTACGCACGGAAGCCAGCCATGTGCTGTAACGCCGGTGATGTGGCGCGTGCCGCGTACAGCGCGTAGGTCTCCTCGTGGAGCAGGGCCGTGACGCGTTGATCGCCGAAGCCCCGATCGATCCGGTCGCGCACGAACGCCAGCTCGATAACGCGGTGGGCGAAGTGCCGCACCGAGGCCGCCGCCGGATTTCCGCCGAAGCGGTGCGCCGTGTCGACGGCGAGCTTGCGCGCCCTCATCGATCCCAGCCAGGTTGCCTCGTTCGGGCTGACCAATCCGGCGGCCACCATTCCGGGCAGCTTGCCCGCCACCACGACCTGCTCGCGGCGGCGGCTGCGCACGGCCAGCGTGATCGCGAGCGCGAACACCGGCACCATCCACAGCGCGTAGACCGCGAAGTAGGCGCCCGCCCCGAGCAGCGACGAACCGTTCCACATCCCGTGCAGCAGCACCGCCGCCGCGTACCCGAGCAGCAGAGCTCCTGCCTTGCCGGCGGCCGAGCGGCGATGCAGCGCGTACCAGACCCCGATCGCCGTCATCGTGGTGAACAGCGAGTGCGCGAACGGCGACATGATCAGGCGCAGGGCCGCGGTCACCAGCGACTCGGCCACCGACTCACCGTTCGCGATGTAGAGGATGTCCTCCAGCCAAGCGAACCCGGCGCCGACGAGGCCCGCATACACCAGGCAGTCGGTCAGCGAGTTCAGCTCGTAGCGCCGGACGCCCGTCATCATCAGCAGCAGGAACACGCCCTTGGCGGCTTCTTCGGTCACCGGCGCGCCCACCACCAGGGTGAATGGACTGATGTCGCTGGAGCCTGCGGGGTGTACCCAGGCCTCGAGCACGATCTGCAGGACCGCCGAGATGACGACAGCCGCCGACGTGCCCCAGAGGAAGGCCAGCAGCAGCAGCCGGGGTGGCTCCGGCTCCCAGCGGTCCAGCCACAGGTAGGACAGCACCACCACGGTCATCGCGATGCTGGAGAGCACGAAACCGATGGACGTCCCGACCGGATTGATGGCGGTGAGCACGATCACGATCAGCCCGGCGACGGTGCCGAGTGCGATGAGCAGACCCAGAGGTGCGCCGACCCGGCGAACACGTGTCACGCTGAGCACAGTAGCGGCCGCTGGGGGTGGGTTTGTCCTGCGTGTGCCCCGTCGAGTAGCCTTGACAGGTACCTGTGCGTTCTTTTCGCGGGTGCGATCAACAAAACACTCTCTGTCCCTACGATTGAACCTGTCCGGAGCAACCCACCACATGCCAAGTCCCTCCGTCACGTCTCCGCAAGTAGCCCTCAACGACATCGGCTCCGCGGAGGATTTCCTCGCCGCCATCGACAAGACCATCAAATACTTCAACGATGGCGACATCGTTGAAGGGACCATCGTCAAGGTGGACCGCGACGAGGTCTTGCTCGACATCGGCTATAAGACCGAAGGCGTCATCCCTTCTCGCGAACTCTCGATCAAGCACGACGTCGACCCCAATGAGGTTGTGTCCGTCGGCGACGAGGTCGAAGCGCTGGTCCTCACCAAAGAGGACAAAGAAGGCCGCCTCATCCTGTCCAAGAAGCGCGCCCAGTACGAGCGCGCCTGGGGCACCATCGAAGAGCTCAAGGAGAAGGACGAGGCCGTCAAGGGCACCGTCATCGAGGTCGTCAAGGGCGGCCTGATTCTCGACATCGGCCTGCGCGGCTTCCTGCCCGCGTCGCTGGTCGAGATGCGTCGAGTCCGCGATCTGCAGCCGTACATCGGCAAGGAGATCGAGGCCAAGATCATCGAGCTCGACAAGAACCGCAACAACGTGGTGCTCAGCCGCCGCGCCTGGCTGGAGCAGACCCAGTCCGAGGTGCGCAGCGAGTTCCTCAACCAGCTCACTAAGGGCGCCATCCGCAAGGGTGTCGTCTCCTCGATCGTCAACTTCGGCGCGTTCGTCGATCTCGGCGGCGTCGACGGTCTGGTGCACGTCTCCGAGCTGTCCTGGAAGCACATCGATCACCCGTCCGAGGTGGTGCAGGTGGGCGACGAGGTCACCGTCGAGGTGCTGGACGTCGACATGGACCGCGAGCGGGTTTCTCTGTCGCTCAAGGCGACTCAGGAAGATCCGTGGCGCCACTTCGCCCGCACCCACGCGATCGGTCAAATCGTGCCCGGCAAGGTCACCAAGCTGGTGCCGTTCGGTGCGTTCGTCCGCGTCGAAGAGGGCATCGAGGGCCTGGTGCACATCTCCGAGCTGTCCGAGCGTCACGTCGAGGTCCCGGATCAGGTGGTCCAGGTCGGCGACGACGCGATGGTCAAGGTCATCGACATCGACCTGGAGCGTCGCCGCATCTCGCTGAGCCTCAAGCAGGCCAACGAGGACTACAACAGCGAAGAGTTCGAGGCCTGGAAGTACGGCATGGCCGACAGCTACGACGACCAGGGCAACTACATCTTCCCCGAGGGCTTCGACGCCGAGACCAATGAATGGCTCGAAGGCTTCGAGAAGCAGCGGGACGAGTGGGAGGCCCGGTACGCCGAGGCCGAGCGCCGGTACAAGATGCACACCGCGCAGATGGAGAAGTTCGCCGCGGCCGAAGCCGAAGAGGCGGCGCGTCCGACGACTTCGTCATCGTCGTCGAACGGTCGCTCGGAGGAGTCGACCGGGGGCTCGCTCGCCAGCGACGCCCAGCTCGCCGCGCTGCGTGAGAAGCTCGCAGGCAACGCGTAAGTCAGTTCACGATCGAAGGCCCCGGCTCGGAAGAGTCGGGGCCTTCGTCGTCTGCGTGGCAGTCGTCCTGACAGACTGTGGGGCGTGCTGCGAATCGGGTTGACCGGAGGAATCGGGGCGGGCAAGTCGACGGTGTCGGCGACGTTCGGCGAACTCGGCGGCATCGTCGTCGACGGCGACGTCATCGCCCGGGAGGTCGTCGAGCCTGGTACCGAGGGGCTCGCCAAGCTGGTCGAGGCATTCGGGGAGGACATCCTCGCCGAGGACGGAACGTTGAACAGGCCCGCGCTGGCCGCGATCGCATTCAGCGATGAAGAGAAGCGCAAGACGCTGAACGGAATCGTGCATCCGCTTGTCGGACAACGACGTTCGGAGCTGATCGCCGCCGCGGCCGACGACGCGGTGATCGTCGAGGACATCCCGCTGCTGGTCGAATCGCACATGGCGCCCTTCTTTCCCCTGGTCATCATCGTGCACGCCGACGAAGAGGTCCGGGTGAAGCGGCTGATCGAACACCGCGGGTTCACCGAAGACGACGCGCGGGCACGCATCGCGGCGCAGGCCACAGAGGCCGACCGGCGGGCCGTCGCCGATGTCTGGCTCGACAATGCCGGCACCGCCGACCAATTGAAGGCCGCCGCGCGAACTCTGTGGAACGACCGCATGGGACCGTTCGCCGACAACCTGCGCGCAGGCCGGCCGGCCCCCACTGAGCCACGGTTGGTTCCGCCAGATCCCGAGTGGCCCGCTCAGGCCGAACGGATTCTCGCCAGGCTGCGCACGGCCTGCGGGCATCACGCCTCACGGGTGGATCACATCGGTTCGACGGCGGTACCCGGACTCGACGCCAAAGACGTCATCGACGTACAGGTCACCGTCGCGTCTCTGGATGTCGCCGACGACCTCGCCGAGGCGCTGCTGGGCGCCGGGTACGTCCGCACGGAGATCACCGAGGACATCGCTAAGGACACGGCCAAGGACGGCGTCGACGGCCAGTGGGGCAAGCGGCTCTACTGCTCGGCCGACCCCGGCCGTCCGACCAACGTGCATGTCCGGGTCGACGGGTGGCCCAACCAGCGGTTCGCGCTGCTGTTCGTCGACTGGCTGACAGCCGAGCCGGCGGCGCGCGCCGAGTACCTGGAGCTCAAACGCCGCGTAGCCGCCGAGGGCCATGCCACCACCGGTGACTACGCGGACGCCAAGGAGCCGTGGTTCGCCGACGCGTACCGCCGAGCGTGGGCGTGGGCCGATGCGACGGGCTGGCGCCCCTACGCCTGAGAGCCTTCAGTGGCGGTCCGCGTTCGCATGGATCGCGTCTCGGCAGTACGCCGCGAAGCCCGGCAGCTCGAATGATTCGTCGTACCGGGCGACATAGCGTGGATCACTGACGTACATGTCGCCCAAGGTGCGGTGCATGGCCGGCGGGCAGTCGTAGAACCACCGGTTCACATGGAGTCGGTGTTGTTCGGCCGCGTGCATCGCCGGGTCGGAGTCGGCGGGAAGTCCGGCGCGATAGGCCTCGGAGAGGGCCTTCTCGACCGCCTCGCCCTCGGCTTTGATCCGGATCCAGTCCTCCTTGCCGTAGGACTTCGTCCTGCGCTGGGACTCCTTCCACTGCTCGGACTCGCCGAACTTCTCCTGCGCTTCTGCCTGGTAATCGTCGAAGCCCTCCCCGAAGAGTTCGCGCATGTCGTCGTCGGTCATGGGGGTGTTCGCCATTGCTTTCTCCAATGCCTGATCGATTGCCTCGACGAGATCTCTCATCTCCTCGAGCCGGGACATGACGCGTTCGCGCTGACGAATCAGGTGGCTGACGTTGTCGCCGTCGGCCAGGAGCTGCGCGATCTCGTCGAGGGGCAGCTCGAGCCGGCGGTAGACGATGATCTGGGACAACCGAGTCAGATCCTCGGCGGTGTACACCCGATATCCCGACGAATTGCGGCGTCCCGGGGTCAGCAACCCGATGTCGTCGTAGTGGTGCAGCGTCCGGACCGTGATACCGAACCGCTGCGCGACCTCACCGACGGTGAGTTCTTCCACACCCATCTCCTGCGTCACGTTGACCAGGTTGGTGCCTCACGGTCCGTGAGGGTCAAGTCCTCAGGTAGGCGGTGGCGCGGGGTCCGCGGCCGCGGCGGGGTCAGCGGGCGGTGTGGGCTCGCCACCGGCCGGGATGTCCAGCGGGGCGCCGCACTGCAACGTGCCGTACAGCGGATCGTCCTTGACGCGGAAGAACCGCGGCGCGATGAACTGATCGGCCTGCGCCACGATCTGGTCGTCGACGAGGATCTCGCAGTGCAGGTTCGAGCCGTAGGGCCACTGGATCGAGATCTGCATCCCGGCCAGCTTGGGGTCGGTCAGCACCGTGTCCACTTCGAACGTCTGCCCCGGCAGCATCGTCGGTTGCGCGCTGTTGACGTTCTGGTCGTCCTGCTTGTAGGCGACCACCGCGCCGCGCGAGGTGCCGTCGGCGCGCGCACGGTAGATCACGTTGTGCTGAACCGGCGGTGCGGGCGGCTCCGCGCCGGGGGCAGCAGGATCGGCTACGGCGATGGCTCCGCCGGCTGGGACCGTGAGCGCACCCGCCGCGATGATCGCGGCGGCCGCGATCGTGCGGGCGCCCCGCGTCCGTCTCCTCGAACTCACATCGGGAGTCTATGCTCCGCGCCACGTCAGCGTGATGCCGATGGTTGCCAGCCACCGGTCCAGGTCGTAGCCGTGCCGGGCGAGCGCCTCCACGGTCTGCACCGCGGTGTGGATCGCACGCTCGGCGTCGCCGGGGTCGAGGAGGCCGTCGCCGAGCGCCGCGACGAGTTCGTCGACGTCGGTGACGTCGACCCCGCGGCCGGTGCGCAGCACCAGGTCGAGGTAGTGGTCTTCGCCGATCCAGAGCTGCGGGCCGGGCGTGTAGACGCCGACGTCGAGGTAGAAGTCCTGGTCTCGTTCATGGCCGGGATGGAAATGGAAGACGGTCACCCGCAGGTTCAGCGCCGGCAGCAACCAGGACTCGAGGTAGCCGAACTGGGCCCGACCCGGGGCGGGCCTGGCCATGTACAGCCCCCAGGGGTGCAGGTCGTAGACGTCGACGTCCCGCACGACGCCTTTCGGATCGGTGTTGGTCCGGGCGACGAGGTCGAAGGTCTCGCGTTTGGGTGGATGGATGCCGATCAGGATAGGCAGCGCGGGGGTCCGGGGGGAACCGGCGGGGAAGAGAAGTTGTCGGTGCTGGGTTCTACCCTGGTGAACATGGCTTTCGCGACTGAACACCCGGTGCTCGCTCATTCGGAGTACCGCCCTGTCGATCAGGTGGTGCGGGCGGGCGGCCGGTTCGAAGTGGTCAGCGAGTATCAGCCCGCCGGTGACCAGCCGGCGGCGATCGAGGCGCTCGAGCAGCGTATCCGCGGCGGGGAACGCGACGTCGTCCTGCTCGGCGCGACGGGTACCGGTAAGTCGGCGACCACCGCCTGGCTCATCGAGCGTCTGCAACGGCCCACACTGGTGATGGCGCCGAACAAGACACTGGCCGCCCAGCTCGCCAATGAACTGCGGGAGATGTTGCCGCACAACGCCGTCGAGTACTTCGTCTCGTACTACGACTACTATCAGCCCGAGGCGTACATCGCGCAGACCGACACCTACATCGAGAAGGACAGCTCGATCAACGACGACGTCGAGCGGCTGCGGCACTCGGCGACGTCGAGCCTGCTCTCCCGCCGCGACGTGGTGGTGGTGGCGTCGGTGTCGTGCATCTACGGCTTGGGCACTCCGCAGTCGTACATGGACCGTTCGGTGGAATTGAAGGTCGGCGACGAGGTGCCCCGCGACGGGCTGCTGCGGCTGCTCGTCGACGTTCAGTACACCCGCAACGACATGTCGTTCACCCGCGGGACGTTCCGCGTGCGCGGCGACACCGTGGAGATCATCCCGTCGTACGAGGAGCTCGCGGTGCGCATCGAGTTCTTCGGTGACGAGGTCGAGGCGCTGTACTACCTGCACCCGCTGACCGGCGACATCATCCGGCAGGTGGACTCGCTGCGGATCTTCCCGGCCACCCACTACGTCGCCGGGCCGGAGCGGATGGCGCAGGCGATCTCCACCATCGAGGCCGAACTCGAGGCCCGCCTGGCGGAGTTGGAGAGTCAGGGCAAACTGCTCGAGGCGCAGCGGTTGCGGATGCGCACCAACTACGACGTCGAGATGATGCGTCAGGTCGGGTTTTGTTCGGGCATCGAGAACTACTCGCGCCACATCGACGGCCGGCCCGCCGGCTCGGCCCCCGCGACTCTCATCGATTACTTCCCGGAGGACTTCCTGCTCGTCATCGACGAGTCGCACGTGACGGTGCCGCAGATCGGCGGCATGTACGAGGGTGACATGTCCCGCAAGCGCAACCTGGTGGAGTTCGGCTTCCGGTTGCCGTCGGCCGTCGACAACCGACCCTTGACCTGGGAGGAGTTCGCCGACCGCATCGGTCAGACGGTGTATCTGTCGGCTACACCGGGCCCGTACGAGCTCAGCCAGACCGGGGGAGAGTTCGTCGAGCAGGTGATCCGGCCGACCGGTCTGGTCGACCCGCAGGTGATCGTCAAGCCGACGAAGGGTCAGATCGATGACCTGATCGGGGAGATCCGCCTGCGCACCGAGCGCGACGAGCGGGTGCTGGTCACCACGCTGACGAAGAAGATGGCGGAGGATCTGACCGACTACCTGCTGGAGATGGGCATCCGGGTGCGGTACCTGCACTCGGAGGTCGACACCCTGCGTCGGGTCGAGCTGCTGCGGCAGCTGCGGCTGGGGGAGTACGACGTGCTCATCGGCATCAACCTGCTGCGAGAGGGCCTCGACCTTCCCGAGGTTTCACTGGTGGCGATCCTCGACGCGGACAAGGAAGGCTTCCTGCGCTCGCCCCGCAGCCTGATCCAGACCATCGGCCGTGCGGCGCGCAACGTCTCCGGCGAGGTGCACATGTACGCCGACAAGATCACCGACTCGATGAAGGAAGCCATCGACGAGACCGATCGGCGCCGGGCCAAGCAGATCGCCTACAACACCGAACACGGGATCGATCCGCAGCCGCTGCGCAAGAAGATCGCCGACATCCTCGACCAAGTGTACCGGGAGGCCGACGACACCGACGCGGCGGTGGAGGTGGGCGGTTCGGGCCGCAACGCCTCGCGGGGGCGGCGCGCGCAGGGCGAACCCGGCCGGGCGGTCAGCGCCGGCGTCATCGAGGGCCGCGACACCCGCAACATGCCACGCGCCGAATTGGCTGATCTGATCAAGGATCTGACGGCTCAGATGATGGCTGCGGCACGCGATCTGCAGTTCGAGTTGGCCGCGCGCATCCGCGACGAGATCCAGGATCTCAAGAAGGAACTGCGGGGCATGGACGCGGCGGGGCTGAAATAGGTTGATCTCAAGCGCTGTTGAGGTCCTACGGTCGACGGCGTGACCGACATCGACGCCGACGAAGCAGCGGAAGAGCGCCAGAACGCGGGAACGTGGCGGGACCTCCTCGGCCCGCGATACCTGGGCGCCTCGACCGTGCTCGCCGGCGGCGTGGCGCTGTATGCGACCAACGAGTTCCTCACGATCAGCCTGATGCCCAGCGCGGTCGCCGACATCGGCGGGCAGCGGCTCTACGCGTGGGTCACCACGGTGTATCTGGTCGGATCGGTGGTCGCTGCCACCACCGTGCATTCCGTCCTCACGCGGTGGGGTCCGCGGCGCTCATACCTGTTCGGGCTGAGCATGTTCGGGGTCGGCAGCCTCGCGTGCGCCGCGGCACCCACGATGGAGCTGCTGCTCGTCGGCCGGACGGTACAGGGTGCGGCCGGCGGCATGCTGGCCGGACTCGGGTATGCCGTCATCAACACCGCACTACCCAGCAGATTGTGGACCAAAGCCTCGGCCCTGGTGTCCGCGATGTGGGGCGTCGGCACCCTGGTCGGGCCGGCGACCGGCGGCTTGTTCGCCCAGTTCGGTTCGTGGCGTTGGGCTTTCGGGCTGCTCGTGGTGATGACGACGGCGATGTCGCTGCTGGTGCCGGTGGCGCTACCCGGCCGCGCGGCCGACGCGACACCACCGGCGCGGGTCGGCATCCCGATCCGCTCGCTGCTGCTGCTCGGCACGGCCGCGCTGCTGGTGTCGGCGGCCGGGGTCCCGCATGACGCGCGGGCCACGGCGGGTTTGGTGGCCGCGGGTCTGGTGTTGATCCCGGTGTTCGTATTCGTCGACCGTCGAGCCCGCGCCGCGGTGTTGCCGCCGAGTGCGTTCGCCCCTGGACCGTTGAAGTGGGTCTACCTGACGCTCGGCACGCTGATGGCCGCGACGATGGTGGACATGTACGTGCCGCTGTTCGCGCAGCGGCTAGCCCATCTCGCGCCCTTGGCGGCGGGCTTTCTCGGCGCGGGCCTGGCTGTGGGATGGACGGTGGGGGAGATCACCAGCGCGTCGCTGAGCAGGCCCGCCGTCGTCGTGCGCGTGGTGGCGGTGGCACCGCTGGTGATGGCGACAGGCTTGGCGCTCGGTGCGGTGACGCAGCGGCAGGACGTGTCGGCGTGGTTCGTCGCGGCGTGGGCGCTGGCACTGGTGATCACCGGGTCGGGGATCGGTATGGCGTGGCCGCACCTGTCGGCGTGGGCGATGGGCAAGGTGCGTGATCCTGCGGAGGGGCCCGCGGCCGCAGCAGCCATCAACACCGTGCAGGTGATCTGCGGGGCGTTCGGAGCCGCGCTGGCCGGGGTCGTGGTCAACGTCGCCGATCGCGGAGACGCGACGGCCGCGCACTGGCTGTTCGGCGTGTTCGCGGTGCTGGCGGCAGCGGCCGCCGTCTCCGCGGCGCGCAGCGGCCGGCCCGTGCCCGGGCCAGGATCACGGTGAGCGCAAGCCTGGGCCGGCGCCGTGCGGGCAGGCACAGTGACGGGCAGTGCGGGTGTGGCTGAGTGGCTAGGCACCGGCCTGCAAAGCCGTCTACACGGGTTCGAATCCCGTCATCCGCTCGCACGAAGTGTCCGGGTACCTTGAGTCCTCATGACGTGGCTTCTCCTGCTCTGCGCCATCGTCAGTGAGGTCGCCGCGACGTTGTCGCTGAAGGCCGCCGTCACCACACCCACGCTGTACATCGTCGTGGTCGGCGGCTACCTCGCCTCGTTCGTGTTCCTGGCGCTCGTGCTCAAACGGGGCATGGGCCTCGGTGTGGCCTATGGCATCTGGGGTGCGATCGGCGTGGCGCTCACCGCGATCCTGTCGTCGATCATCTTCGGTGAGGCGTTCACCGTCGTGATGGGTATCGGCATGGTCTTCATCATCGGCGGCGTATTGCTGGTCGAGATGGGCTCTCACCGCGCCGATGACACCGCAGACGACGCCGCTGCCGGGGCGCCCTGATGCAATATGTCCTGCTGCTGGCGGCCATCGGATCAGAGGTCACCGGCACCCTGGCCTTGCGGGTCGCCGCCGGCGGCCGTCACCTCTTCTACGTCGTGGTGATCATCGGCTACGTCATCGCGTTCACCCTGCTCTCGGCATCGCTGCAGCACGGCATGCCGCTCGGTATCGCCTATGGCATCTGGGCCGCTGCGGGAGTCGCCCTGACCGCCGCCGCATCGCGCGTCCTCTTCCGCGAGCCGCTCACGCCCACGATGCTCGCGGGGATGGGTTTGATCGTGGCTGGCGTACTACTGGTCGAGCTCGGCGCCGCCCACTGACATCGACGCACGCGTCAACGGTTATCCGTTGAGCGAAAGGGTCGTCGGCAAATAACGGCACGTCGCAGTGCTTTGTAGCGCCGCCGCAACACAGTTCGGCAACGCAACGATCACCATTGAGTCGCCGGTGTGGCAACGTTTGCTGAAACTGTGCCACGGTGTTCGCGTGAGCACTCGCCAGGCAGCTCGTGCGCTCGGCATCGCGGTCACCAGCGCGCTGGCGCTGTGCGCGATGACCGTTCGCGCGCCGATCGCAGTGGCGGCCTCCTGCCCCGACGTCGAGGTGGTGTTCGCTCGGGGCACCAGCGACAAACCGGGCTTCGGTCCAGTGGGCACGCTGTTCGTCAAAGCGTTGCAGAAGAAGTTGAGCACCAAGAAGATCGAGGCCTACGCGGTCGACTACTCGGCCAGCTGGGACTTCTCGAAATCGACCTCCGAGGGAGCGGTCGACGCCAACAAACACGTGCAGTACATCGCCGGCATGTGTCCGACGACCAAAATCGTGCTCGGCGGAATCTCCCAGGGCGCAGGGGTGATCGACCTCATCACCATCGGCAAGCGCAAGTTGTGGTTCTTCACGCCCTCGCCGCTGCCCGACGCGATGGTCAACCACGTGGCGGCGATCGCCGTCTTCGGCAACCCCTCGCGGGACTACGCCAATCTCGGACCGCTGACCACGATCAGCCCGCTCTACGGCAGCAGAGCCATCGACCTGTGCGCAACGAACGACCCGTACTGCTCCAAGGGGTTCGACATGTTCGCTCACTATTCCTACGTGTGGAACGGGATGATCGACGAGGCCGCCACGTTCGCCGCCCGGCGGGTGACCGGAGTCGCCGCCGACACCACCAAAATGTCCGCGCAACAGGATGTTCCGGTATCCGAGAACGAACCTGTGTCAGGATCGGGCGGCTGACCGTCCACCGGACACGCGAGATCTGATGTGTGAGGGCACCGCCTGGCGACCGCCGTGTCGGACGGGTCACGTCGTACGCAATAAGGTGACGTTGCCAGCGTGCAATCACGTCGATCCTGGGCAAATGGCGTGCGGGTGTCGTGAATCGCACCCGTGTTCGCCGGATACCGGGTTACTGTCACGATTGGCCTGGGAATGGCAGAGCAGCAACTCACATCGGGAGGATATGAATGAGCGCCTACCAAACCGTGGTGGTCGGCACGGACGGTTCGGACTCGTCGTTGCGTGCGGTGGATCGTGCCGGTCAGATCGCCGCCGGAGCGGGCGCCAAGCTGATCGTCTCGACGGCCTACTTCCCGCAGGGCGAGGATCAGCGCGCGGCGGACCTGCTCAAGGACGAGGGCTACAAGATGTCCGGCAACGCCCCGATCTACGCGATCCTGCGTGAGGCCCGCGACCGTGCCAAGGCTGCCGGCGCCGAGAACATCGAGGAGAAGGCCGTCATCGGCGCTCCGGTGGATGCCCTCGTCGACCTCGTCGAGGAGGTGGGCGCCGACCTGCTCGTCGTCGGAAACGTCGGGCTCAGCACCATCGCCGGCCGGCTGCTGGGTTCGGTGCCCGCGAACGTCGCGCGCCGGGCGAAGTCGGACGTGCTCATCGTGCACACGTCCTGACACCTGAACACAAAAAACCCTGGGTCGGCGAACCGACCCAGGGTTTTTCTCGTCTTCGGTGAGGTCAGGTCGCAGAAGCCTTGGCGATCGCGGTGATCGCGGCGTCCAGAGTCGCGTCGAACTCCTCGTCGCTCTGCTGTGCGGTCAGACCCTCGGTCAGCGCGCGCGAGAAGCTCGCGATCACGCCGTGGTTGGCGGCCAGCTTGTCGCACGCCTGGTCGCGGTCGTAACCGCCGGACAGCGCAACCACCCGGACCACCTTCGGATGGTCGACGAGTTCGCGGTACAGGTCGTCGGTAGTGGGCAGCGTCAGCTTCAGCATCACGGACTGCCCCTCATCGAGGGCGTCCAACGCGGCGAGCAGCGCGGCCTTCAGCTGATCCTCGGCCTCGGCCTTCTGCGGGCTGTGGATGTCGACCTCGGGTTCGATGATCGGCACCAGGCCGGCAGCAAGGATCTGCTTGCCGATCTCGAACTGCTGGTCGACGACCGCCTGCAGGCCGGCGCCGGGAGCCTTGATGACCGACCGCATCTTGGTCCCGAAGACGCCCTTGTCGCGGGCACGGCTGAGCAGGTCGTCCAGCCCGGGGATCGGCTTCATCACCTGGGCGCCGTCCTGCTCGTCGGCCAGGCCTTTGTCCACCTTGAGGAACGGCACGATCTTCTTGACGTTCCACAGGTAGTCGGCCGTGGGCCGGCCGTCGACGTCACGATCCATCGTGTCCTCGAACAGGATCGCGCCCAGGATCCGGTCGCCGTCGAAGCTCGGGCTGGTGATGATGCGGGTCCGCATCTCGTGCACGAGGTCGAACATCTGCGCGTCGCCCGAGTAGGCGTCCTCGTCGATGCCGTACAGCTTCAGCGCCTTGGGCGTGCTGCCGCCGCTCTGGTCGAGGGCCGCGATGAAGCCGGCGCCGCGCTGCACCTTGCTGAATTGTTCGGTGTTCATGTTCCCTTCCTGATGATTCTCGGCACCTCCCGCGGTCACCAACCGCGTTCGCGCCACTCGTCCAGGTGTGGCCGCTCGGTTCCGAGGGTGGTGTCGTCGCCGTGCCCTGGATACACGACGGTCGAATCTGCGAAGACGTCGAACACCCGGCTGGACACATCACCCAGCAGTCGTTCGAAATCCCCGTCCTTCCAGGTCTTGCCCACGCCACCGGGGAACAGGCAGTCCCCGGTGAACAGGTGCACGCGGTCCTGCCCGTCCTCGCCGGTATCGGCGCCGCGCAGCGCCAGCGCCACCGAGCCGGGGGTGTGGCCACGCAGATGGATGACGTCGAAATGCAGGTCGCCGATGTCGATGCGGTCCCCGTCAGCGAGCAGTCGCTGCGGTGTGACCGGCAGCGGTTCGGCGTCGAGGCGGTGCGCTGCGGTCGGAGCGCCGGTGGCGCCGGCCACCTCCTCGAGCGCCATCCAGTGGTCCTGATGCTGATGGGTGGTGACGATCAGAGACAGCTTCGGCGCGTGGTCGGCGACGAGGGTGCGCAGGATCTCGGCGTCGTTGGCGGCGTCGATGAGTAGCGTCTCGCCGGTTCGGGAACAGGTCACCAGGTAAGCGTTGTTGTCCATGGGACCCACCGAGGCCTTGACGATCGACGCGCCGGGCAGAGTGCGCCGCGCCGCTGTGTGCGGTTCGACGTGGCCGGTGTAGTTGTCGTCGACGACGGTCATGGTGACCCACGTTACTTCGCCGCGCGACCTGCGCCGCCACCGCGGGTGAAACCTGTCGGTGGGTCGACCTAGCATGAGTCTGTACTGCGTCCAGCGGACGCATCGGGCACATCTTCTTCTCGGAGGGAAAGGACAACGTGGCTGACCGCCTAGTCGTCAAGGGTGCCCGGGAGCACAATCTGCGGGGCGTCGATCTCGAGTTGCCGCGCGACGCGATGATCGTGTTCACCGGGCTGTCCGGGTCCGGCAAGTCGTCGCTGGCCTTCGACACGATCTTCGCCGAGGGCCAACGGCGCTACGTGGAATCGCTGTCGGCGTACGCCCGGCAGTTCCTCGGCCAGATGGACAAACCGGACGTCGATTTCATCGAGGGCTTGTCGCCCGCGGTGTCGATCGACCAGAAGTCGACCAACCGCAACCCGCGGTCGACGGTGGGCACCATCACCGAGGTCTACGACTACCTGCGTCTGCTGTACGCGCGCGCCGGCACGCCGCACTGCCCCGTCTGTGGGGAACGGATCGCACGCCAGACGCCGCAGCAGATCGTCGACCAGGTGCTCGCGATGGACGAGGGCCTGCGGTTCCAGGTGTTGGCCCCGGTGGTCCGCACCCGCAAGGGTGAGTTCGTCGACCTGTTCGACAAGCTGAACACCCAGGGCTACAGCCGTGTCCGCGTCGACGGCGTGGTGCACCCGCTGACGGATCCGCCGAAGCTGAAGAAGCAGGAGAAGCACGACATCGAGGTGGTCGTCGACCGCCTCACGGTCAAGGCGTCGGCCAAGCAGCGACTGACCGACTCGGTCGAGACCGCGCTGAACCTCGCCGACGGCATCGTCGTGCTCGAGTTCGTCGACCGCGAAGACGACCACCCCCACCGCGAGCAGCGCTTCTCCGAGAAGCTGGCCTGTCCGAACGGTCACCCGCTGGCCGTCGACGACCTGGAACCCCGGTCGTTCTCGTTCAACTCGCCCTACGGCGCGTGCCCGGAGTGCACCGGCCTCGGCATCCGCAAAGAGGTCGACCCGGACCTGGTGGTGCCCGATTCCGACCTGACACTGGCCGAGGGTGCGATCGCCCCGTGGTCGATGGGGCACACCGCCGAGTACTTCACCCGCATGCTCGCCGGCCTCGGTGACCAGCTCGGCTTCGACGTGAACACCCCATGGAAGAAGCTCCCCGCCAAGGCGCGCAAGGCGATTCTCGAAGGCTGCGACGAGCAGGTGCACGTGCGGTACAAGAACCGCTACGGCCGCACCCGGTCCTACTACGCCGACTTCGAAGGCGTGATGGCGTTCCTGCAGCGCCGCATGGAACAGACCGACTCCGAGCAGATGAAGGAGCGCCTCGAGGGCTTCATGCGCGATGTGCCGTGCCCCGAATGCCAGGGCACCCGCCTCAAGCCCGAGATCCTCGCCGTGACGATGACGGCCGGCGAGTACGGCCCCAAGTCGATCGCCGAGGTCGCGGAACTGTCGATCGCCGACTGCGCGGCGTTCCTCAACGCGCTGACCCTCGGCACCCGCGAGGCCGCCATCGCGGGACAGGTGCTCAAAGAGATCCAGTCCCGATTGGGTTTCCTGCTCGACGTCGGCCTGGACTATCTGTCGCTGTCGCGGGCTGCCGGCACTCTGTCCGGCGGTGAGGCCCAACGCATCCGGCTGGCCACCCAGATCGGATCCGGTCTCGTCGGCGTGCTCTACGTGCTCGACGAGCCGTCGATCGGCCTCCATCAGCGGGACAATCGCCGCCTGATCGACACGCTGGTGCGGCTGCGTGACCTCGGCAACACACTGATCGTCGTTGAGCACGACCTCGACACGATCGCTCACGCGGACTGGGTGGTCGACATCGGCCCCGCCGCCGGTGAGCACGGCGGCCAGATCGTGCACAGCGGCACCTACCAGGACCTGCTGACGAACCCGAACTCCATCACCGGCGCGTACCTGTCCGGCAAGGAGGAGATCGAGGTCCCCGAGATGCGCCGGGTGCCCGACAAGAAGCGTCAGCTCACCGTCGTCGGGGCGCGCGAGCACAACCTGCGCGAGATCGACGTGGCGTTCCCGCTCGGTGTGCTGACCTCGGTGACCGGGGTGTCCGGGTCCGGCAAGTCGACGCTCGTCAACGACATCCTGGCGTCTGTGCTGGCCAACAAGCTCAACGGCGCGCGTCTGGTGCCGGGCCGGCACACCCGCGTCAACGGCCTGGATCACCTGGACAAGCTGGTGCGGGTCGACCAGTCACCGATCGGCCGCACGCCGCGCTCGAACCCGGCCACCTACACCGGGGTGTTCGACAAGATCCGGACGTTGTTCGCCGCGACGACGGAGGCGAAGGTGCGCGGGTATCAGCCCGGGCGCTTCTCGTTCAACGTCAAAGGTGGCCGCTGCGAGGCGTGTTCGGGTGACGGCACCATCAAGATCGAGATGAACTTCCTGCCCGACGTGTACGTGCCGTGCGAGGTGTGCCAGGGCGCGCGCTACAACCGCGAGACCCTCGAGGTGCACTACAAGGGCAAGACGATCGCCGAGGTGCTCGACATGTCGATCGAGGAGGCGGCGGAGTTCTTCGCGCCGATCAGCTCGATTCATCGCTACCTCAAGACGCTCGTCGACGTCGGCCTCGGCTACGTGCGGCTCGGGCAGCCGGCGCCGACGCTGTCGGGTGGCGAGGCGCAGCGCGTGAAACTGGCCTCCGAGTTGCAGAAGCGGTCGACCGGCCGGACCATCTACATCCTCGACGAGCCGACCACGGGTCTGCACTTCGAGGACATCCGCAAGCTGCTGACCGTGATCAACGGCCTTGTGGACAAAGGCAATACGGTCATCGTCATCGAGCACAACCTCGACGTCATCAAGACCTCCGACTGGATCATCGACATGGGGCCCGAAGGCGGTTCCGGCGGCGGCACGGTGGTCGCGACGGGTACGCCGGAAGACGTGGCGGTCAACCCGGACAGCTACACCGGTCACTTCCTCGCCGAAACCCTGGGCATGGCACGGCCGAAACCCAAGTCGCGCACCCGCAGGAAGGTCAGCGCCTGACGCCGAGGGCCTCGTGCAGGAGTCCGCGGAACGCCGTGATGCCGGGGTCGGTGTCTGATCGGGAGTGCCAGAACACGCGAACGTCGTAGGCCGGGAGTTGCAGCGGAATCTCGAACAGCGTGATCGCCGAGGTGCGGGCATGGTGTTCGGCCAAGCAGCGGGGAGCGACGGCGATGCAGTGGCCGTTCTCGACGACAGGGAACAGGGAACTGTAGTGCGGCACGGTGAGTCGGATCCGCCGGGTCAGGCCGATACGAGCCAGGGCGTCGTCGACTTCGCGACCGCGCCCTGCGCTGATCCGGACGTGCGCGTGCGGTAGGTCGACGAATCGTTCGAGCGTCATTGCGGTGCCGGCGTCAGGGTGCTGCTCAGCGATGATGCCGACCATGTCGTCGGTGAATGCAGGTTCGCAGTGCCAGGCTGCCGGTGTGGTCGAGGGAATGCCGAGGTAGACATCGATCTCGCCGCTGGCCAGGGCGTCAGCAACGCTGATCCGGTCCAGCGCCTGCACTCGCACGCGTGACCCGGGAGCGCGCTCCTGGAGAAGACGGTCCAGCCCGGGCAGCAGCAGGGGGCCATAGAGATCAGCGAAGGCGATCACCCACTCGCGGGTCGTCGTGGCCAGATCGAACGCGTCGAGACCGGCCACGATCCCCTGAACGAGGCGCAGGGCCTCGTTCAGGCGGGGCTGCACAGCCAGCGCGGCGGGAGTAGGGGTCAGGCCGCGGCCGGTACGCACCACCAGAGGGTCGCCCAGCAGAATCCGCAAGCGTGCCAACGCATTCGACACCGCGGGCTGGGTCAGATGCAGACGTGCCGCGGCCCGGGTGGCGCTGCGCTCTTCGATGACCGCGTGCAGAACGACGAGCAGGTTGAGGTCCACACCGGCGAGATTCACTTGATGAATGTCGCACATCACGACTCATGATTGGTGCTGATGACTGGTCGTTCGTAGCGTCGATATCGAGACGACGAAAGGAACGACGATGCGAGTACTGGTCACCGGAGCGAGCGGCGGGGTCGGTTCCACGCTGATCGGCCACCTGCGTGACACCGGTGTGGAGGTGCGTGCGACAAGTCGGCGACCGGACCCGCAGCGGTGGCCAGGGGTGGACAACGTCGCGAGCGATCTCAGTGAGCCGCGCACGTTGCGCCCCGCACTCGAGGACGTCGATGCCGTGTTCCTCGTCAGCTTCGCCCCACCGCAGGTGCTGGGCGAACTGGCCGAGGAGATGGCGGCGGCAGGAGTCGCAAAAGTCGTCGTGCTGTCCACGATCGACACCACGCGCACCGAGCCGTTCGTCGAGTACAACAAGCAGCGCCACCTCGCCGTCGAGAACGCGGTGATCGACGGCGGATTCACCACGGTGTGCCTACGCCCCGGTGCCTTTGCCCGCAACGCCATCCGCTTCTGGGCGCGGCAGATCCGCGAGCACCGGAGTGTCGGGCTGCCTTTCCCGGAATCGCAGCAGGCGCCGATAGCCGATGACGACATCGCCGCGGTCGCCGTCGAAGCCCTCACCACCTCTGCGCTCGACGGGCAGAAGATCGTCCTCACCGGGCCTGAGTCGTTGACGATGCGTGAGCAAGTCGGCCTCGTCGGCCGCGCGATCAACGCATCGATCGACATCACCCTGCTCTCGGATGCGCACGCCCGTGCCCTCTACGGCCAGGTGCTGCCGCCGCAGTACCTCGACCTGCTGATGGCCCAGTGGGCTTTCGAGGTCACCGAACCCGCCGACGTGACGCAGGCAGTTCAGGTGGTCACCGGCCGCCCCGCCACCGCTTTCGGTGACTGGGCCGTCAGCCATCGGGATGCCTTCCTGACCTGAGGGTCAGCGCTTACAGGCCGGGGACGGGAACCGGGGACTGACCCGCGCACCACCGAGCCAGCCCGTGAGCTCCGCGGCCCGGTCTGCGAGGGCGGAGGCCGCTCGGCGCCCGACGTTCTCCAGCAGGACCAGCTCGACACGACCGGCATCGTCGGAACGCCACGCGCCGACCACCCGGCCGTCGACCCACGCGGTCGGCCCGGCGTTGCCGTTGCGGTCGAACACCTCGGCCCGGTGCGGGCCCAGGTACCAGTCCCTGTCGAACCACCCCATCGTCGTCGGGTCCAGCGATGGCAGCAGGGCGCACCACGGCTCGGGATCCGGCTCGTCCTCATCGCCTGGTGTCACATACCCGGTGCCACCGTCCAGTCGCACTTCCTCGGCACCGATGGCGGACAACGCTTTTCGAGCCCACGTCAATGTCGTTCCGAACCACCACTTGATGTCGGTGAGCGTCGCGGGGCCGAAGGTCGCCAGCCAGCGGCGCACCAACTCGGCGCTGGCGGCGTCGGCCTCTGCGGCGGTGGCGAGACCAGGCAGCCATGCCTCGGTGAGCGTCCAGCGTGGCCGCGACGTCAGCCAGCCGCCGTCGTTGACGCCGCGCACGATGTGACCGCGAGCCGACAGCACCGTCAACACCCGCGGCGCCAGGTGGCCCTCGCCGCCATATGCCTTGTCGGGCGCAGGGTTGTAGGTTCCGGTGAGCTCGGCCAACGTCTCACGCAACTCGCGTGCGCTGCGCGGACCTTCGTCCCGTAGATGCCGTAGCACTGCGGCGCCGGCGGCGTCCAGCCAGGCTGCGCCGTCAGCAGCCACGCTGGCGCGCTCCACGTCGGCGGCCAGCCGCCGCGCCTCGTTGGCGGCAACCCGGTCACTGGCGGCCGCCTGCACCGCGGGCAGGTCCGCGGGCCGCACCACCCACAGCGTCCGGCGCATCGCGAGATGCTTGACCACCGAGCGATCCCGGTACAGCGCGGCATCGACGTCATCGCGAGCCACATCCGGCAGCCGGGCCCACAGCGAGAGATACGGCGTTGCGGGGTCGGTGGCGTGCAGGGCGACAAGACGTTCGGTCACGTCGGCTACCGACGCCGACGCCGCCGCAGTCGGGCTCAGCTGGTGTCGTCGCGCCAGGCGGGCCCGGCGCTGCTCGACGGTGATGGTGCGCACGCCTGCCGACCGTAGCGGCCGCCGGTGACAGAAGTTGGGATCGGTAGCCCGATGGCCCCCTTTCACTGTTCTCACACGACGCCACCGAGGCGGAGTACGACGAAGGGAAGAGCAACGATGAAACGAGTTGTCGCAGGTGTGATCGGTCTGGCCGCAGGCACCGCCATGCTGGTGGGCTGCTCCAGCGACAAGGAGTCACCCGCACCCGGTAGCTCCCAGCCGGCCACCTCCGCGGTCGCCCGGGGCGGCAACACCGAGGTCAAGGTCGACGGTGCCGATCTGGCGGGACTGGACCTGAACTCGGTCACCTGCGTGAAACAGGGTGGCAAGGTCACCGTCGCCAGCGGCGCGATCGGCGGTCAGCAGGGCCTGGGCATCGTGATGAGCGACGAGGCTACCCCGGTGGTCGAGTCGCTCGGCATGGTCGTCGACGGCAACGCACTCGCCGTCGCCAACGCGATGGGCGCCAAAAGCGGTTCGGCGGAGGTCAAGGTCGACGGCGACCGGTACACGATCACCGGCGAGGCGGTCGGTGCCGACATGAGCAATCCGATGGCCGGCATGATCACCGAACCGTTCACGGTGACCGTGACCTGCAGCTGAGACATGCGCGACCGAGCGGCGGGCGTGCCCGGCACGCCCGCCGCTTCCTATGATGACGCGGTGACGATCGAGCAGGATCTCGAGGAGGCTCGTCACCTCGCGTTCGCCGCCGACGAGGAAGCCGCCAAAGAGCTTCTGCTGTCGCTGATGCCGCGCATCGAGGAGGCCGACCGCGACGACCTCGCCCTCGAGGTCTTCGCCCAACTGGGCGAGATCTACCTGGTGCGCACCGCCTACGCCGGGGTCACCGAGGCCGTGAAGAGAATTCGCGACTGCCTGCAGCATCACACGGCGCTTGCCTCCCCGGATCCGCAAACCGCGCGCATGATCTGTCGGTACACCCGCCGCGCTCTGTTCCTGGACACCGGTTACGCGGCAGCGCACGGCGAACACGAAACGGCCGCAACGCTTCTGCAGTCCTTGATCGAGGAGGCCGGCGTGGTCGCTGATCCGGCTCCCGACCTGGCTGCCGAGCACGCGTACCTGATCACCTACGCGCGAATTCTGTGCGCGGTCGCGCTGTGCGACGACGATCTGCACGTGCAATCCCTGCCGCTGTGGCAGCAGGTGCTCGACGCGGTCGACGGTCCGGGGGACGGCAGCGAACCCTTCGATGCGCTACGGGTTCTCGCGGGCACCGGGTACGGGCGCTTCTGCGTCGAGACGGGGCGGCTCACCGAAGCCGAGCCGTGGCTGCGCCGGGCAGGGGCGCGTGCGAAGGCACGAAACTGGCGGTTGGCGACCTCCCGCACCCAGTTGGAGCGGGCGACGGCGGCATGGGCCGCGGGCGACCGGCCGAAGGCTCAGGAGCTCGTGCACGAGGCCTATCCCGCGATAGCCGAACACATTCGGGCCCATGATGTCTCGCGGTGCTGGCTCTACTTCGGGTTGATCGCGATCTCCGTCGGCGCCTACGACGACGCCGACGAGCGCCTCGGCCACGCCGAGCGGCACTGGCGCGAACTCGGCCGGCCCCTGCACATCCACCGAATCCTGCTGCAGCGCAGCTGGGTCGACATCTTCCGCGGCGACTTCGCCGCAGCCACCGCCCGGGTCGAGGAGGCCAGGACGCTGCTGGACGGGTGGCCCCGACACAGCTGGCTGCAATACGCCCGCCTCGACGATCATGTCGGAACCCTGCTGCGCGCCCAGGCTCAGGCCGATCCCGGCACCGCCGAGCAGAAGCTGGCCGATGCGGCCGAGCTGAAGATCCCCGCCGCCCTGGCGGTCGACTCCGTGCGGTATTCGATCGCCGACGCCGACGCCCGGATGCGCTGGGCCACCTACGTCTCCTCCCGCATGCTTGCGGGCGCCTTCGCCGTCGCGTGGGAGTGGGGCAACACCGAGTTGCTCAGCGAATTGATCGAATATCACTGTGCGCGCGGCACATTCATCGCCCCTGAAGCAGAGAACGCCGCGTGGGCGGACACCGCCACGCCTACGGTTCCCGTCGAGGACGCCCAGGAGTACGCCCTGGTCGCCTCCGGAGGCGCGGTGGTCGGCGCAGGCCCTCTGACCCGGCTGGGAGCGCTGCCGCCGCTGCGCATGGATCCGGGCGGCGACCTGGTGCTGCGCCGGTACCGGGACCTCGCGGCGACCCGCTACGGCCGCGAGGTCGTCGCCGCCGAGAGCGAGTGGTCCACATGGCCGTGACCGCCGAGGCTCTGCTGTTGCGCTACGCCGATGTCGGGGTCGCGACGTACGCCAGCCTGCGGGTGGTCGGCCGTGCCGAGGCCACGGTGACCTGGGTGATGGACGAGGCCGCGATGGGCACCGTCCGGGATCTGCTGGCCGACGCGCTGCCCGATCCGCGACCGCAGGAGAGCACCGCGGACGCGGTGCAACGCGCCGTCACCGCCGGGTCTTTCGCATCGCATGCCGCCGAACAGCACCTCGCGGAGGTGCTCGGCGAGACCCTCATGCCGGAGCAGGCGTGGCGGTTGCTGGTCGACCGCGCCGCAGAACCCGGTGCCGTACTGTTCGCCGCGCCCACGGCCCGGCTGGCTCAGGTGCCCTGGTCGATCCTCGCCATGCCCGCCGACGGGAGGCGTCTGATCGAGCTGGTCGACATCCTGCTCGCCGCACCGCCCAACATCGCGAACGCGCCGCGTCGGCCGTCGGCGTGGCGCCCCGAGCGCGCGCCGCTGCTCGTCCTCGACCCGAGGGTGCCCGGCCAGCGACCCGACTCGGCGCTCGGCTCGGTACTGGGCAGGCCGGCACCCGAGAACCCGGTGACCCGACACTTCTCAGCCCTGATGCAGCGGCGAGAAGTGCTGCCGCCGACCGGAACCGCCGTGGAGCTGTTCCGCCGCACAGAGGCCGACCGGTCATGGCTCGCGGCGCAGCTGCGCGCAGCTCCCAGCCGGCTGCTCTACGTCGGACACGCGACGGCCGCCGACGGGGACGCCGGCCATGCCGACCGGGCGGCGATCCATCTCGCCGAACCCGATCCGCTGAGCGCGGGGGAACTGATGGCCGCGGCCCTGCCGATGCCCGCCCGCGTCGCGCTGCTGGCCTGCGCGTCGGGCGGGGACTACCGGTTCGACGAGGCCACCGGGCTCGTCGCCGCCCTCATCCTCAACGGAGCCGTCCTGGTGACCGCCACCCTGTGGTCGTTGCCCACCACGGCAGGATTCCGCCGATTCTGCAGTGACGCAGGGGAATCGGCCGACCCGATGGGGGACGTGGTGATCGCGGTCGACACCGCGCACGATGCTCCCGAGGCGGGCCGGGCGGTGAACGCCTGGCAGCGCACCCAACTCGCCCGCTGGCGAGCCGGGGACGGCACCGCCAGCCCGCTGTACTGGGCGGCGCTGGTCACGTTCGCCACCGACGGTGCCCGATGACCGTCCTGGAAAGGCGGCGCAGCTCCTATTCTGTTCGCGTGAACGCGGAAGCCGGGCCGTCGGTGGGCGTGCGGCAACCGCGCCGCGCGGTGATCGACGCAGCGTGGCGGGCGATCGGTCCCGGCGTCGAGTGCCTCAGCGCCGACGACGGCGCGCCGCTGACCCGAACCGTGAAACGCATCATCGACCCCCTGGTGCTGCGACTTCGGGTGAACACCCGCTTCTCCGCACCGGTGGTCCCCGCCGAGGTGGCCGTCGAGATGCACCGCGCGATCGTCGAGCAGGCGACGACGCTGAGGGACACGGCCGCGTGGTTCGAGATGCTCAAACGTGAGCGCCGCCGACTGCGCATCACCCAGGGCAACGCCCAAGAGCTGTACTTCCCGGTCTGCTACGAGCTCGCGGTCACCGCCGGCGAGGCACACGGCGCCGAGGCCGAACGCGTGCTGCGCGAGGTGCACGCCGACCGTGACCGGACCGCCATCGACCTGCTCAACACGCATGTCGCCGACCCGGCCGTCGTCGCGGACCTCGACGAGCAGCTCGACCGGGCATGGCGTGACGTCCGCCCCGGGCAGCAGGCCAGCGAACCGTTCCTCGCAGGCCTGGGCACCGTCCTGGCCGACGCTGCGGGTCACACCGCGGGGGCCGCCCGGGCACGGGTGTGGTCGGCCCTGGTCGACGACGCGACGCCCTACAACCTCGGGGCGGCGGCCAGGGTCGAGGGCGCGGACCTGCCCTGGTCACTGGCCGACCTGGGGCTGTCGTCGACCCAACCCCAACGCTGCCCCGTGGTGACGCGGGCGACGCGGATCGACAGGGAGCGGCCGCTGGACCGCAGCGTGGTCGACCGGGTGCGCGCGACACTGCGCCGCGGCATGGACCGCGACGAGCTGCCCGACATCGCGCTGCTGTGCGCCGAGGAGGTCGACCGCTCGGCCGCGCCGTGGGGTCTGCTGGGGGAGGACAAGCAGGCGACGCTGCTCGCAGGCATCGAGGTCGCCACCGATCTGGCACCGCTGGAGCCCGGCGCCCATCCGCGGTACGGGCTGTCAGCGCGCATCCAGGCGCGGCTCCGCAAGGAGGCCTACGTGCTGCACGCCCGTCGCTACCTGGCCGACGGCGCAGCGGTGCATCCGCGGCAACAGCAGGTCATCGATGAACTCGCCTGCTTCCGTCGGCCCTACCTGAACCGGCTGTGGGCGCGCCTGCACGGTCGCGACGTCTGGCAGGAGTCGTGCTCGGACGCCGACGATGTGCGTGCGCTGCTCGACGGGGTGGCCCGGTCCGTGAGCCTGGATCATCGCCAACGCATCAAGGCGATGCTCGGTGCGGAAGGCATGGCGTCGTGAAGTTGCGTAACGACGCCGGACTGTGGACGACCGGACCGACCCCGCCGTCGCCGCCGTTGGCGGCGGTCCTCGAGGTCGCGGGTGCGGTACTCAGCTGGCCGGTCGACGCCCCCGAGGCAGAACCCCAGATCGTGTTCACCGACGTCGCGCACGCCGAATGGCTGTGGCGCGTCGTCGGGCAGGAGGGTCACGCGGCGGTGGTGACGGCGCTGCAGGAGGGGGAATCGGGCACCGAGTCGGGCATCGAGTCCGGCAGCGTGGCGGACCTCCCGGATGTCGTCGTCGCGCCCGGTTCGCTGGACGAGCTCCGCCGCCTCGCAGTGGGGCACTGGCTGCGGCGCTGGTGGCCGGCCAGCCGGCGGGACGGCATCGCCGACCTCGACATGGCGCTCCTCGACGGCGAACTGGCGGTGCTGACCGAGGCGGCGCAGGAATTCTTCGACGACGACGCGTTCGACGCCGATGTCGCCGGGCTGCTGCGCCCCCATGCACCGTTTTTCGATGTGCTTGTCCACCATGATGATTCACGCATCGCCGATCTGGCGCAGTCCTGTCTCGAGCTCGCCGAGGACATCGGCGTGATGTCCCCCGGCACCCTGGAAGTCCCGGCGCAACGGCGGCGAGACGACTTTGCGCTCGTAGCAGGATCGGATGCGCGGCAAGTCCGGCCGGGGGAGGCCATCGCCGAGGGGCGCGACTCGGTGCGTTGGTCGGCGGTACCACCCGGACTCTTCGACGCCGCCGAGGACACCGTCGCCTGGTCGGTGCAGTCGTCGGGGACGACGGTGGCGGCGGTGGTGCGCGCCGAGGTGTGGGGCACCGCGTCGCCCGACGGCATCCCGGTCCGGTTCAGCTGCGCGGGCTATGGCGGCGCCGGCACGCTGGACGCGACAGGAGTGGCCACCGTGCCGCTCTTCGACGGCGGCGACCCCCTGACCGAGGACGCGGCCTGGGACCACGACTGGTCATCGGCCACGGTGGTCGTGGGTGCCGGTGTCGTGAAGGGAGATGCCGGCGAATCCCGTTCGGAGCGTGAGCGAGTGCGCGCGGTCGCGCGATCGCGGCTCGCCCGTTCCGGCGCGGACGCCTTCGTGGCCGAGCTCCTGGCCGCCGACGCCGACTACTGAGAGCTACTGAGAGTTCTTGTCGGCCTCATCGCCGCGCATGGACTTCCGGATCTCTGCCAGCCGCTCTGCCGCGGCACGCTGGCGCGCGTCGTACTGCTCGGCCACGGTCCGGCCCTCCGGGGTCTCGGCGGCCAGCTCGGCCGAACCCAGCGAGGTCGCGTACCGGTTCTCGATCTTCTCGCGTACCGCGTCGTACGTCGGCACCCCGTCGTCGGTGTAACCGCTGTCGGCGGGTGCGGAGGGGGCGGACGGGTCCTCGGGCATGCTCCCCACGCTACCGACCCACGTCAGCGGGCGGCCGTCTTCTCCACCATCGCCGCCGGTGGGGGCGGCGCCGGTGGGCCACCCGGCAGCGCCGCCGGCGGCACCCCCGGGGTGCCGATCGCGCCGGCCATCCACGGCAGCGCGGTCGCGAACGCGGTGGAGGCGAACGGCCAGTCGTGGTTGCCGGGCTGGTTGACCACCGCGCAGTCGATACCCGCCTTGCTGCCCAGCGAGCACAGCGTCGACGCGGCGACCGCCTGGTCGTTCGGCTTACCGGTTCCCGACCCGGGCACCGGTCCGTTCACGTCGAACCAGCCCTGCACCCCGTGGTACGGGCCGTGCCGGGTGATCACCGTGCTCGGATCGAACGACGCGTAGGCGGCGCTGTTGCCGCCGAACAGCCGGGCGACGGTCTGGGCCTGGTTGCCGGAGTTCGGAGCGAGGTCACCGGCGATGTCCTCGAACGCGCTGAACATGTCGGGGTGCATGACCGCCAGATCCACCGCGCAGGTGCCACCCATCGACCAGCCGACCACACCCCAGTTCGCCGCGGCGGCACTGACGCCGAAGTTCGCCCTCATGTAGGGCACGACATCGCGGGTCAGGTGGTCGGCCGACTGGCCGCGCGAGCCGTTGACGCATTCGGTGTCGTTGTTGAACGCGCCACCCGGGTCGACGAACACGACCACGGGAGCGACGCCGTGGTGTGCGGCCGCGAAGTCGTCGAGGATCTTGATCGCGTTGCCGGCGCGCATCCAGTCGGCGGGGGTGTTGAACTCCCCGCCGATCATCATCACCGTCGGCAGCGCAGGCGCCGGATCCGTGGCGTACCAGGCGGGCGGCAGGTAGACGAACTCGCCGCGGTGCTTGAAACCCGATGCGGTGTCGGGGATGTCGACCGGTACGACGCTGCCCTTGATCGGGATCGTGTGGGTGCGTTGCATCGCCTTGACCGTCACCTGATCGGTCTGGTCCGGCAGCGGGCCCGCGGTGAGCTGGCTCCACGCGGTCTGCACGGTGGGGAAGTAGCCCGTCCACAGGTTCAGCGCCAGCCCCGCGCACAGGGCGCACAGCGGAACCGCTGCCAGCGCCACCGCTCGACGCCACCACTGCGCATCACGCCACCCCGATACCAGCACGCCGACCGCAATACCGGACAACGCGATCCACACCCACAGCGTCTGAGGCGCCGGGTTGGAGTCGTCGGCCACTCCCGCGGTCTCGGTGTACCAGTACGCGCCGACGGTCAGCATCACCCCGATCACCGCCGACCACGGCAGCCACACCAGCCGCCAGCGGCGGGTGCGCCAGCCGATGGCGGTCACCAGGGCAACGAACGCCAGAACCTGCACGACCACGGGCAGCCACCCGTGCATCAAGGACAGATGGTGGCGAGTGGATTCCCAAAAGGTCTGGGAGAAGGGACCGGACGTCGTCACAGCTCCACCTTGACGCGCCAAGCTTGGAGCACGCTGTGACGTCGCTGCTAACGAGGTTTGGCCAGCGGGAACGGCAATGTCTCGCGGATACTGCGGCCGGTGATCATCATCACGACCCGGTCCACGCCCATCCCCAGCCCGCCGGTGGGGGGCATCGCGTACTCCATGGCCTGCAGGAAATCCTCGTCGAGCTCCATCGCCTCGGGGTCTCCGCCGGCGGCCAGCAGCGATTGCTCCTGCAGGCGGCGGCGCTGCTCCACGGGATCGGTGAGTTCGCTGTAGGCGGTGCCCAGTTCGACACCCCAGGCCACCAGATCCCACCTCTCGGCGACCCCGGCGATGCTGCGGTGGGGACGGGTCAGCGGGGACACCGAGGTGGGGAAATCGGTGTAGAACGTCGGCGCCTCGGTGCGGTCCTCGACGAGGTGCTCGTACATCTCCAGGACGACGGCGCCGGTGTCCCAGTGCGTCAGGTACGGGATCGTCGCCTTGTCGCACAGGCGCCGCAGTGTGGGCAGATCCGTGTCGGGCCCGATGTGTTCACCCAGCGCCTCGGACACCGCGTCGTGCACGGTGGTGACCCGCCACGGTCCGGAGATGTCGACCGGTTCGAGAGTGCCGTCCTCGCGCGGGCGGAGGAACACCTGCTCGCCGTTGGCGGCCTGGGCGGCGTTCTGGATCAGTTCGCGGGCACCGTCGATCCACACCCGGTAGTCGGCGTGCGCCTGATAGGCCTCCAGCAGCGTGAACTCGGGGTTGTGGCTGAAGTCGACGCCCTCGTTGCGGAACGCGCGGCCGAGTTCGAAGACCCGCTCGACGCCACCCACGCAGAGCCGTTTGAGGTAGAGCTCCGGGGCGATCCGCAGATACAGGTCGAGGTCGTAGGCGTTGATGTGGGTGAGGAACGGGCGCGCGTTGGCGCCACCGTGGATCTGCTGCAGGATGGGCGTCTCGACTTCGAGAAAACCCTTGCCCACCAGCGTTTCCCGGATCGAGTGCAGCACCGCGCTGCGGGCCCGGATCAGCTCGCGGGCCTCGGTGTTGACCGCGAGGTCGACGTAGCGGGCACGCACCCTGGCTTCCTGGTCCGTCATGCCCTTCCACTTGTCCGGCAGGGGACGCAGGCATTTGCCGATCAACCGCCAGGAGCGCACCAGCAGCGACCATGTGCCGTTGCGGCTGCGCCCCATCGCGCCGGCCACCTCGATCAGATCGCCGAGGTCGATGGTCCGGGTGACGTCGGCGGTGCAGCCGGATTCGAGAAGCGAATTGTCCAGCAGCAGTTGCACATCGCCGGACCAGTCCCGAAGCTCGACGAACAGCACGCCGCCGTAGTCGCGCAGTCGCAGCACCCGTCCGGCCACGGTCACCGCTGCGCCCTCGGGGCTTTCGAGCGCTTGGGCCACGGTGTGGCTGGGGGGACTGCCGACGGGATAGGCATCGACGCCGTCGTCCTGCAACGCCTTCAGCTTGGCCATGCGGACCCGCACCTGCTCGGGCAACCGCGGCGCGGGGCTGTCTGCGGGTGCCTCGGCGCCCAAGCCGCCCGGGTCGGGTGCGCTGCCGTCGCTGTGCAACGCGCCGGTCGCGATCAGCGAGCCGGGCACCGCGATGTGGTGTCCCGTGTGAGGTTGTTCGTGGCGGCGCGAGAACGGAAGCACGAGAAAGCCTTCGGCGATGACGGAGGCGACCCCGACTCGCGGCACCAGGCGCGCCTCCTCGTAGCATGCGTAGCGCGGCACCCACTCCGGCTGGTACTTCATGTTGGACCGGTACAGCGTCTCCAGCTGCCACCACCGGGAGAAGAACACCAGCAGGGCCCGCCACATGCGGGCCACCGGCCCGGCGCCGAGTTGGGCGCCCTGCTCGAACGCCGACCGGAACATCGCAAAGTTCAGCGACACCCGCGTCACGCCGATCTCCCCGGCCTGCAGGCACAACTCGCTGACCATCAATTCGATGGTGCCGTTGGGCGATCCGGGGGAGCGGCGCATCAGATCGAGGGACACCCCGTTGGTGCCCCACGGCACCAGCGAGAGCATCGCGACAACTTCGGCGGCCTCGGTGCCACCAGCGGCCGACTCCTGGATCGCCTCGACGAGAAGGCAATCGCCGTCCGCGGGATCTCCGAGTCGGCCCAGGGCCATCGAGAAGCCGCGTTCGTCCTCGGTGTCGCGCCAAGTGTCGGCACGGGTGATCACCGCGGCCATCTCGTCGGCCGACAGATCTCGATGGCGGCGCATCCGCACGGTGACACCGGCGCGGCGGGCGCGGGTGACCGCTTGCCGCACCGCACGCATGTCCGGTCCGGACAGCCGGAACTCGTCGGGATGCAGGATCGCCTCGTCGCCGAGCTGAAGGGCGCTCAGCCCGGCCTCGCGGAACGCCTGCGCCCCTGTCGAACTGGCCCCCATCACACCCGGGGCCCACCCGTAGGTCTCGCACAGCTGCAGCCAGGCGGCGATCGCGGCAGGCCACGCGCGCGGATCACCGACGGGGTCACCGCTGGCCAGGCACACCCCGACCTCGACGCGATAGGTGATGGCGGCGCGGCCGTTGGGGGCGAAGACGACGGCCTTGTCACGTCGGGTGGCGAAGTAGCCCAGCGAATCGTTCTTGCCGAACAGTTCCAGCAGGCCGCGGATCGCGGATTCGTCCTCGCCGGTGAGCGCGTTGTCCGCGCGCTGCGACTGGAACAGCACGATCGCGGCGACCATCAGCGCCAGCGCGCCGAACAGGCCGAGCAGCGCGTTGACGAACACATGCGGGTGGCCTGCGAAGGTGTCGGCGTCCGCGCCGGCGAACGCGCCCACCCGGTTGAGCGCGTACCAGAAGCGATCCGAGCGGGCCAGGCTCCCGGGGAACACCTCCAGCAGCGCCCAGCCGACCAGCGTGCCCACCGTCATACCGGCGAGCAGTGTCAGCGCCGCTTTCAGGAGAGCGCCCCTGCGCACCCGGGCCCAGAACTGGTGGCGTGCCAGCACCAGGCACACGACCGCGACGATGTGGAAGCCGACACCGATGATCTCGCCGACCTTCTCGAACCACCGCTCGCCGCCGTCGATCAGCGCGATCAGGTTCCACCCGGCGGCGGCGACCATGTAGCCGACCAGGATCCACAGCGCGAGGCGTTTGCGGGCGGCCAGCGCCGCGGCCAGCAGCGCCAGTACGAAGGCCCACGCGAAGCTGGTGTCCGGGAAGTTGAAGACGTAGTCGTCGACGAACTCGCGCGGCACCTTGATCACCGCGCGGATCAACGGCGAGATGCTCGCCAGCAGCGACAGCGTCGCGATGACGCCGACGATCCAGCCGGCTGCAGCAGGGACCCAGCCGAAACTGGTGGCAGGTCGTGTCCTGGCAACGCCAGTGGTGGTCATAGGCCGCGAGGATAGGCCCTCACGCTGCGTCGCGGCTGCATGTCGGCCGCGCGCCGACTCACCAGACCGGGCCGGTGTACTTCTCGCCGGGACCTTTGCCGGGTTCATCGGGAGCCGCGCTGCCCTCGCGGAACGCCAGCTGCAGACTCTTGAGGCCGTCGCGGACCGGCCCGGCGTGCGGACCGAGGTACTCCGCCGACGCGGTCACCAATCCGGCCAGCGCGGTGATCAGGCGACGCGCTTCGTCGAGGTCGCGGTGGGGGCTGTCGTCCGGATCGTCGGCCGAGAGGCCCAGCTTCTCGGCCGCCGCGCTCATCAGCATCACCGCGGCACGGGTGATCACCTCGACCGCGGGTACGTCGGCCAGCTCGCGCGCGGGCGGTCCGGCGTCCGGTTCGGGATGTTCAGAGCTCTCGGTCATGCCTGCTAGACTGGCATGCGCGACCGTCCCGGCTGACGCCAGGGACAGCAAGTGGAGTCCCACTCCCACCGCCTGCCGATGACCCATCCAAGGTAGCGCGGTCCGGTCCGGACATCGGTGACGACGTCATCGGTATCTGGCCTGGTCGGCTTTGGGCCCTGCGTTGAGCAGGGCTTATTCGTTCCTATGGGGACGTCTGCCGCCGGGGCGGGGATTCTGCGCGTGACCAACAGGATCTACCCCGGGAGGCCCCATCAGCACTGAGACCCGCGTCAACGAGCGCATCCGCGTACCTGAAGTCCGTCTGATCGGACCGGGCGGTGAACAGGTAGGCATCGTGCGCATCGAAGATGCACTCCGCGTCGCCGCCGACGCCGATCTCGACCTCGTGGAAGTAGCGCCGGACGCCAAGCCGCCCGTGTGCAAGATCATGGACTACGGCAAGTTCAAGTACGAGACGGCGCAGAAGGCTCGCGAGTCTCGCAAGAACCAGCAGCAGACCGTCGTCAAGGAGCAGAAACTCCGTCCCAAGATCGATCCGCACGATTACGAGACCAAGAAGGGTCACGTCATCCGCTTCCTGGAAGCCGGATCGAAGGTCAAGGTGACGATCATGTTCCGCGGCCGTGAGCAATCCCGGCCCGAACTGGGTTTCCGCCTCCTGCAGCGCCTGGGCGCCGATGTCGCCGATTACGGCTTCGTCGAGACGTCGGCCAAGCAGGACGGCCGCAACATGACGATGGTGCTGGCCCCGCACCGCGGTGCGAAGACTCGTGCCAAGGCGGCCCACGATGCGGACGCACCGGCAGCCCAGCGCGCCAGCGCGCAGGCGCCCGAAGCCCCAACCGACACACCACAGAACTGAGGAAACATGCCCAAGGCGAAGACCCACAGCGGCGCTTCGAAGCGGTTCCGTAAGACCGGGACCGGCAAGATCGTCCGCCAGAAGGCCGGCCGTCGCCACCTGCTCGAGCACAAGGCGAGCAAGCGCACCCGCAGGCTCGACGGCCGCACCGCGGTGGCTGCCAACGACACCAAGCGTGTCGCGAAGATGCTCAACGGCTGACTCTTTCGGGCGCTCGCGCCCTCTCCCTTAACCAACCCAGATAGGAAACACCCATGGCACGCGTGAAGCGCGCAGTCAACGCGCAGAAGAAGCGGCGCACAGTCCTGAAGGCCTCGAAGGGCTACCGCGGTCAGCGGTCACGCCTGTACCGCAAGGCCAAAGAGCAGCAGCTGCACTCGTTGACCTATGCCTACCGTGACCGGCGTGCTCGCAAGGGCGAATTCCGCAAGCTGTGGATCTCGCGCATCAACGCCGCCGCACGGGCGAACGACATCACCTACAACCGTCTGATCCAGGGCCTCAAGGCCGCTGGCATCGAGGTGGACCGCAAGAACCTCGCCGAGATCGCCGTCAGCGATCCGGCTGCGTTCACCGCGCTGGCCGAGGCGGCCAAGGCGGCGCTGCCCGAGGATGTCAATGCACCGTCGGGTGAGGCTGCCTGACTCTGTCAGAGCTCACGGAGCGATCTGCCCGGGTGGTGGCGGCAGTCAAGCTGCACCGCCACACCGGGCGCCGCCGCGCCGCACGCTTTCTCGCCGAGGGACCCAACCTCGTGGAGGCCGCGTTGCGGCGCGGACTCGTTTCCGAGGTGTTCGCCACCGAGGCCGCGGCGGAGCGGTTCGCCGACCTGCTGACCGGGACGACGGTCGAGCTGGTCACGGAGAAGGCCGCGAAAGCGTTGTCCGACACCGTGACTCCGGTGGGGCTCGTCGCGGTGTGCGAGCAGCCGACCCTGGACCTCGACGGCGTGCTGGCCGCGCGGCCGACGATGCTGGCCGTCCCGGTCGGCATTTCCGAGCCCGGCAACGCCGGCACCCTGATCCGGGTGGCCGACGCGATGGGCGCCGATGCCGTCGTGCTCGCCGGCGAGAGCGTCGACCCCTACAACGGCAAATGCCTGCGTGCCTCGGCGGGCAGCATCTTCTCGGTTCCGGTGTTGAGCGAACCCGATGTGCGGCAGCTGGTTTCCCGACTGAAGGCCGCTGGCCTGCAGATCTTGGCCACGGTCCTCGATGGGGATGCGAGCGTCGACGACGTCGACGCGGCGCCGACGGCGTGGCTGTTCGGCGCCGAGGCGCACGGCCTCGCCGACGAGGTGTCCGCACTGGCGACCGCGCGGGTGCGCATTCCGATGTCAGGGCAGGCCGAGAGCCTCAATGTCGCCTCGGCAGCGGCGATCTGCCTCTACGCGTCGGCCCGCAGCCGCCGCACCGAACAACGCTGACCGGCTATTCGGCCTTGAGCATCCGCTCTGACACCGCGAGCAAGAGCTTGCGCGGTGCCACGCGGTACCCCATCGCAAGAATCGCGTTGCGCACTCCGGACACCACGGTGGGCGAGGACTTGTCGAGTGCTGCGAGCGCGGTGTCGACGACCTCGGTGGCGCTCTGGCGCCCGTCGGTCATGAACTTCTCGCCGGTGCGGTCGAAGAACTCGGTCTGTGTCGCTCCAGGGCACAGCGCGAGGATCCGCACCCCGGTCTTGCGATTCTCGTGCCACAACGCCTCGGTGAAGGACAGCACGAACGCCTTCGTCGCGCCGTAGACCGCCATACCGGGCGTGGGCTGGAACGCCGCGGTGGAGGCCACGTTGATCACCACGCCCTGGCGGCGTCCGATCATGGCGGGCAGGAAGCGTGCGGTCAGATCGACCAGGGTTCCGCAATTCAATTGCACTGCACCGGCATTGGCGTCGGGATCCTGGGTGTGGAACGCCCCGTGCAGCCCGATGCCGGCGTTGTTGACCAGGACGTCGACGCCGCGGTTCAGCTCACCGACGCGTGCCGCCAACTCGGCGCCGGAGCCCGGCCGGGCGAGGTCGGCGGTCACGATGTCGACGGTGATGCCGGGATGACGCGCAGTCAAGCGTTCCCGCAGCGCCTCGAGCCGGTCGGCGCGGCGGGCCACCAGGATGAGATCGGCGCCGCGCGCTGCGAGCGCCACGGCGAACTCCTCGCCGATGCCACCGCTGGCGCCGGTGATCAACGCTGTGCTGTTGCCGAATTCCATCCGGGTGCTCCTTCATCTGTCGGTGCCCACATTCTGTCAGGGGCGTGAAGGCGCGGTTGTCGGCCTGATCCAGCCACTCCGACAAGATTAGCCATGCGAACAGAGTCTCATTCAGTCCGCCGCCAACGTCCCATGCAGATACGACATTGGTCCCTAGAGGAGCCGCACCGCCCTTCATAACCTCGGTGCTGTCAGCAAAGCGCAACGAGGCGGTGGACGATGAAGGATTTCAACACGCTGATGGCCGCAGGCGCTGTGTGCGCCGCCCTGACGGGAGTGGGCTCGTCACCCGGGATGGCCGACGCGACGACCACCGCCCTCCTCGTCGGCGGGCACGGCTCGCACGCGACGCTCACCGAAGAGGAGATGAGCACGCACTGGGCGGCTATTTCGGGCAGTACGACACTCGCGTCGGCATCCCGTACGTCAGCACCGACTCCTTCCGAGCGTCCCTGAACGCGTCGGCGGACCTTCTGTACCAGGCGATCTACGACACGCCCGGGTTCAAGACGATCGGTGGGGTGTCCGAAGGGTCGCCGACTGTCGGACTGACGTTGGAGAGACTGATGTACGACCTCCGGCACCCCGAGGCGGGACGTGTTGCACCCGATCCGTCGGAGATGAACGTCGCCGTCTACGGCTATCTGAGCCGAGAGATGTTCGTCGGCAGCCGCTACATTCCGCTGCCCGTCACCCCGTACAACGTCTTCGTCATCAAGGCCGAATACGACGCCATCGCCGATTTCCCGGATCGCCCGTTCAACCTGCTCGCCGTCGCCAACGCGATCATGGGAGCCGATCAGCTGCACTACGATTCGGCGTTCTACGACGTTCTCACGCAACCGACGAAGTACTCGATCACGACCAACCGCCTCGGCGGCACGACGACCACCATCATGATCCCGACACCGCTGCTGCCGTTGCTGACGCCTCTGAAGGATGCGGGCATGGCGCCGGACAAGCTGGCGAAGTTGGACAAGTTCCTGCGCCCCATGATCAACCGGGCCTACCAACGTCCTCGCTGGCAGGTGGGTGTGCCGCCCACCTTGCTGGCTCCCGTTCCGACAGGGTCTGCTGCGGACGCGACAACGGCTGCGATGCCGACGAGCGCGCGACACTCCCTGCGCGACAGGGTCATCACCGGTCCACGCAGCGCGCAGGCCGACGATCAGCGGCGGATCGGCGGTCGTCATCGGGCCGATCGCCAGCAGCGGGCCGAAACTCAGGAGCGGACCAGGCGACCGTCTGTGCTGTCTCGACGCGACACCACCACCGGCAGCTCTCACCGCGTGAGCTCGCGCCGAGATCGCACGTCCTGATCAGTTGTGTCAGGCCGCGGTGCGACCCCGCGGGCGTGCCGGCCGCAACGCCGCCAGCGCGAACGTGGTGTGCACCAGCGCGCCGGCGCGATCGAGGAGTGTCTTGCCGTGGGGCACGTAGTGCATGGGAAGGCCGCGGCGCTCCCGCGGCGGCCCCATGAACGCGGGCGCCTCGACGAGCGGCGAGTCGGGCGCGATCGTGCCGTCGGCCCGCCGGTAGGCGGCCACCGCCCGGGGATGCAGCCGGATCTCGTCGGGCACCGCGACGAACGCCAGCTCGACCAGCTTGCCGAACAGCCGCAGCAGCACCTCGTCGCCGGGCGTCCACCGCATGCCGGCCTTCTCCCGCACGGCGGGATCGAAGAGCCCGGCCGCGATCCAACGCTGGGCGCCGACCATCGGCTTGAACATCTGGTCCCACAGCGGCGTCGGCATCAGCACGAAGCGCGGTTTGGGGATGCGGATCGAGAAGATGTCCCGGGTCGCCCGGTTGATCTCGAGGTCCTCACGGCACGTCCGATCCCAGTACTCGCAGAACTCCTCCCACGAATCGGGCACCGGCCGCATGCTCATGCCGTACATCCGGTACCACTGGACGTGTTCGTCGAACAGCTGCCGCTTCTCCGCGTCCGTGAGGCCGCCGCAGAAGTACTCGGCCGTCTTGATGATGAGCATGAAGAACGTGGCGTGCGCCCAGTAGAACGTGTCCGGATCGAGCGCGTGGTAGCGGCGGCCCGACGCGTCGACGCCCTTGATCGTGGTGTGGTAGCCCTTGATCTGCGCGCCGGTCTGGGCGGCCCGCTCACCGTCGTAGACCACGCCCATGATCGGGTACACGGAGCGGGCGACCCGCTGCAGCGGTTCCTGCAGCAGGATCGAATGGTCTTCCACACCCGCGCCGAGTGCGGGGTACATGTTCTGTATCGCGCCGATCCACACGCCGAGCATGCCCGTGCGGACGTCGCCGAAGTACTTCCACGTCAGCGAGTCCGGACCCAGCGGGTCCGATGCCGAGGTGCGCTGCGCCATCGCCGGTGATCGCATCACCTCACGCTAACGACTGACAACGACCGTTGTCTATGGCTCGGTTCTTGCTGTTACTCCACCGCCATCGGGCGGTCGCGTGTGCGTGACCTGGTCGTTCAGAGCCTCTCGATGCCGTCGATTCACTCCGATTACGCTGACCGCTGTGGAGGACAGTGACTCGTCGGGGCCACGGGGATGGCTGCACACGGTCAACCACCACGCCGGCGCCGTCGCGTTCCTGCGGCGAGCCCGCCGCGCACTGCCGGGCGATCCCGAGTTCGGCGACCCGCTCTCGACGGCAGGGGAGGGCAGGCCCCGCGCGGCCGCCCGCGCGGCTGACCGGCTGCTGCAGCGCGAGGCACTGACCCGCGAAGTGAGCCTCGGCGCTCTGCAGGTGTGGCAGGCCCTCACGGAGCGGGTGTCGGGCCGGCCCGCCAACGACGAGGTGACGCTCGTGTTCACCGACCTCGTCGGCTTCTCCGCCTGGTCGCTGCGCGCCGGAGACGATGCGACGCTGCGGTTGCTCCGCCGGGTGGCGCAGGTGGTGGAACCGCCGCTGCTGGAGGCACGGGGACACATCGTCAAACGCATGGGCGACGGTCTGATGGCGGTGTTCGCCGATCCGCAGACCGCACTGTGTGCCGTGCTGGCCGCCCGGGAGGCGATCAGGACCGTCGAGCTCGACGGGTACACCCCGCGCATGCGGGTGGGGGTGCACACCGGCCGTCCACAGCGGATCGGCGCGGACTGGTTGGGCATCGACGTCAACCTGGCTGCGCGGGTGATGGAACGCGCGACGCGCGGTGAGCTCGTGGTCTCGGCCGCGACACTGGAGCGCATCCCGGAGGAGGAGCTCGACCGTCTCGGTGTCACCGTCAAACGGCTACGGAAACCCGTGTTCGCGGGCAAGCAGGACGGCGTACCCGACGACTTCGTGATGTACCGGGTGAGAACTCGCAGGCAGTTCGCAGGTAACGAGGACGAGAACGGCGCAGCCCCCGGCGCATAGTGGATGAGGTGCAGTCCGGATTGCTGGTCGGCCTCCGCCGCGCGCGGTTCACGCTGAGCTATGCCGTCCTGGTCTCGGCGGTCACCGCGGCCATGCTGCGCATGGATCCGGCGATGCACGACGCGCTGATCCGGCACGCCAGCACGAACCTGCACAACCTGAGCCGCGGCCGATTCGGCACGCTGATCAGCAGCGCCTTCGTCGTCGACGCCGGCCCGATCTACCTGTGGCTGCCCGGCCTGGTCTGCCTGCTCCTGGTGGCCGAGCTGACCCTCGGCGGTAGCCGGACCGCGCTTATGTTCGCGACCGGCCACGTCGGGGCGACGCTGCTGGTGGCCGTGGGACTGGTCGCCGCTGTCAAACTCGAATGGCTGTCGGCGTCGATCGCGCGCGCGTCCGATGTCGGCATGAGCTACGGCGCGATGGCGGTGGTCGGGGTGCTGACCGCGGCGCTACCCGCGCGATGGCGCGCGGCGTGGATCGGGTTCTGGAGTGCGGCCGCGGTGGTCGTGGTGACCGGTGGCGGCGGGTTCACCGACGTCGGGCACGTGGTGGCGCTGGGTCTGGGCATGGTCGTCTCGACGCGGTTCCGCGCACCTGCGCGCTGGACGGCGCCCACGGCAGCGCTGCTGTGCGTGGGGTCGGCGTTCGCGTTCCTGATGCTCGCCGACGGTTTGGTCGGCGTCATCGAGGGCGGCGCGTGGGGCACCGCGGGCGCACTCGCCGCCGCCGGCATCGAACGTCTGCGGCACGGCTCTCACACGAACTCGTCAGCGGACGAGGTGATCCAGTCCGAACGCCAGGACTGCGGCGGATCCCCGAGCAGCTCCCCGGGTGCCAGCCACTCGTAGACCTCGGCGTAGGTGTTGGTGCGCTGCCCTTCGATGCGGCGGTTCAGCATGGCCGGAGACAGCTCGTCGAAGCCCTCGAGCCCCATGGAGGCCACGATCTGTGCGGCGCTGGCGACGGTGGCGCGCTGGAAGTTGACCACCCGGGCGGCCTTGTCGGCGACGTCGAGGGCACGGCCACGGGCCGGATCCTGGGTCGCCACACCCGTCGGGCAGCGATTGGTGTGGCACTTGAGCGCCTGGATGCAGCCGACCGCGAACATCATCGCGCGCGCGGCCATCGTGAAATCTGCGCCCTGGCAGACCCGGCTGACGATGTCGACCCCGCTCGCCACCTTGCCCGAGGCGCCGACAGCGACCCGATCCCGCAGCCCGGTGCCGACGAGGCAGTTGTGCACCAGCATCAGGCCCTCGGTCAACGGCATCCCGACGTGGTCCTCGAATTCCTGTGGGGCGGCACCGGTTCCGCCCTCGGCGCCGTCGACGATCACGAAATCGGGCGTGATCCCGGTGGCCAGGAATCCCTTGCACAGCGACAGGAACTCGGTGCGGGCGCCGACGCACAGTTTGAAACCGACGGGCTTACCGCCGGAGGCGCGCCGCAGCGCCGCGATGAAGTGCGCGAACTCCACCGGCGTGCCGAATGCGGTGTGCGCGGGAGGGGACACGACGGTGCGCCCCACCGGGACTCCGCGGGTCTCGGCGATCTCGGCGCTGACCTTCGCGCCCGGCAGCACGCCACCGAGTCCGGGCTTGGCGCCCTGGGACAGCTTGATCGAGATGGCTTTCACCGCGGGAAGCGCGGCCTTCTCCGCGAACTGGGCGGCGTCGAAGCGCCCGTCGGCATCCCGGCACCCGAAGTATCCCGACCCGATCTCCCAGATCAGATCGCCGCCGCCGGCAAGGTGGTAGGGGCTGATCCCACCCTCGCCGGTGTCGTGGGCGAAGCCGCCGCGCGCCGCGCCCGTGTTCAGTGCTCTGATCGCGTTGGCCGACAGCGCGCCGAAACTCATCGCGGAGACGTTGAGCAGCGCGATGTCGTAGGGCTGCGTGCAGTCCGGGCCGCCGAGACGGACCCGCGGATCGAGGTCGTCGGCGAATCGTGCACGCAGTGAATGGCGCAGGAACTCGTAGCCGAGCGCGGTGACGTCGCGCTCGGTGCCGAAGGGTTCGTCACTCTTGGTGCCCTTGGCGCGTTCGTACACCAGATCCCGCGTCTCCCGGTCGAACGGTGTCGCCTCGATGTTCGACTCGATGAAGTACTGCCGGATCTCCGGGCGGATCATCTCCATCAGGAACCGCACGTGGCCCAGGATCGGGTACAGCCGAAGGATCGTGTGCCGGCGCTGGATCAGGTCCCACGAACCGAGCAGGGCGAGCCCCAGCAGCACCGCCGCCGCGACGCCCCACCCTGCGTGCGCGAGCACGGTCAGCGCCACCGCGCCCACCGCGAGCAGCCAGATTCCTGCGATCACCAGCGGCCGGATCACCACGGCGTGAGGGTAACGCGCCATCGCCTATGATCGCCGGGTGGCTGATCAGCCAGGGAACCTCACCGACGACGCGTTGACCGATGCGGTCAACGCAGCCGCTCGCGCTTTCGCCGACGCGGCGACCCTCGACGACCTGGCTCGCGCGAAGACCGACCACCTCGGTGACCGGTCGCCGATCGCGCTGGCCCGCCAGGCTCTGGGCGCCCTGCCCAAGACCGAGCGGGCCGAGGCGGGCAAGCGGGTCAACGTCGCACGGACCGCCGCGCAGAGCGCCTACGACGAGCGGCTGGCTGCGCTGCGCGCCGAACGCGACGCCGCGGTACTGGTCGCAGAACGCATCGACGTGACGCTGCCCTCGACGCGTCAGCCGATCGGGGCCCGACACCCGATCACGCTGCTGGCCGAGCACGTCGCCGACACCTTCGTCGCGATGGGGTGGGAGCTGGCCGAGGGCCCGGAAGTCGAGACCGAGCAGTTCAACTTCGACGCGTTGAACTTCCCGCCCGACCACCCCGCCCGCAGCGAACAGGACACCTTCCAGGTGGCGCCCGACGGCTCACGTCAGGTGCTGCGCACCCACACCTCCCCGGTGCAGATCCGTGCCCTGCTCGACCGTGAGCTGCCGGTCTACATCGTCTCGATCGGACGAACCTTCCGCACCGACGAACTCGACGCCACCCACACACCGGTCTTCCACCAGGTGGAGGGACTGGCCGTCGACAAAGGACTGACCATGGCGAACCTGCGCGGCACGCTGGACGCGTTCGCGCGCGCGCAGTTCGGGCCGCAGGGCCGGACCCGGCTGCGGCCGCACTTCTTCCCGTTCACCGAACCGTCGGCCGAGGTCGACGTGTGGTTCCCCGACAAGAAGGGTGGACCCGGCTGGGTCGAATGGGGCGGCTGCGGCATGGTGAACCCGAATGTGTTGCGCGCGTGTGGGATCGACCCCGACGAGTACTCCGGCTTTGCGTTCGGCATGGGTTTGGAGCGCACTCTGCAGTTCCGCAACGGCATCCCGGACATGCGCGACATGGTCGAAGGTGACGTGCGCTTCTCACTGCCGTTCGGGGTGGGCGCCTGATGCGTCTTCCCTACAGCTGGCTGCGCGACGTCGTGGCAGCCGGGGCTCCAGGCTGGGACGTGACCCCCGAAGAGCTCGAGCAGACATTGATCCGGATCGGTCACGAGGTCGAGGAGATCATCCCGGTCGGACCCGTACGCGGTCCGCTGACCATCGGACGGGTCGAATCGATCGAGGAACTCACCGAGTTCAAGAAGCCCATCAGGGCGGTCAAGGTCGACGTCGGCTCACAGAACGTGGACGGCGAGCCGCGCGACATCGTCTGCGGAGCAACCAACTTCGCAGTCGGCGACCTGGTCGTGGTGGCTCTGCCCGGCACTGTGCTGCCTGGCGAGTTCACGATCGCCACCCGAAAGACCTACGGCCGCACCTCCGACGGCATGATCTGCTCGTCGGCCGAGCTCAACCTCGGCGCCGACCACTCCGGCATCATGGTCCTCCCGCCGGGCACCGCTGCACCGGGCGACTCCGCCCACGAGGTGCTCGGGCTCGACGACGTGGTGTTCCACCTCGCGATCACCCCGGACCGCGGCTACTGCCTGTCGGTGCGTGGCATGGCCCGCGAGATCGCCAACGCCTACGACCTCGACTACGTCGATCCGGCGCTCGAGGTTCCCGGCCTCCCCAGCGAGGGTGATGCGCTGCCGGTCACGATCGATCCCGCCGCCGGTGTGCAGCGTTTCGCACTGCGTCCGGTCACCGGTATCGACCCGGCGGCGGTCTCGCCGTGGTGGCTGCGACGGCGCCTGCTGCTCAGTGGGATTCGCGCGATCTCACCGGCCGTCGACGTGACCAACTACGTCATGCTCGAACTCGGCCACCCGATGCACGCGCACGATCGCAGCCTGATCGACGGAGGCTTCCGGGTGCGGTTCGCCGAGCCGGGGGAGACCGTCGTCACGCTCGACGACGTCGAGCGTCGGCTCGATCCGGCCGACGTCCTGATCGTCGACGATGCCGCGACTGCTGCGATCGGCGGCGTCATGGGCGCCGGCACCACCGAGGTCCGCGACAGCACCACCGACGTCCTGCTCGAGGCCGCGGTCTGGGATCCGGCCGCGGTGTCGCGCACCCAGCGCCGGCTCCGACTGCACAGCGAAGCGGGTCGCCGCTACGAACGCACCGTCGACCCGGCGATCTCGGTCGCCGCGCTCGACAGGGGAGCCGCGCTGCTCGCCGAGATCGCCGGCGGCACCGTGCAACCCACGCTCACCGACTGGCGGGGCGAGCCGCCCCGCGAGGACTGGTCGCCGGCGCCGGTCCGCATGCCCGTCGGCCTGCCCGACCGGATGGCCGGGGTCGAGTACGCACCCGGGACCGCGCAGCGGCGGCTGACGCAGATCGGCGCGTCGGTCACCGTCGACGGTGACGAGCTCACCGCCGTACCGCCCAGCTGGCGTCCTGATCTGCGTGAGCCGGCGGACCTGGTCGAAGAGGTCATGCGGCTCGAGGGCCTCGATGTCGTCCCGTCGGTGCTGCCCGCCGCTCCCGCCGGCCGCGGTCTGACACCGGCGCAGAGGCGGCGCCGGGCAATCGGCACAGCCCTGGCGCTCGGCGGCTTCGTGGAGATTCTTCCGACGCCGTTCCTGCCCGCAGGAATCTTCGACCAGTGGGGGCTGCCGGCCGACGACCCGCGCCGGCACACCACCCGGGTGCTCAATCCGTTGGAGTCCGACCGCCCGGCGCTGGCCACCACACTGCTGCCCGGCCTGCTGGAAGCGTTGAGCCGCAACGTCTCCCGCGGTGCCACCGACGCGGCGCTGTTCGCGCTCGCGCAGGTCGTCGAACCCACCACCACGACCCGCGCGGTCGACCGCATCCCCACCGACCGTCGCCCCACCGATGACGAGATCGCCACTTTGGACGCGTCGCTGCCGCGCCAGCCGCAGCACGTCGGTGCGGTGCTGGCCGGGTTGCGCGAGCCCGCAGGCCCGTGGGGTCCCGGACGGCCGGTCGAGCCGTTCGACGCGTTCGAGGCGGTCCGGATCATCGGGCGGGCCGCCGGCGTGGAGTTCACGCTGCGCAGCGTCGAGTACCTGCCGTGGCATCCCGGCCGGTGTGCCGCGATCTGCCTGGGGGACACGGTCGTCGGCCACGCCGGTCAGCTACACCCCGCGGTCATCGAACGCTCGGGCCTGCCCAAGGGCACCTGTGCGCTGGAAGTGGACCTCGACGCGGTGCCGATCACCGAGCTGCTACCTGCTCCGCGCGTCTCGCCGTTCCCCGCCGTGTTCCAGGACGTCGCGCTCGTCGTCGACGAGGAGGTGCCGGCACAGCGGGTCGTCGACGCGGTGCGCGACGGCGCCGGCGAGCTGCTCGAAGACGTCCGGCTCTTCGATGTCTACGCCGGACCGCAGGTCGGCGAGGGGCGCAAGTCGCTGGCGCTGGCGCTGCGCTTCCGCGCCGACGACCGGACGCTGACCGAGGACGAGGCCAGCGCGGCGCGCGACGCCGCGGTGGCCGCAGCGGCTAGCGCTGTGGGTGCCCAGCAGCGGCGCTGACCAGGCTCAATAATGAATTTGCATGTTCCTGCATAAGCATGCAAGGATCGTGACATGACGTCCGTCGCCGTGGCCGGAGCCAGTGGATACGCCGGAGGAGAGATCCTTCGGCTGCTGCTCGGGCACCCCGCATACGCGCAGGGCACGCTGACCCTGGGCGCCCTCACCGCGGCAGCGAGTGCCGGAACCACCGTCGCCGAACACCACCCACATCTTCTGCCGCTCGCTGATCGGGTCCTCGAGCCCACCGACGTCGAGGTGCTGGCGGGCCATGACGTCGTGTTCCTGGGGTTGCCGCACGGCCACTCCGCCGCGTTGGCCGAGCAGCTCGGTCCCGACACCGTGATCATCGACTGCGGCGCGGACTTCCGGCTCACCGACGCCGCCGCGTGGGAGCGGTTCTACGGCTCCGAGCACGCGGGCAGTTGGCCCTACGGACTGCCCGAGCTGCCCGGCGCCCGCGAGCGGTTGCGCGGCGCCACCCGGATCGCCGTGCCGGGCTGCTACCCGACCGCCGCCCTGCTGGCGTTGTGGCCGGCGGTGGCGGCCGGACTCGTCGAGCCGGCCGTGACCGTCGTCGCGGTCAGCGGTACCTCGGGTGCGGGCCGCGCCGCGAAAGTCGACCTGCTGGCCGCCGAGGTGATCGGCTCGGCGCGGGCGTACAACGTGGGCGGCAAGCACCGGCACACTCCCGAGATCGCCCAGGGCCTGACCGCAGTCGCCGGCGGTGCGGACGTCACCGTGTCGTTCACCCCGGTGCTGATCCCGACCGCCCGCGGCATCCTGGCCACATGCACAGCGCGCACCCAGGCTTCGCTGTCCGACCTGCGTGCGGTCTACGAAAAGGCCTACGACGCCGAACCTTTCGTGTACCTGCTGCCTGAAGGTCGGTTGCCGCAGACCGGGGCCGTCGTCGGCGGCAACGCAGCCCAGCTCGGCATCGCCGTCGACACCGATGCGCAGACCTTCATCGCGATCGCCGCGATCGACAATCTGGTCAAGGGCACCGCCGGCGCGGCGGTGCAGTCGATGAACCTCGCGCTGGGCTGGACCGAGACCGATGGACTGACGACTGTGGGGGTGGCTCCGTGACCGATCTGGCTGACAGCGCCCGGCTGCTGCGCACGCAGGGGGTGACCGCGCCCGCCGGATTCCGGGCGACCGGAATCGCCGCCGGTATCAAGGCATCCGGCGCGCTCGACCTCGCCCTGGTGTTCAACGAGGGACCCGATCACGCCGCGGCCGGGGTGTTCACCCGCAACAAGATCAAGGCCGCGCCGGTGCTGTGGTCGACGCAGGTGCTCACCACCGGTCGGCTACGCGCGGCGATCCTCAACTCCGGGGGCGCCAACGCCTGCACGGGCCCGGCCGGTTTCCAGGACACGCATGCGACCGCGGAAGCCGTCGCCGCGGCACTGTCGGACTGGGGCACCGAGACAGGGGCGATCGAGGTCGCCGTGTGCTCGACCGGCCTGATCGGTGATCGCCTCCCGATGGACAAGGTGCGCGCCGGCGTCACCGAGATCGTGCACGAGATGGCCGGCGGCCTCACCGGTGGGGAGGAGGCCGCTCGGGCCATCATGACCACGGACACGGTGCCCAAACAGGTTGCGCTGCACCATCAGGACCGCTGGACCGTCGGTGGTATGGCCAAGGGTGCGGGCATGCTGGCGCCGTCGCTGGCCACGATGCTGTGCGTGCTGACCACCGACGCCGTCGCCGATGCCGCTGCGCTCGACCGTGCGCTGCGTCGCGCGACCGCGGCCACCTTCGATCGCCTCGACGTCGACGGCAGCTGCTCCACCAACGACACCGTGCTGCTGTTGTCGTCGGGGGCCAGTGAGGTCACGCCGAGTCAGGACGATCTCGATGCCGCGGTGCTCGCGGTCTGTGAGGACCTGTGCGCCCAACTGCAGGCCGACGCCGAAGGCGTGACCAAGCGAATTCTCATCACCGTCACCGGTGCGGAAACCGAGGATGACGCGGTGACCGCTGCGCGGGTGATCGCTCGCGACAGCCTGGTCAAGACCGCGCTGTTCGGCTCGGACGCCAACTGGGGCCGGGTACTGGCCGCCGTGGGTATGGCGCCGGTTCCGCTGGATGCCGATCGCATCACCGTGTCGTTCAACGGCTTTCCGGTCTGTGTGGACAGCGTGGGGGCGCCGGGCGCGCGCGACGTCGATCTGACGGGTGAGGACATCGTGGTCACGGTGGATCTGGGGGTCGGCGCCGCCTCGGCCTCGATCCGCACCACCGACCTGTCGCACGCCTACGTCGAAGAGAACTCGGCCTACAGCTCATGACCATCGCCACGTCGCAGAAGGCGCTGGTCCTCGCCGCCGCGCTGCCCTGGCTCAAGGCGTTGCACGGCAAGATCGTCGTGGTCAAGTACGGCGGCAACGCGATGACCGACGAGACGCTCAAGGTGGCCTTCGCCGAGGACATGGTGTTCCTGCGCAACTGCGGCGTCCACCCTGTCGTGGTCCATGGCGGGGGTCCGCAGATCAGCGCGATGCTCAAGAAGCTCGGAATCGCCGGCGAATTCAAGGGCGGATTCCGTGTCACCACACCCGAGGTGCTCGACGTCGCACGCATGGTGCTGTTCGGTCAGGTGGGCCGCGAACTGGTCAATTTGATCAACGCGCACGGTCCCTACGCGGTCGGGATCACCGGGGAGGACGCGCACCTGTTCACCGCGGTGCGCCGCAGTGTGCTGGTCGACGGCGTGGCCACCGACATCGGACTGGTCGGCGATGTCGAGCGGGTCAGCACCGACGCGGTGCGGGATCTGATCGCGGCGGGCCGGATACCCGTGGTGTCCACCATCGCGCCGGACGTCGAGGGACGGGTTCACAACATCAACGCCGATACCGCCGCGGCTGCCCTGGCCGAGGCTTTGGGGGCGGAGAAACTGCTGATGCTGACCGATGTCGAGGGCCTCTACACCAGCTGGCCCGACCGCGACTCGCTCGTCAGCGAAATCGATTCCGCCGCTTTGACGCAACTGCTTCCCACGTTGGAGGAGGGCATGGTGCCCAAGATCGAGGCCTGCCTGCGTGCCATCACCGGCGGCGTGCCCAGCGCACACGTCATCGACGGCCGCGTCGAGCACTGCGTGCTGGCCGAATTGTTCACCGACGAAGGTGCCGGCACGAAGGTGGTGCCGTGATGAGCCACACTCTGCTCGACCGCTGGTCCGCGGTCATGATGAACAACTACGGCACTCCGCCGCTGGCCCTGGCCAGCGGGCAGGGTGCGGTGGTCACCGACGTCGACGGCAAGTCCTATGTCGACCTGCTCGGCGGGATCGCGGTCAACGTGCTCGGCCACGGGCACCCCGCGGTGATCGAGGCGGTGCACCGACAGATGAGCACGCTGGGACACACCTCGAACCTGTATGCCACCGAGCCGGGCATTGCGCTGGCCGAGGCCCTGGTCGACCACCTCGGAGCGCCCGCCCGGGTGTTCTTCGCCAATTCCGGTACCGAGGCCAACGAGGTCGCGTTCAAGATCACGCGGTTGACGGGTCGCACCAAACTCGTTGCCGCAGAGGGTGCTTTCCACGGCAGGACCATGGGGTCGCTGGCGCTGACCGGGCAGCCTGCCAAGCAGGCGCCGTTCGCGCCGCTGCCCGGCGACGTGACGCACGTGCCCTACGGGGACATCGAAGAACTTGCACGCGTTGTCAATTCGGAGACGGCCGCGGTCTTCCTCGAGCCGATCATGGGGGAGGGTGGCGTCGTCGTCCCGCCGGCGGGCTATCTCGTCGCCGCGCGGGAGATCACGGCACGCCACGGTGCCCTGCTCGTCCTCGACGAGGTGCAGACCGGCATCGGGCGCACCGGCGCCTTCTACGCCCACCAGCACGACGGCATCACCCCCGACATCGTCACGCTGGCCAAGGGTCTCGGCGGCGGCCTGCCCATCGGGGCGTGCCTGGCCATCGGACCGACCGCGGAGCTGCTGACGCCGGGCTTGCACGGCAGCACGTTCGGCGGGAACCCGGTGTGCACCGCGGCCGCACTGGCCGTGCTGAAGGTGCTCGCCGACGAGGGCCTCATCGAGCACGCCGACGTGCTGGGCAAGACCTTGAGCCACGGCATCGAGGAGCTCGGCCATCCGCTGGTGGACCACGTCCGCGGCCGCGGGCTGTTGCGGGGCATCGTGCTGACCGCCGAGGTCGCCAAGCCGGTCGAGGCCGCCGCCCGCGACGCGGGCTTCCTCGTCAACGCCGCCGCACCCGGCATCGTCAGGCTCGCCCCGCCCCTGGTCCTCACCGAGGAGCAGGCGCAGTCCTTCGTCACCGCCCTACCCGCCATCCTCGACACAGCGGGTGACTCATGACCCGGCACTTCCTGCGCGACGACGACCTCACCCCGGACGAGCAGGCCGAGGTGCTCGCGCTGGCCGCCGACCTGAAGAGGGAGCCGTTCAGCCGCCGGCCGCTGGAGGGGCCCCGCGGCGTCGCGGTGATCTTCGAGAAGAACTCCACCCGGACGCGTTTCTCCTTCGAGATGGGTATCGCGCAGCTCGGCGGCCACGCCGTCGTCGTCGACGGACGCAGCACGCAGCTGGGCCGGGAGGAGACGCTCGAGGACACCGGCGCGGTGCTCTCCCGCTACGTCGACGCGATCGTCTGGCGCACCTTCGCCCAGGAACGGCTGACGGCGATGGCGTCCGGCTCGAGCGTGCCCATCGTCAACGCGCTCTCCGACGAGTTCCACCCGTGCCAGGTGCTCGCCGATCTGCAGACCCTCGCCGAGTGGAAGGGCGGCCTGAAGGGGCTGCGACTGAGCTACTTCGGCGACGGGGCCAACAACATGGCGCACTCGTTGATGCTGGGCGGAGTCACCGCAGGCGTGGACGTCACGATCGCCGCACCGCACGGCTTCGCCCCGCATCCGATGTTCGTCGCGGCCGCCGAGGCACGGGCGCAGCAGACCGGTGCCACGGTGACGATGACCGACGACCCGCAGACTGCGGCTGCCGGTGCGGACGTGCTGGTCACCGACACCTGGATCTCCATGGGTCAGGAGAACGACGGACTCGACCGGGTCCGGCCGTTCCGTCCATTCCAGGTCAACGCCGATCTGCTCGCCCGCGCAGACTCCGAAGCGGTTGTGCTGCATTGCCTTCCGGCTCATCGCGGGCACGAGATCACCGACGACGTGATCGACGGTCCGCGCAGCGCCGTGTGGGACGAAGCCGAGAACCGGTTGCACGCCCAGAAGGCGCTGCTGGTGTGGCTGCTGGAGCATTCGTGACCGCCTCCACCCGCGCGGGCCGCCAGGCCCGCATCGTCGCGCTGCTGTCCGCTCAGCAGGTCCGCAGCCAGGGCGAGCTGGCGGCGCTGCTGGCCGCCGACGGCATCGACGTGACGCAGGCGACGCTGTCGCGCGATCTCGAAGAGCTCGGTGCGGTCAAGCTGCGCGGCGCCGACGGCGGTGGCGGGGTGTACATCGTGCCCGAGGACGGCAGCCCGGTGCGCGGCGTCACCGGCGGCACCGAACGGGTGTCGCGGCTGCTCGGTGACCTGCTGGTCGCCACCGACGCCAGCGCCAACCTCGCCGTCCTGCGCACACCCCCGGGTGCGGCGCACTACCTGGCCAGTGCGATCGACCGGGCCGCACTGCCCTACGTCGTCGGCACCATCGCCGGCGACGACACGATCTTCGTCATCGCGCGCGAGCCGATGACCGGTGCCGAACTCGGCGAGGCTCTGGAGAGCCTCGCCAAAGCCTGATACGAACAAGGGAGAAAGAGATATGTCCGAGCGCGTCATCCTGGCGTATTCCGGCGGTCTGGACACCTCGGTGGCCATCAGCTGGATCGGCAAGGAGACCGGCCGCGAAGTGGTCGCGGTGGCCATCGACCTCGGGCAGGGCGGCGAGGACATGGACGTCGTGCGCCAGCGCGCCCTGGACTGCGGTGCCGTCGAGGCCGTCGTGGTCGACGCCCGCGACGAGTTCGCCGAGCAGTACTGCCTGCCGGCGATCCAGTCCAACGCGCTCTACATGGATCGCTACCCGCTGGTGTCGGCCCTGAGTAGGCCGCTGATCGTCAAGCACCTCGTCGAGGCGGCCCGCGAGCACGGCGGCGGCACCGTCGCCCACGGCTGCACCGGCAAGGGCAACGATCAGGTCCGCTTCGAGGTCGGCTTCGCCTCGCTGGCGCCCGACCTGCAGGTGCTGGCCCCGGTGCGCGACTACGCGTGGACCCGTGAGAAGGCGATCGCCTTCGCCGAGCAGAACGACATCCCGATCAACGTGACCAAGCGCTCGCCGTTCTCGATCGATCAGAACGTCTGGGGCCGCGCGGTGGAAACCGGCTTCCTGGAACAGCTCTGGAATGCGCCGACCAAGGACGTCTACGACTACACCGAGGACCCGACGGTCAACTGGAGCAGTCCCGACGAAGTGATCGTCGGATTCGAGAAGGGCGTGCCGGTCAGCATCGACGGCCAGCCGGTGACGGTGCTGCAGGCGATCGAAGCACTCAACGCCCGCGCCGGGGCGCAGGGCGTGGGCCGCCTCGACGTCGTCGAGGACCGGCTCGTCGGCATCAAGAGCCGCGAGATCTACGAGGCGCCCGGCGCGATGGTGCTCATCACCGCGCACACCGAACTCGAACACGTCACGCTGGAACGCGAATTGGGCCGGTTCAAGCGCGGCACCGACCGCAAGTGGGGCGAGCTGGTCTACGACGGCCTCTGGTACTCGCCGTTGAAGTCCTCGCTCGAGGCGTTCGTCGCGCACACCCAGCAGCACGTCACCGGTGAGATCCGGCTCGTGCTGCACGGCGGTCACATCGCGGTCAACGGCCGGCGCAGCGCCGAATCGCTGTACGACTTCAACCTCGCCACCTACGACGAGGGCGACACCTTCGACCAGTCCTCGGCCAAGGGCTTCGTGCACGTGCACGGGCTGTCGTCGAGCCTTTCGGCGCGGCGGGACCTGGCGGGGGATCGATGAGCCGCTTGCGCGAAGAGCAACAGCCGTGAGCACGAACGAGGGGTCGCTCTGGGGTGGCCGGTTCGCCGACGGTCCCTCGGATGCGCTTGCCGCACTGAGCAAGTCGACCCATTTCGACTGGGTGCTGGCGCCCTACGACGTCGTCGCGTCGAAGGCGCACGCGCGGGTGTTGCACCGCGCCGGGCTGCTGACCGATGAGCAGCGCGACGGGCTGCTCGCCGGGCTGGACAGCCTGGGCGCCGACGTCGCCGACGGCAGCTTCGGCCCGCTCGCGACGGACGAGGACGTGCACGGTGCGCTGGAGCGGGGCCTGATCGACCGCGTGGGTGCCGATCTGGGCGGACGCTTGCGTGCCGGCCGATCGCGCAACGACCAGGTGGCCACGCTGTTCAGGCTGTGGCTGCGCGACGCGATCCGCCGGGTCGCCGACGGCGTGTTCGACGTCGTCGCCGCGCTGTCCACCCAGGCGGCCGCGCATCCCACCGCGATCATGCCGGGTAAGACGCATCTGCAGTCCGCGCAGCCGATCCTGCTGGCCCACCATCTGTTGGCGCACGCTCACCCGCTGCTACGCGACGTCGACCGGCTCCTCGACGCCGACAAACGAGCATCGGTGTCACCGTACGGATCGGGTGCGCTGGCCGGGTCGTCCCTGGGGCTGGATCCGGATGCGATCGCCGAGGAGCTCGGTTTCTCCGCCGCCGCCGACAATTCCGTCGATGCTACGGCGGCGCGCGATTTCGCCGCCGAGGCGGCATTCGTCTTCGGCCTCATCGCGGTCGACCTGTCCCGGTTGGCCGAGGACATCATCCTGTGGAGCACCACCGAGTTCGGGTACGTGCGGTTGCACGACGCGTGGTCGACGGGCAGCTCGATCATGCCGCAGAAGAAGAACCCCGACATCGCCGAACTCGCCCGCGGCAAGGCCGGTCGTCTCATCGGCAACGTGACCGGGTTGCTCGCCACCCTCAAGGCCCAGCCGCTGGCCTACAACCGTGACCTGCAGGAGGACAAGGAGCCCGTCTTCGATTCGGCGGCGCAGCTCGAGTTGCTGCTGCCGGCGATGGCGGGCCTGGTGGCGACGCTGGACTTCGACGAGGACCGGATGGTCGCGCTCGCCCCGCTGGGATACACACTGGCCACCGACATCGCGGAATGGCTTGTGCGCCGCGGTGTTCCATTCCGTGTGGCACACGAGGCGGCCGGTGCGGCGGTGCGCGCCGCGGAGGCGCGCGGCGTCGGTCTGGAGGACCTCGAGGACGCCGAACTCGCCGCGATCCATTCCGAGCTCGGTCCCGAGGTTCGCGACGTCCTGACCGTCGAAGGGTCGGTCAATTCGCGTGACGCGCGGGGCGGCACCGCCCCGGTCCAGGTGGCCCGGCAGCTCAGCGCGGTCCGGGCTGCGTCCGACGACTTGCGAATCCGGCTGCGCCGCTAGCATCTGCCACCATGGACTCCGCCGAGCAGCCCGCGGTGCCGAGCCGCCGCGCCCGGCTGCGGCCTCGAATGCGGCGCTGGCTGGCGGAACGTCCGGTGCGGCAGTGGTGGAAGGCGGCGCTCGCCGTGGTCCTCGCAGTCGCGGCACTGTTCGGCGGTCTCGACACCGTCAACACCGGGGCCGTCCCGTTCGCCGCCGACGAGGATTTCTCCGACGGTCAGTACACCGTCACCGTCCACGGCGCCACGCTGCTACCGAAGGTCACCGGCGGTAACCGCACCATCGGCCCCGCCCAGCCGGGCAAGCGGTACCTCGGTGTGACGGTCACGCTGACCAACGACGGCACAACGCCGGGACGCCTGCGCAACGAGCTCGATCTGCGGGACGTGCCGGGCAAGGAGTTCTTCGGCGCGTGGCGCATCCGCGACGGGTCGCAGGTCCAGACCCTCGGACCCGGGTTGACGGAGAAGCTCGCCTACCTGTGGGTGGTGCCGCGCGACGCCCTGCAGCCGGGCGACACGGTCAGCGTGCGGGTGTGGAAGAAACAGTTGAAGCAGCTGATGGTGACCTACGGCGGTAAGGAGTGGCTGGACAGCCTCACCGACTACGGTGTCACCGAGCTGACCGTGAAGGAACCCGGATGAGTGGGGCGAGGATACGGTCGACGCTGTCGGCGGTATGCGTCCTCGTGTTGGTCGCGGCGGCGGCGCTGGTCTGGCACAACCTTCCCACGCCGACCGATCTCTACGGGCCCTTCGACGTGCACGGCAAGGCCGGTGAGCCCGTGCGCGGTCGCGGCGTCACCGCCACCGTCACGTCGGTTCGTGTTGCACCACTGGTCAATTCGGTGCCGGCCGCCGGCCGGTGGGTCGTCGTCGAGACGACGGTGGAGGCCCAGGGCAGCACCGATGTGCCGCACGCCGACCTGCTCGTCGGTCCGAACACCTACATTCCCACCGACCGCTTCCTGACCGCAACCCTCGGGCGTTCCCTGGCGCCGGGGATCGAACAGCGCGGCAGCTGGGTCTTCGACGTCGCGTCGGCGCTGATCGACGACGATGATCTCGACTCGCTCGTGCTGCGCATCTGGGTGGGCAGCGACCTGCTCGACTCACGGCTCGTGATCGCCATTCCGCCGGAAGCGATCGGTCGCAGCGCCGAGTTGCGGCTGGCGCCGTCGGAGGCGAGCGCATGAGACCCACACAGCTGTGGCAGCGCAACGTCCTTGGCGCCGTCGTGGTCGTCTGCGCGCTCGCCGTGTACGTGATCATCGACTTCCGAGCCGACTGGTCGGCCTACCGGCACTCTGTCGAGCCCCGCGTCGTGATCGGAAAGGGCGAGAGCGGTTCGGCCGGCGGGCAGACCTGGCGGTTGACGTCGATCACGCATCTGAATCGCAGCCCGACGCGGTTCGGGCCGCCGCTTCCTGCCGGCACGGTGCTGACCGTGCTCGACGTCGACAGATCCGGAACCCCCGACCAGGGTTACTGCACCGCCGTGATCACCGACGGCACCACGCGCTGGACGGCCGAGGGCGTCGGTGGTTACACCCCGATCCCGCCCGAGGGGGTGACGTCGCTGTGCAACCTGCCCGGGCCCGTGCAGTTCACGTTCCTGCTGCCCGACGACGTGGTGCCCACAGCCCTGGACGTGACGAACAACGGTCAGATCACGGTGCGGATGGTGCTGTGACCTGCTGCGGGCGTACGTGTTCGAGACAGTACGCCACGGTCGACGCGATGAGGCACACCCGCAGCGGCTCGATGATCAGGTGTGACAGGAAGACCAGGGTGGGGCGCACGGCATCCCAGTAGGCCTGCGGGTGGGGTCCCAGCAGCCAGGCCGCGCCGCGGAAGAGATTTCCGGCGCGCACCTCGGGCCGGTAGAAGCTGCCCGCCATGTCCAGCCAGGCCAGCCCGAGATAGCCGAGTACGTAGAGCGCCAACGCGAGCACGCCGCCATGCAGGATGAGCCGCGCGGAATCGGTGATCGGCCGGTAGTTGCCGAGCCGGGACAGCACCACGTCGCGCGCCTCCGAACGGCGGACCTCCGGCAGCTGCGACCACCGGTCCCGCACCCGCTTCTGCCGCGTCGCGGCGCGCTCGAAGATCAGGTCGGCGCGCTGACCGGCGACGCGGCGTGCGGCGCTGCGCCAGTCCGCGGGCATCGACACGCCGTAGACGATCGCCGCGACGGCCAACCACAGCAGCGGGATCGTCGCGCCGCCGAACACGGTGCTCACAGTCCACGTGACTGTGTCCCACATGACCTCGAGAGGCCGGAAGTGGGAGAACAGCTCGGCGCGAGTCTCGGTGAACCACACCACGATCCGCCGCTGCGAGAGCCAACCGGTCGGGTTGATGAAGAACGTGACGTCCTGGCTGGCGGCGAAGCTGAGGCCGAGGAAGACCCAGAGTGCGTCGACGTACACCCGGACCGCGATCATCCACCGCGGCATCACGTCCTTGAACCGGCTCAGCACGTAGCGCAGGACGAGCGCCGCGACGATCAGCACCAGCGTCACGGTGCCGACGGGCAGGGACTCGGGATGCAGATCGGCGGTGCCGGGGGTCGTCATCGCGTCGCCGATGCGATAGTCCAGCGCGCGGTTCTCGTAGGCGATCCAGTCCTCGGCGAACATCTTCCACGCCAGGTAGATCGCGAAGAACGGCACGATGACGGTGGCGAAGACATCGACGCGGCGCGCGGTGCGGGTCGGCAGTGCGGCCAGCGCCGGGATGCCCTGCCGGAGCACGAAGAACATCGCCACGTAGGACCCGAGCCGCGCCAGACCGGCCAGCGGCATGATCAGCGCGGCCCACAGGTCGTTGTCCCACCCGGCCCACGCAGCCAGCTCGATCGCGGCCCGGCGCCCCAGCAGCCCGAGCAGATAGCAGGCGGCGAGCTGAGGCCAATACCGCCAGCACAGCACGAAAGGGCGCGCGACATAGGACAGCCCCGTCCTCATCCGGCGTCCTCGGCCAGCTCGAGCCAGGCCTGCTCCAATTCGTCCTTCCGAGAGAGCAAGTCGCCGAGCTCACCGTTGAGTTCGCCGGCCCGCACGTGGTCGGCGGCGGCGTCGGCCATCGCCTCGTGCACAGCGGCGATCCGGTCGTCGAGCTTGGCGAGCTGGTTCTCGATCCTCGACATCTCCTTGCCCGCGCGGCGATCGCGCGCCGCGGCGGATTCACCGCGCACCGGGTCGGTGCGCGCGGGCGCCGGGGCATCGGCCGCCGACCGTGAGGCCAGGTACTGCTCGACGCCCCCGGGCAGCAGATCGCAGCGTCCGCCGCCGGTCAACGCGTAGGTCACGTCGCTGACGCGCTCGAGGAAGTAGCGGTCATGGCTGACCACGATCAGCGTGCCGGGCCAGCCGTCGAGATAGTCCTCGATGACGGTCAGTGTCTCGATGTCGAGATCGTTGGTCGGCTCGTCGAGCAGCAGCACGTTCGGCTCGTCGAGCAGCAGCCGTAGGAACTGCAACCGCCGCCGCTCACCGCCGGACAGCTCGCCCAGGCGGGTGGTCAGCTTGTCTCCGGTGAAGCCGAAGTCCTCCAGCAGCGTCGAGGTGCTGACCTCGCGACCGCCCGCGACCTCGGTCAGACGCTTGTTGCTCTCGACCGCGTCGAGCACTCGCTCGTCGGGATGCAGTTCGGTGAGGGCTTGGCTCAGGTATCCGATCGACAGCGTCTGACCGCGCTTCACCGTGCCCGAGGTCGGGGGTATCTCACCGATGAGGAGCTTGAGGATCGACGACTTCCCGGTGCCGTTCACCCCGACCAGCCCGATGCGCGCGCCCGGCCCGATCGACCAGTCGATGCCGTCGAGGAGCGTGCGGGGCGGGTCGCCCACCTGCAGGCCGACCCGGTGCAGATCGAACACGTCTTTGCCGAGCCGCGAGGTGGCGAAACGCTGCAACGCCAGCGAATCACGCGGCGGCGGCTCGTTCGCGATCAGGTCGTTGGCGGCCTGGATGCGGAACTTCGGCTTCGACGTCCGCGCCGGCGGCCCGCGCCGCAGCCACGCCAGTTCCTTGCGCATCAGGTTCCTGCGCCGCGCCTCGGTGCCTGCGGCCATCCGCATGCGTTCGGCGCGCGCCAGCACGAACGCCGCATAGCCGCCCTCGTAGGCGTCGACCACGCCGTCGTGCACCTCCCAGGTGCTCGTGGCGACCGCGTCGAGGAACCAGCGATCGTGGCTGACCACCACCAGCGCCCGCGCCGGCCGCGCGGACAGGTGCTCGGCCAGCCATCCGATCACCTCCACGTCGAGGTGGTTGGTGGGTTCGTCGAGCACCAGCACGTCGTGGGCGGCCAGCAGCACCTCGGCGAGCGCGACGCGGCGCCGTTCGCCGCCGGACAGATCCGCTGCCGGGGCGTCCAGCGACACCCCGGACAGCAGGTGTTCGACGACGGCACGAGTGTTCGCCTCGGCAGCCCAGATGTGGTCCGGCCGACCCCCGACGATCACTCCGCGCACCGTGTCCTCCGGCGCGAAGTCGTCGGCCTGTCGCAGATAGCCGACAGAGAGCCCTGACGTGTGGGTGGCCCGTCCGGAATCGGGTGCCAGTGTGCCGGTGAGGACCTTGAGCAACGTCGTCTTGCCGTCGCCGTTTCGGCCGACCACACCGATCGCGTCGCCCTCTTCGACACCGAGACTGACCGCATCGAGCAACGTACGGGTGCCGTAGCCCACGGTCACCTTTTCCAGGTTGATCAGGTTCGCCATCAGGCGCCGATGATAGGCCTCCGCTGTGCCATGATGACCTCTGCACTGGGGGGATCAGAGGTTCGGGGTCGGCGATAGGGGAGCAGGCGTTGGTGGATCTGTCGGCGATCACCGGCCCGTTCGGTCGGTTGGTCGCGACCGCTCAGAACGGTCTCGAGGTGCTCCGCTACGGCGGCCTGGAGACCGGATCGGTGCCTTCGCCGTTCCAGATCGTGGAGAGCGTGCCGATGTACCGGCTGCGCCGCTACTTCCCGCCCGACGCCCGGCCCGGCGCCGCACCCGCGGGCCCGCCCGTGCTGATGGTCCACCCGATGATGATGTCGGCCGACATGTGGGACGTCACCCGTGAGGACGGGGCGGTCGGCATCCTGCACCGCGCCGGCGTCGACCCGTGGGTGATCGACTTCGGTTCGCCGGACAAGGTCGAAGGCGGCATGCAGCGCACCTTGGCCGACCACATCGTGGCGCTCAGCGAGGCAGTCGACACGGTCAAATCGGTGACCGGGCGCGATGTCCACCTGGCCGGCTACTCGCAGGGCGGCATGTTCGCCTACCAGACCGCGGCCTACCGCCGCTCGAAAGATCTGGCGAGCCTCATCGCATTCGGCTCACCGGTCGACACGCTGGCGGCGTTGCCGATGAACCTGCCGGCCACCCTCGCCCCGGCAGCCGCCGATTTCATGGCAGACCACGTCTTCAGCCGCATCGACATCCCCGGGTGGATGGCCCGTACCGGCTTCCAGATGCTCGACCCGATCAAGACCGCTCAGTCGCGGGTGGAGTTCCTGCTGCAGCTGCACGACAGGGAAGCCCTGCTCCCGCGCGAGCAGCAGCGCCGTTTCCTGGCCTCTGAGGGCTGGATCGCGTGGTCCGGCCCGGCGATCTCCGAACTGCTCAAACAGTTCGTCGCCCACAACCGGATGATGACCGGGGGCTTCTCCGTCCACGGCGATCTGGTGACTCTGTCGGACATCGACTGCCCGGTGCTGGCGGTGGTCGGCGAGGTGGACGACATCGGTCAGCCCGCCTCGGTGCGCGGCATCAAGCGGGCCGCACCGCAGGCCGACGTGTACGAGTTCCTGATCCGCGCCGGACATTTCGGTCTGGTCGTCGGGTCCAAGGCGGCCAACCAGACGTGGCCGACGGTCGCGCAGTGGGTGCAGTGGCTCGACGGGTCCGGGGCCAAGCCCGAGGGCGTGGCGCCGATGGCGCTGTCACCCGCCGAATCCTCGGAAAGTGGGGTCTCCCTGACCTCCCGGCTGGCGCACGGCACCGCCGCGGCGACGGAGATGGCACTCACGCTGGCGAAGTCCGCTGCCGATGCGCTGGTCGCGGCGAATCGGTCGGCACGCACGCTCGCCGTCGAGACCGCACGCACCCTGCCCCGCCTCGCGCGACTGGGCCAGGTCAACGATCACACCCGGATCTCTTTGGGCCGCATCATGAGTGAGCAGGCCCGGGATGCCCCGCAGGGTGAGGCGCTGCTGTTCGACGGTCGCGTGCACACCTACGAGGCGGTGGATCGCCGCATCAACAACGTCGTGCGCGGCCTGATCGGGGTCGGGGTGCGTCAGGGCGCGCGGGTCGGCGTGCTGATGGACACCCGGCCCAGCGCGCTGGTCGCGATCGCCGCGCTGTCGCGGCTCGGGGCGGTCGCGGTGCTGATGCCCCCCGATGCCGACCTCGCCGCGGCGGCTCGGCTGGGCGCGGTCACCGAGATCATCGCCGACCCGGGCCACCTGGACGCCGCCCGCACCCTCGATACGCGGGTGCTCGTCCTCGGTGGCGGCGAGTCCCGCGACCTGCACCTGCCCGACGACGCGGGCGTCATCGACATGGAGCAGATCGACCCGGAGCGCGTCGAACTGCCCGGCTGGTACCGCCCCAACCCCGGACTTGCCCGCGACCTGGCCTTCATCGGATTCAGCACGATCAGCGGTGAGCTCGTCGCCCGGCAGATCACCAACTACCGGTGGGCGTTGTCGGCGTTCGGCACCGCGTCGGCGGCGAACCTCGGCCGCAACGACACGGTCTACTGCCTGACGCCGCTGCACCATCAGTCGGGTCTGCTGGTGAGTCTGGGTGGCGCGGTGGTGGCGGGTGCGCGCATCGCACTGTCCCGGGGACCGCGGCCTGACCGCTTTCTGCAGGAGATCCGGCAGTACGGCGTGACGGTGGTGTCCTACACGTGGGCGATGCTGCGGGAGGTGATCGACGACCCCGAGTTCTCGCTGACGGGCAATCACCCGGTGCGGGTGTTCATCGGTTCCGGTATGCCCAGTGGGCTGTGGAAACGGGTCGTGGAGGTCTTCGAACCGGCCAAGGTCGTCGAGTTCTTCGCAACCACCGACGGGCAGGCGGTACTGGCCAACGTCGCCGGTGCGAAGGTCGGCAGCAAGGGCAGGCCGCTGCCCGGTGGCGGGGAGATCGCGCTGGCCGCCTACGACCCCGAGGACAACTTGATCCTCGAGGACGACCGCGGTTTCGTCCGCCGCGCCGACACCAACGAGGTCGGCGTCCTGCTCGCTCATCCGCGTGGTCCAGTCGATCCGCTGGCCTCGGTCAAGCGTGGCGTGTTCGCGCCGGCGGACACCTGGGTGTCCACCGAATACCTGTTCCGTCGTGACGAGGACGGCGACTACTGGCTCGTCGACACCCGGGCCGCGGTGATCCACACCGCGCGCGGACCGGTCTTCGCGGCCACGGTCAACGACGCGGTCAGCCGCCTCGGCGCGGTCGACATGGCGGTCACCTATGCGGTGCCCGTCGACGCCCACACGCTGGCGGTGACGGCGTTGGCGCTGCGCCCGGGCGGCAGCATCACGACAGCTGATCTCTCCGAGGCGCTTTCCGATCTGCCCGTCGGCGCGGCGCCTGACATCGTGCACGTCGTCGCCGACATGACGTTGACCGCCACGTACCGCCCACTCGCCGGACCGCTGCAGGCAGACGGTGTTCCGAAAGCGTCCCGTAACGCCTGGTACCGGGATGCCGATACCCATCGGTACAAGCGGTTGACTGCGGCTGTTCGCAGCGAGATTGCCGGCACACAGCAGTGATGCCGGGCGCGTGCCTCACTGTTAGGCTCGCGCTGGCGACTCGAGGAGGATTCATGTCACCACGCACCTGGCGCCGCGCCGCCGGAACAGCGCTGGCCGGTGCCGCGCTGGTCGGAGGCATTGCCGCGGGGCTGTCGGCCCCGGTGGCGGCCGCTGATCCGGCCGCAGCGCCGGCGACAGGCGATGCGCCTCCGCCGGTGTCACCCGATCGGATCCTCATGATGATCAACGAGCAGTACAACACCGGGTCGGGTGGCGGTCAGGTCTCGAAGCTGATCGATCAGGTGATGACGCTGCGCATGCAGGGCTTCAAGCCCTCGCGCGCCAACACCGCGGCACTGGCGGATGCACTCGACAAGCGTCCGAACCAGGCTCCGCTCGTCGAAGCTCTGCAGGCGACGCTGATGACGCAGCGCAAGATCAAAATGCAGGCATCCAATCAGGTCCAGCAGCCCGCGGTGCCGCCGCCGGCGACTCCGGGCATCGTGCAGGCGCCGATGGGGCCGAGCTGGGGCCCGGGCAATCCGATGATCCAGGATCCCAACGACACGATCTTCCCGATGCCCGGTCGGACGGGATGACGCTCGATCCCGCACTGCTCGAGTTGCTCGTGTGCCCCGAAGACCGGGGTCCTCTTCTCTACGTCGATGGGTGTCTCTACAACCCTCGGCTGCATCGTAAGTACCGCATCGACGACGACATCCCGGTCCTGCTGATCGACGAGGCCGTCACGGTGGACGACGACGAGCATCGACGTCTGGCCGCCGCGGCCGACGGCGCCTGACCGTCAGTCGATCGCGCGGAGCGCGGGCAGGTCGCCGGTCAGGTAGCGCTGCAGATTCGGTGCGATGGTCTCCGCGACCTGATCGACCGGCAGGGATCTGAACGGTTCGAGCTCGAGTATGTAGCGCGCCATCACCACGCCGACCAGCTGCGACGCGACGAATTGCACGCGGATGCGGCCGGTGCCGGGCGGACTGTCGACCCGGCTGCCCACTTCCGCGGCGATGACGTCCTGCAGAAAGCTGCGGACCATGGAGACGTCGCTTCCGGCCAGCAACGATCGCAGCGTGGCGATGAATCCCTTGCCCATCTCCGAATCCCACAGCGGCAGCAGGAGCGACGGCAGTACGTGGCCGATCTCTTCGACCGGGACCTCGCGCAGCGGGCCGATCACCGACATGGGGTCGATCGGAATGTGGATCGCGGCAGCGAACAGTTGGGTCTTGGTACCGAAGTAGTGGTGCACCAATGCGCCGTCGACGCCGGCTCCGGAGGCGATCGACCGGATCGAGGTGTTGTCGAACCCGTTGCGGGCGAACAGGTCTCGCGCGACGGCCAGAATGCGATCGCGGGTGTCTGAGGCGCCCGGAGGCCGCCCCGGACGTTTGCGGTCCTGGTCGGTCGTCACGGTGCCTACGGTGTCCTTCGCCTCAGTGTCGCTGCGGCCAGGGCGAGCGCCGACACCGCGAAGCCGGTGACGATCAGGAAGTCGCGGACGGCCAGCGACGTCAGCTCGGCGTGGGCGCCGACCTGGCGGAGTGCCTCCAGAGCGTAGCTGGCCGGCATCGCGTTGCTCGCCCACTGCAGCCAGTCGGGCAGCTGCTCGCGCGGCACGATGATGCCGCAGAGCAGCAGCTGCGGCGCGATGACCAGCGGCATGAACTGCACGGCCTGGAACTCGGTGCGGGCGAACGCGCTACACAGTAGGCCCAACCCGACCCCGAGCACCGCATTGACGATGGCGATCGCGAAGACCCAGACCGGACTGCCCGCGGTGTCGAGACCGAGCAGCCAGAACGACACCAGGCAGGCGAGGGTGGCCTGCGCCGCCGCGGCGAGCGAGAACGCGGTGCCGTAACCGCCGAGCAGCGCGAAGCGACCCAGCGGTGTGGTGAGGATGCGCTCCAACGTGCCCGACACCCGCTCCCGCTGCATGGTGATCGACGTGATCAGGAACATCACGATGAGCGGGAAGACACCGAGCATGACCAGGCACGCGTTGTCGAACGGCGACGGCATGCCCGGCCGGGTGGGCACGGCGTCGAACATGAAGTACATCAGCGCGATGATCAGGCTGGGCACCAGCAGGATCATCGCGACGCTGCGATGATCGCCGGCCAGCTGCCGCAGGATGCGCACAGTGGTGGCGAGGTAGGCGCGCCACCTCCGGTCCCGGCGGGCCGCCGTCAGGCCCGTGCGGCTGCGGTGCCGTGCCGGATGACGGACAGGAACGCTTCGTCCAGCGACTGACATGCGGTGTCCTCTCGGAGTCTGTTCGGGGTGGTGTGCGCGAGCAGCCGGCCCTCGCGCATCAGCAGCAGGTCCTGACAGTGGTCGGCCTCGTCCATGACGTGGCTGGAGATCAACAGCGTGGTGCCGTGCCGCGCGAGAGCGGCGAACCGGTCCCACAGGTCGGCGCGCAGGACCGGGTCGAGGCCCACGGTCGGTTCGTCGAGTACCAGCACCTCGGGGTGCCCCACCAGCGCGCAGGCCAGTGACGCTCGGGTGCGCTGGCCGCCGGAGAGGTTGCCGGCGAGCGCGGTGCGATGCGTGCCGAGGCCCACGGCGTCGAGGGCCTCGTCGATATCCGCCGCATCGCTGCCGAACAGCGCGGCGAAGTACCGCACGTTGTCGACGACGCGGAGATCGGGATAGATGGTCGGCTGCTGCGTGACGTAGCCGACGCGATGGCGCAGTGCCGCGCAGCCGGCGGGCAGGCCGAGCACCCGTACGGATCCGCTCGACACGATCTGTGTGCCGACGATGCTGCGCATCACCGTGCTCTTGCCGCATCCGGACGGCCCCAGCAGACCGGTGATGGTGCCGCGCGTCACGCGGACGGTGACATCGTCCACTGCGGTCCTGCCACCGCGGCGGACGTGCAGATTCTCGATGTCGATCGCGGCGTCGCGCGGCAGCGACGTTAATTCATCGTGCGATGAACTCATCATGTGATGAATAGTGCGCCTGGTCGCGGAACGGTGTCAAGAGCAGCCGTAGGATGGCGACCGATGGTGGACGACACCGAGCTCAGCCCCGAGATAGAGCCCGCATCCGGGGCTGATCGTCTGGCCGTCGATCCCGTTCGAGCCGCCCGGCTTTTGCTCGGCGCCCGGCTGACGGGCCGCGAGGTCACGGCGACGATCGTCGAAGTCGAGGCATACGGGGGACCGGCCGACGGGCCGTGGCCAGACTCGGCGTCGCACTCGTTCCGCGGGCGCGGGGGGCGCAACACCGTGATGTACGGCCCGCCGGGTCACCTGTACACCTATCGCAGTCACGGCATCCACGTGTGCGCGAACGTGGTGTGCGCCACCGATGGTGTCGCCGGTGCGGTACTGCTGCGAGCGGCAGTGATCGACGACGGCGTGGGTGCCGCCCGCGATCGCCGGGGCGAGCTGGTCAAAGAGTCCGCACTGGCCAGAGGCCCAGGCAATCTGTGTTCGGCACTCGGCATCGAGATGGGGGACAACGGCCTCGACCTCTTCGATCCGCTTGCGCCGGTCCGTCTTTCGTTGGGGCGCCGTCTGCGCGCAGCCGAGGGACCCCGCACCGGGGTCAGCAAGGCTGCCGATCGCCCGTGGCGCTTCTGGGTGGCAGGTCGTGCGGAAGTGTCGCCCTACCGACGTAGTCCGCGGGCACCGGCTCCCGGCGACAGCGACTAGTACGGGAAGATCGGTGCGTGGGAAGTGACATCCTCGACGAATTGGACTGGCGTGGGCTGATCGCGCAGTCGACCGACCGTGACGCACTCGGAGAAGCCCTGGCCGACGGCCCGGTCACCGTGTACTCCGGGTTCGACCCGACCGCTCCCAGCTTGCACGCCGGGCACCTCATCCCGCTGTTGACGTTGCGGCGATTCCAGCAGGCCGGGCACCGCCCGATCGTGCTCGCCGGCGGTGCGACGGGCATGATCGGCGACCCGCGTGAGGTCGGCGAACGCACGCTGCAGACCGCGGACACGGTCGCGGACTGGGCCGTGCGAATCCGCGGTCAGCTGGAGCGGTTCGTCGATTTCGACGACTCGCCGACAGGCGCGATCATCGCGGACAACCTGTCGTGGACCCAGGAGATGTCAGCGATCGAGTTCCTTCGTGACGTCGGCAAGCACTTTTCGGTGAACGTCATGCTCGACCGGGACACGGTGCGCCGACGTCTAGAGGGCGAGGGCATCACGTACACCGAGTTCAGCTACATGCTGTTGCAGGCCAACGACTTCGTGGAATTGCATCAGCGGTACGGGTGCTCGCTGCAGATCGGTGGTTCCGATCAGTGGGGGAACATCATCGCCGGCGTGCGGCTGGTCCGTCAGAAGGCGGGCGCCGGAGTACATGCGCTGACGACGCCGCTGGTGACGGATTCAGAGGGCAGGAAGTTCGGGAAGTCGACCGGCGGCGGCAGCCTGTGGCTCGATCCGGAGATGACCAGCCCCTACGCCTGGTACCAGTACTTCATCAACACCGCCGATGCTGACGTCGTCGGGTATCTGCGGTGGTTCACCTTCCTCGACGCCGGCGAGATCGCCGAACTCCAGGAGGCCACCGCCGAACGTCCGCATGAGCGCGCCGCCCAGCGCCGCCTCGCGCGCGAACTCACGACCCTCATCCATGGCCAGGCGGCCACCGATGCGGTGGAACTCGCCAGCCAGGCGCTGTTCGGTAGGGGAGAGCTGACCGATCTCGACGAGCGCACCCTCGCGGCTGCGTTGCGGGAGGCCGGTAACAACGATGTCGTGGAAGTGCCTCCCGCAGGCGAGGATTCGATCGTCGACCTCCTGGTCGCGACCGGTTTGTCTGCCAGTAAGGGGGCGGCTCGGCGGACGATCGCCGAAGGTGGCGTGTCGGTGAACAACGTGAGGATCGCCACAGAAGAGTGGGTGGCACAGCCGTCGGACTTCCTCCACGGGCGGTGGCTCGTGTTGCGCCGCGGCAAGCGCAATGTCGCCGGCGTGCACAGGGCCGGCTGACATCTGGGCCGAAAAGTCCAGGTCAGGGAGTTTTGGTGGGCCGGGAACAACTGCGCACGCCCATGCGTTGTCACTTCAGCAGTCAACGCACGCCAGCCGTGCGCGCGCTGGGATCGGCCCGAAAAAGCCGCCCTAGCAGGCCATTTGACTCGGCGTTATCCCTGACGTAACTTATCGGAGTCGCTGCGACACGGGCCAAAACCCGGAGAGCGCGGCCGACTCCCGAGAGGTCACTCACTTAGGTGAGGGTCCTCATTTGCCCGCAGTAGCGATCGCGGCTTTTAGCCGCGGGATCTTTGCGCGGTCAGTCGGGGCTGTTGTTTGAGAACTCAATAGTGTGTTTGGTGGTTTTTGTTTGTTGTTTTTTGTTGTGTCCGCATTTTCCCGTTTGGGGGCGCAACGTTTTTTTGCCAGATGTTTCTGGTGTTTGTGATCGGATTTTTCTGATTCGGATTCTGCCCGGTCTTGTATCGGGAGTTTTTGTTTGG
>NZ_QJUA01000023.1 GCF_003254575.1 Mycobacterium kyogaense | reverse complement strand
CTGCTGGGGTGGCTCGGTGGGGCAGGGATCGGTGGGGGCGGCGGTGGTTGTATTCGTCGACGAAGGTGTCGAGCTGGGTTTGGAGGTCGGCAACAGTGGCCGCGCGGGGTTGGCCGGTGAGCCATTTTTTGAGGGTCTGGTGGAAGCGTTCGACTTTCCCGCAGGTGGTGGGGTGGTGCGGGGTGGAGTTGATTTGGTGGACGCCGAGGCGGTGCAGTTCGGCTTCAAAGCCGTTGCGTCCGCCTTTGCCGCCGGCGAGGCGGGTGGTGAACACCATGCCGTTGTCGGTGAGTGTGGAGTAGGGGATGCCATGGCGGGCAGTGGCTTTGGTGAATTCGGTGACGACGATCGCGCCGGTCACGCGGCGGTGGGCGGTGACGGAGATGGCGAGACGGGAGCAGTCGTCGAGCCAGCACAGGATCTCTGTGTCGACACCGTGTGTGAGGCGCCAGTGGGTGAAGTCGGCTTGCCAGCGTTCGTTAGGTTGGGCGGCGGCGAAACGGATGTAGGACGATTTCGGGCGTTTCTGCGGGGTGGGGTCGACCAGGCCGGCGCGGGTGAGGTGGCGGCTGATTGTCGCGGTCGATACGCGTAGGTGGTGGTGGTGTTCGAGGTGCCAGGCGATGGTGTGGGGGCCGGCGTCGAGGCCTTTGCCGGTCAGGGTGCGGCGTAGGTCGGTGATGAGGTCGACCGTTGTTTGTGGGAGCCGCCCCGGGCTGGTGTGGGGGCGTCGTGAGCGGGGTTCGAACGCGGCGTCGCCGTCGAGGGTGTAGCGCTTGATCAGCCTCGAGATCCAGCTTTGGGAGACGCCGTAATCGCGGGCGACCTGCGATTGTGAGCGGCCTTCGACAAGGACTGCGGTGATGACCAGACGAGCCTTCGACACCAGCCGAAACTGGCGCAGACGTCTATGCCGATGTCGCGAGACACCCTATTCTGATGTCCTGAAACACCACACTGTCCCCGCTACTATGTGATGTCTCACGACATCGGAACAGCCGCGGACCTATTTAGGTCCGCGGCTTTTTCCGTTCGGGGCCTTTGGGGGCGCCGGTGGGTTGGTAGTCCCTGGTGGGGTCGAGTGTGAAGTCGCGCAGGACTTCTCCGGTGGTGGCGGCCGATGCCGATGTGGTGCAGGCGCCCGTTGAGGCGCAGAGTGATGGCTCCTGCTTGGTCGGTGCGGACGCGGGGTGTCGCGCCGGGTCAGGACGAATCACCCTGGAAATCCCGAAGCCTCCGGGAAGACCATGGCGGTTGAACAGACAGCTTCGCCCACCGATTAAAATCCCAGGAGAGTACCCCTCGCCGTTACAGGACGTTGTTGGTGAAGGGGGGCAGCCAACCGGGCTCGTCGGGCAGCGCGGTGTCGGGTGCCACCGGGTACGAGTCCTGGGCCTGGGTGACCTGGGGCAGCGGGTACCCGCCTCTGCACGTGGTGGTGCTGTCGCCCCACGAGTAGGTGGAGGTGGTGCACCGCAGTGGCGGATTGGATGCCGGGGTGTAGATCGTGCGGGTGCGCTGCCAGGTACCGTCGGCGTGCTTGGGGCCGTCGCAGATCTGGCGGCGGTCGTTGCCCAGGAAGCCCCAGTGGATGGTTTCGCATCCCAGGCCGGGGCCGGGGGTGGCGTCAGCGTGGCTCAGGGCCGGGGCGCCGAGGGCGATCAGAGCGGACGCGGCGGACAGGACGGCTCCGCCGGCGACACGCCTCATCCGGGTGGTGGTGGTGTTCATGGCAAATTCCTTGTCTAGATTGGTCTTTCGTGGTGTGCGCGGCTGGTGCCGGGTGATGTCATCACTGTGCCGCGGCGGGGTGGCGACGTCTGTCCCGCGATCGGCGGCGGGACCGGACGAAATGCCTGTCCCCCAATCGGGGGAGTACGCAGTAGTTTTGATCTTCGGACAAGCTGGCTAGGAACTGATCGACAGCCTCGGGGGGCAGGATCGAGCACCCGTTGCGCGGCGCAACGATGCAAGCTCAGACCGTCCCGGCACCACTTGACGCGCCGACGTCTAGCTGGCCTTCCGACTCGCCACGCCGTCAGCGCGCTCGTCGAATTCCCCGCACGCCGCGCTGTTTCTCCCTGTTCTCAACCTGCGGAATGGGAAATCCGTCAGCTACTCAACGATATGAGCGCTTCGGCAGCGCTAAGCACGGACTGAATACGGAGCGCCGAGTCGCCCCCGTAGAGCGCTGAGCGTTCAATCCAATGATCGGGCACATCCTTCGTCGGAGCTGCGGGGGTGAAGACAGGGAGCGAGGGTCGCTGGAGCCGCAGGATTGCCCTCTCGTCTGCGTCCTCTGGTCCGATGCGGGCGAGAACAGAACTCCTGGCGTTGATGATCGAGGGCAATTGCCGCGCGGTCCCATCGGGATGACACCACCGTCGCGTCGCCTCGTTCGGGACGACTCGATGACGAGAGGGCCAGCTGAGACCGAACAGCGTGGTCGCAATAGTCCTCTCGGCGCTCAAAAGTCGCTGCTGATAGGCAGCATGCGCCCCGGACTCATGGGTGAGCAGGAACCGAGTGCCGGCAACCACCCCTGCCGCTCCAGCGTTCATGGCAGCCCGTGTGTCGGCGCCGTCGGCTATCCCGCCAGCCAGCACCACCGGGCGAGAGCCAGCCATGGCCAGTGCAGTTACCAAGAACGTGTGAGCCGGCGTTCGACCTGCGAGATGCCCACCGGCTTCCCCGCCTTGGGCGACGAGACCGTCCGCACCCCACCCGTCGAGCGCCGTGCGTGCTTGGGCTTCAGTCCCGGCCAACACGAATACTCCGATACCGGCGGCCTGCAGGTGCTCGACAAGGGCGGCATCACCGCCAAACGCGATCACCGCCACGTCAATACGGCGCCGGACGCACACCGCGACGTGTGATGGGTTGGCAAAGGGCATAAGCAGATTGACCGCGACCGCCCGGTCAGGAGCCTCCTCGCGCACCCGATCGATTGCGGCTGTCAGTTTCGCTGGTGCGCACATCCCGATCGTGCCCAAACCGCCGGCACGTGCGACGGCCGCCGCCAGAGCGGGAGGTGCCATGGTGCCCATGCCCGCCTGGGCCACCGGACAGTCGACTTTCTGTCAGCGGTCATGTAATTCCCCAGGTCTGAGGGGTTGTCCGTCACGTAATTCCTCACCCGCCGTCACGTAATTCCCCACCCTTGGGGCGTGTCCGGTCGGGGTTGGGGTGCTGCTCAGGTTCGCTCCGTTCAAGAGCTCCGCCAGGGGCCTTGGAAGGGGCCTTGAGTTGGCGAGGAGATCGTGGAACGTGACCGATTTCGTGGAGATGTTCCGGCACTGGCATGCCGGCCGATCCCAGGTGCAGATTCATGAGGCACTGGGCGTCGATCGCAAGACCATCCGCAAATATCTGGCGCCGGCGGTGGCCGACGGGTTGGCGCCGATGCCGGGTGAGCCCTTTGATGAGCCGTTGTGGCGGGCACGGATCGAAGGGTGGTTTCCCGAGTTGATCGATCCGAGCGTGCGGGCACTGACCTGGGACCGGATCGCGGTGCACCGGGACTGGATCGCGGAGCAACTCGACGTGCCGGTCACGGTGGCTACCATTGCCCAACGCCTGCGTGATGACCGCGGTGTGGAGGTCTCGGAATCGACGGTTCGGCGTTACATTGCAACAGCATTCGCCGAGCAGCACCTCGAAGAGAAGGTGACCGTGCTCCGGGGTGCGGTCGATCCGGGCAGCGAAGCCCAGATCGACTACGGCAAGTTGGGGATGTGGCTCGATCCGGCGACGGGCCGCCGCGTCGCGGTGTGGGTGTTCGCGATGATCCTGTCGTGTTCCCGCGCCCTGTTCATCCAGCCGGTGTTGAAGATGGATCAGCGGTCCTGGAACGCCTCCCATGTCGCAGCATTCGAGTTCTTCGGTGGCGTCCCGGCCCGACTGGTGTGCGACAACCTCAAGACCGGAGTGATCCGCCCGGATCTGTATGACCCGCAGATCAACCGCGCCTATGGTGAGCTGGCGGCGTTCTACGGGACGCTGATCGATCCCGCGCGGGCCAACAAACCGAAGGACAAACCGCGCATCGAACGGCCCATGCCCTACATCCGGGACTCGTTCTTCGCCGGACGCCCCTTCCCGTCCCTGCCGCACATGCAGCACGAGGGGCTGCGCTGGGCCACCGACGTCTACGGACTGCACAAGCATCGCGGTCTCGACGGCGCCACACCGACCTCGGTGTTCAACGCCGTCGAGCGGGATGCGTTGATGCCGTTGCCGCGCAGACCATTCGAGCCCGTCGTTTACACCGTCGGCACGGTGGCCCCGGACTGCCACGTCAAATCCGGCAAGGCGTTCTACTCCGTGCCCTGGCGGCTGCTGGGTCAGAAGGTCACCGTGCGCGCTGCCGGCGACGTGGTGCAGATCTTCCACGCCGACGCCGTGGTGGCCACCCACGTGCTGCACTACACGGGACGCTCGACGAACTTCGAGCACTACCCGCCGCGCAAGGTCGCCCACACCCTGCGCACCGTGACGTGGTGCCGCAGCCAAGCCGAGCAGATCGGTCCCGGTGCGGTGGCGATCGTGGCCGAACTGTCGGCGGTCAACGCCATCCACCGCCTGCGGGCCATCCAGGGCATCATCGGGCTGCGCGACCGCTACGGTGACGCGCGCCTGGACGCCGCGTGCGCCCGGGCTCTGGCGGTCGGCGATCCGCGGTATCGCACCGTCAAAGGAATCCTGGTCGCCGGCACCGAAACAGGTGATACCCCGGCACTCGACTCGCCTCCGCCTCCGGCGATGCTGCGTGGTCCTGCGGCGTTCGACACCGAACGCACTGCCTAGACCCACGTCGGCCAGACACTGCTCACGTTCTGCTGCAACCACATTCGAACGAAGGAACCCTTGATGACCATTCACGATCCCAGCCTGCGGGCTGCACTGAAGACCTTGAAGTTGACCGGCATGCTCGACACCCTCGATGCCCGTCTGGCGCAAACCCGCGACGGGAAACTCGGCCACCTCGAATTCCTGCAAGTGCTCTGCGAAGACGAGATCGCCCGCCGCGAAACCGCGGCCCTGGCGCGGCGGGTGCGCCGCGCCCGCTTCGAACAGCACAGCACCTTCGACGACTTCGATTTCACCGTCAGCCCGAAGCTACCGGCGGCGATGCTGCGCGATCTGGCCGCCCTGCGGTGGCTCGACGCCGGCGAATCGGTCATCCTCTACGGCCCGGTCGGAGTCGGCAAAACCCATGTGGCGCAAGCACTCGGCCACCAGGTTGCCCGACGTGGTGGCGACATCCGCTTCGTTAAGTGCTCACGCATGCTCGCCGACCTCGCCGGCGGCCCACGCCGACCGCACCATCGGTCAACGCATGCGCGAATACACCCGACCCCTGGTCCTGATCGTCGACGACTTCGCCATGCGCGAGCACACCCCTACCCAAAGCGACGATCTCTACGATCTGGTCTCCGACCGGGCCATCGCCGGCAAACCCCTCATCCTGACCAGCAACCGAGCCCCCAAAGACTGGTACCCGCTCTTCCCGAACCCGGTCGTTGCCGAATCGCTGCTCGATCGGCTGATCAACACCAGCTACCAGGTTCTGATGGACGGACCGTCCTACCGGCCCCGGAAACGACCGGGACCGGCCACCACCTGACAACCCTCCACACCGCCCGCTACCCTCTGCTCAGCAGGGCCCGAACATGAGGAATTACGTGACGGCGGCCCCTGGGGAATTATGTGACCGTCGGCAGGTCGCGGTCATCCTCAATCCCGAAACTGATGATTTGTTCTGGGTGGATGCGAATCAACGACCCGTCGCGTCTGTCGCCTGGTTGCGATGCTGCCTTAATCGCCTCCCCATGCCCACGAACTTCTACGCACCGCACACGCCACGGATCGGTCGAGGCGAGGTCATCGACGACGAACGCCACTCGACCGTTGTGGTCCACATTCCGGAACTTCTGGCTGTTGGCCATGTCGATCCCGGCAATGTCGAAGCAACCGGTCTGCGGGTCGAAGGTGTAACAGACCGGGCTCACTTGCAGCCGGGATCCTGCCTGCATAGTGGCCATTCGGCCCAGCGGCTGCGAAAGCAGGTACGCGATTTCTGCGTGAGTGAATATGAGCAACTCCCAAGGTGGAATGGACAGAACGAACCTGTCGCCACCTCTTCCCTAACTCAATCAGGGTCTCGCGCCCTTCTGCGACGTCATGCTCGGGTGCGAGATTCGGAGTTCCGCTTGCAACATAGCGGACGAAGCTCCGCCATGCGAAGTTGCCGCGCTCGCCGTCGTGACGTCAGACGCCGTCACCGAATCCCCTCGCACGCACAGCCTCACGAGTTCTGGTTTCGTGCCGGAACAGGGGCAGGCATCCAACGCCCCTTTCGCGAGGCGTCATGGGCGGCCGCGGCTGTCCGCTCCGTCGCCGTCATGCGCGGTGTTGATCGGTGACGTGTCGACGGAGCCTTGGCGGTCGAGGTCAACGATGGAAGCGTTCGGCCGGGGCGCCTGCCGTCGACTGATCACCAGTCCGAGGATCACGACGAACCCGCCGAATAGCTCGTTCCATCCGGTCTTTTCGCGAAGGACCACTGCACCCAACACCACCCCGACGACCGGAGTGAGGTAGGTGACCGACGCTGCGGACGTTGCGCCCCATGCAGAGACGATGTTGGTATTCCAGACGTATGCGAGCCCGGTGCCGACCACGCCAAGCACGATCACGCTCGTCACGGCCTGCCACGAGGGGTGGATCGGGTCCGCCGCCACGAAGGGCGTCAACATCAACATGATGACTGCGCCGAGACCGACCTGAATTGTTGCTACCGGGACCGCGGGCAGACCACGGGGCGAAACGAACCGTCGCAAATACACGAACGCCACGCCGTAGGACGCGGTGGCGAACAGGCAGGCAAGCTGACCAGGGATGCTGCCGTCGACGCCACCGCGCCACGGAGCCATCACTATCACGACGCCCACGAAACCCAGGCCCAAACCCATTCCCGCTGTCCGGCTGACAGGCTCGCTCCGAAGGGCGATGACACCAGCGAGGGCCGCCATCAAAGGGGTGGTCGCGTTGTAGATGCTGGCCAACGCCGAGGACACGTGCTGCTCTGCCCAGGCGAAAAGCGAGAACGGCACCACGCAGAGCAACACCGACACCACTGCGAGATGCGACCAGACGATGGCCTGTCGAGGCAACGGCTCTCGCCGGACGGCGCAGAGGGCGATGAGCGCGACGGCTCCGCACACCAGACGGCCGAGCACGACCTGCGAGGCAGACAACCCGGTCAGCCCAACCTTGATGAACAGAAAGCTGGCACCCCACGCCAGGGCCAGCACGACGAATTGCACGACGACGCCAGACCGTCCACGCCTCACACCATCTCCTTCTTCGAATCTCACGCGCGGCGCTCGGAAAGCCGCGCCGAGGCACCCCGGTTGCCGAGGATTTCCGCTCAGGCGAGCAGACGAGTGAATCGTCGCAGGAAGGATCGGCCGAGGGCTAGCGATTTTCCGACCTAACGGTTGTGGCGACGAACAACACGGCGTTCGACTGCAGCACGGGCTACCGGGTAACAGCGTCCATGGTGACACCAAATACGAGCCGTCTCGAATGTCTAGATGTGACACAGGCAGTCACGGCGTTGCCAGCGGGAGCCTCGGCAATAATTGGTTGGCCACGGTGGAGCGGTGTGCCACGTGGCCGCGGAGGAGATGCATCCCGATCAGCTGACCGTCTCGCCGCGCACGGTCGGGAAACGTACTGCTGCAGAACAGTTCCTGCCCGGCGCTGGCTATCCACTGCCGTGGACGGTCTTCAGCTGGCGACGAGGTGATCCCGCTGATGCCGTTAGCTGCTCGCAATCCGAATCCCTCGCAGCCGATCTGGGTGAAGTCATTCTGGCCGTGCGCGTCATCGACACCCAGGGCCGAATCTACGACCGCATCGGTCGCGGTGGCGAGCTGGGCTCCTACGGCGAGTGGATCGAGTTGTGCCTGGCCAACAGCAAGGACATCCGCGACGTCGCGAGCCTGCGCGCGATCTGGGACCAGGTACGCGTGCTACTTCGCGGTGACACTCCGGACGTCATGAACCACGGCGACCTTGTCCTGCCCAACGTTTCTACCGCCAGTGGACACCTCGCCGGGGTCCTCGACGTCAGCGGCTCCAAGGCCGCCGTTCCCGCATTGGCCTTCGTATGCGCCTGGCACCTGCGCGATACCCCGCGTCGTGAACTGCCGCGAAACCACACCTCGGGTGTGACGGCGACTGATGGCGCCGCAGACGCGGATAGCCATTCCAGCAGGCCATCGGCGCTCGCTGGTACTGCGTCGACAGCGACCCGTCATGAGCACCAACTGACGGCCCACCCTCGAACGGATCCAAGCCGACATTGAGGCCTAACGGCACCGACTCTTGTCGTAGAACGAGACAGAATTCGATCGACCTCGACTCTCTCCATGCGAGATGGGTGATTGGCTTGTAGACAACGCACTTTGAGATCCAGAGGCGGACTTCGCCGCCCTCGGAGGAGAAGTCCGACCCCGTTACGCTGTACGTCTCGACATTGTGTCTCTGCGGTTCGTTCGTCAATCTTGAGAAATGACAATGGCTGCTGCGGGGCAACCCTGCGCGGCGGCATGAAGTACATCGATGTCGTCGGGTTGCACCGAGCGTTCGGTTCGCTTTGCGCGTCCGCTGGAGAATTGGAAGTGTTCCGGCGCCAGGACTATGCACAGGCCTGCACCGATGCATCCGCTCGACACTTCGGCCTGCCAATTGTATGTGGAAATAACCAGTCTCCCATTGATTTTCAGAAATGGCCACGACAGACGTGCGCAAAAGTTTCAGATGCTTTCAGCTCAGACAGGGCGGTGAGCACGCGCGCTTCGCCGATCCAGGCCAATTTTAGGTGGAGGGTGGCGCCGGCCAAACGACACCGACGCTCTTCATGCCTTGCATCACATCCATGTCTGGGTTTGATTGTAGGACTTCCCTGAACCTGGGGCTTCCGACGACTACAGACTTGAACGACCGCAGGAATGCGTCGATCTCCTCGGCCTCTCGCTGGGGGATGCTGAACTCCTCGAAGGCTGGAGTCACAATGTCGTTGAACAGAGCGTCCCAATATTCTTCGGTGATACCCATGCCGCGATGAGATGTGGCCATATCCGGACCGTGGTAGGTGTGGGGACCGCCCCAGTGCATACCCAGGAACTCAACGAAGCCGCTGATCTCCTCTTGCACCTCGGCTTCGGTTTTGTGATTCCACACATGGCCGATGGTGGGGTTCAGTATTGCTCGTGTCACGAGGGTCCGCGCCAGGAATTGGACCGCCTCTAACCCCCCAATGCGGTCATAGAGGCTTGCTTGCTCGCTTGCTTGTTCGGTCATGTCTCTCCTCATATTTTGATCTGTGTACACATAGTGACGTAATTGGCGTTGGCGTGCAGGGTCAGTCCACGGTCGTGATCGCGGGATGCCGATGCTGGTACTGAACGCGGATCCCTACGGCCTTTCGGTCTCGGGCGATCACGTCGGACCAATCGGTCGCCCAGTCGAAGGTGTCTGTAAAGCGGGGCCACTCAAAGGACTGAACGGCCTTGTCGTAGTCATACATCGGTGAGAGGAGCTGATCGTTGGCTTCCCGGTAGCGCTCGGTGTCGGCGGTCATGACGTCTCGATATCGGCGCAGTTGGGTGTGGTGGGTACTTCGTTGAAGCGATCGGCGATCCACGCCATGCTGCGTTCGCCGTCGACAAACGGGGGGAGCAGCGTGTTGATGTCGAGTTTGTTGAATAGCGGTGGCTGTTCGTTGGTCCACAACGTCACGTCGCTGCCCTTGTGGCAGTAGTCGAGCGCTGTTTGGCGTGCGGATTGGTAGGGAGCGAAAGGATCCCACCGGTTGTGAGTGATGTAGATCGGTCCCTCGGGTTTCAGGTCACCGAGCCGCTGTTGAGCCAGAATGCTCTTGAATGGATCGACGGATACCATCGCGGCGAGGTCGCCCTTGAAGTACGGCTGCAGATGACGGAATGCGTAGTCGACAGCGCCCTGGAGAAGGCAGGTGTGGCCACTCCAGTCCAGCATCTGCACTCCTCGTGGCGTCAGCGAGTCCCGAATGGGCTGTTCTGTCTCCGGGTACGAGGCCATGATTCCTCGCAGCACGTACCCCAGCGCAACAGCTAAGAAGTTGCCGTCGATTCCAGGGATGGCTGCAGCGATGTCGGTGATCGGTCCGCCCGAGTATGTGCCGACGACGCGCAACTCCGGTCCGTAGGTTGGAGCGAGTTCGGCGGCAGCAAGCGCTGCGGAACCCCCGGAGGCCCATCCCCAGAAGGCCACCGGCCCAGTGAGATTCAGGGAAGTGCCGGGTAACTTCTTGGCAGCTCGCGCGGCGTCGATCAGTGCGGTGCCTGAGGCGATGCGGTTCATGAATTGCGGTGACTGGGGTCCGTGGATTCCCATGCCGACGCCATCGGTGACCACGATGGCGTAGCCGCGGGCCAGCAGCGTGGCAATGAAGCCTTCTTCGTAGTTGAGCATCAGGTCGAACCCCTGGGAGAAGTGGATTCCCTGGTTGAACATCCGTGACGGTGCGCATTGTTCGCCCATCCCGTAGGGCCCGGTGGCGTAGGCCAACAAGGGGCGGGGTCCGTTGCCCGGCCAGGGCACGTCGGGTTCTATGTAGGTGCCGGTCACTGCGACAGCATTTCCGCGAGCATCGGTGCTGCGGTACATGATTCGTGTGCCCGTGCCCACAAATGAACCCAATTGACGGGACGGTTCCAGAACGAGCCGAGAGGGCTCAGTGCGAATGAGGTCTCCTGGGCCACCGGTGGGTAGCGGGTCTGGCGGCGTGTAGAACGCTTCGTACATTCGATCGTCGGCATGGACCTTTGCCGGACTGACTACCGCGGGAGTGACAGCGACTGTCGACGTAACGGCCATGAGAACAACCAGTTTCGCGCATGACGCGGTCCACCTGGACAGGCCCCCGCAGAGCAGCCACCGATTAGTGCCGCGGAGTCTCCTTCGATGGCGAATCGGTGAGTGTCCGGCGTGATCCATTGTTGACCTTCCTGTGTGGTGGCGCGGCTGTGGCGAGCAATCAGGCGAACAGCCCGATGGAGGGCGCCCACCGAAACGGAATCGGCGTCTCTGCAGGCACGCCAAGTAGCCCATGGGTAGCGTTGGGTATAGGGATGGTGCTTACGCTCGCACCATTGCTCAGTTCCGCGCGTGGGCGGAGGAATCAGTACAAGCAGCCTTTGTCGATAGCGATGGGTTCAAGAACTGCCCTGTGATGATCGCGGCTCGGAGGGCTTGCAAGGACATGTGTCGTGCGCGCGTCGATGTCGTTGCGATCCAGCACGCTCCCGTCCGCCACGAGCCGTTCGAGAGCGGCGAGCCAGTGCTCGTAATACGACCATTGCGACGCCGCAGGGGCGCTGGCCAAGCGCTCCCACGCTGCGATCGACTCGATCAGTGCTCCTTGAAACTCGGCCCATTGGTATGCGCCAGCTTGGTGGAGGGCCACCGCTAAGGCGAATGCTCTGATTTCCCAGGGCTGCTCGAACGGTCTTTCACCGGTACGTCGGCCTGGGAGGTCACAGACGAGAGCGTCGACGGCGAGCCGACGGTCTTCGGCGATGTCTTTCAACGTCTTGCTCATTGCGCAGCCTTGACGGGGCCGACACCGATCATCGAGTCCCGGGTCACGAGCTCCGCGAGTTGCTCTTCGCTCCACCCTTCCGTGCCGGCAGGACGCTGCGGCAGAACCCAGTAGCGCATTTCGGAACTCGAGTCCCAGACCTGAATCTCTGTCGTGGCGGGGATGATGTAACCGAATTCTTCGGCCAACACCGAGCGTGGATCGCGCACGATGCGAGCCCGGTATTGGGGTTCTTTGTACCAGTTTGGTGGCAGCCCCAGGACGGGCCATGGGTAGCAAGAACACAGAGTGCATACGATCACGTGGTGGAGCTTCTCGGTGTCCTCGAGAACCACCATGTCTTCGCCTTGCAGGCCGCCGATCCCCAGCTCACGACATGCGTTGGTCGCATGCTGCCGTAGCCGAGTCCGAAACTCCGGGTCCGACCACGCCTTCGCGACGACCTTCGCCCCCAACTGTGGGCCGACTTCGTTCTCGTAGATGTCGACGATGCGGTCTACCATCGATGTGCTGATGACCCCTTTTTCGATCAGCAGCGACTCCAGCGCTTTGACTCGCGCGGCAATCTCCGCCTGCGATGGCATATCACCATTCATGCGCTGGCTCCCTCTCCGGCTGTCGTCGCCAATTCGATGTACGGTTCCCACACGTCAAAACACACCGAGGCGTTCGGGTCGCCAAAATCAGCCCCCCACAGTTCCTTGCTCGAGAATGCGATGGTGTACACGTGCTCGGGGTTTTCGCCGAGTCCGTTCCCCGCTGTGTCGGGGTAGATGAATGCGCCGTGGTGGGCCATGATTTCACCGGTCCTACCACGTACGTATCGTGCTCGCCGAGTGTGGCCGAATGGGCTGCTTTCGATCACATATGCCTGGTCGCCGACTGAGAATCGCGGCGCCCTCTCGATCTCCCGGGCGGCGGTCGCGCCTGTCGGGACCACAATGTTGATGAAGTCGATGAGTTCTGGAGGCTGCGAGTGCTCCGGTAGGGGAGCATCAGGGTCCTCCAGGTAGTACTGGGTACGCCGGTCCAATTCTGCTGGATCTACCGCGCCGGCCGCGATCGCGTGGTTCTCTATCGAATGCAGCCAATGCTCGTAGTAGGGCGCTTTCAAGTATATTGCTGGATCCATCTTTTCGATCCCGTGCCTGAAGGCGTCGACGCCGAAGTATCCGGCCCTGAAGCAGGCGGGAAACATCGTGAAGACGTGCCTTTCCCAGTCGGAGTGAAAAAGCGGTTCGTCGTCAACCACGTTGACCGGACCCAGTCCGTCAGTTCCACCCAGGTCGAAAACTCCGTTCATGGATAGATCTCCTCAACTCGTCGGTATCACGCGGGCAGTGGGGGTGTCTGGAGCGTTCACCGCGTGCGGCGCGGGGAATCCGCCGCAGAGCATCTCGAAGGCATGTCCGGCCCGGAGTACCGTCGCATCGTCGAAGTGTCGGCCAACGATCATCAGCCCCACCGGCATTCCCTTGTGTTGCCCGGCCGGGATCGACAGAGCGGGATGGCCAGTCACATTGAACGGCGCTGTATTGGCCAGCATGCCCAGTGCTGTAGCCACATACGTGGCGCGTTCGACTCCCGGCTGAGGCAGGGCGGTGGCCACGTAGGGGACCGTGGGCATGACCAAGAGGTCGAAGTCTTCGAGAGCGGTGCCGTAGGCGGCCATGATCTCAGGCACGAGATTGCGCGCCTTGCCGTAGCTTGCGCCGCCCAGGGCGTTGACTCCATGGTGACCACACAGCGCGACGAGCTTCACAGACTCGGAGAGCTCGTCGGCATGCACGACTCGACGCTGTGCAAAGTACGCCATCTGGTCAGGATCGTAGAGACCGGACGCGTTGAGTCCGTAACCGCTGCCGTTGAGCATCTGGTATGCGCCACCGTCGGTTGCTATCACGTTCCATACGTGGAACGCATTGAGATGCCATGGAATACTGACTGACTCGACTATCGCGCCAATATCAGAAAACCGCTCCGCTGCTGATCTGACGATGTCGTCAACCTCACTCTGCGATGCGGCATGGCCGAATCCTTCTGCGAGGATACCGATCCTGAGTCCGGCGACGCCGGCGTCGAGCCCGCTGACATAGTCCCCGACAGTTACTGTGTCGGACTGCCTCGGGTCGGCTCCGTCGCGGCCGGCGATCACCGACAACATGTGGGCCGCGTCCAGCACGGTTCGGGTGATCGGGCCGACATGGTCGATGGTCCGCTCGATAGGGAAGGCTCCGGTGTACGGCACCAGTCCGAAGGTCGGTTTGTGCCCGACCACCCCACAGAACGCGGCCGGGATCCGAATGGAACCGCCCTGATCCCCGCCGAGCGCCAAGTCGACGTCGCCGTTGGCGACCAAAGCCGCGCTGCCACTGGAGGATCCACCTGCTTCTCGGTCGCGGTCCCATGGGTTACGCACCGGTCCGGTGGCTGACGTGAAACTAGAGCCGGAAAAACACAAATCCTCACACACAGCTTTGCCGGCCACCACCGCGCCCGCATCGATCAGCCGGGACACGACGGTGGCATCACGGTTGGGCACGAAACCTTCCAGTGCTCGCGAGCCGTTCATCATCGGTACGCCGGCCACCGCGATGTTGTCCTTGACGGCGAGGCTTCGGCCGACGAGCGGGCCGACCAAAGTCGGGTCGCCAGCAATACGACGTGTCGTGACATACCAGGCACCCAGCGGGTTTTGACCCGCGTCGGGGAACTGATAGTCGCGGCTGACCACATCAGCGGGCTCGGTGTCGTACAACCCCTCGACCACATCGTAAGAGGCGAGTGCACCGTCGATGAGCTGAGCGAATTCTTCGCGGTCAGCCGCGTCCAAATGCAAACCGAAATGTGCGGCGGCAACAGCAATCGCGTCGTCGTCGGGCCGATCGACCGGCATAGTGTTGTTCTCCATTCGCCTGGTGAGGATCTGCATTTCCACGTGTGTTCGGGGATTCGGTTCGCGTTCAGTGGGATCGTCGCCGGGAAGCCCGTCGCGCCGTCACCGCATTCACGGTGGAGCTTCCCGGCGACGATCGGTCATCCGTCGGTGGGCCGTCCGGGCCCGAAAACTCGGGCCCGAGCAGACGGGTATGCCACTCCGACGTTCATCTCTCTGGCCTTCCTGACAGGTCGTACCGCGATGGTCTTGGTTCGCTACGCAAAGTTAAGTACGCCGTCGACTTTATGTCAATTGGTAGCGACATATTGCCGCAATTCCTCGGAGCTCGATCACTGCGCGCGATCCGGTTGCAGCACTGTTTGGGCCACTGCTTGTGTCGTCGACTGATGCAGCGTTGGCCGTGAATCGATCATCAATCATGTTGTTACACAACGGATCAATTGTTCACGCGGTCAGCGGGGATGTGGTCGCCCACCGCGCGACTCGGTCAGCAGGATCGGACGGCGAACCGGAACCCGCCCACAACGCTGAGACTCCGCGTGCTCTAGCAGCTTGAGGTGGACAGCTTTCTTCCCGTCGTCGGCCGCCGCCGCGACGGCCCTCGTATAGGCAATGATTGCTTCGTACGTGGTCTCCGTCAGCGAGCTCAACGGTGGTGCGTGCCGTGTCACCGCGGCCCGGTACCTCGATTCGAGCTCACGGTGGGTGTCAAGAAGCCCTTCGAAGTAACCGAATGCCGACCAGACGCCATCGGCATCGGTTGCACCGATCAATTGCTGAGTGGCCTCGTCCAGGACCAGAGCCAGGGTGCGGGTGCTGGAGCGCAGTCCATTGAGGGCGCACTGCCGCTCGAAGGCGACTTCGTCACTGCCTACAAGGGAGGACAGAATCAGTTCAGCGCCCGAATGCTCGATGGCCTCCAATGTCGCTGAGAAGTCGGTGGTACCCATCGGATGATAGTTCTCACCCGCGACCGAACCACCGTTCTCCGCGATCACCCGTCGGGCGGACCAGTGCGCTCCGTATGACCAGCAGTATTGGTGTCCCACCAAAAACCAGCGCTGAGCGCTGGTTTCCTTCATCAGGGCGGGCACTGCGGCCCTCAGCTGTTCAGCGGGACGCTCGCCGAGCCGGACGACTCCCGGACTCGACAAGCCGCCCTCATTGAGCACGGTGTGTATCAGAATGGTGTCGGTACGCCGAATCGCTGCTGCCACGGCATTGAATGTCGCCGACGTGACGCAGGCGAAGATCGCGCGACAGCCGCCACGTATCAAGCGCAATGCGGCAGTCGTGCCGGCCATCGAATCGGAAGCGTCATCACCGACGAGTAGTTCCGCCGTCGTGCCGAGGATGCCTCCGTCGGAGTTGATCTCCTCAATTGCCAGTGTGGCCATGGTCTCCGTCGCCTGAGCGAACACCGCCGCCGGACCAGATTTGCTGACCAGCAACCCAATTCGATGACTGCCAGGACGGAGCGACGGCGGCGATCCGTATCCTCGGACATTCGCCAGCCAGGACACACCCTCCTGGTCGAGACTCGATTCCAGGGTTACCCGAGTCCCGCTTCCGTCGGCGAAGAAGCGGGCCACCAGCCGACCGCGCCACGGTTGATGGTGAACGATCAGCACCGATCGTCCCGGCTTGATCGCCGCGATATGACCCAGAAGTGCGACGGGCGCGGTCACCAATCCGGAACCGCCCTGCATCGGCAAGGAAACTGCTATCGCTGAGCCCGGGATGAAGCGGTCACACTGAAACTCCAATAGTTCGCCAGCGATGAATCTCGCGAACGCGACGGGAACGGGCTCAGGTGTCACAATTTGAGCGGTTACAGACAGGATCGCCACACCCACACCGCCTGGGTCCGTTCTACGGTAGTCGGGGACTAGCCATGCTTACGCGTCCGCGCGACAGCGCTGGCATCGGATTCGGCGCCCTGGACATCCGCCATCGACTCCACGCCGGTGGTCAATGCTCGCTCGAGAACATCACGCAGGAACATCAGCGCGTCATTTGCCGGCCCGACAGGATCGATCGAAAACAGGCGGCTTCGACCATCTCGACGCTCCACGATCACGCCCGACATTTTCAATGCCTTCAGGTGCGCCGACACCGTAGTACGGCCCACGGAGTGAATTTGCTCGCTGATGAACCCGGCACTGCACTCACCGTGCGAGGCCAGCGTGTCCAGGATTTGTCGCCTGACCTGGTCGGCAAGGGCAGCAAAGACCAGTTCTTCGTTCCGCTGCGTTGACATCTTTTCTCACCGCCCCACACACCACCGTCACTCACATATGTCGAACTCCGTCAACATATCGGATAGGGCGTCAAAACGAAAGTGCGCGTTGCGGCGGTTCGACCCAATACCCGTCTGCTGTGAGCGCGACCTGCGCAGAGCGAGCCCCAAGGCGAAAGTCGCGAAGTCGGCGTAATGCATCGGCGTGCTTGGGGGAACGTTGTCCAACTCGGTCCTAGAGTTGATCTACTGCTGCTGTACCTTACTTCCCGCGGTGTTGCGCCATCGGTAGCCAGCCCAGCCCCACGGCCCTGCAATTCTTTGACGCAGACACCTACCACGGTTGCCGCCGCAGCCATCGCTGCCGCACTCTGTCTCACGGCCCCACCAGCCCCGCGCTCACCTCGTCGGCTCTTGGACGTCTATTTGTAGGGTAGGCGGTTCTCAACGCAGTTTTTCAAGGTGGACGTCGTCCACTAACGCCGCGACGAATGCAGCGGATCCGCTGACGTTGGTGGCCATCAGATGCGCGTCGGTATAGACGAACCACGACCGATCATCCGGCCACAGATTGCCTGGCGTGTTTGCCAACCCGCGCCCTTCGTGCCCCGGCGGGGTCGTTGGCCGTAGTGAACACCTGGCTACCACGCTGCAGCACAAGGCGTAGGCCGGCCGTGCCCATCAAGCGTCGAGTCTGTTCACGGCCCAGGTGCCCACCGCGACGTTCCATCGCCAGGTGCATTTTGTTGACCCAGGGCGGTCCAGCTCCGCTGCGAAAAACACAGGCGCGGACTTCAAAATCTGATTGGCTCTGCGTAAGTCAACGACTTCTCGCTCGAGGCGGCGGATCTCACACGCTCAGCGCAGGTCGTACCCGGGCCGTTCGCCATCGACTCTCGCCTTGCGCCGCCACCGACGCAGCGACTATTTAATATGCTGAGTTTGCTCGACGCATCCTCAATCCCCTCGCCAGTCAGTCCTCGGCCGCCAGGTCGTCACCTCGGCGCGGCTCGCGAACGATGTCCTTCGCAGCCCCAATTCCGAACAGCCACGTGTTCCGCGTTCCGTCCCGCACGCCATCGGGGTGCAGCACCCGCAAACCTTTCGAATACAGTCGCGGGCAGCATCCTACGGCCGCGGGATCACACTGCCGCGCAGGGGTTTAGTCGCCCGCTAGCACCAGGGCGGCCAGAACGTAGCCGCGGTCCGCGTGGTCCATGACGTTCAACCCGTAGCGCGTGTAGGTGCAGTCAGGGAGGGTCTCCCAGCCGAAGATGGTCACCCCCAGTATCGCCTTGTCGGCTGAATCTCCGTAGCCGACGTGTAGCTTCGCTTTCCCAGCTTGATAGCCCATCTCGTGCAGCACCGGCAGTGGATCCTCGAACGGGATGAAACGCGCGGTGTGTTCTTTGTAGGCCGTCGTCTCGGTATTCGCGCGCAGGGCCAGATCATTCAACACGGGGTCGAGCTGAAACGGTGGACAGGTGCCGCGGAGGGCGTCGACCTGCGTCCGCAAGCTAGCGGTTGCATCGGCGGCAGCCGAGGGGGCGCCGAAGAACATCGCCACCGTCGCAGTCGTTGCTGTCAGCGACCAGGCCGTCAAGGTACGGGCTTGGCGTAGGAGTTTCCGCCCACCCTGTGGCAATGCGTCAGGAGAACCGCTGATGTGTTCGTCATCGTTTTCATGCATTGCGAGATGTGCCATTTTCGGGCGCTTCCCCCTTTGCCGGCGTGATGTTGACAGCGTGATCTGCGTAACACTAGCATACGTTGACCGACGCGTCGGACGGGGATTGATGAGTTCGTCAATACGCCGCCTGGCCGAGGGGCCAGCAGCCACAACGGTACTTGAGGGAAGGGCGCACGGTGATCGAAAGCCCTGTGTGGGAGCTGATTTCAGCGTCGTCGAAGCTTGGTTGGGGCCATGCCCTGAGTGTGCAAACGAAGTACACCAACCTTGTTTCCCGAGTTGGAACGGGCGGTCATGGCTACTGACAACGCGGGCCTTATGTCGGCGCCGCCCGAAGCCGAGTCGCAGATGGCGGGAAAAGCGGTGCGACCGAAAGCCGGGTTCAGCGCCATCGGCATGGGAAGAATCTTGAGCGCATCGCGCACCCTGATGCGCAAGCCTGTTACCAGTGCCGCCACAGTGGGCCGGGCCGTACTCCTGGCGGCATCGGTTCTTCGCTACTCGGTCTCCGACACCATCCGTCTGCGGCTGCCGGTCGGGGAGCTGGTGGTACAGGCGTGGACCCTCTACAAAGTGACGGCGTTGCCGGCGATCCTCATGGCGGTCCCTTTCGGCGGAATGGTCGCCGTACAGTCGTCAGGTCTGATCAACCAAGTCGGGGCGAACTCGCTCGTAGGAGCCGCGAGCGGCGTGGGCGTCGTTCGTCAGGGCGCCCCTATCACCGCAGGGCTGCTCATGGGTGGGGCCGCCGCCGCGGCCATCGCCTCCGACCTGGGTGCCCGTGCGATCCGTGAGGAATTGGACGCGCTGCGTGTCCTGGGCGTCGACCCTGTCCGCAACCTCGTCGTGCCGCGTTTCCTCGCGCTGATCCTGCTTGCTCCTACTCTGTGCGCGATCATCATCGCGTCCGCCGTCGTCGCGTCGTACTTGCTGGCAATCATCGTCAGTGACGTGACGAGCGGCAGCTTTTGGGCATCATTCGGCGCCTTCGCGAAGCTCGTGGACGTGTGGTTCGCCATGGGTAAGGCGACGGTTTTCGCAGCGATCGTCGGCATCGTGTCCTCGCTTCGCGGTATGGAAGCCAGAGGAGGCCCTCGCGGCGTAGCTGACGCCGTCAATGCCGCGGTCGTACTTAACGTCGTCGGGATCGTCATCGCCAACCTCGTCATCACCCAGTTGCAGACGATGTTCTTTCCGACGCAGGTCGCCTGATGAGCGCTCAGGACGCCGCTCGGCACGCAAGTCCCTCCACTCACCTCGGTCGGCTGACACGGTTCGCGGCACCGGCAACCCGCGCCATGGAATCCTTCGGACAGGCTCTGCTGTTCGTGGGCCAAGTCCTTTATCTGCTACCTGTGACGTTGCGTCACTATCGCCGTGAGACGTTCGCGAGGATGAACAGCCTCGCGTGGGGTCGCGGATCAATTCTGGTCGACGGCGGCGTGATCAGCGTCCTGGTCATCCTCGGCATCTCCATCGGGGCTTCGATCGCGATTGAGGCATTCGCCGTCCTGAATCTCCTGGGCTTTGGGGCACTGTCGGGAATTGTGGGCGGGTTGGCGAATGTGCGCGAGATGTCACCCCTCGTCGCGGGGATCGCGTTCGCAGCACAGGCCGGTTGTCGGATGACAGCCGAAATCGGCTCGATGCGAATCGCCGAGGAAATCGACGCGGTAGAAGCGATGGGCCTGCGAGCGATCCCATTCGTCGTCGGGACCAGGTTGATCGGTGGACTGACGCTGGTAGTGCCCGGCTTCCTCCTCACACTGCTGGTCAGCTTCTTCGTGTCCAACACCATGATCAAAGTCTTCTACGACCAGCCCGGCGGAACGTATGACCATTACTTCGTGCAGTTCCTGTCACCGACGGATCTGTTCTACTCGGTGGTGAAGGCCGCAGCGTTCTGCGCGGCGGTGACCATAATCCATTGCTACTACGGCTATTTCGCTTCAGGCGGGCCGGCCGGAGTCGGTCTGGCGTCTGGCCGTGCGGTACGAGCGAGTCTGGTGGCAATCATGGTGATCGATTTCCTACTCACCGTTGCCCTCTGGGGTCTGAAGCCGAACTTCGTCTTCAAGGGATGAGGAACACCTGATGACGGACCTGATCCGAACCTCTGCGGAACGACAGAAGAGAATTCTCGTCACCATCGGAACTTCCGCGGTTGCGCTGATAGCAACCGTTGCAACGGTTCTTGCGGCGTCCAAACCGTTCGGCGACGATCACCGAGCTGTGGTATCGGTTGCGATCGACACGCCGTATGTTGGGCAAGGGGTCGTCCCCGGCACTCCGGTCATCATGCATGGAGTTAGGGTTGGCCAAGTCGACGACGTCGATAGTCTGTCGGCTGGCGGGGTGCGTCTGCGCGTCGACCTGCAATCGAAACCTGTTATCGGACTGACCGACAATGTCGGCATCGACTTTCGGCCCGCGAACTATTTCGGCGTCACAGGCGTTAATCTCATCCCCGCCGACGGCGGTCAACCTCTGCGCGATGGAACGCAGATCAGGGTGACGCCGAAGGGAAATTTCGCGTTGCAGGCGTTGTTGTACCGCCTGGGCGAACTCTCTGATCAAGTGGTCACGCCGCAGCTCATCGACGTCGTCGAACGCGCGACCCGATACACCGACGCCATGACCCCGTTTCTGGAGACGATGATCATCGTCTCCACCTCCGTGACGAACGTACAAACGGTCAGCACTGAGAAGCTCCTGCGCAATACGACCGGTATCAACGCTGCCTTCCCGGGCTTCCTCGATGCCTTGATCGGAACCGGCGACCTGTACCTGCATGCCGATATTGGCGTTGGATTCGACTCCGAGAAAGACCTGCGCAACAACGAGTTCCTTCCCTATTACACCGAACAGCAGGTGAAGTACTACAACGAAGCTCGCGAGAAGCTACGCACCAATCCCGACGAATTCGTCAAGGGCCGGCTCAAGGAGTGGCTCAAGGGCGCGGAAACCGACCTGTTCAGCGCCATGGGTCGCTTACTGTCCACCCATGTCAACGACCTGTTCCCCGTCGTGGACCAAATGCGCGTTCTCGTCGATACAGTGCCCGCCTTGGTTCCCGCCGGAGACGTCGAATACACATTGCGCGAACTCCGCACTCGCCTGGAGCGCATGTATGAAGGCTCGGGAGAACAGCGGGCGTTGCAGGTACGCCTGATCCTCGACGAGCTCCCCGGTGTGGCAGTTCCGATGGGGTTGGTCTTGGGGGCTGCTCAGTGAACAGCATCAAGCCATTCGGCGCGTTATGGCGCATGGTCCTGGCGGCGTGTGTCAGCGTCATATTGATCATCGTGGTCGTGAACGTCATCACCCAGCCGGTCGAAGCGGAGACACGCGTCTACAAAGCCGATTTCACCGATATCTCTGGACTCCACGAGGGCGCCGACGTCCGCGTGCGGGGGGTACGTGTCGGGAAGGTGGGTGCGCTAGGGCTGAAGAGGGCTGACGGGCGCACCCTCGCCGAAGTGACCTTCACCATGGACGAGCACTATGGCGTCGTAGCCGCGACACGCCTCGCAATCAAGTTTCAAGCCCTCACAGGTTTGCGCTACCTCGACGTGTCCAACCCGGCCGAGGACGATACTGCACAACAGTCGATGACGTCGGTACCGACAAGCATGACGCAACCATCGTTTGACATCACCGTTTTGTTCAATGGACTGCAACCGGTGTTGGCGACGCTAGATCCTGTGCAGATCAACACCTTTGCCGACAACGTGGCGTCCTTCCTCGCCGGAGACGGCGGCGGTTTGGGGCCGGTGCTCGAGAGCATTCGAAAATTGACAGCGCTGGTGTCCGACCGAGAGCAGGTCATCGCCACTCTCGTGCAGAACCTCTCGACGCTCGCCAACGGTGTACAGGGACGGTCGCAGTATCTCGTTGAGGTGCTCGACCTGGTGAAGGTCCCCATTGAGTCCGGCATGACCGTCCTCGACGAATTCCGCAAATCGCAGATGTACGGCCCGGATTTCGTTTCCGAGGCCTTGCGTCTACTGAAGGCTGCGGGCCTGGAGCCCGACATCAACATCGAGACGGCGCTCGACAAGGCGTTCACAAACGTGTACGACAACCTCGACGCGGTCAAGCGAGTACCGGTCATCTGGGAGAACCTCGAGCCACCACCGGTTGACGGCTCTCCCGCGCCATGTTCGAAGGGTCGGGCGGAACTTCCGCTTCCGGTAGACGTCTTGCTCAACGGTACCAAGGTGGTTCTATGCAATCAGTGACGCGCCGACTGACCAATCCGATGTTCTGGGGTGTGGCCACGATCGTCATGGTGACGGTCGTCGGGCTCGTCGTGGCGTGGGTGTATGTCAACCCGCCGCGGCGTCAGATGGTCACCTTCTACACCGACGACGCCGTATCGGTCAGCCCGGGCGACACCGTGCGCATCGCCGGTGTCATCGTGGGGAAGGTGAAGGACCTGATCATCGAACCCGACAGCGTCCAAGTCCGAGCGACCGTCGATGGCGCGGAGTTTATCGGTGACCAGTCGCAAATCGAGGTTCGGATGCTGACGGTGGTCGGCGGTTACTACGTGTCCGTGATTCCACTAGGAGAGCGGCCGCTCGGTACACGTCCGATCCCGAAGGAACGTGTCACCATGCCCTACAGCCTCATTCGAACGTTGTCTGACGCCACCAAGATCACCAACAACGTCGACGCGACGCCGCTCAACGAATCCATCAATCGCCTACAGCAGGGCCTCACCGGGACGAACACGGATGCTCTCACCCAGTTGATCAACGCCGGCAACGCGGTTACAGCCAACCTCGATCGGCAACGTGGCCAGATCACCAGCATCCTGGAGATGTCGAACGAGTTCATCGGTCGGTTGAACGACAATCGCGAGCTCCTGGACTACCTACTCAGGCGGGTTGCCATCCTCGAGCAATCTCTGGTCCTGTACGGCAAGGGATTCGCCACGGCAATCGACGGTCTCGGGGAAGTCGGACGACGCCTCGATCCGCTTACGCGTTTCTACATGCCACACCGCCAGGACTTCCTGAACCGGGTTCGCGGCATCCTGGGGGAGTTCCAGGCCATAGCGGATCGGAACGGCATCGTCGTGCGCGTCCTGCGCCGAATTCGATTCAGAATGGAGCGCACACTGGAGGCGCAAAACAATTTCGAAACTGCACCCAGATTCGGCGGAACCCCCGGTGCACCCGAACTGTTCGCAACGGATCTCTGCATACCGGTGGAGGGGGCACGGTGCTGACCGGGCGGGAGCGGCAACTCCTGAGGCGGCGCGTTGTCGTTGCCCTCGCCGCGCTGCTAGTGACGCTTGGGTCGACGTCGTGCGGTCGGGCGGAGAACACATCAGCAGCCGAGTACTGCGCGGTGCTCTCCGATGCTGTCGGCCTGTATCGCGGTAACCCAGTAACCCAGATGGGATACAAACTCGGCACTGTGGAGACGATCGAGCCACGCGATTCCTACGTTGAAGTGCGCTTCACGATCGACCAAGATCGATCCTTCCCCGCCGACGTCCGGGCGGTGGTCCGCTCGCCCTCCATCTTGGCCGACCGATCACTCGAACTCGTCGGCAACTATGCAGGCGGTCCCAAACTGGCTGCGGGACAGTGCATAGCAAGAGAGCGAACCGCGACACCAATGAGTATCTCGCAGGTGATCGGATCTGCGACAAACTTTGTCAACGCGATCACGCCGGACGGCTCGACCAATCTGCAGGACGCACTGCGGGGCATCGACGAGGCGGTGACCGGGAACGGACAGGGCGCAAATGAACTCATCACGCGATCATCGGCACTGCTGGACAACCCGGACCGATCCATCGCGGAGCTGGGGTCGATCACACGCAACATGGCCGAGCTGACCACGATGCTGCGTGACAATCGAGAGTCATTGAAACAGATCGTGCTTGCGATGCCCGTGACGGGCGAAGACATCACGAAGGCGGCTGCCGGCGCGGCCAACTTGGCCCACCCGCTGCCGGAGGTTCTTCAGCTGGTCAACGACCTCGAGTTGGAGCTCGGCCCCGAGGTGCAGCTGGCATTGGACAACACCTCCGAGACCCTTCGGATACTGAGCCCCCATTACAAGGGACTCGCGAACATACTCAATCCCTTACCCAGATTCATCAGTGGCCTGAACAACGAGCCCGCAGATGCGGTGGCGGGTGGACTGGCCAAACACCTCAACAACCGCATCTTCGCGGTACTCCCTTACCGTCCGCCGCTATTCCGCATCCCGACACCGAACGGACTGTTCACGTGCGGGGTCCTCAACGCATCGATGCCGGGAAGCTGTGCCGACGTGGGAGGTAGGCCGTACATGGTCGATGTAGCGCTGTTGCAGTACGTGCTCGCGGAGGCTGCGAAGTGAAAATTGAATTCCGTGTACTCGTAGCCGCAGTGCTGTGTGGGCTCGCCACCTCCTGTTCGAACCTGAACATCGACGCGATTCCGCAACCCGGAAACGACCACCGTGACGGCTACGACCTGGTCGCCGAGTTCGCCAACGTACTGAATCTGCCGGACCGCGCGAAGGTCGTGATGGACGGCACGACTGTCGGTGTGGTCACCGATGTTCGGATCGCCGGCGACCACGTCGATGTGACGACGCGCCTCGACCGCGACGTGATCGTGCCGACGGATGTTCGCGCAGTGCTGCAGCAGGCCACGGTGCTAGGCGACATCTACGTAGCGCTCGAACCACCGCAGGACGCCGACCGCACCGTCGGCGCGATGACGCCCGGTGCGCGAATACCGTTGACGCAGACAATATCCCCGCCGCAGCTCGAGGACACAATCGCCCACATGGCGAACTTCATCGGGAGCGGATCCATCCAACGCGCTCAGAATTCGCTGATCCGCATCAACAGTGTCACTCCCGCCACCGATGAGGTCCGACGTGTCGTTTCACAAGTCACAGCCGACGTCACCGACCTGTCCGACAACATTGGAACGGTAGACACCTTGATTCAGGGCGTCCAGCAGACTGCGAACGTCCTCGCTGTGCGCACACCCGCGTTGAGCCTCTTGTTTTCACAGCAAGGAGTGGCCGGACTTGATCGAGATATGGTTCTAGCCAACACATTCGGCCGTCTTTTGCCATCACTGGGAACCATTTACAACGGCGGCTACTGGCTGGTGCCGCTGATCACTTCGCTCGCCAACGCCTTGGAGTCGGTCCAGGGGTCGAAACGGGCCATCGAAGCGGAGTATCCGTTGTACCGGCAGTTCATCATCGATTACTTCATGCGGCAGGACAAGTATCCGGCTGTCAACATCACATCCATTATCGGTCCCGATGGTCGCGAATTATCGGGAAATGTCGAGCAAGTTCTTCGAATGCTGGGAGCAGCGCGATGAACTGGCGGACTATCACGTCTTTCGTCGTGTTCTTCGCAATGATCGGCGCTTTCCTCAGCTACGTCGACTCGCTCGGAATCAGGGTGCGGCCGCCGGAAAACCGGACGACGCTATCGATGGACGTTTCAGACATCAACAGCCTGGAGCTCGATTCGAATGTACTGTTGCGCGGGGTACCTGTGGGCAAGGTGACCGGTATCGAGGCCAACCCCTCCCACGCGACCGTGCACTTCTACATCAAGAACGAGTACAGCGTGCCCGTCGACAGTGTCGTTCGCCTGGAGAATCTTTCGGCACTCGGCGAGTCCTATCTTGAAGTCGAGCCGCAGAGCTCGGGTGGGCCGTCCTTCAAGGACGGTCAGCGGGTGCCGACCGAAGCCATCAAGCAGCCAGCGTCGATTTCCGAACTCGGCACCAGCGTTGTGCGAGTGCTAAATCAACTGAACCCAGCTCAGCTGCACAACGTTCTCGACGAAGCGGACGTTGCGTTGCCGAACCCCTACGCCGTCCTGCCCAACCTCGAGCGGGCGAGCCTGCTTCTGCGCAACACGACTGTGGATCTGAACGGCAGGGGCAGCACGGTCCTCGACAATTCTCAGAGTTTGCTGGCGAACGCCGAATTCGTCGGACCCGCCCTGGCAAACTCCGCGCCCAGCCTCCGAGACCTCGGGCCGGCAATTCAGACGCTCTGGAACAACGGCAACAGCATCATGCTGCGCACCGACTCGCCGGGCAACGTGTGGATATTCGGACGCTTCATGCAGCGGCTTCAAAAGCTGCTCGATGACCGCGGTCCAGACATTCGCGTATTGACCGAGCCGCTGACGGCGAACATGCATGCGATCGCGGCGTCGATGACCACCATCAATTCCAGCGAGATCCTCGCCAACCTGTTGCGAGCAGTACCGGCGGACGGGGTAATCAACCTTCACGTCACAAACGCGGGGGGTTCGGTCGTCCCTGCGACCCCCGACCTCGTGCCGCAGGCCGGTGCTTCTGCGAACGTGGCGGGGCCGCCCGGCCAGGGCCCGGTGGGCAGCCCTTCGCCTGCGCTCGAACCTCAACAGGGGGCGGCTGAATCGTCGCAAGCGGCCGAGAGTACACCGACAGCCCCCCACAACGAAGGCGGAAACTGATGCTGAGTACACACGTCAAGCAGGACGGAACCCCGATGGCCACACAAGACGAGGACACCGACGGGTCGGCGACCAACGAGTCGAGCTCCGGGACGGAACCGACGGCCGAAACCGGTGGTGAACCCGACGAGTCCCCTGACACAGGCGCCGCTTCGGCGCCCGACGGCGGCGAAGATCGGACAACGAGGAGGACGTTGCGACGGGTCTCGTTCTCGGTGCGAAGTCTCCTACTCGCCGTCGTGATCGCCGGGCTGGTGGCGGCCTGCGGTGTAATGAGCTGGCTGTACGTGGGTGCCGAATCTCAGCTCCGAGCCGATGAACGGCACGCGTTGGACGCGCAGCGCGCCGAACAAGTCGCGCTCGACTACGCGGTCAACGCCGCCGTCATGGACTTCAAGGACTTGGGCCCCTGGAAGCAAAATCTGGTGAAGGGAACCACCCCGGAACTCACCAGCAAGTTGACCGATGCCGCCAATGCGATGGAACAGATCGTCCTACCGTTGCAATGGACCTCGACCGCGAAGCCTCTGGCCGCCAAGGTTCGCTCGGACGCGAACGGCTTGTACGTCGTCGATGCCTTCGTCGGCGTGATGACCAAGACCGTGCAGGCGGCAGAGAGCCTACAGTCGACTGCGACTTACAGCATTACGGTGAACAGCAACAACAACTGGCTGATCAGTGACGTCGGCGGTATCGCCACGATCGTCGGCGACAAGTAGACGGCGCCAGCGTCATGCGCGCTCTGAATGGCAACGAATGATGAGCAGGCTCCCGACCGGCAGGCGGGGAGGACACGCCCGACACTGGCGCGTGGTCGCAGCGACAACAATGTCACTTGCGCTGGGATGTGTGACTCCCGCCGTCGCCGAAGCCGATCTTCTCGGGCAGTATCGCTTCCATGGCGCCAACGGCGACACGAGTACGTGGATCGTCACACCCTGTGCGCCGGGGTGCCTGGCGATCGGGGTGACGGACAACTCGAACGTCGCCGGCCGATACAACGGCAAGGCCAAGTACGAAGGCGGTCTGTGGCGGATGACGGTCGACGTTCCGGCTGGCGTGCGATGCGAGCTGAACCAGCACGTCTTCCCCGGGCGGCTCGAGTACTACTTCGACGCAGTCGCGTTGACCGGAACCAGCATCGCATTCCAGACCACGGCGAACTGCGGCCGGCCCTCGATGTCCCAGACCCCACCGGTGCCGTTCAGTCTGACGCCGCTCAGCTAGGCCCGGCAGACGGTCGCCAAGCGAGGATGGCGACACTCATCCGCGGTAGCTGCCGTCCCGATCGGGACACAGATCGCTCACGGCGACATCGACGATGCGGTTCGCCTGGTCCTCGGTCAGGTCGTACATCGGGGTCGAGCCAGAGTTGTATACCGTCTGACGCACCACGTCGACCGGGTCTTTGCCCTGAAGGAACAGGGCGCAAATTTCCCAGCCCCATTCCTTCAGGACGAGTTCTCCGCGCGGAGGGTTGATCCCGGCGGCGTTCAGCTTCTGCAAGTATGACTGGGTGTCGGCGCCCGCATGGCTCGACGCTGCTAAGGCTGCCGCGTTCAAGGTGAGTGCTGCGAGTGCTGTGATCGCTACTCGGGTCGCGCTGTTCAACATTGCCATCCTCCGGCGCCTTCTCGAAAGCGCATCATGCGCCGTCACAGACGTGCGAGCGCTCGATCTTGCTTCCCCAGTGCTTCACTCTCTGCTGCGATGGCCCGTAAATCCATGCGGTGTTTCGGGCGCGGATCCCGACACCCGTGTTCGACAAGTGCTGCCACAGTCGATAAAAGCTCTCGCCCTGATACAGCGGAAAGTAGTTGTCGTTGGCGAAATCCTGGGTTTGGGTGAGTGCCTGCGCTCGCGGCGCGAGGAACGCCACCGATTGCTCGACGTTGGCCGCGACGGCGTCGGCGTGCAGTTGCACGCCGGGAACCGTCCAGTCGTTGTTGGCATGTAGGAGGTCGAACCCGAAATCGTCCAACTGTCGTCGCAACGTCACGTACTGAGCGTTGAACCACTGACACATCTCACGCTCAGCGTTGATATCGGACTCCGTGACGTCCTTGCGCGTCTGGTCGTACGGGGACGGTGACATCGGTTGCCACCCGCTCGGGGTGGGTGTGAACGCGGGTAGCGGCAGCGGGGGAGGATCTGCGGGGTTCGCTGAAGCGCGGGCACCCAACCAGACGGCCACGGAGACCACGAGCAGCATTCCCGAGGTGATGACTGCCGTGATCCGCAGCGCCAACGACCATGCGGGCATGCGTGGCCACTCGTCCAACATCGCGTCCTCCCTTTCGGCGTCAACAGCGCAACCCGGCAGACGCTTCGTACGGAGACGGAAAGAGATACCTCGTGGCACCGAACAGCTTGCGGGTCGCGTGATCACTTTCTTGACCGTCCGTTTACGGTGTTGCTAGCATCACACTAACACTAACCGACCGTCGCGACGGTCGAACAAAAAGTGAAACCGGACCGCCCGCAATCCGATGTGGCCAGTGGCCTACCCGGGGCGAGCAATGATCAACGCGTTCAAGAGCGTGTGAGGGCGCTGTTCCGACATAAGAAAGAGGCAAGCGACATGACGCTCAGCAGCGTTCGACAGTCCACCAAGCCGCCGGCGACTGCGGGCATTCCGCTCGTCGGCACCGTGGCCCAGTTGATGCGCGATCCTCTCGGCTTCATGAAGGGCATGGACACCGTGGCTCCGGTCGTTCGCGTGCGCCTAGGTGCGCGCGACGTGTACTTCGTCAACCATCCAGATCTGATCAAGGAAGTGCTGGTCACGCGAGAGGGCGAGTTCTCCAAGGCGGGTATGGGCAAAGAGCGGCTCGATCCCTTGGCCGGCGACGGCCTTTCTCAGATCGAAGGTCCAGAGTGGAGCAGGGCACGCAAGATGATGCGCCCCGGCTTCACGCAGCGTTCGTTGGCGAAGATGTCGGAGAAAATGGTCGCGGCCATCGACGAACACCTCAACTCGTGGGAGTTGAAACTCGAAGCCGGCGAGACGATCAACCTGAGTTCCGAGCTGGCTGAACTGACCATGTCGGTCCTGACATCCACGATCTTCGGACATTCACTTTCGCTGGCAGACCGCAGAGCACTGGACCGTGATTTCGCTGATGCGAACCGGTGGATCAATTGGCGTTTGTGGACGCCGGGAGTGCCCGAGTGGGCTCCTCTCCCCGGAAAGCGTGCAGGCATGGCGGCGATGGCGCGCATAGACCGTGTTCTGGCGGACTTGACAGAAGAACGTCGCGCTCGACCCGAACTCTACGACGACCTGCTCTCGATGCTGGTCAACGCGACATCCGAGGACGACGGATCGGTGTTCGACGCCGGTCAGATCCGCGATCACGCCATGAACTTGCTCTTCGCGGGCCATGAAACGACGGCCATCACCAGTACGTGGGCCCTTGCGCTGATGCAGCAACATCCCTATTGGGAGGAGCGTGCCATTCGCGAGGTCGACGAGGTACTCGAAGGTCGCGCCCCCACGTTCGGGGACTGGCAGAAGCTGCCCGTCGTCAAGGCTTGCTGGGAAGAGGCCATGAGGATGTACCCACCTGCCTTCATCAACGGACGCTCCGCAGTCGCCGATTGCGAGTTGGGCGGGTACTCGGTGCCAAAAGGCACGATGGTGATGTTGAATGTCGTTGGTACACATCATCATCCGGATTTCTGGGATAAGCCTGACGAGTTCAACCCCGACCGTTTCCTGGACGACCGCGACAAATCGCGTCACATGTGCGCATACTATCCATTCGGTGTCGGCTCTCGAATGTGCATTGGTAAGTACATGGGCACCGTCGAGGCGGTGCTGGCCATCGCAATGATTTATCAACGCTATCGCCTCGTACTCGATGCGGGCGCGGGCATCGCTCCAAAGGTCAAAATGAGCATTCAATTCCAAGACGGCCCGTGGATGCGAGTGGAACGCAGGGCAGTTGCTGCGCCGACCAACGCACCTGTGCCGGCCTCGACCTGAACAATCGGAGAACTCAATGGCGCGTTTCACAGGCAAATCTGTGTTGGTCAGCGGTGGCGCATCCGGTATCGGTGAGGCCACCGTGCGGACGTTCGTCGCCGACGGTGCCAATGTTGTCATCGCTGATGTGAACGGCGACCTCGGCGAGAAACTTCAGCGCTCGCTGGGTGATTCAACGGTGTTCGTACCTCTGGACGTCTCTGATTCAAGTGCCTGGCAAGGCGCGGTGAATACCGTGGTCGATTCGTTCGGCGGCCTTCACGTACTCGTCAACTGTGCGGGAATTCAATTGTGCGGCGTCATCGACGAGGTCAGCGACGAGGACTGGAACCGCGTCATCGGAGTCAACCTCAGCGGCACGTTCTTCGGTTGCCGCACTGCGTTTCCGGCGATACGCGCTTCGGGCGGTGGTGCGATCGTAAACATCTCGTCCAGTGGGGTGCTCCAGGGTTATCAGCAATACCCGGCGTATTCGGCGTCGAAGGCGGGCGTGATGGCGCTCACGCAGTCGATCGCCGCGTACTGCCGTAACAGCGGTTTTGCGATCAGGTGTAACGCGGTGCTTCCGGGTGGAATAGAAACCCCTATGGTGCATGACGCGCTCCGCCGCGATTTCGGCTTGGACCCGGGGTCAGAGGTCGCCACACCGATGTTGGCCGCTCTTGGGCGTCCGTCTCAAATCGCCGATGTCGTAGCGTATCTGGCGTCGAACGAAGCCTCGTATGTCAACGGTCAATCGATCCTCGTCGATGGTGCCTCGACGCTGACTGTGCCCGCTGCGTCGATGACCCAAGCGGTAGCAGTTGAATGAGCTAGGGAGTAGAGAAATGTCTGAATTGCGATCAGTGGATGTTGACGGTACGCACGTGACAGTCGACAGGTCGAAGTGTATCGGCAGCGGGAACTGCATTATGTGGGCCGAAGCCACCTTCGACTTGGATGAGAGTGAGTTGGTGATCCTCAATGAGGGTGCTGACGACTCGGCGGATGCGATTGTTGAGGCGGCACGCAACTGCCCGGCCGGAGCCATCACCGCCGAGCAGAACTGAAAGCGCAGCCCTGCCAACTGCTCGCGCACCGGTCGGCCGGATAGCGAGTGGTTGTCGGGGAATGTGACGCCGCAACCAGATCGCCTGCCACACAGTCCGCTTACTCCTAAGCTTCGCCGCGCACAATGGTGATTCCCGGTCGGGCGGGCGCGTCGACGCCCATCCCCCGAATGGTTCTGAAGGTCGTCCACGGAGTTGCGACCAGTCGGCCGGTGAGGCGAGCACGTGGCTCCCGACGCCGCGAATGCCCCCTCGCTGCCACCTCGTGGCGGTGGGGTACGCCGCTACGAGTTCAGAGCACTCACCACGCGGGTGCAAGCTGCCAGCTCGATGCTCGACGTTTGGAGAACACCCTCAGGGGCTGCGTGACTGTCGACGGTGTCTCGACGTGACCGAGTGACAGTGAGAGGGCCGTGTCACCGGACGCTCAAGAGGTGATCGCGTGCAACCACTCTCGCACACTTCGTGCCGCGAATCCCGCAGTGTGGCATCGATTGGTAAGTCACAACGGAATCAGTCTCGAAGCGCTCGCAGAGGGAGATCATCTACCGCTCAAGCCGAAGGTTGGGTCTGCTGAATTCTTCTCAGGGCTCGTTTCGCGAGCGCCCAGCGATGCACCTCGGAGGGCCCGTCGTAGATGCGGAACGGCCGCGACTCTCGCGCAAGCCGAGCGATCGGAAGCTCGTCGGACACGCCAGTGGCGCCGCACATCTGCACCGAGCGGTCGATGACTCGGCATACGGCCTCAGCGGCGAAGCATTTGGCGATCGCAGTCTCCTCAGCGGCTGGGCTGCCGGCGTCGAGTTCCCAGCACGCTTTGATCATGAGCGCGCGGGTCGCAGCCAGATCGATCTCGTTGTCGGCAATCATCTCTTGCGTCATGCCCAGGTGCCCCAGCCGTGATCCGAACGCCTCGCGGTGCGCGACGTACTCGAGGGCGACGTCATGGGCTCGGCGCGCGGCTCCGAGCCAGCGCATCACGTGAGTCATTCGCGCCGGGCCGAGGCGCACTTGGGCGTAGGCGAAGCCGTCGTCGACGTCGCCCAGAACGGCCTCAGGTGGAACGAGCAGCCCGTCGAAGACAACTTCGCAATGGCCGCCGAGCATCGAGCTATCAAGGGTGCGGAGGTGACGTCCCACGGTGATGCCCGGTGAGCTGGCGTCTGCGAGGAACATGGTGGCGCCGCCACGGTCGCCGGGTGAGCCGGAGGTACGGGCCATGACGATGAAGAACGCCGCACCGTCCGCGCCAGTGATGAACCACTTTCGCCCATCGATGCGCCAACCGCGGGGCGTCCTCGTGGCGGTTGTCCGCAGCGCAGCCGGATCCGAGCCGGCGCCGGGGGAGGGCTCGGTCATCGCGAATGCCGAGCGCACCGCCCCAGTCGCCAGGGGGCGGAGAAAGCGTTCCTTCTGCTGGTGGTCAGCAACGTGGGCCAAGAGGTGCACGTTGCCTTCGTCTGGAGCGGCGATGTTCAGCGCGGTCGGCCCGAATAGAGAATAACCAGCGGCTTCGAAGACCGGCGCCCGATCACTCATGCTCAGTCCTGCACCCCCGTATTCGGAGTGCGCATGTGGTGCGAAGATGCCGGCTTCGCGCGCGGCGTGCTGCATGCTCAGGCGGACCTTGTCGCCCCCCGCACGTGCTATATCGCCGTCACAGGAGTCTTCAATGGGCAGAATCCGATCGCGAACGAAAGCCCGTGTTCTCTCGGCGAGCGCCGTCACAGCGGCCGAGTACGCAAGGTTGATCGTCATTCGATGTCCATCTACCGCAGCACCTCTGTATTTCGTGTCGGCCGTAACGGAACCGCAGACTCATTGCGAGGCGGTCTCATTCGCGTGAGGCGGCGACGCTGCGGGCGCATGCGACGCCTGAGCAGCCAACGGCGAATCGATCAGGCGGGCGGGGGAGCACTCGGCGTTGATCCACCGTCAAAAATGTAGGTCTCTTCATTGAACGACACCGCACCGCTGGCGTCGATCCGTCGGAAGTTCATGGTCTGGTACATCGACCCCGCCGCACCCTCGAATTCACCTGTACCGCCGATGATTTGACCGCGGCCTCTGCTGGCGGGACCGTCGGTGGCAACTACGGGCAATTCACCCGACCACGGTTCCCCAGTACTGGCCACTTTGCCGAACAGTTCGATCAGGTCCGGATGAGCATAGTTCTTGGTCTGGTAGGACACGAGTACGCCGCGGCCGGGAAGCGTAATCGTGAACGCCACGTGCAGTGTCTCGCCGTCGGTCCACTCGAGCTCGCTGCCGATCCCGATTCCGCGTCCATCGGCATCGCGGATCTTGGTCAGAATCGCGACCTGATTCTTCAGCGGGGTATCGGCCAGGTTCTCGATTCCCGGTGGAAAGGGCGGTTGCGCCACCGATCCGTCGTGGGTAATGGCGATGACGTCATCGGGAGTGCTCCAGTAGAAACGCTTGACGACGGGTTCGTTCATGGCCTTCCTTTCGCTGATGCACCAACGCTGATATCGGTGCTACAGATCGCTGATGCGGCTTTGCAACCAGCAGAGCGGCGCGACAATCAATATACGACCGTCGCGGCGGTCGGTAAATGGTTTTTGGCTATCTAGTGCGCAGAACCCGTGGACTGGTCGTGCAATGGCGTGAGGATGCCGGCCGGGAACTGCTCGGCGCCGTGGACGAGCATACGGCGACGGGCAATTCGCCACGTTCCGTTCTCGCGTTGCAATCGGTCGACGTACCGACCGTAGACGACCGGTCGTGCGGACGAATCGCGCACCGCGTGCCAGGCCTGCACGTAGCACGTGGTGCGTGCGTGCTCGGGGTCGTCGAAGTGCACTTCCACGTTCGAGATGTGGTGACTGGTCGCGACTATGGAGCGCAGTTGGGCGGTGATCCACCGGGAAATTGCGTTGGGGGAGTCAAGGGTGTCCTCGACTCGAGAGCCGTACACGGCAATGCAGTCATCGGTGAACAGGTCGGCGACCGCGTCGACGCGTCGTTCGTCGATCAGGCGCGCGTAGCGGTGCAAGACGTCTGCGATCGCGACGCGGCTCCCGAGCTCGTCGAGAATTGATTCGTCGGCCGGCATACGTACTCCTTTCGGCGTTCGCGTGACATCGCGCGAACTGGGACCAGTCTGGTGCTTCCTTGACCGGCTGATGGGCTGTTGCTACGGTCACAATATTCGACCGACGCGCCGGTCGTGTTTATTTCGGTCGAGGAGTCGTGACCACGCAGGGCGTGGGCCGCCGATGCATCGTCGCAGTGGAAACGAGGATTAGATGACAGCCACCGAGCACCAGGAAGCGCCACTATCCGTCGATGGCGTGGACACGTCGCACGACGCCATCGAGCGCGCGTATACCGCGTTCGACACGGCCATCAACCAGGGGATCGTCGACGGCCACGCGATGATGACTCAGTTGGCGGCGCAGGGCACGGTGTTGCGCGGCAGGGGCAACGAGATCGGCGGCTGGACGCTGCCGACGATCTTCAAGCTGCCCAGCGACATGGACACCAGGATGGTGTTGTCCTACGACCTGGTCACGCAATGTCTGCGCGACGCGGAGACCTTCAAGCACAAAATGTATCCCGACGTGGGCGGCGAGACATTCCTGCACATGGACGGCCCCGAACACCGCCGATACCGCCTCCTGCTCGGCGAGGTGTTCAGCCCAGGGGCATGTAAACGATGGAGTGAGAACGTCGTCAAGCCGCTCGTCGAGAAGATGGTCGAGGAGATCGCCGGTCGGCAGGAGCGTCGCGCCGAGCTGCGTACCGAGTTCTGCGACCTGCTTCCGTCATACGTCTTCGGGGCCATCATGGGTGTGCCCGATGAAGATTACGAGAAGCTGAAAGCATGGGCCTACTACGTCATCGCGGCACCGGTTGACGAGAACTCCGCCCAGCAGGCCGCACTTCTCGGTCAGTATCTGGGGGCGCTGGTGGCGCAACGCCGAGCCCTGAGCGAAGACGAGCTCATGAGCCGTAACGATCTGGTCAGCGCCATGATTCGAGCCAGCCACCCCGATCACGGGTCGCTGTCTGACGAAGAGATCGTCAGCGCTCTGTTCATCCTCACTGCGGCGGGCAACGAAACGACGGGTCGAGGTCTCACCACGACGCTCTACTATCTGTTGTCGACCCCAGGTGCGATCGCCGAGGTCACCGACAATCGGGCCCTGATCGTGGCCGCGCAGGAAGAGGCCATGCGGTTGTCGCCGGCGGGCGGCAGCTTCGAGTTACGGCTCGCAGTGGCGGACACCGAGCTGGGGGGTGAGCCGATTCGCGCAGGCACAGGGGTCATCACCAACCTGTACACCGCCAACAGGGATCGGGCACGCTGGGAGCGGCCCGACGAGTTCGACCTGCACCGTAAACGGGCCCAGACCGTCGCGTTCGGCTACGGACCGCACATGTGCATCGGTATGCATCTGGCCCGCACGGAGATGTCCGACGGCCTCAACGTACTTCTGGACAGGCTGCCAAACCTCCGATTCGACAGCGACGCCGAGATTCCACAGATCGAGGGCATGTGGTTTACCGGGGTGTCGAAGCTACCCGTGGTGTGGGGTTAACCGGCGCGCTGCCGGTTCGGCGTCGTGCGGCGGGACATGCGTTCATGCCGCTTTCTTCACATTCACGCTCGTCACCGGATACGCCGATCGCTCTTAGCCGGAGATCTCTCGGGACTCGCGCAGACGTGGGTAGCCGAGTCGGCGGTCCTCAGCTGGCCGACCAGCGCTCTCAGCCCCGGCTCGCTCGGCGTGCCCACGTATCCCTCGACCCAACGAATCAGCGATGCGCAGAGATCCGTCGGCACCGGATGGTGTAGCTGTACTGCCCTGACGAGCAGTACTTCTATGGCCGTGAACGACTCCCCTGCGCCGAGATCGGCGTAGATGCGGTTGCGCGTCGTCTTTCCAAGACTCGGTGCGAGAGCGGCCGCCAGATCCCAGGCCAGCTCAGCCTGGGTGCAGGGCGGCGCGACAGCGGATTGAGCTTCGCGCTCCGGTTCCGGCGGGAACGGCATCATGGCCAGGTGCGCGGTCACGGTCGACGGGGTTCCGCGCCGTGGCGTGCGATGACGATGTTGCCCACCGCGGCGTTGGCCGATAGTCGGCTCACCGCCATCACCAGTTCCGCGACATCGGCGGTCTTGATCATCGCGCTCCTCGGCCCGTCGATCCACGCGGTCATGTCGGTATCGACGAATCCGGGTGACAATGCGGTGGCGGTGATGCCGTTGTCGCACTCTTCGAGGGTGACCGTCTCACACAGGGAGATCAGCGCCGATTTGCTGGCGCCGTAGGCGGCCAGGCCGGCTTCGGGATGGACTCCGGCGATCGAGGCGAGGGCGATTACCTTGGCGCCGTGGTCGGGATTGGACGACGCTGTCGAGCGGAGCAGTGGCAGAAGTTCCTGCAGAAGTATGTACGCTGATCGGACGTTGAGATTGAATGTCAGGTCGTAGCTTTTCAGGGTGCTCTCGGTGATGGGCGCGTAGTTGCCAAGGCCCGCGTTCAACACGAGTAAGTCGAGGCGGTCGTAGACGGCGCGGTGTTCGTGGGCCACGCGCCGCACATTGCCTTCAGCGGACAGATCAGCAGCCACGTGGTGAGTTCGCACGTCGTAGTCGGCGCGTATCTCGGCGGCGAACGTTTCCAGGCTATCGTTGCGCCGCGCGACCAGCATGAGGTCGTATCCTTGCCCGGCGAGCCGGCGGGCGATCTCACCGCCTATGCCGCGTGACGCTCCGGTGACCAGCGCGCAGCGTTGGCTCATTTCAGTCGACCTCGATTCCTTTGTCGTGCACTGTAATATCGCGCCCAATGAATTCTTCGAGCTCCATAGCTCGGACGAGGTGCTCATCGACGGTGCGCCGCCAGCAGCGTCGACCGTCGGGGGTGCGACCCACGATGGTCGCGGTTGAGGGGGTTTCGTTGGCGACGCCAGGGGTGACGGTGTATGACTCGAGAATCGCTCGGCCTCGGTAATCCAACGCCACGGCGCGCTTGGGGAGACCGTCAACCTCGCGCTGCACGTTCGACCAACGGAAACTGGAGCTCGGCGGATCAGTGGAGTACAGGGCCAACGCGTGCTTGGTGAGGAACATGCCGTTGGCCGTGCACAATCCGACCGCGCCGGGGTCGTTGCGTAGTGCGACCACCAATGCCGAGACAGCATGGGTGACGTAGTTGTTGCCGGGCCCGCCCGCGAAGGTGAGCCCACCGGTGACCGTAAGCGGCAGCGAAGAATTATCCGACCGCAGACCGAGTTCGGCGGCGGCGATCTGCACTGCCGACGGAAAGCAGGAGTACACGTCCGCATAACTGATGTCGTCGGGCTCGAATCCCGCAGTGTCGAGGGCGGTTCGGCCATTGGCCGCAATGGCCACCGAGCGGTGCAGTTCATCGCGCTCGCTGACGAACCAGTGCTCGTGGCTTTCAGCAGCGGAAAGCGGGAACACCCAACGATCTGTGGGCACGCCGACAGCGCGGGCGACCGCCGCTGAGGTGACGATGACCGCTGCTGACATGTCGACGAAGATGTTGGACGTGAGAAGCTTGGTGTAGGGGTAGCGGATCATGCGGTTCGACGGCGAGGGGGTAGCGATCTCTAGGGCAGACGGAGCGGTCTGGGACCACGCGTGCTCGTTGGTCTTCGCGACTTCGGCGAAGCGGTGCCACAGCTCGCCGAGGTGTGTGCGGTGCTCGGCGAGGCCTCGGCCAGCGGCGGCGCGGAGGGCGTTCTCGAAAATGGCGTAGAAATCCAACGGTATTGCGGCGCCTGCATCGCGCTCAGCGGCTAGCGCGGGCTCGCGATCGAGTAGGTGACGGGGATAGCCTGCAGGCTTTCCGTGTGGTTGAGGAGTCCAGTTCAACCGCGTGCCGGTGGTTTTGGCCAACCGGCGGCTGCGGAAGGCTTCCGCTCCGGTAATGACGACGACGTCGTGTTCACCGGCGGACACAGCGCGTGCGGCTCTGGAGATGAGCACCTGGGGCTGTTCCCCGCCGATGGGGGAGTTGGTGCGGTGACGCGGTGAGATGCCAAGTGTCTCAGCCACGGTGGATGCGGCGTCGTCGTACACCCAGCTCGTGAGTGCGACTGTCCACAGGCCAGTAGCCAGCTTCAGGAGTCGGTGACCGGGGCCGGCGTCGGCGGCGGCTCGCCGCACCGTCTCTGCCATCATGGCTGCCGGCTCGGGCGAATCGGCCGGGTCAGTCGGGTGATGCGTCCATTGGCCGACTCCAACAATGACGGGGGTGTGGTCGGCGACGCGTGCGGTGCTCATGAGTGGGCGGCGAGGTCGAGCACTTCGGTCCACGCAACGTCGCCGCGTTCGAACAGGCGGCGGTAGGCGAGTAGCGGACGGGCCATGTTCACGCTCAACGCCGCAGACAAATGGTCACCTCTGCGGTAGAGCGCCACGAATTTGCGTTCGGACAGCGTTCCGGCCGAGATCAGTACTTCGTCGTGACCATCGGTGGAGCCGTAGATCTGAATCTTGCGGTCGAACTGGTCTGACCACACCCAGGGCACGGGCATGTATCCGTGCTCGGGTCGCGGCGAATCGAGCAGTGTGGCGGCGGCGTGAGAGGCTTGGCGTCCTGCGTTGTCCCAGTGCTCGATACGGCGAAACTGCTTGGTGGAAGCGTTCGGCCATCGAGCGATGTCACCTACGGCAAGTACACCGGGTGCGGCGATCAGGTCCTTGTCGCAGACCACCCCGTCCTCAAGGCTCAGCCCCGAGCCGTGAAGCCATTCGGTGTTGGGCTGCGCCCCGATCGCGACGACGGCGACGTCGCAGGCGACCGATGAGCCGTCGGAGAGATCCAGCCCCGTGAGTCCGCCGCCAGCGTCAACCGTCCAGCCGGCGACGCTGATGCCCAGCCGCACATCGACACCGTGATCGCTGTAGTGCTCGGCGAGGCACCGCCCGACCGTCGATCCGACCGCGCGGACCAGCGGAAACGGTGCGGGTTCGATGAGGGTTACCGGCAGGCCCCGCTGGCGGCAGCTGGATGCGACTTCGGCGCCGATGAACCCGCCGCCGACGACGGCTACGCGGTTCGGCGACTTGTCCAGGTCGGCGAGCAGCGAGGTGGCGTCCGTCAGGGAGCGGACGACGTGGACGCGGCGCACGTCGCACAACGGCAACCGGCGAGCCCGTGTGCCGGTGGCGATGACGAGCTGATCGAAGTGCAGCTCGTCTCCGGTGTGCAGAGTGACAGTACGGGTGTCCAGACTCAGCTTGACAGCTCGAGTCGCCGGCAGCACGTCGGCATCCACGTCGAGATTGGCCGTGAGCCGGTCCGGAGTCCACTGTCCGGTGAGCACTTGTTTGGACAGCGGAGGGCGGTCGTAGCCAACGTGGTCTTCATCGCATACGAGCACTACCCGACCCGTATAACCCCGCTCGCGCAGCATGTGAGCTGTCTTCACGCCCGCCGCGCCGCCGCCGACGATGACGACGTCGCGGTCCTTCATGCTGTGATGCTGTGAGCCGAGAATTTCACGCCCGCAGATTACCAGACCGACGCGACGGTCGGATTTTGTTTCGCCAATCCGTTGACGACGTCCTGGCACAGTCCCTAAACTTCGACCGACCCGCCGGTCGTTTATTGAGCAGCGAGGAGGCAGCGTGGCCCACAACGTGGTGATTTCCCGAATCAGGATCAAGGACGGTCAACGCGAGGCGGCGCTCGAGGCGCTCCGCGAGGAGATCGTGGCCTCCCACGAAGAAGACGGCGTCCTGAAGTTCACCCTCCACGAACATCCCGACAATCCTCTCGAGTTGTTGGCGGTGGAGGTGTACCGGACGCCCGAGGACATCGCCACCCACTATCGTCAGCCGCACTGCGTCAAACTCATCTCGCGCATGGGAGAGCTTTTCGACGGCGTTCCTACCGCCGATCGATTCGTCAGTCTTTCGGTGGGGACTTCGGCCAAAGGCGTCATCGCGTGAACAGATCGCAATCGCATCTGGGGGACCCGCAGTGAAGGTCAGCGTCGACCGTGACCTCTGCCAGGTCAATGGAGTCTGTATGGCTCTCGCACCAACGGTTTTCGAGCTCGACGACGATCTCGATCTGCACGTTCTGGTGGACGAAGTGCCTGCAGATGCTGAAGCCGACGTGCGAGAAGCGGCCCTACAATGCCCCCGGTCCGCATTGTCGGTTACCTCATGAGTGAGCTCGCCGACGAAGCGACCTCACTCGCGGACTTCGACTCCTCTGTGCGCCAGTGGTTTCAAGCCCAAGGTGTTGTACCTCGGACACCTTCGGCGACGAGGGTCTGGGGGCAGGGCTCCGACGACGTCTCGGTATTCGACGACGTCGACGATGCGGAACTGGCCGACCGTTTGGCGGCTATGGCGGCATGGCAACGTGCAAAATTCGACGCCGGCTACGTGGACTCGTTGGGTGCAGCCGAACACCCAACACCACTGCCGCAGCGGTTACTGCGCCGATACAGAGAGCTCGAAGCCGAGTATGAGGTTCCCGAGGCCGGGGAACTCCCGGTGGTGTCAATTGCTCTGATCGCCCCGACCATCGCCGCGCTGGGCCACGCCGACCAACGCAAGCGATTCCTGCGTCCGCTACTACGGATGGAGGAAGTGGCGTGCCAGCTGTTCAGTGAGCCCGATGCCGGCTCCGATCTCGCTGGCGTCCAGACCCGTGCGGCCCGTGACGGCGACGCCTGGTTGCTCAACGGTCGTAAGGTGTGGACCTCCGGGGCGCGATTCGCTCAGTGGGGCTTGGCTATCGCCCGCAGTGAACCCGGCTCTGATCGGCACCACGGACTCACGGCGTTCCTCGTGCCGCTCGACGCCGACGGGGTCGTGATCAGACCGATACGCCAGATCACGGGGGGAACGAGTTTCAACGAGGTCTTCCTCGATGAGGTACGCGTTCCTGACGACTTGCGTCTCGGCGATGTCGGTGCCGGCTGGACGGTCGCTATGACCGTCCTGGCGTTTGAACGGGACCATTCCACTGGTGGAGGTCACAGTGCTGGAGGACAATTCAGCGATGTTCTCGCTGCGGCGCGGCATTTCGGCCGCACCGACGACCCGATGATCCGCGATGCCCTGGCGGACCTGTTCATCCACGCCCGGATCGAGGAGCTGACCAACCAACGCGCAGCGGCCAAGGCGCAACACGGTGCCGCCCCGGGCGCCGAAGGTTCGATCAGCAAATTGCTCTGGACTCAGAACATGAGCCGCATCTCGGTCGTGGCCGCGAAGGTGCTCGGTGAGCGGCTGATCGCCGACACGGAGGAATGGGGCACTTTCGCGTGGACGTCCCATTTATTGGGCGCACCCGGCTACCGCATAGCCGGAGGCACCGACGAAATTCAGCGCAACATCCTCGCCGAGCGGATCCTGGGCCTACCGCGCGAACCCAGGCCGTCGTGACGACGACGAACGAAGGAAACCTAGCATGAGTCTCATCGAGACCGTCGTCGCCGAAGAACACCTCGAGGTGACCGATGGCCAAGTGTCGCTCGTTGCGGCGAGGTGCCGCGGCTGCGGGGCGACCGTCTTCCCAAGCCAGCCGAGCTGTCCACGATGCACCGCTTCAGATATGGCGCGGTGGGTCCTGCCGCCTCAAGGACTGCTGTGGTCCTACACCATCCAACGGTTCCCGCCCAAGGCGCCCTACGACGGGGCTGGCCGAAGCGAATTCGATCCCTACGGCGTCGGTTACGTCGACTTCGACGTCGTCATCGTGGAGGGCCGGCTCACCACGGCGGCTCCCGCAGAGTTGCGCATCGGCCAAGCTGTGAAGGTCGTGCTCGCTCCTTACGCAACCGACGAGGATGGGCGAGTGTTGCATACGTTCGCCTTCGAGCCCGTGGGAAACCTCGATGATGAGTGACGCCAGCGAGAACGACCAGCAGCGCGACACGGGCGGCGTCGCAATCGTCGGTATCGGCATGCACCGATTCGGTCGTACTGACGGGGTGAGCGGCAGACAGCAGGGAGCTTCCGCCGTGCGTGCCGCACTGGCTGATGCGGGAATTGGCTGGCACGACGTTCAGGTCGCCGCGGGAGGGAGCATGTCCGCCGGCGCCGCCGACACTCTCGTCTCCGACCTCGGCCTGACCGGTCTGACGTTCATCAACGTCACCAACGGCTGCGCCACCGGCGGAAGTGCCCTGACCGTAGCAGCCAATGCCATCACCAGCGGCTCCGCCGATGTCGCGATGGCCATCGGTTTCGACAAGCACGATCGCGGTGCCTTCAACGCCGAGCCCGCAGACTGGGGACTGGGGCAGTGGTATGGCCGAGTCGGCCTGATGCTCACCACGCAGTTCTTCGCCCTGAAGACGCAGCGCTACTTGTACGAACACTGTCTCGACGCCGCGTTGTTGGCTAAAGTCGCGGCCAGGGCCTTTCGGAACGGGTCGATCAACGACATGGCGTGGCGACGAAAGCCGTTGTCCGAGAACGATATTGCCGAGGCGCCCATGGTGAGCGACCCTCTCACGCAGTACATGTTGTGCTCACCGGGTGAGGGGGGTGTGGCCCTGGTGCTGTGCCGGGCCGACCTCGCCCGCCGCTTCACAACGCGTCCCGTCTTCCTCCGAGCGGTCAGTGCCAGAACCCGCCGCTACGGTTCGTTCGAAGTTTTCAGCCCGTGGCTGTCGTCGCAACGTGGCTCGGGGCCCACCGAGGACGCCGCCCGCGCGGCCTTCGAGCAAGCCGGAGTTGACCCCGGTGATGTCGCCGTGGCGCAATTGCAGGACACCGATGCGGGTTCGGAGCTCATACACATGGCCGAGACGGGATTGTGCGAGCACGGAGAACAAGCCGCACTGGTCTCATCTGGCGCGACGGAGATTGGTGGCGCATTGCCGGTGAACACCGACGGAGGGTGTCTGGCGATGGGCGAGCCGATCGGCGCCTCAGGGCTGCGACAAGTCTACGAGACCGTGCTCCAGCTGCGTGGTGACGCCGGGCGACGGCAGGTCCCCGGGGACCCTGGCGTTGGCTTCACCCACGTCTACGGCGCACCCGGTGTCAGCGCCTGCACCGTCCTGACCCGTTGAGAGGCGACATGACAATTACGACGAGCACCGACGACGTCAACGAGCTGAAGTCCGTCCTACGCGACTTCCTGACAGCAACGGCGTCGAGCGAGCACGTCCGGCGCACCATCGAAACGGCCGACGGCTTCGATGCCACGCTGTGGGGACGTATGGTGAACGAGCTCGGACTGCCCGGCCTGGCGGTCCCGGAGGACTACGGCGGCGGAGGCTACGACGCATCGGTCCAGCTCGCCGTTTTCGAGGAATTGGGTCGATCGCTGGCCTGCGTCCCCTACCTGTCGACGGTAGGTCTGGCCATCCCGGCACTGCTCGCCTGCGCGGCAAGCCCCGTTCGGTCGGAGCTACTGCATCGCCTGGCGGCGGGCGAGATCACCGCAGCGGTCGCGCACACGGCCACCGATGGAACACCGAGCGGGGTGACTGCGAAGGCAGAGAATCCCGACTCCGACCGGGCCGTGTTGCACGGCGAGACGAGCTTCGTCATCGACGGCGCGTCGGCCGATGTGGTGCTCGTTGCGGCCCATGACGGCGCCGAACTGCAACTGTATGTGGTCGACGCGTCATCAGCTGGCGTCAGCCGCAAGCCGATGCGGGTACTGGACCAGACTCGGCCAATGGCCCACATCGTCTTCAACGCCACACCGGCGAGACGGATCAGTGTCGGCGACGCGGGGGCAGTGCTCGATGTGGCTGTCGACGAGGCCAACGCCATGATTGCGGCCGAACAACTCGGCGGCGCTGCGCGCTGCCTCGATATGGCAGTGGAGTACGCCAAGATCCGCCAGCAGTTCGGTCGGCCGATCGGCAGCTTCCAGGCAGTGAAACACAAGTGCGCCGACATGCTCGTCGCCGTGGAATCGGCTCGATCCGCCGTCGATCATCTCGCCGCCGTTCTGCGATACGACCCGAGCGCCCTTCATACCGCAGCGCCACTGGCGAAAGCGTTCTGCTCTGAGGCGTACACCTTCGTCGCAGGCGAGAACATCCAGGTGCACGGCGGCATCGGATTCACGTGGGAGCACGATGCGCACCTGTACTTCCGCCGAGCCCATAGCACCGCGATCCTGCACGGCGACAGTGCGTTCCAGCGACGCACCCTCGCCGACCGTCTCAAGTTCTGAGCTCAGGTGGCCCCACCGCCACGTCGGCCCTTCGCTGCGGGCAGCGTATCGCTGGGTCTACATCCGGACACCGAACTGTCCGCACGCGGCCAGATCGACCTACTGCTGCAACAGGCGGTAGTCGCCGAGATTGCCGGTTTCGACGGCGTGACGCTCAGCGAGCACCACAACGGGTTCCCCGGATATCTGCCCCAGCCCCTCCTGGTCACCAACTGGCTGCTAGCTGCGACATCGACGGTGTGGTCGGGACCCGCGCCCACAATCCTCTCGGTGCGCAACGGACGCCTATTCGCCGAAGAACTGGCGTGGACGGCAACCAAATTTCCCGGCCGCGTCACCGCTGCACTCGCCCCCGGTTACGCGCGCGCCGATTTCGATTATCTGAACGTGCCCTACGGTGAAAGAGCGCAACGTTTCGAACGGCAGCTGCGCGCCCTGACACAGACCCTGCATACGTCCGGAGATTGCTCTGATGGCGACGCGGCGGCACGGGGCTGGCCGGCCTCCGGGGCGCCTGTTCTCGTCGCTGCCAACAGTGCCGGAGGCGTTGCTCGCGCTGCACGCTTTGGTCTAGGCGTGATGTTCCCCGGAGGGGAAGATCCGGTTCGTCTTGCCAGACTGTCGCAGCAGTACCGCGCTCTGGGAGGGCCCGGCCCGGTCGTGTGGACTCGGACAGTGTGGCTGGGTGAGCTTCCCGCGGATGTGAGCGCGCGATTCCGTCGCCGCTATCAGGACGCGGCAGACACGACGATGCGCCAACACAGCGGCTTCCGAATCGGAATTGCGTGTGGGGATGCGCGTGATATCGCGGCGGAACTCGCCGAGGAACACCACACGATCGGTGCCGACGCCATCGACGTGCGCCTGCACCTTCCTGGTGTCCCCTCCGAAGACATCACCGCCATGATCGACAGCGTCGGAACACAGATGGTTTCGCTGTTGCGCGCTTTGATGTAGCGCGCCGCGTTGTGTCTCAGAGCGCACGGCGTCCTTGCCCGCGGACAGCATTCCGAGGTGCGCTCGCCCCTATACGAAGGCCACGGTTTCACCGTCCGACGACCTTGCAACCTCGGCTATCTCGTCGGCGAACTTCTCGCGAGCTGCGTCCTGCAAGCGTGGAAGATGCTGGGTGGGGAACAGGTCCTGCGTGCCCTCGTACTGGCGCAGTAGTTGCCGCGCGAGGGTGCTCTTGTGCACCTCGGTGGCTCCGTCGACGAGGCCCATCTGAAATGAGTTCATGATCATCTGCCCGAATGGCATCTCCTCGGAAGCGCCTAGGGAGCCGTGGATCTGCAGCGCGCGAGCAGCCACATCGTGCAACACCGCGGGCATCGCCGCCTTCACGGCCGAGATGTCGCCGCGGACTTTTCGGTAATCGTTGTACTTGTCGATTTTCCACGCTGTTTGCATCACCAGCAGTCTGAATTGCTCGATCTGTATCCACGAATCAGCGATCATGTGCTCGACGGCCTGCTTGCGGGACAACTGGCTGCCGTCGGTGAAACGTGAGAGTGCGCGTTCGCAGAGCATCTCGAACGCGTACCGGACCAGCCCCACGGTACGCATGGCGTGGTGGATTCGACCGCCACCCAATCGGGTCTGAGCGACGACGAAACCGTCGCCTCGTTCTCCGAGTATGTGGTCCCGCGGAATGCGTGCACCCTCATAGCGAATGTAGGCGTGGGTTCCCTCAGCTTCGGCAAACCCGGCCATTCCCACATTGCGTACGATGTTGACGCCTGGCGTCTGGGCGGGCACGACGAACATCGACATCCGGCGGTGCGGTTCGGCATCGGGGTCGGTGACGGCTAGGACGATAAGGAAATCGGCGAACCGAGCGTGCGAAGTGAACCATTTTTCGCCGTCGAGAACCCAAGACTCGCCGTCCAATTCGGCTCGACACGTGAACTGAGTGGGGTCCGACCCGCCGCGCGGCTCGGTCATCGAGAAGGCCGAGACGACCTCGTTGTCCAACAGCGGCTGCAGATAGCGTCGCTTGAGCTCGTCGGTTCCGTAGTGCGCGAGGATCTCGGCGTTCCCGGAGTCGGGTGCGTGGCAGCCGAAGACAATGGGCGCCCAGGGGCTTCGGCCGAGTACTTCGTTCAACAGCGCCAATTTCAGTTGCCCGTAACCCGGCCCTCCGAGCTCGGGGCCGAGGTGGCAGGCCCACAATCCTTCCCGACGAACCTGGGCCTGCAGGGGCGGTATCAGCGCCTGACGCAGGGGGTCGGCCATGTCGAAACCGTGCTCGAGTACGTGGTCGAGCGGTTGCACTTCACTACGCACGAACCCCTCAGCCCAGTCCAGTTTGGCCTGGAAGTCGGTATCGGTTTCGAATCCCCATGACATGTTCTGCCTCCTCAAGCATCCGCGGGGGTGGTTGGTTGACCGATGACTCCCGCGCGGGCAAGAGCCTCGATGTCCTCGTCGCCGAGTCCGGTCATCATCGCGACATCGTGTCGTGTGAGTTGCGTCCCTGTCGGTCGGTCTTGCTGTTTCGGTCGCTGCCCTCCGTATTGCACGGGATGAGCCACTTCGAAGCCTCGGCTTCGTGCCCGAATCGCGTCGCGATGGCGCAAGTGGGCGTCGAGGCGGACGTCGTCGACCGTGTGCAACGCTGAGACGGGAATGCCGTCTGTGTGGGCTCGGTCGACCAATGTCGCGCAGTCCCACTGCACGATGGTTTGCCTGAGGCGCTCAGTCAGCATGCGGCGGTGCGTCATTCGTCCGTGGTGGTCGTTGAAGGGGGCGCCGGTGAGATCTTCGACGCCGAGTGCGTTGCACAGGCGGTCCCAGAACTCGTCCTCGACTGCAGCTACCGCGACGCGTCGTCCGTCACGGCAACGGTAGATGCCGTAGCCGGGAGCCAGACTGCCGACGTCGTCGGGCCTGATCGGCTCGCCTTGCATGGCGCGCCCCCATCCGACCGCCGACAGCGCCAGCGAGGCCTCACTGAGTGACACATCCAGGTGCACCGGTTGTGAAGGGATGCCTGCGAGTGTGGCGCAGATTGCCGTCGCAGCGTAGAGCGCTCCACCGAGGTCCGCTGCGGCGAACGGTCCCTGTTGAGGATCGTCGTCGACGGCGAGCTGGACGGCGAACCCGCCCGCGACGGCGGTGTAGTTCACGTCGTGGCCTGCGTCGGCGGCTCGCGGGCCTTCTTGCCCGTATCCAGTCAACGAGCAGTACACGACCGCCGGCGAAAGTGCCGACACGTCGGCGAAGCCGATTCCGAGGCGGTCCATCACGCCAGGGCGAAAACCTTCGACGACCACATCGACGCCGTTGAGCAGGCGACGGCACACGTCCAGTCCGCGAGGATCCTTAACATCGATTGCGAGGACCCTTTTGGCGGAATTGAGTCCTTCGTAGAGTCCCGGCATAAAGCGGCGGACGGGGTCTCCGCCGAGGGGCTCGACCTTCACCACGTCGGCCCCGAGTTCGGCGAGGATCTTGGTGCAGTGGGGCCCGGGCACGTACAACGAAAAGTCGACGACGGTGCGGCCCCGCAGCGGGGTTGTCGTCACCCCGTCGACTCGGTCTGGGGGTAGAAGCGGCCGCACCAGTCGCGCACTGACTTGACGAGCAGCCCCTCGGGCTTCGTGTAGGCCGCCTTGTCCAGGTATTTCATGTTGTTCCAGATGGGCATGTCGCGATCGGCCTGCTTGATTTGCTCCTGCACTCTCTTGAGCGCGCGCCCCTTCGGGCGGTCACCGTCCTCATTGGGGTCCTGAATCGTCAAGACCGTGATGAACAGATCGGAGTGGTCCAGATCGACGGGTGTCTGGGTCTGTAGCAGCACGGCGTTGTCGAGCAGCTCCCCGAACTCGACCATGACCGTTCCAACGCCGAAAAGCAAAGTTCGGCCGACATTTTCGATGGGCCCGTCAGGGGTGAGCCACGTGCTCTTCTTGCCGTGCCCGATGATCGTCTTGTGGCGTACCTCCATGGTGTCACCGAGGTCGTTGAGTTCCAGGACGTCAATCTTGCCGGTGTTCTTGTGCACCCAGCGGAGGTGATCGAGGTCGGTGACGTTCTCGGTGACATATTGCGGTCTAGCGTGCACCTTGTCCCACTTGTAGACGCAGTCGGGAAAGACGGGCAGGAACTCCTGATCGTTTCGCCGTTCGGTGGGCGGTTCACAGGTCGGGGATCGCCGCAGTTCGTCGTGCCAGATCCACACGATGCCGTTGGTCTCGGCGGTTTCCCACACTCGGATGCTTCGGCCGCTCGGCTTGTCTTGCGACGGCACATCAAGGTTGAGGCCATCGGGTGCCCATCGCCATCCGTGAAAAGGACAGATGACGTCGCAGCCTTCCACCCAGCCGCCGTGGCCGATGTGCGCTCCCATATGTGGGCAGTGCGCGGCCATCACCACCGGTCGGCCGTCTTCGGTGCGGTACACGATCAAATCGCGGCCGAAGTAGTGGATGGGCTTGATGGTCTTGGGTTCGACCTCGTCGCTCCACGCCACCTGGAACCATCCCGTGGGGTAGGTGTCGTGCGGGAAGGTGTCGTCGAGCACCTCGTATTCTCTAGGCATCGCACATCCCTCTCGTGAGTGCGCGGCCAGATGAAAAGCCGACCGTCGCGTCGGTCTATTCGATCACTAGGAGATGTCGACTGTCAACGCATCAGGCCGCGGCTCCGGCGGGAGGGTGGTGGCTGGATGGTAAGTTAACACGACCGACGGGACGGTCTATCGCGGCTCGAACGAAGCCGTGCGACGCGACGTTGGCCGTTGGGCGCAGCCAGTGAACAGGACGTCACGTGACAACAGCACCCGGGGAACCACGACCCGTATTGGTAACGGTTCGGGACGGGATCATGGTCATCACCTTGAACCGGCCGCAGGCGCGTAACGCCGTGAACCGGGACGTCAGCCTCCTGGTCGGCGACGCACTCCACGCCGCACACGATGATCGTTCGGTGCGTGCGGTGATCCTGACCGGCTCAGGTGAGCGGTCCTTCTGCGCTGGTGCGGACCTGAAGGCAACGGCGCGAGGCGAGGACATCTACCACCCCGACCACAACGAGTGGGGATTCGCTGGTTACACACGCCATTACATTGACAAACCGACTATTGCTGCCGTCAACGGCGCAGCACTGGGCGGCGGTACGGAGCTGGTGTTGGCCAGCGATTTGGCAGTCGCGGTCATCGGTGCCTCCTTCGGGCTGCCTGAGGTGAAAAGAGGACTCATCGCAGGAGCAGGCGGCGCGTTTCGGTTGGCGGAACAGATCCCAAAGAAGATCGCGGCGGCCGCCCTGTTCACCGGCGATCCGATGAGCGCCGAGGAGGCGCGCCACCGGGGGTTGGTCAACGCGGTGGTGCCCGCGGATGCGCTACTCGACACGGCGTTCGCGCTCGCCCGGCAAATTGCGTCGAACGCCCCCTTGGCCGTGCGGGCCAGCAAGCGCATCTCCTACGCCAACGACGATGACGGTGTTCCCGATCGCGTTCAATGGCGAAGATCGTGGCGAGAGTTCAAGACCGTACTCGCGTCCGAAGACGCGAAAGAGGGTGTGCGCGCCTTCGCGGACAAGCGATCACCGATTTGGCGCGGGCTCTGACCCATGGCCGATGACGACCCTCGCTTGATCACTGTTCTCATCGAAGCCGGGGTTGCCTACGTGACCTTCACCGCGCCACCGATGAACATCATCACCGCGGAACTGTTCTCGGCCTTGTCGCATACCTGGCGAACGTTGGAAGGCGACCCCACAGTACGAGTCGCCGTCTTTCGCAGTGGGGATCCGGAGTTCTTCCTCGCGCACGTGGACGTGAACATGATCTTGGACACCGATGTCGAGGAGTCGACTTCGGTGAAGCTCAATCCGTTTCAACGCCTGTGCGCGCGAGTGCACGCAAGTGCCATCGTGTCTATCGCCGAGATCGCCGGCCGTGTCGGCGGCGGGGGCAGCGAGCTGTGCGCGGCCTGCGACATGCGTTTCGGTGCGTCCCAGCATGCGGTGGTCAATCAGATGGAGGTAGCGCTCGGATTCATCCCGGCCGGGGGAGGGACGCAATTCATCACTTCCTTGATCGGGCGCGGGCGAGCGCTCGAGGTGATCCTCGGCGCCGACGACATCGACGCGGATACGGCTGCAATGTGGGGCTATCTCAATCGCGCGCTTCCGCGCGACGAACTGCCGTGTTTCGTGTCGCGCCTCGCTGAGCGTATCGCGAGATTTCCGCCCGACGCCGTGCGATTGGCGAAGTCGTCGGTTCGCAACGCGGCCGCGATGCCACTGCACGAGGGTCTAGTGCAGGAGTCGGCACTCTTCGTCGAAGCGTTACGCTCGCCCGCAGCGCGGCCGGCGATGCGCGCCTTCCTTGAGGCCGGTGGACAAACCCGCCGCGCGGAAATGCGTATTGCAGATCTGTTGAGGGAGCTGTGATGTGCGTGCAGGCCTCGCATATCGACGATGGCTAGCGGGTACAGGTGCGGTCTGTAGCGCCAAGTCCAGAACCCTTAGTGCACAACGAGTATGACGTTGCGATCTCCGTTCATGACCCGTAGTAGGCCGCACGAGCTGCCGGAGCGAGATTGTGAACTGAGCGGATTGGCGAGGCGAAAGCCGGCATTCGATGCCGTCACCGGTGGGCCTGTATCACGGCCGTTCGATCGCCTCCGGTACTCAATAGTGGCAGCACGCTTGGCCGAACGGGTTCATCGCTGTGTCATGTCGATGCGGCGACGGCGTCGGCACCGGTGGATCGCGCTGCTTCGAATAGCTTTCGGACCTGTTCGCGGTCAACCTTGTTGGCCGGTGTCACAGGTAGCGACTCGACGATCTGCACATCGTGGACGCCACCGGGGAGGCCGTCTATCGGAAGCGCTGCGAGCTCGGCAATCGTGACACGTGCGCCGGATTTGAGCGTGACCGCGGCGCATACGCGATGCTCCACTTCGTTGTCGGCGACGCCGACGACCGCTGCGCGGATCACGTCGGGATGTCGAGACAGCTCCTGCTCGACGAGATGGGGGTACACCGTGGCGCCCGCAGAGCGGAACACGAACTTGGCACGGTCGAGGACATGCACGTACCCGTGGGTATCGAGGTAGCCGATGTCGCCGGTGCGTACCCAACCGTTCTCCATGGTTTTCCGGGTCGCCTCCTCCATGCCGAGATAGCCCACCATGCAACCCGGGCTCGAGATGACCAGTTCACCATGTGAACCCACGGGTACCGGCCCGGAGTCCCCCCACACCTCGATCCGAACACCGGTGATGGCCCGGCCAGCCGCTTCGAGCAGTTCCGGCCGATTCGGATCGTGGTCCTCGGGGTGCAGAAACGCTGCCGTGAGGGTTTCGGTCTGGCCGTAGGCTCCGACGAAGATCTTCCCGAAGACTTCGGTCACGGAACTGAGGCGAGCAGCGCTCATCGGTTCGCCGCCATAAAAGATCAATTCCAAGGATTTCTCGATGCCGCCGGTGTCGTCGCGCTGAGCAAGTTCGTAGATGTCGGAAGTGGTGAGGAACACCGCCCTGGCTCGATGCCGGATCGCGGCGGCGATCACCTTGCGCGACGAGTAGTGCGCCACCGTGACGACCGTCCCGCCCAGCATCAACGTCGGAACGAAGAGGAACTGGAGTATCAGCTGGTGCGTCACCGGAACGATCGTGACCGGCGCCATCGGATAGCGCAGGGTGGCCATCACCATCACTGCGTGCACGCCGGCTCCGCGCGACGGAATGAGCACCGGCTTCGGTTTTCCGGTGGACCCGCTGGTGAACATTATTCCGCAATGCGCTGCGGGCTCGGCGGCGACGACCTCGCGTGGGGCAACTTCCGCCTGGCGCGCCGTGAGATCACGCGCGCTCCAGCGCGGCGCTTCGCCGCGACCGATCCACGCCAGCGTGTCCTGCAGTGCGGCGCGGAGTTCGTCGCCGCGCGTCTCCGACGTGCCATCGTCGACAATGAGAATCCGCGCGTGCGTCGTTGCAATTCTCTCGAGGACAACGTCGACGGGCAGATGCGGCGGCAGTTCGGTGGTCCACAGACCGGCTACCTGACATGCGATGTAGACCGCTGCGAACTCCAGGGTCATCCCGGTCATGCCCAAGCCAATGCCATCGCCCGGGGCAAGGCCCCATTCGTCGAACACCGCGAGGAGTCGTCCGACCTGATCTTGCAGCTCCGCGTAGGTCACCTCGCGGTCTCCGTCGACGACGGCCGTGCGCTCCCCGTTGCGTGAGAGTGACTGGGAGAACAGAGTTCCCAGCGTCGGAATCGTCACAACTGAGGATCGGCCCGCCATCAGTGTCTCCCGGATCTGGTCGTTGCTTCGTGCAGGTCATTGCAGCGCCTTGACCGCACCGTATCGTGTTGCTAGCGTCACACTAGCCGACCGTCGCGTCGGTCGTAAATAAAATTCGGTACTCGCGGTGGCACGCATCCGACAGCGAGCGGCGGAAGGGCGACTCACCCAGATGACGGTGCAGAACAACTCGCACGAGCGCACGGCCGCATCGGTGACGTCCTGGCTACTGGACAACGGCATCGCGGTGTCATCGCCGCTGGAGATGACTGTGATCACCGGAGGTCAGTCCAATCTGACGTACCGGTTGCAGGACCGCGAAGGACGGACCTTTGTCTTGCGACGTCCGCCGTCGGGCAATGTTCTCGAAACGGCGCACAGCATGAGCCGGGAATGGCGGTTCCTCACCGCGCTGCACCCGACCGACGTTCCCGTTCCGACTCCTATCGCCGCGTGCGAGGACGACGCCGTGATTGGCGCGGGCTTCTACGTCATGGAGTGCGTTGAGGGCCTTGTGCTGCACACCGCCGAGGATGCGGCGGCCATCGACGCGGCGGCCCGTCGCGCGTTGACGGCGAACCTCGCGCAGGCTATGTCGCAGCTGCATACGGTCGACGTCGAGTCGTGTGGCCTCTCCGACATTGGTCGCGGCGAGGATTACGTGGCCCGGCAGCTGAAACGCTGGCAGGGGCAGTGGGACAAGACGCGGTCGATGGCCAACCTCGACGTCGGCGCGATCGACGCCGCGCACCATCAGCTGGCGCGCGACATCCCACAACAGCGTTCGATCAGCGTCGTGCACGGTGATTTCAGGCTGGGCAACGCGATCGCCAGCGAGGACGGCCATGTCCGCGCCATCCTCGACTGGGAATTGGCCACACTCGGCGATCCACGGGCAGATCTGGGTTGGCTTCTCTTGAGCTGGGAGGAGCCCGGTCCGCCGCGGGTGAGCAATCCGACGGGCGTGGCACCGTCGACCCTGACCGGCTTTGGCTCGCGCGCGGAATTCGTTGCCGCCTACGCAGCCTCGCTCGGAGAAGAAGTCAGCGGCGAGGAATTGAACTACTTCGTCGCCTTTGCCGCGTGGCGCTGGGCTTGCATCTCCGCCGGCGTCTACGCGCGTTATGAAGCCGGCGCCATGGGCGGGCAGGAGGCCGACCTCGACGCGATCCTGCGCGCCGTCATCGACCACGCCGAGTACGCGCTTGATCTGTTGAGTCGTCGCGCCGACGCGGCCGGCGCTGCGACTCACAGAGCCGGGGCGTCTTGATGGTTGAGCTGCGAGATGGAGGCGTAATGGAAAAGCGGGTGCACGACACGATCTTCGTGGGCGGGCGGTGGGTCACCCCTGTGACAGGCCGGGTAATCAGTATCGTTTCCCCGGCTACCGAAGAGGTCATCGGCCAGGTGCCGGATTGCGGCGCCGACGACGTGGGCCGTGCAGTCGCCGCGGCTCGTGCCGCCTCGGATTGGTCGCAGGTCGACCCCAGTGAGCGCGCGTCGGTCATGGATCGGTTCGCCGACGAGATCGACCGCATCGCAGGTGATCTCGACACCTTGGTGTCCAGTGAGATGGGTATGCCCATCACGCTGTCGCGGATGGCGAACTCTGTGGTGGCCTCTACGTTGCTGCGGTACTACGCGGGCCTCGCTCGAAGTCTTCAGTGGGAGGAGACTCGGGCGGGCGCAATGGGTGCCACCGTCGTGCGGCAGGAGGCGGTGGGCGTCGTGGGAATCATTGTCCCCTGGAACTTCCCGATCAGCCTGCTGTTCATGAAGTTGCCCGCGGCGCTGGCAGCCGGTTGTACGACAGTCATCAAGCCATCGCCGGAGACGGCGTTGAGCGCGTACATGATCGCCGAAGCAGCCGCGGCTGCGGGAGTGCCCGAAGGTGTCATCAACATAGTCACAGGCGGTGTCGAGGCGGGGCAGGCGCTCGTCGAGCACGTCGCGGTCGACAAGATCGCGTTCACCGGTTCAACGGCTGTCGGACGCACGATCGCGGCGCGGTGCGGCGAGCTGTTGAAACCGGTGACCCTCGAGTTGGGGGGGAAGTCGGCGGGCATCGTATGCGAGGACGCCGACCTATTCGCCTCGGCTGAACAATTCGTCGCCTCAACGCTGGTGAACACGGGGCAGACCTGCTACGCCAGCACCCGCGTGCTCGCCCCGCGCAGCCGATACACCGAAACCGTTGAGGCGATCACAGCGATCGTGGCGTCTCTACGAGTCGGCGACCCACTGGATGCCGACACCCACCTCGGCCCTCTCGTCACCGAACGCCAACGCGACCGCGTCGAGGGCTACATCGCCGCGGGGCGTTCGGCCGGCGCCCGCATCACCACCGGCGGTGTCCGCCCGCCGGACGCGGCCCGCGGCTGGTTCATCGCACCGACCGTTTTCGCCGACGTCGACAACACCATGACCATAGCCCGGGAGGAGATCTTCGGGCCCGTCTTGTCGGTCATTGCCTACGACGACATCGACAACGCGATCGCGATCGCCAACGATAGTGAGTTCGGCCTGGCCGGCACTGTGTGGACAGCCGACGAACAGCGGGCACTTGACATCGCCCGCAGAATCAAGACGGGCACGTTCGGCATCAACGGCTATCTGCTGGATTTGTGGGCGCCTTTCGGCGGCGTGAAGTCCAGTGGCCTCGGGCGCGAACTCGGACCCGAAGGTCTTAGCGCCTACCTCCACTCGAAATCGATCTATCAGCCCGGAAGCCTATGACGATTCGCAAGAAAGTTGAGAGTCCCCGGGCGAACCACTGGCGGTGCGCTGGCGGTGGGCGCTCGACCATGTGTGGAGCATCGCGCCGCAGGCCCATCGAACGGCTCTTCGTGTGCGCGATTCGGTAGCTGTCGCCCTCGAATCGACGCCGGCGGCATCGTTCAGCCGTTACATCGGTCGACCTATTGTTTTCCGAGCACCACGCGTGTGCCCGTTCGCCACACCGAGGAGGACCAAATATGCGCCAGATCGACGACCTGCCACGCCTCGACTATTTTGATCGCGCAGTGGCTGCAGACCCGGACGCTGCTGCCCTGAAGATCGCCGAAACCGACTGGATAGCACGCACCCCGTTCGGCGTGGCCGTGCTTCGCTACAACGAGTGCTTCCGTTTCCTCCGCGACCAAAGACTCAGCGCACCACCGGACTTCGGGATGAGCGAGCACGGCGTCAAGGAAGGCATCGCTCAGAAGGCCATGGCCAACAGCCTCATGGTTCTTCACGGCGAGGAGCACCGTCGCCTGCGCAGTCTCATCATGCCTGCGCTGAGTCGGGAGAACGCCGACAGATTCCGACCGGCAATCCGGGAGTTCCTCACCGAGCTCGTCGACGGCATTGAGGGCCGCGGGCATGCCGACCTGGTAGCCGAGATCGCAGTCCCGCTACCGCCGCGGGTCATGTGCGTCTGGCTGGGTTTCCCCGAGTCGGCAGCCGGACAGATGAGCGAGTGGGCCGACATACTCGGGATGGTGATGAGCATCGACGTCCGAAAGCACTTGGCTCAAATCGAAGAGACAATGAAGGACGTCACCGACTACGTGATGAAGCGCATCGAAGAACTGCGCGGAAACGAGGGCGACGACACCTTATCGCTGCTGATCCGCGCCGAGGAGGAGGGTGACCGACTGTCGAACCAGGAGATGGTGAACTTGGTGTTGCTGTCCATAGTCGCCGGCTCCGACACGACCAGGCTTCAGCTGGCGAATGCGCTGTGGCTGTTCGCCCATCATCCCGACCAATGGGCCGCGCTCGCCGACGATCCCAGCCTGGTGTCCTCCGCGGTGGAGGAGGTACTGCGCTTTCGGCCGGTGACGTTCAAGTCACTGCGATACACACGCGAGGCGATCGAATACAACGATGTTGTGCTTCCCGAGGGAGTGTTCGTTGAAGTCATCAATCCCGGAGCGCATTTCGACCATTCCGTGTACGCCGACCCCTACGAGTTCGACATCCGGCGATTCGGCGAGAAGAAATTGCGACCGCAGCTGACGTTCGGGGCCGGGCCACACCAGTGCGCGGGTCAGTTCCTGGCGCGGGCCGAACTGGAAGAGGCGCTGACGATACTTTCACGACGGCTCCCTAACCTCCAGTTGGACGAAACGGATACTCAGGGCGTGCTGTGGAAACCGCCCTTCGGAGCGGTGCAGGGGCCCACCCGGCTCCCGATGAAGTGGGCGACATCAGCGGTGGCGGTCTGAGGTGACGCAATCCGATGAGCTCAGCGCCACGGCGGGCATCCTGGCGCGCGTCGAACGCCTCGAAGCGGAGCGCGACGTCCGGTGCGCGCTCAATGAATACTTCTACGCCATCGACTCGGGACGGGTCGACGACGTCATGGACCTCTACCGTGACGACGTCGAATGGTCGGCGAGCAACATTCCATTCGGATCCGGCCGAAACCTCGTCCTCCACGGGCGTTCTCAAGTCCGGCCCGTTGTCGAGAGCCTCGGCGTGGGGGGGTACCGGCACCACGGTGTGAACGCCGACATCCACATCGGACAAGCCGGCGACACAGCATCGACAGCGAGCTACATGCTGGTCGTCTCACGTTCCGCGGAGACACCGGAGCGTGTGATGCTGCTGGGTGGGCTCTATGAAGGAACCTGGGCGCGTGAGCCACAGCGCTGGCGGATCACGAGCTGGCACATCAGCCACCAATGGTTGGTCGACGACGTCGGCCGAGAGAAGTTCTTCGACGGGTTGAACGCGGGAACGCTGTGGGACGGACGCCGACGAGCGGAGAATCAATGACGATCAGCCCCATCACACCTCCCGTTGGACTTCTCATCGGAGAAGACTGGCGCACATCGGCAACCGGCGGCAGCCGCCCGCATGTGAACGCCGCCAACGGCCTGGCCCAAGCCGATGTCCTGATGGCCGGGGCTGCGGAGATCGACGAAGCGGCCAGTGCGGCGCGCGCGGCCTTCCCGACGTGGCGGCGGTGGCACCCGACCGAACGGCGACGGGTTCTGCAGCGACTCGTCGGGCTGATGGAGCGCCATCGTGACGATTTCGTGGCGCTATCCGCTCAGGAATGCGGGATACCGGTCCAGATCGGCGACGCGATCGTCCAAATGGGAATCGACTGGGCTGACAGCGCCGCCACATGGGCTGACAAGTTGGCCGGCGAAGTCGTGTCGTCGCCGGCCGATGTCTTCGACTACGCACTGGCCGAGCCGTACGGGGTTGTCGGCATCATTCTGACCTGGAACGGTCCCGCGGCCTCCATGGGGATCTCGGTGATGCCGGCGCTCGCAGCCGGGTGCTGTGTCGTGGTCAAGCCATCGGAACTGGCGCCGTTCAGCGCGTTGCTGTTTGCACGGCTCGCACGTGAGGCGGGTGTTCCGGCCGGTGTGGTCAACGTGGTCACCGGCGACGGATCCGCGGGCGCGGCCCTTGTCTCCCACCCCGAGATCGACAAGATCAGTTTCACCGGTGGAGTCACGACCGCCCGCGCCATCTCGGCGGCCTGCGCGCGCCGGCTGACACCCCTACTGCTTGAACTCGGTGGCAAATCGGCCAACATCGTCTTCGACGACGCGGACCGGAAGAAGGCCCTCAAGTCTGCGCTGGGGATCATCGTGCTTTCAGGGCAGGGCTGCATAGTGCCTTCTCGATTGCTGGTGCAGGACACCATCTACGACGAGTTTGTTGAATCGGTGACAGCGGCTCTGCGGCACGTGCGCGTGGGAGATCCGTTCGACCCGAAAGTGACCATGGGCCCCGTCATCACCGAGGCCGCGTGCGAGCGCATCCTCGGCTTCGTCGACCGCGCACATGAGAGCGGCTCGGGAAAGCTCCTGATCGGCGGCGAACGCCTGCTAGGTGAGCTCCGCGACGGATATTACCTTCCACCAACGGTTTTCGGTGACGTTGACAACGGAAGCGAGTTGGCGCAAGAGGAGATCTTCGGACCGGTCCTCGCAGTTTTGCGATTCGCGGACGAGGAGCAGGCGGTGGACATGGCCAACGACACCCCCTACGGACTCGCAGGATTCGTGCACACTCGGGACCTGTCCCGAGCGGTGCGAGTCGCCGCGGCGCTCGACGTCGGCAACGTCGGTGTCAACGGCGGCGGAGCGATGGGCGGCCCGGAGGCCCCGTTCGGCGGGGTGAAGCAGAGCGGCTACGGGCGTGAAGGGGGCAAGGGAGCACTGCTGGAATTCCTCCGGATGAAAAACGTCATGGTCGACCTGGAGTAAACGCACGTCCGTATGGGGCAGCACCACCCCGCCAGTGGCGGCGGTTGCGTGTGGTGACGCCCACATGATTACACGACCGACGCGTCGGTCGTGTAAATTCGGAGATGTCGGGGAAACGGAGTCGCAGGCCATGGGCACATTGCAAGCCATGTCGATCGTGGGGATTGGCGCAACGCGCCCTGCGTGGTCGCATCACAGTTCTGTGAGCAAACTCGTCGTGGAGGCTGCGCTCGCCGCGTGCGACGATGCCGGCATCTCTCCGGAGAGCCTCGACGGCGTGCTCAGTGAGGCCTACAGCACCCCGCATATCATGCCGGACCTCCACGCTGCGTTGAACCTGAAACCCGATGTGTTCACTGCGAACATCGGCCTTGTCGGATCCGGCGCGGTCGCCACGATCGCCTTGGCCCAAGCAGCCGCCAGCACGGGCCAAGGATCGACGTTCCTGTGCGTGTACGGTCTGAATTTGAGCCTGATCGGGGGTCCCGGAACGCATCACTCCTCAGACCCGTACAAGGCCAACATGGAGATGCCCTTCGGGTTCTATCCGCAGCCGGTCTACATGGCGACCATGGCCAAGCGCTACTGCGCGGAATACGGCGTGGACGAGGATTTGATCTCCGCGGTTCCCATCACGACCAGGGCGTGGGCCGCACTCAACCCCTCCGCGCTGTGCAGGGACCCGTTGACCGCCGACGATTACGCGGCGTCCCCGATGATCGCTGATCCGCTACGAAAACTGGACTGCTGCTTGATCAGCGACGGTGCGTGCGCCTTCATCGTCACGACCAAGGAGCGCGCGATCGACGCCGCCCACCCGCCAGTGGACATTCTGTCGCTGGCGCGCGCTGTCGAGCCCATTCCGTCGCAGGAGTACCTGGGTGTCCGAAACGACCATCTGAACCTACCGTCGAGATTGTCCGGGCCGAACGCGCTCAAGCGCGCCGGGCTCGCCACGCGAGATGTGAACATCGCCTACCTCTACGACTGCTTCAGCATCATCCCCGTCTTGCAGCTGGAGGACATCGGATTTTGCGGCGCCGGAGAGGGCCTGGACTTCTTCGCGTCCGGTGCCGCCGCGCCCGGGGGATCACTACCCGTCAACACCCACGGCGGCCTGCTGTCACATTCCTACGTGCCTGGCATCAACATGGTCATCGAGGCCGTGACCCAATTGAGGGGCGATGCGGAAGACTCCCGACAGCAAACCGGCGCCGAGGTGGCGCTCGTGGCAGCGTGGGCCGACACGGAGCACACTACCGTTCTACTGGGCAAGGGCTGATGCGCGCGATCTCCGAACTGCTCCCCGACGTGAGCTGGGAGCCACTGAAACCCTTCTGGGCGGCATGCGCGCAACGTGAAATGCGTTTCCCGCAGTGCGTCCGTTGCGGCCGGTTCCAGTGGTACCCGCGAGATTTCTGCGCCGGCTGTATGGGCGAGGAATTCATCTGGGCGGCAATCGATCCAGTTGGGACGGTCTACAGTTTCACCGTCGTCCGTCGCGCCTTCCTTCCAGGATCCCGGGCGAAAGTGCCCTTCACCGTGCTGCAGGTGCAGTTCGACGAGGCGCCGGGAGTGACGCTTCTGACCAACCTGGCCGATGAGTCGCAGGCACCCCTGGTGCGCGTCGGCTCGAGGGTGGTGGCGAGCTTCACCGACGTCGACGACCCCAAGGGTGGCGCCCCGGTCACCATGCCCTGGGTGCGTATCGTCGAATCAAGCTGAGCCGGGGTAGTTTCCGCCGCCGAACCGCGCGTCGAGTTCCTGGTAGTCCTTGGTGCCGTTGACGGTCGGCATGTCCTCCACGAAAATCACCTGTCTCGGAGCTTTGTATCGGGCCAGCTTGTCCTGCGCATAGGCGATGAGCGTTGGTTCATCGACCTCGCCATCAGTTTCCCTTACGGCGATGGCGGCGACGACCTGACCCCACGTCTTGTCCGCAACGCCCACCAAAGCGGCGGACTTCACCTGTGGGTGCGCCTCGAGGCAGGCTTCAACCTCTGCGGGATAGACGTTCTCACCGCCTGTCTTGATCATGCGGCGATTCGGACCGATGAACGTGATCACCCCCGCGTCGTCACGTCTACCCAGATCGGTTGTTCTCCACCACACGCCTCGGCGGCGTTCGTCGTTCTCCGCAGGTCGATTCCAGTACCCGACCGTGACGGTCGGACCAGAGACCAGCAGTTCCCCGGTCTCATCGACTGCGACATCACGACCGCTGTCGTCGACCACCCGCACCCGCGCGACGGGCGAGGGGCGACCCTGGATGGGACCGCCCAGTCGCGCCCCCGGTAGTGCCAGCAGCACAGGGCCACCCGTCTCGGTCTGTCCGTATCCGCCGACCATCGTTCCAGGCCTCGTCATGTCGCGCCATCCGCGTACGCGAACCGCAGACCGGAATCGGCTCAAATCGTATCGCCCGTCGGCATTCAATTCGCCTATCTGCAAAGCGGTTTGAGGCATGACGGTTCCCGTTGTGCCCCCGTTGGCGACGATGGCGCGGCAGATGACCTCGGCGTCGGGTCGGGGGATGAACACGTTCGTCGATCCGCAGACGAAGAATGTCAGCAAGGAGACCCACCCGAGCACGTGGAACAGCGGTGTGGCCACGAGATTGACATCGTCGGCGGTGGCCTCCAGGACCGGAATATGAGCAAGCGCTTGCAAGTAGAGGCCGTGCTCCGAGAGCAACGCCGCTCCGGGATGGCCGGAGAACGCCGCGGTGTACAGCGCCAGAATCGGTACGTCCGAGGGCTGAGCAGTGCCCACATCGGTCTGCTGTTCAAGGGGCAGTCCAGCTATCGACCGCATGTCGTATTCGCCTGCAACGTCGACTGGCAGCCAGACCGCACCCGGCGCCGCTGCGCGTGTTCGCGCGTCCGTCAGACGGTCCTCGCCGTCGATGGACTGCCACACCACGACACGGGGAGCCCAATCCCGCAGGACGAACGCGAGTTCGTCGGGCGACTGTCGCCAGTTGACCGGACACAGCGTCGCGCTCAAACGCGAACAGGCGATCATCAATTCGAGGATGTGATGGCTGTTGCCCCCCACCCAGAGAACTCGTTCACCGGCTCCGATCCCCTCGGCGGCGAGATGACGGGTCAGCCTTTCGATTCGCGTGAAAAGATCGGCGAAAGAATGCTGCTGATCGCCGGTGATCACCGCGATCTTGTCGGGATGGTCGTCCTTCAGCTGAAGCAGTCGTTCGTACAGTCCAGGGCTTGCAGTGCGCACGGAATCCACCACGGGGACGAAGGAAGGAGGTAGCGAATCGACAGCCCCTCCAGCGACACGAAGGACGGTATGCTCCTAGTCAACCAAAAGTCAACCGACAAGACGGTCTATTATCACCGGGGGTGCCATGGGCGGCGTCGTTCGCAATGGCACTGGTCGACTAGCGATGGGACGAACATGGCGCGCAAGCCGGGTGTGACCGCTGCCGGGGTGCAGCGACGAGCGCAGATACTCCAAAAGGCGGAGGAACTCATCGCCCGTGGCGGATTCCACGAAATGACCATGGACTCAATCGCAGAAGCGCTCGACGTGTCGAAGTCCAGTCTCTACCACTACTTCCGACTGAAGGAAGACGTGCTGTTCGCCATCCGCACCGAGACGCTTGCCGGTCTCATCGCCAAGCAGCGAGAGCGTATGCAAAGTGGACGGCCCTACATCGAGTTGGTTCGGGAGATGATGCAGGAGGGACTGAAACTCGTCAGCGACTCGCCGGCGAAGTACCGCGCCATCTTCGAACTCAAGATGAAGTCCTCGACGGATCGCGAGGCCGAGATCCGCGAACTCGAGCGTGAGTACTTCCATATGATGGTGGCCACGGTTCAAGGTGCAATCGACGAAGGCAGCCTGCGAGCGGTAGACCCCCGGCTCGTCGCCCAGGCGATCCTCAGCATGGCGAACCACGCCCAGTACTGGTTCAAGCCGTCGGGGCGGATGTCGCACCGCGCGGTCGCCGATGCGTTCTGGGACATGCTGTCTTCCGGAATCGCCGCAGACGACCACCGGGGCACCCTGGATGGGGCGAAGATCCCGCGCGCCCTCAAAGTCGAGTTTTCACTGGCAAGCGAGTCACCGGTTCCGTAGAAATATTGATCGGCGGTGGTTGACCGCCCCGTCGCCTCTCGCTACGTTCTCAATGACCGACCGTCGCGTCGGTCTTGAGTAAAAGTCGGAGGCGGGCATGCAGGTCGAGAAACCCACGTTCTGTCGGATCTGCGAACCGATGTGCGGACTGATCGCGACTGTCGACAACGGCCGATTGGTCGGTGTGCGCGGTGATCGCTCGAACCCTTACTCCCAGGGCTTTGCGTGCAGCAAGAGTTCGGCGATGGTGGAGATCACCCACGATCCCGATCGACTTCTCCAGCCGGTACGTCGCTGTGGCGGGCCGGGATCATTCGAACCTGTCACCTGGGACGAGGCGCTCTCCGACATCAGCAGCCGGCTCAAACGCATCATCGGTGACCACGGTGCGCACGCGTACGCGTCCTTCTTCGGCAATCCGCCGGTCTTCCATCACGCCAGTCTGCTTGCACTGGAGGGTTTCCAGTCGGCAGTCGGGTCGCCCTGGAAGTACGGCGTCAACGGCGAAGATGGCGCTTCCCGCATGGTGGCGGGAGCGATTCTCTACGGGTCGACCGCCACCGGCCCGGTTCCCGATTTATGGCGAACGCACTTCGCCCTGATCGTAGGCGCAAATCCCTACGTATCGCGCGGCTCGACGGTGAGCGAGCCACAGCTGCGCTCGGCGCTCAAGTCCATCGTTGACCGCGGTGGACGCGTTGTCGTCGTCGATCCCCGCCGTACGGAGACCGCGCGAAATTTCGAGCACATCGCGATAAGGCCGGGAACCGACGCGTGGTTACTGGCGGCCATGCTTCAGACCATCATTGCGAAAGGGTTGATCGACCGCCGACTCATCGACGAGCACACCCATGGTTTTGACACGCTCGCCGCGAGTCTCGCTGGATTCACGGTGGAACTCGCATCGGATCGCTGCGGAATACCGGCAGAGATGATTCGCAAGCTCGCCATCGACTTCGCCGAAGCCGACTCGGCCGTTGTCTACGGCCGTACCGGCACCTGCACACAGCTTTTCGGCACGCTGAACAACCTCCTCCAAGAAACCATCAACATTGTCACCGGGAATCTCGAACGCGAGGGAGGATCGAATTTCGGCTGGGGGCCCGTCGATTTCGCGAAGTTCGCCGACAGCGCGGGCCTTTCATCCTTCGGAAGGAGCAGAAGCCGAACGACTGGCCTTCCTGATGTCGCCGGCATGCTGCCCTCTCAGGCACTGGTGCCTGATATCACCGAACCGGGTGAGGGCCAGATTCGCGCGCTGCTCACTTTCGGCGCCAACCCAGTGTTGAGCAGTGGACGTGGTGGTGCCGAACTCGAGAATGCCCTCGCAACACTCGACCTGCATTTTTCCTGCGACCTGTATGTCAACGAAACCAATCGATTCGCCGACTACATCTTGCCGGTGCCGACCTTCTACGAACGTGAGGATGCCCCATTTGCACTGATGGGCAACATGCTCCGGCCGAGCCTGTTCGCCACCGAGGCAGTCCAGGACAGGATCGGCGACACTCGAACCGAATGGGAGATCCTCAACGAGATCGCCCGGCAAATGGGGTACGGCGGGGCGTATTCCGCTGCACCGCTGAGGTGGTTGGCGAGGCTCGGAATCTGCATCACACCTCGCGCGATGGTCGACGCTCTCATTCGGACGAGCCCCGTCGGCGACTGGTACGGACTACGGCCCAAAGGGTTGTCGTGGGGCAAGCTCCTCTCACGCCACTCGCACGGAGTGATCCTCAAGGAGCACCTGCCGACGGGACGTATCAAAAGGCACGTCCATCACGCGGATGCCAAGATACGTCTTGCGTCGCCAGAAGTCCTCGCCGAGCTGGATCGGCTTCACAGCTTCAGTGAGCAATCGGAGTATCCCTTGCGCGCGATCGGGATGCGCGAATTGAGTTCACAGAACACATGGATGCACAACGCGGCTCGCCTGATGCCGGCCGGTCGGCGCCACCGGGCGCACGTGCATTCCCACGATGCGGCGTCGATCGGTCTCACCGAGGGCGAATGCGCGCGCATCGTCTCCGCGGACGGGGAACTGACCATTCCCGTCCACCTGAGCGACGACATGCGGCCGGGAACGGTAGCCATTCCACACGGGTGGGGGCACAAGGGCGGTTGGCGGCGCGCAAATGCCGCCGGCGGAGTCAACTCCAACGCGTTAACGGCCAAGGGGCCATCGCGGACCGAGCCTCTCAGTGGGATGTCGGTGCTCAACGGGATACCGATAAGGATGGAGAAGACGGATAACTCAGCGGGAATCGACACCAAATCGACCAGTTGACCGCTTTCATTGACCCTCGCCGAGGCCGCTGGTAGCTTTTAAACGACCGACGCGTCGGTCGGCTATAGCCCGGGATGATCAGATTGGGGTAGCGACGCCATGGAGTTGCAGTTCGCGACCATTTGGGAAGCGGTCGCTGAGGCATTGCCGGACCAGATCGCGGCGGTGCAGGGCGATCGACGTACGACATGGCGCGACTACGAGCGGCGCGCCGCGCAACTGGCGAATGCGCTCGCTGGACGGGGAATCGCTGCGAACTCGAAGGTCGCTCTGCTGCTCTACAACGGCATCGAGTACCTCGAAGCGCAATTCGCAGCCTTCAAGCTGAGCGCAGTACCAGTGAACGTCAACTACCGCTACCTCGACGAAGAACTCAGTTACGTCATCGACAACTCAGACGCCGAAGCAGTGGTCTATCACTCGTCACTTGGTGAACGAGTCGCGCGTGTCCGCGATCTGCTCGTCGACGTCAAGGTGTGGATCGAAGTCGACGACGGCGGGCCGCCACTGGACGGATCCGTGCCTTACGAGGCGCTGCTCGCCGCGTTCAATCCGCTGCCGCCGGTTCAGCGCAGTGGAGATGACACCTACATGCTCTACACCGGAGGTACCACCGGGCATCCGAAAGGCGTGCTGTATCAGCAGGCGTCGTTCATCTCCCAGTATCTTCGACAGGTTCCCTCGCTCATGGGGCATGCACCGTGTGAGTCCACCGAGGAGGCGGTGGCATTCGCATGTGCGCTCGCCGCGCGGGACGCACTGCCGATTTCGATGCCGGTATGTCCGCTCATGCACGGGAGCGGACAATGGGCAGGAGTCTTCGCGTCGCACCTTTTCGGTGGTGCAACCGTACTGCTGTCCTCCCGCAGCCTGGAGCCCGCCGAAGTATGGATGACAGCGGACCGTGAGTCGGTGACGTCGATGGTCATAGTCGGAGATGCGTTTGCCCGGCCTCTGCTACAGCACCTCGACGATTGCCGTGACCTCTACGACTTGACTGCTCTGAGGACGCTCTACTCGTCGGGCGCGATGCTTTCCGCCGACATGAAGGATCGGCTGCTAAACCACGTCGAGCATCTGGCAATCATCGACACCATCGGCGGTAGCGAGGGGGCCTTGGGCGCGGAAGTCACCGTCCGGGGCGGATCAGTGGAAACCGCTGCCTTCAAGCTGTTCCCGACAACCAAGGTGTTCGCAGAGGACGGACGTGAGATCGCACCAGGGTCCGGAGAAATCGGATTCCTCGCGGCCAGCGGCAGCATCCCCTATGGCTATTACAAGGACCCCGCGAAGTCGGCGACCACATTCCGTGAGATCGGTGGCGTTCGGTACTCCTTCCTCGGCGACATGGCGACTGTGCGCTCTGACGGGTCGATTCATCTCATCGGGCGCGGCAACACCTGCATCAACACCGGTGGCGAGAAGGTCTATCCCGAAGAGGTCGAGGAGGCTGCAAAGACTTTCCCTGCGGTGGAGGACTGTCTGGTCTTCGGGGTGTCAGACGAGCGGTTTGGTCAACGTGTTGTCGCAATCGCCGAGCTGAAGCCCGGTGCAGAGGCTAGCGCGGAGGGCCTCATCAATCACGTCCGTGACAAATTGGCGGCCTACAAGGCACCCAGGGAAGTGCGGTTCGTGAGCAAGGTTCCCCGGACACCCACCGGCAAGGCAGACTACCCCTCGGCGCGAGATCTGTACGCGGCGGCGGAAACACGACTCGCCGACGTCTGATGCGCGACCGTCGCTGGAACGCACAGTCCATACCCGACCAGACCGGACGCATCGCCGTGGTGACGGGTGCTAACTCCGGTATCGGCTACGAGACCGCCGCGGCGTTGGCCCGCAACGGAGCGCACACGGTGCTCGCCGTGAGGGACGCCAAGCAGGGTCAACTCGCCGTGAAGAAGATCCGGCTCGCTGCTCCGAATGCCGATGTGACGACCCAGCTGCTGGATCTTGAGTGCCTTGAGTCGATCCGGTCAGCGGCCGCCGACTTGCGCGCCAGGTACCCGCGAATCGACCTGCTGGTGAACAACGCCGGACTCGTGTCGTTCGCAAGGCAAACCACGCAGGACGGGTTCGAGCTCCACTTCGGCGTGTGCCACCTAGGGCACTTCGCCTTCACGGGGCTACTTCTCGAAACCCTGCTGAACACGGCGGGTTCTCGTGTAGTCACCGTGAGCAGCCTCGGGCATCGACTCCGCAAGGCGACGCTCGACTTCGATGATCTCGACTGGACCACGCGACCGTATAACTGGATGCACGCTTACGGCAGTGCAAAGCTTGCGAACCTCCTGTTCACCTATGAGCTGCAGCGGAGGCTCGCCGAGGCGCGGAACGCCGAAACGATAGCTACCGCAGCCCATCCCGGTACTTCGAAAACCAGCCTGGTACGTGGTGAGCCGCTCTGGGTGAAGCTGCAGAACCTCCTATTCTCCGGCCTCCACCAGGATGCTCGCATGGGGGCACTGCCGACCCTGCGGGCCGCGACCGACCCCACCGTGGCCGGCGGTCAATACATCGGCCCGGGGGGACTGGGTCAGCAGCGCGGTTGGCCAGAACTCGTTCAGTCCAGCGCAGCGTCACGCGACACCGCAGCACAACGCCGGTTGTGGGAGGTCTCGCAAAAGCTGACCGACGTGTACTACCCCGTATAGCGAAGTCCACGGAGGCGAACTCATCATGACCTACGTCATCACGCAGAACTGCTGCAAGGACGCAAGCTGTATCTCGGTGTGCCCCGTCGACTGCATCCGGCCTGATCGAGACGTGCATGAGTCAGGGCTTCAGATGCTCTACATCGATCCCGACACGTGTGTCGACTGCGGCGCGTGCGAAGTCGAGTGCCCGGTTGACGCGATCTACTACGAAGACGATCTGCCGCCAGAGCAGGTGCGCTACGGAGACATCAACGCGGACTACTTCCGGCGGCATCCTCTCGACGCGAAACCCTCCCTCAATTCCCGCGAACGGGACAGTGTTGATCCAGGCTCGCTTCGGATCGCGATCGTCGGCGCAGGGCCCGCTGCGTGCTACGCAGCTGCCGATCTGCTCGATATCGAAGGCACGGAAATAAGTATCTTCGATTCGCTGCCAACACCTTTCGGTCTCATTCGGGCCGGTGTCGCACCCGACCACCAGCGGACCAAGGGCATCATCGATTTGCTCGGTTCCGCGTTGGCCAATCCCCGCGTCCGGTGTCACTTCAACGTGGAGGTTGGCCGAGACGTCACCCCCGACGAGCTCCTCGCCCACCACCACGCTGTGATCTACGGCGTCGGAGCGTCGAAGAGTCGACGTCTCGGAATCCCCGGTGAAGAGTTGAACGGCAGCGTGGCCGCAGCCGATTTCGTAGCCTGGTACAACGGCCACCCCGACCATTCTGATGCGCAATTCGATCTGTCGTGCCAGCGCGCCGTCGTGATCGGTAACGGGAACGTCGCTTTGGACATCGCGCGAATCCTGCTCGCCTCTGACGAGGATCTCACAGCGACTGATGTGGCCGATCATGCTCTGTCTGCGTTGTCGAGCAGCATGATTGAAGAGGTCGTCATCCTCGGGCGGCGTACACCACGGCACGCCGCGTTCTCGGCCGCAGAGTTCCTCGCGCTGGGCTACCTCCCCGGGGTTGATGTCGTCATCGAAAGTGACGACCTCGCACCAGATTCAGGTGACGACGACGAGACTGCACTGAAACTTCAGTTGGCTCGCGAATACGTCGCCCGCACGGTGACGCCGGGAAACAAACGGATAGTCTTCCGCTTCATGACCTCCCCCGTCGAGATGAGTGGCGCCGGCCGGGTTGAGGCCCTGTACACGACGTCCAACACCTTCGATGAGACCGGCACCCTCATCAGCGGCGATCGTAGCGAGTCCCATACGATCGAGACGGGCCTGGTACTGCGGTCCATCGGGTATCACGGAACACCAATCGCGGGAGTTCCTTTCGACGCTGACGCCGGTCGAATTCCGAATGTTCATGGTCGCGTACATGACGAGTGCGGAACTGCACTGCCTGGCGTATATGTCACGGGATGGGTCAAGCGGGGGCCTCGCGGCGTCATAGGAACGAATCGCGCGTGCGCTCGAGAGACCGTCGCTGCTCTCTGGGAGGACTACCAAGCCGGTGTCCTGTCCAAAGACGTTCCTCACCACCACCAGATGCCGCAGGTTCTGGAACAACGCGGCGTGCAGGTCGTCGACTGGAAGGGCTGGCGTGCCATTGATGCAGCAGAACGTGCCGGTGGTGCCGACATCGGGCGGCCGCGCGTGAAGCTCGTCGACCGTCGACGCATGCTGTCCGTCGCGCAGGCGTCGCAGGCCAGCGGTCGTACGTGTTTCCCGACTGAGTAGCCGCTGTGCGCCCACGTCGGATGAAGGTGCCAAGCCGGCGTTGGAGTTCTGCTTCGAATGCGTTGCCTGGCCTTCTCCGGTGGATGCGGTCTCGGCCGCTCGTGCGAGTCGATCCGTTGAGGGTGCCCGTTGCAGGTCAGTTGGTGCGCAGGCCGTCGAGCATGATGTCTAGCGTTCTTTCGGCCAGCTCCGGGCGGTAGTGCTGCATCGCTTGGCATCCGACGATGAGGGTTTCCACCTCGTCGCTGGTCACGTCAGCTCGAACGACCCCTTCGTCTCTGGCGGCCCGCAGCAGCACGTCGACACTGGAGGCGAAGTCCTCGCGCGCGCTCCGTGGGACGCACTCGTGTGGGCCGACGGCGCTGGCCAACGACTCCACCAAGCCGCGGTCGGTGGGCCCCCACTCCAGGACGGCCTTGCGCAGCAGCATGAACAGGGCCTCACGCGGCCCGGTGAGATCCAGCAGCTCTCTGCCCTCACGAGCCAGCTCGCGGATCCGCTCGTCCAGTACGGCGGCGACCAAGTGGTCCTTGGTGGGGAAGTGGCGGTACAGGGTGCCGGCCCCCACGCCGGCAGTTCGGGCGATGTCGTCCATCGAGATCCCCAGGCCGCGGGTCGAGAACGCGTCGGCGGCCGTCGCCAACAGCTTGGACCGGTTGCGGGCGGCGTCGGCCCTCAGTGGTCGCGGGGTGGTGGATGTCATGTCCCTGCCTGCATTGACAAACGGAGAACCGTCTCCGTATGTTCAAGGAAACGGAGAGTTGTCTCCGCCTCGCGACGATAGCAGCCTCATGCTCGCTCGACACCTCTTACAGCGGCGTCGACCCGCAGCGACAGGACGCTGAACGCGACCCTCCCAGCACCAGGAGCTTGGCGTGATGCCTTCGACCGGGGAACACGCGCCGGGTCCGCCCGACTTCGGCCGCAGGGAGGCCGCAACCCACAAGTCATCCGCAACCCCACTGACGCCGGTCGAGCACCACGAGACATACGTCCCCATGGGTTCTTTCGGTGGCGCGCCGCGCAACCCGATGTGGTGGGAACACCCCGCTTCGCCTACTGATCTCGACAACGGCCTTCTCTGGCCGCGTGGAAAGGAAGAACCTCATGCGTGCAGTCCGCTATCACCAGTTCGGCGGTGTGGAGACCCTTGTGGTCGAGCAGGTGCCGGAGCCCCGTCCCGGGCCGGGCGAGATTCGCATTCGTGTCGCAGCCGTCAGCGTCAATCCGGTCGACTGGAAATTGCGTTCCGGTGCCGGGCGCGAGCTGATGCCCATCGACCTGCCGGCGATTCCTGGGCGGGACGCCGTCGGTGTCGTTGACCAGATAGGTGTGGGTGTGCGCGGGGTGAGCATCGGTGACCGTGTCTTCGGGTTGGGCGGCTTCACCGGCTCGACCGCGGAGTTTGCGGTGCTCTCGGCCTGGGCCCACGCGCCTGCCACGTGGACCGACGAGGAGGCCGCTGGCGCCCCTGTGGCAGCCCTGACCGCGCTGGCCGGATTGAAGGTGCTCGGTCCCCTGTGGGGCCGCACGCTTCTCATCGAGGGCGCCGCCGGAGGCGTGGGCAGTGCCGCCGTCGAGATAGCGGTGGCTCAGGGTGCGTCCGTGATCGGAACGGCCAGTGAGCGCAACCACGCCTTCCTCACCTCGCTCGGCGCCGTTCCCACCACCTATGGCGAGGGCCTCGCGCAGCGCCTCGCCACCCTGGCTTCGGGCGGAGTCGATGCCGCGTTCGATACTGCGGGTTCGGGGTCTCTTGCCGATCTCGTCGCGATCGTGGGCGACCCCGCACGCGTGTCGACAATCGCCGACTACGCCAATGCGCATCCCATGGGTGTGCACCTGGTCATGGCGGAAAACGACTCCACGCTCCTGGCCCAAGCAGGCGAACTCGGTCGGCAGGGTCGCTACACCCCGCGCATCGAGCGGACGTATCCGCTCGAACAGTTCGCGGAAGCACACGCACACGTCGAGCGCGGACACACGCGGGGAAAGGTCGTCGTCCGCGTGTGAGCAGCTGGCCGCATATGGTGTCGGGCTCGAAAGCCAGGCGTGGCCCGCTGCGCGCCCTCGGCCCACTCCTAGAGACGTTCGGATTCCTCAGTCCGCCGACGGTTCAGCAGCCCGCAGCGCGACGGCCGCATCGTCGAATCGTGCCGCCTGCTCTTGAATCCGCGCGATCTCACTCGGCCGCTTGAGTAGGCCGCGCACCGCGATGATGGCGACCTGTTCGCCGACTCGCACCGCTTCCTCGGCGCGGTCGCCGTGGTCGGTGTGCAGACGCGTGCGCTTCTGCGCGCCCTCGTCGAAGTTGAGTAGCAGCCCGGCCGTCTCCTCGCGATCGCACTCGATGAACTTGCCCTCGCTGATCGCCGCGCCGATGAGGTCGACCACCCAGTTCTTGAGTCGTTCGTAGTCGGCCCAGAATTGGTGGAAGTCGGCGCGCTGCGTGTGGGCGATGCGCTGGATCTCGTTGAAGTCGATCGGCGAGAGCGCCAGCTGCATGGTGTCGAAACGCAACAGCCGGTAGAGCTTCACTGCCGGCGACCCGGATCCAGCGCCGACCTCGGCGATGAACTTCAGCGGTGCGCGGTTGACGACCAGCGTCTCGCCCAGCAGTTGCTCTTTGTTGCGGAACCAGTAGTACAGCGACGACTGTTGCAGACCCGCGGCGCGCGCGATGTCGCTCATCGTCGTTTGCGCATAACCCTTTTCGCTGAACAGCCGAGTCGCGGCGCTGACGATGCCCGCGCGGGGCGATCCCGCGGGTACTGATTCGGCGTCACGACGGGGCCGTCCGATTGCGCGGACGTGTGCGCGCCGCTCGGGTGGTGGCACGGGGGTCACTCTACGACGGTCAGCTGACCGGCGGCTGCTCGACGTGGGCACGGCTGACGACGTCGCGCGCTGCGGTCACGACATCGCGCCACAGTTCGAGCCCGAAGCCCTTGGACGCGCGCGACGGATGGCCGGTCACCCCGTTCGTCGATACCGATCCCACCGGGTAGCGGAAGACCAGCCCCTCGGTGCGGTCCGGATCGTCAGCCCGCGCCATCGCGTCGACGTCCACCAGTTCCGGCCGAACAGCCAGCATCAACGAGGTCTCCGCCGCGTTGGCGTGCCAGTCGAGCGCGTCGGCGGTGGCGCGTCGTGCGATGTCGGCCGTGAGGTCCCACCACTGCATGACCCCGATGCGCGCCTGCGGTAGGTCGCGCCGGAAGTGATCGCAGGCAATCCACAAAGCCGCGGCATTTCCGACGTGGCCGTTGACGAACAGCACACGTCGCACACCGGAGTCGACGCAGGCTCGGGCAACTCGGTAGGCGGTCGCAGCGGTCTCCTCGCCACTGAACGCCACCGTCCCGGCCAGTGCTGACCCGTGGAACATGCTGGAGCCGTACGTAATCGGCGGAAGTACGAGCGCGATGTCGCCAGCGGCGGCATCGGCAACCGCGGCGGCCAGGATGGTGTCGGTGCCGACCGGCAGGTGCGGGCCGTGCTGCTCCGTCGCACCCACCGGAATGAGCGCGACGCAATCCGGGTCAGCGGCCAGCCGGTGCGCCAGTTGCGTCGAGGTGTGTTCCTCCCATCGATGCATCATTGCGCCGTCACCAGAACCTCAGGTAACGGTCGGTCTCCCATGACGAAACGTGCGCGGTGAAGGAGTTCCACTCCGCCTTCTTCTCAGCGATGTAGGAGTCGAACATCGCCGCGCCGAACACGCTGCGAACTAATGGATCTGCCTCGAGCGCGTCGATCGCCTCACCGAGCGAGCGAGGCAGCCAGCCGATCTGCCGGGCGGTCAACTCCTCCTCGGTCAGGCTGTAGAGATTGTCGCGGTTGGGTTCTCCGGGGTCCAGACCCTCGCGGATGCCTTCCAGGCCGGCGGCCAGCATCAGTGCGGCACCGAGGTACGGATTGCTCGCGCTGTCGGCGGCCCGGCATTCGACGCGTCCTCCGCCCCTGGGGATGCGCAGCATGTTGGTGCGGTTGTTGTCGCCGTAGCAGGCAAAGATCGGCGCCCAGGTCAACCCGGACATGCTGCCCTGCTTGACCAACCGCTTGTAGCTGTTGACCGTCGGGGCGACCACCGCGCAGATCGCCGACGCGTGGCGCAAAACACCGGCAGTGAAGTGGTAGCCCAGCTCGGACAGGCCGCAGCCACGGGCGTCGTCGCTGTCGGCGAACAGGTTCTGCCCGTCGGTGTCGGCCAGCGACATGTTGTAGTGCGCTCCGCTGCCGGTCCGGTCGGCGAAGGGTTTGGGCATCCAGGATGCGAACAGACCGTGCTTGCGAGCGATCTCGCCGACCATCATGCGAAAGAACACCAGCCGGTCGGACATGGCGACCGCGTCGGTGTAGGTGAAGTCGGTCTCGAACTGCCCGTTGCCGTCCTCATGATCGAACGAGTAGACATCCCAGCCCAATTCGTTCATCGCCGTCACGATCTCGTCGACCACGGGGTAGTTGTGCAGCAGCCCGCGCAGGTCGTAGCACGGCTTGTCGAGGTTGTCGTCGGCACTGGCCGGAGCCGGTGTGCCGGTGGCGTCACTGAGCAGGAAGAACTCGGTCTCGATACCCAGGTTGAACGTGTAGCCCAGCGCGGCTGCCTCGGCGGTGACCCGCTTGAGAATGCCTCTGCTGCAGGCTTCGAACGGCGTGTCACCGATGTAGAGGTCGCCGGGGAACCACGCCACCTCGCGATTGAACGGCGCGATGATAGCCCCGCCGAGGTCGGGGTGGGGGGAGACCTCATCGTCGTTGACGTCCTGCGGCACGCCGTCCAGGGCGGCACCGGTGAACATCTCCGAGCCGCGCGACGCCTGCCCGAGATGGCCCAGCGGCACCATCTTGGCTTTCGGCTTCCCGTGCATGTCGACGAAGCTGATCGCGGCGTACTTCACTCCCGCCGCGGTCAACCGCTCGGCGACCTCGGCCACGTCGGAACCGCTGTCGGTGTGTGCGGTCTGTCCGCTCAGCGTCGCGGTCATGTGTTCTCCTATCCGGCCGATGCGAGATCAGCTGTGCTGTTGTCCATTCCGAGCTCACGGACGAGGTACCTGTGGAACTCGCACAACGCCGACCAGGGAGACGTTAAGCGCGCTCTGTTGCTGCAGTGTTTCGCCGCAGTAAATGGACCATTGAAACTACTCAGGCGTCCGCAGCGGAAATGTGGGCGTCTGAACACGGTAAATGTGCGCCGTCTCGATAGGTCATCGAAAAATGCTTGATCGGCCGTCTCCGGCCACCGCGGTGGTGTATCAGGCTCCTCCTGGGTCCCCGGGGCGGTCCACAACCCACGGTGAAGAGCATGCGTATATCGGACGTTTGCGGCCTCTACAGCCGGGCATGTGCCCGCCGCAATCCAAACCGAGGAGGCTCGCTGTGAAAGCAATCGTGTACGACGGACCGCGCCAGGTCAGCGTGAAGGATGTGCCGGACGCAAAGATCGAACGGCCCACCGACGTGTTGGTGAAAATCACCGCAACCAACATCTGCGGCTCGGATCTGCACATGTACGAAGGCAGGACCGACTTCGAGACCGGCCGCTGCTTCGGCCACGAGAACCTCGGAGAAGTCGTCGAGGTCGGCGACGGTGTCGACAAGGTCAAGGTCGGTGAGCGGGTAGCCATACCCTTCAACGTGTCGTGCGGGTTCTGCAAGAACTGCGAGCGAGGATTCACCAACTACTGCCTCACCACCCAGCCGGATCCGCAGATGGCCGGGGCGGCGTACGGCTTCGCCGACATGGGGCCGTGGCAGGGCGGCCAGGCGGAATTCCTGCGCGTGCCCTACGGCGATCACAACTGCCTTCGGTTGCCCGAAGATTCGGTGGACAAAGAGAACGATTACGTCATGCTGGCGGACATCTTCCCGACGGGATATCACGCCACCGAGTTGGCCGGGGTGGTTCCTGGTGACTCTGTGGTGATCTATGGGTCTGGACCGGTCGGTCTCATGGCGGCCCTCTCCGCGACGGTCAAGGGCGCCTCCAAGGTGATGGTGGTGGATCGCCATCCTGACCGGCTGCGGCTCGCCGAGGAGATCGGTGCCATCGCCATCGACGATTCGAAAGTCGACCCGGTGGAATTCGTGATGGATCAAACGATGGGCCTGGGCGCGGACCGCGGTTGCGAGTGCGTGGGCTACCAGGCGCACGATCCCGAGGGCACCGAGCATCCGAACATGACGCTGAACAGTTTGGTGAAGTCGGTTCGCTTCACCGGTGGCATCGGCTCCGTCGGCGTGTACGTCCCGCAGGATCCCGGCGGCGCGGACGAACTGGCCAAGAAGGGCGAGGTGGCCTTCGACTACGGACTGCATTGGTTCAAGGGCCAGACCCTGGGTAGCGGACAGTGTCCGGTCAAGCGGTACAACCGGCGCCTGCGCGACCTCATCGCCGGCGACAAGGTCAAGCCGTCCTGGATCGTCTCGCACAACCTCTCCCTTGACGAGGGCCCCGACGCGTACCAGCACTTCGACAGCCGGGACGAGGGCTGGACCAAGGTCGTGCTGCACCCGAACGGCTCGAGCAAGCAGAAGGTCGGGGCCGGCGCGCACTGACGCGTCGACCGCACTCACCAGTACGGACAACAGGCAACGAAAGGAACTCACAATGGCAGACCAATTGCGCGGCAAGCGGATAGCGATCCTGGCGGCGGACGGCGTGGAACGGGTAGAGCTGGAACAGCCGAGACAGGCCGTACACGACGCCGGAGGTACCACCGATCTGCTGTCGTTGCACGACGGCGAAATTCAAGCGCGCGACCACGACCTGGAATCGGCAGGCACGTTCTCCGTGGACGGCCTGGTCGAGTCGGCATCGGCCGACGACTACGACGGGTTGTTGCTGCCCGGCGGCACGGTGAATCCGGACCAGCTGCGAATGAACTCCGCAGCGGTCGCGTTCGTCCGCGACTTCATGTCCGCGAGCAAGCCGGTCGCTTCGATCTGCCACGGACCATGGACGCTGATCGAGGCCGGCGTCGCGAGCGGCCGGACGCTCACCTCCTACCCGAGCATCCGCACCGACCTGCGCAACGCCGGCGCCAACGTGGTCGACGAGGAGGTGGCGCGGGACGGGAACCTGGTCACCAGCCGGTCCCCGGACGACCTCCCGGCCTTCTGCGCGGCGATCGTGGATTTGTTCAGTTCGGCCGCACAGCCCGCCGGCGCGGGGAGCGGCTCGTGAGCACCCCTGTCGGCAAGGTGGCGCAGGCCGGTCTGGACGCCGCCGGTCAGCTGGCCCGCCAGCTGCAGCGCAGACTCGGTGGCGAAACGTCTGGGGCCGGGGACCCCGAGCCGCGATCGCGGTGGCGCAGTGTGACGATCAACAGGCCTGCGGAGGAGGTCATGCCGGGCGGCCGGGTGCCCGAACCTCTCGCCGCGCTCGGCGACCGCATCGAGGTGCACGTCCGCACAGCCCCCGGCGGTAAGGGCACGGAACTCGCCGCGCGGCTACGCCAGGCGGAGCCCGGCGGGCTCGGCTCGGTCGCCAGCCGTGTGTCGGGGGAGGACCCGCGCCAACAGCTCCGATCGGCGTTGCGCCAAGCCAAACAGCTCATCGAGGTGGGTGAGGTGCTGCGGGTCGACCCCGCACCGCACGGCACCCGCAGCGCCGCCCCGACCGGCAAACTGGTCGACTTGGCGACCCGCCGTGCGGGTGGGGAGGGAGTCCTGTGAAGGCCCTCTGTTGGACAGGAGTCAACGAGACGTCGGTGGAGACCGTTGACGACCCCACGATCCTCAACGATCACGACGTCATCCTCCAGGTCAGGTTGTCGACGACCTGCGGGTCGGACCTCCACCTGCTCGGCGGCTACATCCCGACCATGCGCGCCGGCGACGTACTGGGACACGAGTTCATGGGCGAGGTGGTGGAGGTCGGCTCGGCAGTCCGCAACCATCAGGTGGGTGACCGGGTCGTGGTCTGCTCGTTCGTCGCCTGCGGCCAGTGCTGGTACTGCCAGAATCAGCTTTTCTCGTTGTGCGACAACGGCAATCCCAACCCCGCGCTCACCGAAGCGATGTGGGGTTCTGCGATCGGCGGCTGCTTCGCCTACAGCCACGCGCTGGGTGGCTACGCCGGCAGTCACGCCGAGTACATTCGCGTGCCGTACGCCGACCACGGCGCATTCACCGTGCCGGACGGAGTTTCGGACCTGGCGGCGCTGTTCGCCTCCGACGCCGCCCCCACCGGGTGGACCGGCGCCGACGGCGCCGGCGTCGCTCCCGGCGACATCGTCGCCGTGTGGGGCGCCGGCGGGGTGGGGCAGATGGCTGCGCGCGGCGCAATGCTCATGGGCGCAGAGCAGGTCATCGTCATCGACCGGTTCCCGGAACGGCTCGGGCAGGTTCGTCAATACATCGGCGCTGAAACGCTGGACTACTCCAAGGACAGCGTCTTGGCCGAGCTGAAGGAGCGCACCGGCGGCCGTGGCCCCGACGTGGTGATCGAGGCCGTCGGCATGGAGGCACACGGCACCGGGCCGGCGTATCTCTACGATCAGGTGAAACAGCAGCTGCGCCTGCAGAGCGATCGCCCCACCGCGCTCCGTGAGGCCGCGTACGCGTGCCGCAAGGGTGGCAGCATGTTCATCCTGGGCGTCTTCGGTGGTGTCGTCGACAAGTTCCCGGTCGGCGCGATCATGAACAAGTCCATGACTGTGCGTGGAGCGCAGCAGCATGGTCAGCGCTACATTCCCAGGATCTTGCAGCACATGGCGGACGGGGAGCTGGACACCGAACATCTCGCCACCCATGTCATGCCGCTGGACGAGGGCCCGCGGGGCTACCGGATGTTCAAGGAGAAGGTGGACGGCTGCGTTCGCGCGGTCTTCCAGCCCAGCAAGTGACGACGACGCAAGCGGGCTGCTGCGAGAAGTAAGACGGGGCTTTCGGTGAGATCGACTGCGTGACAGCACCCGTGAACCACGGCCTGTTCGCGAGTCACAAGCGCATCTTTCGGCCACGCGTGCGACGCACGCGTGGCCGAAGGTGTGCGCGCGAAATCCAGCGGGCAGAACGCCCACCGCTAGCGCGCTGACCACAGCCACACAGCCCGCTCGCCGGTAGGTCCCGCTGACGGTCCACGTCCCGCCAGGTCGAACTTCCGTGCTGCTTTTCGCCACCGGAGGTCCGTTTTCCCGCATGGGTGCCGGGTATGTGGCGCGCCGAACACCGATCCTCCAGGAGGCGCAATGAAAGCAATGACATACCGCGGTCCGTACAAAGTCCGTGTCGAGGACAAAGACATCCCGGCTATCGAGCATCCCAACGACGCCATCGTCAGGGTGGAGCTCGCCGCCATCTGCGGATCGGACCTGCATCTCTACCACGGCTTGATGCCCGATACCCGAATCGGGCACACCTTCGGGCACGAGTTCGTCGGCGTGGTCGAGAAGGTCGGTTCGTCTGTGCAGAACCTTGCGCCGGGAGACCGGGTGATGGTCCCGTTCAACATCTATTGCGGGTCCTGCTACTTCTGCGCCCGGGGTCTGTACTCCAATTGCCACAACGTCAACCCGAACGCCACCGCGGTGGGCGGCATCTACGGCTACTCGCACACCTGCGGTGGATACGACGGCGGTCAGGCCGAGTTCGTGCGGGTGCCCTTCGCCGACGTCGGTCCGTCGGTGATCCCGGACTGGATGGAGCTCGAAGACGCGTTGCTGTGCACCGATGCCCTGTCGACCGGCTACTTCGGTGCACAACTCGGCGACATCGTCGAAGGGGACACCGTCATCGTGTTCGGCGCGGGACCGGTCGGTCTCTACGCGGCGAAGAGTTCATGGCTGATGGGGGCGGGGCGCGTCATCGTCATCGACCACCTGGAGCACCGGTTGCAGAAAGCCCGCACCTTCGCCCATGCCGAGACCTACAACTTCGGTGAGTACGGCGACATCGTGCTGGAGATGAAGAAAGCCACCGATTTTCTCGGCGCCGATGTCGCCATCGATGCGGTCGGTGCCGAAGCCGACGGCAACCTCCTCCAGCACGTCACCACAGCCAAGCTCAAGATGCAGGGCGGCTCGCCGATTGCGCTGAACTGGGCCATCGACTCTGTGCGCAAGGGCGGCACCATTTCGGTGATCGGCGCTTACGGTCCGATGTTCAGCGCAGTGAAGTTCGGCGACGCGATGAACAAGGGCCTGACCATCCACACCAACCAGGCCCCGGTGAAACGGCAGTGGCCTCGACTGTGGTCACACATCGAGAACGGCTACATCAAGCCCAATGACATTGTCACCCATCGCATCCCACTGGAGCACATCGCCGAGGGCTATCACATCTTCTCGTCGAAACTGGACAACATCATCAAGCCAGTCGTCGTCGTCAACCACAACTGATCCGACCTAGGAGAACTGCCATGACTCAGACATCGCCACGAGTGCCCGCCTACACGGTCGACCATCCGCCGGTGCCGGACAGCGAGGCACTACGGGCCCGGATCCCCGGGTGGGGCGCCGACCTCGACAAGGCTGATCGCCCCTCGGTGCCCAAGCTGAAATTTCTCGACACCGGCGCGCACTGGGACTTCCCGGAGCGCCAGCCCGAGAAGTGGCCACGGGAACGATCGGTCGAACATCGCTTCCTGACCCCGGTTTTCGGTACCGCGCAGCCACCCAGCGGGTTGGCCGGAGCACTGCGCAAGTTCGCGTACAAGAAATACAGCGAGGGCCGCGCCGCGCACTGGATGATCCTGCTGTACGCCGATCGTGTCGACGCAGCCGAACACCACCTGCGTTCCCTGGTCTCCCTTCGGCCCGACAACCCGATCACCGAGACCGGCTTCAAGGCCGAATTCACCCACAACGGCATCAAGTCCCGAACCGGAAACAAGCGCGTCGACGTGAAGCACATGTGGATCGACCCCGTCATCGTCGCCGGCCCCTGGGTCCTCGGAATCTATCTGCTGCGCAGGATCTTCCGGCGTCGCAAGTAACGCATCGGGGCTCAGCCGTGAGTGACGACCACACAGACACCACGACGCAAGAGGCCACATCGGAAGGCAACCTCGAGCTCTTCTTCGATCTGGTGTTCAGCTTCGCGATGTCGCAGGTCACGCAGTTGATGTTGCAGGATCTGTCTCCCGCCGGGTTCGGTCGGGCGGCGCTCGCGCTGCTCGCGGTGTGGTGGGCCTGGGTCGGATACACCTGGCTGATCAACACCTTCGACAGCCAGGGAGTCCGGCACCAGGCGGTGGTGATCGCGGCGATGGCTGCGATGCTGGTCGCTGCGGCGGCGCTGCCGATGGCGTTCTCGTCCGCTGCGCTGGTGTTCGGACTGGCCCTGTTGGTGGTGCGGGTGATTCACGTCGTGAAGCTCGTGGCGTACTCGTCGGGCGACAACGCGGAGATGCGGCGCAGTGTGTGGCGACTGGCGCCCTGCTTGGTCGCCGCACCGGCCTGCATCGTGGCGGCCGCGTTCGTGGACTCACCTGGCCGCGAGGTGCTGTGGGTCGCGGCGGCGGTGATCGACTACGGTGCGCCGGCTGTGTTCGGCATGGGCGGATTTCGTGTGTCGCCGTCGTACTTCGTTTCCCGTCACGGGTCCATCATCATCATCGTCCTGGGTGAGGCGATCGTCGAATTGGGTTCCGGGGCAGAGGATCTGCATCGTGCTGCGGTGATCGCTGCCCTCGTCATGGGGGTTGCCATCATGGCAACCTTCTGGTGGACCTACTTCGGTCTGGCGGAGGGAGCCGAGAAGCGGCTCGAACAGGTCACGGGTGACGAACGAGCCGACTTGGCGCGAGACGCTTACAGCTACCTGCATTTACCGATGGTGGCCGGCGTCATTCTGTTCGCAGTGGGCGCGCACACCGCCGTTGCCCACACCTCGGACCCGCTCCCGACGCTGCCTGCGATTGCTCTGTCGGGGGGTATGGCGCTGTTCTACCTCGGCGATGTCGCGTACCGGTGGCGAGATCACCACCAGGTGCCCATGGACCGCGCCGTCACGGGGTGCGCTGCCGCTGCGGTGTTGCCGGTGCTGCTCCACCTTCCGGCAATCGCATCGCTGGCGCTGCTCACCGGCATCGGATGGGTCCGGCTGGCCTGGGAACTGTGGAAGCAACCTCGTATCGGTACGGGCGTGGCCGGGCAGGTGCGCTGACCGAACGTGCCGCGCGGAACGAACTCGAAATCGAAACGACAACTGCTACAGGATAGTTGAAAGGAACATGATGGCACACTCACGACGCCTCTCGGGGCGAAAGATCGCGGTGCTGGCTGCGGATGGGTTCGAAAAGGTCGAACTGGTCATTCCGATGCGGGCCCTGCAATTGGCCGGCGCGAAAGTCGACGTAGTTTCCCTGCGTGAAGGCCGCATTCGCGGGGTCAACCTCCACATGCCCGCCACCCGGGTCGGGGTCGACAAGGTCGTCACCGCCGCCGACCCGGACAGCTACGACGGACTACTCCTTCCCGGAGGTTTCATCAACCCCGATCTCCTGCGGCAGTCCGCTGCAGCACGGGATTTCGTGCGTGCGTTCGACCACAGTGGGAAGCCGATAGCGACGCTGTGTCATGGCCCATGGGTGCTGGCGTCGGCGGGGCTGCTGACCGGGCGCACGCTGACATCGTGGCCCGGTATCCGGGACGATCTGGTCAATGCCGGCGCGACGTGGCTCGATCGTGAGGTCGTCCGGGATCGCAATCTGATCACGAGCCGGGGACCGCAGGACTTGAGAGCGTTCGTGCCGGCGATGCTCGATGCCTTTGCCGAAGGGGCGGGTCAACTGCAGACCGCGCCGATCGTCACGAGCTCGGACCCGGCACTGGACAAGCCGATCGGCTGGGCGGTGGCTGCACTGCGATGGTCGCCGAAGCCTTCGGCCGCAGCACTGGCCGGCGCGGCGGTGGCTGCGCTGGCGACACCTCTGCGCGCGCGGAAACTGATTCGGAAGGTGGCTTGATGGCGTCCTCTGTTCTGTTGGTCGCCGATCCCGGTGCTCCAGCCGCCCTGGCAGAGGACCTGTGCAAAAAGCTCAAGCACAGTGAGGCCAACGCTGATTTGACGGTATCGGTGCACACAGGCACGTACCGGCTCACCGAGCAGGACGCGCTGACCGAGGTTCTCGACGAAGTGGCCCCGGCGAGCCAACGCGAAGACGTTGTCGTCTATGTGACCGATCTGCCGCGCCGCGACGGCACTCAGCCGGTGGTCGCCGACATCAGCATCCCGCAGCGCTTCGGCGTGATCTCCGTTCCGAGCGTGGGCGGTCTGTTCGTCAGTCGACGAGTGCGCGCGATGGTGGAGTCGGTCATCGCCGAAGTCGCCGAAGAAGTCGAGGATCCCACTGTCCCAGGCCGGCTGACCAGAACCGAGGGGAACGGTGTGGTGCGCTACGCGGCGTCGCCACGGTTCGCGCGGGCACGTCTGCTGATGGGCATGATCTACGCGAACCGACCGTGGAAGCTGGCGGCCGGGTTGTCGCGTGTGTTGATGGCGACATTCGCCACGGGCGCGGTCAGTTTGGCCTACCCGACGATCTGGCAGCTGTCGTCGACGATGGGCCCCTGGCGGATCGGTGTCACGACGGTGTTGGCCACCGCGGCGATGGTGGGGTGGCTGATCGTCAACCACAAGCTCTGGGAGCGGCCGAGGTCACCGACCGAGCGGGAGCGCGCCGTTCTGTACAACGCGTCGACGGTCCTGACACTGACGATCGGCGTCGTCGTCCTGCACGCGACATGTTTCGTGTTGCTCTTGGTGACGGCATGGTGGACGTTGCCCCCGCAGATGTTGGAGCAGAACCTCGGCCATCCCGTGGGTGTGCCGGATTTTCTCCGACTGGCGTGGTTGGTGGCCGCCATCGCCACGCTGGGTGGGGCACTGGGATCGGGTCTCGAGGATGACAGGGCGGTCAAGCAAGCCGCGTATGGTGCGCGCCAGCAGCAGCGGTTCGATGAAGATGACGACAAGGCTGACGGCTGATGCGACTCACTGCCACTCTTTGCCTCGTTCGGCCTCGCGCTGGCTGTAGGCCGCCTCGCGGACATCGTCCTCGGATTCGAACCCGGTCCCCAGCGCGCCGACGACTGACGCCCCCGCGGTGGCCATCCAGCTCAACTTCATGTATTCGATGATGCCGGGTGGCGAACCGAGCTGCTGCGCGAGCACGTTGTCTGAGAGCAACATTCGTGCGCCGAGGAAGTTGACGACGGCCAGGGCAATGAATGCCATGGTCAAGCCGAGCGCGAACGTGAGAACGGTAGATGCGTTGAACAGAAACACCTTGTGGCGTTCCTCGGGTTCGTCGCCGAACACCCAGAGATGGTGATAGAAGATCAGCCAGGCCACCATCGCAGCGACCACGCACAGCGAGATGATCAGCAGACGCAACGAGCTCTGCCCGATGCCTAGTTGCCACACCGTCGGATTGATGAGCAGGAGAACGCTGAAAGCCAGGGCAGCGACGGCACCCCGCCGCAGGCCCAGCAGCAAGCGCCATGGGCGGTTGTCCCTGACCATGCCGGCGAGTTGCCGCCACAGTCCGCGGGTGGCGACGACCTGCGCGTCGATGTCGCGGCTCTCGGGCTTGATGAGGCGGAAGGGCCCGGGTAGGTCCCGCCGGGCAAAAGATGCCGCCGGCCCGTGATCAGTGGGGAGCAGCTCCTGCAGGATTTGGGCCGTCACCTCGGTGACTCGCCGCCGTACTCTGGGAGCGCCGAACGCTGGAAGCGAGAGGACCGCGACGCGGCTGTCAGCGCTCAAGTCCGCGACCAGCGGCTCGTTGTTCTCACCGCACAAGGGCAGGTCCGTCACACAGACGGCAGCGTCCCAGCCGTTCTGCCGTTTCATCTCCTCCGCGTGCTTGACCAACGTCTGCTGACCACCCTGTTTACCGATGGGAAGTCGTTTTCGATGGACACACATCTCGAACAAGGCTGTGTCGCCGTGCAACTCGGTCATCTTCGCCGGCAGCTCCCGGCGGAGGTGATCGGCGATCTCAGCGGACGCGCCCTCGGGATCGCAGATCACCGCGACCGTTCGAACAGGTGACACGTGCCGTGGATGACTGTGACTCACGCCCTTCATGGTTCCCGCCGTCGTCGCACGATGCACCGGCACAGAGGCGCCATCCGAACGCCGCATTTTCGTCCTCGCGGGACGGGGCCGAACGGCTCATCGAGCATCGTGGACACGCTGACGGCGATCGGTCTCGAGTTCGATACCGGCTGGTAAACCGTCGATCTCAACCGATCCGTCGGTGCCGACGGCGATGTCTATGCGTGCTCCCGCCAGCGGCATGCCTTCCAGGCGCAACGGGAGCAGACGATCGGGAAGCGCGGGAGAAATCTCGAGAGTGCCCTGCGGCACATCGGGATTGAACTGCAACAGGCTTCTCAGTAGCAGTCGGGGGGCCGCCGATGCCCATGCTTGCGGCGAGCACGATGTCGGATAGGGCACCGGACGGGGGAATGCAGTCCGGTCCAAACCGCAGAACAACTCGGGCCATCGGCCACCGAAGTGCACGGAGGCGTCGATCAGGTCAAGGGAAATCCGTTGTGCCTCTTCGAGGAAGCCGTAGCGGGCCAGACCCGCGACGGCTATGGCGTTGTCATGCGGCCAGATGGAACCGTTGTGGTAGCTCATCGGGTTGTATGCGGTCATGGTCGCCGCCAGCGTTCGTATTCCGAAGCCCGAACTCATGGCAGGTCCAGCCACATGCGCCGCCACAGCAGCTGCTTTGTCGTCATCGGCGATTCCGGTCCACAGGCAGTGGGCCATGTTGGACGCGACGGCATCGACCTGATGCTTGGCGCCGTCGAGCGCCAGGGCGTACGCGCCGACCTCGGGCATCCAGAACGCACGATTGAAGGCCTCCTTGAGCTCGGCTGCCCGCACACGCCACGACGCGGCGAGGTCCAGGTCGGCATCGTGTTCGGCCAAGGCGGCTCTGGCCAGGTACGCCGCATACACGTAGCCCTGAACCTCACAGAGCGCGATGGGCGGCACGGCAGTGTGGCCGTCGGCGTGTGTCACGCCGTCGAACGAATCTTTCCAGCCCTGGTTCAGCAAGCCGCTGTCCGTGTGCCGTTGATACTCGACGAACCCGTCCCCGTCGGCATCGCCGTACTCCGTGATCCACTCCAGCGCACGGTCAGCCGCCGCGACCAGAAATCGGCGATCCCCATCGGGCAGTGCGCCCCACCTGTCGAGTTCGCCCAGCAACATGACGAACAGTGGTGTGGCGTCGACGGTTCCGTAGTAGGTGGTGCCGCCGCCCAACGCGATCTTGGCTTCTCGGCCGAGGCGAACCTCGTGGAGGATCCGGCCGGGCTGCTCTTCGTTGCGCGGATCGATCCGGGTGCCCTGTAAACGTGCCAATGTCCGCAGCGTGCACAATGCGAGACGCGGATCGAGCCCGAGCGCCATCCATCCCGTCAACAGCGAGTCACGCCCGAAAAGAGCCATGAACCACGGCGCCCCGGCAGCGAGGATCGGACATCCCGGCTGTTCGGGGTCGTCGATCTGCAGGGAGCCGAGATCTTCGGCTCCGGCCCTCAGGGCTGCGTTGAAAGCCGCATCGGGGGTGGTGACCACCGGGTTGGACAGCCGCCACGCCCGCAGCCTGCGCTCGGGCGCGCTGACGTCGAGCGGCGCACCAGGACGGTGCGGGTCTTCGGCCTGTCTGTGCGGCGAGGCCGTGGTGACATCGAGGGACGCGGACCACTCGCCTCGCCCTGGCACCAGGACCTCGAAGGTGAATCTGCCTGGCGTGACGGTCGGTTCGCCGGTTGCGGTGATGCGGGCGACATGGGAGTGGCCCGGTGCGGTCATCGTGTACGTCATCGAGTCCGATCCGAGATCCACAGTGATTCCATGCGGCGCGGTGACTCGTCCCTCCTTCACGGCGAACAGGTCGGCGAAGTCGCTGTCGACCGCCACCGTCAGTGTGATCCCTACGGGTTCGGGCCCGAAGTTGCGGAGCACGATGTGCTCCCGCATCCCGTCGCCGATATGGCGGGTACGGAGCACCAGCATGGTGCTGTCGGCGGCCCACCGCCGAGGCGGGGTGCGTCCGATGAAGGTGGCCCGGTACGGTTCGGTGGGTTCCTGCACGGTGGAGAGGCTTTCGACCGGCTGACCGTCGATCGCCAGCCGCCAACACGACAGGACGCGGGTGTCCGCCATGAACAGGCCGTGCGGTCGGTCACGCGCCACGTCGCCGGAACGGGAGGAGATGCAGAACGTGCTGCCTTCCAACAAGGTGACCGCGCCGACGTCGGTGGTGACCGGTGGGCCGGTGCCTGACGCCCAAGCGCCGGCGGCACATTCTTCGCCGTCAACGAACGTCATCGCTCACCAATTCCCGGTACAGCGCGAGGTGGTCTCTGACCATGCGGTCGGTGGAGAATCGCTTGACCACCGCGTCGCGGCACGCACGTCGGCTGAGTTGATCGACGTTGCCTATGGCGCGGACGAGGGCGTCACCGTCGCTGCACAAGAAGCCCGTGACGCCGTCGTCGACGATTTCGGGTGCCGCCCCGGTGGGGGAGGCGATCACGGGCGTGCCGCAGGCCAGTGCTTCGATCATGACGAGTCCGAAGGGCTCTGGCCATTGGATGGGATTGAGAAGTGCTGTGGCCGCGCCCAAGAGCTCCAGCTTCTCCTGTCCGCCGACCTCACCGATGAACTCGACGTTGTCGCCGAGCAACGGCTCGACCTGATCGTGAAAATAGGCCTGCTCGGAATTCTCACGAGACTTCGCGGCGACGACCAGGCGCCGGCCCGCAGCGCGTGCAGCGAGGGCGGCCTGTCGCACTCCCTTGTCGGGTGTCATCCTGCCCAGGAACAGAAGAAATCCGCCGTCGCCGTTGCCGACGGGGTACGACGCCGGGTCGAGGCCGTGATGAATCACCCGGTCCACCATGACCTCCGGTGCCCGTTGCGCCTGGTCGCGAGAGATGGCGATGACCGGGATCCGCTTGGCGTAACGACGGTAGATCGCATTGAGCTCCCCGTTCAGAGGTCCGTGCGAAGTGGTGACGACGCGGTGGTGACCACTGGCGAGGGCCCAGGATGGACCCAGCAGCGTGTGATCGTGGATGATGTCGCATCCGGTGAGCGCCTCGTAACCCTCCATCACGTGAGGCAACTCGACTTCCCCGTGGCCTATCCGGTCCCACGTCGATCGTGCGGTGGCGCGCACGAGAGGTACAGGAACAGTGCTGTCGGCGGTGGCGTAGAGGATGACCTCCTGGCCGGCCGCTGCCAGCCCCGCGACGAGTTCTGATACCACCGATTCGGTGCCACCGTAGGCCGGAGGCGGCACCGACGCCCACGGGGGCGCGATGATGCCGATTTTCAAAGGTCCGAGTCTCATAGCGCAATAGTGGATTTGCGCGGCTGCCCAGACACCGACCCGTCGGAACCAAAACCACGGGAAACGGTAGTACCGGCGGGTCAGTGTGGCCATAATCGATTGCATCGCTGGGGCTTACGCGTCCGCACCGGATGGCTCAGGTCGGGCATGAAGGGGGGGCGGGCGCGGGGGGGGGG
>NZ_QJUA01000022.1 GCF_003254575.1 Mycobacterium kyogaense | reverse complement strand
GTGCCTGATGGTGTTGTGGGGCGGGGTCGATCGGTGGGTAGGGGGGTTTCGTCGGGGGCGTCGCGCAGGGTGTGGGTCCAGAAGTGGAGGTGCTCGTCGGCGGTGTGGTCGAGCAGTGCGTGGTGCCACAGGGCGTAGTCGGCGTAGTGGACCGGTAGCGGTTTCCAGTGGGGTGGGTGGCCGGAGAGGCGTGCGGTGTAGGCGTGGTGGAGGTCGGTGAGCAGGGGTGCGTCGGACCATTCGTCGGTGGTGATGTGGTGCAGCAAAAGCACGACGGTGGTGGTGTGGTCGGGGTGGCGAATGATGGTGATGCGCAGTGGTGTGTCGTGGGTGAGGTCGAAGCGGTGTGCGGTCACCTGCTCGATCTGCTGGTCGAGGGGTGTGCCGTCGTCGTCGAGGATGTCGATGGGGGCGCTGGTGTCGGGGTCCAGGATGTGTTGGGCGAATCCTGTGTCGTGTTCGGTGAACACGGTGCGCAGCGTTTCGTGGCGGGCCACCACATCGGCCACCGCTGACCGCAACGCTGCGACATCCAGTCCCGCGCCGACCGTCACGATCAGCGGATAGTTGTAGACCGTCCCGGTCTCGGGAAGCCGGTCGACGATCAGCATGCGCTCCTGAGCCGCCGAGACCGGGATGAGTGCCGGCCGCTCGCGCACGACCAGGTCCGGGCGGGTCACCGACGGGGTCGAGGCGTCATCGACGAGGTCGGCCAGTCCTGCCACGGTGGGGTGGTCGAACACATCGCGCAGCGAGAGGTCGACGCCGAAGATCGATCGCACCCGGCTGATCAACCGGATACTCGACAACGAATGCCCGCCCAGGGCAAAGAAATCCGCGTCGACGCCGGTCACCGGGACTCCCAGCACGCCGGCGAAGACGTCACACAGGCTGCTTTCCGTCGGCGTGTCGGGCGCACGTCCGCAGTCGGCGTCGATGTCGACCTCGGGCAGCGCGCGTTTGTCCAGCTTTCCGTTGTCGGTCAGCGGCAGAGCATCCAGCACGGCGATGGCTGCGGGCACCATGTGCGCCGGCAGTGCGGATGTCAGGTGGCGCCGAAGGTCCGCGGGGACATCGGCGCCGCCGGTTGCCACGACGTAGGCCTGCAGCCTGTGTGAACCGGTCGGATCGGGAACGGCGATCACCGCGGCCTGCGTCACTGCGGGGTGATCGTGCAGTGCGGCCTCGATGTCCCCGAGTTCCACCCGGTGGCCACGGATCTTGACCTGGTCGTCGGATCTACCGAAATAGTCGATGTTGCCGTCCGGGCGCCGCCGGACGACGTCGCCGGTGCGGTACATCCGCTCACCGGACCGGAACGGGTTGGCGACGAAGCGCTGGGCCGTCAACCCCGCTCGGCCCCGGTACCCGTGCGCCAACCCGGCTCCGGAGATGTACAGCTCCCCGGTGACCTCGTCGGGCACCGGCCGCAACCAGGCGTCCAGGACGTACACGCGGGTGTTCCAGATCGGTGCGCCGACGGTGGGCGTCGCGCTGTCGTCGGTACCTGCGCCCAACGTGTTGATCGTGTACTCGGTGGGCCCGTACAGGTTGTATCCGTAGGTGGTGTCGCTCTCGCGCAGTCGATTCCACACACTCGATGACACCGCTTCGCCGCCCAGCAACACCAGGGTCGGAGGATGCGGGGGATCGAGGAGACCCTCCTCGAACAACACCGCGGCGTAGGTCGGCGTGACGTTGACGACGTCGATCTGGTGGTCCTGGCAGTAGGCCACCAACGCCACGGCGTCGCGGCGCAATTGCTCGTCGCAGATGTGCACCTCGTGACCTTCGATCAGCCACAACAGCTCTTCCCACGACATGTCGAAGGAGAACGACACGGTGTGCGCGATCCGCATGCGACGGCCACCGGCCCGCTCGATCGCGGGCCCGAAGATCGCCTCTCGGTGGTTGAGGTGCATGTTGGTCACGCCGCGGTGCGCTGTGGAGACACCTTTCGGGATGCCTGTGGAGCCCGACGTGTAGATCAGGTAGGCCGGCGCCTCGAGCGGCGGCGCATAGCCGTCCCATTCCGGCGGTGCGGCCGCAACCGTCGCAGCGACACCGGCATCGTCGAGGACCAGCGTGCGGCTGTCTCCCGACAGCGCGCCGATGCGCTCGGCGACGGCACTGGTGGTGAGCACGCACGCCGGTTGGGCATCGGCGAGCATCACCCGCAGCCGCTCGTCCGGATAGTCCAGTTCCAGCGGTAGGTACGCCGCACCGGCGCGCAACACGGCGAACAGGGCGACCACCGCGTCGATCGAGCGTGGAATGGCCAGCGCCACCGTCGCGCCTTCGCTGACACCGGTGTCGCGCAGGACCCAGGCCAGCCGGTTGATCGACCCCTGCAGGGTGGCGTAGTCGACACGTTGGTTTCCGCACACCAGTGCGGTCATCTCAGGTGAGAGCTGCGCGCGCTCGGCGAGCAGGTCGGTGACCGGCGCCGGTGACAGGGGCCGCTCTGTCGCGGTGTCGGCGGTTGCGAGTTGCCGGTGCTCGTCGGCCAGGGCGAGCGGGATGCTGCCCAGCAGGTCGGCCCCTCGTGCCAGCGCCATGAATTCCAGCACCTGCTGCAGTCGGTCGAGAAGGCGCTGCGCGCGGGCGCGATCGACGACGTCCGGGCGATATTCGAGCTTGACCCACAACCGTCGGCCCGGCGACGCGACCCAGGTCAGGGGATAGTGCGATGCATCCACGGAATCGTGGCCGACGATGCCGTGCTCGGTTTCCAAGTCGGTGAAGGTGTCGTCGTCGAGGAAGTTCTGCAACACGAACAGGCTGTCGAAAAGCGGTGCACCCGAAGGTATTCCGGTGTCATCCGCCAGTGCGCGCTGGATGTCGCCGAGTCCGAGGTACTCATGGTCCATCATGGCCAACCGATCTGACTGCACGGCGCGCGCGGTGTCGTCCAGACGGTGGGCCGGGGAGAGCCGCACCCGGGTGGGAACCGTGTTGAGGAACAAGCCGATGACATCGGCGATCCCGTCGATCTCTGTGGGCCTGCCGGCCACGGTCGATCCGAAGACCACGTCTGAGCCGGCTGTTTCGTAGCCGATCACCATCGCCAACGCGGTGCTGATGATCGCGTTGAGAGTGACACCGCACTCCCGGGCTCGTGCTCGCAGCGCGCTGGTCTGATCGGGCGAGAGCAGGAATTCCAGGCGCAGCGCAAGTGTCGGTTCGGTGCCGACCGCCGACGGTACGAGCAGCGTCGGACTCGCGAGCCCGGCCAGAGCTTCGGCCCAGCAGCGCGTGGATTCCGCGCGGTCGCGATCGGCGAGCCAGGTGAGGTAGTCGGTGAAGTCCGCGGTCGGCGCAGGAAGATCGACCGGTTCACCCTGGCGGGCAGCGGAATACGCGGTGAACAGCTCGCCCAGCAGCTGTTCGCGCGACCAGCCGTCGAGAAGCAGGAAGTGGTAGCTGAAAATCAGCCGGTCGCACCGCCCGGTGCGCACCACGGTGAAGCGTGCGAGCGGCGGCGACGCCAGGTCGAAGGTTCGCTCCCGGTCGGCGCGGGTGACGCGGTCGAGCTCCGCCTCGATCGCCCCCGCGTCGGCGAGGCCGGTGAGATCCACAGTCTTGACGATCACCGGCGGCTCGACGGCGATCGCGGCGACCGGTTCCGGTGTGCCGTCCGCCCAGAACGCCGATCGCAGAACGGGATTGCGTGCCATCACCACGGTGTAGGCGCTCTGCAGCGCTGCGACGTCGACAGGTTCGCTCATGTCGAACACGTTCTGCACGATGTACACGGCGGCCGGTGAGTATCGCGCCTGGAAGTACACACCCTGCTGCAGCGGTGAGAGCGGCCAGATCGTCTCGACCGGGACGGGTACGGCGGCCAGCACCGCATCGATCTGGCCCTGGTCGAGGGTGACCAGGGGGAGATCCGACGGGGTCATGCTGCGGTCGGCGGTTCCGGCCGCCGTCGCGAGTTCCTGCAGGACATTCACCCAGTGGCCGGCGATGTCGGTGGCGTCGGGTTCGGAGAATTCTCCGTCGGCATAGGTGAACACCGCGCGCAACCGCGGGCCGTCCGCGGTGTCGTCGCAGGCGGCGTTGACCTCCAACAGGTACGGCGTACCGAGGTCGGGGTCGGGGTCGGTGCGCAGCGGTTCCGGCGCCGGCTGCCAGTCCGCGTCCCCGGCAGACCACCGCCCGAGATAGTTGAACAGCAGCTGCGGTGCCGGCAGCCGGCCGAGCGCCCCGGCGGTTCGTGGATTGCAGTAGCGCAACAGCCCGAACCCGATCCCGCCGTCAGCGCCGGCCCGCACGGCTTCCTTGACTGCACGCAGCGCCGTCACCAGATCGGCGTCGTCGCAGGGCAGTCGTACCGGGGAGATGGCGGTGAACCACCCGACGGTGCGGGACAGGTCGACGTCCTCGCCCCACCGGTCACGTCCGTGCCGTTCGATGTCGACGACCAGTGGGGCGTCAGCGGCCCGGCCGGCGCCGCGGCGCCACCGGTTCACCGCGATGCTCAGAGCGGTCAGCAGTGTCTCGGTGACGTCGGCGTTGGCCAGCGCGGGGACCGTGGTGAGCAGCGCCGCGGTGTCGGCCACGTCGAGGATCACTTCGTGGTCGCGCGTCGCACCCACGGTCAGCCCCACCGTGAGCGCATCCGGGTCGAGTTCCCCGCCGGGTGCCAACGTGGCAGACCAGTGCTCGAACTCCGCGAGCCGGGAGGCCCGCTGCGCCTCCTCGTTCACCGCGCGCGCGTATTCGCGGTACGAGGTCGGAACCGGTTGCAGCACAGCTGAACCGGCACCGCGTTCGATCTGGCGGCACGCGTCGGCGAGATCCTCGATCAGGATGTGCCAGGACACCGCGTCGACCGCGAGGTGGTGGATCACCAGGATCAGCCGACCCTGCGCCTCGGGGCCACGGTCGAACCAGACCGCCTGCAGCACCTCCTGCGATTCGGGGTCCAACCGGCCCGCCGCGGCGTCCGACTCGACGGCAATCGCCTCGGCCAGCTCGTCGTCGGTCAGGTCGGCTGCGTCGATGCGGGTGAGCGGCGCCGCCCCGGCGGTGACGGTTTCCAATGTCCACAGCGTCGGCACCGGACGCAGGAGGCGCATCCGGAGCGCGTCGTGGCGCTCGACGACGGCCCGCACCGCTGATTCGAGGACGTCGACGGTGAGTCCCGGCGGCGTGCGCAGTATCTCGCTCTGGTTGAACCGTGTGATGGTGCCGCCGAGTTCGGCCTGGCGCGAGACGATCGGCGGTAGAGGAACTTCGCCGGCGGCGGCGGCCGCGTCGACGACTGTCGTGGACACCGCATCCGCATCGGCCACGTCGGCGAGTGCGGCAGGCGTGCGAGCGGTGAACACCTGCTGCGGTGTGATCCGCAGCCCGGCGCGCCGGGCGAGGTTGACGAGCTGGATGGCCACGATGCTGTCGCCGCCCATCGTGAAGAAGTCGTCGTCCACCTCGACGGGGACGTGCAGGATCTGGCTGCACAGTTCTGCGATCCGTGCGGCGGCACCGCCCGGCTCCGGATCGGCGATCGCGGTGGCGCGGTAGGGCGCAGGCAGCGCGGCCCGGTCGAGCTTGCCGTTGACCGTCAAGGGTAGTTCCTCCAGTAGCACAAAGGTCGCCGGCACCATGTAGGCCGGGATACGTTCTGTCAGTGCATGTTTGATGTCCGCGGTGGCAGGGGGCCGGCTGGTGACCAGGTATCCGACCAGCGTGACGCGTCCAGCGTCGTCGGTGTGCGCCGCGGCGGCGGCGTTGCGGACGTCGGGCAGGGCCGCCAACGCCGCTTCGACCTCACCGAGTTCGATGCGATAACCGCGGACCTTGACCTGGTGATCGGAACGGCCGACATAGATCAGATCCCCGGTGGCGGTCCACATCGCGGTGTCTCCGCTGCGGTAGAGCCGGCGTCCACCCGCGTCGTTCGGGTCGGCGACGAATCGGCCGGCGGTCAGCCCGGGCTTGCCGATGTAGCCGCGGGCGACCTGGCCACCCGAGACATAGATCTCGCCCACGACACCCACGGGTACGGGCCGCAGCCGCTCGTCGAGCACGTGCACGGTGAGACCGGGCAGCGCGCCCCCGATCACGCCTCGCTCGCCGGCGTCCCGCGAAGACAGCGGGCGGTGGGAGACGTGCACGCAGGTTTCGGTGATGCCGTACATGTTGACCAGCTGTGGGCCGGCAGGTCCGCGGTCGAGCCAGCCGTCGAGTCGCGACGCATCGAGCGCCTCCCCGCCGAAGATCACATAGCGCAGCGACAGCTCGGGACGCAGTCGGGCATCGGCGTCGACGAGCGGGTAGAACGCCGACGGTGTCTGGTTCAGCACGGTCACCCGCTGTGCGGCCAGCAGTCGCAGGAATCGTTCGGGGTCCCGCGCGTCGGCGCCGCCGACGAGCACCAGGCGCGCACCGTGCAGCAGTGCCCCCCACATCTCCCAGACGGAGAAGTCGAACGCCGCGGAGTGGAACATCGTCCAGGTGTCGTCGGCGGTGAAGGAGAAACGTTGTGCCGCAGCGGCGAACAGAGCCGCGACGTTGCGGTGGCTGACCGCCACCCCCTTGGGCACCCCGGTCGATCCGGAGGTGTAGATCACGTAGGCCGTGTGGTCGGCCAGCGCGGGTTGCGCGCTCGTGCCATGCGGAGATGCGTCGTTCTCGGCGTCGGCGAGCGCGACGACGGGCACGTCGACGTCGGGCAGCCGATGCTGCCGATCGGCCAACACGCACACTGGCGCGGCGTCGGTCAGGATGTGGCGTAGCCGTGCCTCCGGGGAGTCCGGATCCAGCGGAACGTAGGCGCCGCCGGCCTTGACCACACCCACGATCGCGACGATCAGATCGAGCGAGCGGGGCAACGCCACCGCCACACGTGATTCGGGGCGTACACCCATGGCTCTGAGGGCGTCCGCGACCCTGGTCGCCCGTGCGTCCAATTGGGTGTAGGTCAGCGAGCCATCGTCGCCGGTGACGGCGACGGCCTCACCGTGCCGCGCGACCACATCGGAAAATGCCTGTGCGAGAGTCTTTTCTGTCGATGCGACCGGTATGACCGCTGCGTCGCCCGCGACCCCGAAGTCCAGCGCGCCGATCGTGGTGTCGGAGTCGGTGGCCAACGCGGTGAGGATGTGCTCGAGATGCTCGGCGTAGCGGTCGGCCTGTCGGCGGTCGACCACCGTGGCGTCGTAGGAGATCTCGATGACGAGTTCATCGCCCAGGTAGGCGATGACGGACACCGGATAGTGCGGGGCGTCGGTGCCGACGAAGCCGTCGAAGGACAGAAGGTCCGGACGCCGCTCCGAGGACGTGGTGGGGAAGTTCTCGACGACGACGAGGGTGTCGAACAGTTCGCGAGTCCCGGCGAGACGGGAGAGCTCGGTCAGGCCGAGGTGGTGGGCGTCCAGCACACCGCTCTGTCGGTCCTGCAGTTCGGTCAGCGCCGCGCCGAGCGTGGTGTCGTGCTGCCAGGACATCGCGACGGGGATGGTGTTGATCAGTAACCCGACCACGCTCTCGACGCCGGGCAGGTCGCCGTCGCGCCCCGATACAGTGGACCCGAACACCACCTCGCGGCGGTCGAGCAGGCGGCCCAGCAGGATTCCCCAGGCGCCGTGCACGATGGCCGACATCGTCAGGCCGCGGTCGCGACCGACACCTGTCAGCGCGGAGGTCAGTTCGGTGGACAGTCGCCGGGTACTGCTGCGATGTTCACCGGCCGCCGCTGCGGCGCGGTCACCGTGCAGAAGCGTGGGTGTCGCGTCACGGAGTGCTTCACTCCACACGGCGATCGCCGCGTCGTGGTCGCGGGCGAGTACCGACTCGACGTGATCGCGCAGCGTCGCGGGCACCGGGGCGAGCTCGGCACGGCGACCGACGGCGGCGTTGTACGCGGCCACGATGTCGGTGAAGATGACCGGGTAGGACCAGCCGTCGGCGATGATGTGGTGCATCGTCTGGATCAGCCGGTGATCATCCTGTGCCAGTGACACCAGGGTGTAGCGCACCAGCGGCGGCCGTGACAGATCGAACGGGCGGGCCAGCTCCCGGCGCGCGATCTGGTCCAGATCGGTTGTCTGCGAAGCAGTCTCGAAGCGGATGTCGACCTCGACCTCGGACCAGATCACCTGTGCGAGGCGGCCGTCCTGCAGTTCGGTGAAACTCGCCCGCAGCGCCTGGTGCCGGTCGACCACGCTCTGCACCGCGCGCGTCGCGGCGGCCGAATCGAGCGGTCCGGACAGGGTCGCGATCTGCTGGATGCGATAGGTGTCGGTGAAGGTCTGGGCACCCCCGCCGAACATCGCGTGGAAGTACATGCCCTGCTGCAGGGGGAGGAGCGGGAGAACCTCCTCCACCCTGCCGGTCCGCTCCAGGATGTCCACATCGGCCTGGCTGAGCTGCACCAACGGAAAGTCGGACGGGGTGCGGCCGTTCAGCGCCGCGCAGCGAGCGACCGCCTCCAGCGCCGCGCGCCAGAGGTCGGCCAGCTCGCCGACCGCGTCGGCGTCGAGCAGTTCCTGCGGGAAAGCGAGCGTGATGCCCAGTGTCGGGCCGGCGCTGGACTCCTCGGCGAGCGCAGTGATTTCGAGCGCCACCGCGGGGTTCGCGGGGTCCACACCCTCTCGTAGCGCACCGATGGTCGGCACGGGGTCCCAGTCGCGTCCGGTACCGCCGGCGAACCGGCCCAGGTAGTTGAACAGGATCTGCGGGGTCGCCGCGGTGAGAGCCGGGTCGACGGCGAGGTGCCGCAGCACGCCGTAGCCGATGCCCCGGTCCGGCACCGTCCGCAGTTGCTCCTTGACCCTCTTCACCGCGGCGGCCAGTCGGTCACCGGCAGCCAGCACATCGGCCCAGGGCAGACCGCCCGGATCCAGGCGCACCGGATAGATCGAGGTGAACCAGCCGACGGTGCGGGACAGATCCAGCGGGAGGCCGACGGTGTCGGCTTCGCGGCCGTGTCCTTCGACGTTGACGACAGTCGCCGTCCCGGTCGCGCGGCCGCGGGTGCGGCGCCATTGGTGCAGCGCCATCGCCAGCGTCGCGAGCAACGCGTCGTCGGCTCTGCCGTGGAATGCCGCCGGGATGGCGGACAGGACCGCGGCGCTGGTGTCCGGGGACAACGCGAAAGACCGTGTCGTAACGGTGCTCGCGAGGTCCACGGCCGGATCGAGCGGACGCGCGCCCAGATCGGGGTCGGGCGTCGCGAGGACATCCGCCCAGTACGGCGTCTGATCCGCGAAACGTGCTGAGGCGCGCAGCGCGTCAGACCAGACGCGGAACGGGACTGGTTCGGCCTCGAGGTGCGGATGAGAACCGGAACTCACCTGCGCCCACGCCCGTCGCAGATCGTCGGCGAGGACCCGCCAGGACACGCCGTCGATCACGAGGTGGTGGATGACGATGAGGAGTTGCCCCGGTGCGTGCGGTGCGCTCCACCACACCGCGTGCACCATCACGCCGTCGGCGGGGGACAGCCGGGTTGCGGCCTCCGCCGTCGCCGCCGCGACCGTGTGTTCGTCGAGTTCGGCGGTGGCCCGGGTGAGGATCGAGGCCGCATCAGGCCCACGGTCGGGGATGGTCAGCTGCCAGCCGTCGGCACCGCTGTCGAGTCGGGCCCGCAGCATGCCGTGCGCGTCCAGTAGCGAGGCGAGCATGTCGCGCACGTTCGTTTCGGTGAGCGCCGCCGGCGTCGTCAGCACCATCGCCTGATAGAAGTTCGTCAACGGTGTCTGTGCCGCAGCGGTTTCGGCGAGCATCGGGGTCTGCGCGACATCACCTGTGTCTGCGACGTCGAGTGCACCGAGGGGGTCGACGGCCCGCGGCGCCGATTCGGCGAGTGCGGCCAGCGCCGCGACGGTGCGGCGCCGGAACACATCGCGCGGGGTGATGTGCAGTCCCGCCGAGCGGGCCCGTCCGCACAGCGCGATCGACGAGATGCTGTCACCGCCCAGGGTGAAGAAGTCGTCCTCCGGGCCGATGGCGTCGAGATCCAATACGGCCGAGACGATGTCGAGCAGCTGCGCCTCCCGCTCGGTGCGCGGCGCCCTGGTCTGTGTCCGGGTGGGGGCGACCGGCTCGGGCAGGGCCGACACATCCAGTTTGCCGTTGACCGTGAGAGGCAGCGTGTCGACCACCCCGTAGCGGGTCGGCACCATGTACGCGGGCAGCGTCGAGGAGAGCTGCTCGTGCAGGCGTCCCGCGAGTTCGGTCGCGGTGCTCGGAGCAGAGGTCGGAATCACGTACGCCGCCAGTGACTTCACCGGCGGATCACCGGCGAGGGTACGGACCACGACCGCGCACCGGCTGACATCCGGCAGTGCGGCCAATGCGGCCTCGATCTCACCCGGTTCGATGCGGTAACCGCGGATCTTCACCTGGTCGTCGGCGCGGCCCAGATAATCGAGCAGTCCGCTGTCGGGACGGCGTCGCACCAGGTCGCCGGTGCGGTACATCCGCCCACCGGGGACGAACGGGTCGGCCGGCATCGTGGCAGACGTCAGCGCCGGGCGACGGTGATAGCCACGCGCCAAACCGGTTCCCGCGATGTAGAGCTCGCCGACAGTGCCGTCGGGAACCGGCCGCAGCGCCCGGTCCAGGACATAGGCCCGGGTGTTCCAGATCGGCCTGCCGACAGTCGGGGTCGTGCTCTCGTCGGTTCCGCCGCCCAGGGTGTTGATGGTGTACTCGGTCGGACCGTAGAGGTTGTAACCCGCTGTGGCGGGGTGGTCGCGCAGTGCCGACCAGACATGCTCGCTGACGGCCTCGCCGCCGAGCAGCACCAGTGCCGGGGCGCGCGTGTCGAGCAGCCCGGCATCGAACAGGTGGTGGGCGTAGGTGGGCGTGACATTGACGACGTCCACGGCGTGGTCGCGGCAGTAGGCGACCAGTGCGGGCGCATCGCGGCGCAGATCCTCGTCGCAGATGTGCACCCGGTGCCCGTCGACGAGCCAGAACAGCTCCTCCCACGACATGTCGAAGGAGAACGAGACGGTGTGGGCGACGTCGAGCCGGTCCCTGCCGGCGCGGCGAACGGTCGGGGCGAAGATCGCCTCACGATGGTTGAAGTACATGTTCGTCAGGCCCGCGTACCCGGTGATCACGCCCTTGGGGGTGCCGGTGGACCCCGACGTGTAGATCAGGTAGGCCGGATGCTGCAAACGGTCGGCGCCGGCGGCGAAGTCGCCCAGTTCGGCACTGGTCAGCGGGTCCGTGGCGGTGGCGGCGAGCTCGTCACCGAATGTCTCGGCGTCGACGACGATGACGTCGGCGCCGTGCTCGCGACCGCACTCTGCCAGCTCGTACTGGGACGAGGTGGTGAGCAGCAGGGTGGGCCGGGCGTCGCTGATGATGGTGCGCAGCCTGCTCAGCGGCAGGTCGAGTTCCAGTGGCAGATACGCCGCGCCTGCGCGCAGCACCGCGAACAACGCGACAACCATGTCGATCGACCGCGGAAGCGCCAGCGCGACAAAGGTTTCGGTGCTGGCACCATGCCGGCGCAGCACACGCGCCAGCTGATTGACTCTCTCGTCGAACGCGCGGTAGGTCAGCTCGACGTTGCCGAAGACGAGCGCGACGTCGTCGGGGCGACGGTTGGCCTGCTGCGTCAGCAGTTCGGCGATCGTGACCGGTTCGACGTCCCGCGGCTCGTCATGGTGCGGCGGTGCGGTCGTCACCGGTACTGCGCCGAGCACGGTGGCCGGTGAGTCCGCGAGAGTCTGCAACACCGCCAGCAGACAGGTCACCATCTCCTGGGCGCGCTCGTCGCCGACCACGCGATGCTCGAGTTTGACGGTCAGGCGACGCCCCGGCGTGAGCACCCAGGTCAGCGGGAAATGGGTGGTGTCGTGGTAGTCGACGTCGACGATGCCGTGCGCGGCGTCCAGATCGGCGAAAGTGCCCTCGCCCAGGAAGTTCTGCAGCACGACCAGCGAATCGAACAGGGCGGCACCGGATTGGCCTGCGGCACGCTGGATCTGCCCCAGCCCGAGGTGGTCGTGGGGCATCATCGCCAGCCGCTGCTGCGCGACAGCGCCGACCACGTTGGCCAGTGACGTCGCCGGTGGCAGGTCGACCCGGACCGGCACGGTGTTGAGGAACAGCCCGATCGTCTCGTCGATCCCGGCGAGCTCACCCGGGCGTCCCGCCACCGTGATGCCGACGACGGTGTCGGTGGTGCCGGCATACAGCCCGGTCACGACGGACACCGCCGTCGTGACGACAGCGTTGAGGGTGACCCCGAGCGCCGCGGCGGTATCGCCGAGGCGTGCGGTGGTCGGCTCGTCGACCGCGACGACGATGCGGCCGGGTTCGGTGTCGACGGGCGCCTCGGTGGGCCGGTGTCCGCTCGCCGAGGTGGGTCCGTCGAGCCCGGCGAGCAGGTCGGTCCAGGCGGCGAGCGCGTCGGCCTCGCCGGTGCGTTCGATCCAGCGCAGGTAGTCGGTGACCACGCCCGGCCGCGGCACGAGCGCACCCTGCTGGCCGCCAGAGGCGTAGAGCGCGAACAGCTCTCGCAGAACAAACTCGCGTGACCATCCGTCGAACAGCAGGAAGTGGTAGGTGAGCAGCATCCGGTCGCGGCCCTCGGGGAGCCGGACCACGGTGAGCCGCAGCAGCGGCGGCGCAGCGAGATCGAAGGGTGTGGTCCGGTCGTCGTCGACGACGGCCTGTAGCGCCGCGGCGGCCTCGTCCGCGGGACGATCGGAGAAGTCCAGCACCGTGATCGACGACGGCGGTGCGGTGAGCACCACCTGGACGACCGCGCTGGCGTCGGCGGCCGGGTGGGGCTCGGCGTGCTCGACACTGCGGAACCCGGCACGCAACTGGGGGTGGCGAGCGAGCAGCGCGGTGAACGCGGCCTGCATCGCCGCGGCGTCGACGCGACCGTCGACCGTGAACACGTTCTGGGCGATGTAGGTGGTCGTGGGGGCGTCGCCGAGCGTGCACTGGTAGTAGACGCCGTGTTGGAGCGGTGAGAGTCCCCAGATGTCGTCGAGCGCCTCTGCGGTGGTCAGCCGCTGCAGCGTCGCCGGCGACAGCCGCACCGTCCCGAACTGGGACACCGACTCCTGCTGGACCGTCGGGTCGTCGCCGGCCAGCGCGGCGATCCCGATGGCGGTCCGCCCGCGGAACACGTCCTCGGTGGTGACCGACAAGCCCCGGCGGGCGAGTCTGCTCGTCAGCCGGATCGCGGCGATGCTGTCGCCGCCTGTGGCGAAGAAGTCGGTGTCCGCTCCGATCTGACCCGGCTCGGCGCCGAGGACGGCGGCGATCGTCTCGACGATCACCTGCTGCCGATGGTCGCCTGCGGCGGCCTGCGCGACCGTCCGCGATGGCGCCACCGCTGCCCGGATCGCCGCGGTGTCACGTTTACCGTTGGGCAGCAACGGGATCGACGGTGTGATGGTGATCGTCGCCGGCACCAGGTGGGCGGGCAGCTCACGGCGCAGCGCCCCGCGCAGGTCCTCGGGGCTCGGCGCTCCCGCATCTCCCGAGTCCGCTGGGTCCGCCGGCTCCGCGGGGTCCACCACGACCACTGCGGCCAGGGTGGCGTCGAAGCCGACGACCGCCGCGTCGACCACGCCGGGCTGTCGGATCAGTGCGGTCTCGATCTCGCCGGGTTCGACCCGATGGCCGTTGACCGTCAGCTGGTCGTCCGTGCGACCGGCGAACACCACGGTGCCGTCGGACTGCCAGGCACCCAGGTCGCCGGTGCGGTACATCCGTGCACCACCCGGCGCGGCGACGAACCGAGCCGCGGTCTGTGCCGGCCTGTCCAGGTAGCCGCGGGCCAATTGCGGTCCACTGACGTAGATCTCGCCGATCGCTGCGGTGGGCAGCTCACCCAGGTGCCGATCGAGGATCCGGACGTGGGCGCCGGGGACGGGCGCACCGAGAGTGACTGTGGTGTCTTGCTGTGGCCCGGCGAGGACGTCACCGGTCACCTCGGAGCTGCCATAGGAGTTCACGACCGCCGCACCGCGCTCGCGCAGCGTGGCCAGGTCAGCCGGGGTCAGCGGCGCACCGCTGACGATCCAGCGGCGCACCGTGGCGACGTCGTCGCGGTACTCGTCGGCCAGGGCGGCCGCCAGAGACGGAACAGCGAGCACCTGGTCGACGCCGTGGTCGGCGATCAGGTCAGCCAGGGCTCGCCCGTCGCGGCTGGCGCGGTCGTCGGCGAGCACGGTGCACGCGCCGGCCGCCAATCCGGCGAGCAGCTCGGTGGTGCCGTCGATGAACGACAGCGAGCTCTTGGCCAGCCGGCGGCCCGCCGGCCAGGCGGTCAGTGCCCACCGCAGCCGGTTGGCCAGCGCCCCGTGGGTGCCGATGACCGCCTTGGGTTCCCCGGTGGAGCCCGAGGTGTACAGCACCGACACGGCGTCGTCCGGGCCGACCGGCACGGGCGTGACGTCGCGGTCGGTCGCGGCGCCGACCTCGACCAGCGCGGTCTGCTCGGGCAGCGCGGGCTGGACGACTGTGCGGCCTGCGGCGTCGACCAGCGCGACGCGGGGTCGGGCGTGGCCGAGCATGAAGGCGATTCGCGCTGCGGGGTAGCCGAGGTCGACGGGAAGGTACGCCGCGCCGGTGAGCGTGATCGCCCACAGGCTCGCGACCAGGTCAGTGGATCGCGACATCGCCAGCGCCACCACGTCACCCCGCTGCACGCCTGCATCGAGCAGCTGTGCGGCGATGGCGCCGGCACGCTCGCGCAGCGCACCGAACGTCACCGCCTCGTGTCCGGCGCGTACCGCGATGTCCGTGCGATGCGTATGGGCGGCGGCCTCGAGGATCTCCGTGAGGGTGCCGGCGTCGAATCCGGGTCGCGGGTCGGCGGAATCGGCGATCGGGATGCGGGCACAGAGCACATCGAGATCGGTTGCCAGCGCCGACAGCACGTCGGCGAACACGCCTGCCACGGTGTCGGCGAAGGCGTCGGAGACGTGGTTGCGTGCGTTCGTGATCGTCAGCGACAGCTCGTCGCGCACGGTGACCATGACGGTCAGCGCGTAGTGCGGGGCTTCCACGACCCGGATGTCGCCGAAGCGGAGATCCCCGGCGGAAACGTTCGCAGGACCCAGGTTCTCGATGACGACGAGGGTGTCGAACAGCTCGTCGAGGCCGGCGATGCGATGCGCCTCGGGCAGAGGCAGATGATGGTGGCCGAGCAGATCCGCTTCGCGCCGGCCGAGTCGGGCGGCGACTGTCCGTGCCGGCTCGTCGGGTGACCAGGGGACCCGCACGGTCACGGTGTTGACCAGCAGCCCCACCATCTGCTCGATGCCGTGCACCTCGCCGTCGCGGCCCGACACCACCGAGCCGAACGTGACGTCGGTGCGCCCGGTGAGCCGCCCGACGGCCAGTGCCCACGCCGTGTGCAGCAACGTGCTGACAGTGACGCCGGCAGCCGCGGCTGCGGCCGCCACGGCCCCGCGATCGGCGAGCCTTCGTTCCCGGCGGCCGAATCCCGCTCTGCCATCGACCCCAGCGCCATCGACCCCGGCGCCGTCGACCGCTGCGAGTCGGGTCGGTGCGTCGATGCCAGCCAGAACCGGCGCCCACACGGCACGGTCGGCGACGGTGTCGCGTGTGCCCAGCCACTCGAGGAAATCGCCGAAAGACACCGCTGGCTCTTCGAATTCGCCCACGGTGTAGGCGGTCAGAAGGTCCTGCAGCACCACGGGCACCGACCAGCCGTCGGCCACGAGGTGGTGCACGGTCTGCACCATCGTGGTCCGTTCTCCGTCGCGGCGCACCAGCGTGTACCGACTCAGCGGAGGGCGAGTCAGATCGAAGCCGCGACGCCGGTCGTCGGCCGCGCAGCGCTCGACGACAGCCTCGGCGTCTGCGCCGTCTCCAGCGTCGATCACGCGGAAATCCGGCGCGGGGGCGGGCGCGTGGACTGCGACGGGCGTGCCGTCGGCCACGGTGACGAATGCGGCGGTCAGCGCGAGATGGCGTGCGGTGACCATGTCGGTGGCCCGCTGGAAGCGCTCGACGTCGAGCGGACCGTGGATGTCGACGATCTGCTGCACGATGTAGGGGTCGGCGTGTCGGCGGAACGTCGAATGGAAGTAGATGCCCTGCTGGACGGGGGTCAACGGCAGCACCTCGTGGAGACCGGGATAGCGCTGCTCCACGTCGACGACGTCGCCGTCGCTCAACGAGACCCGGTCGAAGTCGGAAACGCTGTGTCCGCGAACGTCATCGCTGTCGGCGATCAGCTCCAGCAGGCTGATCCACCGGGCGGCCAGAGCAGCCACGTCGGCGGTGGGCAGGAGGTTGCCCGGCCAGCTGAACGTGGCCCGCAGCACCGGTCCGTCCCCGGTGTCGGCCGCTTCGGCGTTGATCTCGAGCAGCCGCGGCAGCGGCATCGCGGGGTCGCGGCCTTCCAGCACCCCGTCGAATGCCCACGGCCGGTCTGTCGCGTCGAAGCGACCGAGATAGTTGAACAGCACCTGCGGCGCGACAGCGAGCTCGGTGTCACCCCGGAGATGGCGTAGCACCCCGTAACTGAGGCCGTGCGAGGGCACGGTGCGCAGTTGATCTTTGATCGAGCGTACGACCGCACCGAGATCGGGGCCGCCGGCCAGCGCTTCGCGCCAATCGATCCCGTTGTCGCGCAGCAACACCGGGTACAGCGTGGTGAACCAGCCCACGATGTCGGAGAGGTCGACGATGGTGGAAAGGTCACCGTCGGCGACCCAGCCGGTCTCGCGGCCGTGCCCTTCCATCTCGATCGTCAGCGCCTCGCTGTCGGTGACTCCGCGGGCGGCGAGCCACTCCCGCAGCGCGAGGTACAGCGCGGCCACCAGCGCGTCGTTGACATGGCCGTGGATGCGCTCGGGCACCGCGGACAGCACCGCGTCGGTGGCGGCGGCCGACAGCGCGACCGTGAGGCTGGACTGGGTGGCCACGGTGTCGCGGTGCGGATCGAGAGAGGCGGCGAGACGGCATGTTTCGGTCATGGCAACATCACGCCAGTACGCGCGATCGTCGTCGAACGCCCCGTGCCCGGCGGCGTCGGCGAGCTGCGTCGCCCAGGAACGGAACGCGGAGCGGGTGGGCGCGAGGGCGAGCCCGGCCCCACAGGACAGTTGCCGGTAGCCTTCGGAGAAGTCGTCGGCCAGGACGCGCAGCGAGATCCCGTCGACGACGACGTGGTGGGCGACGACGACGAGCCGTCCCGTCGCGGTGCCGCCGGTCAGCCACCCGACGGCCACCATGATCCCGGCCGCGGGGTCGAGAAGCGCGACCAGGCGGTCGCGCATCGCCGGAACACCCTCGGACAGAGGCGAGATCAGGAACGGAGTGCGCGGCGGCGCGGCGGGAATGTGCAGCTGCGCAGCGGGCCCCGGTGTGGAGGCCCACAGCACGGGGTGCCGGGCCACCACCGCGTCGACGAGCTGTCGGAGCGTGGGCTCGTCGAGGTCGGGCGGGGTGACCAAGGACATGCCCTGGTAGAACCCGCGCATCCCCGATGTTGCGGACCCGCCGGTGTCGGCCACCTCGTCGAGCCACTGCAGGATCGGCGTCGCGGGCACCGGTCCGGTCGGGTCGACCATCTCCTGGTCGGCAGGCACCGGTGCGGCGTCGACGAGAAGCGGTGCGAGTGCGGCGACCGTCCGGTGGGCGAACATGTCGCGGGGCCGCAGCGAGAAGCCCAGCGCCCGCACGCGACCGACGACACGGATCGCGACGATGCTGTCCCCGCCGAGGCCGAAGAAGTCGTCATCGATGCCGAGATCCGCCTCGTCGAGCTCCAGGGCCTCGGCGAACGCTCGGCACAGCACCTGCTCGCGCGGGTTCCGGGGTGTCCTCCGCCGATGGCCGCCTCGGGGTGCCGGTGGTGCGGGCAACGCCGCGCGATCGGTTTTCCCGTTCGCAGTCAACGGAATCGAGTCGAGCGCGACGAAGTCGGTGGGCACCATGTAGTCGGGGAGCCGGGACGCCGACCAGCGGCGGACCTCGTCGTGGAATGTCGCGTCGTTGACCACACCTGGCGCGGCGAGAAGGTACCCGATGAGCCGGTCCGCGGTGCCCTGTCGGTGCACCGTGACGACGGCCCGCCGGACCTCGGGATGGTCGGCGAGCTGCGCCTCGATCTCCTCGAGTTCGATGCGACGACCGCGGATCTTGACCTGGTTGTCGGCACGCCCGAGGAATTCCAGCGTGCCGTCGTCGGTCCACCGGGCCAGGTCGCCGGTGCGGTACATGCGAGTTCCATTGGCGTCGAACGGGTTCGCGATGAAACGTGACGCGGTCATCGCAGGCGCTTTGACGTATCCGCGGCCCAGCAGGAAGCCCGCGGCATACAGCTCACCGCCGATGCCGGGCGGGACAGGTCGCAACGCGTGGTCCAGCACGTAGAGCTGGGTGTGGGGGTTGGGGAGCCCGATCGAGGTCGCGATCCGCTCGGCCGTGTCGCGATAGATCACGTGGGAGACCCCGATGGTCGCCTCGGCGGGTCCGTACCCGTGATAGAGCGTGGTGTCGAGCTGGCGCCGGAATCGGGCGAACAGACCGGGGGTGAGAACCTCACCGCCGCACCACACGTGACGCAGCGACGTCAGCGCGCCGGCAGCGCCGTCGGCGATGGCGATCCGGTCGAGTTCGAGAAGCGTGTCCAGCATCGAGGACACCAGGTAGACGAACGTGACGCGCTCGGTGGCGATGGTGTCGAGCAGATAGTCCGGATCTTTCTCGGCGTCCGGGGCAGCCACGACGACGCGTCCGCCGCTGATCAGCGGTAGCAGGATCTCGTTGACCGAGATGTCAAAGGACAAGGGTGCTTTGAACAGGGCGGCGTCGTCGCGGTCGAAGCCCAGGATGTGGTCCCGCTGCCAGAGCAGACGTTCGGCGATGGCCTCGTGACGGATCATGGCCCCCTTGGGCGTTCCCGTCGATCCCGAGGTGAAGATCACGTAGGCGAGCGCGCCGGGCGCAATCGTCACCTCCGGCACGGTGGTGGGCTCGGTGTCCAGGCGCCAGTCGTCGAGGTCGACCGCGACGGTGTCGACGGCCCAGTCGCTGTCGTCGGTGGGTGTGACGATCGCGCACCGCACGCCCGCGTCGGCGAGCACCTGACGGCGGCGGTGCACCGGCCACGTGGGGTCGACGGGGACGAACGCGGTGCCGGCCACCATCGAGGCGAGCACGCAGACCACCATCTCTGCCGAACGCGGAAGACCGACGGCGACAACGTCTTCAGCGCCCATGCCGCGAGCGAGCAGGCTGTGCGCCAATTGTGCGGTGCGGGCTTCGAGCTCGCGGTAGGTGAATCGCCGGGGACCGTCGACGACCGCGATGGCATCGGGGGTCCGCCCCCACTGTGCAGTCAGTATCGCGGGCACCGTCGTGCGCCGATCCGGCGTCGAGTGGTTGTTCCACTGGTCGAGCAGATCGACGACGTCCAGCGACTCGGCGGTCACGAGGGGAACCTCTTCTTGTGTCGGTGATGCGGGCGGGATGGTCTAGCTGTGTGCTCGCCAGGCGCGCCAGAGCCGGGCGTAGCGGCCGTCCTGTAGATCGGCACGGTCCAGCAGTTCGGCATGGGTACCGCGCTCGACGATGCGTCCGCCCTCCATCACCAGGATCTGGTCGGCGGTGGCAGCCTGGGAAAGGCGATGCGCGACAACGAGGGTGGTGCGACCCTCGGTGGCGGCCAGTGCGGCTGCGTCGAGCTCGCCGGCGGCGGTGCTGCCGGCTTCGGCGGTGGCTTCGTCGAGTACGACGACGCGCGGGTCGGCCAGCACCAATCGCGCGAGCGCCAGATGCTGCGCCTGCGCTGCGGTCAGGTCGATGCCGTGTTCTCCGACCAGGGTGTCCAATCCGTCGGCGAGACCGGTGACCCAGTCTCGAGCGCCGACTCGCGCCAGGGCGTCGAGAAGGTGGTCGCGGGACGCCTGGGGGGCGGCCAGGCGCAGGTCGTCTCCGACGGTGCCCGAGAACACGTGAACCTCCTGGGTGACCGTGGCCACCCAGTGCCGGAGCCGATCCTCGGCGATGTCGGCGACGCACACTCCACCGATGAGGGTCTGCCCCTGATTCGGCACGAACAGCCCTGCGATGACAGCGGCCAGGGTGCTCTTCCCCGCACCTGTGGTGCCCACCAGCGCGCATCGCGTGCCCGCTGGGATGGAGAGCGAAACATCCTGCAGCACAAGCGGGCCGGACCCGTACCGGAACGACGCGTTGCGCACCTCGACGTCGGCCGAGGCGGGTTCGGCAGTCGGGGGCGGCGGTCCGTCTGTCGGCGCGGGCCGCAGGTCGAGCACGCCGACGAGACGGGCGAGGCACGCGGCGCCGGCCTGGATCTCGTCGAAGTTGTACATCATCATCCCGATCGGGTTGAACAGGCGATGGAACATCAGCGCCGCGGCGGTCGTCTGTCCGACCGTGACGGCGCCGCTGCGGACCAGGAGGAAGCCGACGACCAGGGTCGCGGCCAGACCGATGAACTCGGCCCGGTTGACCCGGCCGACGAACCGGGTGAACAGACCGAAGACCGTGATCTCACAGTCGCGGGCCCGTGCCGACGCGTTCTCGATGCCGCGCAGGTGCTCGGCATGCACCTCGTAGGCGTCGATGGTGCGTGCGCCCTGGATGGACTCGACGGTGGCCTGCGCACGTTCGGCGAGCGCGACGCGCTGTCGCGCGTACAGCGGCGCCGATCGGGGCAGGTACCACAGCAATCCGGCGACATAGGCCGGGATGCACAGCGCGCCGGCGAGTCCCAGCCGCCAGTCGATGCCCGCCATCCCCACCACGGTGACGATGCCGAGGAAGAATGCGTTGAGCATGTCGGGCAGTACCTGGGACACGGCTTTGGCGACCGCTGCGACATCGGCGCCGACGCGCGACAGGAGATCGCCGCGGCCGCTCTCCTCGATCGTCGTCGCCGGCAGATCCAGGGCATGGCGCAGTACGTCCTCGCGGAGGTCCGCGACCGCGGACTCACCGAGACGGGCGATCAGGAACGCCGACAGTCCCGTGCCGAGCCCGCCGATCACCGCGCTCACGCCGATCACCACAGCCAGCCCGACCAGCCCGGCCGAGCGGCCGTCGTCGATGCGATCGACCAGCGAGCCGAGCAGGTAGATCGGCACGGTGGCCGCCGCCGCGGCGGCCAACCCGACCACGAGCGCTGTGGCACTGGCCATTCTGCGGCGGCGCGCTTCGCCGGTTAGCCACCGCCACGTCCGCCTCATCGAGGCGACGGGCAGCACGGGTGGTGTCGTCGACGTGCTGATCGTCATCGCTGCACCAGCTCCCGGTATCCGTCATCGGAGGTGACGAGGTCGTCGTGGGTGCCTTCCCCGCGGACCCGACCGTCGTCGACGACGATCACGCGGTCGGCGGCGGCGAGCAGCGCCGGGCTGCTGGTGAACACGATCGTGGTGCGACCGCGCGCGACCCGCATGCTGCGAATGCCCTCGGCGATCGCTTGTTCGGTGACGGCGTCGACGGCGGTGGTCGGGTCGTGCAACACCAGAACGTGCGGATCGGCGGCCAGTGCGCGGGCCAGCGTCCACCGCTGGCGTTGTCCACCGGACAGACTGGCGCCGCGCTCGATGACCCGGTGCTCGAGTCCGTCGGCGTGCTGTTCGACCACGTCGAGCGCACATGACGCGATCAGCGCTGCGGCGATCGCGTCGGACTCGGCGCCCGACATCGAGAGATTGGATTCCAGGGTGCCGCTGAACAGGTCTCCGCGGTGGGCCTCGACGATCAGGGCCTGACGGCGTCGCCCGTACGGGATGTCACGCAGCGCCAGGCCGCCGATGCGCACGCTCAGGCCGGCGTCGTGGTCGCGGTCGGCCAGTGCCTCCATCAATGTCGTCGCGTCCCGGGGGTCGGCGGTCAGCACCGCCACCATCTCGCCGGGGTGGGCGCAGAACATCAGGTGGCCTGACGCGTCGAGGACATCGAGTGAGGGTGCCGAGGGTGCGGCCGAGGCGTTCGACACCGGGTCGTCAGAGCGACGCGCGGGCGCCGACAGCACGTCGGCGACGCGGTTCGCCGAGGCGCGCGCTTCGGCCACCGAGCTGGGCAGGGTCGCGAGCACGGTGAAGGGCTCGGCGAGGAACTGGGCGAGGCCGATCACGGTGATCAGCTGGCCGAGGGTGAGGTCACCGGCGAGAGCGAAGTACGCGGCTGCCACCGCGACCGCCATCGCGCTGAGCGCGCCCGCGGCGGCGGCCGCCCCGGCGTGGGCGCTCTCCATCCGTGACGCGTGCAGCGTCGCGGCCAGGGAGCGCCGGCTCGCGACCCGGTAACGATCCGCGGCATGGCGCTGCGCGCCGATGCCCTGCAGTGGCCGCTGCCCACTGATGAGGTCGGTGGCCAGCGCGGTGGCGCGACCGATCTGCGACTGCTGCTCCTCGACACGGCGCGCGATGACGGGCGCGGTGAGCTGCAGGCCAATCATGACCACCGGCACGCCGACGAGGACCATGATGCCCAGGGGTGCGTCGATGTGGAGCAGGACCGCACCGCACGCGACGGTGGCCACCGCCGCGCCGACCATCCGGGGGACGTAGTCGAGCAGATAGGCGGTTTCCTCGGCGTCGGTGGAGGAAATCGACAGCAGTTCTCCCGCTTGGTAAGTGGTGACCATGCCGCGGGGGTCGAGAATCCGCCGGCACAACTCGACCCGCAGCAGGTGGCCCTCCTCGGCGATGGCAGCCATCAGCATGCGGGCCCCGAAGCGATAGACGATCGTCAGGACCACGAACAGGGCGGCCAGGGCGCAGATCCAGGTGGCCATGGCGGTGATCGAGCCGGTGGCCACTGCGCGATCGACGATGACGCCGATCAGGATCGGGACGGCGACCTCGCAGAGCTGGTGGGCGGCGATGAGGACAGAGCCGCCGGCGAGCCGGGTGCGCTGTCGTGCGACGGCGCGGCGCAGCACCGCCGTCCCGGACCAGCCGTCACGCGACGGCGTACTCACGCCTGCGCGGATGCGGCGGTGTCCATCTGCTCCCGCAACGATTTCGGCCGCATGTCGGTCCAGTTCTCCTCGACGTAGCGCAATGCGCTGTCGCGGTCGGTGCCGTCGGGTCCGCCGAACACCGTGCGCCACCCGGCCGGCACCTCGGCGAACGTCGGCCAGAGCGAATACTGCTCCTCGTCGTTGATCAACACCACGAATCGGCCGTTCGGATCGTCGAAAGGATTGGTGGACAACGTGTTCTCTCTCTCTGCGAAGATCCCGTGAGCGTCGGTCCCCCCGCGACAGGGTGCGGGAGCGGACCGTGGGGATGCTATCAAAGGTTAGGCTAACCACAGGCGGCTACAGTGGGCCGGCCGGGATACTGGAGGTTCTTCGTGCGCGTGGTCATGTTCGGATACCAGACGTGGGGCCATCGCACCCTGCAGGCGCTGCTGAAGTCGCGTCATGACGTCGATCTGGTGGTGACGCATCCGGCCAGTGAGCATGCCTACGAATCGATTTGGGCCGACTCGGTGGAGGATCTGGCCCGCAGCGAGGGGATCGAGGTGTACCTGGCCAAACGTCCCGACGCCCAGCTGATCGACCGGGTCCGTGCGGTGGCCCCGGACGTGATGGTCGCCAACAACTGGCGGACCAAGCTGCCGCGTGAGCTGTTCGCCGTTCCCCGGTTGGGCACCGTGAACCTGCACGATTCGCTGCTGCCGAAGTTCACCGGCTTCTCGCCGGTCATCTGGTCGCTGATCAGCGGTGCCACGCACACCGGTCTCACCGCGCATTTGATGGACGACGAATTGGACACCGGCGCGGTGCTGGTGCAGCGCGCCGTGGAGATCAGCCCGTCGAGCACCGGCACCAGCCTGGTCTACGACACCCTCGACCTCGTGCCCGACGTCCTCGAGGCCGCGCTCGACGGACTGGAGCACCAGACGCTGGAACCGGTGCCCCAGAACCTCGCCGATCGCACCTTCTTCCACAAGCGATCCGAGCAGGACAGCCTCATCGACTGGCAGTGGCCGGCAGCCGACATCGAGCGCCTCGTCAGGGCACTCTCCGACCCGTATCCCAACGCCTACACCTACTTTCGCGGTGAGCGACTGCGCGTGATCTCGTCGCACGTGTCGCGCTGCATCTACGGCGGCACTCCGGGACGGGTCTTCATCGAGGAGGACGGCGGCATGGTCGTCGTCGCCGGTGCCGATGCCCACCGGGGGCAGTCGCATGGTCTGGTGCTCGATGTGGTGCGAACCGACGACGGCGTGAATCACGCCGCGCTGGACTTCTTCGGTAGGGGCGGGGGATATCTCACCTGCCTGCCGTGAGGTAGGGGGAGGCGCGCGGCACGATGAGTGGCGTGCCGGTCTCGGGATCGTCGATGATCTGACAGGAGAGCCCGTACACGTCGGCGAGCAACTCCGCCGTCACCACCGTGCCCGGTTCGCCGTGCTCGACGATCCGGCCCGCCTTCATGACGACGATCTCGTCGGCGTACCGGCAGGCGTGGTTCAGGTCGTGCAGCACGGCAACCACCGTGTGGCCGTGCGATCTGTTGAGCATCGCGAACAGATCGAGCAACTCCACTTGGTGGGCGATGTCGAGATAGGTCGTCGGTTCGTCCAGGAGCAGGACCGGTGTCTGCTGCGCGAGGACCATCGCGACCCAGACGCGTTGCCGTTGCCCGCCGGACAACTCGTCGACGAGTCGGTCGGCCAGCTCGCTCACCCCGGTCAGGGTCATTGCCTCGGTGACGGCCTTCTCGTCGGCAACGGACCACTGCCGCAACAGTTTCTGGTGGGGGAAGCGACCTCGGGCCACCAGATCGGCGACCGTGATGCCCTCCGGTGCGATCGACGTCTGGGGGAGCAAGCCCAGGCGGCGGGCGACCTCCTTCGTGTGCAGACCGGAGATATCGGCGCCGTCGAGGACGACCCGGCCGGCCCGGGGGCGCAGAAGCCGTGCCAGTCCTCGCAGCAGTGTGGACTTGCCGCAAGCATTGGGGCCGACGATCATCGTGATGCGCCCGTCCGGGATCGCGAGGGTCAGATCGGCGACGATCGCGGTGTCGCCGTACCCCAGCGACAGGAGTTCGGCGCCCAATCGGCTGTCAGTCATGCTTCATCGCTTTCGTGCCTGCGTGGCGAGGAGGTAGATGAGATAGCAGCCGCCCAGTGAGACGGTGACCACGCCCACCGGTAACTCGTTGTCCGAGAACAACTGCTGGGCGATGACGTCACTGACCAACAGCAGCGCCGCACCCATGACTGCGGCGGGCAACAGCGCCACGCCTGGACTGGCCGTCAACCGACGGGCCAGTTGCGGCGCCGCCAGCGCGACGAAGGTGATCGGCCCGGCCGCCGCGCACGCCACGGCGACCAGCCCGACGCCGACGACGAGATACGCGGCCCGCGCCCGGTCGGGTCGCACCCCGAGGGCGCCGGCGGCGTCGTCGCCGAGCTGCAGAACCGGTAGCTGCGGGCCCAGAGCGACGAGCGCCGAGACCAACAGCGCCACACAGACGGTCATCGGAACCACCTGCGTCCACGTCAGCCCGCTCAACGTGCCTTGCTGCCAGACGGCTGCGGTGACCGCGGTGTGGTGATCGAGTTTGATGACGATCCACTGGTTGACGGAATTCAGCACAGCCCCGACCGCGATACCCACGACGATCAACCGATAGCCGGCGACGCCGCGGTGAAACGACAGTGCGTAGACCACCACCGCCGTCACCAGTCCGCCCACCAACGCGCCGGCAGCCACCGCGTAGTAGCCGCTTCCGAGGGTGGCGAGGACGGCGAGTGCGCCGGTGTAGGCGCCGAAGTTGACACCCACGATCTCCGGGCTGCCGAGCGGATTACCCGTGATCGCCTGGAAGATGGCTCCCGACAGCCCGAGTGCCGCACCGACCAACAGCGCCATCAGCATGCGGGGCAGCCGCCATTCGAGAACCACCACGCGGTCGAACGACGTGTTGGAACCGGTCAGCACCGACACCACGTCCAGCGGTGCGACGTGGTACTTGCCCAGACCCACGGCCAGTAGTGCGGTCAGCAGCATCCCGGCCAGCATGAGAGCCACGACGACCACGGCCCGTCGAGAAGTGCGCACCGCGATGCCGCCCACGCGCAGCACATGGCGGCGCCGCCGCACCGGGCTCGTCGTCGCCGTCATGCCCCGACCGCCCGTCGGCGGATCAACCAGATCAGTACGGGCGCCCCGACGAAGGCGGTCACGATGCCGGCCGGCAACTCCGACGGCGCGATCACCTTGCGACCGACGATGTCTGCGGCCAACAGCACCGCCGGTGCGACGACGACGGCATAGGCCAGGATCCAGCGCCAATCGGGTCCGGTGAACCGGCGCACCGCATGTGGCACCATCAAGCCCACGAAACCGATCGGTCCCGCGCCGGCCGTGGCGGCGCCGGCCAGCAGCGTCACCGCGACGAGGCTGAGCACCTGGGTACGAACGACGTTGCCGCCCAGGCTGGTTGCCAGATCGTCTCCGACAGCGGTGACGTTCAGCGAGCGGGAGACGACCAGGCACAGGACCGCGCCGAGGGCGACGAACGGGCTGATCGCTGCAGCGACCTCGAGTGGGCGGCCGTCGAGCGCGCCGGCGTCCCAGAACCGCATGTTGTCGAACGCCCGCGGATAGCGCAGACGGACCGCGAACCCGAGACCGTCCATGACGGCGCCGATCGCGACGCCGGCGAGCAGCACGCGCACCGGCGTCGCGGACGCGCGGCCGGCCATCCCGATCAGGTAGACCAGGAGCATCGCGAACAGGGCACCGGCGAATCCGAACCAGATGTAGGTCCAGATACCCTGCAGGCCGAGCAGTGCGATCGCGGTGACGATGAAAAGCCCTGCGCCCGCGTTGATCCCGAGCACCTCGGTATCGGCCAGCGGATTCCGTCCCACGCCCTGGATGAGGGTGCCGGACAGCCCGAGCGCGACACCGACGACGACGGCCAGCACCGTGCGCGGGATGCGCAGGTCGCGCACGATCCACTCGTCGCCGGTCGCGGAGCCGGCCCCCGAGACGGAGGTGGTCAGCGCCTGCCACACCGTCGACAGGGACACGTGCTGGGTGCCGATCGCGAGGCTCGCCACGCACAACGCGGCCAGCAGCGCGGTCGCGGCGACGAGCCCGACGGTGTTGCGCCGTACCGAGGTTCGGCGCGGGAACGACGGAGGCGCGGGGCGCGCCGGGACATCGACGACCACGCGGCTAGAGCCCGATCCGTTCGCAGATGTCGTCGAATTCTTCGAAGGCGAGCTTCTCGTCTTTTCCCGCCGCCAGCGCACGCTCGTAGACGACCATCGCCTCCTCGCCGGTCTCGGCGAACCGCGCGTCCCAGGCCTCGGAGTCGACCCGCCAATAACCGGTGATGTCATAGCGGTCGCGATGCCATCCCCGCGCGCGCAGGTCTTTGCGTACTGCCCGGGACTCTGCGGCTTCGCCGGCGAACCAGCAGTATCCCGGCCCGGCCGGCATCGAGATGTCACGTACCGCGGCCGCCAGCGCGCTGGGGCACGTGCCGTTGCCGGTGCCGATGAGCGGCAGGACGGAGACATCGTCGCGCCGGGGCAGGTAGTCGAGATCGTCTGCCGCCGGCACCTCGGCGATGACGATCGCCGCTCCACCGGTGGGCATTTCCTCGATGATGCGAGCCGCCGCCGGAAGTCCGGACAGGTCGGTGACCACGAGCTGCCACCGAGTGCCCGTCGGCGGCCGGTACCACGCCCTGGCGTGATCGAGAACGACGCGATGGCCGGGAGCTGCGGTCTTGGCCCACGATGAGCCGGGGCCCTGACGGTGCAGGGCGATGTCGAGAGTCAGTAGGGCACCGTCTCGGTGGCGAACGGAGTAGTTGCGTCCTTCACCGTGAGGGTGGTCTCCCGGGGAGAAGTAGACCCCGACCGCGGAGTCGGCGTCGGGCCTGACATCGAGGGCGTCGGGATCGTCGACGTGCAGCACGACGCGCCGCAGCCGGCTGCTCAGCGTCCGCGTGTCGACGACGGAAGCGTAGGAATGCGACACATAAGTGAGGCTAACCTATGTTTGGCGCCCGGTGGTGATCCGGTGTACGGCAGCGGTAGGCTGACGCCGGGCGCGCAGGACCGCCCGGTGTCCGCCCGAAGAGGCTCAGCCTCCCTGCAGAACGACCAGTTTCGGCCCACCTCTTCTCTGTGCCCGACCTCGCGGACGCCGGGCCTCTCGAGAGGAGGCTGCCATGGCCAGCGCACTGCCCGACAATCCCTCGTTGCCCCGGCTGCGCTCGGACGCCCGCGACCTGCAACGGCGCGCCCGCGCGGGCGATGCTGACGCCGAGGCGTTCATCCGCCGTCACCATCCGCGTCCCGACGTGGTGTTGCCGCATGTGGCGCTGCACGACGCGCAGGTGGCGCTGGCCCGCCGGTACGGATTCCCCGGATGGCCGGACCTCGTCCACTACCTCGAGGCGGCCGGCGCCTTGGGTGTCGATCCCAGCGGCGTCGACGACAGCTCTCTCGATGCGGCTGACAGATTCTGCGCCATGGCGGTGCTGGTGTACACCGGCGACGATGCTCCGCCCCGGTGGGCGCAGGCGGCCGACATTCTCGCAGCGGCGCCCGCGATGCCGGCCCAGCATGTGTGGGCCGCGGCGGCGGCAGCAGACTGCGACGCGGTGCGACGCCACTTGCGCGCCGATGCCGCTGCGGCGCGCGAGGCCGGGGGGCCGTTGCGCTGGACGCCACTGATGTACCTGTGTTACTCCCGACTCCCGGTGGACCGGACCCGCGAGGAGATCCTCGCTGCCGCAACGCTGTTGCTCGATGCAGGCGCGGACCCGAACACCGGCTACCTGTGGCGGGGAATAGCGCCGCCGTTCACCGCGCTCACCGGCGTCTTCGGGGAAGGGGAGCAGGGGCCGCGACGGCAACCGCGTCACCGGTACGCCACCGCGCTCGCCACGCTGCTGCTGGATCGTGGCGCCCATCCTGCTGATCAGCAGGCGTTGTACAACAGGATGTTCCGGCCCGACGACTCGCATCTGGAGGTGCTGTTCGATCACGGCCTGGCCACCTCGGGTCCGAGTCCCTGGGAGCGTCGGCTCGGGGTCGCCATGGAGTCGCGAGAGCAGATGTGGCGCCGCCAGGTGCACTGGGCGGCCGACCACGGCTTCGCCGACAGGCTGGCACTTCTCGAGCGTCACGGCATCGACGTGTCCGGCGTCGAGATAGCCGACCAGCAGTTTCCCGATGATCCGAACGAGCGCGACGAGTCCGGAGCCACACCGCTGCACCACGCCGCCTGGGAGGGGAATCTCGCACTCATCGAGCGGCTACTCGCCGCCGGCGCGGACCCGTCCGCAGTCGACGACCGCTTCGGGACCACGCCGCTGCAGTGGGCGGAGCACGCGTATCAGTCGGAGGCTGTGGCTCTTCTCAGTCAACGGTCTCCTGAGTGATCTGTTGCCACCGACGGCCCGCGACCATCTCGGGCACCAGTACTTCGGTGAGCAGAGCGACGTCGTCGTCAGAGTCGCCCGGGTAGCGGAGCACATACTGTGCGCCGGGGACGTCCCCACCGACCGCGACCACGGTGCTGCCCCGCGCGGTGGTCCACTCGGCCAGCTGCGCCTCCCACGGGGAACCGGCGAAGATCAGCAGCCGGTAGTCGGTGGTCTTGGTGAGGTAGACGTCGACGTGGCTCCAGTCGCCGGTCTCGCACGCCGCGGCGGGCAGACGCGGTCCTTCGCGCACCATCAGGGCGCCCTGCTGGGCCGAGCACAAGCGGTGCGCGGGCGCGGCGAGGTGACTACCCGACGGGCCGAGGAGCAGCTCGGAAACCTCGGGAAGCCAGGAAGATTCGCTGTCCAGGAGGTAGGTGCTCGCGGCGGCGGCACTGTCGATCGTGGCCGCGAGCGCAGTGGTGTCGGTGCCGAGCAGGTGACATTCGAGGGCCATCAGCACGGCCAGGGTGTGCTGATAGCTGCGGCATGCCACTCCACCGCGCTCGACATCGGCCTCGAGCGTGACGACCGCATCGCAGCGCTCGGTGAGTGGGGAGCCCGGTGTGTTCGTCAGCGCCACGGTGGCGGCACCTCCGGGTAGGCGTGTCAAGGCATCCAACGTCTCGGCGGATCCGCCGCTTGCTGACGTCGCGACGACCAGCGTCCGCGGGCCCCAGTCGGGCAACAGTGCCGACGATGCGAGTTCGGCGACCGCAGTGATGCCGCGCGCTCGCAACCGGGCCGCGGCCACCGCGCCCGCATAGTTCGACGAACCCATGCCGATGAACACGACCCGTTCGGTATCGGCGGGGACCACGCGCTCCCACGGGTTCCCTTCCGCCAGCATCGGGGCCAGGCGCGCCAGGACCTCGGGCTTGCGCGTCAGATCGGTCATGAAGGCATCGGGTTTCACAGTCGCTCCTCGTCGTCGAGCAGGGCGGGCAGGGCGGCATCGGGGACATACATCCAGCGTGGAAGATGCTGTGCCGCATAGATCATGTCCCGCATGACCTGCACCAGGCGCAGCGCGCGCAGCGGGCGCGGGTCGAAAAGATCTCCGTGCCCGCCGGCGGTCAGTCGGGTGGTGTAGGCCTGCACGAAGACGCGTCGTGTCGCCGCTTCCACCGCGTGCAGCGCGCCGGGGTCCAGCGTGGTGTATCGACGGGCCACGATGGCGACGTGGGCCAGCGACTGCACCATTCCTGCGACGTCGACGACCGCCGGAATGGGGTACATCCGCTCCGCGGCGGTGAGCACAGGGTTGCCGTCGAAATCGGTGACGAACAGCTTCTCTTCGCTGCGCAGCACCTGGCCGACGTGGAGATCGCCGTGCCCGTCCAGTACCGCCGCGCCCGTCAGTGACGCGAGCAGCGCGAGTTCTTCGGCCACCTGCGCTCGATGTGCTCGCAGCACCTCAGCACTCGCCGATCCGGTTATGGCACAGGCCGTTTCGAGCGTCGCGGTGGCGGCCATGTGCCACCGGTGCGCATCGGCGGAGGTGGCGGTCGATGCGGTGACGGCGAGCGCGGAATGCATGTCGGCGACGAGCACGCCGAGCTGACGTGCGGTCGCCGCAGTCGCGCCGGGCTCGGCGTCACGTGTCGCGGCGGTCATCATCTCCACCGCCCAGGTCCATCCGTCCACCGCACCGGGCAGGTACTCGTCGACGTACGCGGTCACCGTCTCCTCCCCGTCGGGAGCCTGCCAGGTGATCACGCCCCACGGCTGCGGTATTCCCGTGAAGCCGGCGTCCCGCAGTGTGGTGATGCGCTGGGGCGCCGGATGTGGGCCATCCTGCAGATGCACCGCCCACTTCACCACAGCCTGGTCGCCGACGATCACGGACTCGTTCGTCTGGTCCACGTTCATCGCGCGTTCGCCCTCGAGTGTGCGAGCCGCCCACGACCGGACGTGGAAACGTCCGATCTGACGGTCTCCCGGTTGTGCGGCAAGCACTCTCAGCAACGCCGTAGACGCGCCCTCGCCGGGGCGCGCGCGGTGCCAACCGCCACGCCGGGCCATCGGGAGCGCCGAGCGGGCGGACCCGGCAGCCACGATGGCGAGTCGATGCCCGTCCGACAGGTCCAACCAGTCCACCGGCGGCGCAGATGTCATCGAACGGGTGGGTGCGTGCTACCCACCCGTGCCCCCACTCTCTCGATGGCATCCGCGCCGACCCGCAACCCGTCCCGCTGCCGAATCGCGGCGCCGAGCCCGGCGAGGCGCTCCCGCAGCGCCGTGTTGTCGAGAAGGCGCTCCACGGCGTCGGTGAGCTCGTCGTCGGCGAAGCCGTAGGTGTCCAGTCGGACACCCCAGCCGAGTTCGTCTATGCGCTGGGCGTTCTCGTACTGGTCCCAGAACAGGGGAAGCACGATCAGCGGCTTGCCGAAGTGCAGCGTCTCTGTCACGGTGTTGTTCCCGCCGTGTGAGATGACGAGGTCGACCTGGGGGATGACCTTGGTCTGCGGCAGCATCTGCGCACCGACCATGTTGTCGGCCAAAGCTATTCGATCAGCCTGCGGGCCCTTGCTGACGATGTAGCGGTGGCGGGTGGTGCCGAGGACGTCCACGAGCCGCTGCATGAGGGCGACATCAGCACCGCCGAGAGACCCCAGGGACAGGTAGATCAGTGCGCTGTCGGCCGGCCGGTCGGCCACCTCGGCAGGCACCGCGTAGGCCTCGTCGGTTTTGCGGACGCTGGAGTCCATGCGTGTCCAGGTATCACCCAGCGGGCGCAGATCCACGTAGTCGGCTTCGGCCGGATAGACGTACAGGTTGGCCGCGTTGTCGCGTGGCATGAACTCCAGGTCGGGCAGGGCCGCGGCGCCCTGTTCCCGTACCCAGGCGTCGAAGTCGGCCCACATCGGGCGCAGCGTCCTCTCGAATTCCTCACGGTAGGAACGCCATTGCGCGGGATCGCCGCTGGGCAGCCCCGAGAAGGGGGGCGGTACATCGGGGCCGGGAACCTCCAACGGGCTGCACGACACGACCCGGACGAACGGAACGCCCGCGGTGGCCAGCGCCGGGAAGAGCACGACGTTGTCCTCGACGATGACGTCGGGACGGTGCGCGGCGATGATCTCGCGCAATCGTGGTTCGCAGTACCGGGCGCCGTCGATGAGGGCCTGGAACGTGGGCTGGATGAAAGTGGCGAGCTGTTCGATCGTCGGCTTGCGGAACTCGGGCGCAGTCTCGGCGATGAACTGGGTCCAGAAGGCGCCGGCGTCGTCCTCGGCCGCATCAGACGAGGGCTCGGCCAGGTCGACGAGCTCCTCTACGAAGCCGAACGGCGCGATCTTTCCGGCCCACGACGATTCGGCGGCGAAGACGATCCGGTGGCCGCGATCGCGCAGGATCGATGCCAGGCCGATGCACTGATTTGTCGGTCCGTAGGCCGACTCCGGCCAGAACATGATCGTCAACGGGTGCGATGCCATGTCAGAGAAGGTACTCGGGGTGACCGCCGAAGGTGGGTGAGGTGATCCTGCGGTCATAGTTCGCCGTCGTGGTTCCCATAGGAATCGTCAATGACGGGCTCGCAGCGTGCCGAACTCAGAAAGGGTTTAATGCAGAAAGGCCATCGACCACACCGACGAAATGGACGTCAATGCCGATCATCACCACATCCGATGGAGTCGACATCTTCTACAAGGATTGGGGGTCGGGGCAGCCGATCGTGTTCAGTCACGGTTGGCCACTGTCGGCGGACGACTGGGACGCCCAGATGATGTTCTTCCTCGGCCACGGTTGCCGCGTCATCGCACACGACCGCCGTGGGCACGGCCGCTCGAGCCAAGTCGGCGACGGTCACGACATGGACCACTACGCCGACGATCTCGCGGCTGTCGTACAGCATCTCGACCTGCGCGACGCAATCCACGTCGGGCATTCCACCGGCGGTGGCGAAGTGGTGCGCTTCCTGGCCCGCCATGGTCAGGACCGCGCGGCGAAGGCGGCGCTGATCGCCGCGGTCCCGCCGCTGATGGTGCAGACCGAGGCCAACCCCGGCGGGTTGCCCAAGTCGGTGTTCGATGATTTCCAGACGCAGGTCGCGACCAACCGGTCCGCGTTCTACCGGGCAGTGCCCGAAGGCCCGTTCTACGGGTTCAATCGCGATGGAGTGGAACCGATCGAAGCGGTGATCGCCAACTGGTGGCGACAGGGCATGATGGGCGGCGCGATCGCGCACTACGACGGCGTGGTCGCCTTCTCCCAGACCGACTTCACCGAGGATCTGCGGCAGATCACACTGCCCGTACTGGTCATGCACGGCGATGACGACCAGGTGGTGCCCTACGCCGACGCGGGGCCGCTCTCGGCCGAGCTCCTGCCCAACGGAACCCTGAAGACCTACGCGGGGTATCCACACGGTATGCCGACCACCCATGCCGACGTCATCAACGCCGATCTGCTGGACTTCATCCGGTCCTGATCGCGCACGTCCTCGATCCCAGGAGGTTCGGTTGTCCACTCCCACAGTCGTTCTCGTCCACGGCGCATTCGCCGACGCATCGAGCTACTCGCCTGTCACGAGCGCTCTGCTCGCGAGGGGTCTGCCGGTTCTCGCGGTGGCAGTGCCCAACCGCAGCCTGCTCGGTGACGCGGTGTCGGTTCGGGCCGTGATCGAGAGCATCGACGGCCCAGTGCTTCTGGTCGGTCATTCCTACGGTGGTGCGGTCATCACGGTGGCCGGTGACGCCGAGAACGTGGTCGGACTGCTGTATCTGGCGGGCTACGCCCTGGAGGAAGGGGAGAGCCTCGCACAGATGCAGGGCGGCTTCCCGGATTCCGACCTGCCGTCGGCGCTGGTGCAGCGGCCCTTTCCGGCAACGGGGGACAGCTCCGACGGAATCGATGTCACGGTCGACCCGGACCGATTCGCGGCGGTGGTCGGTGCGGACGTCGATCCGAAGCTGATGGCGGTGCTCGCTGTCTCCCAGCGTCCGCTGGCCGCGGTGGCATTCAGCGAGCCCGCGCCGGTGGCCGCGTGGCGGTCACGGCCCACCTGGGCGGTGGTCTGCACATCGGACACCGCGATCAATCCCGACGTGCAACGGTTCGGTTATCAGCGGGCAGGCGCGACGGTCACCGAGATCGACTCCTCCCATCTGGTGATGCTGTCGCGTCCCGACGACGTCGTCGACCTGATCGAGAGCATCGTCGCCGCGCTGACACGCTGACCGGTCAGCGCCGCCAGAAGTCGAAAGGGTCGCGTCCTGGCCGGAATCCGGCTGCCTCCACGATGTCGACCGCGACGTCGAAGCGATTGCCCACGTGCGCGGGTTGATGGGCGTCGCTGCCGAACGACACCGCGTCGCCGCCTTCCTGCCACCACCACCGCACGAGATCGACGGACGCCAAGGGCGACTTGGTGTTGATCTCCAGCGCGCGGCCGGTGCCGGCGAGGGTACGAAAGACGGTCCGGTAGTGCTCTTCGAAATCCTTCTCGCGGTAGGCGCCGACCCGGTCGGCGGGCCAGTAACGGCGCGGATAGTCGCAGTGGGCGAGCACGGTGAACACATCTGAGCGCTCGATCAACGTGACCATGTCGGCGAAGTAACGTCGCACCAGTTCGTGAGGGTCGTGCTCGGCGAACAACCGTCTGGTGATCCCCTCGAGGCGCCCAGCCACCGGGATCCCGTGCAGACTTCCCAGCACCCGATCGAATCGACCGGCGGCGAGGACAGCGGCGACACTGCCGGAAAACCAATGCGGCTCACCAGCTTCGATCCCCGACAGGATCCGCAGATCGGGAAACATCTCGCGGCACCCCGCGATGTCGGCGAGATATCCGTCGATGTCGAGCGGCGCGACGCGGGGTCGGTCACCGACCGCCATCCCCGGGGTCGCGGCGTCGTCATCGCCCCACGCGGTGAAATCCACGTGCTCGGTGAACGCCACCGCGGGCAGGCCCAGCTCGACCGCTCGGCGGCAGGTGGCCTCCATCGTCGAGGTGCCGGCAGTGTCCCAGGACCACCGGGTGTGCACGTGATTGTCGGAGGGCAGCATCAGTCCGTGTGGATCGCGGGATCGGAGTGAGCCTCGGCTGCCTCGCGTTGGATGCGGTCGAACTGTGCACCCATCGCTTCGGCCAGCGCGGTGGCGCCCGAGAGTGGTCGCACCATCACCATCAGATCGTCGATCAGACCGTTCTCGTCGACGTGGAGGAAATCGCAGCCGGTGATCTTCTTGCCGTCGACCGTGGCCTCGAACAGGAGCGCATGATCAGAGCTGGTGGCGTCGCCGATCTCCCTGATGTAGCGGAAGTCGACGAACACCCGCATCACCGCGCGCAGGATCGCTGCGGTGATCGGCTTGCCGGGGTAGGGCTTGAACGCGACTGGGCTGGTGAAGACGACGTCGTCGGCGAGCAGCGCCTCGATGGCGGCCGCGTCGCGTGCCTCTACGGCCTGGCGGAAGGGATGCATACCTTCAGACGGTAGCCAACGCGCGATACGCGACAACGGTCACCCGGTCCCGCTCTGCTCGCTCTGACAATGGTCGATGCCGATTGCGATCGCCTCGGCGAACGCCGCGAGTGCCCCGTCGTGCTCGCGGCGGAAGGTGTTCCTGGTCGTCGAGTACAACAGCACGGTCCCCAGCCGGCGATCCGCAACGCAGAGTGGCGCGGTGACGACCGAGCGCACCCCGCGCCGTCGGGCGTGCGCCATCCACCCGGCCCACGCGGCGCGGGTCACGGAGCTCTGCGCCCGTCGCACACACCGGTGGGCCCACGCGCTGGCGCTGGGGTTGTTCGGGTGCTGGTCGTGAAGTGAGGTGAGGCGCTCGGCGACGTGGTCGCTGCCCGCCGAGGTGATCCGTCGTCCGTCGCTCGCCATCAGGGTGATGCCGCAGCCTGTGGTTCCGGGAATGAGCTGTGCGCCGTCGCGAGCCACCGCCTGCAACAGTGACATCACCGGGGAGATCATCGGCACCACGGTCGGTGCAGGCGTCCGGGGACGCATCAGCGTGGTTCTCATGGGGCCACCTCGGGTCGACATCATCGTCGGTCCGCTACCCGAGCGACTGCCGCGCAAACGTCTGGCATCGGCTGCAGGAATGGCTGCGGGAATTCGGTTTAGCGCCTTCACCACGGGTATCTGGCCCCCACCGCCGGCGCAGCGCCGCCCTCTCGCCGGCAGGCCACGCTCACCCGACCTTTTGATGTGGAGTCGATTCGATGTTCCGACATACCGATTACCTGCAATTCGACGTCAAGCCCGAGAAGCCGGACCCGGTCTACGCACGCAGGCTGCAAGAACTGCTCGGTGGCGCCTTCGGCGAGATGACCGTGACGATGCAGTACCTGATGCAGGGTTGGAACTGCCGCATGAAGGGCAAATACAAAGACCTGATCATGGACGTGGCGACAGAGGAGATCGGCCATGTCGAGATGATCGCGACGATGTGTGCCCGGCTGCTCGAAGGCGCACCGGCCACCGACGCCACCGAGAACGCTCTCGGCGATCCGGTGGTCGCGGCCGTGATGGGTGGAATGGACCCGCAGCAGGCCATCATGTCCGGTGGCGCACCGACGCTGTCGGACAGCCAAGGGTCGCCCTGGAACGGGAAATTCATTGTGGCGTCAGGAAATCTGCTGGCTGACTTCTACGCCAACGTCGCCGCCGAGGCGCAGGGCCGGGTGCAGACCGCGCGGCTGTGGCACATGACGAACGATCCCGGTGTCAAGGCGATGTTGAAGTTCAATCTGGCGCGCGACACCTACCACCAGAACATGTGGCTGGCTGCCATCGAAGAGTTGCAGGCTGACGGTTTGGAGGGCGTCGTGGCACCCAACGACCTGTTCGACGAGGAGTTCGAGGAGCACGCCAGCACCCTGTGGCACCTGTCCGACGGCGCGGACGCCGACAAGGGCCGGTGGGCGCACGGGCCGCTGCCGGACGGCCGTCACACCGGCAAGTTCCTCGCTGATCCGCAACCTCTGGGCGACATGCAGTCCGGTCCGCCACCGGACCCGAAGCTGTACTGCACCTATGACGGGGCGATGGGGGAGCCGCGCACGCCCGCGTTCGGCACGGAGAAGGGTGTGATGGGCAAGCTCAAGGACGCCATCGACCCGGACAAGACGTAGCGCTGACGTGCGCGCCTGGCGCTGAGCTGCAACCGGTTTCGGGAGTGCGCTTCCCGGCTATGGCTGGGGGACACGACAGCGAGAGGAGATCAGTGGTGAGCACTGACGACGCCACAGAGACCACAGCCAACGACCTGGGCGGTAGTGACGATCTGCTCAGCCCGATGGAGGGTACCGATTCCGACGACGTGCGCAACGCCGACGGAGACGAGGTCGTGGACCCGCCTGACGACTGGAGCGGCGTCGACAAGTTCGGTATGTCGGCCGAGGAGCAACGTCAGGGCGAAAGCCTGGACCAGCGCCTCGCCGAGGAGGTGCCTGACGTCGACGAATCAGACATCGATCTGCGCGATGCAGCAGATGGTGTCGGTGGTGATGAGCCATTGCTCGGGAGCGATGCTGCGCCCGTCGAGCCCGGTGAGCACGACGGGCAGATCGACGGGGCCCCGGAAGATGGCGACTCTCTGTTCCCCGTTGTCGAGTAGGAGTGAGCCGATGACCGACCTGCCGTTCCCGGATTTCGATCAGATGCCGTTGGGCGATGTCCGGCATCGTATCCGCGCCTTGGACAAAGATGCGTTGGAAACGTTGCTCACGCACGAAGCAGGCCATGCCGCGCGCGTCCCGGTGCTGGAGATACTGGAGGCTCGAATGCGAGAACTCGATGACGGCGCACAACCGTCGTCGGGCGATCCGGGTAACGCGCCGGCAATCGATGCCACGCCAGGTGGCTCGCCGGTTCAGCTTTCGACCGCCGCCGAGGCGGGCACCCCGCTGCGCCACGGCGTCGCCAACCAAACGCCGAAGCGCGGCCGCCCCTAACCCGCGGAATTGGGGGCACCTCCCGCTTGTGGGGGACGTTCCAGGCTGTGAAATCGGCGATTTCACAGCCGTGGCTTCTCACTGGCGGGTGGGCTTCAGCCGAGCAGGAGCCCGCTCACTGCCCGGTTGAGACGCCGGCGTGGCCAGCCCTTGGCCCCGTCGGCGGCCAGGGCCGCCCGCGCGGCATTGCGGCCGCAGACGCCGTGCACGCCACCACCGGGCGGAGCGCCCGCGCTGCCGAGGAAGACGTTGTCCATCGGCGTGGTCGGCCCGCCCTGCCCGGGAATGGGCCGAAAAACCAACTGCTGGAACAGCTGTGACGTGCCGCCGTTGACCGCCCCGGCATGGAGGTTCTCGTCGCTGTGTTCCAGATCCGATGGCCGCTGGATCACTTTCCCGACGACTCGGTCGGTGAAGCCGGGGGCGTGCCGTTCCAGGACAGCGTCGACGGCCTCGGCCAACTGTTCGGCGCTGCGGTCGTCGCTGCGGCCCCGAGGCAGATGGGTGTAGGCCCAGGAGCTCTCGGTGCCCGCGGGAGATCGGGTGGGATCAGCGGTCGTCATCTGACCGAACAGCATGAACGGCTGGGTCGGCACGGTCGAGGTGTTCAAGTCGGCCATCCAGCGGATGAGACCGTCGTGGTCGGCGCCGAGGTGGACCGTGCCCGCGCCCGCGAGGCTGCGTGATCGCCACGGGATCGGCGCGTCGAGAGCGTAGTTGATCTTCAGAACCGGGGTGTCCCAGACGAAGCGATCCAATTGGCGTTGCGGCCCGAGCGGCAGGACGTCCGCCGGGAGGAGGCGCCGATACAGTTGCGGCGCTGAGGTGTTCGCGATGACGGCGCGACGGCAGCGGATGAAACCACCGTCGACGAGGTTCACCGCGGTCGCGCGATGACCGCGCACGTCGATGCTGTCGACTTCGCGACCGCAGTACACGCGCGCTCCTGCTGACACGGCCCGCCGCACCAGTGCCTCGGTCAGCTGACCCGCGCCGCCGACCGGCACGGGGAACCCGCCGTCCTGGGCCAGCATCAACAGGAGGTATCCCATCACGCCGCTGGCGGGCGCATCGACGGGCACGTCGGCGTGCATCGCGTTGCCCAGCAAGAGCAGCTGGGCCGCCTCGCCGTCGAACAGCTGTCGCGCCATCTCACCCGCGGGCAACAGCAGCAGGTGCAACAGCCGTAGCGCCTCGGCGGTGCCGAGCCGGCGCAGCAGCCCAGCGGGCCCGCGCACCGGCGGAAACGGTGCGAACAACGTGTCCAGAAGCGGCTTCTTGATGCGCTGGTACTGCTCGCAGGCGGCGATCCAGCGGTCCCCGTCTCCACGATGATGCCGTTCGAATTCCGCTGCCGTACGGTCGATGTCGCGATAGAGCACCGGGGCGTCGTCATCGTCGGCGCTGCGTGCGTGGCCCACGACGGCCGGCGCGTGACTCCAGCGCAGGCCGTGATCTTCGAGAGCGAGGTCAGCGAGTGCGGGGGAGGCGACGGACAGCGGATAGAAGGCGCTGTAGAGATCGCTGATGTACCCCGGGGTCAACTCGGCGCTTTTCACGGCGCCGCCGGGCCGGTCCTGCGCCTCGAGGACGATGACGTCCCAACCCGCGTCAGCGAGCATGGCGGCGGCGACGAGCCCGTTGTGTCCTGAGCCGATGACTACGGCGTCGGCGGACTCCGATCGCGAGAGTTCAGCGCTCATCGCGGGTGCGGCGCTCGGCCATCGCAGCCAGCCGCCAGGTGGTTTCTCGGTTCCGGGGGAATGCCGCGGTCAGTGCCACCTGTTTGGGCAGCCAGCTCAGCGGCGGCGATACCGGTACCTCGGCCATCTCGATGCGGCAGCCACCGCCGTCTATATCCGCCAGGCGTAGGGTGATCCGCGCCTTACCGAACGGACGTCCGTTGGCGATCAGCACGAGTTCCCTTTCGGGCTCGCATGATTCGACGACGGTGCTGTCGTTGAGCACGACAGGCCAGATGCCGATGGAGTGGTGGATGGTGCTGCCCGGCGCAGGCCAGTTGGCGTCGACGGCGCGCATGCGGCTGTTACCGACCACCCATTGTGAATACGTCCACCCGTCGGCGATCACCGCCCACACCTCGTGGCGGGATGCCGAGGTGTCACGCGCGACGACCGGCGTGCTCTCGATGTCTTCGGGTTCTGTCGTCACCGAGTCGAACTACCCGCGCCCTCTCCGGCCAAACGTGGGACGTCTGGTTGCATAGGGGCGCTGTCGACAGGGAAGGGGAGGTGCCGCCGATGCCCGCGGTGTGGAGCGGTGATCCGCTGTGGCTCGCCGACGTGTTGCGAGCCGAAGGCCTCGACGTACGCGAGTTGCCTGGCTGGCGCGACCGCGGTCACGGCGATTTCGCCGACATCCGCGGGGTGATGGTGCACCACACGGGGTCCGACGGTGCCACCGCGGAGTCCATCGCACGCGGTAGGCCCGATCTGCCGGGTCCGCTGTCCGCATTGCACATCGCGCGTAGCGGAGCGGTGACAGTCGTGGCGGCGGGCGTCTCCTGGCACGCCGGCGAGGGCTCCTATCCCTGGTTGCCCGTCAACGGTGCGAACCGGCACATGATCGGCATCGAGTGTGCCAACAGCGGCACGAGCCCGTCGGCGCCGCATCGCACGCACTGGCCGGACGCGCAGTACGTCGCCCTGGTACGAAGCTGCGCCGCGATCTGTCGGCGACTGGGTCGATCGGCCGACAGGGTCATCGGGCACAAGGAGTACGCCGGCCGCGCCCAAGGCAAGTGGGATCCCGGCGCCATCGACATGGACATCCTGCGCCGAGACGTCGCCGAGGATCGCGGCGTACCAGAACCGCCCGACGACGAGTATTCAGACATACTGCTGAAGCGTGGATCTCGCGGCCCGCAGGTGGCCGAACTACAGCGGCGTCTGAAGGCGGCCTATGCGAGCTACGCGGGCAACCTCGTGGTCGACGGTGTCTTCGGCCCCGACACCGAGGCGGCTGTCAGGGAATTCCAGCGCCGCACACCCGGTGTGGTGGTCGATGGGATCGTCGGACCTGCGACTGCGCGGGCCCTTCGGCTGCGTAGGGTCAGCGCGCGAGCCTGACCTCCACCGGAATCCCATTGAGGGCGCCGTTACCCGACGGCTCGTCCAAGAAGTCCACGGGTGAGAGCACATTGGTGTTCACGCCGGGGGAGTCGTTGGCCACGCCGAGCCGGGTGCCCGTTTTGCCGTGACCCCAGCCGTGCGGCATCGAGACCACACCGCGTTTGATGTCGTCGGTGAGCTCCGCAGGCGCGTTGATGGTGCCGCCGGTGGAGGTCACGGTGACGATGTCGCCGGCGGCAATGCCTCGCAGATCCGCGTCGTCGCGGTGGATCAGTAGCGTGCAGCGATCGCGGCCCTTCATCAGCGGTGCCACGTTGTGCAACCACGAGTTGTTGGAGCGCAGGTGGCGACGGCTCACCAAAACAAGTTCATCCGGCGCGCGGGTCAGCCGGCGGGCGAGTCGTGGCAGGTCCTCCACCAGGTAGGGGGGTGCCAGCCGGATCTTTCGGTCGCTGGTTCCGAGGACGTCGGGAACGCGGGGCACCATCGGGCCGAAGTTGATCCCGTCCGGGTGTTGTCTCAGCGTCTCCAAGGTGAGCCCGCCGGGATTCTCGCCATAGCGGTCGCCGAACGGGCCCGTGCGCAGGGTGAGGTCCAGGATTCGCTCGGGTCCACCGTGCTCGTACTGCGCCCGCACCGTGGCGCCGTCGAGGCCCTGGGTGAAGCACAGGTAGTCGAAGAAACCGTCGTCGATCGCGCCGACGTCGACGTCCTCGGCCGGTGTGCCGGTGCACAGGCCCGTCAAACGGATCAGGATCTCCCATTCGTCGGGTGCCTGCGGATCCGGTTTGGCGAACACCGGCGGCGAGTAATTGGCGACGCTGTTGACGGCGAAGTGCAGGATGAGATCGTCGTGGTGGGGCTGCTCCAGGGGAGACGGGCCGGGCAGGATCACATCGGCGTGGCGAGTTGTCTCGTTGAGCCACAGGTCGATCGAGATCATCGCGTCGAGCAGCGGGAGAGCGTCGTCGAGGCGATCTCCCGCCGGGGTGGACAGGACGGGATTGCCGGCGACGGTGATCAGCGCCTTGATCTGGCCCTCGCCTGGCGTGGCGATCTCCTCGGCCAGACACGACACCGGAACCTGGCCCAACACCTCCTTGGCGCCGCGCACTCGCGTGCGATAGCGCCCGAATTCGGCGGCACCGTCCTCGAGGCCGGGGATGGGTTGCACCGTCACCGACCAGGCCGCCGCGGTGGGGAACATGGCCCCGCCCGGGATGTCGAAATGTCCGGTGAGGATGTTGACGACGTCGACGAGCCAGCTCGCCAGGCTGCCGAATTCCTGGTTGCAGGTTCCGATTCGGCCGTAGACCACCGCGCGGGGTGTGGTGCCGAGTTGGCGAGCGAGCTCGCGGATGCGGTCGGCGCTGATCCCGGTCACCGCGGCTACCCGCTCGGGGGGCCAGTCGGCCGCGAGGGTTCGCAGCGTATCGACTCCGTCCAGGTGCGGTTCGAGCGCGCCGAGTGTCACCAGATCCTCGGCGAACAACGTGTGCATCACGGCCAGCAGCAGCGCGGCGTCGGTACCCGGGGTGATGGGCAGCCATTCGTCGGCGCGTTCGGCGGTGCGGGTGCGGACGGGGTCGATGACGATCACCGTGCCGCGACGGCGCACCGCCTCGACGAGACCCATGACGTCAGGCGCGGCCAGCAGCGAACCCTGCGACGCGGCGGGGTTGGCGCCCATCACGACCAGGAGGTCGGTGCGCTCGATGTCGGGCACGGGGAAGCTCCACCAGCCGCCGTACATCAGATGCGAGGACAGGTTTTTCGGCCACTGGTCGACCGTGCCGGGCGAGTAGGTCAGTGGCATGCCCGAAAGTCCGAGCAGCACTCCGGCGTAGCGCGCCAGCGAGAACGAATGGGCCAATGGGTTGCCCGTGTAGGCCGTGACGGCCCCGATTCCGTGTTCGGCGATGACAGGTGCGAGCAGTTCGGTGCAGCGCGCGAACGCAGTCGGCCAATCCACCTCGTACCACAGCCCGTCGACCTTGATCATGGGCGCGCGGATCCGGTCGGGATCATCGTGCACCGCGCCCAGCGAGGCACCCTTGGGGCAGATGTGCCCGCGGCTCTAGACATCGTCGCGGTTGGGTCGGACTTCGCTGACACGTCCCTGTGCGACCTGAATCTTCAAGCCGCACATGGCTTCACACAGGGGGCATGTGTAGAGATGAAGTCCGTCCTCGCCGACGCCCGCGAGTTGTCCAGTGTCCGTCATCGAACCCCCTGAGTCGTGACACACTGTATCGACAATTGGCGACAAAGAAGGGGTTTTCGTGAACGGAGCGGCGTCCGGTGCACGGCGACACCATGGGTCACGCCGCGACCCGGCGATCGACGCGTCCGTTCTCGAGGCCGCTCGCGCACTGTTGGTGACGCGCGGTTACGCGGCGACATCCATCGACCTGATCGCGGCAACCGCCAAGGTGAGCCGGCCGGCCATCTACCGCCGCTGGCGCACCAAGGCGCACCTCATTCACGAGGCGGCGTTTCCGGATCTCGGCGCGGCACCCCAAGAGGATGACCTGGCGGCGGAGATCACCCGGCTGTGCCGAGGCGCGCTCGTCATGTATGCCGATCCTGTTGTGCGCGAGGCTGTTCCGGGCTTACTTCAGGATCTGAGGCTGGAGCCGGCGATGCGCAGACTGATCAACGACCGGCTGGAAGCTGCGGCTCGCCGCAACCTCGCCGAACAACTGGTGCGGTCCGAAGCCGCTCGACCCGGCGTCGACGCCGACACGGTCATGGACGTCATCGCCGGAGCGGCCTGGTACGCGGTGTGTGTGCGCAAGGTGACCGCCCTCGACGACGCAGCCGCGAAGCTCGCGGACCTGGTGCTCGGCGGGGTGCTCGACTCCCCTCAGAGCCGCCCGACCTGACGCAGCCCTTCGGCGGTGTCGGCGATCGTCTCGGCCGGATCGCGCCAGTGCAGTCCGAAATCGCGCGTGCTCGGTGCGTCGTCGGAGGCCGGCATCTGTGTGTAGTACTGCATGGCTGCGGAATTGATCGGCGTCTCGAACGGCAGAAACGGTCCGACGACGTCGAAGATGCGGCCCGCGCTGCGCAGCGCGACATCGGGCACCGGGACCACCGCGAGTGTGCGGTTGGTGGCGCGGCCGATCATCTGTGCGAGTTGGTCCACCGAGACCCGCTGACCGCCGGCCATGTAGCGGCGCGGTCCGCGGCCCGGTTCGAGGAGCGCGACGTGCAGGTCGGCCAGGTCGCGCACGTCGATCACGATCCAGCCGGCGCCGCGACCCGGCACGGCGTGCATCTTGGCCGACGCCTCGACCCCTTCGGCCGCCTCGCCGAACTGATCACCTGCGGGCGGACCCAGCACCATGCCGGGGTAGGTGATGTTCACCGGCGCGCCGGCGTCCTGCAGGCCCCGCGCGTACGCCTCGACGGCTGCCTTCGAGCGGCCGTAGCCGTCGCTGCCGCCGACCACCGGGAGGTCGGCGTGCAACACGTCGAGGTCGGGGCGGAACAGTGCCGTGAAGCTCGAGACGTGCACGATCGGATCGATCCCCGCGGCCGCCGCGCCACCGAGGACGTTGCGCGCGCCTTCGAGGTTGGTGTGCAGCATCTCGTCAGCCCGGCTGGGGTCGGTCGAGACCATGGCCGCGCAGTGGATCACGGCGTCGCATCCCTCGAGGGCCGCCGCGGTGCTCTCGCCATCGGCGATGTCACCGAGCACGTGATCGTCGATGTCGACGCCGATCTTTCCCGCGCTGGTGGCCAGCCGGCCTGCGTTGCGCACCAGGAAGCGCACCTGATGCCCGGCATCTTGCGCCGCCTTCGCCGTCCACGCACCGACGAAGCCGGTGCCGCCGGTGATCAATACCTTCATCTGCCCTCCGGTTCCACGACGCGCCCTATACCCGTTTTCGGCCCGCGCGCCCCGGGCGATCATGATCAGGTTGCCACAGCTTCCCGTCATCGAGTTGACGGCCGTCAATTTGTTTGTCGGATGTGCTCTTCGCGACGGCCCCGCTGCTATACGTTGGCCGGGTGTCAACGTCGCAACCGCTCGTGGAAAGCCCTGCCGATCTGACCGTCGACTGGCTCAGCGCCGTCCTCGGGCGTGACGTGTCGAGCTTTTCGGTCGCCCGCATCGGCACCGGGCAGATGAGTGAGTGCTACCGACTGCAGTTGGAGTACGCCGACGGTGAGCACGGGCCGCGGTCGGTGGTCCTGAAGGTCGCCGCCGCCGACCCGAGTAGCCGCCAGACCGGCCTGGCGATGGGGCTCTACGAACGTGAGGTGCGCTTCTACACCGACGTCGCACCGGGCCTGGGCGGCCCGGTCGCATCCTGCCATCACGCGGCCTATGACGGCGCGACGGGCGTGTTCGATCTGCTGCTCGACGACGCCGCTCCGGCAACTGTGGGGGACGAGATCCAGGGTGCCACTGCGGATCAGGCGGAGCTGGCGATGCGACAACTCGGTCTGGTGCACGGTCCGCTGTTGGGTGACGAGGCGCTCGCCGACGCGGCATGGCTCAACCGGGAATCACCCGTGAATCAGGGCCTGATGAGCGCGCTGTACGCGGGCTTCATCGACCGCTATGCCGACCAGGTGGCGCCAGAACATCGCGAGGTCTGCGAGCGCTTCATCGCGGCATTCGATGCGTTCATGGCCGGCGAGGGTGCAAGCGGTCGGCGCGGGCTGGTGCACGGTGACTACCGGCTCGACAACATGCTTTTCGGCGAACCGGGCGCAGATCGGCCGTTGACCGTCGTCGACTGGCAGACGGTGACCTGGGGGCCCGCGTTCACCGACGTCGCCTACTTCCTCGGCTGTGCGCTGCCCGTCGAGGAGCGTCGCGCGCGCTACGACGGGCTGCTCGCCGCATACCACGATGCCCTCGGCACATCCTCCGGCGTCTCGCTGGACGATGTGCGCGAGGGGGTGCGGCGGCAGAGCTTCTTCGGGGTTCTGATGGCCATCGTGTCACCGATGCTGGTGGAACGAACCGCCCGTGGTGACGAGATGTTCATGGCCATGATCGCCCGGCACTGTCAGCACGTGATCGACACCGATGCGCTCTCCCTGCTGCCACCGCCGTCGACGCCGGAACCATTGCAGCCGAATGCATCCGACGAAGACCGGCACACGCCGACAGATGAGCCGTTGTGGAGCGAGAGCTGGTACTTCGACTTCGCCGATGCGGACCAGAACGCAGGTGGCTGGTTCCGGCTCGGCCTCATCCCCAATCAGGGCCACGCCTGGGTCAACGGTCTGCTGTGCGGCCCGGGCCGGCCGACCATCGCCGTGCTCGACTTCGAGGCGCCGCTGCCCAACAGTCACACCCGGGTCGCTGCCGACGGTGCGCAGCTCACGATGGAGATCGCTGAACCGCTGGTCCGCTTTCGTGTTTCGCTCCAGGGCCGCGGACAGGCCCACGACGATCCGGCAGCGCTGCTGCGCGGCGAGGCCGGTCGAACCGTCGATGTCGCCGTGGACCTGGAATGGACCAGCGACGGAACGCCCTTTCAATACCGGGTGTCGCCGCGGTACGAGATCCCGTGCCGGGTATCGGGCACGGTCACCGCCGATGGGCACTCCTACACCATCACCGACGTCGCCGGACAGCGCGACCATTCGTGGGCGTCACGCGACTGGTGGGGGATGGACTGGGTGTGGAGCGCGATCCATCTCGACGACGGCACCCACCTTCACGGAGTGGACATACGCATCCCCGGCGCTCCTGCGTTGTCGGTGGGATATCGGCAGCATGCCGGGGAGGCGTTGGTCGAGCTCACCAAAGTCGAAGCGCGCGAGACGGTCTGGGATGACGAACTCCCTGTCTCTGCGGTGGTGGACTACGACGGGCTGATCGCGACGATCACTCCGGCCGGCCACGCGCCGGTGTTGCTGACCTCTCCCGACGGGAGGCTGAGCCGGTTCCCGCGGTCGTGGGGACCGGTCATGACCGACGACGGCCGCAGCGGTATCGGGTGGATCGAATGGAACCGCAGCCAGGGATGAGCTGATATGCGCGCGCCCTGTCAATCGGCATCGACGCGCCACTGACCGATCGCGAAGATCGGCCACCCGTCGGTGGGGCAACCACGCGAACCCGGGTTGCAAGAGCGTCCCGCTCGCCAACGCGGTGATGGTCGACGTCACCACGGCGGTGGTCATGTCGGCCACTACGCACCGTTCGTGCGCAGCAGGCGTCCCGCGCCCCGATCAAGGCCGGTCCGGTGATGATGAGAAGCGCGGCGGTCACGGTGCAGGACTCAATGCGTGGCCACTTCGCCCGACAAGTCACACGCGCTCAAACGCTGGTCGTCAAACCTCGGGAAGCAATATCGCTGCTGCGCGAACGTTTCTCAGCGATTTTGGCCAGCGCGCGACGGCACTGGTCGCGGGTTTCGGCGCGGGATTGCTTGCCGCGTCGCACGTCGTAATGTGCTGCGGTGAGCAGCGACCAGGTGGCCCCGACCATGAAGGTCGGCGTGAAAAGGGGGTCGATCGTGCCGTCGTCGTGGCCGCGCTGAATGACGGCGATGATGCCTTGATCTGCCTCGCAGTCGAATTCATCGAGGTCGTAGTCCTCGTTTCCGCGCATCCACCAGCCGAGGCTGTCGAGTCGTTCGAGCATCTCGTCGACGATCCGAAGGTAGGCCGCCAAGCCCACGCCGTCCGAAGTGCGAGCTTCCCGAACGGCCTCCTCGTACTGGGACTCGACATACGCCTCTATTCCCTCGATCAGCGCCGCGCGGTCGGGGAAGTAGCGATTGAGAGTGCTTCGCGCGACGCCGGCCGCCGTGGCGATCTCGCCCATCGACGCTGCCACGTTGTCGGTCAGCACCTCGATGGCCGCCGACATCAGCGCCGCTCGGGTGCGGTCGCGAACACGCAGGGGACGTGCGGTCGAGCTCATACCGACAATGATCCCCGTCGGCCGGCCAATCGGACATCATTTGACGAAAATCGGACAACTATGTCCTAATATGTGGATGATCGACACCGGCATCGCTGACGCGCGCGCTCAGTCTCAGCCCACGAGACTGTCGGTGCTGTGGGAGTTCGCGCGCCCTCACCGAGGCAAGCTTGCCGTCGCCCTGTTATTGGGCCTCGGGGTGTCGGCCGCCGAGCTGGCGACCCCACTCGTCACGCGGAGGGTGTTGGACGCAATCGGCAAGAGCGCAGAGGCTTTCACCACTCCGGCACTGCTGCTCGCCGGTGTGATCGTGGTGGGCACCCTCCTGAGCTGGCGGCAATGGGTCCTCCTCGGGACGCTGGCCGAGGACGTCGTGTTCGACGCCAGGCAGGGCATGATCCAGCGGTTCTTGCGGGCGCGCGTGTTACCGCTACAGAAGCGGTCCAACGGCGAGTTGGTGACGAGGGTGACGAGCGACACGGTGCTCCTGCGTGAGGCGACCTCGTCGAGTGCGGTCGGACTCGTCAACGGCGTCATCACCGTGGTCGGAACGCTGGCCCTGATGGTGTACCTCAGCCCGGTGCTGGCCTCGGTCACGGTCGTCACGATCGTGCTGATTGCCGCGTTCTTCGCGGTGCTCATGCCCGCGATCGGTCAGGCGCAGGAGGATGCGCAGCGGTCACTGGGCGACCTCGGCGGTCATCTCGAGACGACACTGCGGGCCGTCAAAACCGTCAAGGTGGCCGGAGCCGAGGATCGGCAATCGAACAGTCTCGTCGAAATCGCCCAACAGTCGAGACGACACAGCTTGCGCGCCGTCCGGCGCGAAGCGTTGACGTGGAGCGTCGCGTTCTCCGGGATTCAGGCCGCCACCCTCGTGATCGTCTGTGGCGGTGCATATCTCGTGGCCACGAACCGGCTCGATATGCCGACACTGGTGGCTTTCCTGCTGTACGCGGTGGGCCTGCTCGGCCCGACGATGGAACTGAGCCACCATCTGACCACGCTGCAGGCAGGTGTCGCCGCCGCGGGTCGGATACGGGACGTCCGGTCGTTGGCGCTCGAGCAGTCGTCTGTCGACGCGCGCGCCACCTCGCAGAGCGGTGATGCGCCGGCGATCGCGCTGGACAGGGTCACTGCCCGCTATACGAGGGGCGGTCCGGTGGTCCTTCGCGACGCGAGTCTCGTGGTACCGCAGCGGGGTCACACGGCCGTCGTCGGCCCATCCGGCGCAGGAAAGACGACGCTGTTCGCGCTCATGCTCGGATTCATCACACCCGAATCCGGCGAGCTGCGGATGGGCGCAACCGCCTACTCGGATCTGGGCGTCGCCTCGGTCCGCTCGCGGCTCGGCTATGTCGAACAGGACAGTCCGTTACTGCCCGGCACCCTTCGCGACAATCTCATCTTCGCGAATCCGCAGGCGTCGCAATCGGATATCGACGATGTCGTGCAGCAGCTGCTCCTCACGGACCTGGTGGACAGTCTCGACAACGGGCTGGACACCGACGTCGCGGCGGTGACCATCTCAGGCGGGCAACGTCAGCGCGTCGCGCTGGCAAGAGCGCTCCTGGCCGAACCCGACGTGCTGCTCCTCGACGAAGTGACCGCTCAGATCGACGGGCTCTCTGAGGCCGCAGTCCATGCTGTCATTCGCGATTACGCGAGTCGGCGGGCAGTCGTCACCATCGCCCATCGCCTGTCGACCGTGATCGACGCCGACAGCATCGTCGTCATGGATCGCGGACACATCGTCGATCGCGGGAGACACCGCGACCTGATCGAGCGCTGCTCTCTGTATCGGCGCCTCGTCGAGTCGCTGCACCTCGACACCGGACACGTGTATGCCGCTAACCAGGACGGAATGACCTCGTGACCGCTGTCCACACCGATCACGCAAACGGTCCCGCCACATCAACCCAGCCCGAACGCAATTCGGTATCGCGGTCGTTGACGTCGAATGATGTCTACGGAGGCGTGATCGGGACGGTCTTCGCCAGTGCCACGCTTGCCGCGATCCCCACCGGGCAGTCCGCCGGTTACTCCGCCGCGTGGGTGGCCGCCAGCGTCGGCATCGCCGCGGTCACCCGCAGCTACGGGCTCCACGTGTCGGCGCACCAGGTCAGCGCGACAACGGGTTTCTGGAAAGACCTGCGCTCGTTCATGATGGCCGGCGTCCCCATGGTCCTCGCATCGGTTCCCACGCTGCTGGTGCTGTGGGCCGCCCACCTGACGGGCTGGCGCGACGACGTCGTGAACGCAGATGGTTCCCTGTCGATCGGCTACACCTCCACCGCACTGCTCGTGAATGCGGCGTTGCTCTTCGGCTGGGGTGTGGTGGCCGGCCGAATCAGCGGTTACTCGCGCTGGGGAGCCTGTGTCGTAGGACTCGGGAACACCGCGCTGGGCGTGGCGGTCATCCTCATCAATCTCGCGATCAAGTGAACGCTGTGCACGTTGCTCTCCAGCCGACCACAACGACAACAGTGAAGGAATCATGGTGACTTTCTCGGCCATCGACCGCGCGCTCGACACCCGGTTGAGCCCCCTCACGTCATACGCGCTCGCGGTCTTCCGCATCGTTTTCGCCTTGCTCCTGATCTGCCACGGCACCACCGCGCTCTTCGGTTGGCCCGCGGGCGAGGCTGCTCAATTCGGCGTCTGGCCTTACTGGTATGCCGGAGTGATCGAACTGGTGTGTGGCGTTCTGATGGCCGTGGGTGCGCTCACCCGGCCGGCGGCATTCCTTGCCTCCGGCACCATGGCCTTCGCCTACTTCATGGGCCACGCCGGTATCAGCTTCTGGCCCGCAGTGAACCAGGGCGAGCCGGCGGTGATGAATTGCTTTGCGTTCCTGCTGCTTGTCTTCACCGGACCGGGCGCGCTCGCCATCGACACGGGCCGCAGCATCCGGTAGATCAGCCGGGGCGGGTCATCTCGAATCGGGCGTCGGCGGGCACGTCGAAGTAGGCTGCCGGTCCGCCGGCGCGCAGGATGGGGCGAGCGGCGGCGGTGTCGTAGACGCCGTCGACCAGGTACTGACGGTCGATGTGGACGGCGACGACCTGACCCAGCACCATCCAGCTGTCGAGCAACCCGCCGGCTCGGTCCTGAAGCTGGATCAATTGCGTCAGTACGCATTCGAAGTTGACCGGGCTTTCCGCGACCCGCGGTGGTGCGACGTCGACGGAGTCCACCGGAGTGAGGCCGCCGAGAGTGAACTCATCGACGTCCGGGTCCGCGCTGGCCGCGGTTTCGTTCATGGCCTCGGCGATCGGCCGGGTGGCGAGATTCCAGACGAACTCGCCGGTGGCCTCGATGTTGGCGACGCTGTCCTTCCATCCGATCGACGCGAAACCGATCACCGGCGGGTGGTAGTTGAAGCCGTTGAAGAAGCTGTAAGGAGCCAGGTTTCGCGTGCCGTCGGCGCTCACGGTGGAGATCCAGCCGATCGGACGCGGCCCGACGATGGCGTTGAACGGGTCGTGGGGGAGCCCCGTGCCGTCGGAGGGCCGATAGAAATGCGCGTCAGACGTGGCCATCGCAGCAGTCAATCACACGATGGCAGTCATCGTGCTGATGGCTGTGACGGGCGGCGGCCGCCGCGATGGACGAATGACTCGATCACCATCGGCTCAGACCGACACCCGCTACGTCGACGGACCGAGCGCACGCTTCGCCTATCGGCGGTGCGGCATGGAGGGCGGGACACCGCTGGTCCTCGCCCTGCGCTTCCGGGGCACGATGGATCACTGGGACCCGGCGTTCCTGGACCGCCTGGCTGCGGAACTCGAGGTGATCATCTTCGACAATGTCGGTCACGGATTGACGAGCGGAGAGGCGATCGCGTCGAGCGCAAGCAGCTCTGCGTCCGGGAATGCCTGCAGGAGCGGGCCGGCTCCGAAGAAGTGGTCACAGTGTCCGTGGGTGACCAGGATGTTCGTCAGAGCCCGCCCACTCGCAATGACCCAGTCGCGCAGCATTTTTCCCTGCTCGATCGTCATCAGTGCATCCACGAGGATCGCGTCGCGTCCGCCGGCGATGAGGGTGGCGGTGGATGCTGGCCAGGTAGCGGGGACTTCCGAGTCCCAGCCGGGACCTGGATCAACAGGCAGGTAGTCGCTGGTGAAAGCCTTCACGGCAAGCGTCATGGCACCACCGTAGGGTCGGCGGTCCCGCACACACCATCAGGAAGATGACTGGACTCGTTCCCAGCCGACCTGCGCCACCTACACACTGATCTACACCTCGATGCGAAAAGAGGGGAGGCGCGGTGCACTCCCTCTCTGTCAGGAGTCGGCCATCGCCGGCGGATGACGTAGATGGCGAGCAATTCTCGTCCCACAGGCCAGTTCAAGGGAGCTAGCGTGAAATCATGCCATCACTCAAAGTGATCCTGCCGGATCAGACCATCGCCGAGGAACTCGAGTCGGACATCCTTTCGACCGTCTACCAGGAACTTCAGCGCTACAACTACGAGGCAGTCGCGGCGGGCGATGCGACGGGTGAGTACACCCCGTTGAATCCCCGCGGGCGCGTCCACCTCGAATCGAAACAGAACACGCGCGTCGTACGGGTAAGCGGTACTGACATCGATACGCACGATCTCTACACCGCTGTGCTGGCGGATCTGGAGCAGCGCCACGTGGGACTGACAGGCGAGATCGACTAGGAGCGCTGCGCGCGACGCAGCGGTGGCGAGGTGTCGCGTGACATAAAGCCGGAAATGATGGGCAGTCATACACAATGGGTGAGATGGACGGCGCTATGGGGACCGGCTTGGATGGGCCGGATCCGTACATCCGTGTCCGCGCATCCCGGGTGCACAACTTGAAAACCGTAGACGTCGCTGCACCACGGGACTCGTTCGTCGCGTTCACCGGCGTGTCCGGCTCGGGCAAGTCGTCGTTGGCATTCGGCACCATCTATGCGGAGGCCCAGCGCCGCTACTTCGAGTCGGTGGCACCCTATGCGCGCCGACTGCTACTCCCTCAGGATGCACCGAAGGTCGACGACATCACAGGACTGCCGCCTGCGGTCGCCCTGCAGCAGCGACGCGGATCGGCGACGTCCCGCTCGACCGTCGGCACCATCACCACGCTGTCGAATCTGCTGCGCATGTTGTACTCCCGCGCAGGGAGCTACCCGCCGGGAGCCACTGAGCGGCTCGACTCCGATGCGTTCTCTCCGAACACCACGATCGGCGCGTGCCCGACATGCCACGGCCTCGGCCGCATCCACGAGGTCACCGAACAGACACTGGTGCCCGACCCGTCGCTGACCGTCCGGGAAGGCGCGGTGGCGGCGTGGCCCGGAGCGTGGCAGGGACAGAATCTGCGCGACATCCTCATCACGCTCGGCTACGACATCGACAAACCGTGGCGCAAACTTCCCAAGCGCCAACGGGAATGGATCTTGTTCACCGAGGAGCAACCCACCGTCGAGATCGATCCGAGCCAGCATCCGGTCACCGCGGACTATTACTACAACGGGACATTCTCCAGCGCGGAGCGTCACGTCCGTCACACGCTTGCCAACTCGCAGAGCGCGGCGATGCGACGGCGGGTTCTGCACTTCGTGCACAGCACTGATTGCCCAGTCTGCGGCGGCTCCGGGCTGCGACCCGAAGCGCTCGCGGTGACGTTCGCCGGCCGCACCATCGCCGAGCTCGCGGCCCTGCCGCTCACGACGCTCACCGACGTTCTCTCGCCGGCGGCGATCAGGACGGAGTTCGCCGCGGCCTACGAATCGACCGAATCGGGTGAATTCACCGAAGTGGCGACCATGATCGCGGCTGATCTGGTGGCGCGGATATCCGTACTCGTCGACCTGGGGCTCGGATACCTGAGCCTCAACCGTCGCACACCTACCGTGTCACCCGGCGAATTGCAGCGCTTGCGCCTGGCTACCCAACTACGGGCCGGATTGTTCGGTGTCCTGTACGTCCTCGACGAGCCGTCGGCAGGGCTGCACCCGGCCGACGCCGAGCCTCTTCTCGACGTGCTGGACCGGCTCCGCCGCGCCGGCAATTCGTTGTTCGTGGTCGAGCACGATATGGATGTGGTGCGCCGCGCCGACTGGATCGTCGATGTCGGACCTGGCGCCGGCGAACTAGGCGGCGAGGTGCTGTACAGCGGACCGGTGGCCGGCCTCGCCGACGTCGCCCCGTCGGTCACCCGGCGTTTTTTGTTCCGCGACGGCCAGGTCGCCCGGCGACCCACGCGCGCACCGGTCGGTGTGATGCGGTTGCGTAACATCACATTTCACAACTTGCGCGGTATCGACGTCGATATTCCTCTGGGTGTGTTCGTCGCGGTCACCGGTGTGTCAGGATCGGGGAAGTCGACACTGGTCTGCAAAGTGCTCGGTGACGTGATGGCCAGGCAACTGGGTAGGCAGATCGAACTCGTCGCCGACGCCGATGACAGCGATGCCGAGCTCCTCGATATCGACATCGATTCGAGTGTGGGGGTGTCCGTCGAAGGTGCCGAGGTGCTCGGCCGCCTCGTCACCGTGGATCAGCGACCCATCGGCCGCACCCCTCGTTCGAACCTCGCGACGTATACCGGCCTCTTCGACGCGGTCCGCAAGGCATTCGCCGATACCCCCGAAGCGCGGCGACGCGGGTGGAGCGCGGGCCGGTTCTCGTTCAACGTCGCCGAAGGCCGCTGCGACACCTGTCGCGGCGAAGGGTTTGTCGCGGTCGAACTGTTGTTCTTGCCCGGCACTTACGCGAGGTGTCCGGCGTGTGGGGGAGCGCGCTATTCCGACGAGACGCTCGAGATCAGGTATCGAGGCAAAACCATTGCCGACGTACTCGCTCAGACTGTTGACGAAGCCGCCGATTTCCTGGCTGACTTGCCCTCTGCGTCAAGGAGTTTGGCAGCGTTGTGCGATGTGGGTCTGGGTTACCTGCGACTCGGACAACCGGCCACAGAACTCTCCGGTGGCGAGGCGCAACGCATCAAACTCGCATCGGAGTTGCAACGGGCCAAGAGGGGTCACACGCTCTATGTGCTCGACGAGCCCACGACGGGGCTGCATCCTGCCGACGTCGAGTTGTTGGAACGTCAGCTGCACGGCCTCGTCGACGCCGGAAACACCGTCGTGGTGGCCGAGCACGACATGTCCGTCGTAGCAAGCGCGGATCACGTCATAGACCTCGGACCCGGTGGCGGCGAGGACGGAGGAAGCGTCGTCGTGGCCGGTGCACCGGCGGTGGTCGCCGCCGATACGGTGAGCCGGACCGCGCCGTACCTTGCCGCGTTCGTGGGTGACGGGTCAGAGCCGCGACGCTGATCGAATCTAAGGATGCGCGGGTAGTTAGGTTGTGGTCGACAGCGCACGGGTAGGTCCGTCGACCTGGTTTCGATGGTTTTCCTCGGCCTGGCGGGTCCAAAGGAGCGGGCCAGATTGCACCTGCTGGTCCGGTTCACTCCCACCGGGATGAGTGCGAATGTAGAACCTCGGCACGCTTTCGCAGCGTGAATTGCGAGATGGAGGTTCTACGTGACACATCCGTCGGGTATTCCGGTGTTCGAGCGCTTCTTTCGTGCCGTCGCGAGCGTCGATATCGACAAGAACGACATCCGTCGCTTCCAGAGTTTCATCGATGAGTTGGTAGACGACTTGGCCATCAGCGGGCGCAACTCGGCGAAAATGAACGAGCGCGACGTCATTGCAGCCCAAGACCTTCCGATAACCAAGGGCCTTCAAGAGCGAATGCGCGAATTCGACAAGCTTGACGAAGCTGAGGAGATCCGAGAGCTGCTTCGCCAGGTGGTGCGACAGCCACCCGCCGATGTCACTTTCGCGGAGGACGCGGAGCAGCTCTTGCCAGAAGTGTTCGGCGGTCTGGCCGTGGCGCTGGCCCGCACGTTACGCCAGGTGGACGCGACGGTGTCGAATCCGTCCAGCGAGCACTGGAACCGAGTGTTCACCATGTTCCGACTTGTCTTCTGACGTTGACAATTCGTCTGCTGGTGTTGACTTCTGGTACGCGAATTCGACCCCGCAGATGGAGGCGCGACAATTGCGAATTCACCATCATGGCAACGGAACACGAAAAATGACAAGGAGAAACAATGCAATACGACGAATTCATCACCCGCGTAGCCATGTCTGCTGACCTGCCAGAGGAGCAAGCAGTAAGTCTGACTCGCGCCACGTTGGCCACTCTGGCGGACCGCATCAGCGGCGGCGAGGCGCAGGACCTCGCAGCTCAGTTGCCGGCGCCCCTGCAGTCGGCTTTGGTCGGTACCCAGGAAAACGCCCAGGCGTTCGGCTTCGAGGAATTCGTTGGGCGTGTGGCCGAGGCGGCTGACACAGACAGAGATGTTGCCGAACGGGGCGTCGACGCCGTGTTCATCACTCTGAGAGAGGCAGTGACGCCTGGGGAGTTCGACGATGTGCTCAGTCAGCTGCCCTCGGACTTCCTGCGGCTGGGTACGCGACCGTAAGAGCATCAGAAGACGCCGGCGGCCGGACCAGTTGAACGTCACAGTGACGAATTGGGCGTGGAGGGCGGGGATCTCGAGGCCGTGGGGCGTCCGCCGGTGTCGGGTAGTTCTAGGTCGATAATCGTCCGGTTAGGCGCGCTGCCGGGTGGTCCCGGGGATCAATGTGCGCGTCGGCGAACGTGCGCCGCCAGGCGCACGGGCGGAGACCTTGGGTTAGCGTTGTCAGATCGTTCTCGAGCAGGTGACGTTGACGTCCGATTGAGCTCAGCTTTCTGGGATTGCTCTGAACGGGGTTTGGATCGGACACTGACTGTCCGATCCGGAACTTCCTGAGAGCGCGGGGGAGCGCTGACCAGCGCGCTCTCATCTCGTTGCGGAGGGGATCAGGCCAGGCAATCCGCGATAACGTGAGAGTGCCGGATAAATTCCAGAACGACTTGAGAGCGCCGGATAAATTCCAGAACGACTTGAGAGCGCCGGAGGGGCGACTTCATCTGATTGTTTCAGGTGGGTTTGGCTTGGAGGGCGCGGCAACGGGGCAGTCCGGATCGGTCAGGTGGAGCAGTAGACGCCGAACGTCCCCTTGGTCACCGCCCTGACGTAGGACTCGGCGCCCGCGAGCAGGCGCATCTGCTCGTTCGTGCTGGCCGCGATGCTTAGGCCTGGTTGGGCGATAATGGTCGCGAATCGGATGAACAGCAGCGGTGCGCGTTCCTGAATGCGCAGGAGCGCTTCTCGATCACCGACTTCGTAGGCGGTTTGTCCTGTTCGCAACGCGTAGTTGCGTGCGCGGCGATCGATGTGGTTGATCAGCGGGATCGCTCCATGGTCTCGCCAGCGGGCCCCGCGGGTGGCCTGACCGCATACCTCGTAGAGGTCGGCGAGCCGGCCGCCGGGGGTGGATTGCGATGAGTATTTGCAGTGCACCAGCGTGACAACCAAATCGCTGCCGTCGATCCGTAGGCCTACCAGATCAGCTGCCTCGCCCGCGCGGTCGTCGTCGATGAGGACATCGAATGCCTGATGCTGCTGCAGGTGTCGAGACATGTAGGCCTGCACGGAGTCTTGGCGCCGGTTGGTACCTTGGGACTCCACCGTGATGTCAACTCCGTCAGCAGCCCACGGCAGCGACGATAGGTTGGCGCGGTCGTAGGGCGGCAGTTCAGTGCGCGGCTCGAGCAAGCGATCATCGCCGGTGATGAGTCGGTCGCCGCTGAGGAACAGGGTCGGCTTGTGGTTGTTGAACCATGTCGACAGCGGGACCGCCGATCCGCGGCTCTCGACCTCGACTTCGGCGTTGACGGCTCGGTAATGCAGACCCGTATCACCCACCACCGCCGTATACGCAACCTCCCACAGAGTCGTCACTACCGAGAACCGGAATGGTCCCTCGCCTGAGTAATCGTCGATGCGGAAGTCGACATCGGTGAGTAGGAATCTCTTGCCGTCGTAGACCGCGTGTTGAGCGGTACCGGTGCCGAGGTAGAGGTTCCACGGCCATTCCACGGCCAGCAGTGGGTGCTGCGGCCGCTTTGTTACCGCCATCGGAATGATCATCTCTCGGAACAAGGAACGCAAATCAACTGATGTATCAAGCAATTTGACGCCTTGGCGCCGACACCAGTCCCGCCACTGAGATAGGCCCGGTGCGGTACGCATCGACCAGAAGCGGCCCGACAGCGCGGCAGCGATAGTCACCCGTTCGCCGTCCTCGAACGCTTTCGCGGCGATATGGGTGTTGGTTTTGTGGTTGCGTTCGGCCTCATTCAGTGCGGTTTCCACATCGCTGCCGACGTGCATGGAGAAGCGCTTGTCGCGGTCGCGTGAATCGAGCAACCCGACATTTGTCGGTATGAGGCGATCGACTCGTGCAAAGACACGGAACGTGTCCATCCCGCGGACCATCGCCGGCTCTTCGGCGAGCACGGCCTGGGCCAACTCGTCGTACTTGCGATCAGTATCGGAGCCGTGGATGAATAGCAAACCGAGACTGTTGTCGAAGTACATCGCGACCAAGTCGTATGACACGGCCTGTAATCCAGGTACGTCACCCCATCTGAGGTCACCGACCGACTCGATCACGAACCACGCGACGTTGTCGGCCGAGCTCACGCTGATGACGCCTTCCAGTATGGATTCACCGTAAACATCCAGCGCTGCATCAGGATTCCACTCGGTCGCGTAGGTCCGGTAGGCCACGGCGCTCATTTTCGGCTCCACCAAACCGACGGGCACCTCCGACGGTGTCGTTGTAAAGGACTGATCGAACTCGCTGACCTTTTCGGCTCTTGCGATCGCGCGGTCGGTGACGTCGCTGAGTACTTTGTCCCAGTCGGGATCTTCCCTCAGCAGTTTCCGCAGTGGCGAGAATTGAGTCGCGGGGTCTCGGGAGACGAATACGCTCGCTGGACCAATAGATGTCGTAGATTGGGTTCTCGCCAGCCGACCGACGAGCTGTATCACCGGCCCGAGGGACCTGCGGTTGTCGTGGAAGGCAGCGATTTTCAGGTTGGGCAGGTCGAATCCCTCGCCGAGCATGTCGACGCAGACGATCAGATGGCATCGGCGATCGGAGAGCGCAGTGAGCGCTTCTGCCTTTCGGCGTGGGCTGAGGCCGTCATGCAGCAGCTGTGGTTCAGCTTCGGGTGCCATCGACTGGTACATGGCGAATATCTCTTCGGCGCGCGCTTTTGTCGCGGCGCGCGCCAGCAAGATGTGCTCGAATCCTGCCTCGCGGTCCCTCGTCAGTCGGGCGATCGCTGCAGCGGCGAGGTCGCGGTCGGGGTCCCCGATAGCGACAATGGAGGCGAATTCGATGCGACTGAAGTAGCCGTCGTTCTGGGCCTCGCGCAGTGGGAACCGCGAAATGACGCGCCCCGGTAATGAACGTCCGTCCGTGCGGAATGGTGTCGCGGTGAACAGCAATACTGGACGTGTATCGAACTGGCGGATGATAGATGTCCACGTCGTCGCGGGCGCATGGTGCGCTTCGTCGACCACAAGGTGGGTGAAGCGGGCCAGCAGCAGGGCACGCGCGTCAGGATCGCCAGCATGTAGGGCATTGGGGGTTGCTACCACCACGTTGCATCGTTGAACGAAGATCGCAGCGTCACCGGGGTCGGTGAATCCGTGCTCGAGTCGGCCGACGCATGGCCGCTGTGCCATCGGCGACACGATGCCTTCGCGCTGGAGAATCCCCAGCGATTCGAACTTCGCTGCGATCTGATTGCGCAGTGCGGTGGAGGGCACGATTACCAACAGTTTGGCCGGGCGGGTGGCCACCATCCACGCGAGCATCGTCTCGGTTTTTCCGGTGCCGGTGGGCATTACGACAGTGGCGGGCTCGTGCAAGCCTGAGGACTGGTATCCGACGATTGAGTGCAAAGCGGCGATCTGTGGACGGCGCAAGCTGCCAGGTTCGTCGTGAGGAGTGAAACCGATTGCTTCCCTGAAAGTCTCAAGCACCGCATCGGGATCCAGGAGCTTGCGATTGCCGCTCCAGCTGACGCGAAACGTTGACCGATTGACGGTCGGAAGGATCGCGACGAGATGCTCTTTAGCGTCACCGCCCGCGCCACGGATGGCCGACCATTGACCGTAACAGCCATGCACACTGATGTCACCAGCGTCCTCGGAGACGGCCAGCTCCCCGCATGCGGGAACGAGCAGCTGACGAATTGTGTTGCCGCCGATGTCGAACTGTTCGGCCCAGACATTGGCTGTACTAATCGCCATGCAAACCCCCCGGCTGCGCAGTCGATCCTAGACTGTACGGCGCAGGGACCAGGAGTAGGTGGGCGACGCTGTCGTGCTCAATGGCTTCGGCCAGCGATGCGCGCAATTTAGACCGCAGAGAGTAACCGTCCTGACAGCCGTCGACGACGATTTCCCTGGCCTGGCGAAGCCAGAGGTCGGCATCGCTTCCGTCGGTACTCCTTCCGGCGATCGTGTGTAGCAGTCGGGGATCATCGTGATCACCAGGTATTAGTCCAGCGGCAATGAGGTTGGCCCGGATTCGCTGTTCGTCTGAGCGATGATCTGAATTCTCGCCGACAGTATTTGAAGGGTGCCGCTCGGTGTACTCAGTCAGCCGGTTGTTCGCCCGAAGTGCGATCGACTCGTAATCGGTGAGGGTCGATAGGTGGCTGAGGAACGCGCGGGTCGCCCCGGGGCTGTGGTCGGCCAGTAACGCCTCGATCTCACGCCACACTGTTTGTTCCAGCAGGGGTAACCGCTGCATGAACGGCGCGAGCGCGTCGCCAAGCAACATAATGTGGCTGCCGATGGGTCCTTTCAGTAGCCGCAGTGCCGCGACGACTAGGTCCTGCTCAAATCGGGGAGCCGTGGCGGCGAATCCATCATCGAGTGCTTCGATCGCCAGAACTGATCCCGGCATGACCAGTCGATTTACCGCGCTGACGTGATCGGCTGCGAGTAGTCGGCTCATGACCGCGTCGCGCAGCTCGCGTCGTTGTGCGAATATCTGGCCGGCGGCCAGCAGCCAGGTATGCCTCCAATGCGCTGATGGGACAAGAACTTCGAGGTTGGTGGCGGCGTCTTCGGTTGCCATCAGACAGCGTGCCGCAAAGAACTCAGCAAGGCTGCGGATTTCGAAAGCGACACCGGCCATCCGGGGAACGAGAAGCACCAAGCGTTGTTGAGCAAGGCGGAGGACCTGCGGGATGAGAGAGTCGGTGTCTGTTTCTGGGTATCCTTCGGCTTGAAGGATGCCGCGCGCCGTCTGCTCGAGATCTGCTAACGGAAGCACCGATTCGGCTGCGCCGGCTTGCTCGGCACGCGCATGAATGGCGAGTCCGCATTGCTCGTGGAGTTGGTCGAACTGCGACCGGTACATTTCGAGGACGTCACCAATGCCCTCCGGCTTATTGCATTCACGTGCATAAATCGTGTCGTAGTAGCTGCTGAATAGCCCGTAGCGGCTTGCCGGTGCTACGCGGCGCTGTTCGAGCAACAGGGTCAAGATCGTCACCTGTAGTGGCGAAGTCATCAACCGCACGGTGTCGACTGTTCGCGTTGCCTCCTGCAGCCGCTGGAGCGTCTGCTCCTTGCGGTCCGGGTTGGTGGCGAATTTGCAGCTCAGTAGTCGCGACGCGTAGTGCATCGCGTCGTCGGTGGTCAGCGGGGATAGGTGCAGTTCTTCGTAGTTGATGTCGCTGTCGAGTTCAAATCCGACGGGCCGAGAGGTGCACACGGTGAGGACGTCGCTGCCGATGGCCGCCATCTCGATGAGGAAGTCTGACACTCGCGACGACACTTCGCGGCGATTCTCTGCCGATGCCACTTCGTCCATCCCATCGAGAACGACCAGAAGGGGCCATGCCGTGATGAGCCGCTTCGCTTCGGCAACGGTGATGGGATCGGAGCTGCGCTCATTGATCACTTCGACGATGTGCTGAAGGAGCGTCAAGGTCCTGGACCTAGTGACCGCGTCGGCGAATTTGCTTAGGACGACTCGGACGGGAAGTCGATGAAGGGTGGGGTGGGGTAGACCCTCATTGTCGAACTCGCTGCGGATCTGATCGGCTTGAGTTGCCACCTGGGGTAGTACTCGCCCGCTTGTAGGCGGGTGATGCACCAACGCCACGCGATACAACTGGCACAGTAATTTTGACAACGTCGACTTTCCGGATCCCGGCCCGCCGAGAACCACGATCCGGTCCCGGCTGGCCGGTCGAAGGGCAGGAGATAACACCTGGTCACCTCGTTCAACCAAGGTCTTCAGTGCTAGCGATGGTGTTTCCTTGCGCGGTGAAAACGATGCTGGGAGGTCCACCGCGATTTCGGCCAAGGGCAGGGGAGTGTTGTTGCTGTCGCCGGACTCACCGAGTTCGACGGCGGTGTCGTTTCTCAGGGTGCGTGATACGTGAGTGATCCAAGCGTGCGCCACCCGTTGGTCGGACTCCGCGACTTGCTCGTACAGGCGGGAGATCACGTCACCGGGCAGAATTAGGTCAGCGTAGGTGGTCCGAATGTCACTGTTTCCATCCAGCAGGCGATTCAAATGGTCGGCATGCCAGACGTGGTAGCCGCGCAAACCGGGGAGCCCGATCTTGCGATGGCTGCCGTCGGGCTTCTTTTCTTTGAGGTCTCTGTAATAGGTGAAAAGAGCGTCAATGCGGTCCAATCCGCCTGAGTGCGCGACCGCGGAGAGGGTGACGTTGGTGACGATGAGTAGGTATTCGGGTTTGCGGCGACGTTTGGACTTGGGATGAACCCAAGCATCCAGTTCGGCGGTGACCTGCTGAAAGAACCAGGACTGATCACTCGCCGTAGCGGCCAGCTGTTCTTTGTACTTGGCTTGAACGACCCCGTAGCCGTCCCAGTCGCCGCTGCCTTCCATGCTCACAGGGCCGTCGAAGGTTGCCTCGCGTCCGCCGTCTGGGCCAGAGCCAAAGATCGTGACACCCGCACCGAGGTTGGCGATCGCCAGCGCTTGAGCGAGGTGCTCGAATCGCTTACTACCCAGGCGGGTGAGGTCGTAGATCACCCCCTGAAAGTACGTGCGCCTCGACACAATGTGTGCGAACAGCGCGCGGTGCGCCTCCTCGCCGGATCCGGCAGACCAAGAGGGCTGCGCGTGTCCGATCGCCAGAACGGTGCCCCGGTGGGGGCGGACGGTGCGGACACAGCTCGATACTGGGGCCGGGCGTCGCGGCACTGGACCCAAGGAACTTCTGCCGGATCGTCCTCGACCTGTGCACGGGCTCAACCTGCAGTTCGGCACGCTCCGACCGAACCGGGGGCCCACGAGGCGAGGCCGCTGCTGGCGAGAAATCACCAGGCCGATGCGGCGGGCGGCCGGTGCGCACGGCGTGGCAGCGGTGATCAATGCAGCGCTGGGGCCACCGCTATCGAGGCGTCGACACAGCTGATGAGCAGTGACAGGCGGGTTGAGATCACGCTGAGACGGATGCGGGTTTGATGGCGGGGCCTCGATACGCTCAGAGGGGGCACGCCGAAGCCGCAACACGTCGAGGAGTTTGGCAGCCCAGTCGGGATTGTGCGGCGGGGGCAGCACGAGTATCTGCAGACCGGCGTAATGGCCGTGACCGGCGACGTCTTTGCAAGCCGCGTCAAGGCAGCTACGCAGTGCGCCGCAGGCTTGGTCGTAGGCTTCGGCGGGCACCTCCAAGGTCACCTCGTATTGGCCGCCGTCGAAGTTGTCGACGAGGTCACTGCGATAGCGCAACAGGGCCACGATTCCGGCGGCCAGGCGTTTACCGCGGGCGGTGAGCAGTCTGGCCGCACTGTGGTGGGGGTCGTAGGTGGTTCCAGGCGGGGGAGGGGATGTTCGACATCGCGTCTTCCTTGAAAGATTTGTAGCGGTCGTGCGTGCTGGGGCCACGATGGCACATCGCTCTGACACGTCGACGTGCTCATTCTTCGGTCCTGGTGACGCCGTGCCGGTCAAAAAGCGTTTGAAAGAAGTCAGTGAGCATCGGCATGGCGCGGACGGGGTCGCGCAAGTCCTCGGCGCCGAAGCGGAACACCTCGTATCCGCTGAGACGCAGATCGCGGTCGGCGCTCATCATGGCCGCATACCGGACGGGGTCGCGGCGGCCGTCCGGGTGAGCGTAATGGTGTGCGCCGTCGACCTCGATGACGATGCGCTCGGGGCCGGCGAGCATTAGGAAGTCCATCCGGAAGCGCAGTAGCGCATCGGCGCCGCGTTGTTGGATGGTCTTGGGGTCCCAGTGCAGCCACACTTCGGGTAGCAGCGCCGGAAGGGCGGGGATAGCTTCGCCGAAGATCTTGTGATAGGCGGTGAAGAGCAGTTGCTGTGGCGGGGATTCCCTCGGGATGGCACGCAGAAGCCGTTGGTAGAGCATGCTTTTGGCTTGCTTCGGGGTGTTTTCGGGCTGCACGTCTTGCCACCAGGCTTGCAGGTCGCGCCACCGAAGTCCGCCCGGTCCGATCGGGCGGTCATAGACAAGGACGTCGTCGGCGCCGGTGAGGATCTCGATGTCGTTGTCGAGGGCGTCGGTGAGCCGCAGGTCGGGCTTGCGTGGGGAGGCGAAGATCAAGTTCTTGGGACGGCGCATCCCTCCGGCTGCGTGCCGGGCCACGGTGAAGACGGGGTAGCCGTCGCGGATATCAGTTTCGGCCAAATGGAGTCCACATTGGCGTAGGGAGGGGTTGATCGTGTCGACGATTGCGCGTTGGTTGGGTTCGTGGAGAACCACGTCGGCTGAGGTGATCGCTTCGAGGAACAGGCCGAAACGACGGTCGGCGGCCTCGAACGCTCCCAGATGCTCGAAGAGGTCCTCGGTCGACCAGTCGCCGCGGTTTCGATAGACGTGTTGATAGATCAGGGCGCGCAGATCGGGTGGACCCCACAGCGCTGGACGGGCTGGGCCGGTCCCGAGCAGGGCGTCGAATGGGTTGGGCGGTTCCAGCGGCCACAGCGATTCCAACATTGTGGTGAAGCGGCGCTCGTCGACGACCAAGTCCTCGAGCTCCAGTGCAGCAGCGATCTCGCGGCGGGTGCGTTTCGGAATTCGTGGCGCGCCCGACGGCGCCCACAGGATGTCTTCGATGGCGACACGCTCGACCGGCCGTGCCGCGACGGTGCTCAGGACTCGGCCGGCCACGCTCAGGAGATCACCGTCAGGCAGTCCTGCCGCAACCGCCTGCACACGTTGGGCGCGGCTGCGCGACGGACCCTGCGTCTGAGGCGGCTCCACCAGGCCGAGCTCGGCGAACCGGATGTCGAGTTCTCGATGAGTGCACGAACATAAGCCTTCGATCAGCGGGATCAGCAATCCACGCAATGCGGTGAAATCGACGTCAGCCATGGCCCTTCATCTCGCAGAACAGACCGACAACTCGGCGTTGCCGCCGCCGTTTCCCGCCAACGCCACGGCCCCGCCCAGCCACGCTGGCCGTCGTCAATGCCGGCGCAGTGAACCGCTGGGTGATGTCTCGCGAGTATGCATCGACCCGCAGCCACCTACCCCGGCGGCGATGCTTCGTCATCGACAACACCCAACGGCGAGAGACTGCGCCAGTGGCTGAGCGTCGGTTGAGCTCGCAGCCAGGTGCGGCCGACCTGACCCATTGATCCGTGAGCCGCCAGTTTGGCGGTGCCCGGGGTGGTGCGGCTTCGTCGCAGCACTGCGGACAAGACCGGCTGGGGATGAACCGCGAAAGAACACAATCGGGGTTGGTTTGCTCAGGATCGAACTACGATGGCCCGTCGTCCAGATCGTTCATGGGGGGAACTTCGCATGACATCACGAACTCCGTTGAAGAAGCTTCGCTACCGCGAACGCTTCCGCCCCTATCAGATGGCGGCCATCACGATGGCACGCCGCTATCGCCAAGACTTCTACGCCGTGCCCGCAGAGGAGATGGCCCTGCTCGGGGCTGCGCTCGTGTGCCATCCAACCGGCACAGGCAAGACCGCGGTGATCGCGGGCCTAGCCCAGTGTGCGCCCGAAGTGGGCAATGTCCTTGTGCTGACGACTCGAGATCCTATTCGCGACCAACTGGTGCGCGAGGTCGGGGCGAACCTGTTCATCAACCCGGAAAAGTTTGATCTCGGACTCGACATACGGTTGCCCAAGATGTGTTACGCCGTTCGAAAGAGTGCGGATCTGAGCTCGATGGGCGCGTTGTACCGCTCCACGCGGACGATCCTCAGCGACGAGCTGGCAACCTTCGTCGAACGTCAATCGGGTCGCCTTGCGCAGCATCCACCCGAGACCGATTTTGGGAAGTTTCTGTCTGAGACCGATTCGGTACTGGTGATGACCGTGCAGATGCTGGTGGAGTTGCAGCGTGGTCGGGGACCGGTTCAGCAATCAGCTTACGCAGCACTGTGTTCCAGCATCGATCTGGTTCTGTTCGACGAAGGACATTATGAGCCGGCGGCTAAGTGGAGCGAGGCCGTGCGCAACCTCGACAAGCCGGTCGTGCTGCTCTCCGCTACCCCATTTCGCAACGACCTTAAAGCATTTCGGATCAGCGCCGGCAATATTCATCTCTTCAAGTTGCATGAGGCGGTCGCCGATGAGGTTATCCGCGACGTGCACGTACAGCGACGTGAGCCGGCGCTGACCGAGGCGCTGTTCTGTGACGACGTCATCGACTACTGCGCAGGGTTGTGGGGTTCTGACACGTCGCGATGGACGCAGCGGATCATCATCCACTGTGACGACATGGCCAGAATCACCCGCCTGGGCGATGCGTTCATCGCCCGCGGATTCTCGGGCAGGGTAGTCGGGATCCATGACCGTTATCCGTCGGGCCCCCCGACCGATGGATGGAAGCGCCGTTCGGTGCCCGCACCCGGGCAGTGTGACGCGGTGATTTGGATTCACCAGTACAAACTGCTGGAAGGAATCGACGACCACCGATTCCAGGTGTTGGCGTTCTTCGACATGCTCGGCAATGTCCGCTCGATCGTCCAACAAATTGGGCGGGTCATTCGAAAGGGTGACAATGACACCGGCCAGGCCTGGGTGCTCGACCATTTCCGCGGCCGAATCGATAAGTACTGGCAGCTGTACAAAGATTTCGACCAGACGGTGACCGCCGAGGATCTCGCCCGCGCCATGTCGAAGGTGCTTGTCACAGACTTCACCAAGGTGCAGCCACCGGTGCTCTACATCGACAAAAAGTTCCGCAGTGTGCTGCAGATCCAAGCCGAGGACGGCGGGCAGCCACCGATGACACCCGAAGAGGTGGCCGACGAAGTGCTCTTCGAGCGTCGGGTCACGCTCCGGCGGGTCACCCGATCCGCCACGTTGGACCAGTTGACAAATCTCGTCGAAGCAGACCTTATCGAAAACGATTTCGAGTTCACCCGCTACGACGTGTCGGCCGTCTCGCCGAACACCGTGGTCTATATCTGCGCGAAGGTCGACAACGTCGGCTTTCTGAACAACCGTTACTTCGCGCTGCCGGTGGTCGAGGCGCGGATGGTGATGCTCTTGCCCACCCGTGGTGTGGTCGCGACGGCAAGTACGGGGTCGGGCAGCGGGACCGATGCGTTGTCCCATCTACCGTCCGTGGGCCCCGGCGAGTTGGAGCGCGTCGTCATGCCAGGCGCCCAGGGCCGCATCTCGCTGATCGGATCGCGCAACACCAATCTCAGTAACCGGGTGGTGCGCCGGCGGACGATCTCGGCGCCGTCGATCGCCGATGTTCCACCGATCCTCGACGAGTACGGCCACGTGGTGTCCACCGTCACCGGCTACAACGGAACGACTCCCCAAATCCTCGACGACATCGACTACCAGGAGATGATCGACGAGAACTTCGACATCACCGTCCGGCCGGCGATGCCGTCGTCTAACGCGACCGGGGTGCATCTGTTGCGCCGCTACGTCGGGCTGAGCACTGGCCGGGTCTCCGAACAAGGTCCGCCACTGCGGGTGCGCGCCTACCGGCGTTGGGTGGAATCCCTTCTACGGCAGATGCGTTCGCAACAACGATATCCCGAGGTCTACGGGCGCTATGCCGCGCCGGCACGCAAGGGCGTCACAAAGTATGCGCCAGCCAACCTGTTGCTGGACTTGACCGAGTTGTCCCGCGACTACGTGCTGCGCAACAGCGATGACGACTATCTGCGCAGCGATGAGCTGTGTGTCGATCGATCAACCACATCGGTGACCGGTTCGGGCGCGACGTCGGGCTTCAAGGTCACCCTCAACGACAGGGTCTATGACCTCGATGTGACATTCCATGCCGCCAAGGGCAGGTACAAAATTGAATCACGGCTTCTTGACGAGGATTTTGTCCCGGTAGGGGACCGCAGGGTGCCGCTGACCAGGGCGCTCAACGAGCGGCAGGCGTTCAACATCATCCCCGACGACCCCGAAGTCATCTACGTGCACGGTGCGTTTTACGCGCCGGGACTGAAGTTCGGGCAGCGCTTCACCGCTGAAGAGTTCTTCGTCGGGTACTGCCTGTATCCCTCGACCCAGTTCGAGGCGAGAATGATGGAAAAAGGTGCGCTGACAGTTGGCAACGGCGACGGCTACGACCCCGCCAGCTTGTTCGGGCTCATTGACAGCTGGGCCCAAACCGGATTCAACACAGACTCACTCGCGCTCGACCAAGGATGGACGCAGCGATACCAGCCAGAGGCAGTGACCTTCACTCCGACGTTGGGTATCTGCGGCGACATGGGCCAGGAAACCGCCGACTTCATCCTCGCCGACGAGGGCGAGAATCGGCGCGTGGTTCTGGTCCACGCCAAGGCGTCAGAGAGCTACAAGAAGTTCTCGGCATCGGCGGTTCAGGAGGTGTGCGCGCAGGCGCAGAAGAACACCGGCCTGTTTTCCACCTATTCACTTCGTGAGCCGAACTTGGCCCAGTGGGATCAACCGCACAACTTCACCGGTAAGGGCAAAATCGCGTTGGCAGTCAACAACCGATTTCGGGTCTCGAAGTGGCCCGACGCGCGGTCGGCATGGGAGGGCGGCTTGTCCCCGCTGCTTCGTAATCCGCTGACCTCCAAAGAAATCTGGCTGGTGTTGGGCAACATGCTCTCGGCCAACGCCCTCTACAACGAGTTGACCAAGCCCGAACCGCGGCGAGAGTCCCTCCAACTCAACCATCTGCTGCAGACCACGATCGCCGCCGCGGCCAGTGTGTCGGCAAAGACCCGGATCTTCTGCGCACCATAAGGGATGGGCGCTGTGTCACGACGAATGCGGCGGAGGACCAAACGGCCCGATCGTGGCCAGTGGTCGCCACGAGTGTGGGAGATCAGGTGAGAGGCGCTACACATCGATAGGACGGTCGATTTCGGTTTATCGTGCGCCTCGCCGCCGGACTGTGTCATGCCCGCGGACCACGATCCGCCCCGTGGGCGTGGGCCAGGCACGGGTTCGCGCCCAGGCAGGTGGTTCCGGATCCAGGGGCGTGGTGCCAGGTCAGGCTGGGGTCCTCCACGTCTTGTCGCTCTTGGGGGTGTCGGGTCCGACGCTGGCGTAGTCGGTCTGTTGGTCGAGGCGGTGCACATACTCTGGAAGTCGATCACTACCGCTGTGCGGGCAGTGAGGTTGGCCAGCTGCTCGAAGCAGGCGCGGGGGAGGTCGTGTCGTCGACTGCGAATCGCCGAACGACCGCCCCCTGCCTCGCGTTACTTCTCAAACAGCTGCCACACGTCTAAGGCAGTGCGCACGACCGCGACGACGAACGCGAGTGCGGGCCAGATAGACGGGCGCGTGTCGCGGGCGGGGTGCTGCGGGTGGTCCATAGCGTTTCTCCTTTCGTGAGAGTTCCTGCAGTTGATGACCCCGGGCCCGAGGTTGGTCGTCGCCACTTGTTCCCGATACGCGGAGACGTTGAGCAACAACAACCAGACAAGCGTGGCTTTGGCCGGCTGTCGAGTACACTCGGTCACGATGGCGCGACGGATTGTCACGCCTATTGGACATTGACCATTTCAGACAACTAAGAGAGTCACATAGGCGTGACAATCCGTTTTCTGCGAAAAGTAAATATTTGCGTACGGTGGTGGTGTGGAATTCACTGATCAGCCCCCCGATCCGAAGCCGCGGCGCGATGTGTTGCAGCAACGGATAAACAGACTGGAGACGCTGCGCGCGGGGCGGTACCCGGTTGACGCCGGGGTACGCGCCAATCTCACGAGGTGGGCCAAAGAGTCGGCTACACAGCTGACTGACATCCCAATCCGGGTCGGGTTCGTACGACGTGTCCCATCTCTCGTCGAAGAGGAGTACGACACGGCAAAGCTGGTCGACCGGCCAAAATCAGCCCTGCCACGTCAGCCACCGCTGGCGGCGTTGGCCTCGCTGACCAAAGGGGTGGGCTTGCCACTAGGACTCACGCTCATGTACCTGGCACAGACCGGTGACGCTTTGGGGAGAGACGCCCGCCTGAAGCTCACGATCGACGGCGACGACGACGCGCTCGGGCTGATCGACCTGATCGCCATTGCGGCCTCTCACAATCCATCGCCGAACGCTGCGTTCGCGAGCAATTCCCGGAACAACCGTAAGCGGCAGATTCGCGATGCCCTCGTCCAGCTGAGCAAGCTCGGACTCGCCGAGGTGCCCCCTGGTGGCAGAAAGGGCGAACCGAGATTTGATGACCAGGTGCATCTCAACCGGGAGAACGGGCCCACCGCGGCCGGCACCAAGCGTTACCAACGGCCGGGCGCGAAAGTCAAGACCCTCGATATCCCGGCCACGTTCTTCACCAACGGATGGGTTCATGCCCTCAGTAAGTCCGAGACCGCGATGTGGTTGATGTTGCGCGATCTGAAGCACCTCGGCAATGCTCCGGTGGACCGCCTAACCGTTCGCGGCCGCGACCGACTCCTCGAGTATGACCTGTCACGAGCGATGTGGGACACGCACGCCACGCTGGAGGCCTACGGGCTCATCGTGGTTCACCGAGATCCAAACCGCCGACGCAACGGCACCACCACCGCCGGTGAAAGAGCGGAACCGCACCGCTTTGAACTACGCGATGAAGGTTTGCACGAAAACGGCCTTTCGACGGTGATCTCGACGCTCACCGAGATTCGTTCCCGCAAAGGCGGTTAACGTGCCGAATTGCTCGACCTCACGCTCGCCTATGACGGTTCCAAGTGCGCCCTCCCGCTGAGGAAGGCAACATGGTGAGCGACTTGTGGGCAGCGAGTTCTCAAACCGAGGACCAAGTCCGGGTTAGCCAACCCCGTCCGAGTCCTTCGAACAGTCGATGTGTTTGGCACGCCTGCTGGTCAGGCGACAGTGCCTCCGTCCACAACCCACCGGTGCTCGAAGGGAATCATCACTGCGGCGCCGACGGTCACCCGCCCGCGAGGGCCTGACCGAACGCGACCGCGAACTCCTTCTGTCGCCCAGACGAAGGGAAGGGGATCCGCATCTGGCTGACCGGAAGGCCGGCGGCCGCCAACGCGGGAGATGCCACGCGGAACACGTCGGCCTTGATCAGGATGATGCGTTCGGGTTCCAGCTCGGCAATCCGGTCAAGGAACGCGGGCACGTAGGGCGACAGGTCGGACCCGTCGACGGGATCGGGCTTGAGGTCGATCAGGAATATGCCGCGGTCGCGCAGCTGCGCCAGCAGGGACGCTTTGTTGGTCCGGGTCGGCTCGACGTGAGGCAGGATTGCCCGCGCGACCGCCCGGAACAGCCAGTCGTGCTGCGCCACGTCGGGAAAGTAGAAGTACCGGTCGTCGGCGTCAGGCGGCGCTTGGGCCACCAGCAGAAGCCGAACCCTGCTGGGCTGGTACTGCTTGGCGGCCGCTGCACGGCGTCGGCGTACCTCGGCAGGACCGATGTCGTCTTGCGGGGTCTGCGGCGGCGACGCCGCAGCGACTGGTCGGCCAATTGCACGCGCGCGGCTGGCCGGACCATGAGTGCGGCACCACTGGCGCCCGGGCTTCGTAGGTGGGTGCAGACCGTCGCGGTAGCAGGGACTGTGGTCGAAGTTCGTTCGGAATGTTGGGTGTTGCATGACTCCAATACTGCTCGTGGTCCTCTTTTGGTAGGCGGGCACTCCTTCGGACGTGAGGACGACGTATACGTCACTGATGCAGATCTTCGTCGGCGAAGCGCCCGGCAGGGACGAGCAAGGCAACCTCGCGTCCCTGCCGGGTGATCACGAAAGTCCGCCCTTGTTCGGCTTCGCTGATGAACCGGCTGAAATGTCGGCGTAGTTCGGTGATGCTGATGCGCGGCAGCGAAGGATCGATCAACGTTCGGCACCAGGATCGGCGACGGCACCGAACATCTCGATCCAACTTTCGAGTTGAGCGGCGGACTCGGTGAGGACGAGCGCGAGAGCCCGCGCGTTTGCAATGGTGAGTCCAGAATCAGGGTGGAACTCGAGGTAGATGTGGGGAACGTCGGCAGCAGTCTCAAAGCTGCCGTCTTCGACCTGAATCGCGCTGATGCGGACTCCAGCCGTGCATCCGGCGGGGAACCGGTCGGGTGTGTAGACGACGCGGGATGCGACGCCTTGGTCCAACTCCCATTCAGTGCAGAGCGATCCGATTGGGGTAGCGGGCTCCTCACAGCTTCGGCTTGACATTGCCACCATCGTCCTTCCTGTACCGCTGGGATTCGCGTGATTGGTTGCTCGGTCCGACTTCGACTTCGTCTGGGGGAGTGTGCAGTTCACCCAACACTGCCTGCCGGAAGGGATCAGACGCGCCACTCGGCGATAGGCCGGGAACGATGTTTTGCAGTCGAACGAGGCCCTCTGCAATGACGGTCGCGGCGGCGGATGTTCGTCCCTCCGCCGCTTTGTGCCGTAGCGAGATAATGACGTCGGTCAGCGCGACCGCATTGGGGTACCAGGTCGCGGCTTGTCGTGGAAGCATGGACGGTGCTTCCTCGGGTACAGCGAGCCGTCGCCTGCGTTGCTGGATATCAGGTGCACGGAAGACAGCCGGCCAGCCTGACCACAGGGAGAAGCAGGTGACGGCGGCGGTAAAGCCGGAGTATGTGGGGCCGCGCCCCCAGCGTCGAATGAGGCGGCGGTGCTGGCGGTGTGCGCGTTCGATGTCGGGACAGAGTCGGACTGAAAATTGTTGCTGAGCATCGCATCTCAGTGCAGAACTTCCTGTCCATTGCTGGTGTATGGCGCAGAGCACCTGTTCATGGCTGGCAAAGACAGTCACTGCTTGGCTTCGGCTTCGAGTTTGCGCGGCGGCGCAGTGTCTGCATGCGGATCGGATCCCCGCCTGCTTCGAGACGTGGCCGACCAGATGCGGCCATCGCTTGATTGCATGCGGAGTTCGGAGTTCCGGAAGCGCCGCTACCAACCCTCGCTCCGTCAAACCGGTGAGCTCGACCAGGTCCGCAACGAAGTGGGGCTGTCGGGCGAGCTGGGACAGCCAGCTGGGTCGCAAGAGGTTCTGCTCCGTCACCCGGCGGAGGTAGCTGTTCAGCGTCTCCGAACACATCGGAGAGACTGGCACGGGAAGTCGTTGACGGCCGCGGCGGACGCCCTCCGGGACTGTCGATGACTGATCGGCACGAAGCGGCATCAGCGGGCCACTCCAGGATCGACGTCGTCGATCGCAATCGAGTCGAGCAGGTCCAACGTGATGGCTTCGGTACCGAAGTCGATGGCGTCCGTGGCTGCATCGATGATCAGATCGCTCAAGGATGCGATTGAGCCGCCGGCGCGGTGGTAGAGGTAGTCCGCATGGCGCTCGAGCATTCCGTGTTCGTGCAGGGGGAGAGGAAGAATGCGTTCGATGGATGCGACGAGCTGCACCCACTCCTTATGGTCGGCGTCGTTCGAGAGTGAGTAGTTGCTCAGGTTGATGGGCCGGGTCCGTTTGCGCCACTGCTCTCCGTTCTCGCCGCTGAACAGGGGAGCGGTCTCCAACGAAATTCCTGCGAAGAGCATTGTTGCATCGAGGTTTTCGGCGAAAGTCTTTATGTTGTCGGCGACTTCGGCTCCTGCGGCACGGTCGGTGTTGAGGCGTTGGACGTCATCGAGGATGACGAACTTGGTGCCGAGGCTCTTCAGCAGTCGCGCCAGGTCCACGAGTCGCTCGTCGGCATTGCTACCTCGCAGCTCGCGTGCACCGACGAAGTCGGCGAGGCGCACCCAGAGTTTGTTCGTCGTTGTAGCCGTAGCGATCGTGGTGTAGACGACGGGCAGGAAGGACAAGTCGTTTTCCCTGCCGCAGGTTCGTCGTATTTCCGCGTCCAGTCGCTTGCCGGCGGCCATCACATCGGTGGTTTTGCCGGTCCTGGGTTCCCCGGATACTCGGATACCGGGTCTGGCTACGAACTTCTTGGCTCGTGATCGGCGAAGCAGTCGTCGTGCGTGGTTGAGGATGCGGGTGAGGTCCCGGGTGGGAAACACGCGTTCCTCGTTCAGGTAGTCGATGCGGCGTTCGTTGTAGGCCGATCGTTCGACGGTGCCGAGAGCCTTGATCTCGTCCGCACTCAACGAGGGTCGCTGCGAGTCCGGGGTGGGCTCGTAGGTGCAGTATTCACGCCACTCTTCGCGGGTTGTCGGTGATGCCAAGGTTCACCACCCTTCCGACAGGCGCATCGGCCGCATGGGCTCGACCATTCCGACCGTAGGCTGAACAACCGGCACGACCGGAGTGTCGTCGCTTCGTCCGGGCGCAACGACCTCAGCAGGAGGGCCGCCGCTGAGCTCTTGTCGCGCGAGGTTGGCGCGCCCGGCCGACGCTTCGGCACGGGAAAGCGGTCGCGGCTTCGGTTCCGATGGGCCGCCGAGCAATTGACGATGAATCTGCTCCGCGCGCCTGAGCACTTCTTTGTCGGTTGGCTTCTTACTCATGTCCCGACGGATCGCTTTGACCATGTCGATTCCGAATGGAATGGTTGCATAGTCGGCCAGAACCCAGCGGCACTCGATCCAGCCATTGTCTTCGACTTTTCGCTGACCCTGCGAGTCGAAGAGTAGGGATTCGTCTCGCACCCAGATCTGCATCAGGTTGGTGGGGTCGTAGCGCACCTCCCACCTGCCATTCTGTTTGGAATTAAACGATTTCGTTCGTCGCATCTGGTGAAAGCGCGGCGAGTCGGAGTTGTACACGAGGTTCTCCAGGTTGACGCCATAGCGGTTGATACGACGAAACTGGTGTGGTTTAAGCGAGATCCAATCGTCGCGTGTCATCGTCCGTACTGGAGTTGGTGCCATCTCCGACATCGCTCGATACATGGCATTGGGAGAGAGCTGCATCCGAGGGGCCGCCGTCAGGTGAAGCCCTGAGTGGGGACGGTTCTGATACACCGTGATGACCCATTCGTCGAGCAGCGCCTGAAGTACAAACAGCGGCCACACAATGTCCTTCTCCGGGTTTCGGCCCCGGTGGCTGACCGAGCGTCCTTTGTATCCCGGGATCCATCGGACAAAGTCGTCTCCGATGGTCTTGAGCAAGCGTTCGATATGAGGCTTGGCGGTGGGCTGGTGCGGAGCAGCGACCCGAGGGTGAACTCCCCGAAGTTCGGTTGCCTTTTCGAAGGCTTTCGAGACGAAGATCTTGCCACGGTCGACCACGACACCTCGCACGTCGATAATGGGCTTGTTTTCGAGTGCCCTGTCGAGATCGATCTGGGGGGATAGCTTGTCCGACAGGTAGCTTCGTGCGACCGTCATATTCTCAATCCATCCTGGCAACATCTGTTGCGGAATACAGGAATTGGCCCAGAGTTCAATAGCATCCACGGTTTTGCAGGCGTTCGGGCGGAGAATTGCCGCGGTGATGCTCAGTGTCGCGACGTCGATGCCGGCAGCCAGATCGATTCGGCATGGTTGACCATCGGGCAGTAAGGCCATTGCGTCAAGTGGTGTTGAGTCGAGCTGCACTTCTTCGCCTGGATACAAGGCGACGATCTTCGAGAACGCTCGGTCGGGGCTGTTCGCGTGACTGCGGCGCGACGTCGCATCGCCCGTGGTGTGCTCACCGCGGTCAAGTGCAGCCAGTAAGGCGTACATCGACGACCTGCACGGCACCGGCACGTTGTCGTCACGAAGGCGACGCTCCGCGATTTCGATGATCTGTTTCTTGGTAGGCGTCGACTTGTCTACGTAGTGCGCTTTCACCATCTCCAGTGTGACGATCACGCGCTCGTGCACCCCGGACAGACGGACATGACCCGGCATGCCGCGCTGATCGATACATCCGAGCAGGCCGGCATTGTTGAAGCGTTGCCACTTACGCCACATAGTAGTCATGGAGACCGGCCGCCCCAGAGTTCGTAGCTCGGATCGTTTATCTGAAAGTCGTTCTTGTACAGTCGCGATCGGGGTACCCGAGGAGGCTTGTCCTTGAGCCGGCTGTTCCATGGCGTGTTTGATGCCGGAGAGGTGCTCATACCAGAACTGGGCATCTCGTCGCTGTTCGTCGGTGGCGAGGTCGAGCAGCCGCTGATCGGCGATACTTGGTCCAGAGGCGTCGGGACCGACGAAGGAATCGTCGCAGAGCAACATCGCTACCGGCAAGGTCAGGTCGCTGCCGTCATCGAGACACTTGAGTCGAAGTGCCAGTCCGTCGCTGTCGCGGATATGCCAGCTCTGGCCACGGAATTCGATGATGTCGCCGATATGCAGTTCGATCACGAGGTGATCACCGTGGTCCAGGTCAGCGGGCGGGCCAGGTCGACGTGAATCTCTCTGTTCCAGATCATGTGGTACGTGCTGCAGATGAGATGGCTTTCGTCGAATTCAGACCTGTCCGAGGCGTTGTCGATCAGCTCGCCGAATTGCACGCCGTTTCGCCCCGATCGATTCACGCAGATCGTGATAGCGGATCGTGCTTCTGCTGACGGTGCAAACCGCGGATGGTGGTAGGCGCATAGCAGCCGTAGGTTGCGTTCTGCAGTCTTGTCGATCGTTGTGAATTCTTCGTACTCCCAGTTCAACTCGCGACATACATCGCGGGTGCGTTGATGCTGGAGCCGATCCTTCTCGCGGAGACGATCTGCCGGCTTGACGTCGACAACGAGAGCCGATCCGTCGCGTCGTCGGATGAAAAAGTCCGGGGCGTGCCGGTGGTGCGTCTGGCCCTTCGGCCACAGCAGCCAGAACGGGTTGGAGCTGACCGCGATTGCGTCACCCCGAAAGTCGACCGTCATCAGGGCAGTCATCTCGAACCGCGACTCAAAGCTGACATGGCCTTGTGAACGCGAGAACCAGTACTTGCCTTGATGGGAACGGCGACCACGGTAGGCCGGGAAACTCCGGATAGGCCTGCATAGCTCAAATGACGTTCGCGAAACCTCAGGTGTGAGACGGGTTCGTACGCGCTGCCCGGTCTTCGGATCTTGATAAAGCACCATCGTGTAGGGCGCGTCATTGACGGGCAACGTCGTTTTCCTGGGGGCTGGCGGCTCGGTCACGCCCGTGTCCGCCAGCCGCTCGGACGTGCAGCTCTCGAAGAGATCGGGGGCCAGGATTCGAAGCGGGGGTTGACATCATGCTGAAAGCGCGCTGAAATGAACATGCCTCCCTCTCAGGGGGTGAGTAAGTTTGAGCGGCGCAGTGCCGCACCGAAGAAGCCGGGATACCAGCTCGGCTTTTTCAGCGTCTGGGGACCATCGAAGCCCCGTTAGCGGAAAACATTTGAGTCGCTTGTGCCGTGCCACCTCCTCGTTGACCTGGACGTTGACTGCTTCCGATGGGCGCACTCATTGAGCCCCGTGCGTTTATGCGGAGACTAAAGAGCTTGCCTCCTCACCGGAATTAGCAACGTCAGTTGAGCACAAAGTGACAGAACCGCACAAGGGTTGCAGCAACTACTACTTCGAGCACGTTTGCCGAGACGAGCGAAACTCTCGGGCAATCTTTCGTGGGCTGATTGTGAACGCCAATGGCTCGTGGAACTGAGGAACATAGAGAAGAGATCTGCCTGTATTCCACTGCTACACAGAAAATTAGGGCGTTTATTGAGGTAGAGGCCGTTTGGCTCACGTCCCAGCGTCAGCGTGTAGTTGGCCGACGCGGGTTCGTATGTTGCCTATAGGCAACACCCGTGAACTCGACCTTCCAGCAAATTGGTGTTCACTAAGGCCCCTGCATGCTGTTAGTATTGGAATCGCCTTGGCACCCCGGAGTTTGCTGATAGATCCGCGGCCAACTGCATCTAGGACGCCACCAATATCGACCGTGACACCAGACTCGCACCGTCACGGTCTCTGAATCTGAGCTGGCTGGTTCGGCCCTGATTTCGCCCGAGGCCTGTCGGTGCGCCGCGCTATCTTGACCCGATGCGCTGGTTTGCCCGTCCTGATAATCGCTCGCTCGAGCTGAGGGTCGCCCCGCGGCTCGCATCGTGGAATAAGGCTGACGATTCGGATCAGATCGGATTGCAGGAGTACCTCGACGATACGGAGGCTTTGATCGCTGGCGCACGGATCAGCGGCGCGTGGGCGCTGCGCCTCGACGTCGGTTTACCGAGTTCACGAGACCTGCTCGATGCCAGCGACCTGGATAATTACGCGTATCCGCTCGCATCGCGCCTGCGCGATGCCGACTTGGTGTCGGTGTGGTGCACGAAGCACCACGGCGAACAGTCGTCTGTGCAGATCTGTGCCGCCAAAGAAGTTCCTGCACCCAACGCCGCCGGCGTGGTCGTCGCGACCACTGCGGCTTCTTCCTCGAGCGTCGCCTACAAGGAGGCAATCCACGCCGCCGTCTCTGGCGCCGCCGTCCTACCGGATGGACCAGTTCGGCTCGAACTATCCTTCGTGGTCGGCCCACGTCGCAATTGGCTGAACCTCTGGAAGCAGACGATCGACGCGCTTGACCCCCTGCTGGGTCGTACCCGGCCAGATCGGGCATGGCATCCCCGCGACGGCAGAATCACCGAACTCGGCCTGCACTGCACCGTGGACCCATTCGCCGGCAACACGGTCGTGGTGGGCATCTACGCATCGGCCGAATCCGCCAGTGTTAGCGAGACTAGCTCGGTCGACGTCCCACATAGTCCAGCTGGGGAGTTCATCGACGTCGTGCCAGCCGATGTACTCGCCGGGGTGGATCACCGCACCCGCGCACACGAGTTCCGGGACGACGACGCTGGCTATCTGGCTTGGCTGGCCGCCAACCCGAAAGGCTTCGTCGTGAACATCGCCCGTAACTACAGCGTGTCTACCGCGCGGGTGCATCACGCCACGTGCCGCACCATCAGCGGTCAGAATCCGCACAACGGACCGTGGACTGGTGCCTACGTCAAGGTGTGCGCCATTCATTCGGCGGACGCCGAAGAGTGGGCCGCAAACACCGTGCGAAAGCCCATCCCGCCGTGCGGGACTTGCCGGCGCTAATACGTGTGATCGCCGCGGGGCGCAAGCGGGCTCATCTGAGCTCGTCGGTCTGGGACGCAGAACGACCCCGTGCGGCCAGTCGCTCGAATTTTGTTGATGCGCTATTGAACTCGGACGCAAGCTGGGCGTAGCCAGCATCCAGGATTTGTTCGTGCATAGCCTCTGCGCCCACCCGAAGCAGAATCCGCAGTACAGCGGCATCCGAGCTGATGTCACCCGAGGCATAGTCATTGTGGTGTGCCCACTGTCGCAGGACCTCGAAAGCTGGCGAGCCCCGATGGAGGAAGGAAGCGAGCATCGCCTCGTCTGCGTCGCGGAGAATCAGGCTCACTCGCTTACTCATTGCGGGGCCTTCCTTCGTCGTTGGGGAACATGGATCGCTTCGTTCTCAGCTCGTCCCATCGTCCTCCCGTTTTTCGGTCAGTAGGGAGTAGAGCTGATTTTGCGCTGCCGCACTACGTGTTTCAATCCCTGCCGCCGTTACGTAACGCTGCGATGTTGTCATCGACTCATGCCCAAGGAGTTTCATCAGTGTGTAGACGCTGACATTCGAGGTCGCGAGCTCAGTTGCATAGGTATGGCGAAGTCCGTGCACCAGGGCGCCGGGTATGGGGCGCGCGTCCGGCCCTGCGCGTTTGAACGCGCGCTTGATACGTGACTGTAGAGTGCCACGCGTCATCCGTTCACCGTCCCGACCGACGAATAGCGGGGCGGAATGTGGCCAGCCCGACAATGGCGTGCTCTTCGGTGACGATGTGCGCTTCTTGCCCTGAGGAAACCGTCCGACACGACTGTCCATATACGTACCGATCACCTCCAGCAGGGCTGCCTCGATGGGGACATTGCGTTCTTTCCCGCCTTTGCCTTTCACATTGATCACTGCGGAGCCGTCGTCGAGCGTACGTATGTCGCCAACATCGACCAGGCGGAGTTCTTCAGCCCGCAGGCCCGCGAGGAGTCCAGTGAGGATGAGCGCGAGATCCCTTTCTTTCCAATCTGTCCGGCGACTATAGGACTCCTGCGTGACGGCAGAGAGCAATGCTTCCACAGCGGTTCGGGGGAGCGCTTTCGGCAGCGGCTTCTTCAACTTTGGTCGTCCAACGAGCTGCATGGGGTTGGCCGCCAATAGTTCGTTGGTATAGAGGAAGGTGCACAACACATTCCAGGTCGACCAGCAGCGTCGGATGGATGTCGCCTCATGGTCGGCTACAAACGCCGCGAACGCAGTACGCATCGAATCGCGAGTTATGTCAGCTGGACTGAGGCGAACCGGCTCACCACCGGTCAGCAGATTGGCAATGGCGACGAAGTCGCGGCGATAAGCCTTCATCGTGTGCGCCGAGGGTTTACTTGCCTGCCGGTGATCCGAGAATTGCTGAAACCACTCAGGGAACTCACCGACGGCCGGCACGACGGCAGCAGCTTCAACAACGCCGTCGGTGACGGAGTAGCCGGGATCGGTCTCATGCGGCACACGTTCAGCCTCGCAGATAAAAAATGGATAATTAACATTATCCATATTATTGAGTGTCGCGTGGCTCCAGCCTGGGGGAATAGAGGCCGCTGCAACACCTGCGTAACGTCACAGTGACGAATCATATGGTTCGCGCTGGACCTAGAAGGCGCGGAGTGTCCGCCGCTGTCAGGTAGTTCTGGACTGTCGGTCGTCCTGTCCGGCGCTGTCAGATGGTCACGGATTCAGACTTAGCACCATCGTTACGCCGGCCGAAGATCCGCAGGTGCGTGGGCAGGGACCTGGGCGGGTGTCACTGTCAGATAGTTCTGGAACGGAGGGCGAAAATTCGGACAGCTACCAGGTTTTCCCGGATTACTCCCAACTAGTTCCGGATCGGACACTGACGTCCGATGCAGGTGGCGCGATCTGGCCTGGCGCCGGGAACTTCTACCGATAAGCCACATTATGTCAACTAACCTACGCCGCGTTCATCCGATGGATCAACGCCTGACCGTTGCCAGCCACCACTACCCGGGAAATGACACCTCGGCGGCCACGGGCGCGGTGGTCACGCGCTGACGCCTAGGCTTCACGCATGGCTTCGGCGCGTGCGGTGGCACATACGGGGATAACGGTCCGTGATCTCGATTCCTCCGTTGGCTTCTGGTGCTCGGTGCTGGGCGCCCAGGTCGAGCGACGGTTCACCTTGAGCGGGGCATTCGCGGCGGCGGTGACCGGCGTGCCACACGCGCGAATCAGAGCTGCGGTCGTGAACCTCGCCGGACATCACCTCGAACTCTTGCAGTATGAGGGTCCGGTCGACCGCGTAACGGTACGTCCGCGCCCCTGCGACGTGGGTTCATGGCATCTTGCGGTGGAGGTGAGCGATATCCACGCCGTTGTCGGCGAATGTGAGCGGCATGGCTGGCATGTTGCGAACAGCGTGCAGACGATGCCCGACGGGCCGCGGCAAGGGACCAGATTCGCTTACCTGCACGATGCCGACGGTGCGACGCTGGAGCTTATCGCCCCGCCATCAGACTGACCGGGCGACCACACACGTCGGCCTCGCCGACGAATGTCGCCTCGTCTCACTTCTGGAGAGTGAAGAGGGCTCAGATCCTCTCGGATTGCGCTGGCGCTACGCTCAGGTACGTGTTGACGGTGGCCCATCCAGTCACCTGGCAACCGCAACGCATCGCTATCGCTGGTGTGACGGGATCTGGCAAGTCGACTCTGGCCCAACGAATTTCGCGCCGACTGGATCTGACCTACATTGAAATCGGCAGCCTGTTCCACAGTCCAAACTGGGAACCGCGACGCGACTTCGTCCGCGACGTGGAGGCGGTCATTTCCGGAGATTCATGGGTGGTCGAGTGGCAGTACTCCGCGGTCCGCACAGAAATCCTCGAACGCGCTGACACGCTTATTTGGCTGGACCTCCCTACGCCGCTGACCCTGCATCAACTCACGCGCCGCACAGTTCACAGACGGTTGCGGAAGGTCGAGCTGTGGAACGGCAAATACGAGGGGCCACTCCTTAATTTCTTCACCGATCCTGATCACATTATGCGCTGGGGTATCCGTACCCGAAACAAGCTCCGCGACCGGATGCCTGCTGTCACCGAGCTGCATCCGAGTCTGCGTGTAGTGAGACTCGGGTCCAGGGGGGACATAGAGTTCTGGGTCAGTCGGCTTCCGACTCATTTCACCTCGTGGTCGTGAGCGAAGCGCTCAGCGGTGTTCCTCCGTGTCGTTTCTAGAAAACTGAGACGCGTCATACACGCCGCTCCCCCGTCGCGAAACCCCAGGCGAGTTCGTCTCATCCAGTCTCGAACTGCTTTCCGCGCGCGAGTCGCTTGCGGGTATACAGCCGACCATAACCGCTAATTCAGATGAGACGGACCCGCGGGATCGCGTCTCGGTCAAGCTGGCGGTTCCTGCGGCGAACCGCCAAGCTGACTGGGAACGGACAACCGAGACGCACACGGAGTCAGCGAGTCCGTCGTCGCGGCCAGTCCAAAGAAAGCGATGCGAGTCATGCGTCGGGGACGCCGCCGGGGGCACACCGACACTGGCCTATGGCCAGACGGTGGCGCTGGGGCGTCGCGATGCTGTTCGGCGCGGACCGGCGTTAACGTGCACGGCGGCGCAGGGGCGCAGGTTCACCATCTCGACGGGCGGCGTCGCCACCGTCGGCTGATGCCGGTCGACGCGAAGTGTGCGTCGAGAGTCGTTGATTCTCAACGACTCCGATCAAACCGACGGATCCGTCACGGCCGCGGGGCGTTTCGTAGAAGTTAATAGTTGGGCCGAAACATGCCGTTCTGTTGCGAGAACCCTGTGAGAGCCCTAGCGTTCCGCGGTAAGCAAAGCGTTAAGTGATTCTTAACGAAAAGAGGTATGTGATTTCTGAGCCCGTGACGGCCACCCCAACAACCGACGCCGCCGTACGCGCCACGCTGGGCATCCGAATGCGCGACGCCCGCGAACGCGCGCGGCTGTCCACCCGCGACTTGGCAGGCCGCGCCGGGGTGAGCGCAGGCTTCATCAGTCAACTGGAGAACGGCAAGTGCGGGGTGTCGGTCAGCGTGCTCAAGCGCATCGCGGCCGCGGTCGGCGTCTCGGTCGCCGACCTGCTCAGCGACGAAGCCCCCGTCTCCCGACCGATCCTCCGGGCCCACGAGCGACCCGTGTTCTCCAGCGAAGGCGGACTGCAGAAGCTGCTCCTGTCGCGGCCGCCGATCCGCCAACTCGAGGTCTACGAGGGCACTTTCGACGTCGGCGGTTCGACGGGCCCGGAGCCCTACGCCCACGACGACGCCCAGGAACTGTTCTACGTGTTGACCGGCCACATGGAGATCTCGATCGGCACCGAGACACACGTCCTGGGCCCTCGCGACAGCGTCGAGTACCTCTCCTCGATTCCCCACCGCGCCGTGAACGTCGGGGCCACCCCGGCCCAGGCCATGTGGATCACCTCCCACCTCACCCCGCCCATCGACGCCAACCCGATCACCCCACCTCGAGGAATGACACCATGACCACACCGCACCGACTCCTGATCACCGGTGGCCACGTCTTCACGCCCGCAGGCATCGTCGAAGAGCCGCTCCTCGTCGAAGACGGTGTCATCACCGCGATCGGCGCAGGCGCGCTCGAAGCGTCCGGCGCTGTGGAGATCGACGCGGCGGGAGGCCTCGTGTCCCCCGGTTTCCAGGACTGTCACATCCACCCGTACCACGCCGGCCTGGACATGATCGCCTGCGACCTCACGCCGTATGACACCGCCGAGGGCTACCTCACCCGCATTGCCGAGTACGCCGCCGACAATCCGGACGTGCCGTGGGTCAGTGGTGGCGGCTGGTCGATGGACTCGTTCCCCGGCGGCCTGCCGACGGCCGCTGCCCTCGACGCCGTCGTCCCCGACCGCCCTGCGTTCTTCCCCAACCGCGACGGACACGGCGCCTGGGTCAACTCCAAGGCCCTGGAGATCGCCGGCATCGACGACTCCACGCCCGACCCCTTCGACGGACGCATCGAACGCGACGCCGACGGCCACGCGATCGGCACCCTGCAAGAGGGAGCCATGGGTCTGGTCGCCCGCCACATCCCCCTGGCGACCCAGGACGACCTCGACGAGGCCCTGAGGGTCGCCCAGCGCCAACTCCTCGAGTGGGGCGTCACCGCCTGGCATGACGCCATCGTCGGCGCCACCAACGACACCCCCGACATCCTCGACTCCTACCTGCGGGTCACCGCATCCGGCGAGCTGAAGGCGCACGTGGTCGGTGCCCTCTGGTGGGACCGCAATCGCGGCCTCGAGCAGATACCCGAGCTCGCCGAGAAGCGCGAACGTGCGCTGGCGGCCGGATTCCAGGCCACCACCGTCAAGATCATGCAAGACGGCGTCGCCGAGAACTTCACCGCCGGGATGCTCGAGCCCTACCTCGACTCGTGTGGCTGCCCCGGCGAAAACACCGGCAAGAGCTTCGTGGATCCGACCACCCTCATCGAAATCGCCACTCAACTCGACGCACTGGGCTTCCAACTGCACTTCCACGCCCTCGGCGACCGAGCCGTCCGCGAATCACTCGACGCCGTCGAAGCGGCCAGGAAGGCCAACGGCGACAAAGACCTTCGGCACACCCTGGCCCACATTCAAGTGGTGCACCCCGACGACGTCCCCCGCTTCGCCGAACTGGGCGTGGTGGCCAACATGCAGCCGCTGTGGGCCCGACACGAACCACAGATGGACGTCCTCACGATCCCCTTCCTCGGCACCCGCCGCGCCGCCTGGCAGTACCCCTTCGGATCGCTGCATCGGGCGGGCGCGCCCCTGGCGTCGGGCAGCGACTGGCCGGTCAGCACGGGCAACCCGATCCACATCATCCACACCGCCGTCAACCGCGCGCCGGTGGGCGCCACGGGGTCCGCGGTGATGCCATTCCTCGGCGAGCAAGCGCTGTCGCTCGCCGACGCGTTGATCGCCCACACTCTCGGTACCGCCTACCTCAACCACGACGAAGGACGTTCGGGCAGCATCGAACTCGGCAAGGCGGGCGACATCGTCATCCTCGACCGCGACATCTTCGCCGCCCCCGTCGCCGAAATCGGTTCGGCCACGGTGGCCTACACGATCATCGGCGGCGACGTCGTCTATGACGCGAGCGCGACGCTGGTGTCGGCGTGAGCACCGTGGACATGACCGCCCCGACCAAGACCGAGCCGAGTTCGGCGGCTGGCTCGGTCGAACTGCGCAATCTGACCAAGACCTACGCCTCGGCCGTCGCGGTCGACGATCTCAGCCTCCACGTGCGCCCCGGAGAATTCCTCAGCCTGCTGGGCCCCAGCGGCTGCGGCAAGACCACCACCCTGCGGATGATCGGCGGATTCGAATTTCCCGACGACGGGTCGATCCAAATCTCCGGACAGAACGTCGAAAACCTTCCGCCGCACAAGCGCCCGGTGAACACAGTCTTCCAGGCCTACGCCCTGTTCCCCCACATGAAGGTCGCCGACAACGTCGCCTACGGACTTCGCCGCTCGGGCGTGCCGAAATCCGAGATGGCCGACCGCGTGAGCCGTGCCCTGGGCATGGTCAGGATGACCGCCTTCGCCGACAGGAAGCCGGCGCAACTGTCCGGCGGCCAGCAGCAGCGCGTCGCGCTGGCCCGGGCACTGGTCAACCGGCCCGCCGTCCTGCTGCTCGACGAACCGATGAGCGCGCTGGATCGCAAGCTCCGCGAGGAGATGCAAGTCGAGCTCAAACTGCTTCAGCACGAGCTGGGCACCACGTTCATCTTCGTCACCCACGATCAGGAGGAGGCGCTGTCGATGAGCGATCGCGTCGCGGTGATGAAGGACGGCCGCGTCGAGCAAATCGGCACCGCCTCAGGGGTATACGACGCACCCGAATCGGCGTTCGTGGCGGGGTTCATCGGTCGTCAGAACTCCTTCGCGGGCACCATCACCTCCTTCGACGGCGACGGCGTGACCGTCCGTACCAACGGCCTCTCGCTGTACTCCTCACGCCCCACCAAGGGCGACGTCCCCGCCGCCAGCGGCGCCGAGGTCAGTGCCGCCGTCCGACCGGAATCGGTGGTGGTGACCGCCGCCGGACCGGAGTCGAGAACGGACACCGCGGTCAACACCGTCGCCGGCACTCTGCTCGGCGTCTCAGAACTCGGCCACAGCCTTCAGCTGGTCGTCCACACCCGCGAGGACGACCAGGTCCTCGCCCGACTGCCCCGTGCCGCCAACCCGCCCACCGAGCTCGGATCGCCCGTGCTGTGCTCCTGGTCGGCGGACGCCGTCCGGATCTTCACCTCGTAACCACCACACCCGTCACCCGACACGCCGATCCGGAGAACTCACCATGAATCAGCCAGACAACGTCCGCGCCCTCGTCCCCCATGCGCTCAAGCGCTCGCTGTCGCGCCGCGCCTTCCTCGGTGGCACCGCCGCACTGGGGGCCGGCGCCTTCCTGGCCGCTTGCTCCAGCTCCTCGGGTGGGGGCGGCAATTCCTCGGACGGTCTGAACATCTACACGTGGGGTGAGTACGACGACCCTGCGGTGCTCACCGACTTCACCGCGGCCAAGGGGCCGAAGATCACCGTGGATTCCTACGGCTCCAACCCCGAGATGATCGCCAAACTCAGTGCGGCCAAGGGCACTACGGGTTACGACATCTGCGTTCCCACCCATTCCTCGGTTCAGCAGATGGCGACGGGCGGGCTGCTCACCGAGCTCGACCACGCCAAGCTGCCCAACATGAAGAACCTCACTCCCAAGGTCGTCAACACCACGTTCGACCCCGGCAACAAGTACAGCGTCTGCAAGGACTGGGGTTCGACGGGTTACGTCTACGACACCACGGTGGTCAAGCGGGATCTGAAGTCCTGGGCCGACTTCCTCGACTGTGCGCAGAAGGAGGCGTCGGGCAGCATGTCGCTGCTGGAGGACCAGGGCGAGGTCGCGTTCACCTACTTCTGGGCCAACGGAATCGACGAGAACACCACCGACCCCGGTCACATCGCGGCCTATCGCTCCTTCATCCTCGACAAGATCGCGCCCCACGTGCAGGCCTTCGAGTCGTCGACCAACGCGTCCATCTCCTCGTCCGCGCGCGCCCTCATCCACTGCTGGAACGGCGACGCCCGCCTCGGCATCCTCGCCAACTCCGAGCCGGAGCGGTACAAGTGGGTCTGGCCGTCGGAGGGTGCGAACCTCTGGCAGGACAACTGGGCGATCGTCAAGGGGGCGCCCCACGAAGACGCCGCCTACGAGTTCATCAACTACGTCCTCGACCCGACTGTGTCGCTCAAAGAACTGACCTACATCGGGTACAACACGGGGATTCAAGGCATCGAGGAGGCCGCCACCAAGGCCGGTATCCAGCGTCCCGACTTGGTCTTCATCAACGACGCGGTGATGAGCAAGCTGGTCTACAGCGAGATGACGTCCGCGGACGGCACCATCATCGGCATCTACGACGAGCTCAAGGCCGCGGCGGGCAAGTGACCGCCCTCGAAGGTGTGACGGCGCCCCCCGGTGTTGCCGACGTGGCGCCTCCCGGTCGCCGGCTGCCCATGCCGAAAGGGCTTGGAGCGCTGCCGATCAGCATCTGGATCCTGCTGTTCTTCATCCTGCCGTTCGGCTTGGTGGTCTGGTACAGCTTCGGCTACAAGCCGGGCATCTACGTCACCCACGCCAACGACGTGCTGTCCCTGGATCGCTACGGCCAGGCCGCCTCGCCGGCCTTCCTCGCCATCTTCGTCCGCACACTCAAGATCGCCGTCACCGGAACGGTGCTCTGCCTGCTCATCGCCTTCCCGATGGCCTACTGGATGGCGGTCAAACTCGCCCCCAAGTGGCGCGGTGTCGTGTTGGCGCTCGTGCTCATCCCCTACTGGACCAACTTCCTGGTGCGCACCATCGGATGGCAGATATCGCTAGCCCCAGAGGGTTTCGTCTCCAAAGTCCTGCAGTGGGCGCACCTGACCGAGGGCTCTCTGCACGTGCTCTACACCTCGGGGGCCGTCCAGCTCGGCGTGGTCTACAACTACCTGCCGCTGATGATTCTGCCGCTCTACGTGGCCCTGGAACGTCTCGATCCGAAGCTGCTCGAGGCGAGCCGCGACCTCGGCGGCACGGCGTGGAGCACGTTCTGGCACGTCACCGTCCCCCTGGCGCTGCCCGGAGTGACCGCCGGAATGATGCTCGTGTTCGTGCCGCTGATGGGCGACTACATCACCCCCACCGTGCTCGGTGGGGCCAGCGGCAGCATGGTCGGACAGATGGTGGCCGCCCAGTTCCAAAGCGCCCAGAACTGGGCGCTCGGCTCTGCGATGGCCGTCCTGCTGATGCTGGCGATCTTCGGCACCAGCGCCGTGGTCGGGGCGGCGCTCAAGATCGTCGGCGTCGTCGTCAACGCGGCGACGTCGTTGAAACTACCGTCGAAGGAGGCTGCGTGACCACCGTCGAGTCCCCCGCTAAACCCGTTCGCCGACAACGGATTCGACCCGGTGACGTCATCCTGAACGCGTGGGGCGTCCTGGGGCTGGTGTTCCTGTTCTTCCCCATCGTGGTGATCGTCGTGTTCTCGTTCAACAACGGTCGCACCCTGCAGACGTTCGACGGGTTCGGCGTCGACGCCTACCTCTCGGCCCTGTCCAACCCGGCGATCACCAACGCCATCACCGTCTCGCTCATCACCGCTACCGGAACGGCCGTGGTCGCCACCGTGCTGGGCACCTTCGCCGGGGTCGCGCTGACCCGTCGCCCGGGCTGGTGGGCTCCGGGGCTGCTCGTCCTCCTGGGGCTGGTCCTGGTCACCCCGGAGATCGTGTCCGCGATCTCCCTGCTCCCCTGGTTCGTCACCCTCGGCGTCGACTGGGGGCTGCCCGCCTTCAACGTCGGCCAGGTGCGCCTGATCATCGCAAACTCGTTGTTCGCCAGTGCCGTCGTCACATTCATCGTGCGGGCCAGAATGACCGGTATGAACGAGTTCCTCGAGGAGGCCGCCGCCGACCTCTACGCCACACCGGTCCGGCGCTTCACCGACATCACGCTGCCACTGATCCGCCCGGCGGTGCTGTCGGGTGCCCTGCTCGCCTTCACCCTCAGCTTGGACAACACGGTCGTGTCGTCCTTCGTCTCGGTGGCCGGTTCGACACCGTGGCCGGTGTACATCTTCGCCTCGCTCAAGGCGTCGCTGCGGCCCGACATTGCCGCGATGTCGACGATGATGCTTGTACTGACCCTGATCGCACTGGGCGTCGCCGCAATCATCCTGCGACGGGACCCAACGGGATCCGGCGGTGGCGCCGCCGGCCTGACGAGTGCGATGGTGGGCAAGTGAGCACCACCCTTACCAACGGCAAGGTGTCGTTCTGGTGGAACAGCATGGGGGCCAACCCCCCGCGCCCGCCGCTGCCCGGCTCCGCCCAGGCCGACGTCTGCATCGTCGGAGCCGGATACACCGGGCTGTGGACCGCGTACTACCTGAAGAAGGCGGCACCGCACCTGCGCATCGTCATGCTGGAGCAACGCTTCGCAGGCTTTGGGGCATCGGGACGCAACGGCGGCTGGCTCACTAACGAGATCACCGGCGGTCGCGGGCAATACTTGAAGTCACACGGACGCGAGGCCGTGGCCCGCCAGCAGACCGCCATGAACGAGACGGTCGACGAGGTCATCCGCGTCACGCGCGACGAGGGCGTCGACTGTGACGTCGTCAAGGGCGGTGAGTTCACCGTCGCCACCAACGCCGCCCAGCAGGCCCGCCTGCTACACGCGGTGGAGGAGGCCCGCACCTGGCCGATGACCGACGTCGAATTGCTGAGTGCGGCCGAGGCGACCGCGCGGATCAACGTGCGCGGCACGACCGGGGCGATGTGGCATCCGCATTGCGCGCGACTGCATCCGGCGAAACTGGCCGCCGGGTTGGCCAGGGTGGTCGAATCGCTGGGCGTGGAGATTTTCGAGCAGACCAGGGTCACCGAGATTCGTCCCCATCAGGCGGTGACCGAAGCAGGCACCGTCACGGCAGGGACCGTGGTGCGGGCCACCGAGGGATTTACGGCGCAGATCGAAGGTTTGCGACGGACCTGGCTGCCGATGAATTCCTCGCTGATCGTCACCGAGCCCCTCTCGGCCGACGTGTGGGACGACATCGGCTGGGCCGGCTACGAGACGCTCGGTGACCAGGCCCACGCCTACATGTACGCCCAACGCACCGCCGACGACCGCATCGCGATCGGCGGCCGCGGTGCGCCGTACCGCTATGGTTCGGGCACCGACGTCGACGGTTCGACTGACCCGAGAACCGTTGGGCTGCTTCGCGACATCCTGGTGCGCTTCTTCCCGTCGACCGCCAGGGCCGCGATCGAACACGTGTGGTCGGGCGTGTTGGGGGTGCCGCGGGACTGGTCGGCGACGGTGGGGCTCGACCGCGCCAGCGGTGTGGGCTGGGCGGGTGGGTACGGCGGCACCGGCTGCACCTCCACCCACCTCGCCGGGTCCCACCCGCCCGCCCTCATCATCCACCACTCCACCCCGCTCACCCCGCTGCCA
>NZ_QJUA01000021.1 GCF_003254575.1 Mycobacterium kyogaense | reverse complement strand
CCCACACGCCGCTACCAACAGGCCGATAAAACCGCCCGTACCTACCGCACCCGCGAACCCAAACCGCCATCATGAGTGTCAGCGATGTCCCGCGACACAAATGTCAGCGATGTCCCGAGACACCACACGCCGCTGAGCGCACACGATCACGCCGAAATCGCAGGCGAGCTACAGCTCTCCGGCGTCGATCGCGTCCTTGACTTCCTGCGCATGCGCGACCTGCTCAGCGGTGTACCCGATGAACAGCGCCGCCCCGCCGACGATCACCGCGACGGCGGCCACCCACAGCAGACCGTAGGTGTAGCCCTGGTCGAGAGCGTGCAGCTGCATGGCGTTCATGTCCTTGACCGGCCCGTTGGTGCCGCCGAGGTACAGCGTGCGCGACGTGATGACCGCCTGGATGATCGCGAGCACGACGGGCCCGCCGAGGCTCTGCAGCATCAGTGCGATCGCCGAGACCGGCCCGATCTGATCGAATCCGACGCCGGCGATCGCCGAGACCGTCAGCGGCACCACGATCATGCCGATCCCGAAGCCACCGATGGTGATGGGCAGCACCAGGTTCGGGAAGTAGGGGATGTTGGCGTCCAGCGTCGAGCCGTACAGCATCGCGGCCAGCACCAGGATGCCGCCGCCGATCACCAGGACACGCGGCGGGAACTTCGACACCAGCGCCGACGACAGGCCCAGCCCGATACCCAGGGCGATGACGAACGGGATGAACCCGACGCCCGCCTTCAGCGCGCTGTAGCCCATGATGTCCTGCACGTAGAGGCCGATCAGCACGGTGAGAGTGAACATCACGCCGCCGGCGAGGAAGATCGCCGCGAAGGTCGACAGCCGGTTGCGGTCGCGGAACAGCTCGAAGGGCACCACGGGGTTCTCCGCGGTCCGCTCGACCCACAGGAAGGCAAGGCCGCAGGCCATCGCCACGACACCGGAGCCGATCGTGATCGGCGAGGCCCAGCCGGCCTCGGGACCCATCGAGAAGGCGAACACTGCGGCGGTGCAACCCATCGTTGCCAGCAGCGCCCCGGCGGCGTCGAGCTTCAGCCGCTCGCGGTTGGTCTCCCGCAGCGTGGTGCGGGCCAGGTGGATCATCACCAGGCCGATCGGGACGTTGATCAGGAAGGCCCAGCGCCATGACACCTCGGTCAGCGCGCCGCCGACGATCAGCCCCATCACCGAGCCGACGCCCGTCATCGCCGCGAAGATCGCGGTGGCCGCGTTGCGCGCCGGACCCTTCGGGAAGGTGGTCGCGATCAGTGCCAGCGCCGTCGGAGAGGCGATCGCCGCCCCGACGCCCTGCAACAGCCGAGCGGTCACCAGGGTCGCCTCGTTCCAGGCCAACCCACACAGGATCGACGCGATGGTGAACAGGGCGACGCCGACGACGAACGTCCGCTTGCGCCCGATCACGTCACCGAGGCGGCCACCGAGGAGCATCAGGCCGCCGAAGGTCAGCACGTAGGCAGTGATCACCCAGCTGCGTCCGGCGTCCGAGAGGCTCAGCTCGTCCTGGATCTTGGGGAGGGCGACGATCGCGACCGTGCTGTCCATCGTGGCGAGCAGCTGCATACCGCCGATCGCGATGACCGCGGCGATGAAGCGCCGCGACGGCAACCACGCCGGTGTCTTGGGAAATCGCGAGCCGGCGCCTCCGTCGGCAGCCGCCCTGATACGGGCCGGCACGGCCTTGTTGGCGCCCCGCTGGCCCTTGCCTTCAGCATCCCGAGAGATGGCGGCACGCTCCGCGTCATTGAGAGCCGTCATAACGAGTTACCTTACAGTACTCTTAATATCTCTTTAAGCCGCGAAGGCCGCCACAGACCCGATCACGATGATCGCGGGGGGCCTGATGCCCTCGGCTCGGATGCGTTCTGGCGCCTCAGCAAGGGTCGTCCGCAAACTCCGCTGCGCCGACGTCGTTCCGTGCTGAACCACGAGGACCGGCGTATCCGCAGGTCGGCCGCCCGCAAGCAACACCTTGGCAAAAAGTTCGATGCGTTCGACGGCCATCAGCAAAACGATGGTGCCGTGCAGAGCGGCGAGCGCATCCCAATTCACTAACGATTCGGGGTGGTCCGGCGCCAGATGGCCGCTGACCACCACGAACTCATGCGTCATCGCGCGGTGAGTGACCGGAACACCGGCCAGCGCAGGCACAGCTATGGCACTGGTCACACCCGGCACGACGGTGACCGGAACGCCGGCATCGGCGCACGCGATCACCTCTTCCTGACCGCGGGCGAACACGAACGGATCGCCACCCTTGAGGCGGACCACGAACTTGCCCTGCTTCGCCCGATCGATCAGCACCGCGTTGATCGCGTCCTGGGCCATCGCGCGGCCGTAGGGAATCTTGGCGGCGTCGATGACCTCGACGTCCGGGGAGAGCTCGGCGAGCAGATCCTGCGGGGCGAGCCGGTCGGCCACCACCACGTCGGCGTGGGCGAGCAGCCGGCGCCCGCGCACGGTGATCAGCTCCGGATCACCCGGGCCTCCCCCGACCAGCGCGACACCACCGGCCACCACGCCGGGCGCGTCGGCCGTGATCATGCCTTGCTGCAGGGCCTCGTGAATCGCCGAGCGGATGGCTGCCGAGCGGCGATGCTCGCCGCCGGCCAGCACGCCGACCGACAGGCCCTCGTACTCGAACGTGGCCGGGGTGACGGCGGTACCTTCCACGGCGATGTCGGCGCGGACGCAGAACACGCGACGGCTCTCGGCCTCGGCGACGATGGCGGCGTTCACATCGGGATCGTCGGTGGCGGCGATCACATACCAGGCGCCGTCGAGATCCCCGTCACGAAAAGGCCGCAGCGTCAGGGTGATTCCGTCGATCGCCTCCACCGCAGGGGTCGCAGCGATGGTGATGACGTGTACGTCGGCACCGGAGGCAACCAGCAGGGGCAGCCGTCGCTGGGCGACCGTGCCGCCTCCCACCACGACGACCTTCTTGCCGGCCAGGCGTAGGCCCACCAGATAGGCGTTGTCGGTCACCCGGCGAGCTTAGAGCGTGCCGCCGCCCGGACGAAGCGGGCGATCGCCTCGGGGTGCGCAGCAGGGTGGGTGTGCAGATACCCCGCGTGCACTCCGTCCTGGACCGCGCCGTCGTCGACCATCGCGCCCGACCGGCCCCGGTAGCGCCAGGCGGGCTGCCTATCCGGTGCGTAATTCATTGCGGTGCGGTGAAATTCGTGTCCCACGACGCGATCGCCGATGCGGTGCAGCGACGAGTCGGTGACAGCCACGGCGTCGCGATACCCCAGGGTCAACGATTCGGTGAACGACGCCGAGCCGGCGATCACCCCGCACATGGGGTGGCCGTCGAGATCGTCGGCCAGGTACGTCAGTCCGGCGCACTCGGCGTGGATCGGAGCGCCCGAACCGGCCAGCGCGGCGATCTGTTCGCGCACCGCGTGGTTCGCCGAGAGGTCCGGACCGAACTCCTCCGGGAAGCCACCGGGGATGACGAGAGCTGTAGTGCGCGGAGGCAGCGGGTCGGTGAGCGGATCGAAGGCGACGACGTCCGCGCCTGCCGCGCCGAGGAGTTCGCCGTGTTCGGCGTAGTTGAACGTGAATGCGCGGCCTGCGGCCAGTGCGACGGTCACTGGTGCGCCGGTGGGTTCGGCGAGTTCCGGGGTCCATGGATCGCCGGCGACGTCGCTGCGGGCGGCGGCGACGACGGCGGGGAGATCGACATGCCGGGCGACCAGTTCCGCCATCGCGTCGACGGCGGCGTGCGCTCGCCGGCCGTGTTCGACGGCAGTGACCAACCCGAGGTGACGCGACGGAACCGAGAGTTCCTCGGTCCGGGGAACGGCGCCCAGCACGGCCACTCCGGCCTGCTCGCAACCTTGCCGCAGCACCGCCTCGTGGCGCGCCGACCCGACCCGGTTGAGGATCACGCCGACGAGCCGCACCGCAGTGTCGAACGTGGCGAAGCCGTGCACCAGCGCGCCCACGCTGTGGCTCTGTCCGCGGGCATCGACGACCAGAATCACCGGCGTCCCGAGCAGTCCCGCGACGTGGGCGCTGGAGCCGCGCGCGGCCCCGGCGGCCGGGGCGTCGCTGATACGTCCGTCGAACAGGCCCATCACGCCTTCGACGACGGCGATGTCGGCGTCATCGCTGCCGTGGCGGTAGAGCGGGCCGATGAGGTGGTCACCGACGAGCACGGGGTCGAGGTTGCGGCCCGGCCGTCCCGCCGCCATGCCGTGATAGCCCGGATCGATGAAGTCGGGGCCGACCTTGAACGGCGCCACTCGATGCCCGGCCCGTCGCAGGGCGCCCATGAGCCCCGTCGCGATCGTCGTCTTCCCGCTGCCGGAGGACGGCGCGGCGATGACGATCCCCGGCGTACTCACCACTCGATGCCTCGCTGGCCCTTGCGGCCCACGTCCATCGGGTGCTTGACCTTGGTCATCTCGGTGACCAGATCGGCGGCGTCGCACAGCGCGGCCGGGGCGTCGCGCCCGGTGATCACCACGTGCTGGGTGCCCGGCCGCGACGCCAGCACGTCGACGACCTCGGCCACGTCGATCCACCCCCACTTCAGCGGATAGGTGAATTCGTCGAGCACATAGAAGTCATGGCGCTCGTCGGCGAACCGGCGCGCGATCTCGGCCCAGCCTTCGGCAGCCGCCGCGGCGTGGTCCTCCTCGGAGCCCGCCTTGCGCGACCACGACCAGCCCGAGCCCATCTTGTGCCACTCGACGGGCCCGCCGACGCCGCGCTCGGAGTGCGCCTGCCCGAGCTCACGCAGCGCCGTCTCCTCCCCCACCTTCCACTTCGCGCTCTTGACGAACTGGAACACCGCGATGTCGAAGCCCTGATTCCACGCGCGCAGCGCCATCCCGAACGCCGCGGTGGACTTACCCTTGCCCGCGCCGGTGTGGACCGCGAGCAGCGGGGCGTGGCGGCGGGCCCGCGTGGTCAACCCGTCGCGGGGCACGGCCACCGGCTGACCCTGAGGCATCGGATTCCCTTCTCAGGCCGCGGCCTGTGTCTTGACGACAGCGGTCAGCGCGTCCGCGCGCAATTGGTCCAGCCGCACCGCCGGGGCCAGCAGCCGCCTCGCCAGATCTTGCGCCAAACCCAAACGGACGAAGGAGGTTTCGCAGTCCACGACAACTGCCGATGCGCCCTCGGCGACCAGTCGGGCCGCTGCTGCTGCCGTGCGGCCCAGCGGATCGGGCCCGCCGGTGGCCCGCCCGTCGGTGAGCACCACCACCAGGCTGCGTCTCGCCCGGTCACGCGTGCGTTCGCGGACCACCATGTCGCGCGCGGCAATCAACCCGTGCGCCAGCGGTGTCCGCCCGCCGGTGTCGAAGCGAGCCAGGCGCGTGCTGGCCACGTAGACCGACGACGTCGGCGGCAGCAGCACCCGGGCATCCTGCCCGCGGAACGTGATGACCGCGACCTTGTCGCGGCGCTGGTAGGCGTCGCGCAGCAGCGACAGGGTGGCGCCGCTGACCGCCGACATCCGGTCCCGCGCAGCCATGGAGCCCGACGCGTCGACGACGAAGATCACCAGGTTGCCCTCGCGGCCCTCCCGCACAGCCCGCCGTAGGTCGTCGGGGGCAGGTCGCAGCCGGCCTCGCCCGCTGTGCCGACCCGCGGCCGCGAGCAACGTGCCGAACACGTGCATCCCGTGACCGGCGTGCGGGTCAGTGGTGGCAGCGACGACCGTGCCGGTGCGGTTGCGGGCCCGTGATCGACGGCCGGGTGCCCCGTCGCCGACCCCGGGCACCACCAGCGCCCTAGTCCGGAACGCGGCGGCCGGCGGCGCGCTGGGACGCGACGGTGGTGGTGACGATGCTTGCGGCCCAGCGGCATCGGCGTCAGCGGCCTCGCCAGGCGAGGGTGCGCCGCCACCGGGCGGGTCAGGATCCGGCTCGGGGTCGCGATCGGGACCCGACGCGTCGTCGGCTGCCTCACCTGCCTGAGCCATCGCGTCGTCGAGCCGGCCCTCGTCGAGACCCGGATCGTCGAACGGATCGCGTCGGCGACGGTGCGGCAGCGCCAGTTCGGCGGCCACCCGCACGTCCTGCTCGGCGACCTCGACCGCACCGCGCCACGCAGCGTGGGCCACCGCGGTGCGCGCCACCACCAGGTCGGCGCGCATCCCGTCCACGTCGAACGCAGCGCAGAGAGCTGCGATGCGCCGTAATTCGTTGTCGGGCAACACCACATCGGCCACCTGGGCGCGCGCGTCGGCGATGTGCCGGGCCAGCTCGGTGTCGGCCTCGGCGTAGCGCCCGGCGAAGGAGGCGGGGTCGGCCTCGTACGCCAGCCTCTGGCGGATCACCTCGGCGCGGACGTCGACGTCACGGGAGGCGACCACGTCCACCGTCAGCCCGAATCGGTCCAGCAGCTGCGGACGCAGTTCTCCCTCTTCGGGATTCATCGTGCCGATCAGCACGAACCGCGCCTCGTGGCTGTGGGAGACCCCGTCGCGTTCGACGTGCACCCGGCCCATCGCCGCCGCGTCGAGCAGCACGTCGACCAGATGGTCGTGCAGCAGGTTGACCTCGTCGACGTAGAGGACGCCGCGATGCGCTCGCGCCAGCAGACCCGGGGAGAAGGCGTGCTCGCCGTCGCGCAGCACCTTCTGCAGGTCCAGCGAGCCGACCACCCGGTCTTCGGTCGCCCCGATCGGCAACTCGACCAGCTGGCCACCCGGATTCGCACCGTCGCTGCCTGCGATGGCGAACGACTGGGTCAGCACCTGCGCCAGGCCGCGCACCGCAGTCGATTTCGCCGTGCCCTTCTCGCCGCGGATCAGCACACCGCCGATGTCGGGGCGCACCGCACACAGCACGAGCGCCAGCTTCAGCCGGTCGTGTCCGACCAGTGCGCTGAACGGGTAGAGAGCTTCACCCGTCACGGCTTGACCATCGGAACGTGCGGAATGCCGTCGTCGAGGAATTCGTCGCCATCGCGAACGAATCCGTGCCTGCCGTACATCTCCTCCAGATACGTCTGGGCGTTGATGTGGCAGGGGTAGTCGCCCACCTCGGCCAGCGCCGCGGTCAACAATCGCGCGGTGTGCCCGTGCCCGCGGTCGGAGCGTTTGGTGCACACCCGCCCGATCCGGAACGCCTTGTGTCCGGCCGGGTGCTCCTCCATCAGACGTAACGTCGAAATGACCTGTCCCTCAGCGTTTTCCAGCCAAAAATGGCGGGTCTCGCTGAGCAGGTCGCGACCGTCGAGTTCCGGATAGGGCGTCGCCTGCTCGACGACGAACACCTCCACCCGCAGCTTGAGGAGCTCGTAGAGCGTGGCGGCGTCGAGATCCTTGGCCCAGCTGCGGCGCAACGCCGCGGTCATCGGGGCGACACCGTCATCGAATCGACACCGTCACACGGTCGCCGTGGTCGGAGTGTGCTCGGTACCCGCCGACGACACGTCGAGTGCGGTGTCGGGCAGGGCGCCCGCAGGCTTGTCGAGTTTGAGCACCTTCGTGCCGCGGGCCCAGATCTCGTCGAACAGTGCGGGTTCCTCCGACAGTTTGGTGCCCAGCGAGGGCACCATCGTCTTGATCGTGGGAAGCCAGCTCTGGTAGCGGTCACCGAAGCACCGCGACATCACCTCGAGCATCGCGGGCACCGCGGTCGAGGCGCCCGGCGAGGCGCCGAGCAGACCGGCAATGCTCCCGTCGGCGGCCGAGAGCACGGTGGTGCCGAATTCGAGTACGCCACCCTTGCCCTTGGCCTTGCGGATCACCTGCACGCGCTGACCGGCGATGTCGAGCTCCCAGTCCGAATTCTTCGCACTCGGCGCGAACTCCCGCAGCGCGTCGACGCGGGCCGATTCGCTCAGCAGCAGCTGGCCGATCAGGTAGCGCAGCAGCCCCATCTCCGTGAGCCCGACACCGAGCATCGAGACCAGGTTGTTGGGTTTGACCGACAGCGGCAGATCGGTGATCTTGCCCTGCTTGAGGAACTTCGGGGACCATCCGGCGAACGGCCCGAACAGCAGCCACGACCGACCGTTGATCACCCGGGTGTCCAAGTGCGGCACGGACATCGGCGGCGCACCCAGCGGCGGAAGCCCGTACACCTTGGCCTGATGACGGGCGGTGAGATCGGCGTTGCCGCTGCGTAGCCACTGACCGCCCACCGGGAAGCCGCCGAAGCCCTTGGCCTCCTTGATGCCCGCCTTCTGCAGCAGCGGCAGCGCACCGCCGCCCGCTCCGACGAACACGAAGCCCGCGTTGAACTTTCGTTTCTGGCCGGTGCGGCGGTTGACGACCTTGACCGTCCACCGCCCGTCCGAGCCCTGGTCGAGATCGGTGACGTCGTGGCCGAACAGCGTCGACATGCCCTTCTTGGCACCGAAGCCGATCAACTGCCGCGACAGCGAGCCGAAGTCGACGTCGGTGCCGTCCTGGGTCCAGTTCAGCCCGACCTTCTCGGAGAAGTCGCGTCGCTCCGCCATCAGCGGCAGCCTGCGGACGAACTCGTCGCGGTCGTCGATGAATTCCATCGTCGAGAACAGGGGGTTGGTCACCAGTGCGTCGTACCGGGCCTTGAGGTACTTCACGTTGTCCTCGCCCTGCACGAAACTGACGTGCGGAATGGGGTTGAGGAAGCTGCGCACGTCGGGCAGCACGCCGTTCTCCACGGCGTAGGTCCAGAACTGTCGCGAGACCTGGAACTGCTCGTTGACGTTGACGGCCTTGGCGATGTCGATGCTGCCGTCCGGACGCGCCGGGGTGTAATTGAGTTCACACAGCGCCGAGTGGCCGGTGCCGGCGTTGTTCCAGGGATCGCTGCTCTCTGCGGCCGCGCCGTCGAGACGCTCGACCAGCGTCATCGACCAGTTCGGCTCGACCAGGCGCAGCAGCGCCGACAGGGTCGCGCTCATGATGCCCGCGCCTACCAGCAGGACGTCGGTCTTCTCCGCTTCAGACACCAACTCGATCGGCCCTTCGTGGTCGCGTCCCCGTTGCTCACGGCTTACCGGTGTTCAGGTTATCCCGCCGCGCGCGGTCACAACCCGCCGACCACCTCGCCCACTAAGGTGGCTGTCGTGTCCGGATGGCAGCCCGATGTTCTGCCCGGGTACTGGCAGACCACTTTCGCGCTGGGGCCCGACCCCGACGGAGAGGGCGATCTGGAAGCCACTCTGGTGCGGCGGGGACCCGCCGATCCGGGGGCTCGGCAGGCCGTCCTGATGGTGCACGGTTTCACCGACTACTTCTTCAACACCGAATTCGCCGATCACCTGGCCGCCCGCGGCATCGCGTTCTACGCAATCGACCTGCACAAATGCGGTCGCTCCCACCGTGCGGGTCAGACACCGCACTTCACCACCGACCTGGCCCGCTACGACACCGAGCTCGAGCGTGCGCTGGCGACGATCGCCGGGGAGACCGATGCCGACGTGCTGGTCTTCGGCCATTCGGCAGGCGGGCTGGTGGTCACGCTGTGGCTGGACCGTCGGCGCCGCGACGGCGTCCGGCTGGACCGCCGCGGCGGGACTCGGCCTGCGGTGTCGGGTCTGGTGCTCAACAGCCCCTGGTTCGACCTGCAGGGCCCGGCGATCCTGCGCGCGGCGCCGACCACGGCTGCGCTGCGCGCCGCGGGGCGATTGCGGTCACGCACCGTGGTGCGGCGCCCGACCCACGGCGGCTACGGCACCACACTGCACCGCGACTTCGCCGGCGACTTCGACTACGACCTGACGTGGAAACCCATCGGCGGTTTCCCGGTGACCCTCGGCTGGATCCGGGCGATCCGCCGCGGCCACGCGCAGCTGCACCGCGGCCTCGACGTCGGCGTGCCCAACCTGATCCTGCGCTCGGACCGCAGCGTGCGCGAAGTGGCCGACTCCGAGCTCATCCAGCGCGGGGACGCGGTGCTCGACGTCGCCCAGATCGCGCGGTGGGCCGGCTGTGTCGGCAACCGCACGACGGTGGTACCGATCGCCGACGCCAAACACGACGTGTTCCTGTCGGTGTCTGAAGCCCGGCGCACGGCCTATCGCGAGTTGGACCGCTGGCTCGACTGGCATTCGGAAGAGGGAGAACCCCATGGCTGACTTCGACATCGCAATCATCGGCACCGGATCGGGCAACAGCATCATCGACGATCGCTACATCGACAAGAAGGTCGCGATCTGCGAGCAGGACGTGTTCGGCGGCACGTGCCTGAACGTGGGCTGCATCCCCACCAAGATGTTCGTCTACGCCGCCGAGGTGGCCGAACAAGTCAGGCAGGCATCGACATTCGGCATCGACGCGCATGTCGAGACGGTGCGCTGGCCCGACATCGTCTCCCGGGTGTTCGGCCGCATCGACCCGCTGTCGACTGGCGGCGAACAGTACCGGCGGTCCTCGCCGAACGTCGAGGTCTTCGCCAGCCACACCCGCTTCGCCGAACAGAAGGGCGCGAACGGCTACCGGCTGCGCACAGACGACGGTGACGAGTTCACCGCTGAGCAGGTGGTGATCGCGGCGGGTGCGAGGGCGACCGTGCCCCCGGCGATCGCCGACTGCGGCGTCGCGTATCACACCAGCGACACCATCATGCGGATCTCGGAGCTCCCCGAGCATCTCGTGATCGTCGGAGGCGGTTATGTGGCAGCCGAATTCGCACACATCTTCTCCTCGCTGGGGACCCGGGTGACCATCGTGCTGCGCGGCACCACGATGCTGACGCACTGCGACGACACGATCTGCGAGCGATTCACCGACCTCGCGGGCAAGAAGTGGGAGATCCGCAGCCGCCGCAACATCGTGCGCGGCTCGTCCGACGAGTCGGGGGTGACGCTCACGCTCGACGACGGCGCCACGGTGCACGCCGACACATTACTGATCGCCACCGGCCGGATACCGAACGGCGATCTGCTCGACGCCCACCACGCGGGCGTGGAGGTGGTCGACGGACGGGTCACCGTCGACGAGTATCAGCGCACGACCGCGCGCAACGTCTTCGCCCTCGGTGACGTCAGCTCGCCGTACCAGCTCAAGCACGTCGCCAATCACGAAGCCCGGGTGGTGAAGCACAATCTGCTGCAGGACTGGGACGACACCGAGAACCTGATGCCGGTCAATCACCGCAACGTGCCGTCGGCGGTGTTCACCGATCCGCAGATCGCGAGCGTCGGACTGACCGAAAACGAGGCGCGCGCAGCGGGTTACCGCATCCGCTCCAAGGTCCAGGACTACGGGGATGTGGCGTACGGCTGGGCGCTGGAGGACACGACGAGCTTCGCCAAACTCATCGTCGACGACGACAGCGGGCTGCTCCTCGGTGCGCACATCATGGGCCCCCAGGCGTCGTCGATCATCCAGCCGGTGATCCAGGCCATGGACTTCGACCTGCCCGCGCAGGAGGTGGCGCGCAGCCAGTACTGGATTCACCCGGCGCTGCCCGAGGTGATCGAGAACGCGCTGTTGGCGCTCTGCGGCGAGCCGCCGTGGCCACCGTCCAGACGGCACTAGGGGCACCTCAGGCGGCGCGCAGGTAGCCACGGTCGGCGGCGACGTCGACGAGCAGCCGGCGCAGCGCGTTGCGACCCCGGTACACCCGCGACATGACGGTGCCGAGCGGGATGTCGAGGATCTCGGCGATCTCTCGCTGCGGCAGCCCCTCCACGTCGGCGTAGTAGACCGCGATGCGCTGGTCTTCGCCGAGTTGGCCGAGTGCATACCGCACCTCGTCGTCACCGAGGGCGGTCAGCGCCGCGAGTTCAGCCGACGGCAGCCCGGTCGCCGAGTGGGCCGCCTGCGCGGCGAGCTGGGAGTCGGTGACACTGTCCGACAGCAGCTCCGCAGGCCGGCTCTGGGCGCGCCGATGCGACGTGATCCAGGTGTTGGTGAGGATGCGCAACAGCCAGGCACGGATGTTGGTGCCGTCCTGATAGTGATGGAATGCCCTGTACGCCTTGAGCATCGTCTCCTGCACCAGGTCTTCGGCGTCGGCGGTGTTGGCAGTGTAGCGGCGCGCTGCCCGGTACAGCGTGTCGAGCAGGGGCAGGGCGTCACGCTCGAAGCGCTCCAGGTGCGGATCTTTTCTCGTCATGCTCGTCCTCCACAGTGGTTGCTGGCCAGTCGATTCCGGCCTCGTGGAATTCAATTTAGGGGTCCCGGGCTGTGCCGCCAGGTCTTCATAGCCAACACACAACATGTGCGTCGTCTATGAAAGACGCTCTACACGTTCATTTTTCGATTGACGCCGGAGTGCGACGACGGCGCTGCACGGTCAGCGCGCCGGGTCCGGTGGCGACCAGGAGGAGGAAGACGAAGCAGTACAGGACCGCCGCCTCTCCGCCGTTGACCAGTGGCCAGAAGCCATCGGGGAAGTGCATCCAGAAATAGGCGACGGCCATCATCCCGGACGCGACGAACGCCGCGGCGCGGGTGAACAATCCGAGGGCGATGAGGCTGCCGAGCACCACCTCGAGCACCCCGGCCCACCAGGCCGGCCACACCCCGAGGGGAACCGGCTGGCCCTGCGGCCACCCGAACAGCTTGGCCACACCGTGCATCGCGAACAGGAGCGCGACCAGGATGCGGAAGGCTCCCAGCGCCACTGCGGACTGGTTGTCGATTCGGGTGTCGAGCGTGCTGATGCTCATGGTGCAGGTGTCCTTTCCGAGGATGCGTGGAATTCGCCGCCCACCGGCGGTCGCCCCCATCGTCATGGCCCCGCGGGCCGGCACCGCCGGACTCATAGGCGATTCATAAAAGCCGCAGGGGCAGGCGAAGGTATGAGGTCTCTATGAAGCGTGCTGTCGGGCGCCGGACGCCCGCGACAATGGACCGATGACGTCTGCACCGATCGAGGGCAGCGGGCCTCGCCGCGCGATCCTGGGTAAGTTGCCGCGCTTGTCGCGACCGGACGGGTCGCCGATCCGGGTCCTCCTCGTCGACGACGAGCGAGCGCTGACCAATCTCGTGCGCATGGCACTGAAGTACGAGGGTTGGGACATCGAGGTGGCCCACGATGCCGCAGAGGCGGTCGAGAAGTACCGCACCCATTCCCCCGACCTGCTCGTGCTCGACATCATGCTGCCCGACATGGACGGGGTGAGCGTGCTGGCCGAACTGCGCAACAGCGGGCCCTACATCCCGACGCTGTTCCTGACGGCGCGAGATTCGGTGCACGACCGGGTCACCGGTTTGACCGCGGGCGGGGATGACTACATGACCAAACCGTTCTCGCTGGAGGAACTGGTCGCGCGGCTGCGGGGCCTGCTGCGCCGCTCGGCCCACCTCACGCCGCCTGACGACGAGACGCTGGTGGTCGGCGATCTCACTCTCGACGCCGCCAGCCGGGAGGTGACCCGCGCCGGCGAGGAGGTGAGCCTGACCTCCACCGAGTTCGAGCTCCTGCGCCTGCTGATGCGCAATCAACGTAAAGCTCTGTCCCGCAGCGACATTCTCCGGCAGGTGTGGAACTACGACTTCGGCGGGCGCTCCAGCATCGTGGACCTGTACGTGTCGTACCTGCGCAAGAAGATCGACGCGGACCGGGAACCGATGATCCACACGGTGCGTGGCGTCGGCTACCTGCTGCGGCCGGCGCCGTGAGGAAGACCTGGCGGCGCTGGAGCCTGCTGCGCCAACTCGCGGTCGGGGTGTCCGTGCTGGTGATGGCCGTCCTGATCGCAGTCGGGACGGCGTCGGTGGTGAGCCTGCGGGCGTCAGTGCTGGGCATCATCGACGCCCAGCTGGCCGGTGCCGCCAACGCCTGCATCGAGTCGGTCGAAAAGTACCGCAGCACCGCCGGGCCCGACGGTGAACTGCCGCCCCCGGGGTCGATGAAGCCGTTGACCCGGCTGATCGGCCAGGCTCCCGGCAATGTCGTCACGCTGCTCCGTGACGGCGCCGTCGTCGACTCGGCGTTGTTCGGTGACGGCGATGCACAGCCGGCACCGGCCGAGGCCACCGCCGCGATCGCGAACCTCTCGTGGACGGATCCGGGGCCCCACACCGTCGAGCTACCCGGCCTGGGCTGGTACCGCATGACCGGGCAACCCGGCGGACCGAACGAGATCCTGGTGACCGGCGTCTCGCGGGCACCGGCGTGGGACGCGATGATCCGGGAGACGGCGGTGGTGTCCGGGATGGTCGCGCTGGCCGTGCTGGTCACCGCGGTGTGCACCATCGCGATCGTGCGATTCGCGCTGCGACCGCTGCGCCGGGTCGCGGCCACCGCCGCCGCGGTGGCCGAACTGCCGCTCGACGGTGACAACCACACGATCGCACCACGAGTCGCCGTCGCCGACACAGATCCGCGCAGCGAGGTGGGCATGGTCGGGGTGACGCTGAACCGTCTGCTGGACCATGTCGAACGCTCCCTGGGCGATGTGGCGGCGTCCAATCGGCGGATGCGTCAGTTCATCACCGATGCCAGCCACGAGCTGCGCACCCCGCTCGCGGCGATCCACGGCTACGCCGAGCTGACCCGCCAGGACAGCGATGTCCTGCCCGAGACCACCGAATACTCGTTGGCGCGTATCGAATCCGAGGCGCAGCGGATGAGCGATCTGGTCAGCAACCTGCTGCTGCTGGCCCGCCTGGACGAGGGCCAGGATCGTCAGATCACCGATGTCGACGTGACCGAGCTGGTGGTCGACGCGGTCAACGACGCCGCGGTCTCCGCACCGACGCACCACTGGCCGACCCGGGTGCCGGACGGCGCGGTGTGGGTGCGGGCCGACCGCGCCCAGCTGCACCAGGCGCTGGCCAACCTGTTGTCCAACGCCCGGGTGCACACCCCGGCCGGCACGACCGTCACCACCTCGATCACGACCGGACGCGGCAACGCCGATGTGCTCGGGGGCGAGCCTTTCGTGGAGATGACCGTCGCCGACGACGGACCCGGCATCGACGCCGCTGTCCTACCCCATCTGTTCGGCCGGTTCGTTCGCGCCGACTCCTCACGATCGCGGGAGACCGGCAGCTTCGGACTGGGGTTGTCGATCGCCGCGTCCATCGTCGAATCCCACGGTGGCAGCATCAGCGCCGAATCTCGCTCTGGATCAACGTCGTTCACGATACGGCTGCACGCGGCAACCGCGCCGCTCAGTTCAGAAGACCCGGCGCCTGCGTCATCGCTGCGGTGAACCGCCGCTGGACATCGGCCCAATTGACCACATTCCAGAAGGCCTTCACGTAATCGGCCTTCACGTTGCGGTACTGCAGGTAGTAGGCGTGTTCCCACATGTCGACCTGCAGCAGCGGGATGATGCCCAGCGGCACGTTGCCCTGCTGGTCGAACAGCTGGAAGGTCAGCAGCCTGCTGCCGAGCGTGTCGTAGCCCAGCACCGCCCACCCCGAGCCCTGCAACCCGTTGGCCGCAGCGGTGAACTGGGCGCGGAAGGCGTCGAAGGAACCGAACTGGTCGTCGAGGGCCGCGGCCAACTCACCGACAGGCTTGTCTCCGCCGTCCGGCGACAGGTTCTTCCACCAGATCGTGTGGTTGACGTGCCCGCCGAGGTGGAACGCGAGGTTCTTCTCGTGCAGGAAGATCGCACTGTGGTCGCCGGCTCCGCGGGCCTCCTCGAGTGCGGCGATCGCGTCGTTGACGCCTTTGACGTAGGTCGCGTGGTGCTTGCTGTGGTGAATCTCGTTGATCTGTCCAGAGATATGGGGTTCGAGCGCCCCGTAGTCGTAGTCGAGATCGGGCAGCGTGTACTCCGCCATGGAAGCCATGGAAATCCTTTCGTCGTCGACGCCCACGACTATATCTGTCCACCTGAACAGATGAGCAGCCTTGTGTTAGGGTCGTGGAGCGGGGCCGGCCGCGGCAGACGTCGATGCAGCACATCACGCACCTACCGCGGCGGGACCCGCGCCAAACATCGGAAGGAGAGAATTCAGGGCGTCGGAACCGCGAAGCCCCAGGGCAGTTCCAGCCGATGCGCAGCCAGCAACTCGCCATCGGAGAGCACCTCGGCGATCGGGCCGTCGGCCACCACAGCGCCGTGGTCCATGATCACCGCACGGGTGCACAACTGCGCGGCGTACGGCAGATCATGGGTGACGATCATCATCGTCGCCTCCAGCCCCGCCAGCGTCTCCGCCAACTCCCGTCGAGCCACCGGATCCAGATTCGCCGACGGCTCGTCGAGCACCAAAACCTCTGGTTCACAGGCCAATACCGTGGCCAGCGCGGCCCGTCGCCGTTGCCCGCCGGACATGTGGGCCGGGCTGCGCGCCGCCAGCTCGGACATCGACACCGCTGCCAGAGCCGCGGCCACCCGCGCCTCGAGCTCGGCGCCGCGCAGCCCGAAATTCGCCGGGCCGAACGCGACGTCCTGAGCCAACGTGGGCATGAACAACTGGTCGTCGGGGTCTTGGAACACCAACCCCACGCGACGGCGGATCTCGCGCAGGGTGCTGCGCACCACCGGCGTCCCGCCGATCTCCACCCGCCCCTGCGATGCGCTCAGCACACCGTTGAGGTGCAGCATCAGCGTCGTCTTACCCGCCCCGTTGGGCCCGAGCAGCGCGACCCTCTCCCCCGGTGCGACGTCGAGGTCGACACCGGAGAGCGCGGTGTGCCCGTCCGGATAGGTGTAGTGCAGGTCCTCGACATGGACCGCTGTGATCGTCGAATCCGGGCTCATCGGAACACCCATGCAGAGGCCGCGACCAGCACCGCAGCCGTGGCGGGCAGCAGCGCGAGCACCCATTGCCGCGACGACGCGGCAGCCGGACATCCGGCACCGAGGGCCAACGGCGGTACCCGTCCGTCGAAGCCGCGGGACAGCATCGCCAGGTAGACCCGCTCGCCGCGTTCGTAAGACCGCAGGAACAACGCCCCGACACCGGCAGCGGTCGCGCCTATCTGATGCAGCATGCGCGGTGAATCACCGCGAGACACCCGGGCCAGCCGCATGCGTCGGATCTCCGCGGCGAGCACGTCGACGTAGCGGATCATCAGCGTCAGCATCGACACGATCACTGCCGGCACACGCAGCCGGCTGAGCGCCACGGGGAGCTCGCGCGCTGTCGTGGTGGCAGCCACGGTCAGCGAGGCGGCCACCCCGAGCGTGCCCTTGATGACGATGCCCCACGCCGCGTACAGACCGGCCACCGACAGCGACAGTCCGCCGACCCTGACCTGCTCGCCGCCCTCGGCGAACGGCAGCAGCACCGCGAGCACGACGAACGGTGCCTCGATGAGCATCCGAGGCAGCACCCACCGCAGCGGGATCTTCGCCACCGCCCACACCGTCAACACGATCAGCGCGTAGAGACCGAAGGGCCAGAACAGCTCTCGCGGCGTGGCGACGACGGCCAGCACGAACGCCACCAGCGTGACGATCTTCACCTCGGCGGGCAGCCGATGCAGCGGCGAATCACCGTCGCGGTACAGCGGATGCGCGTGGCCGGCCCCCATCGGACGGGGTCAGTCTTGGTTGGCGGGCGCGGCGGACGCCGACGCCCGGCGCGAGCGGGCGATCAGCCAGAAGGCACCGGAGGCGATGAGCACGGTGACGGCGACACCGGCGACTCCGGCCACCCCGCCCGTCCCGTCGCGTCCGCCGATGGAGTAGTCGGCCAGCGGCGAGTGCGCGAAGACATGCTCGCCGGCGTGCTGGGCGATGCAGTCTCCCTGCAGGTGCTCGCCATCGACGGTCTCGACCCGCTGGCAACCCTGCAGTGTGGCCGAATCCAGCCCGTCGGGGCTCGAGCTGGCCAGATACGACAATCCGCCGGCGATGATCAGCGTTGCCACGGCGAATGCGGCCCAGAACCGCCAGCGGCGGGCCCCGGTCATGCCGCCACCGTGGCCGGGGTGCGCGTGCTCCGCAGCAGGTAGACCAGGTCGGGACGGGCGCGGACGACGGCGACCACCGTCAGCGCAGTGATGATGCCCTCGCCGATGCCGATCAGCACATGAGTGCCGAACATGTAGGACGCCACCGTGGTGAGCGACGACGAGCCCGCCCCACCGAGGGCGTATTCGAGCACGAAACCCATGGAGGCGCACACGGTGCCCACGACCGCGGAGACGAACGCGACCGCACCCACCAGCGGAACAGACACGTCAGACCGCACCCGACGAACGAGACGGTAGGTCAGCACCGCGGTGCCGTAACCCGCGGCAACCCCGATCAGCGCCATGTTGGTGATGTTGGTGCCCAGCGCCGTGATGCCGCCGTCGGCGAACAGCAGACTCTGCACGACGAGCACGATCGCCACACACAGCGCGCCGGTGAACGGGCCGACGAGGATCGCGGCCAGCGCGCCCCCGAGAAGGTGGCCGCTCACCCCGGGCAGGATCGGGAAGTTGACCATCTGGACCGCGAAGATGAACGCGGCGACCAGGCCGGCGAGCGGCACGGTGCGCTCGTCGAGTTCCTCCCGGGCCCGCCATGCGCAGAGGCCGAGCGCGACCAGGGCCAGCACCCCGAACAGCACCGAGACCGGGGCGTTGACGATGCCGTCGCTCATGTGCATCGCCTGGTAAGTGACGTTCACATCGGCGAGCGTATGACCCATCTGATCATCTGTCTAGCTGATCAGATGAGCAGGCTTTCGACCTGTTGGACCTACCCGTCCGGGCAGGTGTCACCCGCGGATCCGCTCGCCCGCCGGGTCGTAGAGCGATCGCAGGGACACCGAGATCGGGTAGCGACGGGACCCGACGCTGATCTCGTAATCGCCGGCGCGCACCCAGTCCGCGTCCACCACCGAACCGTCCGGGGCCCTCAGGTACGCCAGACCCACGCACGCGCCCGTCGTCTCGCCCCAGGCCGCGGAGGTGGCCTGCCCGGCGACCACGCCGTTGCGCAGGATCAGTTCGCCACCCCACAGCATCGGATCACCCGACTCGACGCGGAATCCGGCGAGTTTGCGCGTCGGCCCGCGGCGGCGCGCCTCCTCGACCGCCGTGCGGCCCAGGAAGTCGATGTCGGTGCCGAGCTTGCACGCGAACAGCAAGCCGGCCTCGACGGGGCTCTCACTGGGCGAGAGCTCACGGCCGAAGGCACGGTAGCCCTTCTCTAGACGCAGAGACTCGAGCGCGTAGTACCCGCCACGAGCGACCCCGTAGTCGGCGCCGACCCGCATCAGGTCCTCGTAGACGCCGACGGCGAACTCGGTCGGCACGTACAGCTCCCAACCCAGCTCGCCGACGTAGGTGATGCGGGTTGCGCGCACCGTCGCATACCCCAGCGACAGCAGACGGCTCGTCCCGAAGCCGAAGGCCGCGTCGGACAGGTCGGCGTCGGTGAGCGCTGCCAACAGGTCGCGTGAGCGTGGACCCATGACACCGAACACCGCGTAGGCCGAGGTGACATCGACGATGTGAGCATCCGCGTGCGCGCTCGGCAGATTCCTGCGTACGTGGTCCTTGTCCCGCTCGGTGCTGGCCGCACCGCTGACGACGAGGAACTCCTGTGCGCCGGTCCGCGTCACCGTGACGTCGGCTTCGTAGGTGCCGCGCGCGTTCAGCATCCCGGTGTAGACGGCCCTGCCGATCGGCACGGCGACATCGGCGGTGCACAACCACTGCAGTGCGGCCTCGGCGTCGCGGCCGACGACGAGATACTTCGAGAACGACGTCTGGTCGAACACCGTCACGGCGTTGCGCGTGCTGGCCTGCTCGGCCGCCGACCACACCAGCCAGTTCGGTGCGTCCCAGGTGTATTCGATCACCGGCGCCTGCCCGTCCGGGGCGAAGAAATTGGCGCGCTCCCACCCCATCTTGCTGCCGAAATTCGCCCCGGCAGCCTCCAGAAGATGGTGTACCGGCGAGCGCCGGAACGGCCGTGCGGTGGTCATTTCCCGGTTAGGCCAAGGGATTTCGTAGTGGATGCCCAGCACCTCGGCGACGCGGTCGTGCAGCCAGCGGTTGTTGCCGTTGAACGGTGCGAAGCGCCGAATGTCGACGCCGGTCAGATCCGTGGTCGGAGCGCCCTCGACGATCCACTCCGCGAGTGCCCGCCCTGCGCCACCCGCCGTCGCGATCCCGACGGAGTTGAAGCCGGCACCGACGAAGAAGTTCCGGCACTCGGGGGCCTCGCCGAGGATGAACTGGTTGTCGGGGGTAAAGCTCTCCGGGCCGTTGTAGAACTTCTTGATGCCGGTGGTCTCGAGCGCCGGGATGCGCAGCAGGGCGCTGTTCATCAGGATCTCGAAGTGCTCCCAGTCTTCCTCCAGCAGTTGGAATTCGAACGGGTACGGAATCGCATCCGGTGACACCCACGGTTTGGCCTCGGGTTCGAACCCGCCGATGACCAGACCGCCGACCTCTTCTTTGAAGTAGGTGTAGCCGTCCGGGTCGCGCAGGATCGGCAGGTCCGGGTGCACTCCGGCGATGGATTCGGAGACGACGTAGAAATGCTCGGCCGAATGCAGCGGCACGTTGGCCCCGACCATCGCGGCCACCTGTTTGGCCCACTGGCCGGCGCAGTTGACGACGATGTCGGCCTCGATGTCACCGGCGTCGGTGCGCACCCCCGTCACCGCGCCGTCGGCGGTCGTCACGTCGAGCACCCGGGTCTTCTCGACGATGCGGGCGCCGCGCATCCGAGCCCCCTTGGCCAGCGCGAAGGTCAGGTCAGTCGGGTTGGCCTTGCCGTCGGCAGGTAACCAGATCGCGCCGACCAGATCGTCGGTGCGCATGACCGGGTAGTGGTCGGCGGCCTCGGCGGGGGTGAGGAGCCGGCAGTCGAGGTCGAACGCCGCCGCGTTGGCAGCGGTGCGGCGCAGCTGCTCCATGCGGTCCTCGGTGCGTGCCACCGTGACGCCGCCGCACTGCTTGTAGCCCGCCGACAGACCCGTTTCCGCCTCGAGCTCGGAGTACAGGGCCGTCGAGTACTGCACGAGGCGCGTCATTCCCTCGGAGGCGCGCAACTGGCCCACCAAACCCGCTGCATGCCACGTGGTCCCGCTGGAGAGCTGCCCCTGTTCGATCAGCACCACATCGGTCAGGCCCAGCTTCGTCAGGTGGTAGGCCACGCTGGTGCCGATCACTCCCCCGCCGATGATGACGGCGTGGGCGCGCGTGGGCAGGGACTTCGCGGAAGTCATGTCATCCTCGTCCGTCGTCGGTTGCTACCTGGTCGAGCAGCCGGTGATAACCGGGACTGCGAAACTCGGCGACAGCAGCTTCGTAGCGCTCCATCGCCCAGTCCCAGAAGTCGAAATGAAGTGCACTGGAGCCGCTTTGGATGCAACCCCACAGTGTCCAGCCGTACTTGGCCACGATGCCCTGCAGGTGGGCCCGCGCCGTCATCTGCGGCCGCGGGCGACCGCAGTAGGCGGTGACGAGCTCGTCGAGTTGCTCCAGTGACAGTCCGCACTCGCTCCAGATGTTGCCCAGCTCGAAATACGGGTCGTTGTTGCCCGAGTACTCGTAGTCGATCAGGTGGATCCGGTCACCGTGCTCGATGAAGTTGCCGGCCAGCAGATCGTTGTTGCAGGGCGCGAGCGTGACGGCGGTATCGGTGAGCACCCGCCGGGCGGCGGCGAACGCGCCGGCGTGGTCGTGGTAGTCGGCCGGGATCGGGAATCCGTGCCTCACACAGGTCGCCAGGTAGGCCGGCTGGCGTTCGAACATGTCGAACCGGTTCACGAAACGCGGCCCTTCATGCAGCGCACGCACCGCGCGCGCGGCCTTGGCGAGCACTCCAGGGCGGCGGAAGTCGCTGTTGCACAGCGTCTTACCCTCGAGGTATCCGAGGAGGAGCACACCGAGATCCGGCCGGTAGTCCACCACCGGCGCCCCCACCCCGGCGCGGTGCGCCGCCACGCTGTTGGCGTGCTCGCAGTCCCGGTCGATCTCGAGCAGATTGCGGGTGGTGTCCACACAGCGCGCGACGTAGATCCCGTCGGCCGTGGTGATCTTCACGTTGCGGTTGGTCAGACCGCCGGAGAGGTCTTCGAGCGTCCGCGCCCGCCCGGCCAGCACCGGGAGCTGTTCGAGCAGCCCGTCCAGGTGATCGTCCGACAGCGGTGACGACATCGCTTCACTCTACGGTGCGTCGCTCCAAAGGTCTAGACCTAACCCGCCTCAGGCTCAGCGCGCGACCTGACCCGGATCGTCGTGCGGTCCGAGCGGTGGTAGTCACGCGAGTACTCCACGGCAATGCCGTTGTCCGCGAACGACGTTCGCACGATGAGCAGCAGCGGGCTGGCCGGGTCGACGCCGAGGATCGCGGCCTGCTCCGGGGTGGCCGACGTCGCCTCGATCCGCTCGTCGGCTGACGACGGTCCGTGGCCGTAGCGGCGCATCAGCGCATACAGCGAGCCGTCCAGATCGTGCTCCGGCAGGTCCGGAAAGACCGCGGCGGGCAGATAGGCCTCTTCGTAGACGATCGGCTCGCCGTCGGCCGTGCGCGCTCGCAGGATCTGGTGCACCTGATCGGCTCGGCGCAGTCCCAGCGCCCGGCTCACGTCGGGCTGCGGCGCACCCGTGTGCACGCCGAGCACCTGAGCGCCGGGCTCGACCTCGATGCGACGCATCTGCTCGGTGAACCCGGGCAGGCTCGCGTGGTCGAATTCGATTCTGGGCGACGTGACGAAGTTGCCGCCGAACCGGCCACGGCGGCGATCGATCAACCCCTTGCTCTCGACGGCACCGAGCGCCTGCCGCAACGTCATCCGACTACACCCCAGCGCCGTGGCGATCTCCACCTCCGGCGGAAGCTTGTCCCCCGGCATCAGCCGTCCCGACGCGATGAGCCCCTGCAGCCAGGCGGCGATGCGCGCGTGCACCGGCCCGTCGCTCTTGCCGCCGAGCACCGGGCCCGGCGCCAGCGGCGGCTCGTCGATGCTCAGGACCCGCGTCACCCGTGTCGGGCTCCGATCCAGTGCAGCAGGTCGTGGACGGTGTCGTCGTCGAGTCGGTACCGCACCGACCTGCCGACCCGCTCGTTGCTCACCCACCCCTGCTGGCGCAGCACCCGCAACGCCTGCGACACCGCGTTCTCCGAGCGGCCGAGTGCGGCGGCCAGATCGCTCACGACGATTCCCGGCGAACGGTGCAGGCACAGGAGGATCTCGAGGCGATGCGGATCGGAGACCAGGTCGAAGCGCTGCGCCCAGCCCGACGTGTCGACCTCGGCCAGCGCCGATGACGCACGTTCGACGAGATCGGCATCCTCCACACGTGCAATCTAGCGTCCGGACCACCGCGGGTGGCCGACATCCGCGCCGTCAGCGCTTCGTCGCGGTGACGAGCAGGTACTCCGCGTCGTAGGCGGTGCTGCCGGTGTCGTCGCTGCGATTCCAGGCGGTGAGGAACTCCAGGAAGTCACGGTCGAGGGCGTCGACGCGCTCGGGATGCTCGCTGGTGAACCGGTAGGCGGCGATGGTCGGACCGTAGTTGCGTTTCCAGTACTCCCGGAACTCCAGCGGCGAGGCACAGTGATCCATCCGCACGCTGCGCCGCCGCATCGACAGATCGGCGACACGTTCGCCGAACAGCTCGCGGACGTGGTCTTCACTGCCCCACAGGGGCGGCGGGCTGGCCCCGGGCGGGGGCGGCGGTGCGTACGGTTTCAACGTCGCGAACAGGTGTCCGATGAACCCCTCCGGCGTCCAGCTGATCAGACCGATCCTGCCTCCGGGTCGGGCCACCCGGATCAGTTCGTCGGCGGTGGCCTGGTGGTGCGGCGCGAACATCGCGCCGACACAGGACATCACGATGTCGAAGCTGTCGTCGGCGAACGGGAGCGCCTCGGCGTCGGCTTCCACCCACTCGAGTGTCACCCCGCGCTCACCGGCGAGCCGTCGCCCCTCGTCGAAAAGCTCCGGGGTGAGGTCGCTGGCGGTGACGTCGGCGCCCGTCGCAGCCGCAGGGATCGCGGCGTTGCCGGAGCCGGCGGCGACATCGAGCACTCGGTCGCCGGCGGCCACGCCGCAGGCCGCGACGAGCTCGGGACCCAGGCTCGGGATGATCTCGGCGGCGACCGCGGGATAGTCGCCGGAGGCCCACAGCGCGCGATGCCGGGCCTTGAGTGCCCGATCTTCTGCCGCCCGATGTTCTGTATCGCTGGCCATGAGCGCTACGTCCGCACAGCGATGATCCCACTCCCCGCCGTGACCGAAGAGCGTTTTCGCGCTCCTGGGCTCAGTCCAGGAAGCCGTGCAGCAGGGCCGCCGAACCCCACACGTGGGCCGCCATCGTCTGCGCGGCGGTGTCGACGTCACCGGCCAGGATCGCCGCGACGATCGCCTCGTGCTGCTCGTCGGAGTGTGCGATGTTGCGCCCCAAGAGCGGGATGCAGTCGAGCAGCTCGTTGAGCCGCATCCTGTTCTGCGCCACCAGCGGCACCAGCGACGGCACCCCGGCCGCTTCGGCAATCGCCAGATGCAGCCGGGAGTCCAGGCGCCGGTAGTCGGCGGGATCAGCGTCGCGCACATCGATCAGCCTGCTGCGCAACGCCTCTCGCTGGGCGGCGTCCAGCGTGCGCTCGGCGGCCATGCGCGCCGCCCCCACTTCGAGGATCTCGCGCAGCCGCAGGGCATCGTCGATGTCGGCGCGGCGCAGTTCGACGTCGGCGGTCCGCGGTGCGGGCAACTCGTCAGCGAGAAAAGTGCCTCCGTAGCGGCCGCGTCGCGACACCAGATATCCCGCCTCGGCAAGGGATTTGATCGCCTCCCGCACCGTGTCGCGGCTGACGCCGAGTCGGGTGGCGAGTTCCCGTTCCGGCGGCAGCGACTCCCCCGGCGCCAGGACACCCAGCCGGATCGTCTGCAGCAGCCGCTCGACGGTGTTCTCGAACGCGTTGAGCGGCCGCACCGGGCGCAGCAGTGCCGCACCCGGGTCGGAGTCCTCAGAAGGGTTGGGGTCGGCCGTCATCGCGTGTCCCGAGCGTTGTCTTACAGCGGTGTGACGTAGTGGCCGCTGATACCACCGTCGACGAGGAACGACGACGCGGTGATGAACGAGGCGTCGTCACTGGCCAGGAACGCCACCGCGGCGGCGAGTTCCTCGGGCTCGGCGAAGCGGCCGACGGGCACGTGCACCAGACGGCGCGCCGCACGCTCCGGGTCCTTGGCGAACAACTCCTGCAGCAGCGGGGTGTTCACCGGGCCGGGGCACAGCGCGTTCACGCGGATTCCCTGCCGGGCGTATTGCACGCCGAGCTCGCGCGACATCGCCAGCACCCCACCCTTGGACGCGGTGTAGGAGATCTGCGAGGTCGCCGACCCCATCACCGCGACGAACGACGCGGTGTTGACGATCGAGCCCTTCTGCGCCGGAACCATGTGCCGCAGTGCGGCTTTGCAGCAGAAGAACACCGACTTGAGGTTGATGTCCTGCACCCGCTGCCACGCGTCGATGCCGGTGTTCTCGATCAGATCGTCCTCGGGCGGGCTGATCCCGGCGTTGTTGAACGCGATGTCGACCCCGCCGTGCACCTCGAACGCCGTGTCGAAGAGCTTGTCGACCGCCACCTGGTCGGAGACGTCGACCTGCACGAAGGTCACGTTCATGTCGCTGGCGACGCTGCGGCCGGTGTCCTCGTCGAGGTCGCCGATGACCACGATGGCCCCCTCGGCCTGCATGCGCTTGGCCGTCGCCAGTCCGATGCCGCTGGCACCGCCGGTGATCACGGCGACCTTGCCCGCCAGACGCTGGGTGAGATCCATCAGTTTCCTTCCTCGACAGCTATGAAGACGTTCTTCGTCTCGGTGAACGACAGGGGGGCGTCCGGGCCCAGCTCACGACCCAACCCGGACTGTTTGAAGCCGCCGAACGGCGTGGTGTAACGCACCGACGAGTGCGAGTTGACCGACAGGTTGCCCGATTCCACGGCACGGGACATCCTCAGCGCCCGCGACAGGTTGTCGGTCCAGATCGAGCCGGACAACCCGTAGGGCGTGTCGTTGGCCAGTGCGATCGCATCTGCCTCGTCGTCGAACGGCAGCACCGTCACGACCGGGCCGAAGATCTCCTCGGTGACCGTGCGGTCGTCGGGCGCGGGGGTGAGAACCGTTGGCGGGAACCAGTACCCGGGGCCCGACGGCGCCTCGCCGCGAAAGGCCACGGGGGCGTCGTCCGGTACGTAGCCGGCAACCGATTCCCAGTGCGGCTTGGACACCAGCGGCCCCATCTCGGTGCCCTCGACCCGGGGATCGCCCACCACGACACCCTTGACGGCAGGCTCGAACAGCTCCATGAAGCGGTCGAAAACACTGCGCTGCACCAGGATTCGGCTGCGCGCACAGCAGTCCTGACCGGAGTTGTCGAACACGCCGTAGGGCGCCGTTGCCGCCGCCTTCTCGAGATCACAGTCGTCGAACACGATGTTCGCGCTCTTGCCGCCCAATTCCAGCGTGACGCGCTTGACCTGCCGCGCCGCGCCGGCCATCACGCGCATGCCGACCTCAGTCGAGCCGGTGAACACGATCTTGCGCACATCGGGATGGGTGACGAAGCGTTCTCCGACCACCGAGCCGCGACCGGGGAGCACCTGGAAGAGGTCAGCGGGGAGTCCCGCTTCGACGGCGAGTTCGCCCAGGCGGATCGTGGTCAGCGGTGTCCACTCGGCCGGTTTCACCAGCACCGCGTTGCCCGCGGCCAGCGCGGGGGCGAAACCCCACGACGCGATGGTCATCGGGAAGTTCCACGGTGTGATCACCCCGACCACGCCGAGCGGTTCGTTGAAGGTGACGTCCAACCCGCCGGCAACGGGGATCTGCTTGCCGGACAACCGCTCCGGGCTCGCCGAGTAGTACTGCAGCACGTCGCGGACATGGCCGGCCTCCCAGCGGGCGTTGCCGATCGGATGCCCGGAGTTGGCGACCTCCAGCTGCGCCAACTCCTCGACGTGCGCGTCGACCACAGCGGCGAACGCACGCAGCGCTGCTGCCCGGTCGGCCGGGGCCAGCCGCGCCCACGCCCGCTGCGCGGAGCGGGCCCGCGCCACCGCGTCGTCGACGCCGGCCTCATCGGTGTGGGTGACGGTGCGCAGCACCTCCTCGGTGGCTGGGTTGATCACGTCACTGGTCTGGCTCATACGCTCACTTTCTGGGCTTTCTTGGCTGCGCGTTCTGCGGCGGCGCCGACCAGGCCCGCGAACAGGCGCAGGTCGTCGAGCCGCTCTTCGGGATGCCACTGCACCGCCACCACCCATTGGTCGGGATGCCGGCGAGGGTCCACCTCGACCGCTTCGACCACGCCGTCGGCGTCGGCCGCGCTGACGATCAGGCCGTCGCCGAGCCCGTCGATGGCCTGGTGGTGATAGCACTGCGCGTCGGTGGTGGGACCGACGAGCGCGGCCACCCGGGTGCCGGCCACGGTGGTGATCGTCGACGTGGAGAACACCGCGTTGCCCTGCTGGTGGCGGGGGTGGCCGACCACGTCGGGCAGGTGCTGGTGCAGGGTTCCGCCGAGCGCCACGTTGAGCACCTGCGCGCCACGGCAGATACCCAGCACGGGCAGGCCTCGGCGCAGGGCCGCGCGCAGCAGGGCGAGCTCGAAGACGTCGCGGGTGCGGCTGTCCGCCGTCGGCTCGTCGGTGGCCGGATGGGGGGCGCTGCCGTAGGCCGCCGGATCGACGTCGCGCCCGCCGGTGATGATCAGCCCGTCCAGCCCGTCGAGAATCCGGTCGGCGATCGCGTCGTCGACCGGCTGCGGCGGAAGCAGGGTCGAGATGCCGCCGGCCAGCCCGACGCCTTCGAAGTAGATCGCGGGCAGGAAGCTGGCCCGCACATCCCACACCCCCGTCTGGGCCTGCTGAAGATAGGTGGTCAGCCCGATGACCGGTCTGACCTCAGAGGCGTTCAAAGCCGCGCACCCTTTCCCAATCGGTCACCGCGGCGTTGAAGGCTTTCAGCTCCACGCGCGCGTAGTTGAGGTAGTGATCCACCACGTCGTCCCCGAACGCCTCGCGGGCGATCGTCGAGTTGTCGAACAATTCGACGGCCTCGGCCAGCGTGGTGGGCAGCCGCTCGGCGCCACTCTTGTAGGCGTTGCCCTCCAAGGCATCCGGTAGCTCGAGTTCGTTCTCGATGCCGTACAGACCGCCGGCGATCAATGCCGAGACCGCGAGGTACTGATTGACGTCTCCACCGGGCGCACGGTTCTCCATCCGCATACCGGCGCCGTGGCCCACCACGCGCAGTGCACAGGTGCGGTTGTCGAAACCCCACGCGATCGCCGTCGGCGCGAAGCTGCCTTCGGCAAAGCGCTTGTAGGAGTTGATGTTCGGCGCGTAGCACAGGCTGAATTCCCGCATCGTGGCGAGCTGGCCGGCGATGAAGCTGCGGAACATCGGCGTCATCCCGTCCGCCGCATCGGAGTCGGCGAACACCGCACTGCCGTCCTCCCCACGGAGCGAGATGTGGATGTGACAGCTGTTGCCCTCCCGCTCGTCGAACTTCGCCATGAACGTCAGGCTCTTGCCGTGCTGGTCGGCGATCTCCTTGGCGCCGTTGCGGTAGATCGTGTGGTTGTCGCAGGTGGTGCGGGCATGGTCGTAGCGGAACCCGACCTCCTGCTGGCCGAAGTTGCACTCCCCCTTGACGCCCTCGCAGTACATGCCTGCGCCGTCCATCCCGAGCCGGATGTCGCGCAATAGCGGCTCCATACGCGTCGAGGCGAGCATCGCGTAATCGATGTTGTAATCGGTCGCCGGGGTGAGGCCTTTGTATCCGGCGGCCCAGGCGTCGCGGTAGGTGTCGTCGAACACGATGAACTCGAGTTCGGTTGCGGCATAGGGCACCAGACCGCGCTCGGCGAGGCGGTCGATCTGGCGGTTGAGGATGCTGCGCGGCGCTTGGGTGACCGGCCGGCCGTCGGTCCACGACAGATCCGCCATCACCAGCGCCGTACCCGGCTGCCACGGAATCAGGCGCAGCGTCGCGAAATCGGGCGTCATCACCATGTCGCCGTAGCCGGTCTCCCAGCTCGAGATCGCGTAGCCGTCGACGGTGTTGTTGTCGACATCGACGGCCAGCAGGTAGTTGCAGCATTCGGCACCGTGCTCGGCGACGTCGTCGGCGAACAACCGCGCCGAGATCCGCTTGCCGGTCAACCGGCCCTGCATGTCGCAGAACGCGACGATCACGGTGTCGATGTCCCCGGCCTCGACCAGCGCGTCCAGCTCGTCTCGCGACAACATGCCTCGTGTCCCCATCGGCGTCCCCATCCTCGTCACCCTGCGTCGACCCTCGTGCCCGTCGCGCGCTTCTCGCGCCCGAACACACTCGCACAAAACTGCCTTCAAAGGTAGGACACCAGACCAATAGCGGTTTATTGTCATGCTCTGCGCCTGCGCCGCCGCCGACGCGCACCTGTCCCCCCATACAGGAGGTCCCCCGTGCCCGAGGGTCACGAACTGCTCGACGACGACGAAAAGCACCTCGCCTCGCTGGGATACACCCAAGAACTCCACCGATCGTGGTCGGCGTTCTCCAACTTCGCGATCTCGTTCTCGATCATCTCGATCCTGGCGGGCTGTTTCACCTCGTTCGGCCTGGGCTGGAACAACGGCGGCCCGGCGGCCATCGCCTGGGGCTGGCCGATCATCGCGGTCTTCATCCTCATCATCGGGCTCTGCATGTCCGAGCTGGTGTCGGCGTTCCCCACCTCGGGTGGGATCTACTGGTGGGCAGCCAAACTCGGCGGCCCCAAGGCCGGCTTCTACACCGGCTGGCTCAACCTCGTCGGACTCATCGCGATCCTGGCCTCGGTGGCCTACGGCAGCGCCACCTTCCTGGACCTGACGCTGGGCACCTTCAGCGAGAGCTGGCTCGCCGGCTACAGCCTCACCCGGACCTTCGTGATGTTCATCGTGATCCTGGTCGTCGTCGCGCTGATCAACATCTTCTCGTCGCACCTGCTGGCCGTCATCAACAACATCTCGGTGTGGTGGCACGTCATCGGCGCCCTCGCCGTCGTCGGCATCCTGTGGATCATTCCCGAGCAGCACGCCAGCCTGTCCACCGTGTTCGCCACCACCGTCAACAACACGGGCTGGTTCGGCGGCTCGACCTCCGGGTTCGGCTTCCTCCTCTTCGTGCTGCCGATGTCGGCGATCCTGACGCAGTACACGATCACCGGGTACGACGCGTCCGCGCACCTGTCCGAGGAGACCAAGAGCGCGGCCGACGGAGCTGCGAAAGGCATCTGGCGCTCGATCTTCTACTCGGCGATCGGCGGCTGGATCCTGCTGCTGACGTTCCTGTTCGCGGTCCAGGACGTCGACGGCGTGACCGCCGGCGGCGGCGCCGTGGCGACGATCTTCAGCCAGGCGATGGACTCCAAGTGGGTGGCGATCGTGCTGCTGATCTCGACGGCCGGGCAGCTGTTCTGCACCACCGCCTGCCAGACCAGCGCCTCCCGGATGCTCTTCGCCTTCAGCCGCGACCGGGCCGTGCCGGGTCATCAACTGTGGTCGAAGGTCAACGGCAATCGGGTGCCCGCCAACGCGGTGATGCTCACGGCGACCATCGCGGCGATCATCACCCTGCCCGCACTGGTCGAGGTCGACATCAACGGCGCCCCGGTGCCGGTCGCGTTCTTCGCCGTCGTCTCGATCGGCGTCGTCGGCCTGTACCTGTGCTTCGCGGTGCCGATCTACTACCGCTGGAAGGCCGGAGATTCCTTCCCGCTCGGCAAGTGGAACCTGCGCGGACACCACCGCTGGATGGCTCCGGTGGCGATCCTCGAGATCGTCATCACGTCGATCATCGCCATGTTCCCGACCTCGATCAGCGGCGCGCCGTGGGACCCGAGCTTCGAGTGGAAGTTCGTCAACTACACCCCGCTGCTCGTCGGCGGCGTGCTCATCCTGCTCTACATCTACTGGCACGCCTCGGTGAAGAAGTGGTTCACCGGACCCATCAAGCAGGTCGACGAGTCCGGCGGCGAGCTGGAGAACGTCGGCTGACCGCACCTGTGACACGGATCTCGATCTTGATCCCGAAAACGCGTTTGGCGTCCTGACCCCGGGGTAAACCTCGTCATCGCCGTGCGTCGTGGCACGGAGTCATCACTGATCGAGGAACGCCGACACGGAGTAGGGTCGAACACGTGTGTGGAGCCACCGGCGAGGTACGCCTCGACGGAACCAGCCCAGATGTCCGCGCTGTCACCGCGATGGCCGAGGTCATGGTGCCCCGGGGCCCCGACGCCGCCGGCGTCTGGGCGCAGGGCCGTGTCGCACTCGGCCACCGGCGACTGAAGATCATCGACCTCACCGAGGCCGGCGCCCAGCCGATGGTCGACGCCGAGCTCGGCTTATCGATTGCCTGGAACGGCTGCATCTACAACTACGAGGACCTCCGCGACCAGCTCTCGGGCCACGGCTACCGGTTCTTCTCCCACAGTGACACCGAGGTCCTGATCAAGGCCTACCACCACTGGGGTGACCGGTTCGTCGACCATCTCAAGGGCATGTTCGCGTTCGCGATCACCGAACGCGACAGCGGGCGGGTGCTGCTCGGCCGCGACCGGCTCGGCATCAAGCCGATGTATCTGTCGGAGACGGCCAACCGGATCCGGTTCGCGTCCTCGCTGCCCGCACTGCTGGCCGGTGGCGATATCGACACCCGCATCGACCCGATCGCGCTGCACCACTACATGACCTTCCACTCGGTGGTGCCCTCCCCCCGCACCATCCTGCGCGGCGTCACCAAGCTCCCGCCGGCCTCGCTGCTGGCGATCGAACCCGATGGCACCCGGACCACGACGACGTACTGGGAGCCGGATTTCACCCGCCGCGCCGAGCGCGCCGACTGGTCTGACAAAGACTGGGAAGACGCGGTTCTCGATTCGCTGCGCGCCGCCGTGAAGCGCCGCCTGGTGGCCGACGTACCGGTCGGCTGCCTGCTCTCCGGCGGGGTGGACTCCAGCCTGATCGTCGGGCTGCTCGCCGAGGCCGGTCAGCACGGCCTGGCCACGTTCTCGATCGGCTTCGAATCGGTCAACGGGGTCGCCGGAGACGAGTTCAAGTACAGCGACATCATCGCCGAGCGCTTCGGCACCGACCACCACCAGATCCGCATCGACACCGCGCGCATGCTGCCCGCGCTCGACGGCGCGATCGGGGCGATGAGCGAACCGATGGTCAGCCACGATTGTGTGGCGTTCTATCTCCTCAGCCAGGAGGTGGCCAAGCACGTCAAGGTGGTGCAATCCGGGCAGGGCGCCGACGAGGTGTTCGCCGGCTACCACTGGTATCCCCCGATGGGAGAGCCCGCCGCCGCCTCCCTCGAGGGCTCGGTCGCCAGCTACCGCGGCGCGTTCTTCGACCGGGACCGAGCCGGCTACAGCGACCTGGTGTCTGCGGCCTACCTCGCCGACGACGATCCGAGCGAGCTGTTCGTGACCGAGCACTTCGCCCGCGCCGGAGCGGAGACGGGCGTTGACCGTGCACTGCGTCTGGACACCACCGTGATGTTGGTCGACGATCCGGTCAAGCGGGTCGACAACATGACGATGGCGTGGGGGCTGGAAGGTCGCGTGCCGTTCCTCGACCACGACCTCGTCGAACTGGCCGCGACCTGCCCGCCGCACCTCAAGACCGCCCACGAGGGCAAGGGAGTGCTCAAACAAGCTGCCCGCCAAGTGATCCCGGCCGACGTGATCGACCGTCCCAAGGGCTACTTCCCGGTGCCCGCACTGACCCACCTCGAAGGCCCCTACCTCGATCTCGTCCGTGACGCGCTGTACGCGCCCGCGGCCAAGGAGCGCGGCCTGTTCCGGCCCGAAGCGGTCGAACGTCTGCTGTCCGACCCCAACGGCAAGCTCACCCCGCTGCGGGGCAATGAGCTCTGGCAGATCGCCCTGCTCGAACTGTGGCTGCAGAAGCACGGGATCACCGGGTCGGCCGCATGACCAGCGTCGACAAGGCGGACCCGGCCGGGGAGCATTCCGAGGCCATCACGCTCGCTCTCCACGAAGCGTCCCCGCCCGACATGGTCGACGCGATGGCCGACGATGTCGTCCTCGAATTGGGTTGGGGCCGACTGATCTTCGGACAGACGTTCAGTGATCCCGCCCGGCTGGCCGATGTGCTGCGGGCCGAAGCGCACGGTCGGCGCGACATCTGCATCTACGCGCGCGAACCTCACGTGCTGGTGTCGAAGGCACCCGCGGAGCTGTTCATCGATCCCAGCCACACCTACCGTCTGCGTTTCTCCGACAGCGCCGATGACGCGCCTGCGCCCACCGGTTTCCACGTGCGGACGTTGGAGAGCCGCGACGACGCCGACGAGATCAACCGGGTGTACGTGCGTTGCGGCATGGTGCCCGCCCCCACCGACGTCATCTGGGCCAATCATCAAGACCAGGAGTCGGTCGACTACCTGGTCGCGGTCAGCGACGAGGACGGCACCGTGCTCGGCACCGTCACCGGCGTCGACCACGCCACCTTGTTCGCCGACCCCGAGGACGGGTCGAGCCTGTGGACCTTGGCGGTCGATCCGGCGGCACCACTACCCGGCGTCGGTGCGGCGCTGACCCGCGCACTGGCGGCGCTGTACCGCTCGCGCGGGCGGGCCTACATGGATCTGTCGGTCACTCACGACAACAACGCCGCGATCGCGCTCTACGAGAAGCTCGGCTTCACCCGCGTGCCGGTGATGGCCGTCAAGCGCAAGAACGCGATCAACGAGCCGCTGTTCACCCATCCGCCGGAAACCGTCGACGATCTCAACCCCTACGCGCGCATCCTCGCCGATGAGGCGATGCGGCGCGGCATCTGGGTGGAGGTGCTCGACGCCGAGGCCGGGGAGATGCGGCTGTCACATGGTGGGCGAAGTGTCGTCACCCGAGAGTCGTTGTCGGAGTACACCTCTGCGGTGGCGATGAGCCGTTGCGACGACAAGCGGCTGACCCGCCGCATCGTTTCCGAGGCCGGCATCGCCGTGCCGAAGGGCCGGCTCGCCACGTTCGACGCCGCCGACCACGAGTTCCTGGCCGAGGTCGGCGATGTGGTGGTGAAGCCGACGCGTGGCGAGCAGGGCAAGGGCATCACCGTGGGCGTCGATGGCGACGACGAGCTCGACGCCGCACTGGCTCGAGCGCGCGAACAGCATCCCGAGGTGCTGATCGAGCAGCGCGCCGAGGGTGATGACCTGCGGCTGGTGGTCATCGACAAGAAGGTCGTCGCCGCGGCGCTGCGGTTGCCCGCCGAGGTGACGGGCACCGGCAAGCACACCATCCGCGAACTGATCGAGACACAGAGCCGCAGGCGAGCTGCCGCGACCGGGGGCGAGTCGAAGATCCCGATGGACGTCGTCACCGAGACGACGGTTCGGGAAGCCGGCTACTCGTTCGACGACGTGCTCGACGAAGGCGAGCGGTTACGGGTGCGGCGTACCGCGAATTTGCATCAGGGCGGCACCATTCACGACGTCACCGCAACCGTGCACCCCGAGTTGTGCCGCGTCGCCGTGACCGCGGCCGAGGCGATCGGTATCCCCGTCACCGGCATCGACCTGCTCGTGCCCGATGTCACCCGGCCCGACTACGTGTTCATCGAAGCCAACGAGCGACCCGGGCTGGCCAACCACGAGCCGCAGCCCACCGCACAGGCTTTCATCGACTTCCTCTTCCCCAATCAACCGGGGCTGCCGCAGGCGTGGACGCCCGACGAAGTCGAGCGTTAGACCGCTCGGCTCACCAGCCGCCCACCCAGCCGTCGAAGACGGCGTCGGGTTCGTTCTCGGGATGTTCGGACCGGCCGACCAGGAAGTCGAAGTCGCAGCCGCGGTCGGCCTGCAGCACACGATCGACGTACATCGCCGCATAACCGCGGCGGTGCCGCACCGGTGGTGTCGGGTCCAGTGCCGCGCGACGTTCGGCCAGCTCGGCGTCGGTCAACTCGACGTTCAGCACGCCTGCGTGCGCGTCCAGGGAGATGAGGTCGCCGTCGCGCACCAGCCCCAGCGGACCGCCCGCCGCCGACTCCGGGCTGATGTGGAGCACGCAGGTGCCGTAGGCGGTTCCACTCATCCGCGCATCGGAGATCCGCACCATGTCGGTGACTCCCTGGCGGAGCAGCTTGCTCGGGATCGGTAGCTGACCCCATTCGGGCATGCCCGGTGCGCCGCGTGGCCCTGCGCTGCGCAGCACCAGCACCGAGTCGGCGGTGACGTCGAGGTCGGGATCGTCGAAGCGCGCCAACAGGTCCCACATGTTCTCGAACACCACGGCCGGTCCCTGGTGGACCAGCAGATCGGGGCTCGCGGCAGCACACTTGATGACCGCGCCGTTCGGGGCGAGGTTGCCGCGTACCACGGCGAGGCCCTGGGGCGGCTGGAAGGGCCGGTCCAGTGAGGTGATCACCTCGGTGTCGGCGACCGGCTGTGCGGGCAGGTTGTCGGCGACGGTCTTGCCCGTGACGGTCAGTGCATCGGTGTGCAGCAACGACTCCAGCGACTTCATCACCGCGGGAACACCGCCTGCGTGGAAGACGTGTTCCACGAGGTGCTCGCCCGCCGGTCGCACGTTCACCAGCAACGGTGTGCGGGCGGACAATTCGTGAAAGCGGTCGAGGGTCAAGGGCACTCCGGCGCGCCCGGCGATGGCGAGCAGGTGCACGATCGCGTTGGTCGAGCCACCGACCGCCAGCATCAGCGTGATGGCGTTGTCGAAGGCGTCGGCGGTGAGCACCTGAGACGGTCGCACGCCCTCGGCGGCCAGACCGACCGCGCGGGCGCCCACCTCCTCCGCGACCTGCATGCGGCGCGAGTCCATCGCGGGCACCGCCGCAGCGCCGGGCAGAGTCATGCCGAGCCCTTCGACGATGGTGGCCATCGTCGATGCCGTGCCCATCTCCGGGCAGTGGCCTCGTGACGGGCCGGCGGCCGCCTCCAGACGCTCGTAGTCGGTCATCGACATGCGTCCGGCCCGGACGTCGTCGATGTACTCCCACAGATCGGTGCCCACGCCGAGCTGCTTGCCGCGGAACACCGCGGGTGCGGCGGGCCCGCCGGTCAGCACGATGGCCGGCACGTCCGCACTCGCCGCGCCCATCAGCTGAGCAGGCACCGTCTTGTCACAACCACCCAGCAACACCACCGCGTCGAAGGGGTACGCGCGGATCGATTCCTCGACGTCCATCGCCATCAGGTTCCGGAACAGCATCGTCGTCGGCTTCATCAACTGTTCGCCGAGTGACATCGTCGGGAATTCGAGGGGGAAGCCGCCTGCCGCCAGCACTCCACGCCGCACTGAATCGGCGAGACCGCGAAAGTGCATGTTGCAGTTGACGACTTCGGACCACGAGTTGCAGATCCCGACGATCGGCCTGCCCTCGAAGGCCATCCGGGAGAACCCTGATGCCCGCATGGCGGACCGGTGGACGAAGCCGGGGACGTTCTGGCCGGCGAACCATTTGGCGCTGCGCAGAGTCATCGGACGCGTGCGGCGTATGCGGTGATCTTGCGTAGGGCGGGTTGCCGCGCGGCCCGGTATCCCACCCAGCGGCCCGGTCGGGTGGACATCAACGTGCCCACCATCCGCTGCTGCCAGGGCACCCGGGCGGCGCTGACCGGGGCCCGGCCCGCGGCGGCCGGAACCCCCGCGGCGTCGGCGAGCGCCACCTTGGCGGCGTTGTGGCCGTTGGCGCCCATCACCCCGCCGCCGGGGTGTGTGCCGGAGCCGCACAGATAGTAATTGCGCACCGGCGTCCGGTAATTCGCGAGCTCAGGTAGCGGTCGGGCACCGAACAACTGGTCGAGCATCATCGACCCGTGGAAGATGTTGCCGTCGGTGATCAAGTACTCGTTGTCGAGGTCGTCGGGGGTGATGACCACCCGGTCCACGATGTGCTCGCGCAGGTTCGGCGCATAGGTGAACAGATCCTCCAGCACGAGGTCGGCCCACTTCTCCTTCTCCGCAGCCCAGGTGGTGCCCGTCAGCTCGGACGGGAGCTGCTGGATGCCGAGTGTCATGGTGTGCAGTCCCGGCGGCGCCAGCGAATCGTCGGTCACCGACTGGGTGACGGCCTCGATGACGAAGGTACTCGGGAACGTGCCGCGCCGTTGCGCCTCGTAGGCTTCCTCGAACGCCTCGCGGCTCGGACCGAGGAGTTGATGTCCGTGGTGCTGAGGCCCCTCCGACGCGTCGGCGAACGGAAGATACTGCGGCAGTTCGTCGATCAGAAGATGGATTCGAGCCATCGAGCCGCGCGTGTCGATGTTCTCGACGTCACGCACCAGCCGCGCCGGCAACACGCCGCGTTCGAGAAGCTTGAGCAACGAACGTTTCGGGTCGGCGTTCGAGAACACCTGAGCTGCGGTGACAATCGAACCGTCGGCCAACCGCACGCCAGTGGCCACCCCACGTTCGACGACAACGGTGTCGACCGGAGCCGAGGTCCGGATCGTCGCACCGTGAGCGCGTGCCCCCGCCGCGAGCGCCTCGCTGATCGCACCCATGCCGCCACGGGCGAGGCCGAACTGCCCGAAGTTGCCGTTGAACTCACCCCACGAGTGGTGTCCGTAGGTGTAGGCGGTGCCGGGTGTCGACGGTCCGCCGAAGATGGACACCATCCCGAAGAACGTCAGCATGCTCTTGAGTCGCTCGTCCTCGAAGTACCGGTCGAGCAGATCCCGTACGGACAGCAGGGTGAACTCGTCGAGCAGCGTCTGCTCCCCCGCAGCCTCGAACGCGGCGAACACTTCGGAGCGCTCGGGTGGGGGCTGGAGCAGATAGGGCGTCACCAGTCCGGCGAACCGCTGCAGCCGCACCCCGAAGTCGAGGAACGCCTGGGCGTCCTTCTTGTTGATCTTCTCGAGTTCGCGAAGGGTCCGGTCGGTCTCCTTCCACATCGTGAAGGACGTGCCATCGCGGAACAGGCTGTACGACAGTGCATCTCCCTGATACAGGTCGAGACCGTACTTCTCCAGTTCCAGCTCGGCGATGATCTCCGGGCGCAGCAGGCCGGCGATGAACGCGCACGACGACCATTTCGAGCCCGGGATCAGTTCTTCGGTGACGCAGGCACCGCCGACCACCTCGCGGGCTTCGAGGACCAGGACGCGCTTGCCTGCGCGGGCCAGGTAGTTGGCGGTGACCAGTCCGTTGTGGCCGGCGCCGATGATCACGGCGTCGTAGTCCGGCCCGGTGTTGTCGGGCATGTCAGATCTCCTGGGGTAGTGCGGAAGGACGGGTGAGAATGGTGGTGACGCTGTCGGGGTCGACGAGCTCGCCGAACCGGGCCAACACGGGTTCGAATTCGGGCGCTTCGGCGAGAAGCTGTTGCCACCCCGGCCACGACGTCACTGTCATGACCTCGATGACGTCGGCCCCGCCGGGCCCGGGATCGTCGACGAAGAAGACGTCGAACGAGAGCACCACGTCGAAGGCGAGGCAGACCGGCCGGTCGAGTTCGGCGGAGAACCGTTCGAACTCGGCCAGCGCGACCCCGGGCCGCAGCCGGAACATGTTGATCGCGCTGACAACCATGTCAGGCACTCTCGCGATTGATCATCACGTGCTTGATCTCGGTGTACTCCTCGAGTGCGTAGACCGACATGTCCTTGCCGTTACCGGACTGCTTGAATCCGCCGTGCGGCATCTCCGGCGTCACCGGCAGGTGGTCGTTGACCCAGACGGTGCCGAACTGCAGCTCGCTCGATGCGGTCATGGCTCGGCCGATCTCCTGGGTGAACACCGAAGCGGCCAGGCCGTATTCGGTGTCGTTGGCCCAGGCCACGACGTCGTCGCTGTCGCCGAACCGGGTCACCGAGGTGACCGGACCGAACACCTCGGTGCGCACGATCTCGTCGCCCTGGCGCGCCCCGACGACCACGGTGGGCGCGGTGTAGAAGCCGGTGCCGGGGTTGTCGCCCTGGATCAACTCGGTGTGGCCGGTCTGCTTGGCGCGCTCGACGAAGCCCTCGACGCGGTCGCGGTGCTCCGCGGTGATCACCGGTCCCATCGCGGTGTTCTCGTCGGCGATGTCGCCGAGATCCATGGCCTTGACCGCTTTTTCGAGTCCGGAGACCAGTTCATCGTGTACCAAGTCGTGCACGTAGACCCGCGACGCCGCCATGCAGTCCTGTCCGGAGTTGCAGAACGCGCCCTCCATGATCTTGGACACCGTCAGCGGGATGTCGGCATCGGGGTACACCAGCACCGGCGCCTTGCCGCCCAGCTCGAGGTGCAGCCGCTTGAGGTTGGTGTCCGCCGAGGCGCGCATGAGTGCCCGCCCGGTGTCGACAGACCCGGTCAGTGACGACATCCGCACCAGCGGGTGGGCGACGAGCCGCGCGCCGACATCCTCGCCGTGACCGGTGACGACATTGAACACCCCGGCGGGGAACAGGTCGGCGGCCAGCTCGGCCAGGCGCAACACGGAGAAGGGTGTGTGCTCAGAAGGCTTGAGCACCAGGGTGTTTCCCGTCAGCAGCGCCGGCGAGATCTTCCAGATCGCCATCAGCAGCGGGTAGTTCCAGGGCGCGACCGAGCCGACGACGCCGAGGGGATCCCGCCGGATGATGCTGGTCTTGCCCGGCACGAACTCCCCCGCCGCGCGGCCTTCCATGGTGCGGGCGGCCCCGGCGAAGAATCGCAGGTGATCGGGGATCATCTCCATCTCTTCCAGCGCCAACCCGATCGGCTTGCCGACATTGCGCGATTCGATCTCGGCGAGTGTGCGGGCGTCTTCTTCGATGCGGTCGGCGAGCTTGAGGAAGGCTCGGGCACGTTCGCCTGCCGGCGTGCGGGCCCAGTTTCCGAACGCCGCGTGGGCGGCGGCCACTGCGCGGTCGACGTCGTCGACGGTCCCGTGGGCGATCTCGGCGAACGCCTCACCGGTGGCGGGTGCGGGCACCTGATCGACCGCGCCGCTCGACGACGGGGCCCAATCGCCGTCGATGAACATCTCGTTGTGAAAAGTCATGTCGTACTCCAATTCTCGGGAAGCGAACAAAGGATTCAGTTGTCAGCGGCGCCGGCATTGGCGGCCGTAATCAGCAGCGCGCGCACCGCGTCCTTGGCCATCGGCTGCGCCGCGATGGACATGTGCACCATCACGCCTTCGATGACCACGTCGAGCAGCCGCGCGGTGGCCCGGTCGAAGTGCTGTGACAGGGCGTCTTCTGCGCGCTCCATCCATCGCTGGGTGATGCGTTTGTTGTCGGACCGTCGCACCGCGTCGCCGTAGAGCTCGTAGGTGACCGCGAGTTCGTTCGGATTGGCGGCCAGGTCGTCGGTGACTGCGGAGACGATGCACTCGATCAGGTCGCCGCCCGCATCACAGGAGGCGAGTCGATCTTCGAAGCGCGTCGCGAGCTTCTCCACGTGCGCCTGAAAGGCCTGGTTGACGATGTCGTCGAGGGTGGCGAAGTGGTAGGTGATGGAGCCGAGCGGGACGTCGGCGGCCTCGCCGATGGCACGGTGGGTGATGCCGGCGACCCCGTCACGGGCCAGGACTGCCAACGCCGCCTCCACGATGCGTTCCTTTCTGTCGGGGTCGTGTCGGCGCGCGCGCCGGGTACCGGGAGCCATCTACTCGCCCTTCCGTAAAGAACAGCCGTACGTATCGATAAGGACAAACGTACCTATCAATGCCCAGCCGCGCGCGCCTTCTTCGAAGATCGATCTACATCGCCTCAGGGGCGGGTTCATCCAATTCACGTTCGTTGAGGGCTTTTCCGACGAGCTCGTATTTCTCCGGTGCGACGAACCGCAGGTAGGCGCCGTAGGCCATTCCGGCGAACAGCGCGACGAACACCAGCGAGACCATGACCGCCGCCACCGCGCCCTGCACACCCAGCAGGATGTCGAGGCTGTTCAACGTCAAGACGAAGAAGGCACTCAGACCGATGACCGCCAGGATCGGCGCGATCACGGTGTTCCACCGCCGCTTGTCGACATCGGACCTCCGGAAGAACACGAAGATCGCCACGCCGGCGACGAGCTGCGAGAAGATCACCCCGATGGTGCCGATACCCGTGGCCCAGGTGAACAGGGTGGCGAACGGGTCGAGGCCGGCGACGGCGAACGCGATGATGACGATGCCGACCATGACGCTCTGGACGATCGACGCGACCCACGGCGTCTGACGGCGCGGCAGCGTCCAACCCAGAGGTTTCCACACCAGGCCCTGGCGGCCCAGCGAGAACAGGTATCGCGAGACGTTGTTGTGGAAGGTCACGATCGCCGCGAACGTCGCGGTGACGATGAGGACCTGGAACAGCACCGAGATGTTGTGGCCGATGATGGTGTCGCTGGCCGCGAAGATGAAGTTGCCACCGGTGTCCGTGGCGATCGAGACCACCTTGTCCAGGCCCAGCGCATTCATGATGAGCCAGCCGGAGATCGCGTAGAGGGTGCCCATGAACGCGATCGACAGATAGGTGGCCCGGGGAATCGTGCGCGCGGGGTCGCGCGCCTCCTCGCCGTAGATGGCCGATCCCTCGAAGCCGATGAACGAGGCGTGGGCGAACATCAACGCCACCCCGAGCGCGCCGCCGAACACGACGCTGGGCGCGAACGGCTCCAAGGAGAACTGCGAGACCGGTTCGTTGCCGCCGAACAGGCTGAACACGCTCAGCACGGTGATCATCGTGACCTCGAGGGTCATGAACACGCCGAGCACCTTGGCGCCGGAGTGCACTCCTTGCACCCCCAGTCCGAGACACGCCAGCAGTGCCACGAACGCGTACACCCACCATGGGATCGTCACGCCGAGAAGAGGATTGAGCAGCTCGCTCGCGTAGTATCCGAAACCCCCGTACAGGCCGGCCTGGATGGCGTTGTAGGCGAAGATGGCCAGCGACGCCGAGCCCAGCCCGGTGATCCGGCCCAAACCCAGCGTGACGTAGGCATAGAACGCCCCGGCATTGGTGACGTGACGGCTCATCGCCACGTATCCGACAGCGAAGATCATGAGCACGACCGCCGCGATCACGAACGCACCGGGCATACCGACGCCGTTGCCTGCCCCGATGATGATCGGGTAGAGCGCGACGACGACAGTCAGCGGCGAGGCGGCGGCGATGATGTAGAAGAAGATGCTCGGAACCCCGAGGCTGTTCTTCTTCAGCCCGTGGTTGAGGCGTCGACTGCCCGCCGCAGGAGCGGCAGCCGAGGTGGCGGGCCGGCGGATGCCGAGACGCCGCGGGGGTGGCGAAAGCGTGGGGAGGTTTTCCATGGTGTTCCGTCTCTCGTGAGTCACGATGTCTGAAGAGGGCACGTCGTGTCCAGGCGCCGAACCGAGAACGGTCGAACGCTTCGGTAGATCACTGTTCACCCCCTCAGATCCAGTGCGAGGTCGATGAGCAGGTCTTCTTGACCGCCCACCATCGAACGGCGGCCGGCTTCGACGAGCAGGTCCCGCGTCTCGATGCCGACCTCGGCCGCGACGCGCTCGGCATGCAGGAGAAAACTCGAGTACACCCCGGCGAACCCGAGGGTGAGGGTTTCCCGGTCCACCCGCACGGGCCGCTTCTGCAGCGGTCGCACCAGGTCGTCGGCGGCGTCCATCAGCGCGAACAGGTCACAGCCGTGCGTCCACCCGTTGAGCTCTGCGACCGCCACGAACGCCTCGAGGGGGCAGTTCCCCGCACCGGCACCCAGGCCGGCCAGTGACGCGTCCACGCGGTGCACCCCTTCCTCCACCGCGACAACGGAATTGGCGACACCGAGCGCCAGGTTGTGATGAGCGTGCACCCCGATCGTCGTGGTCGGCGCGAGCACATCACGGTAAGCCCGAACGCGGTCACGCATCTCGGTCATGGTGAGTCGGCCACCGGAGTCGGTGACGTAGACGCACAGCGCTCCGGCCTCCTCCATGATCTTGGCCTGCGCCGCAAGATGATCAGGATCGGTCATGTGCGCCATCATCAAGAACCCCGCCACGTCGAGGCCCAGGCTGCGCGCGGTGGAGATGTGCTGGCGCGCGATGTCGGCTTCGGTGCAGTGGGTGGCGATCCGCACCGACGTGATGCCGACGTCGATGGCGGCACGCAGATCGTCGAGGGTGCCGATACCGGGGATCAGCAGCGTCGTGAGCCGAGCGGTACGAATGACGTCGGCGGCCGCCGCGATCCACTCCGCATCGCTGTGCGCTCCGGCGCCGTAGGTGAGGCTGCCGCCGGCCAGGCCGTCACCGTGCGCGATCTCGATGGCGGACACACCAGCCTGATCCAGCGCGCGGGCGATCGCCCGGGTGTCGGACAGGCTCAGCGAGTGTCCGACGGCGTGCATGCCGTCACGCAGCGTCACGTCCTGGACATAGACCTCGGTGGCGCCCCCGGTGCTCACAGCGCCGCCTGCGCGAGATGCCCGGCCGTGACTGCCCGTTCGCCCACCCGGACCGCGGCGGCGGTCATGATGTCGAGATTGCCTGCGTAGGAGGGCAGGTAATCGCCGGCTCCCTCGACCTCGAGGAACACGGTCACCTGCGCCAGGTCGGCGGCCACGGTGGTACCGATCAGCCGCCGACGCCGATCATCCTGCGGCACAGTCGAATACCGGACCTGCTGGCGCAGCCGGTAGCCGGGAACGTACTGAGCCACCGCGCCGACCATGTCGGCCACCGCAGCGGCGATCACCGCCTGGTCTCCCGCCGACACCAGGGCACTGACGGTGTCCCGCATGATCATCGGCGGTTCCGCCGGGTTGAGAATGATGATCGCCTTTCCGCGTGCCGCGCCACCGACAGTCTCTATCGCCCGCGCGGTGGTCTGCGTGAACTCGTCGATGTTGGCGCGAGTGCCCGGGCCCGCCGACCGCGACGAGATCGAGGCCACGATCTCTGCGTAGTGCACCCTGGTCACCGACGACAGCGCGGCGACGATCGGAACGGTCGCCTGCCCACCACAGGTCACCATGTTGAGGTTGCGCTGCCCGGTCAGCTCAGCCATGTTGACCGCGGGTACCACGAAGGGGCCGATGGCCGCCGGGGTGAGGTCCACCATCAGGCGACCCGTGCCGCGCAGCGCAGCATCGTTGTGGCGGTGGGCCGCTGCACTGGTTGCGTCGAAGACGACGGCGACGTCGTCGAAGGCGGGCATGGCCAGTAGGCCGGTCACCCCATCTGCCGTGACCGCCACACCGAGGTCGGCCGCGCGAGCGAGCCCGTCACTGTCCGGGTCGATGCCGACCATCGCGGTGATGTCCAGCACGGCCGATCTCCGCAACTTGAGCATCAGATCGGTTCCGATGTTGCCGGAGCCGATCACGGCGGCGTGGTATCTCATGGTGACTGGTCGCCGTCGATGTCAGTTGGCGAGTGCGGGGCTGGCGGCACGGGGCCGCGGGGACACGACCACGTCGGGGCTGCTCGAGCGGGCGAGCTCGTTGAGAATCGCGGCGTGGCGCACCTTGTGGCGGATGAGCTCCTCATGGAACTCCGGCCGCACCCAGCCGTTGTACATGACGGCTTCGGATTCGCCCGGCTCGATCTTGAAGTAGACCGGACCCGCGACGCGGGCGATGTCACCGGCTTCCCACAGCCGATTCATCCCGCCGAACGATTCGAACGTCTCGGCCCACACGTCCAGCGGCACATCGACCGCGCGGCGGATGGCGGCGAGCATCGGGCGGCTCAGGTCTCCCACCGGATTCACGCTGTCTGCACCGAGATCGGCGAGAATCCGGATCGAGGCGGGGTTGGCGTGTCCTGCGTAGACCGAGATCTTGAACTTGGCATCCGCCGGGATGTGCCCGGCGTCGCGCGCCTTGTTGAGGATGTCGAGGACTCCTTCGTCCCACACCAGGACGCCGCGGATGCCGGTGGAGAAGATCCGCAGGTAGTCGTCGAGCAAGTAGCGCACGTTGTCCAGACCGCGGACGCGGCGGCCACCGGCCGTCCCTTCGGTGCTCAGCGCCTGGCGGCCGAGATCCCACCCGGTACGCGGCCCGGGAACGGCGATCAGTTCGATGTGGTTCTCGGCGGCCAACGCCGCCACATCGCTGAGTTCGCTGGTGTTGAGCAGCGTGGTGCCGCCGCCGAAGGCGATCACGCGGTGAATGAAGACGTCCTGCTTCGCGGCCTCGTCCAGCATCACCTCTAGCGTCGAAAGACGTTCCACGCCAGAGATTTCGAGGCGGTACTGCCCACCGTCGTCGAACGACTTGGTCGACGTGGCAAGCGAGTAGTCATCGGCCGACAGAAGGCCTTGGGACGCCAGGATGGCGGCCCCGTCGACCCTCGATGAGCGGATGTCGGCTGCGGTGGGCATTGCGTCTCCTTCAGGATCAGTGATTGCGCAATTTTCACTCAGTGAAGTACTTATGCGCTGAATGAAATCTAACGCAGGCCAACCGCTCCGTCAACAGGACGCGCCACCAGGCTGGTCCAGCACTGTGTGCTGGTAACCTTCACTGGGTGAAAACCGAAGAACGTCCGGAGAAGAGCTCGACCCTGATCGGCGTCGAGCGCACCGCCCGGGTGCTCAGCGCGGTCGCCGACGCGAATGTCGGTAATCTGACCGAGATTTCGCGTCGAACCGAGCTCAACGAGGCCACGGTGTTGCGGTATCTGAACAGCCTCGCGGCGCTGGGCTACATCGAGCGTTTCAACGCGACCCAGTACCGGCTCGGCTGGGAGGTGTTCCGACTCGGCCAGCGCGCGTTCTCCGGCCAGGTGCCCTCCGAAGCGGTCCTGCCGACCATGGAGCGGTTGATGCACGAGTTCAACGAGACCGTGAACTTCGCGGCGCACAAAGAGCGCAGCGTGGTCATCCTCGAGGTCGTCGAGGGTCGCCGCGCGGTCAAGAAGGTCAGCGATGTCGGGCAGTCCGATCCCTGGCACGCCTCCGCGCTGGGAAAAGCGCTTCTGGCCACCATGCCCGACAGTGTCTGGCGCGACATCGTCGCCTCCGCAGGCCTTCCGGAGCTCACGCCCCACACCATCACGACCATGAAGAAGATGGACGCGGAGATCAAGGAGATCCGCACGCTGGGCTTCGCGGTCGACCGGGAGGAGGCCGCCGAGGAACTGACGTGCGTGGCCGCGGCGATCCCGACCTCCGACGGCGGCGCGTCCCGCTATGCGCTCAGCATCAGCTTCCTGACGCATCGGTTGACCCCTGAGAGCCTCGAGCATGCCGGCGCCCAGGTGATCGCGGGGGCGCAGGAGATCGCCAAGAAGCTTCCGTGACGGCCGTGCAGGCGCCGGGCCGCTTCGACGGCAGCGCCGCGGTGGTCACCGGAGCGACGTCGGGCATCGGCCTGGCGATCGCGCACCGACTGCATGCCGAGGGCGCGCGGGTCCTGGCCACCGGTCGCGACCCCGGGCGCGGGCGCGACCTCGTCGAATCCCTGGGCGCGAGAACAGTATTCGTTGCCGCTGATCTCACCGATCCTGGTACCGCCGACCGGCTCGTCGGGGCGTGTCTCGAGTCTTTCGGCGCGCTGGACGTGCTCGTCAACAACGCGGGCCTCGACCACACCGGCGACTTCGCGACCAGCTCCATGGACTCTGTCCGGCAGGTGTTCGAGATCAACACCTTCTCGACCGTCGCGATGATGCAGAGCGCGGCACGCGTCATGCGCGCCGGCGGGGCGATGGTCAACGTGACCTCGCGGCTGGCCACGGTGGGCGTGCCGACGATGGGCATCTATGCGGCGTCCAAGGGTGCGATTCACGCACTGACGCGCTCGGTGGCGATCGAACTCGCACCGCGCGGAATTCGCGTCAACGATGTCGCGCCAGGGATGACGCGCACTCCCCTCTACGACGAATGGCTCGCCCGCATTCCAGGCGGCGAGAGCACCGAGGCCGAGGTGTTGGCCGATATCCCGTTGCGACGCTTGGCAACTCCGGAGGATGTGGCGGCAGCCGTGGCCTACCTCGCCTCGGACGACGCCAAATACGTGACAGGGACCACGATCGCCGTGGACGGGGGCTACACCGCGCGGTGACCCGCACCGACCAGGACAGCCGGTGGGTAGGCACCGCGCGTCACCAGGTGCTGGTGCGCATCACGATCTCAGCCGCGAGCTGGGCCGTCGAGTCGGCGGCCTGGCGGCGGCCCAGCAGGTCGACGATCCGGTACTCGCCGTAGACGAACCGCTGGCTCGCCTTCGCCACCGCGCGCGCCGCAGGGGTGCTCACCAACGCGGTGGTGTTGAGTTCGACCGGCGGGCAGGAATCGTCACGCACTGCGCCCGCCAGATCGGGCACCCGCGGGTGCCCACGATCGATGACGACCAGCCCGATGAAACGATCCAGCCGCGTCGCCGCCAACTCCCAGGCCAGCTCACCGCCGAGGCGGTCCCCCACCAGCAGGGCCCAGCGCACGTCGAGTTTGTCGAGGATGTCGATCACCGACTTCGCGGTGAGCCGCGGATCGGGCCCGATGACCACCGTGCGCAGCGACGCGGTGTGCAGGCGCTGGCAGACGGCTTCGTAGGCGGCGGGCGCCTTCTGGGCGGCTCCGAGCAACACCACGACCGAACCGTTCTCGGGACCGGCGACCTCGACGGGCACCCCGACGCCGTCGACGGTGATCATGGGAGCGGGCATTGCGCCACGCTACCGTCCACAGCCGATTCGGCGGGCCGATTTGCCTGCGGTTGACGCATGCGTCATGCCGCCGCCGCGCGTTCCGCCTGGCGCGCGATCGTGTCCAGGAAGGTCTGCGGCAGCGTGCCCGCCACCGGGATCGACGGATCGCGGGTCGGGAATGCGATGCCGAAAACCGCTGTGGCACCGATGTTCTCGAAGGAGAAGTAGACCGTGCTGTCGGCGCCGGAGAGATGCATCGTCTGCTCGTAGACCAGCGCGTCGGCACGGTCGGTCTGCAGCCGGGTGGTGGTCATCGGAATACCGGGATCGCTGGGAGCGAAGAACGTCTCGAACGTGGCGCAGCGCTCGGCGGTGGCGGCCAGCCGGCCCAGATCCAGCCGCCACGTCAGCACCGTGATGACCATGCGCGCTCCGTTGTAGGCCGCCACGTATTCGGCGGCGCTCCCGGGTCCACGCTGGGCGGTGGCGGCGATGTCTTTGGTCAGACCATCGGTGCACCCCTCCGGCTTGGACAACATCGGTGGCGGACCGCCTGCGCCGTCCGCGGTGCCCGGCTCCTTCTCGACCCGCTCGTAGTGCACGCCGGGCGGGAAGTCAGCCGCCGTGAGCAGAGCCCGGTCCAGCCGCGCGCCCGGCCACGTCGCCGTTCCGGACACCGTCGGCGCACACCCACCGACCAGCACCGCGACGATCGCGAGGGCGGCGCTCCTGATCATGGCAACAGGCTACCGACGCCTCAGAGTTGCGTGAGGATCTCTGCGCCGGACTCGGTGACCACCAGGGTGTGCTCGAACTGCGCGGTCCACTTCTTGTCCGTGGTCGCCACGGTCCAGTCGTCGTCCCAGATCTCGTAGTCCAGGCTGCCCAGGTTGATCATCGGTTCGATGGTGAACGTCATACCTGGCTCGATCACGGTCTGCACCGACGGTTGGTCGTAATGCAGCACCACGAGGCCGTTGTGGAAGGTGGTGCCGATGCCGTGCCCGGTGAAATCTCGAACGACGTTGTAGCCGAACCGATTTGCGTAGGCCTCGATGACCCGCCCGACCACCGACAGGGCGCGACCGGGTTTGACGGCCTTGATCGCGCGCATGGTCGCCTCGTGCGTGCGCTCGACCAGCAGGCGGTGCTCCTCGGAGACGTCACCGGCCAGGAACGTCGCATTCGTGTCGCCGTGCACCCCGTCGATGTAGGCGGTCACGTCGATGTTGACGATGTCGCCGTCCTCGATCACCGTCGAATCCGGGATGCCGTGGCAGATGACCTCGTTGAGCGACGTGCAGCACGACTTCGGATAGCCCTTGTAACCCAGCGTCGAGGGATAGGCGCCGTGGTCGATCATGTACTCGTGGGCGACCCGGTCCAGCTGATCGGTGGTCACCCCCGGCGCGACGGCCTCACCGGCGGCCGCCAGCGCACCGGCGGCGATCCGGCCGGCCACCCGCATCTTCTCGATCACCTCGGGCGTCTGCACCCACGGTTCGGTGCCCTCTTTCGCCGTCGGCTTCCACACGTACTCGGGACGGGGCACAGAGGCGGGCACCGGAAGTGTCGGCGACACGGTACCGGGACGCAGGGCGGTCCGAACAGACATGCATCAATGCTAGACGCCGGGAGATCCCCGCACGTCTGCTGATCAGTGGCCGCGCCGGGGCAGGCCGACCCGCCAGGACTTCTGCGGCCCGCGGATGTCGACCGAACCGCACACCACCTTGCCGGTCAGCACCACATGCGGATTGCCCTCCGCGGGAGCTTCTTTGCGGTGGTCGGTGGCGCTGCCGACGTTGACCTCCACGTCGTCGATGGAGGCGCTGGCGCCATCGGGCAGTCGCAGATCGAGACCGCCGAACTTCATGTCGAGCTCGATGATGACGATCGGTCCGGCGAACCGCGCTCTGGTGAGGTCGAGCTCCACCGAGCCCATCCGCCGGTACAGCGCCAGCCGGGTCGGCACGACCCACTCGCCCTGCCGCCTCAGCGAGCCGAACACCCCGCGCAGCTCCACGCGGTCGGCAGCCGAGGCCACGATCGCCCCCGGGCCGGGCAGATCACCGACGAGGGCGTCGAGGTCGGACGGCAACCGGGCCCGCGACACCATCGCCGAGCGCTCTTCGAACTCGTCGATGTCGAGCAGGCCGAGCGCGACAGCGTTGTGCAGTCGGCGCAGGGTGCCGTTGCGGTCGGCGTCGGAGATCCGCATCTCGATATCGGTCATGACGGATCCACCGTACCGCCGGGCCACGTCTGCGGCGCTGCCGTCAGGCCTGGTAGTCGGGCGGCAACGAGTCGAGCATGCCCTTGAGCATGCGCACCGCGTACTCCGAACTCCCACCGCCGACGATCAGCGCCGAGAACGCCATGTCGCCCCGATAGCCGGTGAACCAGGAGTGCGAGCCGCCCGCGAACTCGGCCTCGCCGGTCTTGCCGCGGACGTCGCCCGCGCCCTGCAGGTCCTTCGCGGTGCCGTTGGTGACGACGAGCCGCATCATCGGCCGCAGGTTGTCGACAACGCCCGCGGGGATCTGCTGGCGGTCGCCGCTGATCTCGGTCTCGCGGCCGGCGATCAGCCGCGGCACCGGCGTGTGCCCGGCCGCCACTGTCGCGGCCGCCAGCGCCATGCCGAACGGGCTGACCAGCACCTTGCCCTGGCCGAAGCCGTCCTCGGTGCGCTCGGTGAGATTGACCGTGGGGGGCACGGAGCCGCTGACGGTGGACAGCCCGGCGATCTTGTAATCCGGGCCGATGCCGTACTGCGAGGCGGCCTGGGTGAGCCCGCGCGGCGGCATACGGCTGGCCAGTTCGGCGAACGTGGTGTTGCAGGAGCTCGCGAACGCCCGCGACATCGGGACGGTGCCCAGGTCGAAGCCGCCGTAGTTGGGGACGGTGCGGTGCCCGATGTCGAGGTGACCGGGGCACCCGAGCAGCGTGTTGGGGGTGGCCATGTCCCGCTCGATCGCCGCGCCCGCGGTGACGATCTTGAACGTCGACCCCGGCGGGTAGAGACCCATCGTCGCGAGCGGGCCCTCGCGGTCGGCGGCGCCGTTCTGGGCGACGGCGAGGATCTCGCCCGTCGACGGCTTGATGACCACGATCATGGCCTGCTTGCCGGTGAAGTCCACCGCGTTCTGCGCCGCGTTCTGCACGGCCCGGTCCAGGCTGATGTTGATCGACGGAGCGGGTGTACCCGGCACCTCGTTGAGGACGTCGACGTCCACGCCGTTCTGGTTGACCGTGACCACTCGCCAGCCCGGCGCTCCGTCGAGTTCGTCGGAGACCGTCTTCTTCACTTCGTCGATCAGGGCGGGCGCGAAATGGTCGTCGGTGGGCACCATCTCGGGCTGCGGAGTGATCACGACTCCGGGCAGGGCCCCGATCGCCCCGGCGACGGCGTCGCGGTCCGCCTGACGCAGCGTCACCAGGTTCAGTGGTCCGGCCGTCGAGCTGGCCTGCTCGGCGAGCCGCTGGGGATCGAGGGTGTTGTCGAAAGGACGCAGCGCGTCGGCGACCGCACGCGCCGTCGGCATCAGCTGCTCGCCCGCCGCCTTGGCGTCGAGAGCGAACCCGTAGCGGTAGCCCGGGACCAGCACCGTGGTGCCGCTGCGTTCGTTGACCGAGGCCCGCGGCGGCGCGTCCGCGCGCAGGGCCAGCGTCTGGTTCTCGCCGAGGCGCGGATGCAGCCCGGTGGCGGTCCACCGCACCTGCCAGCGGCCCTCTTCACGGATCATGTTGAGCTGGCCGTCGTAGGTCCAGCTCCGGTCCTTGGGCAGGTGCCAGGTGTAGCGGTAGGCGATGCTGCCGGTGTCCTCGGCGTATTTGGCGCTGAGGATCTGCGCGTCGAGGGCTTTGGCCTGCAGGCCCGCCCACGCCTCGTTAAGCGCCTCGCGGGCCGCGTCGGGCCGGTCGGCCAGCGCGGCAGCGGCGCTGGTGTCGCCGGTGGCGAGCGCGGCGAAGAACGCTTCTGCGGTGGGTTCGGGTCCGTCGGGCCGCGGGGTGCACGCACCGAGCGTCAGAACCAGGACGACGACGCCGACGACGGCCGTCAGTCGTGCGAGCCGGGAGCCAGCCCGTGATGCGGAAGAGACTCTTGTGACCATTGGGACTGATGTTATGAAGTAACGATCCGATATCGCCGCAGGCGCACCGCGTCACAACCGCCCAAACCGACGTGTGGGCGCAAAAGCGCGAGAGAAATCGACCATTTCGTCCGTCTCGACGAGGGCGAGGTCAGGCGCCGGCGGCCGGGGCCCGCACCACGAGGGGCGCGGCCGGGAAGTAGGCCGCCATCTCCGAGCGCGACGTCCGCAGCGCCGCGGTGCCGTACCCCTGCTTGCGGTGGTCGGGATGAATCCAGATCCGCACGTCGACCTCGCCGCCGGACAACTCGCCGAACACCATGCCGACCTTGACGGTGCCCGATCTGGTACTGCCGACCTCGGCGACCAGCCACGCCGCCTCCTCGGCCGCGACCCTGCGCACCGCGTCGCGGATCTCGTCGGCCAGATCGCGCGGAGGCGCGTCGGTGCCGTCCCCGGCTGCGCGGACGTCGTCGGTCCTGGCGGCGAAGATGTCCTGATCGAGATCCGCGCAGAACGGCCGCAGCCGCAGCCGGCGCGCCGAGCCCGGCGTCTGCTCGGCCGGTGCACGCACCGACTGCTGACTGGTCAGACTGTCCAACTCCGCGGCGATGCGGCGCCGCGACACCCGGGTCAGCCGATCGAACGACAACCGCAGCACCGCCTCGGCCGCCTCGGCGGTGGTGTCGAGCAGATCGGACAGCGCTTCGATCGCGGCGTCGTAGTCCTCGGAGGCCACCACCGCGTCGAGCACGTCGTGGCGGCGCTCCAACGCGCGCACCATTGCGTCAGCGACGATCGTGCGCCGCGCCGTGTCCTGATCGGCCATCAGTCCAGCAACACCGTGGCGAAGGAGGCGACCTCGGTGAAGCCGATGCGCGCGTAGGTGGCGCGCGCGACCGTGTTGAAGCTGTTCACGTACAGGCTGGCGATACGCCCGCTCGCCACGACGGCGGCAGCGACGGTCGCCGTACCCCCGGTGCCGATGCCGCGGCCGCGCAGGTCCGGGTGCACCCACACGCCCTGTATCTGGCCGACGGCCGGTGACTGAGAACCCACCTCGGCTTTGTACACCACCTGTCCGCGGTCGAAGCGGGCCCACGCCCGCCCGGCGGCGATCAGTCCGGCGACCCGGCGGCGATACCCGCGGCCGCCGTCACCGATGCGCGGATCGATGCCGACCTCGCCGATGAACATGTCGATCGCGGCGACCAGGTACGCGTCGAGCTCGTCCATCCGCACCTGCCGGACGGCCGGATCCACCGCGCACGAGGGTGCGGTGCCCAGCGCCATCAACGGCTGGTGAGCGCGAACGTCACGGGCCGGACCCCAGACCGGCTCGAGCCGCTGCCACATCGGCAGCACCAGCTCTGCGCGCCCGACCAGTGACGAGCACCGCCGTGAGGTGCTCATCGCCTTGTCCGCGAACGCATTCAGATCACCCGCAGCTCCGCGCAGCGGGATCAGGTTGGCTCCGGCGTAGCAGAGGGATTCGCTGGCCCGCCGGCGCGTCCACAGCTCGCCACCGATGGCCGACGGTTCGATGCCGTGCTCGGCGACCCGCGACGCCACCATGCAGGAGGCGACCGGATCGTCGTCGAGGACCTGTCTAACGGCGGTCATGTCACGGATGTCGCGCACCACCGACACCCTTCGCTCGTCAACGAGGCGAAAAAGCGGAGGAGCCGACATCTGGACTCTTTCTGCGACGACCCTTGTGCAGCCCTAACAGGACCGTGCGCTCAGCTTACGGTCACAATCGGCGAACCGCTGGCATCCTCGGATCCTTGGGCCGTGTCCCCCATCTCCGACGCCAACCGCATGGCTTCCTCGATCAGTGTCTCGACGATCTGCGCCTCGGGCACGGTCTTGATCACCTCACCCTTGACGAAGATCTGGCCCTTGCCGTTGCCGGATGCCACACCCAGGTCGGCCTCGCGCGCCTCGCCCGGCCCGTTGACCACACACCCCATCACCGCGACCCGCAGCGGCACATCCATGCCCTCCAGGCCCGCGGTCACCTCGTTCGCCAGCGTGTAGACGTCGACCTGTGCGCGCCCGCACGACGGGCACGACACGATCTCCAGACCGCGGGGCCGCAGGTTCAACGACTCCAGGATCTGCGTGCCGACCTTGACCTCTTCGGCCGGCGGCGCGGACAGGGACACCCGGATGGTGTCGCCGATGCCGCGCGACAGCAGTGCGCCGAAAGCCACGGCCGACTTGATCGTGCCCTGGAAGGCGGGGCCCGCCTCGGTGACGCCGAGGTGCAGCGGATAGTCGCACTGGGCGGCCAGCTGCTCGTACGCCTCCACCATGATCACCGGATCGTTGTGCTTGACGCTGATCTTGATGTCGCCGAAGCCGTGCTCCTCGAACAGCGAGGCTTCCCATAGCGCGGATTCGACCAGCGCCTCCGGGGTGGCCTTGCCGTACTTCTCCAGCATCCGCTTGTCCAGCGAACCCGCGTTGACGCCGATCCGGATCGGGATGCCGGCGGCGCCGGCCGCCTTGGCGACCTCCTTGACCCGGCCGTCGAACTCCTTGATGTTGCCGGGGTTCACCCGGACCGCGGCGCATCCGGCGTCGATCGCGGCGAAGATGTACTTCGGCTGGAAGTGGATGTCCGCGATCACCGGGATGTTGGCCTTCTTGGCGATGATCGGCAGCGCGTCGGCGTCCTCCTGACGGGGACAGGCGACGCGGACGATGTCGCATCCGGACGCGGTCAGCTCAGCGATCTGCTGAAGCGTGGCGTTGATGTCGTGGGTCTTGGTGGTGCACATCGACTGCACCGAGATCGGCGAGTCGCTGCCCACGCCGACGTCGCCGACCTTGAGCTGACGGGTCGTGCGGCGCGGAGCCAGAACCGGCGCCGGCGCGGCCGGCATTCCCAAACCGATAGAGGTCATCAGAGCTTTCCTATTGGAACAACCTGATCGGGTTGACCAGGTCGGCGGTCACGGTCAGCAGCATGTAGCCGACCACCAACACCAGCACCACGTAGGTGGCCGGCATCAGCTTGAGGTAGTTCACCGGCGCGGCGGCCACTTTGCCGCGCGCCGTCCGGAACAGATTGCGCATCTTCTCGTACAGCGCGATAGCGATGTGGCCGCCGTCGAACGGCAGCAGCGGCACCAGGTTCACCGCGCCGAGCACGAAGTTCAGCTGAGCGAGGAAGAACCAGAACGCCACCCATAGCCCGGCCTCGACGGTGTCACCGCCGATGATGCTGGCGCCCACCACACTGATCGGGGTCTCCGGGTCACGTTCGCCGCCGCCGATCGACTGGACCAGTGCCCCGACCTTGGTCGGGATCTTGGCCAGTGACTTGCCCAGTTCGACGGCCAGATCGCCGGTGAAGGCGAAGGTCGCCGGGACCGCGGAGAGCGGGTTGTACTGGGTGGGACCGAAACTGGCTGCGGCCACGCCGATCGTGCCGACCTGCGTGGGTGTCGGCTCGGCCCCGTCCTGTGCACCGCCCTTGATGTAGCGCTGGCTTGGGGTGACGTTGACCGTCGTGACGAACTCGCGGGTCTGCCCGTTCTCGTCACGCTGGATGGTGAGCTCGGTCGGACCGTTGAGTTTGCGTACGGCAGTGGACATCTCGTCGAAGTTGGCCACCGGGGTGCCCCCGACTGCGACGATGACGTCTCCGGCCTGGATGCCTGCGGCCGCGGCGGGGCTGGCCGCCACGCACTCCCCCAGGTTGCCTTGCGTCACTTCGTCTTTGACGCACGACGTCTGCCCCACCATCGCGTTGGTGGGCTGGTGCAGGTTTGGCAGTCCCCAGATGACGGCGATCGCGTAGATGAGCACCAAGCCGATCACGAAGTTCATCCCCGGGCCGGCCGCGAGTACCGCGACTCGCTTCCACGTCTTCTGCCGGTACATCGCGTACGGGCGGTCCTCGGGGTCAAGCTCCTCGACCGAAGTCATGCCTGCGATGTCGCAGAAGCCCCCCAGCGGGACGGCCTTGACGCCGTACTCGGTCGAGCCGAGCCGGTTGGGTCGTCGGGTGGACCACAGCGTCGGGCCGAAGCCGACGAAGTACCGGCGCACCTTCATGCCCGTGGCACGTGCGACCCACATGTGTCCGCATTCGTGCAGAGCCACCGAGAGCAGGATGGCCAGTGCGAAGAGCACGATGCCGACCGCGAACATCATCGTCTGAACATCCCTGTCTGCGCCTACTCCTAGCTGGTACCTGCGAAATCGTGCTCGATGGCGCGACGGGCGCGCATCCGCGCCCAGTCCTGCGCGTCGAGCACATCGTCCACGGTAGCTGGTTCGGCGGCCCACTGGTCGGCAGCGCGCAGCACGTGATCGATGGTGCGCACGATCGAGGGGAAGCTGATCGTGCCGTCGAGGAACGCCGCAGCCGACTCTTCGTTGGCGGCGTTGTAGACCGCGGTCAGACAGCCGCCCCGCCGGCCGGCCTCACGGGCCAGGGCCACCGCGGGGAACACCTCGTCATCGAGCGGCTCGAACTCCCAGGTCGACGCCGTGGTGAAGTCGCAGGCAGCGGCGGCGCCGGCCACCCGGGACGGCCAGCCCAGCGCCAGGGCGATCGGCAGCTTCATGTCCGGCGGGCTGGCCTGGGCCAGCGTCGAGCCGTCGGTGAACGTGACCATCGAGTGCACGATCGACTGCGGGTGGACGACCACCTGGATGCGGTCGTAGGCGACGCCGAACAGCAGGTGGGTCTCGATGAGCTCGAGGCCCTTGTTCACCAGCGATGCCGAGTTCAGCGTGTTCATCGGACCCATCGACCAGGTCGGGTGTGCCCCCGCCTGCTCCGGGGTGACCGCCTCGAGCTGATCGGCGGACCAGCCGCGGAACGGGCCGCCCGATGCCGTGAGCACCAGCGCCGCCACTTCGTCGGGGGTGCCCCCGCGCAGGCACTGCGCCAGCGCCGAATGCTCGGAGTCGACGGGCACGATCTGCCCGGGAGCGGCGGCCTTGACGACGAGCGGCCCTCCGGCGACCAGTGATTCCTTGTTGGCCAGCGCCAATCGGGCGCCGGTGTCCAGGGCCGCCAACGTCGGCTGCAATCCCAGGGCGCCGACGAGCGCGTTGAGCACGACGTCGGCCTCGGTCTCGCGCACCAGGCGGGTCACCGCGTCCGGCCCGCTGTGGGTGACATCACCGAGCTTCTCGGCCGCAGCGGGGTCGGCGACGGCGATGTTGGTGACGCCCGTGCGCGCCCGCTGCTCGGCGAGCAGGTCGACGTTGCCGCCGCCGGCAGCCAGCCCGACGACCTCGAACTGATCGGGGTTGGCGGCGATCACGTCGAGGGCCTGGGTGCCGATCGATCCGGTGCTGCCGAGGATCAGAACGCGTCGCGTCACGGGTTCATTGTGCCGTGCCGGTGGGTGGATCAGGAAAAGCCGCGATTGCGTCGACGCTCGCCTCGACCGTGCAGATCAGGCCGGCGCGTACGGTGAGGTGAATCACCGCGAACACTCGGCGACGCCGTGACGCAATGACGACACGGGGGCTCGCGGTGGCGGCGACGAGCGTCGTATCGGGACCTAGATAGCGCAACAGATTGACCGACACCTGGTCGGGGCCGTGGTTGATCTGGGGCGGCGGCGCTTGGGGACCGATGATCCTGCCGACACCCCACACCGACGGGTCGAGCAGCGCGGACAGGGCGGCGAGGTCGCCGTGCGCGCAGGCATCCATGAACGTCTGGGTCAGCTTCCGATGCGCAGACTGGTCAATCTGGGCGAGTCGAGACGGGGCGCCGGCGAACTTCAGCCGGGCCCTTCGCGCGAGTTGACGGCAGGTACCTGCGGGCCGGCCCACTGTCTCGGCGATCTGGTCGAAGGGCGTGCCGAACACGTCGTGCAGGACGAACACCACCCGCTCGCCGGGAGTCAGGCGGCTGAGCACCTCCCACAGGGCTCCGCTGACCTCGTCGTCGAGAGTGACCCGGTCGGCGGGATCCGACTCACCGGAGAGGCGGTCGTCGAACCCGTCGGTGGCCACCTCCTCACGACGCACCCGCGCGGACCGCAGCACATCGAGGCAGAGTCGGCCGGCGACCACGGTCAGCCAACCGCGCGCGTCCTCGACGTCGCGCGTACGCGACAACCGCGCAAAGGACTCCTGCACGACGTCCTCGGCGTCCCCAAGGTCGCCGAGCATCTGGTAGCAGACATTGACGAGGTAGGCACGATGCGCGCGCCACTGCGTGGTGAAGTCGGCCGTGAAGTCGTCGGTCATAGCTCTAGGACGGTGCGCCCGCCCGGATTGTTACCCACCTTCCCGGCCGCACGCCGTCACATTCTCGGGTCCTGCCCCGTCGTGAAGACATGACAACCATTCTCGTCACAGGCGCCACCGGCAACGTCGGTCGGCCTCTCGTCGATCTGCTCTCCACCCATGACGTTCGGGTCCGTGCGGTCACCCGCAACCCGACCCCGCCGTTCCCTCCCGGGGTCGAGGCGGTGAGGGACGTGTACGCCGGCATCGCCGGGGCCGACGCAGTGTTCCTCAACTCCCGCGCGCTGGGCCCCCAGCTGGACGAGGTGGTGTCCGCTGCGCGAGCCGCCGACGTACGCCGGCTGGTAGCACTGTCGGCGATCAACGTCGACGACGACGACACGCGCCAGCCGTCTCGATTTCGCGGTGACCGCAACCGCGAGGCGGAACAAGCGGCTGTCGACTCTGGACTGGAGTGGGTGAGCCTGCGGCCGAGCGTCTTCGTCACGAATTTCCTCGCGATGTGGACACCTCAGCTGGAATCCGGTGTCGTCGCCGGACCGTTCGCGGACGCGTCGCTGGCGCCGATCGTCGAGACCGACATCGCCGCCGTCGCCGTGCGCGCGCTGCTGAACGACGACCTGGTGGGTCACAAGATCCTCTTGACCGGTCCGCAGGCGCTCACGAACACCGAGATGGTGTCGGTCATCGCCGACGTCACGGGACGACGAGTGCAGTACCGCGAGATCGAGGCATCCGCGGTCCGACAACGGTTCGTCGACCGGGGATTCGCCGTCGAGTTCGCCGACGCCTACCTTGCGATGCTGGCCGACGCGGTCGGCACGACGGCGACTGTCACTGACGAGGTGCAGCGCATCACCGGCTGCGCCGCGACGACGTTCGCCGCAGCCGTACGCGCCGCAGGGTTGGGGTCCCGGTGAGTGCCGATCCTCGACCGCCCCGCTGGCTCAAGCCGATGAACCGAGTACTCATTATGGCTGTACGGGTGGGCCTGCGCCCTGGCCCCGCCATGGTGCTCACCATCCCCGGACGACGCACCGGTCGGCCCCGCAGCACACCGATGACACCGTTCCGTCATGACGGCCACCTCTGCGTCGTCGCCGACTACCCCAGCAGTGACTGGGCAGCGAACGCGAGAGCGGCGGGAACCGGCACGCTTCGCCACGGCCGCCGCTCGAGACAGGTGCGCATCGTGGAACTCGACGCCGAGCAGTCGAGGCCGGTGTTGCGAGCCTTCGCTATGAAAGTTCCTGTCGGAGTGGCATTCTCGCGACGATCTGGCCTGGTCGACGTGGGCTCGCCCGAGGAGTTCGCCGCTCTCGCCGGTCGGCTCGCGGTGTTTCGGTTCGACCCCGACGGTCCCGATTCTGTGAACTGACTGTCTGTGACGCAAGTGTGACGGGAGGCGCCCCGACCGATCCGAAAAGCGAACAGCGGTGAATAACCCCCGTCAGTCAAGGACGGGCACCGACGCCCGCCCAACCGAAGGGAACAAGTGATGATCACCGTCAAGCGCAAGACCGTCACCGCCGCGAGCCTGGCCGCCGTGGCCATCTTCGGAGCAGCAGCGTGCTCCAGTGAGGAAGCCGCCAGCACCGCGTCGTCGGCAACCAGCGCCGCCTCGTCGGCCGTCGAATCCGCGACCGGCAGCTCGACCTCGCCGACGAGCGCCGCTGCCGATCCGGCCGCCAACCTCATCGGGTCGGGCTGCGCCGCCTACGCCGAGCAGGTGCCCTCGGGCCCGGGTTCGGTGGCCGGTATGTCGGCCGATCCGGTCACCGTCGCCGCGTCGAACAACCCGATGCTCAAGACGCTGACCCAGGCGCTGTCCGGGCAGCTCAACCCGAACGTGAACCTCGTCGACACCCTGAACGGCTCGGAGTTCACGGTCTTCGCGCCCACCGATGACGCGTTCGCGAAGATCGATCCCGCGACCATCGAGAAGCTGAAGACCGATTCCAACCTGCTGACCAGCATCCTGACCTACCACGTGGTGCCCGGCCAGGCCGCGCCTGATGCGGTCGCCGGCGAGCACAAGACCGTGCAGGGCGCGAACCTCAACGTGACAGGCGCCGGCAACGACCTCAAGGTCAACGACGCCGGACTGGTCTGCGGCGGGGTGAAGACCGCCAACGCGACCGTCTACATGATCGACACCGTCCTGATGCCCCCGGCTGCCTGACCCGTCGGATCGACAGAACAGAACAGGAGTACACCGTCATGACCACAGCACGACACGCAGCAACGCTGGGCCTCACCGCGGCTGCTGCTGCCGCCCTGATCCTGGGTACCGCCCCGTCGGCGGCCGCCCAGCCGGCCGGTCCCGGCTGCGCTGCCTACGCCGAGCAGAATCCCGTCGGCCCGGGTTCGGTTCAGGGCATGTCGATGGCGCCCGTCGCCGAAGCGGCGGCGAGCAACCCGATGCTCACGACACTCACCGCAGCTGTGTCGGGCAAGCTCAACCCGCAGGTGAACCTTGTCGACACGCTCAACGGCGGTGAGTTCACCGTGTTCGCACCGACCGACGAGGCCTTCGCCAAGGTCGACCCGGCGACGCTCGAGAAGCTGAAGACCGACGCGCCGCTGCTGACCAGCATCCTCACGTACCACGTGGTGCCGGGCCAGGCGGATCCCGCGCAGGTGGCGGGGACCCACAAGACGGTTCAGGGCGCCGACCTGACCGTGACGGGTACGCCTGACCATCTGATGGTCAACAACGCATCGGTGGTGTGTGGCGGGGTCAAGACCGCCAACGCGACCGTGTACCTGATCGATACGGTTCTGATGCCGCCGGCATGACCTGATCGCGTCCGGGCCCCCGCCGCTGTGGCGGGGGCCCGTTCGCGTCACCGATCCGTCAACGTCGTTTCCGTTTCCGGTGCAGCCGCACAGGGCAGCATCTAGACCATGCCCGCCGTCCTGTGGTTCCGCCGCGACCTGCGGCTCGCCGACTTGCCCGCCCTGCTCGCCGCCGCCGACGACGATGGCGACGTGCTCGCTTGCTACGTCCTCGATCCCCGTCTCGAGAAGTCCGCGGGCCCGCGCCGGCTCCGCTATCTCTACGACGCGCTGCGGGACCTGCAGCAGAGTCTCGACGGCAGGCTCCTGGTCACCCGCGGGGCACCGCACGCGCGAATCCCCCAGTTGGCCAAGGCCGTCGGCGCGACCGCGGTGCACGTCTCCGACGACTTCACCCCGTTCGGCCGGGCGCGCGACGAGAAAGTGCGCGACGCGCTCGGCGACATCGAGCTCGTCGCCACCGGGTCGCCGTATCTGGTGTCACCCGGCCGCGTCACCAAGGGCGACGGCAGTCCTTACAAGGTGTTCACGCCGTTCTTCACGGCCTGGCAGAAGCACGGCTGGCGCAAGCCGGCGGACTCCAGCGCGAAGAGCGCGAGCTGGATCGATCCCGGCGACGTCAAGGGCGCGAAGACCGTGCAGATCCCGACGGGTCCCAAGAACGGAGCGGAGATCGACCTGCCGGCCGGCGAGAAGGCCGCGAGTGACCAATGGAAAGAGTTCCTCGCCGACGGGGTGTCCGGGTACGACGACGATCGCAACCGTCCGGATCTGGCGGCCACCAGCAGAATGTCGGCCCACCTGAAGTTCGGCACCATCCACCCGCGCACGATGGCCGCCGACCTGGGCCGCGGCAAGGGCGCCACGGCGTATCTGCGGGAGCTCGCTTTCCGCGACTTCTATGCCTCGGTGGTGTGGGAATGGCCGCGCAGCGTCTGGTGGAACTTCAACTCCGCGTTCGACGCGATCGAGGTGGACGAGGGCAAAGAGGCGGAGGCCGCGTTCGAGGCGTGGAAGGCGGGGCGGACGGGTTTCCCGATCGTCGACGCCGGCATGCGTCAACTCGCCGAGAGCGGGTTCATGCACAACCGGGTGCGGATGATCGTGGCGTCATTCCTGGTCAAGGATCTCCATCTGCCCTGGCAGTGGGGCGCACGGTGGTTCCTCGAGCAGCTGGTCGATGGCGATATGGCGAACAACCAGCACGGATGGCAGTGGGCGGCGGGCTGCGGCACCGACGCGGCGCCGTACTTCCGCGTGTTCAACCCGACCACGCAGGGCTCCAAGTTCGACCCGGATGGGGACTACATCCGCCGCTGGGTGCCCGAATTGGCCGACGTCGACAACGTCCACAAACTCGACGCCAACCGGCCCGACGACTATCCGGAGCCGATCGTCGACCACGGCCAGGAACGCCAGGAGGCGCTGCGTCGCTACAGCAGCCTCGGGTGAGCAACCGCTCAGCGCAGTTGCAGCCCGGCGTCGATCGGCAGCGCGACGCCGGTGATGTAGCGCCCGGACGGGCCGCACAGGAACATGATCGCGTCGGTCACGCTGGCTGACTCCATCATCGGCAGCGTCATCAGCGGCATCTGAGACTCCCCGAAAGACGGGTTCTCCGTGACGAATTCGGCCATCGCCTCGTTGATGACCATCGGCGTCGCGACACCGCCGGGGTGCACGGAGTTGACCCGGATGTTGCGTGCGGCCAGCGAGGTGGCGAAGTGCCGCATCAACCCGACGACGCCGTGCTTGGCGGCGGTGTAGCCGGCTGCGCCGTGGGTCATGGTGGCGAGGTCGGTGCTGACGGCCTTGAGCCCGGCCGCCGAACTGGTGATCACGATCGCACCGCCGTCGGGGTTGGCCAGCAGCGCCGGCAGCGCAGCGTCGACGGTGAAGTACACGCCGTTGAGCATGATGTCGACGGCGTCGGTGTACGCACCGATCTCGCGACCCTGCTCTCCCGGTGCGGGCATGATCCCGGCGTTGGCGAGCACGAAGTCCAGCCGGCCCAATTCGTCGACACCACGTGCGACGACCGCGGCCATCAGGTCCCGGTCCCGGACGTCGCAATGCTCGGCGACGATGCGGCGGCCCGTCTTCTCGACCAGCGCCACGGTCTCGGCGAGATCCTCCGGGGTGGCCATCGGGTAGGCCACGCTGTCTAGCTGCTCACACAGGTCGACGGCGATGATGTCGGCGCCCGCCTCGGCGAAGCGGACCGCGTGCTCACGGCCCTGCCCGCGGGCCGCGCCGGTGATGAACACCACCCGGTCGACGAAGGGCCCGTCTGGCTGCTGGGTTGCCATGGACGGGCAGCCTACGGGCTGTGTCAGAATGGCCCCAACACACGAGACCGGAGGAGCAGCCGTGGCAAGCACCGAGGTGGAGCGACACACAGGTGTCGACGTCGAGGACGTGCCGTCCGCCGAGTGGGGCTGGTCGAAGGAGAACCCCCGGCTCCAGCAGATCGGTGGGGTGTTCGCCGGGCTCTTCCTGCTGTTGATGACCCACGGTAACCACCAGGGTCACGTCGAGGACTACTTCCTGATCGTCGGCGCTTTCCTGCTGTTCGGCTACGTCGCGCGCAGCTGGTACCTGCACCGGAACAAGGACACCCGCTAGACCAGGGACATGCGCTGGCGGTCAGACCGCCAGCGGCAGCGCGCTGGCCACCGGCGTCAATGTCTCCGACAACCCGGCCGCCGCGCGGATCTCGGCGAATGCGGCCAAGAGCGCGTCGGTCGCCTCGTGCGGATCGTCGAGGGTGCGATCGTCGGTGAGCACCGAGATGGACAGCTGATCGACGTAGCTCCACACCGTGATGTTCATGCCGCTACCCGCGACGATCGGCCCCACCGAATAGATCTCGCTCACGGTCGCGCCCTGCACGAGTCCGCGTTCACGCGGACCGGGCACGTTCGAGATCGTCAAATTCATCACCAATGACGACTCCAGCCGTCGGGCCTGCTGTCGGAAGATGTGCGGCGTCGTCGCCGGCGGCAGATACGACAGCCAGGACGGCAACAGGGTCGGCCCGAGCAGTCGGTGGTTCTCCTTGGCGATCGCCGTGGCTGTCGCCGTCAGCCGCACCCGCTCCAGCGGATCCGCGATGTGAACTGGCAAAGACGGTGTGATGTAGGTGAATTCGTTACCCATGATGCGCGTGGGCGACGTGTCGACACTGACCGGTACGCCCGCGATGAGCGGCGCCTCGGCGGCGCCGTCGTAGCGCAGCTGCAGTGATCGCAACGCTCCGGCTGCCGTCGCCAGCACGATGTCGTTGAGCGTCACGCCGAGGTGGCGCGCGGTGTCCTTGACGTCGGCCAGGGACAACGGCGCGGTGGCGAAGCGCCGCACCGGCGACACGACGTGGTTGATGAACGTGGGCGGTGGGGCGAAGTTGCGCGCGAGGTCTGGGTGGGGCCCGCGCTCGCGGGCGCTGCGCCGCACGCGTGCCACACCCGCGGCGGTCTCGCGCAGCAGCATGGGCAGCCTGCGCAGCCCGCGGGCATGGTCACGCCCCGCGGCGCGCAGCAAGTTGAGCGCAGCGGTCGAGTCCGGGGGCGCCTCGGCCAGCGCGCCCCGGACATCGGGCTCCTCGGCCCCGATGACCATCGCCATCTGGTTCGCCGAGGCCATCCCGTCGGCGAGCACGTGGTGCACCTTGTGGATCACCGCGATCTTGTTGTCCGGCAACCCTTCTGCGACGTACATCTCCCACAGCGGCCGCGAGCGGTCCAACGGCGTACTCGCGATCTCACCGATCAACTCGTCGAGTTCACGGCGCCCACCCGGGGCGCGGACGCGGGCCCGGCGGATGTGGTAATCCACGTCGATCTCCGCGTTCTGCACCCACATCGGATGGTGCAACTTGAAAGGGATGTCGACGAGCTGGCATCGCAGCGGCGCCAGCGCGTGCAGCCGGGGCAGCGCCAGCTTCCGGAAGAGGTCGAAATCGTAACCAGGTATCTGGGACACATCGAGCACCCCGATCTTGAGGGTGTGCATGTGGATCTCGGGTGTCTCGCTGTACAGCATCATGGCGTCCACACCGTTGAGCCGCTTCACTGTCCCACCCCTGCCACGCTCGCCATCCCGCTCCAACCCGTCGCTGCACTGCCGGACCTGGTACCCATTCCCTGCGATTTCGGCACCTCACGATAGCGTTCACCGTTGATGACACGTGTCGAGAAAAGCTGGATCGCCGAACTGCTGACCTTCGATCACCGCGAGGGTGACGTCTTCACCGTGGCAGCGCCGCCCGATGGACCGAACCCGACGTTGTTCGGCGGGATGATCGCCGCGCAAGCGCTCGCCGCTGCCGGCGCCACCGTTTCGCCTGAGAAACTGCCGCAGTCCCTCCACGTGTACTTCGTGCGCGGCGGCCGCTACCGCGAGCCCCTCGAATTCCGCGTCGAGCGCACCCGGGACGGACGGTCCTTCGACACCCGCCGGGTCACCGCCGTCCAGGCGGGTGCGGTGATCCTCGAGATGATCGCCTCGTTCCACGTCGCCGAACCGGGGGCCGACGAGCAGCCCGTCGCGCCGGCGTCACTGGCCTTCGCCGACGCCCAACCGAAGATCGTGGACCTAGAGTTCCTCGACCCGTTCGACATCCGCACCATCTCCGCCGACGACACGGGGTTCGCGTTGCCGCCGTTCTGGATTCGCTCGCGCGACCGGATCGAAGACGACCCGCTGGTGCGCGCGTGCACGCTGACCTTCCTCTCGGACATCGGACCCGTCCCCGTGGCCCGACCGTCCGGTGTCACGCTCGCGCGAGGCACCGGCTACGCCGCCAGCCTGGACCACTCGGTGTGGTTCCACCGCCCGTTCGCCCCGCACGACTGGCACCTCTATGACGTCGTGCAGCGCAACCACAGTGACTCGCGGGGGCTGGTGATGGGCTCGCTCTACGACCGGGACGGGGTGCTGGTCGCGTCGACGACACAGGAAGCGCTGTGGCGGCCCTGACGCAACCGGGTCCGCCGCGGCCGCTCCTTCGGTAGGTTCTACCGACGTGCCGACGCTGACGAACCGCCAGATCGTGTTGCGCCGCCGACCGCACGGGCTCGTTGCGCCGGAGGACACAGAACTCGTCGAGACCAGTGCGCCCACCCCCGCCGACGGGGAGGCGCTGGTCCGCACCACCTACGTCGGCATCGACGCCGCGGCCCGCACCTGGCTCGACGACCAACCGAGCTACCTGCCACCGGTCGCCATCGGCGAGGTGATCCGAGCCGCCGGCATCGGCGTCGTCGTCGAATCGCGTTGTCCGGCTTATTCGGTCGGCGATGTGGTGACGACGCTGACCGGGTTCTCCGAGTACACGATCGTGCGCGACGACCTGTTCACCACCCCGGTACCGGGGCCGGGTGAGCAGGTCGACCAGCGCGCGGTGATGTCGCTCTACGGGCCGACCGGCGCGACCGCGTACTTCGGCATGACCGGTATCGGCAAGCCCGCGCCCGGGGAGACCGTCGTGGTGTCCGCAGCAGGCGGGGCGACGGGTTCGGTGGCGGGGCAGATCGCCCGTATCGCCGGGGCCCGCGTGGTGGGCATTGCGGGCGGACCGGAGAAATGCCGGGCTGTGGTCGAGGAGTTCGGTTTCGACGCGTGCATCGACTACCGCAACGACGACCTGCCCGCAGCACTGAAGACGCACTGCCCCCGCGGCGTCGACGTGTACTTCGACAACGTCGGCGGGCCCATCCTCGACGCGGTGCTCGGCAGACTGGCGCACGAGGCGCGGGTGGTGCTCTGCGGGGTCATCTCCAGCTACCTGACCGGTGAGCATCCGGGGCCGGCGAACTACGTCAACCTGCTCGCCAAGACCGCGCTGATGCAGGGCTTCAACGCCCTGGACGAGTGGGGACGATTCGACGAGGCGTTCGCCGCACTGCGGCGCTGGGACGCCGAGGGCCTGCTGGTGCACCGCGAGCACGTCTACGAGGGCATCGAGTCCTGCGTCGACGCGCTCAACGGGCTCTTCACCGGAGCGAACATCGGCAAGACCCTGGTCCGCCTCGGCTGACGTCAGCCCTGCGCGGCCAATTGGCCACACGCAGCCGCGATCTCGCGGCCCCGGGTGTCGCGCACCGTGCACGAGACGCCGCGCTCACGGACGCGGCGCACGAATTCGCGCTCGGCAGGCTTCGGGCTGGCGTCCCACTTGCTGCCCGGCGTCGGGTTCAGAGGGATCAGGTTGACGTGGGCGAGCGGCCCCAGCGCGCCGTGCAGTTTCTTCCCGAGTAGATCGGCACGCCACGGCTGGTCGTTCACGTCGCGGATCAACGCGTACTCGATCGACACGCGGCGACCCGTCGCGTCGGCGTAGTAGCGCGCCGCGTCGAGCGCCTTACCGACCTTCCACCGGTTGTTCACCGGCACCAGGGTGTCGCGCAGTTCGTCGTCGGGAGCGTGCAACGACAGCGCGAGCGTGACGTTGAGCTTCTCGTCGGCGAGCTTGCGGATCGCCGGCGCCAGCCCGACGGTCGACACCGTCACCGACCGCGCGGAGATCCCGAACCCCTGCGGCGGGGGCGCGGTGATGCGCCGCACCGCGGCGACGACGCGGTTGTAGTTGGCCAGCGGCTCGCCCATCCCCATGAACACGATGTTGGACAACCGCGAGCCGTCCCGCTCCCGCAGCTCCGCGGCCGCCGACCGCACCTGCTCGAGAATCTCGGCCGTCGACAGATTGCGCTTGAGACCGCCCTGACCCGTGGCGCAGAACGGGCACGCCATACCGCAGCCGGCCTGCGAGGAGATGCACACCGTGTTGCGATCCGGGTAGCGCATCAGCACCGACTCGAACGTCGTCTGATCCACCGCCCGCCACAACACCTTGCGGGTCTCGCCCGCATCGCACTCGATCTCCCGGGCCGCGGAGAACAGCGTCGGGAACAGCGTCTGGCCCACCTGCTCGCGCACCGCGGCGGGCAGATCCGTCATCTGTGTCGGATCCGCGATCAACCGGCCGTAGTACTGATTGGCCAGCTGTTTCCCGCGGAACGCCGGCAGACCCAGCTCGGCGACCGCAGCCCCCCGCGCGGCCTCGTCGAGATCGGCGAAGTGCCGCGGCGGCATCGCGCGGCGCGGGGCATCGAAGACAAGGGGCAACGGAGCCCCGGCAGAACCAGACATGACTGCAGCCAGTATCTCAGGCCAACAGCGTCAAAACGATCCATCCGGCCACCGCGGACGGCAGCATCGCGTCGATGCGGTCCATCAGACCGCCGTGACCGGGCAGCAGCGTGCCCATGTCCTTGATGCCGAGATCGCGCTTGATCTGCGATTCGACCAGGTCACCGAGCACTCCGGTGATCACCAGCATCAGGCCGAGCGGGACGCCGACCCAGGCCGGCTTCCCGAGCAGGAACGTGACCGACACCACCGCGGCGGCGACGCCGAACACCAGAGAACCGCCCAGCCCCTCCCAGGATTTCTTCGGGCTGATCGCGGGCGCCATCAGATGCTTTCCGAACAGCACACCCGCGACGTAGCCGCCGATGTCGGCGAACACCACGGTCGCGATCACCGTGAACACCCGCACCCCACCGTCGTCGGCGAAGATCAACAGCGCCGTGAAGGCACCGAACATCGGTACCCAGGTGGCCAGCAGCACGGTGGCAGCGATGTCGCGCAGGTAGTTGACCGGCTGGCTGTTCAGGCCCTGCTTGAGCAGCCGCCACACCATCGCGACCACGATCGTGCCGCCGTAGCCGCCGAGTAGACCTGCCACACCGAAGGGCCACGTCAGCCAGATCATCGCCTGGCCGCCGACCAGCAGCGGGATCACCGGCAGCACGTAGCCGTGCTCGCGCAGGCGCCGGATCACCTCGTGGGTCGCGATTGCCATGGCCGCGGCCAGCAGCGGCAACCACCAGATCGGGGCGAACAGCAGGATGCCGATCGCCATCGCGCCGAGCACCACACCCACCGCGATGGCGGCGGGCAGGTTACGGCCGGCGCGGGATTTCTTCTGCGTCGGTGGAACGTCGGTCGGCTGGTCTGCCACAGGAGTCGGTTGCTGATCGGTCACCTCAGACCTCCAGCAGCTCGCCTTCTTTGTGTTTCACCAGGTCGTCGATCTGGCTCGTGTACTGGGCGGTGGTCTTGTCGAGGTCCTTCTCCGCCCGGGTCACCTCGTCCTCGCCGGCGTCGCCGTCCTTCTTGATGCGGCTCAGTTCCTCCATCGCCTTGCGGCGAACGTTGCGCACGGAGACCTTGGCGTCCTCCCCCTTGGCCTTGGCCTGCTTGACCAGATCGCGGCGGCGCTCCTCGGTCAGCTGAGGGATCGAGACGCGGATGACGTTGCCGTCGTTGGACGGGTTGACGCCCAGATCCGAATTGCGGATCGCGTCCTCGATGTTGCGCAGCTGGTTGGCTTCGTAGGGCTTGATGACGACGAGCCGCGGCTCGGGGACGTTGATGCTCGACAGCTGCGTGATCGGGGTGGCGGCGCCGTAGTAGTCGATGCTGATCCGGTTGAACATGCCGGGGTTGGCGCGACCGGTACGGATGCCCGCCAGGTCGTCCCGGGCCACCGACACCGCCTTCTCCATCTTCTCCTCGGCATCGAAGAGCGTCTCGTCGATCACCTGAATCTTCTCCCGTCGCGTCGCTCGCCGATCACATCACTGATCACACCACTGATCACGAGGTGGTGACCAATGTGCCGATCTTCTCACCTGCGACGGCACGGGCGATATTGCCGTCGGTGAGCAGGTTGAACACCATGATCGGCATCTTGTTGTCCATGCAGAGGCTGAACGCCGTCGCGTCGGCCACCGCCAGGCCGCGGTCGATGACCTCGCGGTGCGTGATGGTCGTCAGCAGCTTGGCATCGGGATCGGTGCGCGGGTCGGCGGTGAACACCCCGTCGACCGCCTTGGCCATCAACACGACCTCCGCCCGGATCTCCAGCGCCCGCTGCGCAGCGGTGGTGTCGGTGGAGAAGTACGGCAACCCCATGCCGGCGCCGAAGATCACCACGCGGCCCTTCTCCAGGTGCCGCTGTGCGCGCAACGGGATGTATGGCTCGGCCACCTGCCCCATGGTGATGGCCGTCTGCACGCGCGTGGCAATGCCTTCCTTCTCCAGGAAGTCCTGCAGCGCAAGGCTGTTCATGACGGTACCGAGCATGCCCATGTAATCGGAGCGAGTGCGCTCCATACCCCGCTGCTGCAGCTGGGCGCCGCGGAAAAAGTTTCCTCCGCCGATCACGACCGCCACCTGAACGCCACTACGGACCACTTCGGCGATCTGACGCGCGACCAGGGCGACGACGTCGGGGTCGAGACCGACCTGGCCGCCGCCGAACATCTCACCGCCCAGCTTGAGCAGTACGCGGGTATAGGCGGGCCTGTAGACCGATGCCGGGCCCCCGTTGGCTGTACCGTCCGCCATCCGACTCCTTCTCGCTCGCGCTTGGCCGCCCCCGAGAGTGCCGCGGACGGCTCCCCCATCCTGCCTCATCGCAGGCCGCGCGCGTCGTTCAGGGGCGCCCGGGTGTGTCAGCCCGCGTGCGCGGTCAGCAGCCAGGCGCCCACCGACGTGCGCCCTGACGCCTCGTCGCGGATGTCCGCGCCGGCGAACGCCGCGAAGTGCGCGGCGAAAGACTCCGGCACGTTGGCGTGGATGCGGGCGGGGCGGATGTCGTCGACTGTCCAGTACCGGCCGACCACCTCGCGCAACTCGGGCTCGGTGACCGCGTTGACCGGGCCGCCGGCGGGCATCGCGGCCCGATCGAAGACGAGCACGACGTACGTCGCCCCGGGGGCCGCGGCTCGTAGGATCGACTGCTGGTAGCCGTCGCGCAGTTCCACCGGCATCGAGTGGAACAGCGTCGAGTCGATGATCGTGCCGAACCGGCCGTCATAGCCGGTGAACGCACTGATGTCGGCCACGTCGAAGGTGGCGTCACGCAGGCCGCGGCGGGCCGCCTCGGCGCGCGCGAGCTCGATGGCCGTCGGCGACTGATCCAGACCGACGGTGCGCAAGCCCCGTTCGGCGAGGTACATCGACACCGCCGCTTCGCCACAGCCGGCGTCGAGCACATCACCATGACAGATGCCGGCGTCGATCAGCGCGCGGATCTCGGGCTGCGGCTCACCGATGCTCCACGGTGGCCGGGCGCCGGCCATCTCCTCGGCTTCGCCGCGGTAGGCGGCGTCGAACATCCTGTCGCTGGGGTTCGTCATGCCATCCTTGGTATCAACTAGATTGATATGCGTCAAGATGGTTGACATGGGCGAGCGCGACGGCATCCCGCTGGGCTATCTGCTGCACCGGTTGGCCTCGGCGCTGCGCGCCGATGTGACGACCGCTGTGCTGGAGCCGCTGAATCTCAGCTTCCCGCAATACATCTGCATGCGGCTCCTGTCACGGCAGCCCGGCCTGTCCAACGCCGATCTGGCCCGCGACGTGATGGTCTCCCCACAGGCGATGAACATGGTGGTGCGCAGCCTGCAGGAACGCGGCCTCGTCTCGCGGCCGACCGCGGTCACGTCAGGCCGCGCGCTGCCCGCCGAGCTGACCCGCGACGGGCGGACCCTGCTCGCGCGCACCGACGACGGGATTCGGGACGCCGAGCAGCGGGTCCTGGGGTCGCTGTCAGAGCGTGATCAGCGTGAGCTGCGCCGCATCCTCTCGGCGCTGAGCTGACGGCATCTCCGGCGGGCTCAGGACTCCATCGCGCGCTCGGCCACCGGCAGCCCGCTGTGGTTCATGTGGCACGCCTTGGGTGGTGACGGCGGCAGGTCCAACGCGGGGTTGCCGTCGAAGAAGCCGATCGGCTTGAGGTGGAAGCCCGCATAGGCACACGGCATCACCGGCCAGTCCTCCGGCCGCACCACGTGATGGGCACCGAGGGTGTACCAGAGCACCACATCCGTGTTCTCCAGCGGGGCATCGTCGGCAATGAACTCCGGCAGGCCCTGCATGTCCGCGGACTGGTACATGTAGTCGCCCGCCGCGAACATCTCCTTGGGGTCGTAGCGGGTCACCCAGAGGTTGTGCTGGACGAACCGCGCGCGGTCGTAGATGTAGGAACCCTCCTGCACCATCACCGGCACGATGTCCTTGGGCACCAGCTTGTAGGCCACCGGGCTGCCGAGTTCGTTGACCTTCTCCGGGTTGGCCACCTTCCAGTACCGGCCCGTCGACCAGTTCCAGTCCCGCGCACCGTCGGCTTCCGACTCCACCAGGGTGTCCCGCACGATCCACGCGTTGTGATGAGGATTGAGCTCCGGATCGGGCTCCGGGATCGAATCCACCTCGTACACGCTGTTGTTCGGGCCATCCACACTCATGTCGAGTCGGAAGTTGAAGAAGTGCTGGTGATTCGGACCGTAGATGCCAGGAGCGACCATCTTGCCCCACCGGGGAGTCTCGCCCTCGGCGACGGCACCGGTCGTCAGCACCCCGGACAGCTTCACCTCGACCTCGATCGAGGCGTCGTTGTACAGGTACCAGAAGAACCCGTACTCGTAGTTGCCGACGGTACAGATCATCGAGATCACCAGCCGGCGCGACCGCCGGACCTCCACCTCCTCGGTGCGGAAGTCGGTGTGCTTCCAGGAGATCCCGTAGTCCTCCTCGTGCATGCAGATCGCATTCGGGATCGTCACCGCGTTGCCGGCGGAATCGTTGACCGTGCCGTCGAAGTAGAAGATCTCGCCCAGGCAGTCGCAGCCCAGCGTCAGCGGGTTCGCGGAGAACCCCATCCCCACTTCACCCATGTCGAAGACGTTCTTGTTCCAGTGCGTCGGCGAGGTGTCCCCATAGGGCACAACCATTTCCGACAGCGATCCGCGGTAGAGGATCGGCCGCGTGACGCCGCGGTCGGTATAGGTCACCTCGTGCAGTGTGACGCCCTCACGCGGGTTGAAGCCGATGCGCAGCGACCATTTCTGCCAGGTGACGTTCCAGCCGTCGACGGTGAAGCTCGGCCCGTCCGGCTGGGTGATCTCGATCGGCTTCACGTCGTCACGGAACTGTGTGAACGCCGGTCGGTTGTTGGCGTCGAACATGAACTGCTCGGAGTAGTTGCCCGCCGTCGGCGGCATGGGCACCACCCCGTGGTCCTCCACGTCGAGCACCGTCATGGCGTCGAGGTCGAACGTGACGATCAACCCCTCGACCGGGCGGGCGTATCCGTGTTCCGAGGGCGCGGCGCGCATGAACGTCAGCGGCCGGCAGATCAGCGCCGAGTTGTCGTAATGGTCTGCGCTGCCGTAATAGCCGGCCGGCCACGGATCGATCATCGCGAGGCTGAAGTCGGTGACGCCACGCTTGCGCATCGCGTCCTGCCAGCGCGGATCCTCCCGGACCTTCTCCTCGACACCCGTCATGTGCTCGACGAGGTAGGACGGGAACCGGCCGGGCACAGGCGTCCACGATTCGATGAGACGGGCGCCCAGATTGACCACCGCCTCGTACACCATCTTGGCCGCGGCGTCGTACATCGAGACGAACGCGCACCGGGCAACCTCGATGTCCGCGAAGGTCAGCGTGGGCGTCTTCGCCGGTTCCGCGAGGTAGATCATCACGAATTTCAGTGTCGGCGTGCCATATTCGCTCGACCGCACGATGTCAGCGGCCGCCTCGATCTCGGCGCCGGTGAGCGGATCGAGCGGATAACGGCCGACCGCGGCACCATCGTCGGCACGCGTGCGGGTGTCCTCCATCGTCATCAGACGGCCCCTTCTGTTTTGTCCTTGTCGGTGAGGTCGAAGACGGCGAGGTGCGCCAGCGAATCCTCCTTGGAGACCTTGTGCGCCGAACGCCGCCCGAAGACGTAGACGATCAGGCCCAGCGCGAACATACCCAGGCTGATGCCGCCCACCCAGGTCATCCACGTCGCCGACGGCACGTCGATCCACGGGGTGACGAACGAGTAGTAGACGCCGCCGATCGTGGCCACCGTGCCCACCACGACGGTGATCCACACACCCACCATGCCGCCGGGGATGCGCCAGAACTGTTCATTGGCATAGCGATCGGCGTACTTGCGGCGGGCGATGATCACCGGGAACAGGAAGAAGAAGCCCGACAGCAACCACACCGTCGACAGCCCGCCCTGCAGGTAGATCGTCACGTTGGCCATGCTGCTCTGCGAGTACAACCCGACCAGGATCAGCGACGAGATGACGCCCTGGATCAGGATCGCGGTCACCGGGTTACGGGTGCGCGGGTTGAGATGGGTGAACAGGCGCGGCAGATGCCGTTCCAGACCGGATACGAAGATCAGCCGGGAGTACGCCACCTGGTAGGTCATCAGCGCGACGATGATGATGAACGCGAGCACGACCGCGCAGACCTCCATGAGGCCGGGGAATCCGGCCACGTCGAGCATGCCGATCACGCCGGTCACCGGATCGATCTCGTCGCTGGGCAGCGCCATCATGGTGCCCAGCGTGGTGAGCAGATAGATCGCGACGAGCGCGGCCGATCCCCACAGGATCATCTTGGGCCCGCTCTTGCGCACCGACAGGAACTCCGCGCCCATGTTGTAGGGCGTCTCGACTCCGAGCAGGTACAGCAGCACCGTGCCATAGAGGAACCCGGCGACCGCGAAGTTCGGCACGGTGGCCTCGGCCCAGCTGAACGGCGTGCCCGAGCCGTTGTTGACCGCGAAGAGCAGTCCGCAGACGAAGATCGTCAGCGTCAGGACGCCGTACACCACGAAGACGATGTTCATGATCTTCTGATTGGCAGCCAGTTTCGCGAGAGCGAGGCCGATCACCGTCCACAGGATCACCAGCTGCAGGATGATGCTCGTGGTCAGACCGAGTTCGGTGTGGAAGGCGAGCAGCAGGAATTGCAGCACCACCGCCGGTGAGGATGCGGCGTTCAGGATCACGGGAACCCAGGACAGGTAACCGCCGATGAATCCCCAGGTCTCGCCCATGGTGCGGGTGGCCCAGATGTACACCCCGCCCTGACCGGGCCACAGGTTGCCCAGCTCCACGACCGCCATGCCGGCCGGAATCAGGAAGGTCAGGATGCCCAGCACCCACATCGGGATGGCGGTCCACCCGCCGGCGGCCATCACCGACGATCCGGTGACCCAGCAGATGATGAACACGTAGGCCGCGGTGAGCCCGAACGTCGTCATCACCTTGGGCAAAATCTGTTCAGGAACCAGTTCGGTGGTCATCAAGGCGTCGCGCCCCACGGGCGGCGCCGGCTCGGTCTGCGTCATACGTTGTCTCCCAACTCAGTTGACGATCTGTCCGTCTTTCATCCGGACGACACGGCTCGCTTCGTCGGCCACCGTGGAGTCATGGGTGCTGGCGACGACGGTCACGCCCATCGTCGAACAGAGCTCGCGCAGCAGGCGCACCACGGTCTCACCGGTGCGGTGATCCAGGTTCGCGGTCGGCTCGTCGGCCAGTACGAGTGCAGGGTTGCTGATCAACGACCGGGCGATCGCGGTGCGCTGCTGTTCGCCGCCAGACATCTTGGTCGGTTGATGATGGATTCGGTGGCCGAGGCCGACGAGTTCGAGAAGCTCGATGGCCCGCTGGCGCAACGCGTCGCGGTCGTACGGCTCGAACATCAGGGGCAGCTCGACGTTCTCGACCGCCGACAGGAAGGGGATCAGGTTGTAGCTCTGGAAGATGAAGCCGACCTTGTCGTGGCGCAGCGCGGCGAACTGGCTTTCCGTCAGGGTCGCGGTGTCTTTGCCGGCCACGGTCACGGTGCCCTTGGTCGGCCTGTCGAGCCCGCCGATGATGTTGAGCAGCGTGGACTTACCGCTTCCGCTCGGACCCATCAGGCACACGAACTCGCCCGGCATGACGGTGAGATCGGCCGCCATCAACGCCTTGACGACTTCGTCGCCGAGCTTGTGCAGCTTCCAGACATCCGAGATCTCGATGACGGGGGCGGGCGCGGGTGCGGTCATGTCAGCTTCCTTCGGTCAGCGATCGAATCGGAGGGCGTGACGCCGCTTTCCACGTCGGCGCGATGCTGGTGACGAGGGCGGCCACGATGCTGACGCCGATCGCCACCGCGGCACCGACCGCCGTGCCCGCGAGCGACACACCTGTGCCGACCAGCCCGGCCATCGCCAGGACCACGGCTGTCAGGGCCGCCAGGGACGCTCCGGCGAGAGCACCCACCACCGCAGCGATCGCGGGTTCGACGAGGAGCGCGGCGACGACCGGTGGGCGCGGAACACCGTTGGCGCCCAGCACGCCGAGTTCCCGGGTGCGTTGCGTGACCGTTCTGGTGGTCGCGACCGCCACCTCGGCGACGCCGACCAGCAGCACGGTCACGGCGATCAGCGTCACCGCGTGACCGATCTCGTCGGCGTGCCCGAGCACCGCTGACTGCCTGCGGATTCCGTCGCTCATCCCGAAGACGAGAACCACGAGAAAGGCGCCGGTGGCGGTGGTGACGGCCGGGAGCACCATGTCCCGCACGCGCCGGCGGGCGGCGAGCCATCCGTAGGCCAGACCCCTGGTGATCATCGCGCACCCAAGAGCTCGACCGGCCGGTGCTGGAGCAACCGGTGTACCGGTACCAGCGCGCCGACGATGGCCATGGCGGGTAGGAACATCGCAGTCATGGCGATGCCCTGCAGCCAGGCCGTCACCGTGGCGATCCCCGGAATGACCAGAGCCACAGCGATTCCCGCAGCAGTGATACCCACAACGTAGGCCGCCAGGAACACGATCGCCGACTCGACCAGGAAGAAGTACAGCACTTCGTCTGCCAAGCCGATACTCGACATGATGCCGAACTCGCGACGGCGCTCGGTGACCGAGGCCAGGAACGACGACACGGCGATGACGAAACCCAACGCGAGGCCGATGGTGGAGATGAGACCGAGAGTCGACCCGGTCACCTTGCCGGAGAACAGAGCCGAGAACTTCTGCTCGAAGGTCAGCGGACCAGAACCGCCGACAGTGTCGTAGACGACTCCCCTGCCCTGGGGATCGGGGCGCACGGACGGATCGGGGGTGGCGGGCAACCCCACCTCCGCGGCGAACGTCTGCGCCAGATCGCGGCGCTTCTCGGACCCGGCGGGCGCCGACACGATCCACCAACCACTCTGTCCGACAACGCTTTCTGCCACCGACGTGGGCACGACGATGGATTCGCCGACGCCCCCGACGCGGGCCTGCAGAGCCTGCCCCCCGATGGTGACCCGGTCACCGTCAGCCAGACCGAGGCGCTCGGCCGCACCGGTCGACACCGCCGCCTCCCCGGTGGCTATGTCGTCGCGTCCGCGCAGCGACACCGGTTGGCCGCTCACCTCCGTGACGCCGGACAAGGTTCGGGTGGCCGGCCATCCGACCGGGACGTCGATGTCGGGGGCAGGCCCGTCGGCGACGAGCGCTTCGACGTCGGGGTCGTAGTGCACACCGGCCGCAGGCACCACCCACAGGGCGCCGCCGTCGAGCACATCGGTGACCGAATCTTGGCCTGTGATAGCGAAACTCGCCGACACGGTACGCACCACCGTGACGCACGCGATCGCCAGCGCGATCCCGAGCACTGACAGGATGAAGCGTTCGGGCCGGCGCCGGATGTTGGCCAGCGCGAACCGGATGAGGCACATCACGGTGTTCTGCGAGCCGACGGGCAGCCGTTCGGAGCGCATCACCGCCGACGATTCGCCGACCTGACTGGTCTCCACGAGACAAGATGGTGGGAGCCGTACGTAACGCTCAGCGCCACCGGTGGTGTCGTCGGTGTTAATACGCCAGCGGCCCGGTTACGGCAGGGTGTACCGGACGCAACGGATTTCGTTGCCGAACCGTCAACCAGAGATGGTCGGCCACGGTCGCGCGGCCTCGAGTTCGTAGGCGAGCTCGAGCAGCCGCGCGTCCCGACCGAGAGGTGCGGAGAACATCATGCCGATCGGCAGCCCCGACGCCGAGCGCGCCAGCGGCAACGACATCGCCGGCTCGCCGGTCACGTTCTGCAGCGGCGTGAACGCGACCCAGTCGATGAGCCGCTCGATCACCTGCTGATAGTCAGCCGTCGGATCCAGATGTCCGATGCGCGGAGTGACGTCGGCCAGGGTGGGGGTCAGCAGCAGGTCGTAGGTGGAGTGCAGTCGCTCCGTGATCCGACGGGTGCGGGCGAGCCTGACCAGTGCGGCGGGCAGACGCACGAGGTTGCGCGCGGCGTGCCGTTCGAGCCCGAGGGTGAGGCTGTCCAGCCGGGTGCGGTCGAATGTCTCACCGAACGTGCGGCGGCCGCCGCGCACCAGCGCGAACGCGAGGAACGACCAGTACAGAAGGAAGTCGTCGATGAACCGTCGCGGTATCGGGTTGTCCACCAAGGTGACTCGATGACCGAGCTCTTCGAGCAGCGCGGCAGTCTGCAGCGTGAGGTCGGCGATCTCCGGTGCGGAGTCCCGTGCGATCGACTGCGTGCACACCGCGATGTGCAGGCGGGCGGCGCCCGGGCCCCGGATGTCGCCGATGCGGGGCAGCTTCGGGTGGGCGACGGTGCGCTCCATCTCGCGGTAGAAGGCTGCGGTGTCGCGCACCGAACGGGTGAGCACCCCGTTGTGCACGATCTGCAACGGCATCTGACGCACGTTGCGATCCAGTGGTAACCGACCCCGCGAGGGTTTGAGGCCGACCAGACCGTTGCAGGCGGCTGGGATGCGGATCGAGCCGCCGCCGTCGTTGGCGTGGGCGATCGGGACGACACCGGCGGCGACGAACGCGCCGGAACCCGACGACGACGCACCCGCGGTGTGGTCGGTATGCCAGGGGTTGCGCACCGCTCCCAGCCGCGGATGCTCCGCCGACGCGCTGAAGCCGAATTCCGAGAGCTGCGTCTTGCCGATCGGGATCAGCCCGGTGGCCAGGTACGGTCGCGCAAAATCGCCGTTGTTCGCTTCAATGCGCGCCTGCCAGGCGTCCGTCCCCTCCCGGGTGGGCATGCCGGCGACGGCGACGTTGTCCTTGATGAACGTGGGCACGCCGTCGAAATGACCGCCGTAGGGGTAGGCGAGCCGCGCGCGCGTGCGCGCCCGGTCGAACGCCTCATGGGCCAGGCCGTTGAGCGCAGGGTTGACCGCCTCGGTGCGCGCGATGGCCGCGTCGACGAGTTCGGCCGCCGAGACCGTGCCCGCACGTAGGGCAGCCACGGCGCCCACCGCGTCCAGCGTGCCGAGGGCGTCGTCGGTGAAGGCGTCGATGCGGGTCATGGCGCGACGGTACCAGAGCGTACCGGCGCCGCTCGGACGGTCACATCGTCCTCATTCAGCGCGCTGCAGCACCGCCCCCACGGTCATCGCCAGGATTCTCCAGTCCAGCCACAACGACCAGTTCTCGATGTAGAAGTTGTCCCACTCGGCGCGGTCGGCGATCGAGGTCTGGCCGCGCAAGCCGTGCACCTGGGCCCACCCGGTCATGCCCGCCTTGACCCGGTGCCGGTCGCCATAGCGTGCGATCTGGGCGTTGAACAGGTCGACGTACTCCGGCCGCTCGGGGCGTGGACCGACCAGGCTCATCTCACCCCTGATCACATTGATCAGCTGTGGCAACTCATCGAGTGAGGTGGCCCGCATGATCTTTCCGATCCCCGTGCGGCGGTCCTCCCCCTCGACCCCGCCCGGCGCGCTGTCTGAGCGCCGCTCGAAGGACGCATCGGTGACACTCGGCGGTCGCATGGAACGGAACTTGAGGCAGTCGAACACGCGGCCGTCGCGACCCACCCGGGCCTGGCCGAAGAAAATGGGTCCCGGTGAGCTCAGGCGGACCGCCAGCATCAGGGACAGGAACAGAGGCGAGATCAGCGCCAGTCCGATGCAGGCGAACAGTCGATCCGAGAAGTGCTTCACCGCGAACTGCCAGCCGCGCGGGTCCGTGCTCGGTACCGAGATCAGTGGCAGGCCACCGATGTGGTCGATGGTGGCGTGCACGCCGATGGTGTCGAAGATGCGCGGCACGATCCACACGGCCATCCCGTGCCGGTGGGCGACCTTGACGGCCGCGGTCATGGCTTCGTCGCGGGTGCGGGAGAACGCGACGATCAAGCATTGCGCGTGGGTGGCGTTGATGGCCTGCTCGAGGTTGTCCAGCTTGCCCAGATACGGGATGGTCGACGGCTTGTCGCGATCCAGCCCCATCGAGGGCAGATCGTCGTCGATCAGCCCGATGGGCCGCAGCCCGTAGTTGGGGCTGACCTCGAGGCGCTCGACCACCTTGGCGGCGATCCTGCCGTTGCCGACGATGAGTGTCGGCGCGATCATCTTGTCGCGGTGGAACATACGCGTCCGGACGGCGTACCAGACGAGGCGACCCAGCGGGATCAGCACCGCCGCGCACACCCACACCTGGGCGACTGCCTTACTGCGCGAGCCGTCGATGGTCGGGTTGAGAACCAGGCCGCTCAACAGCAGCATCGCCGCAACGGCGGTGAGGGATTCGATCTTCGGCAACTCGTCGAGGAACGAGCGGTTAAGTGACCGCTTGTAGAGGCCGCGGATGGCGAACAGCGCCACAACCGTCGGCGCGAAGAAGCACATCATCTGCCACGGCGGCAACTGGTTGTGGCTGTAGTTGGCTACCGTCATGCCGATCGCGACTGCCGCCGACCCCGTGGCCAGATCGATCGCCATGGCGATCAGAGGCGACCATGCTTTGCGGCGTCGAGCCGGTACCACTTCGGTCAGCATCGGCAGCTCCAACTGGCGGAGTCCGGCATCAGCCTTTGCCGTTGGTGGAGCATCCATCACACCGGTCATCGCTGACCTCCCCCGATTGCGCCGTGCTCCACGAGTAGAGATTAACTCTCTTACCGGTTCCACCGCGGCATTTGGCGTCAACGTCAGCGTATAGACAACCTCGCCAATGCCATCGGAGAATTTGCTGCGCCACGGCGGCCGGCGGCGGCGGCAAAGCAGCGAAGTCCGGACTCACAGCTACCGGCAACGGGTGGAGCACCGCGTTATTGTCGCCAACGCAACTTCTTGACTGATTTTTGCGATCGTGGCAAACATCCGGCGGGGTGCGAGCGGTTGCCGTCGTCGCTTCGGTTCTCGTGCTGTGACGTCGCCGGAACTCGCCCACAACGCACGCGACCCCCGGAACACAGTGTTCCGGGGGCCGTGTGGTGGCGCTGGGGTCGTGCTGGGTCAGGCCTGACCGACCTCGAACCGGACGAACCGCGTCACGGTCACGCCGGCCTCATCGAGCAGAGCCTTGACGGTCTTCTTGTTGTCGGACACCGACGGCTGGTCGAGCAGCACGACGTCCTTGTAGAACCCGGTGACGCGACCTTCGACGATCTTGGGCAGCGCCTGCTCCGGCTTGTTCTCGTTGCGGGCCGTCTCCTCGGCGATACGACGCTCGTTGGCGACGATGTCCTCGGGCACGTCCTCGCGGGTGAGGTACTTCGCCTTCAGCGCGGCGATCTGGAGTGCGACCGCGTGCGCAGCAGACTTGTCGTCACCGGTGTACTCGACCAGCACACCGACGGCCGGCGGGAGGTCGGCCGCGCGCTTGTGCAGGTAGGTCTCCACCTGACCGTCGAAGTACGCGACGCGACGCAGTTCGAGCTTCTCGCCGATCTTCGCCGACAGATCGGCGATGACCTGCTCGACCGTGGTGTCACCGGCCTGAGCGGCCTTGAGCGCATCCACGTCGGTCGCCTTGGCCGCGGCGGCGGCGGCCACGATCTGATCGGCCGCGGCCTGGAACTCGGCGTTCTTGGCGACGAAGTCGGTCTCGGAGTTGAGCTCGATCAGCGCACCGTCCTTGGCGGCCACCAGACCTTCGGCGGTCGCACGCTCGGCACGCTTGCCGACGTCCTTGGCGCCCTTGATGCGCAGCAGCTCCACGGCCTTGTCGAAGTCACCTTCGGCGTCGACGAGCGCGTTCTTGCTGTCCATCATTCCGGCGCCGGTCAGCTCCCGCAGGCGCTTGACGTCGGCAGCGGTGTAGTTAGCCATAGATGTGTTCCTAGGGATTCTGTGCGGGGGTGGGTTCGGTCTGGATGTCGGCCTCGGGCGTCCCGGGCGCGGCACCGGCAGCGGTCGGCGAGGCGGTGGCGCCGGCGAGCAGCTCCTGCTCCCACTCGGCGAGCGGCTCGGCAGCCGCGCCGTCCTGGCCGGCCTCGGTCTTGCCGGCACCCGAGCGGGCCTGCAGCCCCTCGGCCACCGCGGCCGCAACGACCTTGGTGAGCAGGGCGGCGGAGCGGATGGCGTCGTCGTTACCCGGGATCGGGTAGTCCACGACGTCGGGATCGCAGTTGGTGTCCAGGATCGCGATGATCGGGATGTTGAGCTTGCGCGCCTCCGCGACGGCGAGGTGCTCCTTGTTGGTGTCGACGACCCAGATCGCCGACGGCACCTTCTGCATGTCGCGGATACCGCCGAGCGAACGCTCGAGCTTGTTCTTCTCGCGGGTCAGCATCAAGATTTCCTTCTTGGTGCGACCCTCGAAGCCACCGGTCTGCTCCATGGCCTCGAGCTCCTTCATCCGCTGAAGGCGCTTGTGCACGGTGGAGAAGTTGGTGAGCATGCCGCCCAACCAGCGCTGGTTGACGTACGGCATGCCGACGCGGGTCGCCTCTTCGGCGATGGATTCCTGCGCCTGCTTCTTGGTGCCGACGAACATGATCGATCCGCCGTGGGCGACGGTCTCCTTGACGAACTCGTAGGCCGAGTCGATGTAGGTCAGCGTCTGCTGCAGATCGATGATGTAGATGCCGTTGCGGTCGGTGAAGATGAACCGCTTCATCTTGGGGTTCCAGCGTCGGGTCTGATGCCCGAAGTGGGTGCCGCTGTCGAGCAGCTGCTTCATGGTCACAACAGCCATGGTTGTTCCGTACCTTCAGTTGTCGGTTGTCGTCCGGCATCGGGTGAGCCGGACCCTGGCGACTGCTTCGATGCCGGACCCGAGGAAATCGGGACCGCCCGGCATACAGGTGACGAACCGCGAGGGGCTCGTGCAGACGCGCGAAGTCAGCCCGCGCAAGCGAGCTGCGGTGAGAAGTTTACACGCCCGGCCGAGGTGGTTTGACCACGCTAATCAGGACGCCGAGCAGCCATCCCCAGCCGCCGAAGTGGGCCTGGAACGGTTCACCGCGTCGCGGTGCACTGGCTGCGATGCGCATCCTGGCCGTACTACTACTTCTCTGCGCCGTGGTTGTGGGCGCGTCTGCCCAGGTACCCGCAGCGGCCGACGGTACCCGGCTGGAATGGCCGTTGCGGCCGCGCCCGGCGGTGGTTCGGGCGTTCGATGCTCCGGAGCGGAACTGGCAGCGCGGACACCGCGGTGTCGATCTCGCCGGCTCCGTGGGCCAGGCCGTCCAGGCTGCGGCGGCCGGCACGGTGGTGTTCGCCGGGGAACTCGCCGGCCGGCCGGTGGTCTCGATCGCGCATCCGGGTGGGCTGCGCACCAGCTACGAGCCGGTGCAGGCCGCGGTGCGGGCGGGGCAGCTGGTCAGCGCCGGGTCCGTGATCGGTGCGCTCCAGCCGGGGCACGCGGGATGCGCGGCGCCGGCCTGCCTGCACTGGGGCGCCATGTGGGGCCCGGCGGCGCGCGCTGACTACGTGGACCCGGTGGCGTTGGTGGTGACGACGCCGATCCGGCTCAAACCGCTGCGCTGAGCGTCACGCCCGGGGATGTGCCTGGTCGTGTACCGCGCGCAGCCGGGCGACGGTGACGTGGGTGTAGAGCTGCGTGGTGGCCAGCGTGGAGTGACCGAGGAGTTCCTGCACGACGCGCAGGTCAGCGCCGCCTTCGAGAAGGTGGGTGGCCGCGCTGTGCCGCAGCCCGTGCGGGCCGATGTCGGGGGCGCCGCTGACGGCGGCCACCGTCTGGTGGACGACGGTGCGCGCCTGCCGGGGGTCGAGGCGACCGCCGCGGGCCCCGAGCAGCAATGCCGGGCCCGAGGCCGACGTCGCCAACGCCGGCCGCCCGTCGGTCAGCCAGGACATCAGCGCCGTGTGCGCCGGACGTCCGTAGGGGACGGTGCGCTGCTTGTTGCCCTTGCCGAGGACCCGCAGCACCCGCCGGGAGGTGTCGATGTCGTCGATGTCGAGCCCACACAGCTCGCTGACTCGCATACCGGTGGCGTAGAGCATCTCGACAATCAACCGGTCACGCAGGGCGACGGGATCACCCTGCTCGGCGCCGGAGCTGGCGGCGTCCATCGCGTCGACGGCCTGGTCCTGACGCAGCACCGACGGCAGCGTGCGACGTGCCTTGGGCGCCTGCAACCGCACCGAGGGGTCCTCGTCGAGCAGGCCGCGGCGGGCGGCCCACGCCGTGAACGTCTTGACCGCCGATGCGCGCCGCGCCAGCGTGGTCCGCGCTGCCCCCGCCGACGCCTGCGCGGCCAACCACGAGCGCAGCACCGGCAGGGTCAGCCCGCGCAGACCCGCGTCGGAGTGACGCCGGGAAAGGAAGTCGAACAGTGAGCGCAGATCACCCAGGTAGGCGCGCCGGGTGTGCTCGGAGCGGCCACGTTCCAGCGCGAGGTAGGTGTCGAACTCCTCGAGAATCGCCTCCACGCACGTCACGGTGACATCGAAGGGGTTCTGGCTCTACAGGACGCGCCGCAATGTGTCCGGAGTGAGATCAGCCCGTGTCGGATAACCGTCGACGGCCATCGTCAGGTCGGTCTCGGCCAGCAGCGAACGCAGAACGTGCACCAAGCCCTCCTCTCCACCGATGGCCAGCCCGTAGGCATAGGGCCGCCCGACCCCGACCGCGGTGGCGCCCAGCGCGAGCGCCTTGACGATGTCGGTGCCGCTGCGGATGCCCGAATCGAACAGCACCGGCAGGCCATCGGCGGCGGCCACGACGTCGGGCAGGCAATCGATGGCGGGCAGCCCGCCGTTGGCCTGGCGGCCGCCGTGGGTCGAGCAGTAGATGCCGTCCACGCCGCCGTCCTTGGCTCGGCGCACGTCGTCGGGGTGACAGATCCCCTTGAGCACCAGCGGAAGATCGGTCAGCGAGCGCAGCCAGGGCAGGTCGTCCCAGGTCAGCGGGTTACCGAACAACCCGACCCACTTGAGCACCGCGGCCTGCATGTTCTCCTCGGGCGGCTGGGCCAGGCCGGCGCGGAACACCGGGTCGCTCATGTAGTTGGCCAGGCAGCGGCCACGCAGTTGCGGGAAGTTCGACGTCGACAGGTCACGCGGCCGCCACCCGGGAATCCAGGTGTCGAGGGTGACGATGATCGCCTTGTATCCGGCCTTCTCTGCACGCTGGACCAGGCTGGCGGCCAGGTCCCGGTCGGTCGGGGTGTAGAGCTGAAAGAACCCGGGGGTGTCGCCGAACTCGGCGGCGACGTCTTCGAGGGGGTCCTCGGTCAGGGTGGACACCGCCATCGGTACGCCGGTTCGCGCCGCGGCGCGGGCGGCGGCGAGATCGCCGTGCCCGTCTTGGGCGCAGATGCCGATGACGCCGACGGGCGCCATGAACAGCGGCGAGGGCAGGCTCAGCCCGAACAGGTCGACCGAGAGGTCGCGCTCCGTCGCACCGACGAGCATGCGCGGCATCAGACCCCAGCGGTCGAAGGCGGTGCGGTTGGCCCGCTGGGTGTTCTCGTCACCGGCACCGCCGGCGACGTAGGACCAGATCGACGGCGGCATGGCGACTTCGGCTTTGGCTTCCCAGCCGGCGTAGTCCATGGGCAGGGTGGGCTGCACGCCCGAGAGGCCCTGCAGATAGATCTCGTACTGGTAGTTACCGAAAGTCATGGCCCCACCCTGCCATCGGCGTCCGGGCCGGTAGCGGTGTTTGGCCAACCGGTCACCCGGCCGCCACCTCGGCTACCCAGCTTCTGAGGCGGCCAGCTCGCGCTTCCACTCGCGGAAGGTCTCCTCGGTGCGGCCGCGGCGCCAGTATCCCGAGATCGACGACGCCCACTTGGCGTCGATGCCACGTTCCTTGCGGATGTAGGGCCGGAGGTTGTGCATGACGGCCTGCGCCTCGCCGTGGATGAACACCTGCACCTGTCCGGGTAGCCACGGCGCTTCCTTGACGGCGGTGATCAGTGGAGCGTGATCGCCGGCCTGGTCCTCGAGCACGAGGTCGGCCCGCCCGCCGCGGAACACCCATCGGATGTCCACGCTCTCGGGCGCAGTGAGTTCGATCATGTCCTCAGGGCCCGCCACCTCGATGACCGCCTGGCCAATCGCGTTGTCGGGCAACGCTTCCAGCGCCGCGGCGATTGCCGGCAGCCCGGCCTCGTCGCCGGCGAACAGGTACCAGTCGGCGGCCGGGTCCGGAGCGTAAGCGCCACTGGGTCCCATCACGAACAGCCGTTGGCCGGGTCGGGCCGATGCCGCCCAGGGTCCCGCGACGCCGTGCTCGCCGTGGACGACGAAGTCGATGGTGATCTCGCGCTTCTCAGCGTCGGCGCGGCGCACGGTGTACGTGCGGACCGTCGGCCGCTGCGCGGGCGGCAGCGCCGAGAAGCTGTCCAGTGTCAGGGGTTGCTCGAGCGCTTCGGCGTCCACATCGTCGTCGACGAACACGAGCTTGACGTAGGCGTCGGTGTAGTCGTTCGGCGAGAATGTGTCGAAACCCTTGCCGCCGAGTACGACTCGCACTACGTGCGGGCTGAGCTGCTCGGTCCGCACGACTTCGAAGGTGTGTACCGGACGTCCTGCCACCTGACCGCCTTCCGTTCCGCGCGCTGTGGGCGCTCCCGTCTCCGAGAACCGACTATACGAGCGTTACGCGGCGGGCAGGGGTGCTCCTCCCGCCAGCAGCTCCATAACGGCGCAGCGGTGCCGCAGCACCGTCGTGATGATCAGGTCGACTACCCGCCGCCAGTTCACCGTCGCCGATCTCGGCGATCCGCTCCCTTAGTTCGCGCTCACCGCCACGGCATGTGCTGCAGGCACCAGGTGTTGCCGTCGGGGTCTGCGAAGTGGGAGTAGAGAACGCCACCTCCGACGTCCTCGATCTCTCCCGCCGGGACTCCCCGCTCGACTAGTTCGGCGCGCGCCGCGACGATATCGCGGGTCACGAGGTGCAATCCCCGGATCGTGCCCGCGGGCGAGTCTGCCGGGGCGACGCCGACGGAAAGCATGATGGAACATGCAGACCCGGGCGGGGTGAGCTGAACGAACCGGACGCCCGGAGCCGGAGTCACGTCGACGTCGAGCCTGAAGCCGAGACGATCGCGGTAGAAACTCAGTGCGCGGTCGACGTCAGACACCGGTATCGGCACTAGCTCCAAAAGTAGCGCGCCGGCCGGCACCGACGAATCCTCAGGACGCGCAGGGATCTGCGAGTGATCGGTGGGGACTTCGGTGACGGGTGCGGGTTGGTCGGACATGACGGTTCCGACTTCCAGACGGCACGAAACTCACCGCCACAAGTCGACGCTGCGTGCAGGAGGATCCTCCCTGCTGGCGGGGTAGCCCACCGTGTCGACCTGGGTCAACTCGGTGGAGGAGTCTCACCCCGCGTCGTCGCATCCGGCCACCACCGCGCCGCGGCGACGTCCACGATCCCCCGCCGCAGCGGAGTCCCCTCGTGGTGCCATTTCGTCTGCGCTTCGATCATCAAATGCGTCGGCAGCGTCCCGTTGGCGCGAACGACTCGCCACCAGGTGACCGCCGCCCCGTCGCGGGCCATTACGCCGCCTACGCCTCGCGGTCCGCCCCGCTGCAGGTATTCGGCGATGTCGCCGTAGGTCATCACGCGGCCGGCGGGGATGTGGTCGACGACCTCGAGTACCTCGGCGGCGAACTGCTCCTGGGCGTCGTTCACCGCAGAATTTTACTGCCGCGTCGCGACGTCAGGGGTGCGTCACAAGCCGGGCAGGCAGTTGATCAGCGGAATGCACGGCGGCGGAGGAGGTGGTGGCGGCCCCGGAGGATTGCCCGAGATCATCACGGGCTTGGTGTCCGGCGAGTTGGGGTCGAAGTAGAACGTGTGGCACCGCGACAGATCCCACCCCGCCACGGGGGTCATGCCGGATGCGGGGCACCAGATCTGACCGCACTGACCCAAACCGTTGCAGGCAGGCATACCCTCGGGTGGTGCGCATTCCGGCGTCGTGGCTTCTCCGGGTGAGCAGGTGGAATCGGCCTGTGCCGCAGGAGCGCTCAGCGCCACTGCGAAGCCGAGTGCTGCCAGGCCGAACCCGCCGGAGAGCACCGCGGCCGACGCCACCGCTGTGAATGTTCGTGTCATCAGTGGTCCTCTTCTGCCCTGCCACGCTGTGGCACCGATGTCGTCCATGTTCGGATCGGCATGGCGCTACCGATCCCAACGTCGTGGCCGCCGTCGGCCGCATTACCCCCATGGTCTCTAAAACGTCGGACCTCGTCAGGAGAACTGCCGAATGTGCCTATCGGATCGCACGCTGGTGAGGCGGGGAAAGGCTCGCTTTCCCTGATGCAGATGACGCGAAATCACCGGGCCACAGTTGTTCCGGCTGACAATGCGTCTGCGTCAAACGCTGATCTGAGATCGAAGGCGGGTGGATCAACCGCCGCCGCAACCGCCTCCGCCGCAACCACTTCCGCCTCCGCAGCCGAAGTCTCCGCTGCCGGGATCTCCGCCGCCGAAATTTCCTCCGCCGCCGTTGGCCCCGACGCCCCAGAAACCGGTCGCGCCCGCTGTTCCTGCGGCCCAATACCTCGAGCCACGGGCCTTCCTCGACGCCTGCAACGCTTTGAGGTCGCGGAGGCTTTGACCACAGTCGTCCCACGGGTCCCCGGCCGATCGGCGGCGCACCCGAATGAATGCGGCAATCCCGACGATTGTCGCCAGTACAACTCCGACCACCACGATCGCGGCCATCATCCGATCAGGCTACGCCGCTTCCGTCACGCCGCATAGAGTGACATCGTGCGGCGCAGGCACGCAGATTGGATCGAAAGAGCACGTGCTGCGGCGGCGAGCGTAGAGCTCCCCCCGGCCGTCTTCAAGACATGCCCGTGGCAGCCGCTGCACTCATCGATACCGGTCTGCGGCAGTGGCTCCGTTGCTGCGCACCCGCGCTTCGGGACAGCCAGGTGATCGGTATGCCTTCGCGGGCGGTCGACGAAGCGTGGCACGGCTTCATCCTTTGCACAACTAGGTATTCCGCATTCTGCGCCAACGCCTACGGTCGGTATCTCCACCACCATCCCGATGGCGCAGCACCCGCCGACATGCCGGGAGCCAACGATGCCATCGAGGATCAGCTCGGACGAACCGTGGTCGCATGGTCACTGGTTGCCATGCCTGACGAGCATTGCGTGCTGTGGGACCTCGACCACGTCGTGGGTGTTGACGACCCCTGGGGTATCGACTCCGACCGAGTCGCCGCCATCCAGGCCACCATGACGAGACTCATCGCGGACGGTCGACGTAAAGCCTCGCCCTCGATCCGCACGGGTTACCGGTGATCTGCGTGGCATTGGCGCTCATCAGCAACCAGAAGAGTTACGTCGCAGCAGCTTCCACTCACCATCCTGCTGCGTGACCAATCCGCGAATGTCGAGCATGGTGAGCTGTCCGATGACGTCGGTCTCGGGCATTCCGGCCGCAACCGCGATCTGATCCACCGACCGCGATCCGCGACCAGGCAGCGCCTCGTACACGGTGAGCTCCTCCGGACTCAACCCGTCCACCTCGCTGCGCGGCCGCGGCGGCTCGGCGGCAAGCTCCCCGTAATTGCCCACCAACTCGACGATCTCGTCGGCCCGGGTGACGAGATGTGCCCCTTTGTCGTTCTTGAGCAGCTCGTGGCACCCCACCGACGCCGCCGACGTGATCGGTCCGGGAACCGCACACACATTGCGACCCAACGCTTTCGCCCACGCCGCCGTGTTCGCCGCACCACTGCGAATCCCCGCCTCGACCACCACGGTCGCCCCCGACAGCGCAGCGATCAACCGGTTGCGCGCCAGAAAGTGACGCCGGCAGGGGCGACTACCCGGCGGATACTCACTGACCACCACCCCATGACGGGCCACCCGATGCAACAGCGCCGAATGCCCGGACGGATACGGCACATCGACACCGGAGGCCACCACCGCCACCGTCACCCCGTCGCACGACAGCGCTGCCCGATGCGCGGCACCGTCGATGCCGTACGCCCCACCCGACACCACAGCCACATCCCGCTCCACCAGACCCGCCGCCAGATCCGCGGCCGCGAATTCGCCGTAATCGCTCGCCGCCCGGGTACCGACCAACGCCGCCGCCCGCGCAGCAACATCGACCAATGACGACGGGCCCACCACCCACAGTGCCAGCGGCGCATACCCCTGCGGCCTCTTGGCCTTGTCCACCCCGTCGAAGCTGCCGAACGCCGTGCCCGGCCATTCCTCGTCGAGAAAAGTCACCAACCGCCCGCCGAGCCGATCCAGCACCTCCAAATCTTCACGTGCACAGTCGATACCGTGCCGAGCCTCGGTGGCCGACAGCAACTTCGCATCCGGCAGGTCCCGGCGGCGCACCCGCTCAGCAGCCTCCAGCACCCCCACCGTCTCCACCAGAACAGCGACCCGCGGATTCGGCGCCTCGGCCACCCGAGACAGATACGCCCAGGCCCGTCTCTCCTCCTCGGTCATGACCGCTCCCCCACCTGCCGGTACGACAACGCCGACACCACGTGCTCCCGCGTCGGCGACACCCCACCCGCCAGATCACACAGAGTCCACGCAACTCTCAGCGTGCGATCCATGCCCCGAATGCTCAGCAACCCGCGGTCGACTGCGGTCTTGACCGGCTTCATCGCATCGGCGCCCAAGCGGAACTTCCGGCGCAGCAGAGAGCCGCTCACGTCGGCGTTGGTACTGACCCCGTGTGGGCGCCACCGCTCTTGCGCCGCCGCCCGGGCCGCCCACACCCGCTCCCGCACCGCCGACGTCGACTCGCCGGCGTCGTCGGCGAACGTCCCAGCCCGCGACGCATGCATCTCGACCCGCAGATCCACGCGGTCCAGCAGCGGACCCGACAGCCTGCTGCGGTAGCGACGCCGGTCGGCCGACGCGCACACGCAGTCGCGGGGATCGGGCGGTGCGCAGGGGCACAGGTTGGCGGCCAGCACGAGCTGGAACCGACACGGATAGCTCGCCACGCCCTCGCGGCGAGCCAACCGAATCACGCCGTCTTCCAACGGTGTTCGCAACGCTTCGAGCGCGGAGCTGTTGATCTCGGCGAATTCGTCGAGGAACAGGACGCCGCGGTGGGCCCGGCTGACAGCACCTGGCCGCGCCATTCCCGAGCCGCCGCCGACGAGCGCGGCCACGCTGGAGGTGTGGTGCGGCGCGACGAACGGTGGTCGCGTGATCAACGGAGCCTCTCCGGTCAGCAGCCCGGCGACCGAGTGGATCGCGGTGACTTCCAGAGCCTCGGGCTGCGACAGCGGCGGCAACAGCCCGGGCAGCCGCTGCGCGAGCATGGTCTTGCCCACCCCGGGCGGACCCGTCATCACCAGGTTGTGGCCACCCGCCGCGGCCACCTCGACGGCCCGGCGCGCCTGCGGTTGCCCGACGACGTCGGCCAGGTCGATCGACACTTCCGGCGCTTGATCGGGGTGGTCGATGCGGGCGTGCAAATCACCTTTGCCGGCCAGCCACGCGTGCAGCTGGCCCAGCGTGCTCACACCCCACACGTCGACACCGTCGATCAGGCTGGCCTCCGCGAGGTTCTCCACCGGCACCACCACCGTCGGCCAGCCGTGACGCTGCGCCGCCAGCACGGCAGGCAGCACCCCTTTGACCGGCCGCACGCGACCGTCGAGCGCCAACTCCCCCAGCAGGACCGCCTTCTCCAACTTCGGCCATCCCTTCTTGCCTTCGGCCGCGAGCACCGCTGTCGCCAGCGCCAGGTCATAGACCGATCCCATCTTCGGCAGCGTCGCCGGTGACAGCGCCAGCGTCAGCCGGCCCCAACGCCGCGGCCGCGCCCCTCGCGCGACCGCCCCCGCCCCGGCCGCTCGCGCACCACCGCCTCCGACGCCCGGCGCCCGTGCGGGCGCCTGCCGCCCGCGTCACGCCGCCGCGCGCACGCCCCCGGCCACCGGACGCCACACGCTACACAACCAAACCACACCCCACCGCCGCCCCGCCCCCACAGACCCCCGCACG
>NZ_QJUA01000020.1 GCF_003254575.1 Mycobacterium kyogaense | reverse complement strand
ATACGTCGGCAACGGTCGACCACGGGGCCCACGCCCCAAAACCGACAGACCGTCACCGAAGTCCTGACACATCAACTGTCACCGAAGTCCTGATGCAGAACTGTCACCGATGTCCTGAGACATCACAGTCAACGCGGTCGGACCCCACCGGTAGTATCGAACACATGTTCGAGTCCGCAGAGGCCGTCGATTGCGTCCTCGCAATGGGGTGCGCCACCCGCGCTGAGTCGCGGGCCATCGCCGAGCGCCTCGCCGCGGTGGCCCGGCTCCACGCGCTGCGGACTCGTGAGCACCCGGGGGCGGAGTGCTGGGTTGTCGACGTCACCGAGGCGGTGGCTGCAGAAGTGTCCGCGGCGCAGAACATCAGTCGCTGGCGCGCCGGGAGCCAGGTCCGCATGGCGGTGTCGCTGCACTCACGTCTCCCCGCGGTCGCGGCCGTCTTCGCGCGCGGGGAGATCGATCTACGCATGGTGCGGATCGTGCTCAATCGCACCGACAACGTCGAAAGCGGCATCATCACCGCACTCGATACCGCCCTCGCGCCGAAGCTGATCGGCTGGATGCGTTTGTCGGAGAACAAGCTGAAGGACCGCGTGGATCAGTGGGTCGCAGCATTCGACCCGGCCGGGGTTCGAGTCCCGCCGGACGTCCGCGACAACCTGCATTTCACTGTCGAATCACATCAACCCGGTACGGCATTCGCAGGCGGGTTGCTCGACGCGCTCGATGCCGCGGCGCTCGACAAGCGCCTCGACGCGCTGGCCGCCACTGTGTGCGAGGCCGATCCTCGCACCCCCATGCAACGGCGGGCAGCCGCGTGCGGCGCACTCGGCCGCGGCGAATCGACGTTGGCGTGCTGCTGCGCGTCGCAGGACTGCCCGGCTGCGGCGCTCGATGCCTCGGCCGCCCGTGTCGTGGTGCACATCCTCGCCGAGCAGGCGACCGTCGACGGGCGCAGTGACGCACCCGGCTATCTGGATGGGTTCGGAATCCTGCCCGCCGAGTCGGTGCGTGATGACGCTGCGGCGGCCGACATGCGTCCGGTCGGCAGGCCCTGTGACGAGGCGGAGTGTGGATATCGGCCGTCGCGCCGGCTTGCGGATTTCCTGCACTGGCGGGACCTGACATGTCGCTTCCCTGGTTGTGATGCTCCGGCGCAGCGGTGCGATGTCGACCACACGACACCGTGGCCCGCGGGTCCCACCCACCCGTCGAACACCAAGCTGTACTGCCGTGTCCACCATCTGATCAAGACCTTCTACACCGGCCTCAACGGATGGCGTGACGAGCAGCGGCCCGACGGCACCGTTGTACTCATCGCTCCCACGGGCCTGGTCTATCTGACTGATCCTCATGGCGGACAACTCTTTCCGTCTCTCGCGTCGTCGACGGGCGGCCTCCCTGACTGCACGAATGCCCCGGACGGCTCGGGCAAGACTGCGATGATGCCGCGTCGGACCACGACTCGCGAGCAAGATCGCCGCGACCGCGTGGCCCGCGAGCGCAGGCAGCGTATGGAGCTCGACGCACAACGCGATCGCGAGCATCGGGCGTGGCTCGCCGAAACCTACGATCCGCCGCCGTTCTGAACCGTCAGGGGCAGCGATTCCAAGCGTCGCACCAGCAGACTCGGCAGCCACCGGGCCGGCCACATGGCGCGCACATCATCCGTGCGCCTCAACAGGTGCTCCAGTACGAGACGAGTCTCGAGTCGCGCCAGCGACGCGCCGACACAGAAGTGCGCGCCCCGGCCGAACGCTATGTGGCTCTTGGCATCTCGGCGATCGATGCGGAATTCGTCAGGGGCGTCCACGTGGGCGGCGTCACGATTGGCGGCTCCCCACAGCAGGACCAGGCGCGCGCCGGCGCGCAGCCGATAGCCGTGGAGTTCGCAGTCGCGCACCACGTGGCGGTAGTGCCCGCGAAACGGCGGCTCGACGCGCAACACCTCTTCGATGAATGGCGTGATCAGCGCAGGGTCGTCGCGGAGCCGGCGCTGCAGCTCGGACTGGCTCGCCAAAACATATGCGGCCGAACCGATCAGCGACGCGGTCGATTCACCGCCTGCGCTGAACAGCGTCACCATGATCACCTGTGCGGTGACCTCGTCGACGTCGCCCGCCGCGCACGCCGAAGCCAGATCCGCCAGCAGTGTGCCCGGCGGTGCGGGGCTGTCGAGCAGGCTCGCGATGTAGGCCGCCAATTCTGCGACGGCCGTGCTCGCCGCGGCCAGTTCGTCAGCACCGACCAGGCCCTCCAGCAGTTGCGTGCTGGCATAGCCCCACTCCGTCAACCGGTCGACGTCGTCCTCGGGGACCCCGATCAGCCGGCACACCACCATCATCGGTAAACGGTTGGCGATGGCCGACATCCAGTCGATCCGGTCATGCAGCAGCGCCTCGTCCCACAGCCGGGCGACCGTGTCGGTGACGAACGACTCGAGCTCACGGAAGCGTTTCGCCGCCAGGTGGGGGAGCAGCAGCTTGCGGTGGGCCGCGTGGACGGGATCGTCGGCGATCGCGAGCACCTGGGTCGGCCCGCCCAATTCGTCCATGTCGAACACGCCGACGGTGCCGTCGGGCTGGTACGTCATCGTGCCGGTCAGATTCGACGAGAAGTCTTCCGTCCGGCCCACCGCATCGATCACCGCATCCCACGAACAGACCGCATGGAAATCCGAATCTCCTATTCGGTGCACCGGGCCCGCCCCATGCATTCGGGCGTACAGCGGGGCGGGATTCTGGATCGCCACCTCGCTGAACAGCGCCGCGCCGAGTTCGCCGGTCATGGCAGTGTTTCCTGGCTCAGCCAGCACCCTTGCCGTTGTCGACGCGATAGACCGCGCCGTGGATCGCGGCGGCGTCGTCGCTGGCCAGAAATGCGATCACCTTCGCCACATCCTCGGTGGCCATGAATCCGCGCGGCGACGCGATCCGCATGATCAGATCCCAGTCGGCGTTCTCGGGCGCTTCGAACTCGGTGGTCTGCGCGGTCGGCATGCCGCCGGGGCACACCGCGTTGACCCGCAGTCGCTCCTTGGTGAACTCGACGGCCAATGCCCGCGTCAGGCCGACCAGCCCGTGCTTGGCCGCGCAGTACCCGGCCGAGTACACCTCGCCCTCGACGCCCGCGATCGACGACACGTTGACGATGTTGCCCCCCGACGCCAGCAGGTGAGGGAGCGCGGCCCGGCACAGTGCGAACGGCGCAGTCAGGTTGACCGCCAGGTCGACGTCCCAGTCGTCGTCGGTCATCGACGCGGTGTGCCGCATCCGGTGGAAGCCCGCGATGTTGGCGAGCACATCGAGGCGGCCGAACCGCTCGACGCAGTCCGCGACCGCCGCGGCGCACGCCTCACGTGAGGAGATGTCCACCGAGGCGAACGCGCCGCCCGGGACGTCGGCGAAGATCTCCGCCATTTTCGTTGCGTCCCGGGCGATTCCGAACACCGTCGCACCCCGCTCGGCGAACAGCCGCGCGGTGGCCGCACCCAGCCCCGCCGACGCTCCCGTGACCAACGCGACCTTGCCGTTGAGCTGACTCATGATTGCACCCTCTCACGGGCGCTCAGACGGCAGCGCGCGGGCGCACCGGGGGCACCGCCGCCAGCAGCGCCCGGGTGTATTCGTGCTCGGGGTTGGTGAACAACTGCTCGGCCGGCCGGTTCTCCACCACCGCGCCGCCCCGCATCACCGCGACGTCGTGGCTGAGCTTGCGGATGACCGCCAGGTCGTGGCCGATCAACAGATACGCCAATCCGAGTTCCTGCTGGAGACGGGCCAGCAGATCGAGAACGCGCGCCTGCACCGACACGTCCAGCGCGGCGGTGGCCTCGTCGAGGATCAGCAGATCCGGCTCGGCGGCCAGGGCGCGGGCGATGCTCACCCGCTGCCGCTGCCCGCCGGACAGTTCGTGGGGATAGCGCTGCGCGAATTCGGTCGGCAAGCCGACGAGGTCGAGCAGCTCGGCCACCCGCTTCTGGCGCGCGGCGCCACCGTCGACCAGCCGGTGCACCATCAGTGGCTCCCCGATCGACGTCTCCACGCGCGCACGTGGATTCAGCGACGAGAACGGGTCCTGGAACACCAGTCCGATCCGCCGGCGTAGCGCCTTGACCTCCGAGCGCTTCACGTTCAGGATGTCCGCCCCCGCGAGCGTGGCGCTGCCGCTGTCGGGGGTCACCAGACCGGTCAGGGCCGCCGCGACGGTCGACTTGCCGGACCCGGATTCTCCGACCAGCCCCAGCGTGGTGCCACGCCGAATCCGCAACGAGACGTCATCGACGGCGTGCACGGTGGACTTGCCCACCGGGGTGGTGACCGTGAACGAGACGTCGAGGCCGTCGACCTCGAGCAGCGATTCGGCATCCGGATTCGCCTGCGGGCCAGCGACATCGAGGACGGGACGGGCAGCCAGCAGGTCACGGGTGTAGTCGTCACGGGGTCGATCGAAGGCGTCGAGGATCGGCGCCTGCTCCACGACCGCGCCGTCGCGTAGCACGGTCACCGTGTCGGCCACCTGACCGATGACCCCGAGATCGTGGCTGATCCACACGACCGCGGTGCCGAAGTCCCGCTGCAGAGTCCGCACCAGCTCGAGGATCTGCGCCTGCGTCGTGACGTCGAGCGCGGTCGTCGGCTCGTCGGCGATGAGCAGTTCCGGATCGCACGCCAGCGCGATCGCGATCATCACACGCTGTCGCTGGCCGCCGGAGAGCTGGTGTGGGTAGGCATGCAGGCGTGTCGCCGGGTCGGGCAGCCCGACGGCCTCGAGCAACTCCAGAGCCCGCGACTGCGCCTCCCGGCGCGTCACCCGGCGGTGCGTCTCGAGCGACTCGGTGATCTGACGTTCCAGCGTGAGCAGGGGATTGAGGGACGTGCCTGGGTCCTGGAACACGAACCCGATGCGCGAACCGTGCACGCGGCGAAGGTCTTTGGCACGAGCGCCGACGAGCTGCACCTCCGGGTCACCGGCGAGCGTGCTCGATCCCGAGACGCGTGCCCCCGGCGCGTCGAGCAGGCCGGTGGCCGCCAGCACCGTCATGGACTTGCCCGACCCCGATTCCCCGACGATGCCCACCGTCTGGTCCCGGGCCACCGAGAACGAGACGCCGTCGACGATCGTGCGCGCACCGATGCGCACGCCCAGATCGTCCACCGCCAACACGGTCATCGCTGCACCCCTCGTGCCTCGGCGCTGGTGCGGCGTTTCGGGTCGAGCACGTCCCGCAGCCCGTCCCCGAGCAGGTTGAAGGCCAGCACGATCACCACGATCGCCGCACCCGGGAACACTGCCATCCACCACGCCATCGTGACGAATCCCTGCGAGTCGAAGATCATCCGGCCCAGCGACGGCTCCGGCGGCTGGATGCCCAGACCGAGGAACGACAGGGCCGCCTCGGACAGGATCGCGAAGGCCAGGGACAGCGAGGTCTGCACGATCAGCGGGCCGGCGATGTTGGGCAGGATGTGCCGGCGCAGGATCACGTGATCCGGCGTGCCCATCGCATGCGACACCGCCACATAGGGTTCCGTGCGCACGCCCAGCGTGCTGGCCCGCGCGACCCTGGCGAAGATCGGGGTGTAGACGATGCCGATCGCGAGAATCGTCGTCGTCAGTCCCGGCCCCAGGATCGCGACCACGGCCAGGGCGAGCAGCAGGACCGGGAACGCGAACATCACGTCCACCAGGCGCATGAGCACGGTGTCCAGCCAGCCGCCCCGGTAACCGGCCAGCACTCCGACCGTCACCCCGACCACGACGGCGAACGCGACACTGATCACCGCGACACGCATCGAGGCCTGCGTCGCCACCAGCACGCGGGAGAGTACGTCACGGCCGAGCTCGTCGGTGCCGAACCAGTGCGCGCCGCTCGGCGGCTGCAGCGCGTCGGGCACGTCGACATCGTTGACTCCATGCGGCGCAATCGCGTTCGCGAACACCGCGATGACGGCGACGGCGAGCAGGACCAGCGCGCTGACCGCGGTGACCGGGTTGCGCGCCAGAATGCGCCAGGACGAGACGCGGGTGGGCTCGGTGGTCGTCATGCCAGCCGGATCCTCGGATCGACCACTGCGTAGAGCACGTCCACGATCAGATTGATCGCCAGGAACAGCGCCGCGATCAACAGCACCGCGCCTTGGATCACCGGGTAGTCGCGGGCGGCCACCGCGTTGTAGACGAGCCGGCCCAGGCCCGGCCACGCGAAGACCACCTCGACGACGATGACGCCGCCCAGCAGCGTGGCGAGCTGGATTCCGGTGATGGTCAGGATCGGCACCAGCGCGTTGCGCACCGTGTGCCGGAACGTGACGACGCGTGGGGAGAGCCCCTTGGAGCGTGCGGTCCGCACATAGCCCATGGCGGCGACGTCGAGCACCGCGGCGCGCACGTAACGCGTCATGATCGCAGCGGCGACGACGCCGACGGTGAGCCCGGGCAGGATGATGTGGCTCAGCCAGCCCGCCGGATCGGTGAACAACGGCCGGTACCCCGAGGTGGGCAGCCAGCCCAGCGTCGTCGAGAACAGCCCGATCAGCAGGATGCCCAGCCAGAAGTCGGGGATCGAGACGCCGAACTGGCTCGTGACCCGAACGATGGCGTCGCTGAGCCGGCCTTCCCGCAGAGCCGAGTACGTGCCGGCGGGCAGCGCGATCAGCGCGGCGATCACGATGCCGGCCGCACCCAGCGACAGGGTGGCAGGCAGCCGCTCCATCAGCGTCACGGTCACCGGGTCGCCGTTGCGGAAACTGACGCCGAGATCACCGGTGAGCGCCGAGCCGACATAGCCGAAGAACTGCGACAGGATCGGCCGGTCCAGCCCGCTGGCGCTGCGCAACGCCTCGTACGCCTCGGGGGTGTAGCGGGTGCCCAGCGCGATGCGGACCGGGTCACCGGGCACCAGGTGAACGAGCGCGAACACCACCACGGTGACACCCAGCAGCACGATCAGCGAATACAGCACCCGGCGTGCGACGAACCGGGCGATCGGATGCGACAGGACCCTCGTCATGACGCATCCCCACCCTTGTCCAGCGCCGCGTGCCGGAACCGCACGGCGCCGTCGCGGCGGGCCTCGTAACCCGTCAGCGCCGGGTTCCAGGCCTGGATCACCGAGGAGTTGTACAGGTAGATGTAGCTCACTTTGTCGGCGATCAGCGTTGCGGCGCGGGCATAGTCGGCCTTGCGCGCGGCGGGGTCGGTTTCGACACGGCCGGCGTCGAGCAGCCGGTCCACCTCCGGGTCCGAGAACTTCTGCGCGTTGCTCGAGCCGTCGGTGTGGTGCTGGGCGTAGTAGAAGTCGTCGGGGTCGATGTTGCCCAGCCAGCCGAGCATCAGCATGTCGAAGTTCCCCGAGTTCTGTTCGTCGAGCCATGTCGCGAAGTCGACGGTGCGGATGTTCACCGTGAAGCCCAGCGGCGCCAGGTTGTCGGCGATGATCTGCGCCGCGGTCACGGTCTCCGGATATTCGGTGGTGACCAGCATGTCGAGATCGCCCGGCGTGACGCCGGCCTCGCCAAGCAGCTCACGTGCCTTGTCCAGCCCTCCGCTGCGATAGCGGTCGTAGGGGGTGTACCAGGGGTTGCCCTCGGGGATCGCGAGCTCGTTGATCTTCGCGGTGCCGTAACTGGTCGCGGCGACGATTGCGTCGCGATCGATGGCGTACGCGATCGCCTGGCGTACCCGCACGTCGTTCCACGGCGCCTTCGCTTCGTTGAGCGCCAGATACCAGTAGTCGTTGCTCGGGGTCACTGCCAGACGAAGCGACTCGTCATCGGAGAGTTGGCGGACACGTTGCGGCGGAATCGAATCCGTCCAGTCGACTTCACCCGCCTGCAGCGCAGACAGCGCCGTCGACGGTTCGGAGATGAACCGGAACGTCACCCCGGGCACGCCGGGCGGGCCGTCCCAGTAGTCGGGGTTGGCGACCAGCGAAATCGAGTCGCCGCTCTTGCGGCCTGCGAAGCGGAACGGGCCGGTACCGACGGGGTTGGTCGCGATCTGCCCGCTCTCGACGTTGCGCCGCGACACGATCGCCATGCCCTTGAAGCCGCCGATGTTGGTGAGCATGTTCGGCGTCGGCCGGCTCACGCGGAGCACCACCGTCGCCGGATCGGGAGCTTCGACCGCGGTGACCGCGCTGAATTTGTCGGAGTTGGCGAGCTTTTCGTCGATGATCCGGCGGTAGGAGAACACCACGTCGTCGGCCGTGAGCGGGCTGCCGTCGTGGAACTTCACGCCGGGGCGCAGATGGAACGTCCAGGTGCGCTGGTCGGGGGAGACCTCCCACGAGGTCGCCAGGGCGGGACGCATCTGCAGGTTCTCGTCGGGTTCGACGAGGGTGTCGAACACGTTCTCCAACACCTCGAACGAGAAGTAGGCGGTGGTCTTGTGCGGGTCGAGCTGATCGGGCTCCCCGGCGATCGCGGCGATCAGCGATCCGGCAGCTCCTTCACCGAGATCGACCCGGTTACCCGTCGAGCAGCCCGTCAAGGACGCGACGAGCACGAAAATGACGAGGACAGCGGTCTGCACCGCCGTCCTCGCCATATTTCACCACCCCGGAAACTCGAGCCAGTTGAAGTGCGATTACCCGATACCGCGAATAGGCAAACCCGTGACTTTGTCTACTCCGGGCTGAAATACTCGCGGCGTGACGATGATGCGCACCCTGGCCGCGTTCCTGCTCGGTGTCTGCGCACTGGTGGGCGCCGCCGCCCCGGCCCAGGCCGACCAGGTCATAGAAGGCGTCTTCACCGTCACCCCGGAAGGCGGCAAGCCGGGCACCTGGACGATTTTCCCGTCGTGCGTTCCGGTGGTCGGCGACCTCCGGGAGGCGCTGTACCTTCCCGTCGGCTGCCGGTTGCACGTGCAGGCGAGCGCCGGCCTCGTCGGCGGTGACGCGGTGCTCACCGGTGGTCAGTGGGCCTACACGACGCCGACGGACCGGGGCATGCAGTGCCCGGACGGCTCGTGGGCGCCGACGGTGGACGTCGTGAAATTCGACGACGTGACGATGACGGGTACCCGCCAGACGCAGCACAACGGCAATTGCGGTCTGCCGCCGGGCATCATCACGACGAGGTTCACGATGGCCTACAAGGAACCGCTCGCGACCCCCGTCGACCGATATCCGCTGATCTGTGAACCCGGTGGCCTACGGCGCTGCTTCTAGCCGGGGGATCGCCGTGACACGCGCGGACGCGAAGCGGATCGTCATCTGGGGAACCGGGTTCGTCGGCAAGATGGTGATCGCCGAGGTCGTCGACCATCCCGGCTTCGAATTGATCGGGGTGGGCGTCAGCAGCCCCGACAAGGTGGGTCGCGACGTCGGTGAGATCTGCGGGCTGTCGGCACCGCTCGGGCTGAGCGCCACCGACGACATCGACGCGCTGATCGCGCTCGAGCCCGACGCCCTCGTGCACTACGGCCCGACTGCCGCGCATGCCGACACCAACATCGAGGTGATCACCCGGTTCCTGCGCGCCGGGATCGACGTGTGCTCGACGGCGATGACGCCCTGGATCTGGCCGACCATGCACCTCAATCCGCCCAACTGGATCGAACCCGTCACGGTCGCTTGCGAACTGGGGGAGTCGTCGTGTTTCACCACCGGCATCGACCCCGGCTTCGCCAACGATCTGTTCCCGATGACGTTGATGGGCCTGTGCTCCGAGGTTCGCACCGTGCGCGCATCGGAGCTACTGGATTACACCAACTACACCGGTGACTACGACCGGGAGATGGGGATCGGCAGGCCGCCGGAGTACACGGCGATGCTGGAGAACTCCGACATCCTCGTGTTCGCCTGGGGTGCAACGGTTCCGATGATCGCCCACGCCGCTGGCATCATGCTCGACGAGATCACCACGACGTGGGAGAAGTGGGTGACGCCGGTGGATCGGCCGACCGCCAAGGGCGTCATCGCGGCGGGCAACGTTGCCGCGGTGAGGTTCACGATCAACGGCGTGTACCGGGGAGAAACGCGTATCCAGGTCGAACATGTGAACCGGATCGGCAACGACGCCGCACCGGACTGGCCGTCGGGCACCGAGAACGACGTGTACCGCGTTGACATCGAGGGCACGCCCAGCATCAGCCAGGAGACGGCATTCCGGTTCACCGACGGCTCCGGCCGGGACGCCGCGGCCGCCGGGTGTCTGGCCACGGGTTTGCGCGCGCTGAACGCGGTCCCGGCGGTCAACGCGCTCTCACCCGGCTGGGTGACCGCGCTGGATCTGCCGCTGATCCCCGGGGTGGGAACCATCCGCTGAACTCAGCGGCGTTTCTCGAGCACGACGTAGGCGAGCGGGATCTGGGTGCGTTCCGGGGCCGCGGCCAGCCGCTCTGCGATGCCCTTCTCCAGCCGCTCGTGCAGATCGGCGCAGCGGGGGTTCGCGAGGCCCCCGTCCAGCGCCGCACTGAGGGCGGCGAACAGCGAGGCCCGCGCGAAGCCGGCCCAGCGCGCTCCGAAATCCACGGCGTCCTTGTCGGCTTGATATCGGTCCCAGAACCGATCCTGCGCATCGACGATTTCCAGGTGCGCGATCGACAGCCGCTCGAAGACCCCCGACGGCGCGAAGGGCGCCGTGACATCGGCGGCCGTCCGGGACACGGTCGGGATGCACATCCGCGCGGACTCGTCGGCGCTGAGCACGCCGGCGGCCGTCACCTCGGCGAGCGCATCCGCGATGGCCGTGAGCAGCGGCCGGAACCCCACCTCGCCGTCGTCGCCGATACCCATCGTGGTCACCACGAGCCGGCCGCCGGGACACAGCTCGCGACCGCGGAACGCGACGAACTCGTGCCAGTCCCGCGCTGCCTGCTTGGCGTAGGCCGCCTGCAATTCGTCGTCGCCGCACGTGGCCACCTGCAGGTGAGAACCCACCACCGGCGCAGGCACCTGGCTCAGCCACTGGATCGCCCACGCACTCCACCCCAGGTTGACGCTGTTCGACGGCAGGATCTGCGAGTAGAACGAGCGCCCGACCGCGGAGGCGAACGCTGCCCGGTCCTTGGCCAGGTAGGTGTCGGGGTCCTCCTCCAGCGTCCGGAACAGCGCCGTGAAATCGTTGTCGGGCCGATCGGTGTGGGCGACGAGCACCGAGTGTTCCGGGCGGGTTCTGTTGCGCAGCACCGAGATCGCCGCGCCCATCGGCAACAGCGCATTGTGTCCCGTTGCCGCACCGTAGTCGGCCAGGACGATCGGCTGCGGCGGGGTGGGCAGGGGCACTGCGGCGGCGGCGTCGGCGAAGATCTCGGTGGCACGCGTCAGCCCGGCGGCCTGCAGCCGCGACGCGGCGGTGTAGGTGCCGCTGTCGACCGGTTCCGGTCGCACCACGATGCTCGACTCGGGCATCTTCGAGACGGTAGTCCCTGCGCGCGGTCCGCGCCGACGAAAAGCCCGGCGTGCAACCCGGCGTGCGACACTGACGCGCGTGACCGCTCGGACCGGCCCCAAGATCGCGGTGGTCGCCGCGGTGATGACGTTGATCGCGGGCGTGGCGGGCCTGATCGTGACGCTCGTGCTCAGCGCCGTGGTGTTCGACGACTTCGACGCCTACGGCGAGATCCCGGTGCCCGGGTCGGGACGGGTGCAGCTGCCCGCAGGTGAGGTGACGGTCAACTTCCACACCTCGGTGACGGGAGGGATCGACGGCGGTTTCCCGGTGCCACCGCTCGAGATCGGCATCGACGCTCCCGACGGCGTGCCAGATCCCGTGCTGACCGAAGACATCGGATCGACGACATCGGTGAACAACGATGTGCGCGTGCGCATCTGGACCCTTCAGGTCGCCCAGGGCGGGGTGTACGACGTCCGGACGGACGGATCGGTGGGCGGCTACATCAACCCGCGACTGGCCTTCGGTAAGGACAGCTCACCCGGCTGGGTGCTGTGGGCGTGCGGCGGGCTGATCGCACTCGGACTCCTCGAGCTCGCCGCGGCGATCACGTGGTGGGCTCGCTCCGGGCGCCGGCCGCAACCGATGCCCGGCCCGATCGTCCTCGACGACGCGCAGTGGCCCGGACCCGTCCCACCGCCGGTGCACAGTTACCAGCCCACCGACGAGGCGGTGCGTCTGCGACAGCTCGAGACGCTTGCGGCCCTGCGCGATTCGGGGGCGCTGACCGACGCCGAGTTCGAGGCCGAGAAGCGCCGGATCCTCGACACTCAGTGACCGCGGGCGACCCACTCGTCGTAGTGCACGATCTCATCGCCCACGGTGGTCGTATCGCCGTGGCCGGTGTAGACGACGGTGTCGCCGGGCAGGGTGCCCAACCGTCCCGAGATGGATTCCAGGATGGTGGGGAAGTCCGAGAAGGAGCGCCCGGTGGCACCCGGACCGCCGGAGAACAGCGTGTCACCGCTGAACACCGCGGTCAGCTCCGGCGCGTGCCAGCAGACCGAGCCCGGGGAGTGGCCGGGGGTGTGCAGCGCACGCAGTTCGATGCCTCCCACCGACAGCGTGTCACCGTCGTTCACTGCGCGAAAGTCGCTGTCGGGGTGCGTCATCCGCCACAGGACATCGTCGGCGGGATGCAGCAGCACCGGTGCGTCGAGGGCCTTCGCCAATTCGGGCGCGACCGTGACGTGATCGTTGTGGCCGTGGGTGCACACCACCGCGATCACGTTCCTGCCGCCGACCGCCTCGATGATCGGCGCGGCGCTGTGCGCGGCGTCGAACACCACGACGTCCTTGTCGTCGCCGACGAGCCAGATGTTGTTGTCGACATCCCAGCTGCCGCCGTCGAGTTCGAACGTGCCGCTGGTGACCAGCCGCTGGATGGCGCTCACAGGACCACCACCGAGCGCAGCACCTCTCCGGCGTGCATCTTGTGGAACGCATCTTCGATCTGGTCGAGTCCGATGCGTTCGGAGACGAACTTGTCGAGGGGGAACCGCCCCTGCAGATACAGCGAGATCAGCGTCGGGAAGTCCCGTTCGGGTAGGCAGTCGCCGTACCACGACGATTTCAACGACCCACCGCGGGAGAAGAAGTCGATCAGCGGCATCTCCAGCGTCATGTCGGGAGTGGGCACGCCGACCAGGACCACGGTGCCCGCGAGGTCACGCGCGTAGAAGGCCTGCTTCCACGTCTCGGGCCGCCCGACCGCGTCGATCACGACGTCGGCACCGAACCCGTCGGTGAGGTCCTGGATCGTTTCCACGGCGTCGAGCTCCTTGGCATTGACGGTGTGGGTGGCCCCGAACTGCCTGGCCCACTCCAGCTTTCGGTTGTCCATGTCGACGGCGATGATGCGTTTGGCACCGACGAGCGCGGCGCCGGCGATCGCGGCGTCACCGACGCCGCCGCAGCCGATGACGGCGACGGTGTCGTCGCGGTTGATCGCGCCGGTGTTGATGGCCGCGCCCACACCGGCCATCACGCCGCAGCCGAGCAGGCCTGCCGCGGCGGGGTCGGCGGCCGGATCGACCTTGGTGCACTGACCTTCGTGGACCAGGGTCTTGTCGGCGAACGCGCCGATGCCGAGCGCGGGAGTCAGCTCGGTGCCGTCGGTCAGCGTCATCTTCTGCGCGGCGTTGTGGGTGTCGAAGCACAGATGCGGGCGGCCGCGTTTACAGGCCCGGCACCGCCCGCACACCGCGCGCCAGTTCAGGATCACGAAGTCACCGGGCTCTACGTTGGTGACACCCTCGCCGACCGTCTCGACGATGCCGGCCGCCTCGTGGCCGAGCAGGAACGGGAATTCGTCGTTGATGCCGCCCTCGCGGTAGTGCAGATCGGTGTGGCACACCCCGCACGCCTGGATGTCGACCACGACCTCACCCGGCCCCGGATCGGGGATCACGATGTCCACCACCTCGACCGGCTGGCCCTTCGAACGGGAGATCACGCCGCGCACCGTCTGAGTCATGCCTGAACCCTAATATGTGGCCCCGGCGTCGTCGCTAGGCTCATCACCGATGAGCGCACTCGACGCCCTGGCCGACTGGCCCGTCCCGACCGTCGCCGCCGCGGTCGTCGACCGCAACGGAACGCTGGCCCGCCACGGCGACCAGACGCAGACCTTTCCGCTCGCCTCGGTGACCAAACTGCTCGCCGCGCGCGCGATCCAGATCGCGGTGGAGGAGGGCGTGTTCGACCTCGACACCCCGGCCGGACCGCCGAACGCCACGATCCGCCACCTGCTGGCACACACGGCAGGCTACGAGATGACCTCGGAGAAGGTGCTCGCCGCACCGGGCACCCGGCGGATCTACTCCAATCACGGGTTCGCCGTCGCGGCCGAGGTGCTGGAGCGCGAGTCGGGCATCCCGTTCACCGACTACCTGACCGAATCGGTGTTCGACCCCCTGCAGATGTCGGACACCACCCTGGACGGGGGTGCACCGGCGGCCGGCTACGGCGCGACGTCGACCGTGGCCGATCTGACGGCGTTCGCCGGTGAGCTGCTGACGCCGGCCCTGGTGTCGCAGCGGATGCACGAGGCCGCCACATCGGTGCAGTTCCCCGGCCTCGACGGAGTGCTGCCCGGGTTCGGTAGGCAGCGGCCCAACGACTGGGGACTGGGCTTCGAACTGCGGGACGGCAAATCACCCCACTGGACCGGAGCGCAGAACTCGCCACGGACCTACGGGCACTTCGGCCAATCGGGGACGTTGCTGTGGGTGGACCCCGACGCCGCGTTGGCCCTGGTCGTGCTCACCGACCGGCCATTCGGTGACTGGGCGCACGACGTGATGCCCGCCCTGTCTGATGAAGTTCTGAGAGATTACAGGGCGGACTAGCGCAACACGCGTCTCACAAGGCACAATTACCTCGAAAGAAACAATTTCATCTGCTGACTCACTCGGAAACCACCAGGTCGTTGGGGAAGACGTCCCTCGTGGAGCCGAAGGAGCAACAGATGCGTGCAGCGAATCAATTCGCCGACACGACGACGGGTGTGGTGTACGTACATGCCTCACCCGCGGCGGTGTGCCCGCACGTCGAGTGGGCGTTGTCGTCGACCCTCAACGCGAGGGCGAATTTGAAGTGGACGCCGCAACCGGCCATGCCCGGGCAGCTGCGTGCCGTGACGAACTGGGTGGGACCCGTGGGCACCGGCGCTCAACTGGCCAATGCCCTGCGGTCCTGGTCGGTGCTGCGGTTCGAGGTCACCGAAGACCCGAGCCACGGCGTCGACGGGCACCGCTGGTGCCATACCCCCCAGCTCGGCCTGTGGAGCGGCGCGATGAGCGCCAACGGCGACGTGATGGTCGGGGAGATGCGGCTGCGCACCCTGATGGCCTCCGGTGCCGACATGCTGGCCGCCGAACTCGACTCCGTCCTCGGCACCGCGTGGGACGAGGCGTTGGAGGCCTACCGCGACGGCGGAGTGGGCGCCGAAGTCAGCTGGCTCAGCCGCGGGGTCGGGTAGCGGGTCCCAGTACCCTCAACGCGCCCGGCACCACGGTGAGCTCCACGGGCAGCGGACACACGTACTCGCCGTCGGCGTAGGCATTGATTCCCGGTGACTCGACCGTGATCGTCGCAGCACGCCGGGTCGTCACCTCCGGCAGGTTCACATGGGTCCCCTTGAACACGGTCGGGAACAGCCGGATCAACCGCGTGCGGGATGCTGACGCGACCATCGTGACATCGAGCAGCCCGTCGGTCGGGTCGGCGCCGGGACAGATCAGCATGCCGCCGCCGTAGCTTCGGGTGTTGCCGAACGCGGCCAGCGTGAGTTCGGTCTCGACCTCGGTGCCGTCGAACGTGAGCCGGAACGGCAGCAACCGCAGCTGGGAGATCTCGGCCAGCATGGCCAGGTTGTAGCGCATGCGCCCGTGCGGCCAGCGCATCCGGTTGGTCCGATCGGTGACCAGGGAATCGAAACCCGCCGCCATCACCGTGCCGAACCACCGCCGGGTGCCGTCGGCGCCGGCGATCAACCCCAGGTCGTAAATGCCGATCTCGCCGTCGACGACCGCGTCGGCGGCCGCCTCGGGCCCGGTGGGGATGCCGAACGCGCGCGCGTGATCATTGCCGGTGCCGGCCGGGATGATGCCCAGCGGGGTCGGCGTCTGCGCGAGGATCTGCAGCGCGAGCGAGACGATGCCGTCGCCGCCGACCACGACCAGCGCGTCCATGCCGCGTTCCAACGCGCCCTCGACGAGTTCGCGTGCATGGGCGGGATCACGGCCGACGAGTGCGACGACGTCGACGCCGCGTTCCTGGAAGCGGCTGATCGCCCGTTCGGCGGCGTGGCGGGCGTTGCCGTGCCCGGAGGCCGGGTTGGTCAGGACGACGATCCGGTTCACGGAATCAGCTTGCCCGGGTTCATGATTCCGGTGGGGTCGAGGGTCGACTTCACGGCACGCAGCACGGCGACGCCGAGGTCACCGACCTCGTCGCGCATCCAGGGGCGGTGGTCGGCGCCGACCGCGTGGTGGTGGGTGATCGTCGCGCCGACGCGCACCATCGCTTCCGAGGCGGCGGTCTTGGCGGCGCGCCACTGCTCGATCGGGTTGCCGCGCTGGGCGGCAACGACGGTGAAGTAGAGCGACGCGCCGGTGGGGTAGACGTGCGAGATGTGGCACATCACCAGCGCAGGCGTCCCCGAATCGGCCAGCGAGCGGGTCAGTGCGTCGGTGACGGCAGCCTTCAGTGTCGGGACGTTCGACCACGACGTCGCGGTCTCCAGCGTCTCGCACAGCGCGCCGGCCGACAGCAGCCCGTCTCGCAGGTAGGGGGCGTTGAACCGGCCGTGCTCCCACGCGCGTGCCGGGCCCTCGCCCAGTGACGTTCCACCATTGGCGGACAACAGGTCTCGCGTCTCGGCGTGGCGGCTGGCGACGTGGGCCTCGGTGCCCTCGAAGGCCGTGATGGCCAGGCAGCCGCCGGTGATCTGGGTCTCGCCGATGCTGTCGGCGGTGGCCAGGTTGACGCCGGTCTCCGCCTCGTCGGAAAGCCGGATCACCGTCGGCCCCGCACCGGTCTGCGCAACGGCCCGTAACGCGGCCGCGCCGGTGGCGAAGTCGGGAAACGACCATGCCTCGTAGCGCGTGGTCTCCGGCACCGGATGGACGCGCACCCGGACCTTCGTGATGACGCCGAAAGTGCCCTCGGAACCGAGCAGAAGCTGCCGCAGATCCGGTCCCGCGGCCGATGCGGGTGCGCGGCCCGCATCGAACACTCCCGCCGGCGTCACGGCACGCAGGCCGCGCACCATGTCGTCGAAGCGGCCGTAGCCCGAGGAATCCTGGCCCGACGAGCGGGTTGCGGCGAAGCCACCGATCGTGGCGAAACAGAAGCTCTGCGGGAAATGGCCGAGTGAGAAGCCGCGCTCGTTCAGCAGCTGCTCGGCGTCGGGTCCCGTCAGGCCGGCGCCCAGCTCGGCCTCCCAGGAGACGTCGTCGAGCGAGTGCAGCTCGTCGAACCGGCGCAGATCCACCGACACCACGGCCTTGAAGTCGCCCCGCAGCGGGTCCAGGCCGCCGACCACGCTGGTGCCACCGCCGAACGGAACGACCGCGATGCTGTGGTCGGCGCAGAATCGCAACACGGCGGCCACCTCGTCGTCTTCGCCGGGCACCAGCACCGCGTCCGGGCCGTCCTGCACGCCGAAATCCCTGCGGCGCAACAGATCCAGCGTCGACTTGCCGCCTGCGCGGAGCAGCCGGTCGCGGTCCTCGACGAGGACGTTCTCGGCGCCGAGGATCGCGGCGAGACCCTCGCGGTCGCTCGGCGACAGAGCCGATGGGCGAACCCTGACCTGGTCGAGGGTGGGCTCTGCCGTCGGCTCGGCGTCGATGCCCAGGGCCTGGGTGAGTAGCGAGCGAATACCGGGCGACAGCGGCTTCGCTGCGGCGGGATCACCCCAGGCGTTCCATGCCATCGGAGGTCGTGTGGGCTGGCCGGCAAGCGAAGACATGCGTTACAGTATTACAGATGGTGTCAATCCGTAACTCCGATTCGAGTGTCGAGAAGCGCATTCTCGACGCCGCCGCGGCGTGCATCCTCGCCTACGGTGTCGAACGGACGACCATGACCGAGATCGCGCGGCGCGCCCGGGTCAGTCGCCCGACCATCTATCGGCGCTGGCCCGACATCCGGTGGGTGATCGCCGAGCTGCTCACCGTGCGCATCTCCGGGGTGCTCGAGCAGGTGCCCGATCGCGGCGCCGGCCGGGAGGCGACGGTCGAGCGCGTGGTGGCGGTCGCTGAGCACCTGCGCAACGACGAAGTCGTGCAGTCGGTGATCCGCAACGCGCCCAACCTGGCGATGGTCTACATCGCCGAACGTCTGGGCACCAGCCAGCAGATCCTCATCGACGCGCTCGCCGAAGCGATCAAGGCCGGCCAGGCCGAAGGCAGTGTGCGTCAAGGTGACCCGCACGAGATGGGTGCCATGTGCCTGCTGATCACACAGTCCACGATCCAGTCCGCCCAGATGGTGGAGAAGCTGCTCGACGCCGACGCCATCAACGTCGAACTCGCCCGCGCGCTCAACGGATACCTCGCCTCATGAGCAGCTCCTCGAATACCGCGTTGAACGCCGCCCGGCGCACCGCCGAACTACAGGAGCTCGGCGACGGCGCACCGCTGGACCTGCTCGTGATCGGCGGCGGCATCACCGGTGCCGGCATCGCGCTCGACGCTGCGACGCGTGGGCTGTCGGTGGCCCTGGTCGAGAAACGCGATCTGGCCTTCGGCACCAGCCGGTGGAGTTCCAAGCTGGTGCACGGCGGCCTGCGATACCTCGCCAGCGGCAATGTCGGCATCGCCCGGCGCAGTGCCGTGGAGCGCGGAATCCTGATGACACGCAACGCGCCTCACCTCGTGCACGCGATGCCGCAACTGGTGCCGCTGCTGCCCGAGATGAACCGCGCGTCGCGGGCGCTCGTCCGATTCGGATTCGCCGCCGGTGACGGTCTGCGGGCGCTGGCCGGCACACCCGCATCGGTGCTGCCGCGCTCACGCCGGATCGGCGCGGCCGCAGCCGTCGCGATGGCCCCGACTGTGCGTCGCGACGGCCTGGACGGGGCGCTGCTGGCCTATGACGGTCAGCTCGTCGACGACGCGCGACTGGTCACCGCGGTGGCGCGCACCGCCGCGCAGCACGGCGCCCGCATCCTCACCCACGTCGAGGCGAGCGCGGCGTCGGGAACCTCGGTGACGCTCACCGACACGCTGACGGGGGAGACGCTCGAGGTGTCGGCACGAGCGGTGGTGAACGCGACCGGAGTCTGGGCCGGACAGGTCGACGCCTCGCTGCGGCTGCGGCCCAGCCGCGGCACCCACCTGGTCTTCGATGCGGCGGCGTTCGGCAATCCCACTGCGGCACTGACGATTCCGATCCCCGGCGAGATCAACAGGTTCGTCTTCGCGATGCCCGAACAGCTGGGCCGCGTCTACCTCGGGCTGACCGACGAAGACGCCCCCGGGGCAATACCCGATGTGCCCGAACCGACCTCGCAGGAGGTGCAGTTCCTGCTCGACACCGTCAACACGGCGCTGGCGACGTCACTCGGACCGGACGATGTCGTCGGCAGCTACGCCGGGTTGCGGCCCTTGATCGACACCGGCGCCGGCCGGACCGCGGACGTGTCGCGAGAGCATGCGGTCACCGAGTCGCCGAACGGCGTGCTCAGCGTGATCGGCGGCAAGCTGACCGAATACCGGTTCATGGCCGAGGACGTCGTGGATCGCGCTGTCGCGCTGCGCGGGCTCGCCGCCGGTGCGTGCCGGACCCGTGATCTCCCGCTGATCGGTGCGCCGTCCAATCCCGGTGCAGCGCACAGCGTTTCAGGTCACCTGCCGGAGTCGCTGGTGGCTCGCTACGGCGCCGAGGCGCCCGACGTCATCGCGGGTGCCTCATGCTCACGGCCCACCGAACCCGTCGCCGAGGGCATCGATGTCACGCGCGCGGAGTTCGAGTACGCCGTCACGCACGAAGGCGCATTGAGCGTCGACGACATCCTCGACCGGCGCACCCGAATCGGCCTTGTCGCCGCGGACCGCGAGCGCGCGCTGCCCGCGGCTGAGGAACTGCTCGCCCTCAGCCGCTGAGCAGACACAAACTCGAGCAATTCCGGCCGGAATCACTCGAGTTCGCGTCTGCTCGCGGGGCTTACAGCGGGATGTTCTTGTGGCGGCCGCGGCGCATCGGCGCCTCGGCGAGCGCCTGCGTGAGCACGCTGCGGGTGTGCGCGGGATCGATCTTCGCATCCACGACACCGATCTCGATGGCGGAATCGACACCGCCGGCGATCTTCTCGTGCTCGATGGCCAGCGCCTCGTGCAGCGACTCGCGCTCCTCGGGGGCGGCGGCAGCCAGCTTCTTCTTGTGCAGGATGCCGACGGCTGCCTTGGCGCCCATGACGGCCACCTCGGCGTCAGGCCACGCGAACACCTTGGTGGCGTTCAGTGACCGCGAGTTCATCGCGATGTACGCACCGCCGTAGATCTTGCGGGTGACCAGCGTGACGCGCGGCACCGAGCTCTCACCGAACGCGTGCAGCAGCTTGGCGCCGCGACGGACCACGCCGCCCCACTCCTGGTCCACGCCCGGCAGGTAGCCCGGCACGTCGACGACCACGACCAGCGGGATGCCGAACGCGTCGCACAGCCGCACGAAGCGAGCCGACTTCTCGGCGCTCTCGGAGTTCAGGCAGCCGCCCAGACGCAGCGGGTTGTTCGCGATGACACCGACGGAGCGGCCGGCCAGCCGGCCCAGACCGACGACGATCGACGGGGCCCAGCGGGACTGGAACTCCTCGAACGGCACACCCTCGTCCAACAGCGCCTCGACCAGCGGGTGCACGTCGTAGGCGCGGCGTGCCGACTCGGGCAGCAGCGCCTTGAGGTCGGTGTCGCCGGCCTCGGCCTTCGTGCGATCGAAGTGGCCCTGCTGGCAGAACAGTCCGACCAGACGGCGGCCGCGCTCATAGGCGTCGAGCTCGTCGTCGGCGACGATGTGGCACACACCGGACTTCTTGTGGTGCGCCTCGGGTCCGCCGAGCGACACCATGTCGACGTCCTCGCCCGTGACACTGCGCACCACGTCAGGTCCGGTGACGAACACCTTGCTGTCGGGCGCCATGATGATGACGTCGGTCAGTGCGGGGCCGTAGGCGGCGCCGCCGGCGGCGAAGCCGACCACCACGGAGATCTGCGGGATGTAGCCGGACGCGCGGATCATCGCCTCGAAGACCAGACCGACCGCGTGCAGCGCTTTGACACCCTCGGCCAGCCGCGCACCGCCGGAGTGCCAGATGCCGACGATGGGGCTCTGCTCGTCGATCGCGACGTCGTAGGCATCGACGATGTGCTTGCAGCCGTCGACGCCCATCGCGCCACCCATCACGGTGCCGTCGGTGCAGAACGCCACCGTGCGGACACCGTTGACGGTGCCTGCGGCGGCCAGCACACCCGACTTGTCGCGCTCGTGCAGCAGCTCGACGCTGCCGTCATCGAAGAACGTCGCCAACCGCAGCATCGGGTCGCGCGGATCGAGGGACTCGTTGACGTCGGTGGCGGGGCGATTCTCGATGGTGGTCATAGATGTCTCCTGCTTTCAGTATTTGCCGAAGGCGAGTGCGACGTTGTGCCCGCCGAAACCGAACGAATTGTTGATGGCGTAGGTGTAGTTGCCCCGCCGAGGCTCGCCCGCGACGACGTCGAGGTCGATCTCGGGGTCGAGGTTCTTCAAATTGAGTGTGGGGGGAATGACGCCGGTGCGCAGCGCCTGGACGGTGAGGATGGACTCGACCGCGCCGACCGCACCGACCGAATGGCCGAGAGCGGACTTCGGCGCGTAGACCGCGGGCCGATGCCCGCCCATCGCCTTGTTGATCGCCTGGCCTTCGGCGACATCGCCGACGCTGGTGCCCGTCGCGTGAGCATTGACGTGGTCGATGTCGCTCGGCTGCAGCCCGGCCAGCTGGATGGCGCGCGTCATCGCATAACCTGCCTGCTCACCGTTGGGGTCGGGAGCGACCATGTGGTAGCCGTCGGAGGTGACGCTGGCGCCCATCAGACGCGCGAGGATCGTGGCGCCGCGCGCCTTGGCGTGCTCTTCGGTCTCGATGACCATCAGTGCAGCGCCTTCGCCGAACACGAAGCCGTCCCGGTCACGGTCGAACGGGCGGCAGGCGCCGGCCGGATCGTCGTTGTTGGTCGACATCACGATGCGCATCTGGGCGAAACCGGCGATCGGCACGGCTTCGATGCGTTGCTCGACACCGCCGCAGATCGCGATGTCGGCTTCGCCGAGCACGATGTTGCGCCACGCCTGCGCGATGCCCTCGGAGCCGGACGCACACGCCGAGACCGGGGTGACCACCCCGGCTTTGGCGCCACGATCCAGACCCACCACGGCCGACGGGCCGTTGGGCATGTACATCTGCACGGCAAGCGGCGACACGGCGTCGACGCCGCTGTCCCGCATGCCGTCATAGGCGAACACCAGCGCCTCGGCACCGCCGAGGCCGGTCCCGATCGACACCATCAGACGGTGGGTGTCGACCTCGGGGGACCCGGCGTTGCGCCAGACACGACGTCCGAGCACGGTGGCCATCTTCTGCGGATAGGACATCCGCTTGTTCTCGGCCTCGGTCAGTTCCCCGACGAAGTCCTCCAACAGATGGCCACCGATGCGCACCGGCAGGTCGAACTCCTCGACGAAGGGGTCATCGAGCAGGCGGATGCCGCTCTTGCCCTCCAGCAGCGCCGCCCACGTGCCTTCGGCATCGGTGGCGACGCTCGTCGTCATGGCCATACCGGTCACGACGACGTCGGGGAGTCCGTTCCCTGTTGTCGGTGCAGCCATGCTCAGACGCGTGTCCTCTCGGTGTCCCTGAACGGCCTAGTAGCGGCCGAAGGCCAGAGCCACATTGTGGCCGCCGAAACCGAACGAGTTGTTGATGGCGTACTGATAGTCGCCATACCGTGGCTCGCCCGCGACGACGTCGAGATCGATCTCCGGGTCCGGCGTCTCGTAGTTGAGCGTCGGAGGGATGACACCGTCACGCAGGGCCAGCACCGTCAGTGCCGACTCCAGCGCACCCACGGCGCCGATCGAGTGGCCCAGCGCCGACTTCGGCGCGTAGACCGCGGCGTGCTCCACTCCGGCGACACGGATGGCGTTGGCCTCGGCGGTATCGCCGATCGACGTCGACGTGGCGTGGGCGTTGACATGGTCGATGTCCTTGGGGGACAAGCCCGCCGTCTCCATCGCCCGCTTCATCGCCTGGCCGGCCCGCAGACCGTCCGCAGCCGGAGCCACCATGTGGAAGGCGTCGGACGTGATGCCGGCGCCCATGATCCGGGCCAGCGGCGTGGCGCCGCGGGCCTTGGCATGCTCCTCGGTCTCGAGGATCATCATCGCGCCGGCCTCACCGAAGACGAAGCCGTCCCGGTTCTTGTCGAACGGGCGCGACGCGGCTTCCGGATCGTCGTTACGGGTCGACATCGCGCGCATCATCGAGAACGCTGCGATGGGCAGTGCCTCGATCCCGCCTTCGACGCCACCGCAGACCGCGAAGTCTGCGTCGCCCATGACGATCTGACGCCATGCGTGGGCGATGGCCTCCGAACCCGAAGAACAGGCCGAGACCGGGGTGATGACCCCGGCACGCGCCCCGAGCTCCAGGCCGACGACCGCGGCCGCACCGTTGGGCATGATCATCTGCACCGCGAGCGGCGACACCTTGCGGATGCCGCCCTCGTTCATCAGGTCATAGGTTTCGACGATCTTCTCGCCGCCACCGATGCCGGTGCCGATCACCACTGCGAACCGGTCTGGGTCAACATCGGGCTTGCCCGCGTTTTCCCAGAGCCGGCCGCTCAGCAGTTTGCCCATGCGCTGGACATACGACATGCGCCGCAGATCCAGTCGGGTCATGTGCTCGTCGACGGGATCGACCAGGTGGCCACCGATGCGAACCGGCAGGTCCCACTTGGTGACGAAGTCGTCCGTGAGCTCGTGAATACCGCTCTGACCGGCGAGCAGTCCCTTCCACGTGCCCTCGGCGTCGGCCGCAATCGAGGTCGTAGCTTCTACAGCGGTAACCACGACATTGGGGAAACCGCCGTTAGCAGTGGAAGGCCGGGTCATTCGCCCGCGAACTTCTCGCGCAGGGCGGCAGCAGCCTCGGGGTTCTCTTCCTCGAGCTTCTGGATGTAGGCGACGACGTCACCGACGGTGCGCAGACCGGCGAGGTCTTCGTCGGGGATCTTCACGCCGTACTTGTCCTCGGTCTGCACGGCGATCTCGACCATCGACAGCGAGTCGATGTCCAGGTCGTCGACGAAGCTCTTCTCCGGGGTCACTTCAGACGGCTCGATGCCGGTCACTTCTTCGATGATCTCGGCGAGACCGGAGATGATTTCTTCCTGAGAGGCGGGCACTGTGGCTCCTTCTATTTATCGGGTGTTACCTGGGGTGAAACGTCTTCTTGTGCGTCGCGCAGTCGTGGGCTCAGACGGCACGCAGTGCTTCTGCCAATCCGTCGAGATCGGCCGGGGTCTTGATGGGGTGGGTCGGGGTGCCCTTGAGTTCGCGCTTGGCGATTCCGGACAGCGTGCCCGCGGGCGGGAACTCCACGAGTGCGTTCACGCCGAGCTCGCGCATGGTGGCGGTGCACAGATCCCAGCGCACGGGGCGCGTCATCTGGGCGACCAGCTTGGTCATCGCGTCGTGCGCCGAGGCGACCGGCCGGCCGTCGGCGTTGGACAGCAGGGTCACCGACGGCTCCACCGGGGTGATCCGGTCCGCGACGACGGTGTACTCTGCCAGCGCGGGCTCCATGTAGCGCGTGTGGAACGCGCCGGCGGTGGCCAGCGGGCGGACCCGGGCGCGGGCCGGCGGGTCTTCGGCGAGCTTCTCCAGCGCGGCGGTAGCGCCGGCGGCGACGATCTGCCCGGCGGCGTTGCGGTTGGCCGCAACCAGGTCGAGGGCCTCGAGCCGGGCGAGCACCTCGGCCTGGTCGCCACCCAGCAGGGCCGACATCCCGGTCGGTTCCACGGCGCACGCCTTGGCCATCTCGCGGCCGCGGGTCGCGGCCAGGGACACGGCCTCATCGGCGGTGATGACTCCCGCGATCGCATATGCCGCGATCTCACCGACCGAGTGTCCGGCGGCAACGATCTGCTCGTCGCCGGTCAGCACGTCGCGGCGCGTCAGCTCCTCGTAGGCCAGCAACGTGGCGGCGACGACGAGGGGCTGGGTCACCGCGGTGTCGGTGATCTCCTGCGCGTCTGCGGTGGTGCCCAGGCGGGCGAGGTCCAGGCCGCTGATCTCCGACCACGCTGCGATGCGCGCCGACGCACCCGGCAGCTCCAGCCACTCGGCGAGCATGCCGGGAGTCTGGGAGCCCTGTCCGGGCGCGAGGAATGCAAGCACAGTCTTGTCAGGCACGTCTTTAAGAAAACATTGTGAAGACGGTTTTGCGCCGTGTAAGAGACTATGAACTCTTTCTTAGGTTTTTGTGGACTGCCCACAAATCCGCATGTGATGGGACGTCATCGAGACCCAAGCGCAACGTGTCACCTCGGCGGACGTGCGCTCGGTGTGATGGAGGCAACAGCGTCGACCTGGCTGGATCCTGACGACGACGAGGTGCTGGACTGGCCCTGACGTCGCAATCGGCCGACCGTCGAGGCGACGCGCAGCACATAGGCGTCTCGTGGAACGGTGGCGTCACGACCGGTGAAATCGCCGATTCGTTTGAGCCGGTAACGCACCGTATTTGGATGAACGAACAATTTGCGAGCGCACGCTTCGATCGCGCCCCCGGAGTCCAGGTAGGCGTCCAGCGTCTCCATCAGCGTGGGACCGGCATCGGCCAGCGGCCGCATCACCTCCGCTTCCAGGGCGGCCGCGGCGCTGGCGTCACCCAGCAGTGCGCGCTCGGGCAGCAGTTCGCGTGCCGCCACCGGCCTCGGCGCACCGGCCCACCCGGCGACGGCGTTCATCCCGGCGATGGCCTCGGTGGCGCTCAGATGTGCCGCACCCAGGGTGGGTGCCATCGGCCCCACCACCACGGGGCCGTCGCCGAAGACCGTCATCAGCTCCGCCAGGAACCGGTCGGTGTGCGACACCCCGCCGGACACCACGGTCACCAACCAGGTGCCGTGCACGTCGCACAGCGCGGCGCGACCGTTGCGGGCCGCGACGTCGTGCACGTCCTCGGCCGTCAGATCGAGCCGGTCGGCACGCGGCACGCCGACGATCACCGTCGCCGCCGCCGTGGCATCCCAATTCAGAGCCGCGGCCTGGGATTGCAGGTCGGGGCCGATGTCGCCGCGCACCACGGCGTCGATCAGGTTCGCCTCCATGCGGGTGTCCCACGCCCCGCGGGCCTCGGCCTGATCGGCGTAGGCAGTGGCCGCGGCGAACGCCAGGTCGCGGCTGTAGCGCAGGATGCCGGCGGTCAGCGCGGCCAACTGCTTGTCGTCGCGTGCGAGCAGCGGCACGACCTCCTCGAAGAACTCCATCGTCACCCGCACCATCTCCACCGACTGGCGCAACGCGATGCGACGGCGCAGATCCTGCGGCACCACCTCGAATGCCTGCGCCGTGTAGCTCACGTCGCTGTCGGGGTGGCGCATCCACTCGACGAAGTTCACCACCGCGGTCTGCACCACCAGCTGCACGCTGGCGCGCTGGGACGCCTCGAGCTCGGCGAAGAAGGGCAGTCGCTCACCCAGCGCCTGCACCGCTTCGGTGGCGAGCCGGCCCGAATACTGACTCAGCCGGCGTAGCACCGAGTCGGGGACGTTCTCCAGCACCTCGACGGTCGAGGGAGGCGGGATGAACCGATTGTTGTCGGCCATCCCTAAAACCTACGCCTCTGTTTGGAGGAGACCTCCAAACTGCTACGCGACTCGGTGTCTGATGTCGTCGGCTACGCGACTCGGTGTCTGATGTCGTCTGCTACGCGACTCCGGGGTCCGACGTCTGCTCCGGCGCCGCCATCACGTTGTCGATCTCGTACTTGCGCGCCGCCTCGACCGCCTTCTCCATGTCGATGTTGCCGTCGCGGGCCAGGCCCTCCAGCACCGCGACGGTGATCGACTCGGCATCGGTGTTGTAGTACCGCCGCGCCGCGGGCCGGGTGTCGGAGAAGCCGAACCCGTCGGTGCCCAACGTGATGTAGGTGCCGGGCACCCACGGCCGGATCTGCTCGGGAACCGCACGCATCCAGTCCGACACGGCCACCACCGGGCCTTCGGCGTCGGCGAGCGCCTGCGTCACGTACGGCGTGCCGGCGGGCCGGTCCGGATGGCGCAGCGCCTCCTTCTCGATGGCCACACCGTCGCGGTTGAGCTCACCCCAGCTGGTCACCGACCACACATCGGCCGCGACATCCCACTCCTCGGCGAGCATCTCGGCCGCCTTGAGCGCCGACGGCATACCGACGCCGGAGACCAGGATCTGGGCACGGTGACTCTTCTTCTCCGACGCCTCCTGGTAGCGGTAGATGCCGCGCAACAGACCCTCGACGTCGACGTTCTCCGGCTCGGCCGGCTGGACGTAGGGCTCGTTGTAGATCGTCATGTAGAAGTAGATGTTCTCCGGGTTCTCGCCGTACATGCGGTGCAGGCCGCTCTCGATGATGTAGGCGATCTCGTAGGCGAACGCGGGGTCGTACGCGACGACGGCGGGGTTGGTCGCTGCCAGCAGCAGCGAGTGGCCGTCGGCGTGCTGCAGACCTTCGCCGACCAGCGTGGTGCGCCCGGCCGTCGCCCCCAGCACGAAGCCGCGCGCCATCTGATCGGCCGCCGCCCACAGGCCGTCGCCGGTGCGCTGGAACCCGAACATCGAATAGAAGATGTAGATCGGGATCATCGGCTCGTTGTGGGTGGCATACGACGTGCCGACCGCGGTGAACGACGCCGTCGAACCCGCCTCGTTGATGCCCTCGTGCAGGATCTGGCCGACCTCGCTCTCCTTATAGGCGAGCATCAGTTCCGCGTCGACCGAGGTGTAGAGCTGGCCGTTGCGGTTGTAGATCTTGAGGCTGGGGAACCAGGAGTCCATCCCGAAGGTGCGCGCCTCGTCGGGGATGATCGGCACGATTCGCTTGCCGATCTCCTTGTCCCGCAACAGTTCCTTCAGCGTTCGGACCGTCGCCATCGTGGTGGCGACCTCCTGCTTGCCCGAGCCCTTCTTCAGCGCCTTGTAGGCGTCGCGGCCGGGCAGCGTGAGCGCCTTTGTCTTGGTGCGGCGTTCGGGCAGGGAACCGCCGAGGGCGCGGCGCCGGTCGAGCATGTAGCGGATCTCCGGTGCCTCCGGGCCGGGGTGGTAGTACGGCGGCAGGTAGGGATCGTTCTCCAGCTGCTCGTCGGAGATCGGGATGCGCTGAGCGTCGCGGAAATCCTTGAGGTCTTGCAGCGCAAGCTTTTTCATCTGGTGCGTGGCGTTGCGGCCCTCGAAGTGCTTGCCCAGCGTGTAGCCCTTGATGGTCTTGGCCAGGATGATTGTCGGCTGGCCCTTGTGCTCCATCGCGGCGTGGTAGGCCGCGTACACCTTGCGGTAGTCGTGGCCGCCGCGCTTGAGATTCCAGATCTCGCGGTCGGTCATCGGCTCGACCAGCGCCTTGGTCCGGGGGTCGCGGCCGAAGAAGTGGTCGCGTACGTAGCTGCCGTCGTTGGCCTTGTAGGTCTGGTAATCACCATCAGGCGTCGTGTTCATCAGATTCACCAGGGCGCCGTCGCGGTCGGCGTGCAGCAGCGCATCCCACTCGCGGCCCCACACCACCTTGATGACGTTCCAGCCGGCACCGCGGAAGAACGACTCGAGCTCCTGGATGATCTTGCCGTTGCCGCGCACCGGGCCGTCGAGGCGCTGCAGGTTGCAGTTCACGACGAACGTGAGGTTGTCCAGCGCCTCGTTCGCGGCGACCTGGATCAGCCCGCGGCTCTCCGGCTCGTCCATCTCGCCGTCACCGAGGAACGCCCACACGTGCTGGTTGGACGTGTCCTTGATGCCGCGGTCGTGCAGGTAGTGGTTGAAGCGGGCCTGGTAGATCGCGTTCATCGGACCGATGCCCATCGACACCGTGGGGAACTCCCAGAAGTCCGGCATCAGGCGCGGGTGCGGATAGGACGGCAGGCCGCCGCCGGCGTGGCTGTGCTCTTGGCGGAAGCCGTCGAGTTGGTCGGTGCTGAGTCGACCTTCCAGGAACGCACGCGCATAGATGCCCGGTGACGCGTGGCCCTGGATGAAGATCTGGTCGCCGCCGCCCGGGTGGGCCTTGCCGCGGAAGAAGTGGTTGAAGCCGACCTCGTAGAGGGCCGCCGATGATGCGTAGGTGGAGATGTGGCCGCCGACGCCGACGCCGGGCCGCTGCGCGCGGTGCACCATGATGGCGGCGTTCCAGCGGATCCACGCGCGATAGCGGCGCTCGACGTCCTCGTCGCCCGGGAACCACGGCTCGAGTTCGGTGGGAATGGTGTTGACGTAGTCGGTCGACGTCAGCGACGGGATGGCCACTCGCTGCTCCCCGGCGCGCTCGAGCAGGCGCAGCATCAGATACCGAGCGCGGGACGGGCCGGAGCGTTCGAGCAGATCGTCGAACGACTCCAGCCATTCGCTGGTCTCATCGGGGTCGATGTCGGGCAGATAGGACGCGACCCCCTCCCGGATGACACGAACACGATCGTGTTCGCCTGTGCTGCTGGAGTTTTGGGCCAGATCCTGGCGCACGAACTCGGTGGTCAACTGCCGCTCCTTGTCAGGCGGTGGAGCACACGCGGTCCGTCGAGTGGGTCTGCTCGCTTCGCGCCGTGCACGGTGGGTTACATCCTCGTACCATCCTGCCGCAAGTGCAGGGCCGCACGCGAACGGTTGCATTTAGTACACCCAGCCCAGCGGTTGGCCGGTAACGTCTGCAGACCGTGCGTATCGGTGGGCGACGGGCTGCGCCGTTGCGGCTGTCCGCCCTCGCCATCGGCAGCGCCGCGGCGCTGGCGATGATCGTCGTCGGCTGCACCAACGTCACCTCCGGTGAGCCGTCGGCCCCCCAGGGGGAGGCGCCGCTCTATCGGGCGTCGGTGTCGGCCTCGCTCCAGGAGTCCGCGGCGAGTTCGTCGGCGCGCGAGTCCGAGCGCCAGACGTCGATGACGACGCAGGCGGTGCACACGTCCTGTGAGGCGATGAGCACCAGCAGCGCCGATGCGATCGGTGCGGTCAACACCTACGTCGACGCGTTCAACACCGATCCTGCCGGTGCGGCGGGCAAAGGTCAGGCGGCGGTCGACGCGCTCAACCAGAGTGCTGACCTGGTCTCCGGCAGCTTCACCGACACGCTGCCCACGGAGCTGCGCGATGCGCTCAACGGGTGGGTCGACGCTGCTCGCGGGGTTGCGACCGCGATTGCAGGGAACTATGCGGCCGAGGAATTCAACGCAGCGATCGCGGCGCTGAACGACTCGAAGACCACCGCACTGGACCGCTGCGATGCGGCGTATCGGTGACGGCTCGACGTCGGATGTGCCCGGGCGGGTTGCCGTGACCCCCCGGCGTGCGACGATACTGGACAGACGTGGCACAGCGCACAGCGTGCCGACTAGGCGCAAGGAGGACTGACCGTGGTGTCGGCGGGTGACCCCCCGAACTACGCCCGCATGCTGGGCATCCAAAAAGATCAGGTTGTGCAGGAACTGGGCTGGGACTCCGACGTCGACGACGACATCCGCGCCGACATCGAAGACGAGTGCGGTGGTGAGCTCCTCGACGAGGACGCCGACGACGTGGTCGACGTCGTGTTGCTGTGGTGGCGCGACGACGACGGCGATCTGGTGGACAGGTTGATGGACGCCATCACGCCGCTGGCCGACGACGGCGTCGTCTGGGTGGTGACGCCGAAGACCGGCAAACCCGGCCACGTCCAGCCCGCCGAGATCGCCGAGTCCGCGCCGACGGCCGGGCTGATGCAGACCTCGTCGGCGAATCTGGGGGACTGGATCGCGAGCAGGCTGGTGCAACCGAAGGCAAAAGCGATCACGAAGCAGCGATGAGCGCTTGCGCGAAGAGCCGACAAAATCGATGAGCGCTTGCGCGAAGAGCCGACAAAAGCGATGAGCGCCGGTGCTCGCGGTCGGTGACCTCGCGCCGGACTTCACGCTCGCCGATCAGAACAACCAGCGGGTGACGCTGAGCGCGTTCCGTGGCGCCAAGAACGTGCTGCTGGTGTTCTTCCCGCTCGCGTTCACGGGGATCTGTCAGAAGGAACTCGACGAGATCCGCGATCATCTCGACGAGTTCGTGAACGAGACGACGGCGACGCTCGCGATCTCGGTGGGTCCGTCACCCACGCACAAGGTGTGGGCGACCCAGCGCGGTTTCACGTTCCCTGTGCTGTCGGACTTCTGGCCGCACGGCGCGGTGAGTCAGGCCTATCGCGTCTTCAACGACGCATCCGGTTTCTCGAACCGGGGCACGTTCGCCATCGATCGTGCCGGCGTGGTCCGCTTCGCAGACTGCAAGGAGCCGGGAGAGGCGCGCGATCAGGCGGTGTGGAGCGCGGCGTTGGCGGCTGTTAGCGACTGAGAGCGGAGCGCGCCGCTCGGTGGTGTGCACGCAGATCGCGATTGTGGGCGTCCGCACGCTCTAGACGCACACCAGCGCGGATTTCGGGTTCGTCGCCGTCGCCGATTATGCTGCCCGGGATCGGGCGCGTAGCTCAGTGGTAGAGCTCTGGTTTTACACACCAGCGGTCGGCGGTTCGAAACCGTCCGCGCCCACCAAAGTTATTGCAGGTCAGTGCCATACTCGGGAGCTACCGCGCACCGGATCGGGTGTTCGATAGCGGGTCAGTGTCCCGAGGTTGTCCCAAGCGCCAATCGCGTTGCATGTGCGGCCGCCGAAAGTTGTCGGACCCGGCAGATAGCCTCCGCGGTATGGATTGGATTGATCCCAACGGTTGGCCGCGCAATCGGTATACGGGCGTGGGCGGTGGTCTGTACACGGGTGTCGGGGGCGGGCTGTACACCGGCGTCGGTGGTGGTGCTTACACGGGCGTTGGTGGCGGTGCCTACACCGGAGTTGGCGGTGGTGCCTACACCGGCGTCGGGGGCGGTCTGTACACCGGAGTTGGCGGTGGTTGCTACACCGGTGTCGGGGGCGGTTTGTACACCGGCGTCGGCGGCGGTCTATACAGCGGGCCGGGGGGCGGGCTATTCAGTGGACCAGGCGGCGGCATCTATTCTGGCGTCGAGTCACGGCCGCCCCTGCGGAACTGGCCGCCGATCCCGTTGTTGCTTCAATACTTGAACCAGATCGGATATCGGCGTGAAGCTGCGTTGATTCGCGAGGCATATGGCATGTGAGCCGGGGTGTTTGGCCGGTATTTACTGTCGCCGAAAGCCGCAACCCGGGGTGTGAGCAAGCCCAGCTGCCCGCCGGTAGCTCGCGCTGAGCCCGCCAGATAGAAATTTTGCGGGCAACAGGTTAGTTGGAACGGTGTCGTGCCCTGTGAAATTGGTCATTGACACAGGTCAGAGCGTGCCGGACCCTAATATGACCCGCGAGGAACCGAGGAGGCGGCTGTGTCGATCCGTACGCACGTCCGTCACAGACGGGCTCCGGCCCCCAACGGGTGCCGGTGGTGCGGCCGCGAGGAGCGGTCCCACGGCCTTGAGTGGGCGGCCTCGGTCCGTTACCACAATTGGAGCGCGCCGACTAACGCACAACGTCGCGCCCGAATGGTTGCCCGACGCGTTCGCTAATACTCTGCGCGCGTAATCAACTCGTCAAACAACTCCCGTAGCTTCTCGGGAACTTCGTCAGGGGTGCGAAGTCCGACGGCGAGAGTGGTCATAATTTCAGGTTTGCCGCTTATTTCGACAGTGCTGTTTTCGCGGATCATTCGCTCTACCTGCGAACTGAATTTGCCTTCCCGGTGAGCAGAGAAGTCCGATGGTTCCCACGGACGATCATCTGTCCTGGGCCACGCGCCATTCGCGCAGGATGCCCACTGCTCATCTGTGAACGTGTCTTCAAACTCGCGAACGCCTACGGTCAGCACGTGGGTGTTGAGGCTGAGTCCGTTAGCCGCCAAACGTGGTTCCGAGAATATCTTGAGATCCCGTGAGTCCTCATCGACAACGATCAAGACATCTCTCCCGTGTGTGTGCAAATACTTCGCGAAACGAAGGGCACCGTCGTTGTTGTCGCACGGCCATATGGCTATTCCGCACGCCTGTAGATGCCGACGGGTTGCGAGCTTGAAAAGCACGGGGAGTGCTCTGCTCTCGGTTGGCCCCTCGACGCCCACAAACAACCGCTCATGCAACAGGACAGTGTTTCGAAGACCGAGTGAAGCAGCAATTGCGCCCAGATGAACACCGACTTCGGAGTCATCGGTGATTTGATCAGCGGTCGTTCGGCTGTCCACGTGCCGCAGGTGCACGACGTTGGAGATATCAACTCCATCAATGAGATTCATCGAGTGAGTTGCGACAACCGTGCGGACATTCGGAAGCTTTGCCTGCTCATCGAGCAGCTTCATAAAGCCGCGTTGGTTTCGGTAATCCAGATGAGTATCGGGCTCATCGTAGAGAAGCACGGTGTCCTCGCCCGATCCGCTAAGAAGATCGGCATTGAACTCCCAAACGGCCAGGGCGATTCGGCGCGACCTCCCCGTTCCAGACTGACCGAGGTGCACTTGCTCGCCGCGTTCGTTGACCGCGCTCACTTCGAGAGACTTGAGCCCGCTATCGAGTCGCACTACAGGGTGAATGTGGATTTCGCCGATGTCCCCGCATTTCTGCTTGATGTGCTCACGGAGCGCTTCGGCGTCCGAAACCACCCGATCTTGAAGCTGTTCTGTCAGATTCTTCAGATCGCCCTTGATGGTTTCGTCCTCGGTGTGAGCCGCGTAGGACGTCTTGAGGGTGGCGAGAATAGCCTCCTCGGGATTTTGTGTTGAAGTCGCATCAAAACGTTGCACTCGCGGCAACGCCCTCTTCAACTCGGTGTTTGCTGGCTTCCACGTGTCGTACTTATCGGCAGCGGGAACCAATTCCTCGAGTCGTGCGACCAACTCGGGTTTGAGACCGGTTTGGGACAGACCGAGCGTGCCGAGCCTGAACTTCAAGGTTTTGACGTCTTGTGCGCCGATATCCTGCAGTGCCTCATCAACCGGGACTGCCGCGAGGACCTCAAGAGCAGTGCCGCTCTCTCGGTAGACGCGGCGTATCCGTACCGGTGTTGGCAGCGACAGTTGCTCCTGTTCCTCGGGGCGAAGCTGGAATGTGCCTTCGACCACCGTCTCGGTGACACGCGTCGGGGTGCCGTCTGGACCCGGCGCTCCGTAGGTGCGATCACGGTCTGTGAGCTTGAGCCCGTCGAGTAGGAATGCGACGGCGTCGATAACCGCGCTCTTACCGGAATCGTTATGTCCCGCCAGAATCGTCGGCGATCCGACGCCGATCGTCAGATTCTCTTGGATCGAACGGAATCCTTGAATGGCAACTGAGTCCAGAAGCAAGCTATTTCCCCCATCTTGGCGTCACGACATTGCGCGAAGGCTCATTGTGCCCGAACCCTTAAGGGCGTCTCGCAACGCAGCGCCGGGCAAGCCCTGAAGAAGGGGTAAGCCGCTCCGCTATCCAAACAGCGCCGCGCCCGCCGCCCGCAACTCGGTGGCCTTGACGTGGGTGTAGATGCGCAACGCGACCTCGGGCGAGTGGCCGTGCCAGGCGGCCACCACCTGAGGGGTGTGGCCACGGTCCTGCATCAGCGACACCGACGTGTGGCGCAGTTCGTGCAGCGTGATGCGCCGCAGCCCAGCCCGCTTGCGCAGGCGATGGAACTCGTCGGTGTAGCCGTCCGGGCGCAGCGGGGTGCCGTCCTCGTACACCGCCACCAGCCGGTCCTCGGACCACCCGACGCCCAGCGCCATCGCCTCGGCGCGCTGGTGGGTTTTGAGGCTGCGCAGCGCTTCGGTCACGTCCGCCGGTAGCGGCAGTTCGCGGCGCGACCGGCGTGACTTGGGGTCACCCTCGACCACCGCACCGCCAACCGACACCCGGCCGCGCCGGACGGCCAACATACCGGTGTCGAGATTGACAGTGCTCCAACGCAATCCGAGCACTTCCGACCGGCGCAGCCCGTAGCAGGACAGCAACAGGCAGGCAAACAGGCGTTGATTGCGCACCGATTCGCGGAACCGCTCGGCCTCGGTCAGCGTCCACGACCGCACGGCGCCGTCGGCGTCGTCCGGCTCGGCGATGTCTCCGGCGGCGTCGGTGTCTCTCGGCCGGTCCACCAGGGCCACGACGTTTCGCGGCAGCACGCCTTGGGCGGTGTAGGACTGGACCACCGCGCCGAACGTGGTCAGGGTGGAGCGCACCGTCTGCGGGCTGAGGCCGCGTTTCTCGGCGGCGGCGACCTCGGGCGCGGCGGGGGCGTAGACACCACGGCGCAGCCGGGTCACCCGCCCGGTGGCCAGCAGTGCGGACAGCGAGGTGTGAACGTCGCCGGGCAGCGCGGCAGCGAGGTCGACGGCGGTGATGCCGTCGGGGTGCTCGGCCACCAGCGCGACCACTCGACCGGCCAGCGAGTCGGCGCGGTAGTGGCGGTGGTCGGTGCGTGCCGCCGTGAGCATCCACGCCACCAGGCCGTCCACGTCGGCCTTGGTGAGCGCCTGCAACTTGCGCCCACCGAGTTGGCGCACAACGGGTTTCAGGTCCATCTCGTAGCCGTACTTGGTCACCTGGCGGATGCCGCGCCGCCCGGCCAGCCACGCGTCGCACGCCTCGGCGACTGTGATGGCGGTGGGGCGGGTGTAGGTGCCCGCCGCCACCTCGGAGGTGATGCGGCGATACTCGCGGCGCGCCTCGGCCAGGGTGCGGTAGGTGAACCGTCGGCGGTCGCGGGTGCCGTCGGCCTTGGTGCCCACGTCGGCGCGGAACTCGTAGGTGGTCGCGCCATTGCTCGCGGTGCGCTTGCTGATCGGTTCGGCGCGGCGGCTGCGCTTGGCGGGCTGCGGGCCGGTCTCGGTGGTGGTCATATCGGGGTGGTCTCCTCGGTGCGTGGTTGTGGTCATCGGTGGTGGCGGTGGCTAGGTGGCAGTGGTATCCCGATGGCGTGGCGGCGGCCGTTTCGGTAGCGGCTCGCCGTCGAACCACCCCTCTGCCTTGGCCCGTTTGAGTAGTCGGTCCACCGTCTTGGTGCTGACGTGCAACTCGGCGGCCACGGTGGGGCGCACCGGCTGACCGAGGGCCAGTGCCCGCTCGGCGATGTGCGCCGCTTGATACACGCGCGGATCGTGGTTCTCGGGCTGCGTGTGGACCTCGGCGGTGTCGTCGGGGTAGCCGATCTGACCGCCGAGTCGTTCGATCCATTGCGCGGCGGTGACGGCCAGCCTGCGCACCGAGAACGCGCGCACAGCGGCGTAGTCCACCGCCGCCCCGTCGTCGGCCGTCAACGTCAGTTCGGTAAGGACGGGACCGGACCCCCGGCTCGTCGTCACTCGCACGACGTAAGTCACGGGGTGACCAACCAGGCGAATCGTCACCCGCTCGTCGGGCCGGCTTGCTCGCCTCGGGCATCCTGTCCGGCATCACCGGCCACGGCACCGACGGGCTGCTGATCGTGGACGATGCCGTCAAGAACATGATGGATGCCGATAGCCCGACCTTGCGCCGCCGGGTCGCCGAGGAGTTCCGCGCCACGCTCATGTCGCGCGTCGAGCCGGGAGCGTCGGTGGTCGTCGTCGGCACGCGGTGGCACCGCGAGGACCTGATAGGCACGCTCCTGGCCGAGGAGGGCGACCGCTGGCGGCTGGTGAGCATCCCGGCGGTGGCGGCCGACGGCGTGCCCGACTCACTGGGCCGCGCCCCTGGCGAGTGCATGGTGGGCGCGGTGGGCCGCACCGCTGCCGATTTCGCCGAACGCCGCCGCAGCCTCGGCGAGCGGGCGTGGTGGGCCGAGTTCATGGGTCTGCCCGCATCTCCCGAGGGCAACGTCATCCGTCAGGAATGGATTGACCAACACCGCCTCTCGGCCATGCCGTCGCGGCTGCTGCGCACGGTCGTCGGCATCGACCCGTGCGACAGCGGCCAGGGGGATGCAGCGGGCATCGTGGCCGCCAGCCTGACCGCCGAGGGTGCGGTCGTCGTCCACCGCGACATCAGCGCGCCCATGACCCCCGACCAGTGGGCTGAGGCGGCGGTGCGGCTGGCCACCGACACGGGGGCGACCGAGATCGCGGTGGAGTCGTTCGCCGCGCGCGAGGGGTACCTGTCGGTGGTGCGCACCGTCCTGGCCCGGCACAACCCGCCGCACCACATCATCGTGTCGGCCTGGCCGCCGCGTAGCAGCAGCGGCCGGGGTCGGGGAAACGCAATGCAGCGGTCGGCCAAGCTCGTTCAGGGGTTGGAGACGGGCACCACCCGCCTGGTCGGGTCGCTGCCCAATTGGGAGAACGCCGCCGTGAGTTGGCAGGGCGGCGAGCGCGACCACCAGGCCGACAACCTGGCGGCCACCGTCGTCGCCCACGACGTTCTGACCCACGGCGGACAGGTGTACACCGTCAACCCCGCCGACGTGGCCCGTCGTGCCCGCGCAGCGCCGCCCGCGTGGATGCGCCGCCGGATCGGTTAACCGTCTGCGGCACCCCGACCGGCCAGGGCGGCTCGAAGTGCTTCTCGCGCGTTGGTCGGCAAAGTCATGCGCGAGTTCACCGACGTTGGCGACGGCGACTGACGCCGTGCGACACGCCCAAGCGGGAGTTTGCTCAACCACTTATTTCGCCGTGCCCGTCGGGGTTGCGCGCCGAGACGTGGCGCGGAAGACTCTGGATGCCGACCTGGCCTTTTGCCGGCAAATTGTTAACGGCGTGTTAAATCTCGCAACATGACCCTGCAAAAACGATGCCGCCGAACCTATCGGGGTCACGTTCTCGCCCCGTCGGTTTCGGATAGCTTTGCTGCCAAAACTGGGGCTAGACATGCAGTTCAGAGCTACTATCCTGGATCTCGCATGGTTTGCTGGACTGGCCGGGGCGCTAGGAACTCCGTCAGTTCGACCGGCACGCCGTGTCCCGACCGAGCTATCGCCCGGCAGGGTTCGCTCGACCGTGAGGAGGTGGTGGAGATGAACAGCCACCGCACCTACGACGGACACGGATCTGGTCACTGCCAGGAGTGCAACAACACCCTGACGCAGAACGACTGCGATGCCCGTGGCCTCGGCCTGTACGACTTCCTGATCGAGAAGTAGGCCGACCGTCGGATGACCGAACCCGTCACCAGGTGGGTGACGGGTCTCGGTCCCGACCGGCGGCGTGCTCGCCCGTTCGTCCAAGGGGCCGTCGATGACGTGGAGGATGGGCGCGCGGCCGTCCTCCACCGCCGCTCGGCGCACCGCGACGAGCGGGCGTAGTTCGGAATCAATCACGTCGAGGCTGCGCACACCATCAGCGCAGGACCGCCGGATCGGTTGACCGCCACCGACACGCTGAACCCGGCATCAATCGCGGGCCGGTTTCCGTTCGCCGAATAGGGGCGACGCCCACGTCAGCGGGTGCGACAATACCGTATTAGTCGGGAAAGTGCCTCTCTCGCAATGTAATTCGATGCTGCGACATGCACGCTCTAGTGACACACTGGCGACCTGACCACAGCCGAGAGTACGAACGTCGCCCCGGGGTCACCGACGGCGGCGGGCCGACCAGCTCGCAACTCGCCGGGCTGCGGGCCGGGATGCGCCCGGTGCCGCCCCTCACCTGACGACGGACCACAACCACGCGGGGCCACCTCACCAACGACACCGAGGAGACACCGTGACGACGACGACCGCGCCGGACAGCCGCCGCCTGCAGTTCCTGGACGACTACTGCCCCGAGTGCAACCCGGCCGGGCACCACGCCGACAGCCGGGTGCGCCGCGCCACTCTCACCGAGCCGACCGAGGTCAGCCGAGGCGGCGGGGCGTGGGCGCTGTGCCGCTATGAGTGCGCCGGGTGCGGGCACCAGTGGCACCGAGACGACCTGTGGACCGCCGAGTCCGCCGGGTTCAATTCCACGCGGCGGCGGGCCGCGTGATGGCTTAGTCCCAGCGGAACAGCCGCCGATAGAGCGCCTCGGTCGGATGGAGTTCTGGTGGTCGGTACCCGGTATCGGTGACCTTGCCGAGCAATTCGATGGCGTCGGACGCGTTGGCCGGTTTCGTGCACATGACCAGATAGGTGAACAGGTCGATGTATTCCAGGCTGGCTCTGAACAACTCGACGGCCGTGGTCGCGACTTCGGCCACGGTCGTCGGTTGCCCGAAGATCGCGTTGGGCGGAGTGGCCCGCCACACACCGAGCCGGTCCACTAGCTCCTGCGTCAACTCGACATCGGTCTGGCCGAGGTCGATGGCGATGGCTTGGCTGTTGCCGTAGGTCCGGTTGGTGAACGATCCGGTGGGCAGGACGGCATCGTGGATGCGGTTGCGGAGTTGAGAGCAGGCGAACGCGAACCGCTGCAACTCGCGCAATCGGGTCAATTCCGGCGCGTCGGGGTAGTTGGGTTCCACGTAGTCATCGAGTGTCTTGGACGAGTGCAGCGACTTGCGCAAGTCCTTGCCCGAGGTGGGGTCGAGCCACCGAACGAACGCACGCCCGTAGCCGTCGAAAACCGCCATCAAATAGAGCATCTCGCGGTCGAACGCCTCGCTGACGGACTCGATGGTGTCCGTCGTCGGTGCGGCGTCGTGACCGTTGGTGCGGCTCAGTGCAGCGATGACCTCATCGAGCGCCCGCGCGGCGCGGCGGATTCGTGTCCGTAGGGTCTCGATCTCCGCCAGCGCACGAATGTCCCCGAGTTGTGCGGCGACGAGGCGAAACATGTCGAGCCAGGCGACCAGGCTGCCCAGCCCGATGTCGTACACCTCTTTCATCGACGGGGGTTCCATCTTCTCGGTGGCACTGCCGTAGGAAGTGCTGTACCGATATTCGGCGACGGTCCGGTTGCCGGTCATCCGCAGGTAGTGACCGAACACCGGGTGCAGATCGTCAGGGGTGACCGAGGTGACGATGTCGTTGTCGCCCACATCGGCCCGACCAACCGACGGCGCAAGCGTCACCACCACGTCGGTACCGAGCCCGAACCCGGCAGAGGCGAGCACCGCCCCCCGTATGCGGTCGTCATTGCTGATGTCGTCGGCGGTCGTGTTCTGCGCGTCGAACAAGGCGAAGATGTCGAAGAAGTGGCACTTCCGCCACCCCCAACTCTCCTCTCCGCGCATGGTCGAGACGCTGAACTCCACCGAGTCCAGGAATCGGCCCACGCTCTGCGGGTCGGTGTAGTGGATGACGTAGTGCTCCTCGACCTCGCACGCCTCGATCCACGCGGTGGCCAGTGCGTCGTCGTCATCCTCGAACACCATGAGCATCGGGGTGACGACATCGCGTCGGAGGACGTGCACCAGGTCCTCGTAATCCGACGGCTGCGGTCCCAGCGTGCGCAGGTCGAGCCCGACGACGAGTGGCCGCGTCGCGGGGGTGATGGGGAACAGCGGTTGACGGTCCTTGGCGACCGCGCGGGCGTATCGCACAAACTTCGCGTGGGGACCGTCCGACGGGATGGTCAGCGCGGCGTCGGCGGCATTCGGTGAGGCCATGGACCGATTGTCGCGTGAGCCCCCGACACGTTCGGGCGTGTCGGTCTGCGCACTACCGCTGGCGTGTCGGACGCGCGTTCGCCAGTGTCCCAATGGTGTCCCAAGACATGCACGAACGGCGTGGACACCGTGGACGAGGTGGACATCCGAACCGCCTCTGACCTGGACATGGCGGACACCGCCGCGCGCGGGTTCACACGTTCCGATCCCTTTACACACCAGCGGTCGGCGGTTCGATACCGTCCGCGCCCACCAGAATCAGGCCGCGACGGAACCGGCCGCCAGCACGAGGCCGAAGACGAGCGCCGGCAAGGCCATCCCGGCCATGAACCGCAGGCCGAACCGACGGCCGCCGGCGGTGAACGCGAGCACCACCTTGACGAGCAGGTTCGAGCCCAGCGCGGCGGCGATCGCGAGAAGGGCCGTGTCGACGGTGACAGCTCCCTTGGCCGCGAGGCTGGCGGCAGCCACCGCGCCGGCGTGTGCGTCGGCGAGGCCCGCGGCGAACGCAGCAAGCACCGCGCCCTGGGCGCCGAGGACGGCGGCTCCCCATCGGGCAACGAGCAGAGCGACGGTCAGCACGGCGGCCAGGATCAGGGCCGGCCGCAGGGCGAACGGTCGCGTGCGGGACAACGCGGCGGCCTCGTCGCCGTCGGTGTTCTGCTGCGAGTGCGCGCCGCCCCGGTAGACGACCGCGGCAATCGCCACCAGGACGACTGCTGCCCCGATCAAGGGTGGCCACAGACGACCGAGCACATCGACGTCGACCAGGCCGATGACGATGAGCATCTGCACGATCGTGGCGAGGCTGGCGAGCAAAGCGCCGGCCAGTGGTCCCCGGATGCCGGCGGCCGTCCGGGCCAGCCGACCCATCGAAGCCGTTGCCGCGCTGGCCGATACGAAGCCGCCCGCGAGGCCGGCGACGAGCAGACCGCGCTCGGGCCCCAGGGCGCGCACACCGACGTAACCGAGCCAACCGATCCCCGTCAGCAAGACGACGAGAAGCCAGATCCTCTCCGGATTGAGCACGCCATACGGTCCCAGTGGCCGGTCGGGTAACAGCGGCAGGATCACGAACGCCACGACCAGGAACTTGATGGCGTCTTCGACTTCGATTTCGCTGATGATCTGCCGGGCGAAGCGATGAATTCTGGCCTTGGACACCAGGAGTCCGGCGACGATGACGGCCAGGGCTACGGCCACCGTCGGGCGGGTGTAGGACAGCGCACCGAGCATGTAGGCGAGGAGGGCGGCGATCGCCGTCGTGGTGCCCGGGTCCTCCTCGCTGGTGCGAAAGTACGCCAACGCCGAGATGGCGCTGACACCGGCAAGCCCTATGACGACGACCCACGGGCCAAAGCCGGCCGCGACGGCTCCACCCAGCGACAGCAGTGCGAATGACCGTGATCCGGCCGGCAGTTTGCGACGGTGGCTGCGTTCTCGCTCGAAGCCGAGCAGAAGCCCGATGGCCAGCGCCACGAGGAACGGCTGGATCTCCTGCCAGCTCACGGTGTTCCTCCCTACGTCAGCAGCAGCCGGTGGTCTTCCGCTCGGCCAGGTGGGCGTGTTCGGCGTTGTCGCCGCCCCGAACCGCCGCGACGAACTCGTCGAGATCGATGCGTCGCCCGCCCAACCAGGTGCCCGTCACCTGCACCGTGTCGATCAGCGCGGTCGGTTCGACCTGCCACGGGTCGGCCGTCAACTCCACGAAATCGGCAAGCTTGCCGGGGCTGATGGTTCCGACGAGATGGTCGCGGCCCAGTGTGCGGGCGGCGTCGATCGTCTGTGCGCGCCACGCCTGATCGAGCGAGATGGCCTGCTCCGCACAGTGCACCGTGCCTTTGCGGGTACGCCGGGTCACCGCGGTGGCGATGTTGACGATCGGCGTCGGCGGCGACACCGACCCGTCGTTGTGCAGCGACACGCACGCCCCCGAGTCGACGGCGTCGGCGAACGCCGCCCACCGCGCCCCGTGTTCGGGGGAGAACATCGCGCCGTCGAGCAACTCGCCCCAGTAGTAGTACTGGAACGGCGCCATCGACACGTGCACCCCGAGCCGCGCCGCGCGATCGAAGTGGGCCCGGGTGCCCGCCCCGCAGTGCTCCAGCCGCCAGCGGTGATCGGTGCCGAGCAGGCCGTGGCGCGCCAGCGCGTCCTCGTAGGCGTCGAGCGCGAGATCCAGTGCCAGATCGCCGTTGGCGTGGAACGCCATCTGCCATCCCGCCGGCGCCGCTTTGTCGAGGATCGCGTCGAGCTGTTCGCGGCTGTAGTTCATCGAGTGCGCCCCGCCGGCCATCGCGGGATCGATGCCGGCGGTGCGGGTGGCTTCGGTGTCGAGGTAGGGAAACGAGATCGCGATGTTGCCCACCCACGGCGATCCGTCGGTCCAGAGCTTCACCCCGGTCTTGGTCAGCCAATCCTCACCGGCAGTGAATGTGGTTGGCTCCCAATAGGTGTCGGTGACCGACATCTCCCACATGCTCACCCGCAGAGGACACGACGGCGCGGTGGCCAGCGCCTCGTATCCCGCCGCGAACTTCGGGTCGTACGTCATGTCCGACGTCGAGGTGTAGCCGCCGCGCGCCATCAGCGCGTAGTAGCTCGCGGCCGACACCAGCGGGTCACCCATCTGCGACATCAGCGGCATCGTCACCGCCGTCACGACGGGGAGTTCGAACCCCTGCCCGTTCAGCGACCCGTCGGCGTTGCGGCCGAATCGGCCCGCGACCGGATCGGCCGGTGGATCGGCATCCCAGCCGTGGGTGCGGATCACCGCGGAGTTGAAATACACGCCGTGCCCTGAGTTGTCGGTGATCACGGTGACGCGATCACCGAAGATATCGTCGAGTTCCTCGGCTTTGGGGGACGGATGTCCGTGCAGCAGTGCGTCGTAACCCGCGAACCACAGCGGGGTGTCGGGGTCGGTGTCGGCCAGGGCGTCGGCGAAGATCTGCTGCACCTCGGACCACGACGCCGCGACCCACGGCGCGATCGAGCGGGCCGGCGCCTCGGTGGCGATTCCGCTGATCAGCGGATGGCTATGCGGCTCAACGAATCCCGGCGCCAACACCGCTGCGCCGGAGTCGATCTCTTCTGCTCCCGGCAGCGCGGCGCGGCACTGGTCGACGCTGCCCACCGCGACGATTCGCCCGCCGGACACCGCGACGGCCTCCGCGCGCGGCACGGCCTCGTCCATGGTGATGACGGTTCCTGCGGTCACGATCACGTCGGCCATGGGCACAGTCTGACACCGATGTGACAAGCTGCCGTGGTGTTCGCAGCAGTTCGCCGCCGCCGCGCCGCCGGAATCGCGCTCGGCGTGCTCGCCGACGCGGCATTCGGTGATCCGCAGCGCGGCCACCCGGTGGCGGTGTTCGGCAGTGGCGCTGCCGCGCTCGAGCGCCGGTGCTACGCGGACAGTCGCGCCGCGGGTGTCGGGTACGCCGGCACGCTGCTCGCGGCGGTGACGCTGACGGCTGCCGGCCTGGGGCGACTGAGCCGGCGCAGCGCGCTCGCCGAGGTGGTGTGGATCGCGGCGGCGACGTTCACCGCGCTGGGCGGCACGTCGCTGGCCCGCACCGGAGACCGGATGGCCGACCTGCTGGGCGCGGCCGACCTGGCCCCAGCGCGTGACCTGCTGCCGTCACTGTGTGGCCGGGATCCGTCGGTGCTCGACAGCGCGGGGCTCGCGCGCGCCGCCCTGGAGTCGATCGCGGAGAACACCTCCGACGCTCAGGTGGGGCCGCTGCTGTGGGCTGCCGTCGGAGGCGCCCCCGGCGTGCTGCTGTACCGCGCGGCCAACACCCTGGACGCGATGGTCGGCAACAAGTCGCCGCGGTATCGCAGATTCGGCTGGGCGGCAGCGCGATTCGATGATCTGCTGAATCTCGCCGCGGCCCGGTTGACGGGTCTGCTCGTCGTGGTGTGCGCACCGCTGGTGGGTGGCTCACCCGTCGGCGTGATCCGGGCGTGGCGCAGCGACGCCGCCCGCCATCCGAGCCCGAACGCCGGTGTCGCTGAGGCGTCGTTCGCCGGGGCGCTCCGAATTCAGCTGGGCGGGCCCACCCAGTACGCCCACGAACTGGAGATCCGCCCCACCCTCGGCACCGGACGGCCACCCGGTGCCGGTGACCTTCGGCGAGCGGTCCGGCTGTCGCGGGCCGTTCAGTTCGCGGCCGCGGCGGCCGCCGTCAGCGTCGCCTGCCGTATCGGTCGGCCAGTTTGTCCGCAGGCGTGACCGGCTCGGCGGGCACGGCCTTCTCCCGACGCCTGGCCTGCACCTCGGCATAGACGAAGTAGCCCACCCCGATGGGGGCGATGATACCGAACGCGATCCACTGGATGCCGTAGGACAGGAACGGACCGGCCTCCAGGCGCGGCAGCGGAACGACGCCGAGGCCGCCCGGTTGGTCCTCGACCAGCTGCAGGTAGGCCCCGGCGAGCGGAACCCCGACCAGCGCGGAGATCTGGCCGGGATTGATCGAATACACCTGCTGCACACCGGCGTCGCGGAACGGGTCCTTGCCGACGGCGACAGGTTCGGGGTCGCGCAGCCGGGCGGTGATCGTGACTCGCCCGGTCGGGGCGGGAGCGATGTCGGGCACCGCGGAGCCGGTCGTGGGCTTCACATAGCCGCGATCCACCAGCACGGTCGGGCCGCCGTCGACGGCGAAGGGCACCAGCACCTCGAACGCCGGATCGCTGTCGATCACGCGCAGCCTGGCCACCACCTGCGCATCGGTCAGGTACCGCCCGGTGGCCGTCACGCGCTTCCACTGCTGGTCCGGCGCCGACGAATCCTGCTGCGGCAGAAGCGTCGTCAACGGCACCGCATCGGCGTTCAGCGACGCCGAGATCTGGGCGTTCTCCCGGGACGTCTTCGTGTTCTTGTGCAGCTGCCAGGGCGCGAGCACGGTGAAGCACAGGTAGGCGAACGCGATCACCACCACGTAGAGCGCCAGCCACTGCGGGCGCAGGAGGAAGGCGAGCCGGCGCATACCTCAGCCCGCCTGCCGCCGCTCGGCGAGCTGCTCGTCGACCCAGGCGTGTAGACCGGGCAGGGCGGCGTCGATCACCGCGAACACCGCCTCGAAATCGTCCTGCGTGCCGTAGTAGGGATCGTCGACGTCCAGCGCGTGCTTGCCCGAGCGCGGGTCGAACGAGCGCAGCATCCGCAGCCGGTCGGTCGGCACGCCCCTCTCGGAGAGCATGCGCAGATGGTTGCGACCCAGCGCCACCACCAGATCGGCGTCGAGATGGTCCTCGGTCATCTGGGCGGCCCGGTGCCCACTCGGGTAGCCGTGCTCACGCAGCGTCACCCCGGCACGACGGTCCGCCGGCTCACCCTCGTGCCAGTGCCCGGTGCCCGCGCTCGTGACCCGCACCGCGTCGGCCAGGCCACGCTCGCTCAGCTGATGGGCGAACATCTTCTCGGCCATCGGGCTGCGGCAGATGTTGCCCGAGCAGATGAAGGTCACGTGCAACTGGTCAGACACCCAGCACCTCACGCAGCGCTGCGACGTCGGCCACATGGGCCAGGGCGGGGCTGGGCGAGGCCGTGAAGTCGGCGCGGCCGTACCCCCAGTCGACGACGATCGTGCCGATCCCGTGGGCGGCGGCGCCCTCGACGTCATGAGAGCGGTCACCGACCATCACGACGCGGTCGGGGAGCGGCGCCAACTGAGCGAGTGCATGGGCCACCACGTCGGCCTTGCGGGCCCGGCTGCCGTCGACGCTGGCGCCGGCGATCACCTCGAAGAAACCGTCGAGTTCGAAGTGCGCCAGGATGCGTTGCGCGGTGGGTTCGGCCTTCGAGGTGGCCACCGCCAGCCGGACACCCGCGCGGGTCAGGTCGATGAGCAGGTCGGGCACGCCCGCGAACGGACGGTTCATCGACCAGCCCCGGGTCGTGTAGTCGGCGCGGTAGGCGGCCATCGCCTCGCCGGCCTGCTCACCCAGACCCATCGACTCCAAGGTGTGCCGCATCGGCGGACCGACGATGCGGCTCACCAGGTCGCCCTCGGGTACCGGGGCGCCGATCGCGGCCAGGGCGTGCCGGAAGCTGGCGACGATGCCCTCGGCGGAATCGGTCAGCGTGCCGTCCAGGTCGAAGATGACCAGATCGCCGCGGCGGACCCGGGTCACCCGAGCCGCGCTGTCCACCATGTCCGTCACGCGACCCATTGTCCCTGATGCCCGGAGTGGCTGGACCCGCGCACTACTGTCGTGATGTGGCATGTCCCGAGGTGATGGAATGACGGTGCGTCTCGCCGACGTCATCGAGGTACTCGACGCGGCCTATCCGCCCCGCCTCGCGCAGAGCTGGGACTCCGTCGGCCTGGTGTGCGGAGATCCGGCCGAGGCGATCGAGTCCGTCACCGTCGCCGTCGACGCGACGGCCGAGGTGGTGGCGACGGTGCCGCAGCGCGGGCTGCTGCTCGCGCATCATCCGCTGCTGCTGCGCGGCGTGGACACCGTGGCCGCCGACACCGCCAAGGGTTCGCTGCTGCACGCGATGATCCGCACCGGTCGCGCGCTGTTCACCGCGCACACCAACGCCGACAGCGCGGCACCGGGCGTCTCCGATGCCCTCGCCGGGGCACTGGGTCTGACGGTCACCGACGTGCTGTCGCCCGAGCCGGCCTCCCCGGGGCTGGACAAGTGGGGCGTCTACGTCCCGCGCCAGAGCGCCGCGGCGGTGCAGACCGCGATGTTCGATGCCGGGGCCGGTCAGATCGGCGACTACGCGCAGTGCAGCTGGAGCGTGTCGGGGGTCGGGCAGTTCCTGCCGCTCGCCGGCGCGTCACCCGCCATCGGAGAGGTCGGCACCGTCGAGCAGGTCGACGAGGACCGCGTGGAGATGGTGGCGCCCCGGTCTCGCCGCGCGGCAGTGCTCGCCGCCCTGCGCGCGGCACATCCGTACGAGGAGCCCGCGTTCGACGTCGTCGCCGTTGCACCCGTACCCGACGGCACCGGACTCGGCCGCATCGCGGCGCTGGCCGAGCCGGAACCGTTGAGCGTGTTCGTCGCCCGGGTGCGTCGCGGTCTGCCGGCCACCACGTGGGGAGTGCGCGCCTCCGGAGACCCGGACGCGATCGTGTCCAGTGTGGCGCTGTGTGGTGGCGCCGGGGATTCGCTGCTCACCGAGGTCGACGGTGCGGGCGTGCAGGCGTACGTGACCGCGGACCTGCGCCACCATCCCGCCGACGAGCACCGGCGGTCATCGGGCGTCGCGCTCGTCGACGTCGCGCACTGGGCCAGTGAGTTCCCATGGTGCGGCCAGGCGGCCGCCCTCTTGCATCAACACTTCGCCGATCTGCCCGTCACCGTGTCCCCGGTGCGCACCGACCCCTGGAATGTCGAGGAATGTTTTCATGAAAGCTGATGTGGCACAGCAACGTCTGGTGCTCGAGCTCGCGGAACTCGACGCTGAGATCGGTCGGCTCGACCACCGGCTGAAGAACCTTCCCGAACAGTCCAAGCTGGAGGCCGCGCAGAGCGCCCACCACGAGGCGAACGACCGGCTGGCCGTCGTCCAGTTGGCGCTCGCCGACATCGACGCGCAGATCGCCAAGTTGGAGAACGAGATCGACGGCGTGCGTCAGCGGGAGGACCGCGATCGTCGCCTGCTCGAGGGCGGCACCGTGGACGCCAAGCAGCTCACCGAAATCCAGCACGAACTCGACACGTTGGAGCGGCGGCAGGCCAGTCTCGAGGATTCCCTGCTCGAGGTGATGGAACGGCGCGAAGAGCTGGCCGGCGATCAGGATCGGGAACTGGCCGGGATCGACGACCTGCAGAGCGCGATGACCGATGCGCAACGCAACTGTGAATCGGCGCGCACGCATCTCGCCCAGCTCGCACATCAGGCACGTTCGCGGCGTGAGGAACTGGTCGCCACGATCGATGAGTCGCTGGTGTCCATGTACGAGCGTCAGCGCGCCCGTGGCGGGACAGGCGCCGCCACCCTGCAGGGCAGGCGGTGCGGCGCGTGCCGGCTCGAGATCGACAGGGGTGAGTTGGCTCGCATCGCCGCCGCGCCGGACGACGAGGTGCTGCGGTGCCCTGAGTGCTCGGCAATCTTGCTGCGGATCAAGGGTTCCGGGGCGTGAAGGTCCTCGTCGAGGCCGACGGGGGATCGCGCGGTAACCCCGGTCCGGCCGGGTACGGCGCCGTCGTGTGGTCCGCAGATCGCACGGAGGTGCTCGCAGAAGCCAAGGCGGCGATCGGTCGCGCCACCAACAACGTGGCCGAATACCGTGGGCTCATCGCAGGTCTGGAGACAGCCGCGGGCGTCGGCGCGACCGACGTCGAGGTCCGGATGGACTCGAAGCTGGTCGTGGAACAGATGGCCGGGCGTTGGCGGGTCAAGCACCCCGATCTGGCTGCGCTGCACCAGCAAGCACGCGAGCACGCCGCTGCGTTCGAGCATGTCGTCTACACCTGGGTTCCCCGCGAGCAGAACAGCGCCGCCGACGCGTTGGCGAATCAGGCGATGGATGCCGCGGCGGAATCGGAAGCGGTGAAGGCGAATCCGGCCGGATGGACGGGCGCCACCGGCGCGCCCACACGCCTCCTGCTGCTGCGCCACGGTCAGACCCCGCTGTCGGTGGAACGTCGCTATTCGGGGCGCGGCAACCCCGACCTGACCGAACTCGGCGTGCGCCAGGCCGCCGCCGCGGCCGGCTATCTGTCCCGCATCGGAGGGATCGACGCGGTGGTGTCCTCCCCGCTGCAGCGGGCGCGCGACACCGCCTCGGCGGCCGCAGGTGCGCTCGGCCTCGACGTCGAGGTCGACGACGACCTGATCGAAACCGATTTCGGTGCATGGGAGGGGCTGACGTTCCGCGAAGCGTCCGAGCGGGATCCCGACCTTCATCGACGCTGGCTGGCCGACACCGCCGTCGCCCCGCCGGGGGGCGAGAGCTTCGATGCCGTCGCGCGCAGGATCACCCGTGCGCAGCAGCGTCTGCTCGCCGAACGCGCCGGCCAGACGGTACTGGTCGTCTCCCACGTGACGCCGATCAAAACGCTTCTGCGCGTTGCCCTGGACGCCGGCCCGGCGATTCTCTACCGGCTGCACCTGGATCTCGCGTCGCTGTCGATCGCGGAGTTCTATCCCGACGGAGCGGCGTCGGTGCGACTGGTCAACCAGACCGCCTATTTGTGATCGGTGTGCAGGTGCACGCGTTCGCCGTGGAGGCCGAACAGTGCTAGTGCCTCCACCGGACCGTCGACGGTGCCGAACCAGTGCGGCGTCCACGTCGAGAACTCCACGGCCTCACCGGGTTTGATGGTGAAATCGCGATCGCCGAGGAGTAGGCGCATGCGACCGGACAGCACGTACATCCAGTCGTGGCCCTCGTGGACCGGAAGCTGCTCGGGCGGGGTGCGCCGTCGTGCGCTGATCCGGATCTTGTAGGCGTGTAGGCCCCCGGCGGGACCCTGACCGGTCAAGGGCCAGAACGTGATCAGATGGCTCGTGTGGGCGGTGCCGCGCACCCGCGGATCATCGACCTCGGGTTCGCGGAGCAGCTCGTCGGTGCTGACCGAGAGCGCCCGGGCCAGCCGCGGCAGGTGGTCGAGAGCCAATCGGCGCTTTCCGGATTCCAGCCGGCTCAACGTGGAGACGTCGATGCTCGACCGGGACGCCACATCGTCGAGCGTCATGCCCCGCTGGGTGCGCAGTTCGCGGAGCCGCCGCCGCACCCGGGCGTCGACCCCGTCGTCGTCTCTTGCCTGCATGGCAAAAGAGCTTGGCAGATCGCGCGCTCTGCGGGCAAGGTGGTGACATGAGTGAGAGATGGGACTGTGTGGTGATCGGCGGTGGCGCCGCTGGGCTGAGCGCCGCGCTGGTGCTGGGCCGAGCTCGGATGCGCACGCTGGTGGTGGACGCCAGTGCGCAGAGCAACCTTGCCGCGCACGGCATCGGCGGACTCCTCGGTTTCGACGGGGTGCCGCCCGCGCAGCTGTATGCGAGGGGCCGCGACGAGGTCACCCGATATCCGTCGGTGGAGGTGCTCGACGGCGAGGTCACGTCGGTGATTGCACACGAGGGTGGCTTCACGGTCGGGCTGCCCGGCGGTCGCGCCGTCGAGGTGCGGCGGGTTCTGCTGACAACCGGTATGCGCTACGAATTGCCCAGTGTCACAGGCCTCGACGAGTTCTGGGGTGGCTCGGTGTTCCATTGTCCGTTCTGCCACGGCTGGGAGATGCGCGAGCAGCCCCTCGGGGTGATCGCACAGGGGGAGCGGGCGGTCCACATGGCGACGCTGCTGAGTCAATGGAGTGACGACGTCGTGGTGCTGTCCAACGGGCCTGCCGAGGTGAGTCCCGCCGGCCTGGAGCAGTTGACGGCGCGCGGGATCGCGGTCGACGAGCGTCAGATCGCGCGAGTGTCGGGTGCCGACGGACAGCTGGACACCGTGGTGTTCGCCGACGGCACGACGCTGAGCCGGCGGGGCTTGCTGGTGGCGAGCACGCTGTATCAGCGCAGCGGGCTGGCACGAGCGCTCGGTGTGGCTTTCGCCCCACCCGGTCCGTTGTCGGAGGAAGCCATCGCGGTGGACGCGATGTGGCAGACCTCGGTGCCCGGTGTGTTCGCGGCCGGGGATGTGAGCGTGCCCATGCCTCAGGTGGCTGCCGCGGTGGCCTCGGGGTCGGCGGCCGCCGCAGCAATTGTCCGCAGTGTGATGGAGGAGGACGTATGAATACGCATGACGAGCAGGACGTGAAGGCGCACTGGGAAGCCAGATACGGCGAACGGGACCGTGTGTGGAGCGGGCGGGTCAATCCGTGGGTCGCGGAGGTGGCGGGTTCGCTGCCGCCGGGCCGGGCGCTCGATCTCGGCTGCGGCGAGGGGGCCGACGTCCTGTGGCTGGCCGAGAACGGTTGGCGCGCCCTCGGGGTCGACATCTCCGAGACGGCACTGCACCGCGCGACCGACGAAGCGGCCCAACGGGATCTCCGCGATCGGACTGCCTTCGTTCAGATGAACCTCTCCGAGGACTTCCCGGAGGGGACCTTCGATCTGGTCTCGGCGCAGTTCCTGCAGTCGATGGTGCAGCTGGACAGGGAACGCATCTTCGCCGCGTCGGCGCGGGCCGTCGCGCCGGGCGGGGTGTTGATCATCGTGGACCACGGCGCAGCTCCGCCCTGGGCGAATCTGAAGCACGATCACGAGTTCCCGACGGTCGAGGGTGTGCTGGCTCAGATCGACCTGGATCCTGGGCAATGGGAAACGCTGCGTGCGGCGCCTGTGGAGCGGGATGCGGTCGGGCCCGACGGTCAGCAGGCGGTCCTGATCGACAACCTCATCGTGCTCAGGCGCCGAGCCGACGGCTGAGTTCGTCCACGCCCGGCCCGCTCAGCTGTGACAACGCGTCGGGGCGGCCGGTCATCGCCATCAGTACGGCTTCTCCCGGACCTCGGACTGGAGCGCCGCGGCCGGCGGCCCAGTCGAGATCGGTGGCGATCATCCTGAGGCCTCGGGTTCGCATCGCGCCGCGAATCAGCGGCGCGATGCGCGCGAAGTCGAGAGCGGCCAGCAAGGGGCCAGCCTCGATGGTGCGTGGCAAGTTCAGAGCCCGGCGGACGTCTTGGTGGTGAATCATGCATTCTGTCAACGCGATTCGGCCGCCGAAGCCTGAGCTGACGCCGCGGGGCTCGGCGTTGACGCGCAGGGCGGTGATCAGCTGGTCGCGGGACCAGGTCGTCAGGCGAGTGACGTCGGCGGTGTTGAGCCGATCGACCCGGCCGCGGTGTCGCGCCATGTGTGCGAAGAAGCCCGCGCGGCTGCGATCGAGGTAAGCCACCAGATGAGCCCCGACATCGCGAACCCGCCAATCGCCGCACAGGCTCGGCGCATTCCATTGCTCATCGTCGAGGCCTGCCAGCAGGTCGGCGAAGTCCCGCCGCTCCGCGGTCGCCCACTCCGTCTTCGAATACACCGCGCTCCACTGTGGCAGATCGAGTTGTCGGTGGCGTGTTGTAGCGTCGGGATCATGTTCGCACAAGTGTTCGATGTCGATGGTTCAGCCTCAGAGGCTGAGCTGCGCGAGGTCGTGACTCGCTGCGAACAACTCAAGGCCCAGGCTGCGGCGGCGCAGGCCCGCGCGACCGCATTGTGGGCCGAGAAACGCCGCGTAGCCGAAGCTCAGGCGGGGATGCCGTTGCGACGGCGCGGCCGGGGGTTGGCTTCGGAAGTCGCGCTGGCGCGGGCGGATTCGCCGGCCCGCGGCAACCAGCACCTCGGCTTCGCCCAGGCCCTCGTCGGAGAGATGCCCCACACCCTGGCCGCGCTCGAAGCCGGGGTATTGACCGAATACCGGGCCACGCTGATCGTCAAACAATCGGCCTGCCTGACCGTCGAAGACCGGCAGGCGCTCGATGCCGAGCTCTGCGCCGATATGGATGCGTTGACCGGGTTGGGCAATGCGCGCATCGAGGCCGCGGCCGCAGCGATCGCCGCCCGCCTCGACGCCGCCGCCGTGGTGCAACGCAAAGAACGCGCGGCGGCGTCCGCGCGGGTCTCCACCCGGCCCGCACCGAACGGCATGGTGTACCTGACCGCGCTGATGCCGCTGGCCCACGGCATCGGGGTGTACGCCGCGCTCAAGCGCGAAGCCGATCTGTGCGGCGACGGCCGACCGCGCGGGCAGGTCATGACCGACACCCTCTACCACCGGGTCACCGCCCGCCCGGCCGAGACACCGGCGCCGATCGCAGTCAACCTCGTCATGGCTGACACCACCCTCCTCGGTGACGATGACAGCCCCGGCTGGGTGCAGGGCTACGGCCCCGTCCCGGCCGCGGTGGTGCGGGATCTGGTGTCCGATGCGGTGGCTGATGAGGCGGCGAAAGCGACGTTGCGGCGGCTCTACCGCCACCCGGCCAGCGGACAACTGGTCGCGATGGAATCCCGGAGCCGCCGGTTCCCGAAAGGGTTGGCGATTTTCATCGGGCTGCGCGATCAGACCTGCCGCACCCCCTACTGCGACGCGCCGATCCGCCACCACGACCACGCCACCCCCGCCCGCCGGGGAGGCAAAACCTCAGCGCTCAACGGGCTCGGCACCTGCGAAGCCTGCAATTACGCCAAAGAAGCCCCCGGCTGGACCGTCACCACCCGCGAGGCCGAGGGCCGCCACACCGCCGACTACACCACCCCCGCCGGCGCGACCTACCACTCCACCGCACCACCACTCCCCGGACCACCGCCGGCCCGTCGCTACAGCGTCATCGAAGGGGGGCTCAGCATCGACCTCGTGGAATTGGGCGTCGAACTCAAACGCAGCGCCTGACCAATCGGCGGGCGCATTCGTTTCCGGAATCTCTGCGGCAGGCGCTACGTTGTCAGGGCGGATGAGCTGGCCGGGCGGCCGCGGACCACACCAGACCGGACAGGGGTACGGCCGAGGTGGTTCGAGGAAAGTCCGGACTTCGCAGAGCAGGGTGATTGCTAACGGCAATCCGAGGTGACTCGCGGGAAAGTGCCACAGAGAGCAGACCGCCACACCGGGTCTTCGGACCAGGGGTGGTAAGGGTGAAACGGTGCGGTAAGAGCGCACCAGCGCTCCGGGTGACCGGAGTGGCTAGGCAAACCCCACCCGAAGCAAGGCCAAGAATGTCGCGTGGGGGGCGCGGCAGCGCAGACGCCCGAGGGCTGCTCGCCCGAGTCTGCGGGTAGGCCGCTCGAGGCACCCGGCGACGGTGTGCCCAGATGGATGGTCGCCGCCGCGCCGCCAGACATGGCGGGGCGGAACAGAATCCGGCTTAGAGGCCAGCTCATCCGCCCCCGACGGGTTCAGGCCTTCTTGACGGCCTTCGCCAGTTGCTCCAGGGCGTCGGCCACCTGTTCTTCGCAGCGCACCGCCAGGTCGTGTTCCTGCTGGTACAGCAGCCCGTAGGTGAACGTGTCCTCGCCGGCGGCGTGCGCCTGCTGGGCCTGCCGGCTCAGATGGGCCCTGCTCACCACGCTGTCCTGATGATCGCCCAGCAGCGACTGGATGGCTCTTGCCCGATCGGCCACCTTGGCTTTCCCGGTGGCCGCGGCCGTGTACCGCAGCTGCTTGGCGCGCTTGCGGATCTTGTGCAACGCCTCGTCGGCGTGCTCGCCGCCCTCCTCGGCGGTCGCCTTCTTCGCCGCTTTGCGCACCCGCTTGTAGGCCGAATCGATGGTCACCTCGGCGGGTTCTTCGCCGGGCGCGAGCGAGGGCTCGGCCGTCGTCAATTCCTCCAGCGCATCCAACAACCGGAAATACCTGGGTGTGCGCATCGCTGCCAACGAGCGCTTCCACCCGGTCTCGTATCGCTTCTTCGCACCCTCGACCAGCCGCTCGCGCACCGGTCCTCGGACGAGGTCGTCAGGCAACCCATCCAGTGCGTGCTCATACCGCTCGGCCAGCACCTCCGCATCCCGCGCCACCCCGAGCACACCGGCCAGTTCGCGTAGCTCCGCAAGCACCCACGAGTCGTCGTCGATGCCGAACGCGCCCTCGGACGACTGCAGCAGGCTGCGGATCTTGCGTGTCGTCACCCGCATCTGATGCACCGAGTCGTACACGTCCGCGCGCACGGCGCGGTCCCATTCGACCAGTTGGGCGACCTGCTCAGCCACCGCGCGGTGCACCGGATCGTCGAGCGCCGCCAAATCCTCACCGGCGGGGGTCGCCAGCACCCGAGCCAACTTCGAGCCGTGCCCGGCCGCGCGGGCCCCGGCGTCGAGCAGACGACGCGTCAACGGTTTGAACAATCCGCGATCTGCGCCTTCGGCGAGCTCGAGCTCCCACTCCCGCCAGTGCTGCTCCTCGCCGCCCACCGCGCCCGCGGTCACGTGGTCGTCGCAGAATTCGGCCACCTCGGTCCCGTCGGCGCCGTAGAGCGTCGTGACCTCGCGCACGGTGCTGATCCGCGCGACCGGAGCCAGCCCGTGATCCCTGACGATCGCGAGGACGACGTCGCGCAGCCCGTCGGGCACCTGCGGATGCGCCGGCGTGCCGTCCTCGAGGGGAAGCCGGACCTCGGTGCGGCTGTCCTGACCTGCCGGCAGCTTCAGATGCCACCCCGCGTCCGTGCCGCCGGTGCGGCGACGCAGCGTGATGCGGTGGCGCGCCAGGTCATGGGCCGATGTGTCGTAGTAGACAGCGTCAAGAGACTGTGACGGCGACCGCTCTGCACGAGACACCGCAGCCAGACCCTCGAATGACGGGGACACCGTCGCATCGTCGACGTCGAACTTGCGCTCAGTCTCGGTGTACCTGGACATATCGGACGCTCGGCCGGGCATGGACACCTTCGTTTCGGCGGGATCGGGGCCACAAGACTGCCACACGGAGGTGAACCGCAAACCCGGCCGCCGTTATCGAAACGGAATCCACTCGACACCAGACTCGCCGGACGGGTGCACACGACAACTTAAGTAACTCTTACAATTCTCTCATGAGTCCAGAGATGAGGCTCGAGGATTATCTCGACGCCGAAGGCAACATCGAGATTCCTGTCGGAGTCACGCTGACGTCGTTCATCGATCGCCACGCTGAACAGTCGGGTGAGGCGCCGGCCTACCGCTACCTCGACTACGAGCGCGACTGCACGGTCGAGTTGAGCTGGTCGCAGATGCGCACCCGACTCCGCGCCGTCAGTGCCCGGCTCCAGCAGATCACCGACTCCGGCGACCGCATCGCGATCCTCGCCCCGCAGGGCGTCGAGTACGTGGTCGGGTTCTTCGCCGCCATCCAGGCCGGCGGCATCGCCGTCCCGCTGTTCGCCCCCGAACTGCCCGGGCACGCAGAGCGCCTCGACGCCGTGCTGGGAGATGCGCAACCGACCGTCGTGCTGACCACCACCGCCGCCGCCGCGGCCGTGCGTGACTTCCTGCGCACCATCCCGCGCGACCGACGGCCGCGGATGATCGCCGTCGACGCCGTTCCCGACGCCGTCGGCGAGCACTTCACACCGGTCCGCATCGACACCGACGACATCGCCTACCTGCAGTACACCTCCGGATCCACGCGCACGCCGGCCGGCGTCGAGATCACCCATCGCGGTGCCGCGACCAACGTGGTGCAGATGATCGAGTCCGTGGGGCTGGACTGGAACACCCGCAGTGTGAGCTGGCTGCCGCTGTTCCACGACATGGGTCTGTTGATGATCATGTTCCCGGCTCTGGTCGGCGCGCACATCACCCTGATGTCACCCGTGGCCTTCGTGCGGCGGCCCTACCGCTGGATCCGTGAGCTCGGCGCATCGGATGCGCCCACGTTCGCGGCGGCGCCGAACTTCGCGTTCGAACTCGCCGCCCAGCGCGGCCGCCCGCCGGCCGGCGAGGCGCTCGACCTGACCAACGTGGCCGGCCTGATCAACGGCTCCGAGCCGGTGAGCATGGCATCGGTCGATGCCTTCGTCGACGCGTTCGCGCCGTACGGACTCGACCCCGCAGCGATCAAACCGTCCTACGGAATGGCCGAGGCGACGCTGTTCGTGTCCACCACCGAGTCCGGGTCCGCGCCGAAGGCTGTGCACCTCGACCGGCAGGCGTTGGGCGGGGGAGACGTCGTCGAGGTCGACGCCGATGATCCCGACGCCGTGATCAGCGTGTCGTGCGGTCAGATCGCGCGCAGTCAGTGGGCGGTGATCGTCGACCCGCAGACCGAGGCCGAGCTGCCCGACGGGCGAGTCGGTGAGATCTGGTTGCACGGCGACAACATCGGCCGCGGGTACTGGAACCGTGCCGACGAAACCGAACTGACCTTCCGCAACAAGCTGCAGTCGCGCTTGACCGACCGGAGCCACGCCGCCGGCGCGGCCGAGAGCGCCCTGTGGCTGCGCACCGGTGACCTCGGCGTCTACATCGACGGCCAGCTGCACATCACCGGGCGCGTCAAAGATCTGGTGATCGTCGACGGTCGCAACCACTATCCGCAAGACATCGAGGCGACGGTCTCCGAGGCCTCCAAGGCGGTGCGGTCCGGCTTCGTCACCGCGTTCTCCGTGCCCGGTGTGGGACGCGAAGAGGTGGTGATCGTCGCAGAACGTGCCCCCGGCGCCGGACGCGCGGACGCCGCCCCGATCGTCGAAGCCATCCGCGCTGCCGTCTCGCGACGCCATGCCATTCCGCTGGCCGACATCAAACTCGTTGCGGCAGGGGTGATCCCGCGGACCACGAGCGGTAAGTTGGCACGCCGGGCCTGCCGGGCGCGCTACCTCGACGGCACTCTCTGAACCGCAGCGCGATACCGTCGCCGGTGTGAGCGACTTCCACACCATCGACGTGCACCGCAGCGAGGGGCTGGTGCGGCTGACGCTGAACCGGCCCGACGCGGCCAACGGCATCGACGCCCAGATGGCGCGTGAGCTCGCGGCGGCTGCCGCCGCATGCGACGACCCGACCGTGAAAGTCGTCGTCATCACCGGCGCCGGCCGCTTCTTCAGCGCCGGAGGGGATCTCAACGACTTCGCCTCCGCGCCGCACCGCGGCCGCCACCTCAAGGGCGTCGCCGACGACCTGCACCGCGCGATCTCGACATTGGCGCGCTGCGACGCCGTCGTGATCACCGCGGTCAACGGTGCCGCGGCGGGCGCCGGGTTCTCGTTGGCGGTGCTCGGGGATCTCACCCTGGCCGCGGAGTCGGCGTCCTTCACGATGGCCTACACCCGAGTCGGATTGACGCCGGACGGCAGCGCCACCTATCTGCTGCCGCGCCTGGTGGGGATGGCGCGCGCCAAGGAACTGATGCTGACCAATCGCAGGCTGTCGGCCCAGGAGGCGCTGCAGTGGGGTCTGGTGACCGAGGTGGTCGCCGACGACGCGCTGGCGTCCCGCGCCGACGAGCTCGCCACCGCGATGCTGGCCACCTCCGGCGGTGCCAACGGTGGCGTCAAGGCGCTGCTGCACGACAGTTTCGGCAACGGGCTCGAGGCCCAGATGGAGGCCGAAGGTCGGTTGATCGCCCAGCGCGCCGAATCCGCCGACGGCCGCGAGGGTGTGGATGCGTTCCTGGCGAAGCGGACCCCCGACTTCGCCTGACGGTCAGAAGGAGTGTTCCTCGGCGGGGAACGCTCCGGTGGCCACCTCGGCTGCGTATTGTGCTGCAGCGCGGCGCAATTCATCGCCCACGGCGCCGAACTTCTTGACGAACTTCGCGGTGCGGCCGCTGGTCATGCCGGCCATGTCCTGCCAGACCAGCACCTGGCCGTCGCAGTTGGGGCCGGCGCCGATGCCGACGGTCGGGATGGTCAGCTTGCCGGTGATCTGCGTGGCGAGCTCAGCGGGAACCATCTCCATCACCACCGCGAACGCACCGGCCTCCTGCACGGCGATCGCGTCGTGGATGGTCTGCTCGGCGCCGTCACCGCGGCCCTGCACCTTGAACCCGCCCAGGCCGTTGACGCTCTGCGGGGTGAAGCCGATATGGGCCATCACCGGGATTCCGGCCGCCGACACGGTGGCGATCTGCTCCGCCACCCGCTCGCCGCCCTCGAGCTTCACCGCGTGCGCGCCGGTCTCCTTCAGGAATCGGGTGGCCGTCGCCAGAGCTTGTGCCGGACCGGCCTCGTAGCTGCCGAACGGCAGGTCGGCCACCACCAGCGCATGCGGTGCACCCCGGACGACGCCACGCACCAGCGGGATCAGCTCGTCGATGGTCACCGGGACCGTGGTGTCGTAGCCGTACACGACGTTGGCCGCCGAGTCGCCCACGAGGAGCACCGGAATCTCGGCCTCGTCGAACACCCTGGCGGTCGAGAAGTCGTACGCGGTCAACATCGCCCACTTGTGGCCTTCTTGCTTCCACTTGGCGAGGTGATGAGTGCGGACCTTGGTCCGCGGAGCAGCGGTGTGGGTGGCAGCCCCGTACACACTCTGTTCAGACATCGATGTCTCCAGATGGGTGGTCGTTTCGGATCCTCGAGGCCGCTCTGGGTCCCCGGGTTCCGCTGACCCGTCAAGTCTGCCATCACGTCACCAGAAGTTGAACAACGCGTTAAGTGGATTTGCTCACATCCACCTGCGGCGCGCTTACGATCGGCGGATGCAACGGCTCAGCGGGCTCGACGCCAGTTTCCTGTACCTCGAGACCGCGGCGCAGCCGTTGCACGTGTGCTCGATTCTCGAGCTGGACGCGTCCACGATGCCCGGCGGTTACTCGTTCGCCAAGCTGCGTGACCTGCTGGCCGAACGCATCCGCGCGATGCCCGAGTTCCGTGAACGGCTGGCCGACAACCGTTTCAACCTCGACCACCCGGTGTGGGTGGACGACAAGGACTTCGACGTCGACCGGCATCTGCACCGGATGGGCCTGCCGTCCCCGGGTGGCCCGCGCGAGCTGGCCGAGATCTGCGGACACATCGCGTCCCTGCCGCTGGACCGCACCCGCCCGCTGTGGGAGATGTGGGTGATCGAGAACCTCGGCAGCGACCCCGACGATGGCAGCGCAAGTCAGCGCATCGCGGTGATGACCAAGGTGCACCACGCCGCTGTCGACGGCGTGACGGGCGCGAACCTGATGTCGAAGCTGTGCACCACCGAGCCCGATGCCCCCGCGCCGGAGCCCGTCGCCGGTCCCGGCGGCGGAAGTGATCTCGAGATAGCCCTCAGCGGCGCCGCGCGCTTCGTGAGCCGCCCGCTGGGCTTGGTCAACGCGGTGCCGAACACGTTGACCACGGTGATCGACACCGTCCGCCGGGTTCGCAGCGGGCAGACGATGGCGCCGCCGTTCATCGCGCCGAAGACCGCGTTCAACGCCAACGTGACCGGGCATCGCAACGTGGCGTTCGCCCATCTGGACCTCGACGACATCAAGACCGTCAAGAACCACTTCGGGGTCAAGGTCAACGACGTGGTGATGGCCCTGGTCTCCGGTGTCCTGCGCACGTTCCTGCTCGACCGGGATGAACTGCCGGACAACTCGCTGATCGCGATGGTGCCGGTGTCGGTGCACGAGAAGTCCGACCGGCCCGGCCGCAACCAGGTGTCGGGGATGTTCGCCCGGCTGGAAACCAACATCGCCGACCCCGTCGAGCGGCTCAAGGCCATCGCGGAAGCCAATACCGTTGCCAAACAACACAGTTCGGCGATCGCAGCCACCCTGCTGCAGGACTGGACGCAGTTCGCCGCGCCCGCGGTGTTCGGCGCGGCGATGAGGGTCTACGCCAGCAGCAGGCTCAGTGGTGCCCGTCCGGTGCACAACCTGGTGGTGTCGAATGTTCCTGGACCCCAGGGCAGGCTCTACATGCTGGGCTGCGGCGTGGAAGCGATGTACCCGCTGGGGCCGATCTTCCACGGGTCCGGACTGAACATCACCGTGATGTCGCTGTCGGGCAACCTCGACGTCGGCATCGTGAGCTGCCCCGAGCTACTGCCGGACCTGTGGGACATGGCCGATGACTTCGACGTTGCGCTCAAAGAGCTGCTGAACGCGACCAAGTAGGCGCTCCGACCGCGCCTTGCCAGCGCAGATGCCGGTTCATGGCAGCATGTGTTGCCATGAAGCTCATGACCGGGATCGCGAGATCCGGCCTCGTCCTCGCGGCGGTCATGCTGCTCGTTGCCGGTTGCAGCAAGGTGGTCGACGGCCGTGCCCTGCTCGCGGTCCCGCGCCCCGGTTCGCCGATCCAGTGGAGCGCATGCAAGGCCGTCGGGCCGTCCGATCGCTCCCGCATCCCCACCGGTGCCGAATGCGGCCTGCTCTCCGTCCCGGTGAACTGGGACAACCCCGACAGCGCCGAGGGCGCGGTCGCCCAGCTCGCCGTGGTGCGGTTCAAGGCCACCGGTCAGAAGATCGGCTCGCTGATCATCAACCCTGGCGGACCCGGTGAATCGGGGGTCAACGCCGCCGCCAACATGCTCGCGACCATGCCCGAAGCGTTGCGCGAGAAGTTCGACCTGGTGGGCTTCGACCCGCGCGGCGTCGCGAATTCCTCACCCGCGGTGTGGTGCAACAGCGACGCCGACAACGACCGGCTTCGCGCCGACAACGTGGTGGCCTACACCCCCGACGGCGTGGCGCACATGGAGAAACTGACCAAGGAGTTCGTCCAGCGCTGCGTCGACAAGATGGGTAAGGACTTCCTCGCCAACGTCGGGACGGTCAGCGTGGTCAAGGACCTCGACGCGCTGCGCCAGGCCCTCGGCGACGAGAAGCTGACCTATCTGGGGTACTCGTACGGCACCCGCATCGGCGCCGGCTACGCCGAGGCCTACCCGGACAAGGTGCGGGCGATGATCCTCGACGGTGCGGTCGACCCGAACGCGGACCCGCTCGAGGCCGACATCCGCCAGGCCGCCGCGTTCCAGAAGGCCTTCGACGATTACGCCGCAGACTGCGCCAAGGACGAGAACTGCCCGCTGGGCACCGATCCGGCCAAGGCCGTCGAGGTCTACCAGTCCCTGGTCTGGCCGCTGGTCGACAAGCCCGCCGCCACCGCCGATCCCCGCGGCCTGAGCTACTCCGACGCGGTGGTCGGCACGATCCTGCCGCTCTACTCGCCGAACCTGTGGCGGCACCTGACCCAGGCGCTGACCGAGATCAAAGAAGGCCGCGGCGACACCATGCTCTCGCTGGCCGACCTGTACATGGGCCGCGACGCCCAGGGCCACTACAACAACTCCACCGACGTCCGCGTCGCCGTCAACTGCGTCGACAAACCCGCGATCACCGACCGGGCCACGCTCGTCGACCAGGACCGGCGACTGCGTGACGCCGCGCCCTTCATGAGTTACGGCACGTTCACGGGATACGCGCCGTTGGGCACATGCGCGATGTGGCCGGTGCCGCCCACCAGTCAGCGCCACGAGATCAAGGTCAACGGGCTGCCGCCGGTCCTGGTGGTTTCGACGACCAACGATCCCGCGACCCCGTACCAGGCCGGTGTCGACCTGGCCAAGCAGCTCGGCGGGAGCCTCCTGACCTATGAGGGCACCCAGCACACGGTCGCCCTGCAGGGCAACGCCTGCGTCGACGACATCGCCACCCAGTACCTGCTCGACCTGACTGTGCCGCCGGCCGGTGCCCGATGCTGACGATCACCGTCGTGGGCGAATCCGACCTGCCCGACCTGATGCCGCTGATGCGTGGGTACTGCGACTTCTACCGTGTCGATCCCGCCGACGCCGACCTCACCGCGATGATGCGGGCCCTGATCGCCGACCCGCGAGAAGGCCTGCAGCTGATCGCTCGTGACGAGGCCGGAGCCGCCGTGGGTTTCGCGACGGTGTTCTGGACGTGGCAGACGCTCTACGCCGCGCGCGTCGGAGTGCTCAACGACCTGTTCGTGACCGAGCAGACCCGGGGGACCGGTGCCGGTCGGGCGCTGATCGACCGCTGTCTGCAGCTGTGCCGCGAGCGGGGAGCCCAGAAGCTGGTGTGGGAGACGGCGCCGGACAACGTCACCGCCCAGCGTCTCTATGACGGCATCGGGGCCGAGAAGTCCAGCTGGCTGACCTACGAGCTGGACGCCTGATAACAGCCCGGTCACCGTTGGGCCCCATCCGAAGCCGCGCGTGGCATCGCGTGACAGCATGGACTCCCATGTGGCGGGTGGGACGGGCGATAGCAGCTGTGTGCGTCATGACGGCTGCGCTGTGCCCGCCCGCGGCCGCGCAGCCGTCCGCAGCGCCGGCACCAGCATCGGCGGTGTCGTGGGGGACGTGCGCCGACGTCGTCAAGGACGCCTCCCGCATCCCCACTGCTCGATGCACCACCATCTCGGTACCGGTGGACTACGCGAAACCCGATGGCGCACAAGCACAATTGGCGGTCATCAAGATTCCAGCCAGCGGCCGGCGCATCGGTCCGCTGCTGGTGAACCCGGGCGGACCGGGCGCCTCGGCCGTCGACACCGTCGCCGACATGGGCGCATCCCTGGCCGGCTCGCCGATCGCGGAGCAGTTCGATCTCGTCGGTATCGATCCCCGCGGCGTCGGACACTCGACCCCGCAGCTGCGCTGCCGTACCGACGCGCAGTTCGACGCCTACCGGGCCCAGCCGATGACCGACTACAGCCCCGCCGGCGTCGCCCAGATCGAAGGCGTGCTGCGTGATTTCGCCGGCCAGTGCCTGTCCGCGATGGGCGCCGACTACCTGGCCAACATCGGCACCGCCGTCGCCGTGCGCGACATGGACACCGTCCGCGAAGCACTCGGCGACGCGCAGATCAACTATCTCGGCTTCTCCTACGGCACCCAGCTCGGCGCCCTCTACGCGGGCCGCTACCCCGACCGGGTGCGCGCCATGGTCCTCGACGGTGCGGTGGACCCCAGCCTCGATCCGATCACCGCGAGCGTCAACCAGATGGCCGGCTTCCAGAAGGCCTTCGACCGGTACGCCGCCGACTGCATGTCCGACGCCGACTGCCCGCTGGGCACCGATCCGGCTCAGGCCGTCACGCGCTATCACCAGCTGATCGACCCGCTGGCCGCCCGGCCGGCCGCCACGTCGGACCCGCGGGGGCTGAGCTATCAGGACGCGTTCACCGGGACGGTGTCCGGGCTCTACTCACCCCGGTACTGGCCGTACATCACCAGTGGCCTGCTCGGGCTGTCGCGCGGCACCGACCCCGTCGACCTGCTCCTGCTCGCCGACGACTACCAGCAGCGCGACCGCACCGGCCACTACAGCAACCGGCAGGACGCGTTCACCGCGATCCGCTGCCTGGACTCGGTCTATCCGGACGATCCGGCCGTCTGGGCCGACGCGGACAGGCGCATCCGCGCCGCGGCTCCGTTCTCGTCGTTCGGACAGTTCACCGGCTTCGCCCCGCGCAACACGTGCGCGCTCTGGCCGGTGCCGCCCACCCCGGTCGTCGGCGCCGCCACCTCACCCGGGCCCGGCAAGGTCATCGTCGTGTCCACGACGGGCGATCCGGCCACGCCGTACCAGGCTGGTGTCGATCTGGCCCGGCAGTTGGGCGCCCCACTGGTCACGTTCGACGGCCCGCAGCACACCGTCGTGTTCAACGGCGACCGGTGCGTCGACACCACCGTCGTCGACTACCTCACCGCGCTCACGCCGCCGCCCGCCGGTTTGCGCTGCTAGCCGCGTCGTAACACGGAATTAACAGGCGGAAATTAGGCTTCGGTCATGGATCGGCAGAAGGAATTCGTGCTGCGCACGCTGGAAGAACGCGATATCCGCTTCGTCCGGTTGTGGTTCACCGACGTGCTCGGATACCTCAAGTCGGTCGCGATCGCTCCCGCCGAGTTGGAGGGCGCGTTCGAGGAGGGCATCGGGTTCGACGGATCGTCGATCGAAGGCTTCGCCCGGGTGTCCGAAGCGGACATGGTGGCCCGGCCCGACCCGTCGACGTTCCAGGTGCTGCCGTGGACGTCCAGCGCCGGTGAGCACCACTCGGCGCGCATGTTCTGCGACATCACCATGCCCGACGGATCACCGTCGTGGGCCGACTCCCGGCACGTACTGCGTCGCCAGCTGTCCAAAGCCAGCGACCTCGGCTTCTCCTGCTACGTGCACCCCGAGATCGAGTTCTTCCTCCTCAAGCCCGGCCCCGACGACGGCACCCCGCCGGTGCCCGCAGACAACGGCGGCTACTTCGACCAGGCCGTGCACGATTCGGCCCCGAACTTCCGCAGGCACGCCATCGACGCCCTGGAGCAGATGGGCATCTCGGTCGAGTTCAGCCACCACGAAGGCGCCCCCGGCCAGCAGGAGATCGACCTGCGGTACGCCGACGCGCTGTCGATGGCCGACAACGTGATGACGTTCCGCTACGTCGTCAAGGAGGTCGCCCTCGGTGACGGCGTGCGGGCCTCGTTCATGCCCAAGCCGTTCGCCGAACACCCGGGCTCAGCGATGCACACCCACATGAGCCTGTTCGAGGGCGACAACAACGCCTTCCACAGCCCGGATGACCCGCTGCAGCTCTCCGAGGTCGGAAAGTCGTTCATCGCAGGCATTCTCGAGCATGCGCAGGAGATCAGTGCCGTCACCAACCAGTGGGTGAACTCCTACAAGCGGCTGGTGCACGGCGGCGAGGCGCCGACCGCGGCGTCCTGGGGCGCAGCCAACCGTTCGGCTCTGGTGCGGGTGCCGATGTACACGCCGCACAAGGCCTCGTCGCGCCGCGTCGAGGTGCGCAGCCCCGATTCGGCCTGCAATCCCTACCTCGCATTCGCCGTGCTGCTGGCCGCAGGCCTGCGCGGCATCGAGAAGAACTACGTGCTGGGCCCGCAGGCCGAGGACAACGTGTGGAGCCTGACGCCCGAAGAGCGACGGGCGATGGGCTACAAGGAGCTGCCCGGCAGCCTCGGGGTGGCGCTGACCGATATGGAGAACTCCGAGCTGGTCGCCGAGGCACTCGGCGAGCACGTCTTCGACTTCTTCCTGCGCAACAAGCGCGCCGAATGGGAGAACTACCGCAGTACCGTCACGCCGTTCGAGCTGAAGAACTACCTGTCGCTCTAACTGCGAACGGGCCGGGCTAGATTCACCGGTATGGCCAAACCCGCGACGCAGCGTCCCAAGCTGCCCGGTGTCGGCCGACTCGGGCTCGTCGAGAAGACCGCGCAGGCCGATCTCGATCAGCTCGGGTGGAACACCGACGCCCACGTCGAGCTGCTGTGGTCGCTCTCGCGGGCACCGGACGCCGACAGTGCGCTGCGCACGGTGGTGCGGCTCTCCGAGGCGCTCGGCCGCGACTGGGCCGAGCTCGACGCCGCGCTGCTGACCGACAAGCCGCTGCGCGGCCGGTTGTTCGCCGTGATCGGCTCCTCGCTGGCGCTCGGCGATCATCTGGTGGCCAATCCGCACTCGTGGCGCCTGCTGGCCGGCCGGGTGCGTCTGCCGAGTATCGCCGAATTGGTGCGGATGTTCGCCGACGTCGCCGAAAAGGTAAGCGGCGCAACGGCTGCTGCGCCTGCGCTGCGCACCCTCTACCGGGATCGGCTGCTCGTGCTGGCCGCCCTCGACGTGGCGCCGACCGTCGAGAACGAACCGGTGCTGCCCTTCACCGTCGTCGCAGAGCACCTGTCCGACCTCGCCGACGCGGCGTTGCAGGCAGCGCTGACCGTCACCACCCGCGCGGTGTGCGGGGAGCGAAAAGAGGAGGCCCCGCCGCCGCTCGCGGTGATCGCGATGGGCAAATGCGGCGCGCGAGAACTGAACTACGTCAGCGACGTCGACGTCATCTTCGTGACCGACGACGGTTCGCACAGCAGGCTGGCGCTGGCCACCCGCATCGCCGGGGAGATGATGCGGCTCGCGTCCGACGCGTTCTTCGAAGTCGATGCCGCGCTGCGGCCCGAAGGCAAGCAGGGTCCGCTGGTGCGCACCCTGGATTCCCACGTCGCCTACTACGAGCGCTGGGCCAAGACCTGGGAGTTCCAGGCCCTGCTCAAAGCGCGGCCCGCCGCCGGTGATGCCGACCTCGGTCGCCGCTACGTCGAGGCGCTGATGCCGATGGTGTGGACGGCCAGCGAGCGTGAGGCCTTCGTCCCCGACGTGCAGGCCATGCGCCGCCGTGTCGTCGAGCTGGTGCCCGCCGGAGTGCGCTCCCGTGAGCTGAAGCTGGGCACGGGCGGGCTGCGCGATGTCGAATTCGCCGTACAACTCCTGCAATTGGTGCACGGGCGGCTCGACGAGTCGCTGCACGTGGCGTCCACCGTGAACGCGCTGGCCGCCCTCGGCGACGGCGGCTACATCGGACGTGACGACGCGGCCAACATGACGGCGTCCTACGAGTTCCTCCGACTACTCGAACACCGTCTGCAGTTGCAGCGGCTCAAGCGCACCCACCTACTGCCCGAGGACGACGACGACGAGGCGATGCGCTGGCTGGCGCGCGCCGCGCACGTGCGGCCCGACGGCCGTCACGACGCGCTGGGGGTGCTGCGCGAGGAACTGAAGCGGCAGAGCCACCGGGTGTCGCGGCTGCACGCCAAGCTCTTCTACCAGCCGCTGCTGGAATCCGTCGGCGAGACGGCGCTCGGACTCTCCGAGGTGATGAGCGCCGAGTCGGCCGAAAGGCAGCTCGCCGCACTGGGTTACGAGGGACCGCAGAGTGCGCTGACCCACCTGGCGGCCCTGACCAGCAGCGGCGGCCGGCGGGGCCGGGTGCAGCAGGTGCTCCTGCCGACCCTGCTGGACTGGCTCTCCGACACCCCCGATCCCGACGCCGGTCTGCTGAACTACCGCCGGCTCAGCGACCAGATGGCCGACCAACGGTGGTATCTGGCGACGCTGCGCGACGAGGGCGCCGTGGCCAAGCGACTGATGCACGTGCTGGGCACCTCGGCGTACGTGCCGGAATTGCTGATGAGGGCACCCGAGGTGATCCAGCTCTACGCCGACGGGCCGAACGGGCCCAAGCTGTGCGACGTCGACACCGACGGGGTGGCCCGCTCCCTGGTCGCCTCGGCCGCCAGGCACAGCGACCCGATTCGCGCGATCTCCGCGGCGCGCTCCCTGCGCCGGCGCGAACTGGCGCGCATCGCCTCTGCCGACCTGCTCGGCATGCTCGACGTCACCGAGGTGTGCGCGCAGCTGACGTCGATGTGGGTGGCGGTGTTGCAGGCCGCCCTGGATGCGGTGATCCGGGCGAACACGCCCGCCGGCGGGCCGCCGGCGCGCATCGCGGTGATCGGGATGGGGCGCCTCGGCGGGCGCGAGCTCGGCTACGGCTCGGACGCCGACGTGATGTTCGTGTGCGAACCCCGCGACGGAGTCGAAGAGTCCGTCGCGGTGAAATGGTCGGTCACCGTGGCCGAACAGGTACGCGCCCGGCTCGGCACGCCGGGCGCCGACCCGCCGCTGGAGGTCGACGCGAACCTGCGGCCCGAGGGCCGCTCGGGGCCTCTGGTGCGCACGTTGGCGTCTTATGAGGCCTACTACTCGCAGTGGGCGCAGGCGTGGGAGATCCAGGCGCTGCTGCGCGCCCACCGGGTGGCCGGCGACCTGGAGCTGGGGGAGCGCTTCCTGCTGATGATCGACAAGACCCGCTATCCCGCGGGTGGGGTGTCGGCCGAGGCGGTGCAGGAGATCCGCCGCATCAAGGCACGCGTGGACGCCGAGCGGCTGCCCCGCGGCGCCGACCCGAACACCAACACCAAGCTCGGCCGGGGCGGGCTCGCCGACATCGAGTGGACGGTGCAGCTGCTGCAGTTGCGGTTCGCGCACAAGATCCCGGCGCTGCACACCACCTCGACGCTGGACACGTTGAACGCGATCGGGGCCGCTGAGCTGATCGCCGAGGGCGACATCGAGCTGCTGCGTGATGCGTGGCTGACCGCCACGCGGGCCCGCAACGCCCTGGTGCTGGTGCGTGGCAAGCCCACCGATCAGCTGCCCGGGCCGGGCAAGTTGCTCAACGCCGTCGCGGTGGCCGCCGGCTGGCCCGAGGGCGACGGCGGCGAATTCCTCGACAACTACCTGCGGGTCACCCGGCGTGCGAAGGCCGTGGTGCGCAAGGTGTTCGGGGGCTAGTGGGGCGTCTGCCCAGCCCGGCCGCTGGACAGCAGTCCAGCAATGCTAAGAAACATAGATGGACTTGACGTTCGACACGATCAGCGCGGAGGAGTACGACGAGCACCGCCGTCGTTTCGATCCGCTGACCGACGCGCTGCGTGCTCTCATCGATGTGGGCATCCACACCGACGTCGACGATTCGACCGTCCTGCTCGCCCTTGAACACCTCGAAGAGGCGCACGCTCTGCTCGAGCAGAAGGTGCGCACCACGCGATCGACGCTTCGGCACGCCGACACCGGCCGCGCCGTCGTATGGGGCAACCCCGCGATCGGGCTCCGAAACGCCATCGCGCCACCGATGGAGGTGCACCGTGAACCCGACGGCTCCTGCTGGAGTGAGTTCACCCTCGGCCCCATGTACGAGGGTCCGCCGGGGCGGGTGCACGGCGGTATCTGTGCGCTCCTCCTCGACCATCTGCTCGGGGAAGTGGCCAGCGAGGGGTTGAACCTGCCGAAGTTCACCGGCACCATCAGCCTGCGTTACGTGCGCGGTACCCCGCTGGGACCGTTGCGGGCGGAGGGCTTCGTCGAGCGCAGCGAGGGGGTGAAGACCTTCGCCCGCGGCCAGCTCAAGGACGCCGACGGGGCCACCGTCGAGGCCGAGGGCGTGTTCATCATGCCGGCCTGGGCGCGGGACGCCGGCAGATCCGCATGAAGGTATACGTGTCGATCGCCTTCCAGGAAACCTCCGAAGCGATCGAATTGGCCCGCGCCGCAGACGAACTGGGGTACGACGGCATCGGCATTCCCGACCACGTCGTGAACCTCGAGACCCTGCAGACGCCGTACCCCTACACCGCGGACGGCAGCCGGCGCTGGGAGGCCTTCACCGACTGGCCCGACCCGTGGGTGATGATCGGCGCCATCGCCGTACAAACCACTCGTCTGCGCTTCGTCACCACCGTGTACCTGCCTGCGATGCGCGACCCCTACTCGGCGGCCAAGGCGATCGGCACCGCAGCCGTGCTGGCCGGCGGCCGCCTCGAGCTCGGCATCGGAGTGGGTTGGTGCCGTGAGGAATTCGAGCTGCTCGGCCAGCAGTTCGAACGACGCGGCAGACGTACCGACGAGATGCTCGAGCTGATGAAGGAGCTGTGGGCGCCCGGCTGGACCGAGCACTCCGGCCAGTTCTACACCGCACCCCGCCTCGAGATGGAACCCACGCCGCCGCCCATCCCCGTCTACGTCGGCGGGTTGTCCGACATCGCGCTACGCCGCGCCGCACGGCACGACGGCTGGATCGGCGATCTGATCACCACCGACCAGGCCCTCGAGCGGATCGCCACGCTGCGCCGAATTCGTGCCGAGAACGGCTCGGACATGGCCGGTTTCGAGGCGATCACCCCGCTCAGCGACGCTTTCACTCCCGAGCACTACGCGCGGGCCGAGGCGGGCGGCGTCACCGGCATCATCACGATGCCGTGGATGTTCTACAGCGGTCCGGCCGCCACGCTCGAGCAGAAGATCGACGGCATGCGCCGCTTCCGCTCGGACATGGGGCTAGAGGACTGACGTCACCGTCGTCGGCACGATCGTGACGCGCACCGTGATGTCCGACGTGCCGCCGTGGCCGTCGTCGACGGTGACGGTGAACGCATCACGGCGGTCCGACAACGGCGCCTTCGGTGCACCGGCCGCTGCGCGCGCAGCGTCGGTCGGCACGTAGGTGAATCCGCCGGTGCTGGTGACGACCACGCTGCCCTTCTCGGTCACCGCGGTGCCCCGGTAGGTGAGCAGATCCCCGTCGGCGTCTTTGGCGGACACCTGCCCGCTGACCAGACCCGTGGCGTCGTCGGTGGTGCTGGTGTAGGACAGCTGCGACGGCGCGCGATTCGCCGACGGCTTGATCGACACCGTCACCGGGACCGCCAGGGTGCCACCGAAACCGTCGGACGCGGTGACGACGAACGTGTCCACCTTGTCCTGTTCGGTGGCGTTGTCCGCACCGGCCTGGTGACGTGCCGCAGCGCTCGGGGTGTAGGTGAACGTGCCGTCGGCGTTGACGACCACGCTGCCCTTGGGGGTGAGCCCGGTTCCGCTGTAGGACAACGAGTCCTGGTCCGGATCGGTGGCCGTCACCGTTCCGGTCACCTTGCCGGTGAACACGTTCGGTGCGCCCGTGCTGAACGTGCCGTCGACCGGCGCATGGTTGTCCCCGCCCAGCGGCGCGATGCCGACCCGCACCGTCAGCGTGGTGGTACCGCCATGGCCGTCGTCGATGGTCACGCGGAAGCTGTCGATCTTGGCGCTGCGCGGTGCGAACGGCCGACTGGCCTGTGCGCGAGCCGCTTCCGAGGGTGTGTAGACGAACGTGCCGTCCGCGGCGACCGAGACCGTGCCCTTGCGGGTCGTGGACGCAGAGCGGTAGGTGAACGAGTCTCCGTCGGCGTCGACGGCGGTGACCGCGCCGGTGACCACGCCGGTGTTCGGATTGGTGAACACGTCCTTGACCGACGCCGACGTGGGTGCCACGTTGGCGGGCTTGACCGCAACGGTGACAAGGGTTTTGGTGACACCGCCGTGATCGTCGGTGACGGTGATGACGAAGCTGTCCTGCTTGTCCAGCTGCGACGCGTTGTCGGCAGCTGCCGCATGCCTGGCCTGCGGGGACGGTGTGTAGGTGAACCGGCCCCGCTGGTCGATCACCACGGTGCCGCCCTTGTTGGTGTCGCCCACCTCGTAGGTCAGCGGATCGCCGTTGGGGTCTTTCGCGATGACCACGCCGGTCACCGTGGAGCTGAATGGCGATGTCCGGGTGCGGACCTTGACCTCGGGATCGATGTTGTCGGGCTTGATCGGCACCGTGACCGTCACGACGGTGACGCCGCCGTATCCGTCGGCGACCGTCACGGTGTAGGTGTCGGTCTTGTCCGCCTCGGTGGCATTGGAGGCACCCGCGGCGTGCCGCGCCTCGTCGGTGGGCAGGTACGACATGTGCCCGTCCTCGTCGATGGTGACCGTGCCGCCCTTGGCCGTCGGGGACAGCGTGAACGTGTAGGCGTCACCGTCGGCGTCACGGACGCGAATCGAGGAGCGGACCTCCGCGCTTCCGAAGGGCGACAGGCGCGGCTTCGTCAGCTGGATGGTGGGCGGGGTGTTGGCCGGTGCGATCTCGACGGTGATCGGCACGGTGGTGATGTCGCCGGAGCCGTCGACGACGGTGAGCACGAAACTGTCGGCCTTGAGCGCGGGGTCGGCCCCCACAGCGGCCGCGGCGTGGCGCGCCTGCTTGGTGGGGGTGTAGGTGAAGGACACCGTGTCGCCGCTGACCGACACCACCACGGTGCCCTTGCTCGGACCACTGGCCACGGCGGTCTCGGCGTCGGGCACGACGACCTCTCCGGTGACCACACCGGCATCGTCGGGCGGGTTGACGACCGGCTGCTCGGCGACCACGGCGGATCGCAGGCTCGCCATGGTCACCTGGTCGGTCTGACCCAGTTGACGTCGCGCAGCTGCGGCCAGCAGCCACATCGCCGGCGAGGCCACCGGCGCGACCGGGGCGTCCTTCGGGTTCAGGACGGAGGAGAGCAGTTCGCCGAGCCGGACCCGGGTGGTCGCGGTGGCCCGTTCGGCGGTGTCGCTCGCTGGGGCCACGACATCGGCCGGTACGACATGGACCTCCGCGACGGCGGCGACGACCTTCGCCGGCGCCGGGGTGACCGTCGCCGCGGGCCCCGCGTCGTCGTCCGGCTCAGTGCTGCGCACGCGGGTCCGTTCGACCTTCGGGGTCTTCACCGGCGCGTCCTCGCGGACAGTGCGAAGCGGACGGTGCCGCGACGGGGTGCCTGCATCGGCGTCAGTGTCGGTGTCTGTGTCGGCTCTGCCGGCCCTCTTCGACTTCCGGGCGGGCTTCTGTTCGTCGGTCTTCGTGTCCTTCGCCGCCGACGGCGCCGTATCCGTGTTCGCGCTCACCGACGGTGTGCTGTCCCCGGAGTCGTCGGCCCAGGCGACGCCCGGAGTGGCGCCGATCCCGATCCCGACGCCCAGGGCGAACGCGAGTGCGCCGATCCTGCCCACGTGCTTAGAAGAAGACCCCACAGTGCTACCCCCCGACAATTGCCAACACGGTCAATATCGGGTCATCCTAGGGACCTCAGCAACGAAAAAGAGTGGCGTTCAGCGAATCTTTTCCTCGTGTCTGCAAACTCGGATGCCAGCGGCGTTCGCTAGCGGGGCGCGGTCGGGAGCAAAGGCGACGTCATCGCCGCGCGACCACTGTGCCCCGTCGTCGCCCGTCGACTGACCAAGCGCCCCCGCCGGTCGTTGCCAACAGCAGGAACGCGAAGCACAGCAGCACCGCCAGTTCACCGCCGTTACCGCCCATCTGGGGGTCGAAGGGCCAGAAACTCGCCGGCGCCCCGCTGAACAGCGCCCAGTGTTGCCAGAAGTAGGCGACCGCCATCTCGCCGGAGGCGATGAACGCGGCGATCCGCGTCACGAATCCGACCGTGATCAGAGCGCCGAGGACGATCTCCAGGATTCCGGCGAACCAGAACGGCCACGTGCCTGCCGGGACCGCCGTGCCCAGCGGCCAGCCGAACACCTTCATGGTGCCGTGCAGCAGCAGCAGCACGCCGGTCACGATGCGGAAGATGCTCAGGACAGGGGAGGAGTACGCGGACAGTCGGGCGTCGAGTCGTTGCGTCATGCACGCAGACTAACGGAGCGGACCGCGGTCCGGATGACGTACGGGTGGGCGATCCCGCATTGTCGCGTGTGATCGGAACGGGCGGGTGGGTGGCTCGGCCGCCGGCGGCGCCGACAGCGCCCGCATCCTGGTGGTCTGTAGATCGGACACCGGCGGTCGCGGCGGTGAGCCCAACTTCATCGGCCGCGTCTCCGCCCGCGGGGACTGACGTTCCAGCAGCACGCTGCGGGCCAGGCGGTCCAGCGCCCCCTGCACCTGCAGGCGATCGGGACGGCCCTCGAACTCCGGAGACCGGGCCAGCATGTCGGTGATCCACGACGCGATGACGTCGCGGGCGCTGTTCACCTCGGCCGCACCCGCGGCGGTCAGCGAGTACGCGTCGCCGACCCGGGTGGCGAAGCCGTCGGCGACGAGACGGTTGAACGTGGGTTCGAGGATCTGGGGTGGCACGCGCCGCTCCTCGGCGATGTCGTCCAGATGGGCCGCGCCCGTCGCGGCGGCATACCGGTAGACCTGCATCGTCGCCCACAGCCGAGGCACGTCGAGGCGGCTGTGCGCCGCCCGGGCCACCGCGTCGAGATCCACGCCGTGGCTGCGCTGCAGCAACCGGCCGACCGCCACTTCGAGCAGCTTCTCCGGGGTCGCGGTCGTCGGCATGCCGAACCCCTCGCCCATGTCGGTGCTGCCCGCCGCGGCGGCGTCGCGCAGCGGCACCTGCTTGAGGAACAACGCCAGCACCAGTCCGACCACAGCGAACGGCGCCGCGAACAAGAACACGCGACTCAGCGAATCCGCGTACGCGTCGATGATCGGGGCCGCCACCTCCTGGGGCAGCCGGTGCAACGCCTGCGGGGAGGTCGCGGCTTCCGCAGGCGCCCCGCTGCGCGCCATCGCCGCCGGCAGACGGTCGTCGAGGAAGTTCGCGAACAGCGATCCGAAGATCGCGGCGCCGAACGAGCTCCCGATGGTGCGGAAGAACGTGACGCCCGAGGTGGCGACCCCCAGATCGGTGAAGTCGACGGTGTTCTGCACGACCAGAACCAGCACCTGCATGCTCATGCCGATCCCGGCACCCAGCACGAGCAGGTACAGCGACTCCACGAGAGTCGACGTGTCGGCCTCCATGCGCGAGAGCAGCACGAAACCCAGCGCCATGGTGGCGGTGCCCGCGATCGGGAAGATCTTGTAGCGCCCGGTCCGGCCGACGATCACACCGCTGCTCAGCGAGGTGACCAGCAGGCCGAGCACCATCGGCAACGTCCGCAAGCCGGACTCGGTCGCGGAGACACCGTCGACGAACTGCATGAACGTCGGCAGGAACGTCAACGCGCCCAGCATCGCGAAGCCGACCACGAACGACAGCACGCAACAGACCGTGAAGACCGGATTGCCGAACAGCCGGATCGGCAGTATCGGTTCGGCCGCGCGGCGTTCGACGAACACGAACGCGACCAGCGCCGCCACCGACACCACGAACAAGCCGATGATCGTCACCGACCCCCAGGCGTAGGTGGTGCCGCCCCAGCTGGTCGCCAGCGTCAATCCGGCCGCGCCGAGACCGACCAGCACGATGCCGGCGTAGTCGAGCACGGGCCGCGCGGTGCGGGCGAGCTCAGGGATGGCCACCGCCGCGATACCGAGGACCACGACCGCCACCGGCACGTTGATCCAGAAGGCCCAGCGCCAGGTGAGGTGGTCGGTGAACAGCCCGCCCAGCAGCGGGCCGATGACCGTCGTGACGCCGAACACCGCGCCCAGCGCACCCTGATAGCGACCGCGTTCGCGCAGCGGGATGACCTCGCCGATGACGGCGACCGCGGTCACCGTGATCGCGCCGCCACCCATACCCTGCAGCGCCCGCGAGGCGACGAGCATGCCCATCGACTGGGCCAGCCCGCAGAGCACCGAACCGACCAGGAACAGCAGCACGGCAACCTGGAAGATCCGCTTGCGGCCGAAGATGTCGCCGAGCTTGCCGACCACCGCGGTGACGATCGTCGACGCGAGCAGATAGCTAGTGACCACCCAGGCCTGATGGCCGGCGCCACCGAGATCGGCGACGACGGTCGGCAGAGCGGTGGCGACGATCGTCTGGTCGAGTGCAGCCAGCAACATCCCGAGGACGACCGCGGTGAACACCAGGTTGCGTGAGCGGACGTCCATGTGCTCAGGCGGACTCACCTTCTCGGCTACATCTGTCACCGCTCGGTTCTACCCGCAGCGGCTTTGATCGACACCAGATCGAGCTGTGAGGATGTTCAGTGCAGCGTGCTGGCGAGAGCTTCGAGCGTCTCCGCCGAGGTGTAGCGCGGGTGCCATCCCAGCTCCGACTTCGCCTTCCCGGTGTCCATCACCACTGAGGTGCGCCCGGCGTGCAGCCACTCCAGCGCCGAGGGCAGGAAGGGCAGGGCCGAGAGGACCTCGGACGTGACGACCGCCGCGGCCCGGGGGACCTTGATCGGCAACGCTCCGAACGCCTCACCGACCTGCGACATCGACACCACACCGTCGCCGGCGATGTTGTACGCCCCGGGCGGCGCCGTCCGCGTCGTCACCGCCAGTGCGATGGCAGCGGCGACATCGTCGTGGTGTACGAGCTGCAGCGGGGTGCCCGGATCGGGGAACGGCCGCAGTACCGGCAGGGCCTTCGAGATGCGCCGGACCGGCCCGGGCAGCTTGTTCCACGGCATCGCGTCGGCAAGGGCCGGCGCATGCGGACCGGCGACGATGCACGGCCGCAGCACGTAGACCTCGAGATCGGAACCGGACGTGATCTCGGTCAGCGCCGCCTCGCACGCAGCCTTCTGCTCGGAGTAGTAGTGCTCGGCCGACCCGCGCGGCGCGACGTCCTCGGTGACCGGCACGGGGTTGTCGGCGTGGTAGCCGTAGGCGGCCACCGACGAGGTGTAGACGAGGCGGCGGGGCCGGGCGGCGGCGACGGTCGCCTCGAAGACGTTGCGGGTGCCGGCCAGGTTGACGCGTGCGCTCTCGCTGCGGCTGCCCATGATGATGAAGGCCAGGTGGACGACCACGTCGACGTCGGCGACGAGCGCGTCGACGGCGTCGCGGTCGAGGATGTCGCCCTGGCGGTAGGTGGTCTTCGTCCAGTGTTGCGCGGCGGGATCGAAGGGACGGCGGGCCATGCCGACGATGGCCTCGACGCCCGCGTGTTCTTCCAAGGCCGCGATGGCCGCCTTGCCGATCTCACCGGTGGGTCCCGTCACGCCGACGCGCAGAGCCATGCCGGGCAGATTGCCGCTTTGTCTGGGTTCGAAACTGCATCAGCAGTCATGACCACAATGGATGCCATGTCACGAGAACTGTCCCTGGCCCTCGTCCAGCACGACGCCGCGACGACCGCTGCCGACTTCGGTCGCGATCTGCGGCTGCTGACCCGCCAGTACCCGGCGACGTCGCTGTTCGTGTTCCCCGAGCAGCATCTGCTCGGAGACTGGGACCCGTGGGACCCGGCCAGCACGGAGAACCACGCGCAACCGCTCGACGGGCCGCTGTGCCGCGCGGTCGGCGAACTGGCCGGGGAACTCGGTGTGTGGGTGGCCCCCGGCAGCATCCTGGAACGCTCCGACGACGGCCGGATCCACAACACGATGGTGGTGTTCGCGCCGACCGGCGAGCTGGCGGCCGTCTATCGCAAGGCCTTCCCGTGGCGCCCTGTCGAGACCACCGAGCCGGGCCGGGAGTTCGTCACCGTGCCGATCGAGCAGGCCACCGTCGGGCTGACGGTCTGCTACGACGCGTGGTTTCCCGAGGTGTCGCGCCAACTGTCCTGGATGGGTGCCGAACTCCTGCTCAACGTCGTGCTCACACCGACCGCGGACCGCGCGCAGGAAGTGGTGCTGGTCCAGGCCAACGCGATCGTGAACCAGGTGTTCGTCGCGAGTGTGAACGCGGCGACGCCGCGCGGGCAGGGTCGCAGCCTGCTCGTCGACCCGCAGGGGCGCATTCTCGCGGCCGCGGTGGGCGCCGAGCCGACCGTGCTCGCCGCGACCATCGACCTCGACGAGGTGGGCCGCACCCGACGCCACGGCACGGCGGGGGTGACGCGGCCGTGGTCACCCTTCACCGAGACCGACGTGCCGATCGAGCTGCCGGTCTACGGCGGCAGGATCGACCCGGCGACGTGGACGCCGCAATGAGAAACGCCCGCCCGGTCGGTGACCGGGCGGGCGAATCCTATTGCCTTACAACGACTTACACGTCGTAGTAGAGCGAGAACTCGTACGGGTGAGGACGGATCTGGACCGGCATGATCTCGTTCTCACGCTTGTACGAGATCCAGGTCTCGATCAGATCCTCGGTGAACACGCCGCCCTCGGTGAGGTACTCGTGGTCCTCTTCGAGCTTGTCGATCACCGCCGCCAGCGACGTCGGCGCCTGCGGGATGTTGGCGGCCTCCTCCGGGGGAAGCTCGTAGAGGTCCTTATCGACCGGCGACAGCGGCTCGATCTTCTTCTTGATGCCGTCGATGCCGGCCATCAGCATCGCCGCGAACGCCAGGTACGGGTTGCCCGAGCTGTCCGGGCAACGGAACTCGAGGCGCTTGGCCTTCGGGTTGTTGCCGGTGATCGGGATACGCACGCAGGCGGAGCGGTTGCGCTGGCTGTACACCAGGTTGATCGGCGCCTCATAGCCCGGCACCAGACGCTTGTAGGAGTTCACCGTCGGGTTGGTGAACGCCAGCAGCGACGGCGCGTGGTGCAGGATGCCGCCGATGTAGTGGCGCGCCATGTCCGACAGGCCGGCGTATCCGGACTCGTCGTGGAACAGCGGCTTGCCGTCCTTCCACAGCGACTGGTGGGCGTGCATACCCGAACCGTTGTCGCCGAACAGCGGCTTCGGCATGAAGGTGACGGTCTTGCCGTTCTTCCACGCCGTGTTCTTGATGATGTACTTGAACAGCAGCACATCGTCGGCCGCGTGCAGCAGCGTGTTGAACTTGTAGTTGATCTCGGCCTGACCGGCGGTGCCCACCTCGTGGTGACCACGCTCGAGCACGAACCCGGCGTTCTGCAGGTTGGTGGCCATCTCGTCGCGCAGGTCGACGTAGTGGTCGTACGGGGCGACGGGGAAGTAGCCGCCCTTGGGACGCACCTTGTAGCCCAGGTTCGGGCTGCCGTCGGACTCGAACGGCTCACCGGTGTTCCACCAGCCCGACTCCGAGTCGATCTCGTAGAACGTGCCGTTGATCTTCGAGTCGAAGGTCACCGAGTCGAAGATGTAGAACTCGGCCTCGGCGCCGAAGAAGCAGGTGTCGGCGATCCCGGTGCTGGCGAGGTAGTTCTCTGCCTTGCGGGCGACGTTGCGCGGGTCGCGCGAGTACGCCTCACGGGTGAACGGATCGTGGACGAAGAAGTTGAGGTTCAGCGTCTTGGCGGCGCGGAACGGGTCGATCTGCGCGGTCGCGGGGTCGGGCAGCAGCATCATGTCCGACTCGTGGATGGACTGGAAGCCGCGCACCGACGAACCGTCGAACGCGAGACCGTCCTCGAACACGCTCTCGTCGAACGCCGAGGCCGGGATCGAGAAGTGCTGGACGACGCCGGGCAAATCGCAGAACCGAATGTCGACGTACTCGACCTTCTCGTCCTTGATCAGCTTGAAGATGTCGTCTGAGGTCGTTTCTGCCACTGAGTGCTCTCCTTCACTTGGTAACCCGCTGGTGACGCTATGGACGCGATGTTGCACGGCCGTCAAGCACATGTTGCGTGGACGTTACGCGTGCCGTCTCGGCCGCCGTGGGCGGTGCCTGCCGCCGCGACACTATCCTGGCGATATGGCACGCACGTCCGGTTCCGGTCTCGGCTCGTGGCTGTCCGGAGCGGGAACACCCGCGCCCGGCAGCTATCCCGGCGAGCGGTTGGGCCTGCCCAAGGACGGCCCGGGCTCGATCGCCCGCTTCGGCCGCCGCATCGCAGCGCTCATTGTCGACTGGGTGATAGCTCTCGGTCTCGCCGCTCTGGTGGTGGCAGTCGTTTCCTTCACCGTGCCGGTGCAAACGGTCCAGCTCATCGTCTGGTTCGTGCTCGGCGTGGCCTCGGTGCGTCTCTTCGGGTTCTCGCCCGGCCAGCTGGCGCTCGGTCTGAAAGTGGTTCCGGTCGACGGCCGGCTGCACGTGGGCGCCGGCCGTGCGCTGGGGCGTGGCCTGCTGATCACCCTGGTGATCCCCGCGCTGTTCACCGACTCCGACCTGCGCGGCCTGCATGATCTGGCGACCAAGACCGCGGTGGTGAAGCGCTAACCCTGGTGGACGACCTTGCCGTTCATCATCGTCGTCGTCACCGTCGCCGCGTGGATCTCGCGCGGATCGATCTCCAGCAGGTTGCGGTCCAGCACGATCAGATCGGCGCGCTTGCCCACTTCCAGTGAGCCGACTTTGTCGTCGAGCCTCAGCTGGTAGGCCGCGCCGAGCGTATTGGCGTGCACCGCCTCGGCGACCGTGAGTTTCTGGTCGACCGGGACGAGGACCGGGGCGGCCGGCTCACCGATCAGCTGGCGCGTCACCCCGATCTGGATCGAGTCGAGTGGCTTGTAGGTGGAGAAGTAGCCCGCGGCCGGCCAATCGGTGCCCAGCGAGATGCGGCCGCCTGAGCGCAGCACCTCCTGTGCGCGATACATCAGGTCAGCGCGGGGCTTGCCGTACCGGACGGCCATGTTCTGCAGGGTGTCGGGATCTCCTGACATCCAGTTCGCCGAGAACTGCGCGACGACACCGAGCGGACCGAACCGCTGATTGTCGGGATCTTGGACGTACACCAGGTGCGCGATCGTGTGCCTGCGGTCGCGGGGTGGGTTGGCCGCGATCGCCGCCTCGACCGCATCGAGCGCCGTGCGCACGGTGCGTTCACCGCAGGCGTGGACGTGCACGTCGAAGCCGGCGGCGTCGACCTCGCCCACCAGTTGACGCCACTGCGCCTCGGTGAACGGCGACGCGCCGATGGAGTCCGGTTTGTCGGCGTAGGGCTCGATCAGCCAGGCCGTGTATCCGCCCTGGGTGCCGTCGCCGATCACCTTCACGACGCCGACACTGACCAGGTCGGTCGATATGCGGTCCCGGATGCCGGTCAGCTCGGCGACCGCATTGTCGACCGGTGGTCCCTTGACGCTGTAGGAGGCCACCACCCGGAACGGCAGGTTGCCCTGCTTCTCCACGTCGGTGTAGAGCGCGATCAACGCCCCTTGATCGTCGCCGATCGGCGGCACCCCGGCGTCGAACACCGTGGTGATGCCGGCGGCCGACGCCTTCGGCAGCCAGTCGATGAGCAGCGTCTTCATGGTGTCCGGCGAGATCGGTTCGATCGCGTTGACGATGCCGAGCACCGCCGTCACCTCCAGCACGTAGCCGGTCGGCTCGCCGTTCTCGTCGCGCGCGTAGTAGCTGAACCCGGGGATGGGGTCCTGCGTTTCGCGGGTCACCCCGGCGATCTCCAGCGCCTTGCTGTTCGCCCACAGGCTGTGCCCGTCGATGGCGAAGAAGAATCCCGGCCGGTCGGGCAGCACCCGGTCCAGATCGGCGCGCGTCGGCCCCTCGGGGCCGAACATGTCCACCCGCCAACCGAACCCGCGTATCGGCCCGTCGGGATGGGCCTTCGCGTAGGCGGCGATCGCGTCCAGCGCGTCCTGCCCGGTGGGCACCTGCAGGTCGACGCCGGTGGTCAGGAACGCGCCCAGGAACGGGTGGATGTGGCCCTCCACGAAGCCCGGCATGACGAACCCGCCCGCCAGGTCGACGACCGTGGTGTCCGGTCCGGCCAGCGCCTTGGCCCCGGCGCTGTCGCCGACGTAGCTGATCGTGTTACCGGTGACCGCGACCGCCTCGGCCCACGGCTGCGCGGTCGCGACGGTGTAGACGCGGCCGTTGTGGAACACCGTGTCGGCCTTGCGCTCGGCACCGGCGGTGGTGGTGGCCGGTGCCTGGGACCCCGTCCCGCACGCGCTCGCAGTCACGGCCGCCGCCGTCGTCACCGCGGCAGCGCGAAGGACCGAACGGCGCGTCAGCGACGCCGAGCTCGTCCTGCCGAACGCAGCAAAATGCGGCGCCCACTCACACGCAGTGCACATGGCCCGTCCCCCCTTGGGCGCGACGGCCCGCAGCGAATTGTCGCCGCCGTCGACGGGTGTGGCAAGTGTGGCGCGCGGGGCGTCAGCGTCGACGCACGGTGCGCTGCACTCCGCGCATCTTCGCCTGTGCGGGCAGCGGACCCTTCGGCATCGCCGCCGGGCCGATCTTGGAGCCCAGCGCAGCCAGCCTCGACTCCAGCGAATCCATCTGCTTGACCGTGATGTTGGCCGGCAACTTGCGCATGTGCCGGTCCAGCTTCGACAGCGGCACCTCGCCGTCGCCGTTGCCGATGATCACGTCGTAGATCGGGACATCGCCGACCAGGCGGGCCGTGCGCTTCTTCTCCTGCGCCAGCAGCGGCTTGAGCCGGTTCGGTGCACCCTCGGCCACGAAGATCACGCCGGGCCGGCCGATCACCCGGTGCACGGCATCGAAGTGTCCGGTCGCGGCGACCCCGGGCGTCACCCGCCACTGGCCGCGCAGGTTGTCCAGTGCCCACGCCGCCGCGCCGGTCTGCCCCTCGGCCTTCGTGTACACCGACTTCTGTGCGCGCCGGCCGAAGATGATGAACGCGACCAGCGCGCCCAGCACGATGCCCAGCGGGATCAGCATGAACATCGTGAAGCCACCCGCATAGAGACCGGCCGCCACAGACGCCGCCACGATCAGCACGAACGCGCCGATCATGTACGGCAGGAGCCGCTTGTCCTCTTTGCGCTGGATCTGGAACGCCTGCCACAGCTGGCTGCGCCGCTGCTTCGATGCGGCCTTGCGAGCGGCCTTCGCCTCCGCCTTCGCGGCCTTGACCTCAGCGGGGTTACGCGATTTCGCCATACGTTGAGGATATCTATGGCGTGGGCGTCGGTTGCGCGGACCGCGACGCTATTGTCTGCGCGTACAACTTCCCCGCCCGGTACGACGAGCGGACCAGGGGTCCGGCCAGCACACCGGCGAAGCCGAGTTCGGTGGCGAACTGCTGATGCTCGACGAACTCGTCGGGATGCACCCAACGCTCGACGGGGTGGTGCCGCGCCGACGGCCGCAGGTACTGGGTGATCGTGACGATGTCGCAGCCCGCGTCGTGCAGATCGCGCAGCGCGGTGCGCACCTCCTCCGGTGTCTCACCCATGCCGAGGATCAGGTTGCTCTTGGTCACCAGATCGTCTGCGCGGGCCATCGTCAGCACCGACAGGCTGCGCTCGTAGCGGAACGCCGGCCGGATTCGCTTGAAGATGCGGGGCACCGTTTCGACGTTGTGCGCCAACACTTCCGGCCGCGTCTCGAACACCTGCGCCAGCTGCTCGGGGTCGGCGTTGAAGTCGGGGATGAGAAGTTCCACGCCGGTGTTCGGGTTGAGCGCCTTGATCTGGCGGACCGTCTCGGCGTAGAGCCACGCGCCGCCGTCGGGCAGATCGTCGCGCGCCACACCCGTCACCGTCGAATACCGCAGCCCCATCGCCTGCACGCTCTCGGCGACGCGGCGCGGCTCGTCGCGGTCCAGATCGGCCGGCTTACCGGTGTCGATCTGGCAGAAGTCGCAGCGACGGGTGCACTGTTCGCCGCCGATCAGGAAGGTGGCCTCGCGGTCTTCCCAGCACTCGTAGATGTTGGGGCAGCCCGCCTCTTCGCACACCGTGTGCAGGCCTTCGCGGCGGACCAGAGACTTGAGCTCGGTGTACTCGGGGCCCATCTTGGCGCGGGTCTTGATCCACGGTGGTTTGCGCTCGATCGGCGTCTGCGCGTTGCGCACCTCGAGCCGGAGCAGTTTGCGGTTACCGGGATCGACACTCACTGCATCGATGCTACTGCGTGACCGGCCACGGGGAGCCGGCCGTCGAGCACGTCACAGACCGCGTCGGCCACCGGGGTGAGGACGTCGTCGACGGTGACGCGGCGGCCGAGCTCGGCGGTCAGCGAGGTGACACCCGCGTCGGCGATGCCGCACGGCACGATCGAGCCGTAGGCGCCGAGATCGCAGTCGCAGTTCAGCGCGAACCCGTGCTGGGTGACCCCGCGCGCCACCCGGATGCCGATCGCGGCGATCTTGCGCTCCGGGCGCGGCCCGTCGGCGGCCAGCCACACGCCGGAGCGACCCTCGACGCGGCCCGTCTGCAGGCCGAAGCCGGCGCACACGGTGATCAACGCCTCTTCGAGACGGCGCACGAAGTTGACGACGTCCATCGGCTCCGCGAGCCCGACGATCGGATAACCGACCAGCTGACCGGGTCCGTGCCAGGTGATCTTGCCGCCGCGGTCGGTGTCGACGACGGGCGTGCCGTCCGCGGGACGTTCCTCGGGCAGCGTGCGCCGACCTGCCGTGTACACCGACGGATGCTGCAGCAGCAGCAACTCGTCGGGGCCGCCGTCGACCCGGGCCGCGACGATCTCCCGCTGCAGATCCCACGCCGTCTGATAGTCGAGCGTGCCGAGCCTGCGCACCACGACTGTGTCGCTGCTCGAGCGGATCGACCCCATGGAATCGACGTTACTCACGGCTGCCGGCGGTGGCGAACCGCAATGCCTCGCCGATCGTGTTGTGGTGGAACCGGAAGCCGGCGTTCTCGAGTGCGGCCGGGATCGCGCGCTGACCGCCGAGCACCCCCTCGTCGGCGAACTCGCCCAGCACCGTGCGCAGCGCGAACCCGGGCACCACGAACGGTGTCGGCCGGTTCACCGTGCGCCCGAGCGCCGTGGTGAACTCCGCGTTGGTGACCGGCGCCGGGCCGGTGAAGTTCACCGGGCCCGCCAGCTCGTCGTGGGTGATCGCGAACAACAGCGCGCGGATCTGGTCCTCCAGGCTGATCCACGACATGTACTGACGTCCGTTGCCCAGCCGCGCGCCCAGCCCCAGCGAGAACAGCGGCCGAATCCGCCCGAGCATCCCGCCCGACGGCGACATCACCAGACCGGTGCGGGGGAGGACGACGCGCACGCCCGCCCGGGCGGCGACCGTCGTCGCGGCCTCCCAGTCCACGGTGAGCCGCGCCAGGAACGTGCTCCCTGGCGCGGCCGTCTCGTCCACCGGCCGGGAGCCGGTGTCGCCGTAGTAGCCGACGGCGCTGGCGTTGACCAGCACGGGGACCCCCGCGTCGACGACGGCGCGCGACAGCACCTCGGTCGGGCCGATCCTGCTGTCGCGCAGGCTCTGCTTGAACGCGCCCGACCACCGCTTCTCGCCGACGTTGACACCGCACATGTTGACCACGGCCGACACGCCCTGAAGGGCGCTCGCGTCGAACTCACCGGTGTCGGGGTTCCAGTACACCTCGTCGGCGTTGGAGGGGGCGCGCCGCACGATGCGGATCACCCGGTGATCGGTGGAGCGCAGCGCATAGACCAGCGCCGTCCCGATCACACCGGATGAACCCGCGATCGCGATGACCGAATCGGGTGGCATCGACACCGTCGTCTACAGCCCCAGGTCGGCCTCGAAGGCACCCTCTTCGAGGCGACGCTTGATCGTCGTGACGAACCGGCCGGCGTCGGCGCCGTCGATGAGGCGGTGGTCGTAGGTCAACGGCAGGTAGCTGACCGAGCGCACGCCGATCGACTCGTTACCGAACTCGTCGACGATGACCCGCGGCCGCTTGACGATCGCGCCCGTGCCCAGCATCGCCGCCTGCGGCGGCACCAGGATCGGGGTGTCGAACAGAGCGCCCTGGCTGCCGATGTTGGTGATCGTGAACGTGCCACCGGACAGCTCGTCGGGCTTGAGATCACCCGAGCGGGCGCGGGCGGCGATGTCGGCGATCGCCCGCGCCAACCCACCCAGCGACAGGTCCCCGGCGTTTTTGATCACCGGCGAGAGCAGACCCTGATCGGTGTCCACCGCGAAGCCGAGGTGCTCGGCGTCGTAGTAGGTGATCTGCTTGGAGTCCTCGTCGTAGCTGGCGTTGACGTTCGGGTGCAGCTTCAGCGCGTCGATCACCGCGCGGGCGATGAACGGCAGGTAGGTCAGTTTGACGCCCTCCCGCTCGCTGAAGCCGGCCTTGGCCTTGGCCCGCAGCGCCACGATCTTGGTCATGTCGACCTCGTGGACCTGGGTGAGCTGCGCCGTCGTCTGCAGCGACTCCCGGGTCTTCTTCGCGGTGATCTGCCGGATCCGGTTCGCCTTCTGCGTGGTGCCGCGCAGATGCGCCAGGGCACCCTCGGGCGCCGGAGCGGGCGTGGTCGTCTTGCCGGGCGCCTCGGCGGCGGGTGCCGGCTTGGATTCCTCGGCCGGCTTCTTGGCTGCCTCCGCGGCGGCCAGCACGTCCTGCTTGCGGATGCGGCCGCCGACGCCGGTGCCCTTCACCGAGGACAGGTCGACGTTGTGCTCGCCGGCGAGCTTGCGCACCAGCGGGGTGACGTAGGGACCCGAATCGCCGGACGACGAGCCGGCCGATGCCGGCTCCGGTTCCTTCTCGGGTTCCTTCTTGGGCTCGGGCTTGGATTCTTTCTTGGGCTCCGGCTTGGGCTCGGGCTTCGATTCCTGCTTCGGCTCTTCCTTGGCCTCGGGCTCGGGTTCCGGCTCGGGCTCCGGCTCAGGTTCCGGCTCCGGCTCCGGCTCAGGTTCCGGCTCGCTGTCGGCCTCACTGGCGTCGCCGATCTTGGCCAGCTCACCGCCGACCTCGACGGTGTCGTCCTCCTCGGCGGTGATGGACAGCAGCGTGCCGGCCACGGGCGAGGGGATCTCGGTGTCGACCTTGTCGGTGGAGACCTCGACGAGCGGCTCGTCGACCTCCACGCTGTCGCCGACCTCCTTGAGCCAGCGCGTCACGGTGCCCTCGGTGACGGACTCGCCGAGCTCGGGCATCAGCACCGGTGTGGACTTCCCGGAGCCGCCCGAGGACTTCTTGGGTTCGGGCTTGTCCTCCGGCTCGTCCGCGGACTCCTCCTCGTCGGCGCTGTCGTCGGCCTCGGGCTCGGGCTCTTCGGCCGGCTCCTCGGCCGGCTCCTCGTCAGCTCCGTCGTCGTCGCTACCGCTGTCATCGGACTCGTCGGCGTCACCGATCACGGCGAGTTCGCCGCCGACCTCGACGGTGTCGTCCTCCTGAGCCACGATCTTCTTCAGCACCCCGGATGCGGGGGACGGGATCTCGGTGTCGACCTTGTCGGTCGACACCTCCAACAGCGGCTCGTCCTCCTCGACCGTGTCACCCTCCTGCTTCAGCCAGCGGGTGACAGTCCCTTCGGTCACGCTCTCTCCGAGGGCGGGCATCTGGACGGAGATGGCCATAGTGTCGTGGCTCCCTTGCACGGTCGTTCGTGGTCGATTTCACGGTCTCGAGGTGTCGGTTCCCCATCCTGTCACGTCCGATGCGACGTTTCGCCGCAGACGCGTGCACCGAGCGCTCTGGCACTATCGAAGCGAGGGGTTCGGCAGTCGGAAGGAGCGACCCCAGGTGGGACTGTTCGACGCGCTGAAAGGCCGGCGTCGTGGCGGGCGTGCCGGTGCCGATCCTGCGGTCGATCTGCGCTACCTGCAGCAATGGGTCGCCGAACACGTCGGTGTCGAGGCCTTCGTGGAACCGAAGACGACGGTCACCGACGTCACCGTGGTGCTCGTCGCCGCCGACGGCGAATGGACCAGACGCCGCGCGGGCGGTTACGCCGGCGCACGCAAGTTGTCCGACCGCTTGAAGATCCCCGTCTACGACGTGCAGAAGGTCGGCTATCCGCAGCGCATGCGGGACTACGACGAGCGCCGTCGCATCGAGCGCAAGCGCGCCGCCCGCGAGGAGTTGGACCGCTAGTAGCGTGCGGCTCGTGAACACCGACGGGCCGACCATCGTGGCGGTGCATGCCCACCCTGACTCGCCGCAGATCTGGACGAACGTGGCGGGGTTGCTTGACGGCGCGCGCGTCGTCCACACCGACCCGGCCGGACTGTCCGCCGCGCTGACCGGGGACCGCCCCGTCCACGTGATCGCCCACGGGCCCGCGGTCGCCGCGGTGTGGGACGCGCTGACGCGGCCGGGTGCCGCTGTCGCGTCGGTGACGCTGTCGCCGCCGGTTCAACGGCGACGGCGTCGGCGGCGCCCGTTCGGGCCCGCGCAGCGTGTCGATGTGCCGGTGCAGCTGATCGTCTCGTCGGATCGCGTGGCCGGCCGTCGCGACGATCTCCCCGCGACACTGCCGCGCCTGTGGCGGCGCGAGGTGGCGACCGGGCAGCCCGCCCCCGACACCCACCCGGAGCTGTACGCCCGCGCGGTGCGCCAGTTCGTCGAGCACCTCGACGGTGCCCCCGCGGCCCGGGAGTTGCGACGCGCCGAGATGCGACGGGAGCGGCGACCGTTCGGCGACACGCTGGTGTCGGTCACCGGTGCCGGCAGTGGAATCGGCCGCGAGACCGCGTTGGCGTTCGCGCGCGACGGGGCCGAGCTGGTGATCAGCGACGTCGACGGCGACGGGCTGGCTGAGACCGCACGCCAGCTCGCCGCCGTGGGTGCGACCGCGCACCGCTACCTCGTCGACGTGGCCGACGCCGCCGCCGTGGAGTCCTTCGCCGAGGAGGTCTGCGGCGAGCACGGGGTGCCCGACATCGTGATCAACAACGCCGGCGTCGGGCATGCCGGCTACTTCCTCGACACGCCCGCCGACGAGTTCGACCGCGTGCTCGACATCAACTTCGGCGGCGTGGTCAACGGCTGCCGGTCCTTCGGTCGGCGCCTGGTCGAGCGCGGCACCGGCGGACACATCGTCAACATCGCCTCGATGGCGTCCTACACGCCGGTCAACATGATGAACGCCTACTGCACGTCGAAGGCGGCGGTCTTCATGTTCTCCGATTGCCTTCGCGCAGAACTGGATTCGGCCGGTATCGGGGTGACCACCATCTGTCCCGGAGTGATCGGCACCAACATCGTCGACACCACCCGCTTCTCACTGCCCGAGTCCAGGAACGCCGACGCCGAGAAGCTGCGGGCGCGGGCCAAGCGGGGCTTCGCGGTGCGCCGCTACGGTCCCGAGAGAGTGGCTGCGGCGATCGTCAGCGCGGTGACCAAGAAGAAGGCGGTGCGTCCCGTCACACCGGAGGCACACGTCGTCTACGCGATCGCACACGCCGCCCCGGCGGCGATGCGCAGTGGGGCGCGCGGCGGCAAGTTCGTCTGACCCTGCTTCACCCCGACTGCTCAGCCGTTGACTGCTCAGCCGTTGACTGCTCAGCCGTTGACTGCGATGTCCTCCAGGACCGCGAACATCGTGCGCGTCGGCACGCCGGTGCCGCCCTTGGGGGTGTAGCCCCACGGCCCACCCGAGTTGTAGGCCGGCACCGCGATATCGATGTGAGCCCAGGCCACCCCGTCGGCGACGAACTCCCGCAGATACGTGCCCGCGACCAGCATGCCGGCGTTGCGCGACGCACTGACGTTCGCCAGATCGGCCACCGTCGACTTCAGGTCGTCCTTCAGCTCCTCGGGCAGCGGCATCGCCCAGCCGTTCTCGCCCACCGACTGCGAGATCTCGGCGACCCGGTCGCGGAACTCGTCACTGCCCATCACCCCCGGCGTACGCGCACCGAGCGCGACCATCTGCGCCCCGGTCAACGTCGACGTCTCGATCAGGTAGTCGGGCTCGTCCTCGCACGCCCGCACGATCGCGTCGGCCAGGATCAGCCGGCCCTCGGCGTCGGTGTTGAGCACCTCCACGGTGATGCCGCCGTACTGCGTCAACACGTCACCCGGCCGCTGCGCGGTGCCCGACGGCATGTTCTCGGCCATCGGCACCGTCGCGATCACGTCGATCGGCAGCTTGAGGCGGGCCGCCAGCACGACGGTCGCGATCACCGCGGCGGCGCCACCCATGTCGGAGGTCATGTGGTGCATGTTCGCCGCCGGCTTGATCGAGATGCCGCCGGTGTCGAATGTGATGCCCTTGCCCACCAGCGCCACGGTCTTGGCCTTGCGGCCCTTGCCGCCGCGGTGGGCCAGGCGCACCAGCCGGGGCAGCCGCGACGAGCCCTTGCCGACGCCGATGATGCCGCCGTACCCGCCCTTGGTCAGCGCCTTGTCGTCGAGCACCTCCACCTCGAGGCCGGCATCCTCGCCCAAAGCCTTTGCGCGCTTAGCGAATTCGTCTGGGAAGAGATGGCTCGGCGGGGTGTTGACGAAGTCGCGGGCCGTGGCGACTGCCGTCGCGATGGCCTCACCGCGGGCCGCGGCCTCCTTGGTGGCGGCCTTCGTGTCCGCGGTGAGCGCGGTGATCTTGCGCAGGCCGGCGTCCTTGGGGGTGGTCTTGCCGCTGCGGAACTCGGTGAAGCGGTAGGAGCCGAGGATCAGGCCTTCGACGGCGGCCTCGGTGTCCAGCACCGACAGCGTGGTCAGCACCGACTCCACCCCGTTGAGTGAGCGCGCGGCCGCTCCTGCGGCCCGCCGGATCGTCTCGGCCGAATACTCGTCGCGGCTCTTGCCCAACCCGACCGCGAGCACGCTGCCCACCGGCAACGACGCCACCGGCACACGGGTGACCTGTTCCGCGCCGCCCTTGGCGCCGAGCGCGGCCAGCGCGGCCTCGATCTCGGCCACCGAACCCGCGTCGAGGTGGTCCGCGGCGACCACGCTGGCCCGTGGCTCGTCGCCGACGCTCACCACCGGCACGATCAGCACGGACGACTCGACTTTGCGCTTGGGCAGCGCGCTGGCGACGGTGACGGCAGGGGACTGGTAACCGGCTGGGGTGCTCACGGGGATTCACCCTAGCCACTGCCTACTAGTGTGGGTCGGCGTGAGTGACACACCGTTGACCGGCCCGCTCGAAGACCGGCACCGCGAGCTCGGGGCCACCTTCGCCGAATTCGGGGGCTGGCTGATGCCGGTGTCCTACGCGGGCACCGTCGCCGAGCACACCGCCACCCGCACGACGGTCGGCCTGTTCGACGTCAGCCATCTGGGCAAGGCGCTGGTCACCGGTCCTGGTGCAGCCGACTACGTCAACGCCGCCTTCACCAACGACCTGGGCCGCATCGGTCCGGGCAAGGCGCAGTACACGCTGTGCTGCACCGACGACGGTGGGGTGATCGACGACCTCATCGCCTATTACGTCTCCGACGACGAGATCTTCCTGGTGCCCAACGCGGCCAACACCGCTGACGTCGTCGCCGCGCTGATCGAGCGCGCACCCGCCGGGGTGACGGTCACCGACGAACACCGCTCACGCGCGGTGCTCGCCGTGCAGGGACCCCGGGCGGCCGATGTGGTCGGCGGGCTCGGACTGCCCACCGACATGGACTACATGGGTTACGCCGACGCGGTGTTCGACGGTGTCGACGTCCGGGTCTGCCGCACCGGCTACACCGGCGAGCACGGCTACGAGCTGCTGCCGACCTGGGATCAGGCCGCGGTGGTGTTCGACGCCCTGGTCGAGAAGGTGCGCGACGCGGGCGGTGAGCTCGCGGGCCTCGGCGCCCGCGACACGCTGCGCACCGAGATGGGTTATCCGCTGCACGGTCACGAACTCTCGCGCGACATCTCACCGCTGCAGGCGCGCTGCGGCTGGGCGGTCGGCTGGAAGAAAGACGCCTTCTGGGGGCGTGAGGCGCTGCTCGCCGAGAAGGAGGCGGGACCGCGGCGCACGCTGCGCGGGCTGCGCGCCGTCGGCCGCGGCGTGCTGCGCGGCGAGCTCACCGTGCTCGACGGCGACACCCCCGTCGGTGTCACCACCTCCGGAACGTTTTCTCCCACACTCAAAGTCGGTATCGCGTTGGCGCTCATCGACACCGCCGCCGGCGTCGCCGACGGAGCCCGCGTCACGGTCGACGTGCGGGGCCGCGCCGTCGAGTGTGAGGTGGTCAAACCGCCGTTCGTGGACACCCGCACGCGATAAATCCCTTCCCAGGCGGTTATACAATCGCCTGCATGACTGAAGGCCTCTCGTTCACCGTCGATCGCGCTGCGAATCCGGCGAGCGATGAGGTACGCGCCCAGGTGCTCGGCAACCCGGGCTTCGGCAAGTTCTTCACCGACCACATGGTGTCGGTCGACTACACCGTCGACCAGGGATGGCATGACGCGCGGGTGCTGCCGTACGGACCCATCGAACTCGATCCGTCGGCGGTCGTCCTGCACTACGCGCAGGAGATCTTCGAAGGGCTGAAGGCCTACCGCTGGAACGACGGGTCCATCGTGTCGTTCCGGCCGGAGGCCAACGCGGCGCGGCTGCAGACCTCGGCGCGCCGGCTCGCGATCCCGGAGCTGCCGACCGAGGTGTTCCTCGAGTCGCTGCGTCAGCTGATCGCCGTCGACGGACAGTGGGTGCCGCCGGCCGGCGGTGAGGAGTCGCTCTACCTGCGGCCGTTCATCATCGCGACCGAGCCGGGGCTGGGGGTGCGTCCGGCCGACCGGTACCGCTACCTGGTCATCGCTTCACCTGCCGGCGCGTACTTCCCGCGGGGTATCAAGCCGGTCAGTGTGTGGCTGTCCCACGAGTACGTGCGGGCATCGCCGGGTGGTACCGGCGCAGCGAAGTTCGGTGGCAATTACGCGGCGTCGCTGCTGGCCCAGGCCGAGGCCGCCGACCACGGGTGCGACCAGGTGGTGTGGCTCGACGCCATCGAGCGCCGCTACGTCGAAGAGATGGGCGGGATGAACCTGTTCTTCGTGTTCGGCAGCGGCGGCACCGCGCGATTGGTCACCCCCGAGCTGTCGGGTTCGCTGCTGCCCGGCATCACCCGGAACTCGTTGCTGCAGTTGGCCACTGACGCCGGCTTCGCGGTCGAGGAGCGCAAGATCGATGTCGACGAGTGGCAGAAGAAGGCCGCCGCCGGCGAGATCACCGAGGTGTTCGCCTGCGGCACCGCCGCCGTCATCACCCCGGTGTCTCACGTCAAGCACAGCGACGGCGAGTTCACGATCGCCGACGGTGAACCGGGCGAGATCACGATGGCGCTGCGCGACACGCTGACCGGCATCCAGCGCGGCACCTTCGCCGACACCCACGGCTGGATGACGCGGCTGGGCTAGCTGGCTGTAGGTCGAGTCAAGGGGTGTGGAGGCCGTAGTGGGTCGACGCCTCGGGGCGGGGCGTGATTTCTGTGGTCGGTGGTGCTGCCGAGTTGAGGGCCGGGTGCCTGGCGCCCACGCTGACTTATGCAACCTCGGTGTGGGTTATCTGGCGTCGTTCGGGCTGCCGTGGAGGCGAAGGGCCGGGTGCCAAGCTAGCCTCGGCGTAACCGGTGAGGGTCCGCCATAGCGGATACG
>NZ_QJUA01000001.1 GCF_003254575.1 Mycobacterium kyogaense | reverse complement strand
CCCTCCCGATCCCGGCCCCCGCGCCCGTCGCGGCTCCCGCGCCGGCGGCCCCTGCGCCCGCACCCGTCGCCGCACCGGCACCGGACCCGCTGGCCCCGCTGAACGCCGTCCCGGTTCCCGCACCGGCCTACGACGTCGCCAACCAGGCCATCTCCGGCGACCTCCCGATGCCCGACGGCATGCCGCACCTGGCCAGCCCGACGAATCTCCCGCCCGGCACCACTGCCGATCCGAACGCGGTCGCCGACCCGAGCCCGAACGTGACCTACCTAAAGGACATCTGGCACGCCATCCAGACGCAGGAGATCTCCGGCAAGGACGCCCTCCTCGCGCTCACGCAGCGGCCGCTCACCAGTGGTCCGGCCGCCCTCGAGCCGGTCGCCCCGGGTGCGCCGCTGCCTGGCGCGCCGATCGATCCCGCGGCGCCGCCCGCCCCGGGTGCGCCGGTCCCGCCGGCTCCGGTCCTGCCGCCGTCCTGATCTCCGCTACGCGGAGTTGACCCACTCGTCGGTGCCGTCGACGAAGAACTGGTGCTTCCACACGGGTAGCAGTTCTTTGACGCGGTCGACGAGTCGTGCACACGTCTGAAAGGCTGCGCCGCGATGATCGGCGGCCACGACGGCGATCAGCGCTGCGTCCCCGATCTGCAACGGACCGACGCGGTGGCTGACGGCGATCGCCCGCACCCCGCTGGCCTCGGCCGCCACCTCCGCGACGACATCGGCGAGAACCTGGGCCGCCGACGGATGCGCCGAGTACTCCAGCCTGGTCACCGAGCGGCCGCCGTCGTGGTTGCGCACCACCCCGGCGAACGACACCACAGCGCCCGCGGCGTGGTGGGCGACGAGTGCCTCGTGCTCGGCGGCATCGATTGGCTGCTCGGTCAGCGCTGCGCGCACGACCTCGGTCACGGTCGGTGATCTCCGCCCCGCAGCTGGTCGAGGGCATGGTCGAGCACCTCGTCGAGAACGCCCAGACCGTCCCGCACGCCGCCCAGTGAGCCGGGGAGGTTCACGATCAACGTCCGTCCCGAGACCCCACAGATCCCGCGCGACAGCACCGAAGTCGGCACCTGGGGCAGCCCCGAGCGCCGGATCGCGTCGGCGAGGCCGGGGACCTCGTAGTCGAGCACGGCCGCGGTCTGCTGCGGCGTCGCGTCGGTGGGTGAGACACCGGTGCCCCCGGACGTGATGATGACATCGGGCTCGTCCTGCAGTGCCTCCCGCAGCGCCGCACCGACCGGCTCACCGTCGGGAACCACCACCGCCGGCGGGGTGTGCACCGCACGCGCGGTGAGCCAGTCGACGATCACCGGACCGCATCGATCGGTGTAGACGCCGGTGGCGGCACGGGTGGAGGCGATCACGACCACACCGGAGCGGGTCGGGCTCACCGCGACCACGGGCCGGTCTTGCCGCCCTCCTTGTGGAGCACGCGGATACCGTCGATCGAGGCGGCACGGTCGACGGCCTTGATCATGTCGTAGACGGTCAGTGCGGCCACACTGACAGCCGTCAGCGCCTCCATCTCCACCCCCGTGCGATCGGTGGTGCGGACCGTCGCCGTGATGCCCACCTCGTCGCCGGAGACGTCGAAGTCGATGTCGACACCGGTGATAGCCAACGGATGACACAGCGGCACCAGCTCGCTGGTGCGTTTGGCCGCCAGGATGCCCGCGACGCGGGCGGTGGCCAGCGCGTCACCCTTGGGCAGGCCGTTCGTGCTGATCAGGTCGATGACGTCGGCGCGGGTCCGGACGGTGCCCGCAGCCACCGCAACGCGCTTCGTCACGTCCTTGGCGGTGACGTCCACCATGTGGGCGGCGCCGGCCTCGTCGAGGTGCGAGAGGCGCTCCGCCATCGCTACTTGTTGATGACGGTCGAGGACTGGATGAACGGCAGCTCCTCGGCCGGCAGGGGGAAGGTGATGTCGCCGAACGGCGACAGGGCCCCGGTGCGGTCGGCGGCCAGCTCGCTGACGGCGTGGTCGTCGGCGTCGCTGGTGGGCCAGCCGGGATCGACGTATCGGTTCTTCTTGTCATCAGCCACGGATGACATTGTGGCAGGCCGATCGCCGGCTGGCGAGGGTGGGAGGCTGCTTTACGCTGGTCAGGTGAGCGCCAAGAGCCCCGGTATGCCGTTGGGCGTGTGGTTGGCCGAACGCGACGACGAGGCACTGATCACGCTGTTGCGGTCGCGGCCCGACCTCACCCAGCCGCCACCGGGAACGATCGCCGCGCTGGCCGCCCGGGCCGCCGCCCGGCAGTCGGTCAAGGCCGCCACCGACGATCTCGACTTCCTGCACCTGACGGTGCTCGACGCACTGCTGACCGTGCATGCCGAGACGACCGCGGTGACGTTCAAGGAGTTGGCCGCAGCGTTGGGCGAGCGCACCGACGAGGCGTCTGTGCGCGCGGCGGTCGGCGACCTCACGGAGCGAGCGCTGGTGTGGGGCGACACCGCAGGCACGGGCGCCCTGCGCGTCGTCGCCGAGGCCGCGAACGGGCTGCCGTGGTACCCGGGCCAGGCGACGCTCGAGCCGCAGGCCCTCTCCGCGGCCGAGGTCACCGAGGCTCTCGACGCACTCGACGATGCGGCACGCGATCTGCTCGAGAAGCTGCTCGAGGGCTCTCCGATCGGCCGCACCCGCGATGCCCTCCCCGACGCTCCGGCGGATCGGCCCGTCCAGCGGCTGCTGGCCGCCGGGCTGCTGCGGCGACTCGATGCCGACACGGTGATCCTGCCTCGGCTCGTGGGGCAGGCGCTGCGCGGCGAGACGCCCGGTCCGGTGAGCCTGGCCCGCCCCGACCCGACGGTGACGACCACGTCCACCGCCGACGTCGACGCCGTCGCGGCCGGCGCCGCGATCGACCTGCTGCGCGAAGTCGATCTGGTGCTCGAGAACCTCGGTGCCACACCGGTTCCGGAGCTCCGCAGCGGGGGCCTGGGGGTCCGCGAGGTCAAACGACTGACGAAGGCGACGGGTATCGACGAGCGTCGGCTGGGTCTGATCCTCGAGGTGGCACTCGCGGCAGGGCTGATCGCCGCCGGGGTCCCCGAGCCCGAACCCCCGGACACCGGTTCGTACTGGGCACCGACGGTGGCCGCAGACCGATTCATCGAATCTCCCACGGCGGTCAAGTGGCACCTGGTGGCGTCGGCGTGGCTGGACCTGCCGGGCCGGCCCAGCCTAGTCGGCGCCCGCGGCCCAGATGGCAAACCCTATGCAGCGCTTTCGGATTCGCTGTTCTCGACAGCAGCTCCGCTGGATCGCCGACTCCTGCTGTCGATGCTCGCCGAGCTGCCACCAGGGTCAGGGGTGGATGCCGCGAGCGCATCCCGCGCCATGGTCTGGCAGCGGCCCCGCTGGTCGGCGCGCCTGCAGCCCGACCCGGTGGCGGACCTGCTGACCGAGGCGCACGCCGTCGGCGTCGTCGGCCGCGGGGCGCTGGCCAGCCCGTTGCGCAGGCTGCTCGCCGGCGAGGACGAGCAGGCCGTCATCGCCGCGATGGACAAGGCGCTTCCCTCCCCGATCGATCATTTCCTGGTGCAGGCCGATCTGACGGTGATCGTCCCGGGGCCATTGGAGCGGGATCTGGCCGAACAGCTGGGCGCAGTCGCCACTGTCGAATCAGCCGGTGCGGCAATGGTGTTCCGCATCGACGAGGCATCGGTGCGGCGCGCGCTCGACAGCGGCAAGACCGCCGGAGAACTCCACGCTCTGTTCACCAGACATTCCAGAACACCGGTGCCGCAGGCATTGACCTATCTCATCGACGATGTCGCACGACGGCACGGGCAGCTGCGGGTGGGCATGGCAGCGTCGTTCGTGCGCTGCGAGGACGCGGCGCTACTGGCCGCCGCCGTCGGCGCCCCGGCCACCGAAGCCGTCGAATTGCGCCTTCTCGCACCGACGGTCGCGGTGTCGCAGGCCCCTATCGCCGAGGTGCTCTCCGCGCTGCGAAGCGCCGGGTTCGCCCCGGCTGCCGAGGATTCCACCGGGGCGATCGTGGATCTGCGCAGCCGTGGCTCCCGCGTCCCGGCCCCTGGCCGGCGCCGCACCTTCCGGCCCGGCGCCACTCCCACCGACCAGACCCTCGGTGCGATCGTCGCCGTGCTGCGCAAAGTCGCGGCGTCGCCGTCGTCGGGGCTGCGACTCGACCCGGCGGTCGCGATCTCCGAATTGCAGCACGCAGCACACCATCAGGAGTCGGTGGTGATCGGTTACGTGGATCCGGCGGGCGTCGCCAGCCAGCGGGTGGTCGCGCCGATCAACGTGCGCGGTGGACAGCTGACCGCGTATGACCCCGCCTCAGGTCGGGTGCGCGAATTCGCCATCCACCGCGTCACGTCGGTGGTCTCGGCCGATCCGGGCTAGATCAGCGACACCGTCGTCAGGACCAGCCCGGCGACCAGCGCCGACAGGTTCGAATCGTCCACCACGTTCACGGTGATCGTGCGGGTCGGCAAGACCCCCAGTTGCGTCGCCTTGAAGGTGACCGCCTCCAGCGCCTGCTCGTACTGAGCGATCGTGGCCGTTCCGGACAGCGTCAAGACCCCGGTGTTCGTGTTGTAGGCGGCGGTCACCGGGTTTCCGCTGATCCCGGCGTAGGCGAGCGTGTCACCGCTGCGGAGGCCCGCAGTGATCGCCACCGACGCACCGGTCAGCATCGTCGAGTCGGTGTCGAGGATCGTCGCTGACGTGATGGGCTTGACCGAGCTGCCGAGCTTCACGAACGTGGCGCCGACCGTGACGATCGTCGGACGGTCCGGGTTCTTCACGCCCACGAGCACCGTAGCGGGCAGCAGCGTGCCCACGCCGGAGTCGTCCACCACATCGATGGTGACCGTACGAGTGTCGAGCAGGCCGGCGCCGCCGGTCGCTGTGAACGTGACGGCCTCCAGCGCTGCTTCGTACTGGGCCAGCGTCGCCGTCCCGGTGAACGTCAACGTGTCGGTTCCGTTCCACGTCGCCGACACGGGGTTGCCGTCGATCGGGGCGAAGCTCAGCAGATCACCGGCCTGCCGTCCGCCGCTGATCTTCACCGTCGCACCGGTGAGCACCGTCGAGTCGAGATCGCCGATCTCGACGTTGGCGGCGACCTTGACCCCGGACTTGCCCAGTGTGTAGGTGGCCGGCAGCGACAGCACGGTGAGCAGCGGCCGGACCGGTGCGATGGTGTTGGCGAACACCACGCCCGGAACAGGACTGGTGTCGCCGTCCTCTTCGGTGACCGAGATCGTGACCGAACGAGTGAGGCCGACCTGCGTCGCGCTGAACGAAATCGCCTGCAGCGCAGCGGTGTACTGCTCCACGCTGGCGAGTCCCGTCAGCTCGATGGTCCAGTCGTTGGGGCGGTTGACCTGGATCGTGGAACCCGCGGGAGCGGTGTAGGTCAATGTGTCACCGGACAGGCGGCCGGGGCCGATGACGATGGTTGCGCCGCTGAGGTTGCCCCCATCGGCGTTGGCGATGAGGACCGAGGAGATCAGTTTCACCGGAGGCTTACCGATGGTGTGGATCGGGGCTCCCAATGGGGTCACTGTCAACGGGAGTTCCACGATGATCGCCGGGAGAACACCCATCGCGACCGTCGCGGGCAGCAGACTGTCGTTGCCGTCGGTGTCGGTGAGGGTGACGTTCACCGTGCGCAGACCGAGCCCGAGTTGCGTTGCGCTGAAGGTGATGTCCTTCAGCGCGGCCTCGAACTCGGCGAGAGTGACCGGTCCGGTCAGTGTCACCGAGCGGTTGTCGTCGCTGAAACTCGCCGTGATCTGACTGCCGTCCGGCGCGGTGTAGGACAGCGCGTCTCCGGTCTGCTTACCGGCGCCCAGCGATACCGTGACCGACTGCAGTGACGACGAGTCGGCATCGGTGATCTCGGCGATCGACAGCAGCTTCACCGGGTCGCCACCCAACCGGAACGGCCCGCCGCCGACCGCGAACAGCGACGGCGGGAACTGGATCGCCGGCAGGAGCAGAAGCAGAACGCCTGCGGGAACCAGGTTCTCGATGCCTTGTTCATCGGTGAGGGTGATCTCGATGGCGCGAGTCGCCAGACCCAGCTTTGTGGCGCTGAACGTGATGGCCTTGAGCGCTGCTTCGTAGTCGGCCAGGCTGGCCAGGCCGGACAGTGTGACCGTGCGGTTGTCGTCGCTGAAGACGGGCGTGATGATGCTGCCGGAGGGCGCGGTGTATCCGAGCACGTCACCGAGCTGTTTACCGGCGGCGATCGAGACCTTGACGCTCTGCAGTTGTGTGGAGTCGGGATCGACGATGGCGGCTGCGGACAACAGCTTCACCGGATCGCTCTTCACGACGTAGGGCAGTGCGGGCGTGGCGAGCAGCGACGGTGGGAGTTGAACGAGCGGGTCCACGGTGAAGGCGACTGTCTGGCGGTAGGTGTCGGCCTGCGCCAGCCCGATCACGCGAGCCACGGTGTGCAGCAGGCCCAGCAAGCCGGGGAGGTCGACGGAGCTGTCACTCACCACGACGGTGAATTCGACGGGTCGGGGATTGCCGACGACCGGGGTGGTCGGCGTGTAGAGGAAGGAACCGTCGAGCGGGTTGCGGACGACCACACCTCCGCCGGCCGGTTGCTCGATGGTGTAGGTCAGCGGGTCGTCGTTGGGGTCGTAGGCGTCGATCCGGATCACGACCTGTCCGGTGACGATCTGCTCGGTGGTCACCGACCGCACCACCGGTGTCTTGTTGAACAGTGTGTGGGTGATCAGCCGGCGTACGTAGGCCAGCAGGGCGTCGTCGACCGGAGACGACGCCGGGGTCTTGGTGTCGGAAAGAGTGTCGGACAGCGTGTCGGAGAGCGCAGTGGCTTTCTCGATCGCCGCGGGGGCCTGCAGACTCACCACTTCCACCGGCGCGGTTTGGGGCGCCGGGTCCGGCACCCGGGCGAAGAGGCGCTTGCGCGGTGCCGTCGTCACCGGCGATACGGCGACCTCGTCGCTGTCCGCACTCTGCTCGGTACCCGCGGCAACGACGTCGATGTCCCGACTCTCGTCGCCCTCGGCGTCCCTGGTCCGTCTCGGCCCGTCGAACCTGGCATGCCATCTCCGCGGGCCGGCTGCTGTCTCGTCGTCAGCAGTTGTCGCGCTGTCGGCATCGGTCTCGGCCTTGGTGTCGGTAGAGCGCTTCGCCCCCCGGATCTTGCCGGCTCGGGGTGCGTCGGTGTCCGGTGTCGTGCTGCCCGCCGACGTGACGCTCGACTCCGTCTCGCCCTCGCTCGCCGCGGCCACGCCCGTCGCCGCGTGTGCGACCGCCAAGCCGATGCCCAGGGAGACCGCCAGTGCCCCCACCCGTCCGACAGGAATCGCCGACCGCTGCTGCTCGACTCGGTGTCGCGCGGGTCGGTTGGACCCTGCATCGTCGAGGAGCCTTGCGGCCGCCCAGAACTGCCCTTCGGCACCGATGCGAGACTTCCGATGTCCGACAGCTTTGCCACTCATGCGCCCGGCCTCCGTCACTGCGTCCAGTCCCCCGTGACTGTTCGCCCCCCGACGACAACGCTGGGCGTGAGCCGTCACGCTTGTGGCCGCTACCCCGCGCAGCGAACACTAGAGCAAATTGACGCGCGTGACTGTCTTTTCTGTGAAAATGCTCCAAGAAGTGTTTTCGGCAACCTCACCCTTCTTCTTGAAGTGGAGTTATGCGGCGAGGGCTACTCGGAATGAACGTGTCGGCTTCCACTGTCGACGCTGATCCGCACCCGCTTCCGCAGATCGCGCAACCCAAGATGCCACCCTTCTGTCGGGGCGACCGTGCCCGCCGTCCTGAACGCGAAGCCGGGTTGTCGTGAGAGTGCGGATAATAGGCAGGATGACTTTCTTCCGAGGCCGCGCATGACCGACGGCCCCTTGATCGTGCAGTCGGACAAGACTGTGTTGCTCGAGGTCGACCACGAGCAGGCCGGCGCTGCCCGCGCGGCGATCGCGCCGTTCGCCGAACTCGAGCGGGCACCCGAGCACGTGCACACCTACCGCATCACGCCGCTGGCGCTGTGGAACGCCCGCGCCGCCGGCCACGACGCCGAACAGGTCGTCGACGCCCTGGTGTCGTTCTCCCGCTACGCGGTGCCCCAGCCGCTGCTCGTCGACATCGTCGACACCATGGCGCGCTACGGCCGCCTGCAGCTGGTCAAGCATCCCGCCCACGGGTTGACGCTGGTCAGTTTCGACCGCGCCGTGCTCGAAGAAGTGCTGCGCAACAAGAAGATCGCGCCGATGCTCGGCGCCCGGCTCGACGACGACACCGTGATCGTGCACAACAGCGAGCGCGGCCGGGTCAAGCAGATGCTGCTCAAGATCGGTTGGCCGGCCGAGGATCTGGCGGGCTACGTCGACGGCGAGGCGCATCCGATCACGCTCGAGCAGGACGGCTGGGAGCTGCGCGACTACCAGCAGATGGCTGCCGACTCCTTCTGGGACGGCGGCTCCGGCGTCGTGGTGCTGCCCTGCGGGGCGGGCAAGACGCTGGTCGGCGCCGCGGCGATGGCCAAAGCCGGTGCGACGACGCTGATTCTGGTCACCAACACCGTCGCCGGCCGCCAGTGGAAGCGCGAGCTGATCGCGCGGACCTCACTGACCGAGGAGGAGATCGGCGAGTACTCCGGGGAGAAGAAGGAGATCCGCCCGGTCACCATCGCCACCTATCAGGTGATCACCCGCCGCACCAAGGGCGAGTACAAGCATCTCGAGCTGTTCGACAGTCGCGACTGGGGGCTGATCGTCTATGACGAGGTGCACCTGCTGCCAGCGCCGGTGTTCCGGATGACGGCCGACCTGCAGTCCCGTCGGCGGCTCGGACTCACCGCGACGTTGATCCGTGAGGACGGCCGCGAGGGCGATGTGTTCTCGCTGATCGGACCGAAGCGCTACGACGCGCCGTGGAAGGACATCGAGGCGCAGGGGTGGATCGCGCCGGCCGAGTGCATCGAGGTCCGCGTCACGATGACCGACAACGAGCGCATGCTCTACGCCACGGCCGAACCGGACGAACGGTACAAGCTCTGCGCGACCGCACACACCAAGGTCAACGTGGTGAAGTCGATCCTGGAGCGCCATCCGGACGAGCCGACGCTGGTGATCGGGGCCTACCTCGACCAGCTCGACGAGCTCGGCGTCGAGCTGGACGCGCCGGTGATCCAGGGCTCGACAAAGACCGCGGAGCGCGAGCAGCTGTTCGACGCGTTCCGCACCGGTGAGATCCGCACGCTGGTGGTGTCCAAGGTCGCCAACTTCTCCATCGACCTGCCCGAGGCCAGCGTCGCCGTGCAGGTGTCGGGCACGTTCGGCTCCCGCCAGGAGGAAGCTCAGCGGCTGGGACGGCTGCTGCGCCCGAAGGCCGACGGCGGCGGAGCGGTGTTCTACTCCGTGGTGTCGCGGGACAGCCTCGACGCCGAGTACGCCGCGCATCGACAGCGCTTCCTCGCCGAGCAGGGCTACGGCTACGTCATCAAGGACGCCGACGACCTGCTGGGCCCGGCCATTTGACCGTCGAACGCGTCGTTCCCATCGTCACGGTGCCGGACCTGCCGGCTGCCGTGGCCCAGTACCGTGCGGTCCTCGGCCTCGACGTCGTGATGGACCACGGCTGGATAGTCACGCTCGCCGACCCCGAACACCGCCACCAGGTCAGCCTGTTGACCGAGGACGCGACCGCCGCGGTCAATCCGACGGTGTCGATCCAGGTCAGCGATGTCGACGAGGCGTATAGGAGTGCGTTGGACGCGGGCATTCACATCGTCCATCCGCTCACCGACGAGGAGTGGGGCGTACGGCGCTTCTTCTTCGAGGACGCCGCAGGCAACGTTGTGAACGTGCTGTCGCACAGTCCGGGTTCGAGCTGAGCGGGCGCGCCGCGGCCGCGAACCGGCTAGCCTCATTCCTCGAGTCGGGACGAGCTCGAGGCATCACGAAGGAACCCATGACGACAGACAGGCGCGACGTACGCGCCAGAACTCTGCGCTGCGCCGCCGGCGTCGCCGCTGCGGTGGCGTTCGGTGTGCTTGCACCGGCCGCGATGGCCGGCGCGCAGCCGGTCCCGACACCTGTTCCCGGGCCCGACGGCGCACCGCCGGCGCCCGGCCAGCCGGTCGCTGTGCCGGTCGATCCGGCGGTCGCCGCGCCGCCGCCGGCGCCGCCCGGACCGCCGATGGTGCCCGAGATCCCCAACGCCCAGTACGGCTCAGGCGACGGCCCACTGGGCTTCCTGCGCGACGCCTGGCACCAGGCCCGCGATCCCTACGGCTTCATGGGGACCGCCGACATGCCGAACATGCCGCCCGTGGGCGCTCCCCCGCCAGGCGCTGGCCCGCCGCCTCCGCTGCCGCCGGGCTACAAGTCCCTGAACGCGCCCGGGTCGGAGACGCCTGCCACCGCCCCGCAGGGCGGTGGTCCGGCGCTACCTCCGGGCTACTACCCGGTCAGCGGTCCGATGCCGCCGGGGTACGAGTGGGGTGTACCGCCGCCTCCGCCGCCGCCGGACCCGAACGCGCCGAAGCCGTACGTGCCGGTGGTCTCGCCGCCTCCGCCGCCGCTGTTGCCGACGCAGTAGCTTCTTCTCCGTCAGAGCAGCAGAGTCATGACGCCGGCGACGGTGTTGCTGTCCAGACCCTGCTGATCCCGCACGGTCATCGTGATGGTGCGGGTGCTCACCAAGTTCAGGCCGGTCTTGGAGAACTTCACCGATTGCAACACGGCTTGGTAATCGCTGACCGACGCGGTCCCCGTCAGCGCGAGAACACCTGTCGAGACGTTGTACGTGCCGGTGATGCCGGCGGATGAGGTGTAGCTGAGCCTGTCCACGCTCTGGAAGTTCGTGATCGTGATGGTGGCACTCTGCAGGAACGACGAGTCGTCGACGATCACCGCGGTCGGGCTCACCAACTGCTGCCCCAGGACGACGGTGCCCCCGAGCGGCGCCGTCAGCAATGGGGCGGTGTTGGCCAGCACGGTGACGGTCGTTGTCGCCGTCGGGCTGGTGGCGCCTTGCGCATCCGTGACCGTGTAGGCGACCGTTTTGATTGCTGCCGAAGCGGATCCGCTGCTCGAGAACGTGATCGATTGCAACACCTGCTGGTACTGGGCCGCCGTTGCGGTCCCTGACAATTGCAGGATGCCGTTGCTGTAGGTACCGACGATGTTCCCTACGGTTGTGAAGCCGAGCGTGTCCCCCGCGGCGAATCCGGTGATCGTGACCGTCGCGCTCGCCATGTTGGCCGAGTCCAGATCGGTGACGGTGACCAACGGGTTGACCTGCACGGCGGTGTTGCCGGCGGTGTAGGTCGGCCCGGGCAGAGTCGCGACCAGAGGAGCGATGTTGATCGGCGCGGCCAGGACCGTGACGGTCACCGGTGCCGGAAGGCTTGCGCTGCCTTGGTTGTCGATGACGGTGAACGTCACCGTTTTGATCGCGGCCAATGCCGAGGAGCTCGTCGAGAGTTTCACGGAACGGAGCAGCTGTTGATAATCGGCCAACGGCGCAGTTCCGGTGAAGGTCAGCGTGCCCGTAGCGTTGTTGTAGCTGCCGACGATCCCCGATTGCGGCGTGAACGTCAGGATGTCGCCGGTGGAGAAGTTGCCCGTGATCTTGACGGTGGCACTTCCCATGGCCGAGGAGTCCAGATCCAGAATTGCCATACCGGAATCGACTGTGGCGCCGGCGTTTCCGGCCGTGTAGGACACGTTCGTCACCGAGGTCACCAGCAGCGGGGGGATGTCGACCGGTGGGGCCAGGACGGTGATCGCCACGGCGCTGGATGCGCTCGCCGCGCCCTGGGAATCGGACACCGTGAACGTCACCGTCTTGATGGCGGCGGGCGCCGAGGCCGCGGTCGCCAGGGTTACCGAGCGCAGCACCTGCTGGTACTGGGCTATTGTTCCCGTACCGGTCAGAGTCAGTGTGCCCGTGGCGTTGTTGTAATTGCCGTTGATGTTTCCTGTCGGGACGAAGGTCAAGACATCACCGGCAGCCAACGCTCCCGTGATCTTGACGATCGCGCCGCTGAGATCGGCTGAGTCGACATCGAGCACCGTGACACCGGGATCGACAGTGATGCCGGCACTTCCGGCGTTGTAGGACACATTCGTCACCGACGTGACCACCAGCGGCGCGACATTCACGGGCGCCGCCACCACCGTCACGGCCACCAGCGCCGGTGCGCTGACCTTGCCGGTGGAGTCAGTGATCACGAAGGAGATGGAGGCGATCGAAGCCGGTGCCGAGGAGCTCGACGCGTAGGTGACCGAGCGCAGCGCCTGCTGATAGGCGGCCAGTGATGCGGTACCTGTGAATGTGAGCACGCCGCCGCTGTAGTTGCCGGTGATTCCGGCAGGGGCGGCGAAGCCCAGCGTCTCGCCTGCCGCCGCTCCGCCGACTATCGACACCACCGCACCGGACATCGTCGTCGAGTCGGCATCCAGCACAATGACATTGGGATCAACCGATACCGCTGAACCACCGGCCGTGTAGGACACGCTGACGACTGAGGTCACCAATGCCGGCGCCGCTGCGACAGGTACGGCCACCACGGTGACGGCCGTCGTGGCGGGGACGCTCGACTTGCCCTGGTTGTCGGTCACGGTGAAGGTGACCGTGACGATCCCCGCACTGCCAGCGGTCAGGGTGATCGACTGCAGCAGTTCTTGATACGCGGCAAGACTCGCCGCACCGGTGAACGTCACCGAGTTGGTTCCCGGTGTCGCGGTGACCCCGCTGGGGAGGGTTCCGTAATTCAGGGTGCCACCCGTGGCGCTTACCGTCGCCGACGCGAGTTGAGTCGAGTCAACATCGGTGATGACGATCGCCGGGCTGACGGTGACCACGCCGCCGGTGGTGCCGGCGGCGGTCGGGGCGGTGACCACGACAGGGGCAATTGCCACCGGAACACCCAACACCGTGACCGCCGTCGTGGCCGGCACGCTGCTCTTGCCCTGATCATCAACGACGGTGAAGCTCACCGTCACGATGCCGGTGCTGCTGGCGGTGAGGGTGATGGACTGCAACAGTTCCTGATACGCGGCCACCGACGCGGCACCGGTGAACGTCACCGAGTTGGTGCCCGGAGTCGCAGTCACCCCACTGGGCAGGGTCCCGTAATTCAGGGTGCCACCCGTGGCGCTTACCGTCGCCGATGCCAGTTGGGTGGAGTCGATGTCGGTGATGACGACCGCCGGGCTGACGGTGACCGCACTGCCGGTGGTCCCCGCGGCGGTCGGGGCGGTCACCACGACCGGGGCAATCGCCACCGGAACACCCAACACAGTGACCGCCGTCGTGGTGGGCACGCTCGGCTTGCCCTGATCATCGACCACGGTAAAGGTCACGGAAACGATTCCCGCGCTGCCCGATGTCAATGTGATCGATTGCAGCAGTGCCTGATACGCGGCAACACTGGCCGCACCGGTGAACGTCACCGAGTTGGTTCCCGGTGTCGCAGTCACCCCGCTGGGGAGCGTTCCGTAACTCAGGGTCCCGTCGGACACCGTCACCGTCGCCGACGCGAGCTGGGTCGAGTCAACATCGGTGATGACCACCACGGGACTCACCGTCACCGCGGTCCCGGAAGTGCCGGACGCGATCGGCGCGGCCACCACCACCGGGGCTACCGCCACCGGCACACCCAACACAGTCACCGCCGTCGTCGCCGGCACACTCGACTTGCCCTGATCATCAACCACCGTGAAAGTAACCGTCACGATGCCCGCGCTGCCCGATGTCAATGTGATCGACTGCAGCAGTTCCTGATACGCGGCAAGACTGGCCGCACCGGTGAACGTCACCGAGTTGGTTCCCGGTGTCGCAGTCACCCCGCTCGGCAGGGTGCCGTAATTCAGCGTGCCACCCGATGTCGTCACCGTCGCCGACGCGAGCTGGGTCGAGTCAACATCGGTGATGACCACCACGGGACTCACCGTGATCGCGGTCCCGGAAGTGCCGGACGCGATCGGCGCGGCCACCACCACCGGGGCTACCGCCACCGGCACACCCAAGACAGTGACCGCTGTCGTTGCCGGCACACTCGACTTGCCCTGATCATCAACGACCGTGAAAGTCACGGTCACAATGCCGGCACTGCCCGAGGTGAGAGTGATCGACTGCAACAGTTCCTGATACGCGGCAACACTGGCCGCACCGGTGAACGTCACCGAGTTCGCGCCCGGCGTCGCAGTCACCCCACTGGGCAGGGTCCCGTAGTTGAAGGTTCCGTCGGACACCGTCACCGTCGCCGACGCGAGCTGAGTCGAATCAACATCGGTGATGACCACCACGGGACTCACCGTCACCGCGGTCCCGGAAGTGCCGGACGCGATGGGCGCGGTCACCACCACCGGAGCAATCGCCACCGGAACACCCAACACAGTGACCGCCGTCGTGGCCGGCACACTCGACTTGCCCTGATCATCAACCACGGTGAGGGTGACCGTGACAATGCCGGCACTGCCAGCGGTCAACGTGATCGACTGCAACAGTTCCTGATACGCGGCAACACTGGCCGCACCGGTGAACGTCACCGAGTTCGCGCCCGGAGTTGCAGTCACCCCGCTCGGCAGGGTCCCGTAGTTCAGCGTGCCACCCGATGTCGTCACCGTCGCCGACCCGAGTTGAGTCGAATCGATGTCAGTGATGACGACCACCGGGCTGACGGAGACCGGCGAGCCGGTCGTCCCGGCGGCGGTCGGGGCGGTAACCACGACCGGGGCGATCGCTACCGGAACACCCAACACGGTGACCGCCGTCGTGGTGGGCACGCTCGGCTTGCCCTGATCATCAACCACGGTGAAGCTCACGCTCACGATGCCGATGCTGCTGGCGGTGAGGGTGATGGACTGCAGCAGTTCCTGGTACGCGGCAACACTGGCCGCACCGGTGAACGTCACCGAGTTCGCACCCTGCGTCGCAGTCACCCCGCTGGGGAGCGTTCCGTAACTCAGGGTCCCGTCGGACACCGTCACCGTCGCCGACGCGAGCTGGGTCGAGTCAACATCGGTGATGACCACCACGGGACTCACCGTCACCGCGGTCCCGGAAGTGCCGGACGCGATCGGCGCGGCCACCACCACCGGGGCTACCGCCACCGGAACACCCAACACAGTCACCGCCGTCGTCGCCGGCACACTCGACTTAACCTGACCATCAACCACCGTGAAGCTCACGGTGACGATCCCAGCAGCGCCCGAAGTGAGCGTGATCGACTGCAGCAACTGTTGATAAGCCGCAACACTGGCCGCACCGGTGAACGTCACCGAGTTCGCACCCTGCGTCGCAGTCACCCCGCTGGGGAGGGCTCCGTAGCCGATGGTGCCGCCCGATGTCGTCACCGTCGCCGACGCCAACTGCGCGGAATCGATATCAGTGATCACTACGGCAGGGCTCACCGTGACCGCCGTGCCCGCGGTACCCGACGCGATTGGCGCGGTGACGAGGACCGGAGCCACCGCGACCGCAACACCCAACACAGTCACCGCCGTCGTCGCCGGCACACTCGACTTGCCCTGATCATCAACCACCGTGAAAGTCACCGCGACAATGCCGGTACTGCCCGATGTCAATGTGATCGACTGCAAAAGCTGCTCATACGCATCCACCGACGCAGCACCGGTGAACGTCACCGAGCCCGCGCCCGTGATCGCACCCACACCCTCTGGCAAGGTGCCATAGCTCAAGGTGCCGCCGGTCGTGGTCACCGTCGCCGAACCCAACTGCGCCGAATCGATATCGGTGATCACCACGACCGGGCTCACCGTAGTGGCGTTGCCCACTGTGCCGGCGGCTGTCGGCACAGTGACGAGAAGCGGCGCTACTGCCACCGGAGCGCTGAGGACTGTGACCACAGTTGTGGCCGGCACACTCGTCTGGCCTTGGTCGTCGGTGACAGAGAAACTGACAGTCAACAACCCCGCGTCGCTCGATGTAAGCGTGATCGACTGCAACAGTTGCACATACGCATCGACCGAGGCAGCACCGGTGAACGTCACCGAACCCGCACCTGACGTCGCAGTGACACCTACGGGTAGCGCTCCGTATGCCAGCGAGCCCGCCGAAGCCGACACCGTGGCTGCCGTAACACTTGTCGAGTCAATGTCCGAGATAACAACTGTCGGACTGACTGTGATCGCACTGCCTTTGACACCCGCAGCGGTCGGTGCGGTCACAACCAACGGCGCTGCGGCTAAGGCGAGACCAAGGAGAGTCACAATGGTAGTCGCGAGCGCGCTTGTGTTTCCCTGATCATCAGTCACCTCGAACGACACTGCGCTCAGGCCAGCGGATGACGAACTCACTGTGACCGATTGCAGCAATTGCTGATACTCATCAACCGATGCCGCACCGGTAAAAGTCACCGAATTCGAGCCTTCTGCTGCAACAACGCCGGGTGGCAGGGTGCCGTACCCCAGTGCGGCTCCCGCTGATCCAGCGACTTTGACAGTTGCTGATGTCAAATGTGTCGAATCTAGGTCGCTGATCGAAACAATCGGCGACACCGTCACCGCACTACCGGCGGTGCCCGCCGCCACCGGCGCTACCACAACCAGAGGCGGCGCAGCCACCGGAACACCGAGCACTGTCACCACCGACGACGCCGGCGCACTCGCCTCACCCTGATCATCGATGACGGTAAAGCTCACCGTGACAATCCCGGTGCTGCTGGTCAATGTGATCGACTGCAGAAGCTGTTGATAGGCAGCGACACTGGCCGCACCGGTGAACGTCACCGAGTTGGTTCCCGGTGTCGCGGTGACCCCGCCGGGCAGGGTGCCGTAGCCGATGGTGCCACCCGAAGCGGTCACCGTCGCCGATGCCAATTGGGACGAGTCGATATCGGTGATCGAAACAATCGGCGACACCGTCACCGCACTACCGGCGGTACCTCCCGCCACCGGCGCTACCACAACCAGAGGCGGCGCAGCCACCGGAACACCGAGCACTGTCACCACCGACGACGCCGGCGCACTCGCCTCACCCTGATCATCGATGACGGTAAAGCTCACCGTGACAATCCCGGTGCTGCTGGTCAATGTGATCGACTGCAGAAGCTGTTGATAGGCAGCGACACTGGCCGCACCGGCGAACGTCACCGAGTTGGTTCCCGGTGTCGCGGTGACCCCGCCGGGCAGGGTGCCGTAGCCAATGGTGCCACCCGACGCCGTCACCGTCGCCGATGCCAATTGGGTCGAGTCAACATCGGTGATCACGACGACAGGGCTCACGGTGACTGCACTACCGGCGGTACCCGCCGCCACCGGCGCCACCACAACCAACGGCGGCGCAGCCACCGGCAGACCCAGCACGGTGACCACCGATGTGGCCGGCACACTTGCCTTACCCTGATCATCGATGACGGTAAAGCTCACCGTGACAATCCCGGTGCCGCTGGTCAATGTGATCGACTGAAGAAGTTGTTGATAGGCAGCGACACTGGCCGCACCGGTGAACGTCACCGAGTTGATTCCCGGTGTCGCGGTGACCCCGCCGGGCAGGGTGCCGTAGCCGATGGTGCCACCCGACGCGGTCACCGTCGCCGAACCCAACTGCGTCGAATCCACATCGGTGATCACGACGACAGGGCTCACCGTCACCGCACTACCGGCGGTACCCGCCGCCACCGGCGCCACCACAACCAGAGGCGGCGCGGCCACCGGAACACCGAGCACCGTCACCACCGATGTGGCCGGCACACTCGCCTTACCTTGGTCATCGATGACGGTGAAGCTCACGCTCACGATCCCCGCACTGCTAGCGGTCAGCGTGATCGACTGCAGCAGATCTTGATACGCGGCAACACTGGCTGCACCGGTGAACGTCACCGAACCCGCACCCTGCGTCGCAGTCACCCCGCTCGGCAGGGTGCCGTAGCCGATGGTGCCACCCGAAGCGGTCACCGTCGCCGACGCGAACTGGGTCGAATCAATGTCGGTGATCGAAACAATCGGCGATACCGTCACCGGACTGCCGGCGGTACCTCCCGCCACCGGGGCGACCACCACCAACGGCGGCGCGGCCACCGGCAGACCCACCACCGTCACCACTGATGTGGCCGGCACACTCGCCTTACCCTGATCATCGACCACCGTGAACGTCACCGTGACGATCGCGGCACTGTTAGACGTCAGCGTGATCGACTGCAGCACATCCTGATAGGCGGCAACACTGGCCGCACCGGTGAACGTCACCGAACCCGCACCCGGCGTCGCCACCACACCCGATGGCAGAGTCCCGTAGCCGATCGTGCCGCTCGACGCCGTCACCGTCGCCGAACCCAACTGGGTCGAATCCACATCAGTGATCGAGACAACCGGCGACACCGTCACCGCACTACCGGCGGTACCCGCCGCCACCGGGGCGACCACCACCAACGGCGGCGCATTGACCGGCAAGCCAACGACGGTGACCACGGTGCTCACCGGAACGCTGCTCTCGGATTGGTCGTCAGTGACTGCGAACGTCACGGTCTTGATGCCTGCGTCGGCCGATGTCAGCGTGACCGACTGCAGCAATTGCTGATATGCCGCCACGGTAGCGGCGCCGACGAACGTCACCGACCCACCGGTGACCGTCGCCGTCACGCCGGTGGGTAGCGTTCCATATCCGAGTACGTCGCCCGCTGCGGCGTTCTGCACGGTGACAGTCGCCGATGACAACTTCTGCGAATCCAGATCGGTGATAGAGACCACCGGTGACACACGTATCCCAGTTCCGGACGTGCCAACCGCCACCGGCGTGACGACAAGCAACGGCGGAGTGGCCACCACGATGACCGAGGCGACTCCACCGACCAGACTTTGTAGGCCGCTATCGTCCTTGACAGTGATCGAGGCGATCCGCGGAGCGCCTCCCTGCGTCGTCGAGAACGAAATCGCCTGTAGCGCAGCCTCGTATTGCGCAAGCGTCGCCGCCCCGGACAAGGTGAGGATCTTCGTGGTGGCGTTCCATTGCGCTGTCACTGGATTTCCGGGCGGCGCGGTGTAAGTCAGTAGGTCTCCGCTTCGGCCATTGGTCAGCGACACAGTTGCCGACATCAGTTTCGTCGAGTCGGCGTCTGTGATGATTGCGCCCGACAACAGCTTCACGGGATTCGCGCCCACCACGTAGGTTCCCGCGCCTGTCGTCACCACAACGGGTGGCACCGAGACGATCGGGTTGACGGTCACCGGAACAGTGACCGTCACGTCGTCCCGTTCTGCGATACCAATCGCCCTGGCGAGGGTGTGGAAGACCAACCGCATGAGCTTGAACGGACCGCGTAGATCCTCACTACCGTCGCTGATGACGACTTTGAAGCTGTCCTGCACAGGGTTCCCGGTCACGACAGACGTCGGTGTGTAGATGAACTGACCCGTGAGCGGATCTCGCGTGACGCGACCGTGAGCCGGCTGCACGATCGTGTACGTCAACGGGTCGCCGTTGGGGTCATAGGCGTGGAGATCGACGAGCACCTGTCCCGTGACGATCTGATGGCTCTCGATCGGGCCATAGACGGGTGACTCGTTGAAGAATGTGTGTTGGATCTGCCTGCGGACCCACGCAAGCAGCCCGTCGAACCACGGGGCGGTGGCGGGCGCGTGCGGGTCGAGGAGCGGGGAGATGGCGCCAGACACCAGTGCGGTCATCACCTGGACCGCCACGACTTCTTGTTCCACGGGCGGTGCGGACACCGCCGCAGCGCTCACATGGTCCTTATTACGTGTGAAATTCGCCCGCAGCGGCCGGGCGACCGGCTCCTGGCTAGGCTGCTCGGCGTCCCCATCCGCGCCACCGGCACCGGGCATCGCGTCAACGTCGGTTCCGCCTGCGGCCTCTTCCTGTGAGGTGTCGGCGTGCGGAGAGGGCGATGGTTCCTTTTCAGCCGAGTTGCCGCCTCGATCCTCGGACGGGGCTGCAGCCGGCTCCTCAGCGTCGTCTTCCAGGCCGGAGCCACTCACCGAAGGGACTGAATCCACCTCCGGTTGAGCGACTTCTTCTGAGCCACTTTCGACCCCAGCATCGACGCCCTCCTCGTCGGTGGTCTCGGCCGCGACATCAGGATCGCCCGGGTCGCCAGTGCCTTCCCCGCCCGCGTCGGCAGCGTCCGCGTCGGCAGTGTCCGCGACGGGGGCGGTGGCGGTGGCGCCACCGGCATTCTCAGAGGTTGCAGTGACGCGAGGAGACAGTTTGTGCGGGCGCGCGTCGGCCTTGTGGAACTTCGGGCCTGGCGACGTGGCCGATGTCTCGGTGTCCGCGTGTGCGAGGCCGGCGAAGTTCGCCACGGCGAAACCCACCCCGAGCGAGACCGCGAGGGCCCCTATCCTGCCGACAGGCAGGGCGTACCTCGGGGCGGCGCGGCGAGCGTGCCTGGTCGCGCCCGAATCGCCGCTCTCGACCAAGAGCAGCCTTGCCGACCAGAAGTCCTGATCAGGCCGCGCGTCCTCGGAACGGGTAGCGCGATGGCGGGGAGCTGCACACATGGGTGTCCTCCATTTGCTGCATGCTGTTCCCCCCTGACGCTGGACTCAGAATCTGCAGCGCTGCACCCGCGATCACAAGCGAGACTCTCGATCGGGTCAACCCACCTCGAGCGCACGCGACGCTATGCAACCTCATTGCCGCCCCCGACAATCATCTGAGCCAGAAGTATTAGCTGAGCGCTCGCTCGAGTCCGGCAATGAACGCGCAACCAAGGAAGAGATTAAGTCAACGGCGGGAGAAGATCCGTAATATTTAGCAAAATTGTTGCCAGCGATAATTTTGTCACCGAGTGGCTCTTGGAATAGCTGTGACCGTGTAAGGTGCAATCAAGATCACTCACATGCTGCGGCGGTCGCCGACATCAGGCCGCTAACTTGTTGTCCAGCGACTGACCGCCAGAAGACTCAGCGGATACCGATCAAGCGGATGTCGACAGACCCCTCAGCCACGGGCCTCACCGCACGGCGCCACGCATCGACGTTGCTCGATTTTCATCCACCGCAGCGGGGCCCGCACCCTGCGCACACATCTGGCCGCCACCGCGTAGCCGAAGGGAGCGCAACAGACGGCCCCTTCCCCGCGAGTCGCGCCCCGTGGAGTCCAGGTACTGCTCGGCCGACCGCGAGTTTGCCCCCGCGCTAACGTTCAGGCGAGCGCGGGCATGACCTCGCGCTCGAACAGCTCGATTCCCGAGCGGTCGTAGGCCGCCTCGGGGAAGTAGCAGATGACGTACTCGCAGCCGAGGTCGCGGAGATTCTGCAGCGCGTCCACGATCTGCTCGGGCGTGCCGCTTCCCGACTGCGGGGTGCGCATCGAGTCGACCATCGCATCGGCGGCCGGGTCGCCCGCCAGGGCGGCGATACGGGCGCGCACCCTCTCGCGACGATCGTCGACCTCGGCCTCGGTGGCGCCGACGATCATGTTCAGGTTCGCAGACCGGACGATCGCGTCGAAGTCGGTGCCCACGTCTCGGCAATGTGCGGCAAGCACATTCGACTTGTGCGCGAACCCCTCCGGTTCGGAGGTGAAGTTCGTGTACTGGGCGTACTTGGCCGCGATGCGCAGCGTGACCTTTTCTCCGCCGCCTGCGATCCACAGCGGAATCCCCCCGTACTGCAACGGCTTCGGCGCGACAATGGCACCGTCGACGCGATAGTGCTCGCCAGTGAAGCTGACCACCCCTTCGCGCCACGCGTCCGCCATGATCTGCACACCCTCGTCGAGACGCGCGAGTCGCGCACCCGCGGAGGGGAATCCGTAACCGTAGGCGCGCCATTCGTGTTCGTACCAGCCTCCACCGATACCCATCTGGATTCGGCCGCCGGAGATGACGTCGCAGGTGGCTGCAACTTTGGCCAGATACGCCGGGTTTCGGTAGCTCATCGCGGTGCACATCTGCCCCAGCTTGACCCGCGAGGTGCTGGCCGCGTACGCAGCCATCAGTGACCACGCCTCGTGGGTCGCTTCAGCGGTGGGCACCGGCACGGTGTGGAAGTGGTCGTACACCCACAGGGAGTCCCAGCTGTCGCCACTGTCGACGTAGGTGGCGAGGTCGCGCATCACCTGCCACTGATCGCTGGGATCGATGCCGACCAGATCGAGTCGCCAGCCTTGCGGGATGAAGAGTCCGAAGCGCATCTCCCGACTCTAAGCGCATCCGGCTACGGCGCGACCGCACCAGCGAAGCAACTGCGATATTCGCTCGGCGTGGTGTGCATCTGGCGCACGAAGTGGTAGCGGAACGTCACCGGTGACTCGAAACCGACACGCGCGCTGACCTGCTCGACCGACAGCATGGACGATTCCAGCAGCGGCAAGCTGGCGAGCACGCGCTGTTCGATCAGCCATTTGATCGGGGTGCTTCCGGTGGCCTTGGCGAACTGGCGGAGGAAACTGCGCCGCGACATCGCGCACTGAGCGGCCAGATCGTCCAGCGTGATCGGGGTGTCGAGATGCTCCAATGCCCACGCCATGCCCGCAGCGATCCGGCCATCGGCCGCCGGCTCGGGGACCGGTGTCTCGATGTACTGCGCCTGCCCGCCGGCACGGTGGGGCGCAATCACCAGCCGTCGCGCGACGTCATTGGCCACGGCCACACCGTGATCGCAGCGCACGATGTGCAGGCACAAGTCGAGACCGGCCGCGCACCCTGCACTCGTGAGCACCCTGCCGTTGTCGACGTACAGCGGCGCGCGATCGATCTGGACATCGGGGTACCGACGCTGCATGGCATCTGCGTAGAGCCAGTGCGTGGTCGCCGATCGTCCGTCCAGCACTCCCGCTTCGGCCAGCGCGAACGCCCCGGAACAGATGGAGACCAGGCGCGCGCCGCGGCGATCAGCAGCCTTCAGCGCGTCGACGAGCGCGGGCGAGACAGGCTCGTCGATATCACGCACGCTGGGAATCACCACCGTGTCGGCGTCGGCGAGCTCGGCCAGACCGTAGGACGTCCGCACGGTCGCGCCACCGAGGAGGCGAACCTCGGGGACCTCGGCGCACAGTTGCACCGAATACCAGGGTGCGGTGATGCCGGCCGAGAACTTCTCGTTGAGCTCGGTGATGCCGAAGATCTCGGCGGCGAGGCCCGTCTCGAAACCCGTCATCCCGTCATAGGCCAAGATCGCCACGGTATGCATGGCACTATCCTAACGAACAGTGGCCTCAGGGCCACTGTTCGTGCGACGGTAGCCCCCGCATGATCGAGTCATGTTCTACAAACGACCGCCCCGCATCACCGACCATCGATTCTTCGGCGTGCTCCGCGAATTCGTCGCAGGCGTCCACGCCGGCCACGGCGTGGCGCACGGCGTCACCCCGCCGGCCACCTCGGCCGCGCTCGCATATGACGAATCCCCCGGAACCGTTGTGGCTCCGCGGGATTCGACTGATGATGCTTAGCTGGTCAGCGACGCCGGCGGGGTGAACCGCTCGCCGTACTTGGCCGCCAATTCCTTCGCCCGCGCGACGAAGGCATCCTTGCCCACGCCGCCGGCGCCCTGGTAGCCGACGATGAACTGCGCCGACCCACCGGTGTAGGGCGGGTAGCCGATGCCCATGATCGAGCCGATGTTCGCATCGGCGGTCGAGGTCAGCACGCCTTCGTCGAGACACTTCTGCGTCTCGAGCGCCTCGGCGAACAGCATCCGATCGATCATGTCCTGCAACGGCATCTCGGTGTTCCCCGCGCCGAAGGTCTCCGCCAGGCCCTCCCACAGGCCGACGCGCTTGCCGTCGACGTACTCATAGAAGCCGGCACCCTTGAGCCGCGACGGACGACCGATCTCGATCATCTTGTTCACCACAGCCTCGCCGGGGTGCGGCTCGTAGCTGCCGCCGGCGGACTCGGTTGCCTTGCGGGTCTCGTTCGCGATCTTCTGCATCAGCTCCAGATTGAGCTCGTCGGAGAGCTGCAGCGGCGCCGCCGGGTAGCCGGCCTGGGCACCGGCCTGCTCGATGCTGGCCGCGGGCACACCCTCGCCCAGCATCGCCAGCGCCTCGTTGACGAACGTGCCGATGACGCGAGAGGTGAAGAAGCCGCGGCTGTCGTTGACCACGATCGGCGTCTTGCCGATCGCCAACGTGTAGTCGAACACCCGGGCCAGCGCCTCGTCAGAAGTCTTCTCGCCCTTGATGATCTCCACCAGCGGCATCTTGTCGACCGGAGAGAAGAAGTGAATGCCGATGAAGTCTTCCTGGCGCTTCACGCCAGTCGCGAGACCGGTGATCGGCAGCGTGGAGGTGTTGGACCCCAGCAGCGCGTTGGGCTCGACGATGTCTTCGATTTCCTGGAACACCTTGTGCTTGAGGTCCTGGTTCTCGAAGACAGCTTCGATCACGAAGTCCACGCCCTTGAGATCCTGCGGATCGGCGGTCGGATGAATCCGGCCCAGCAGCGCCGTGGACTTCTCCTCGGTGGTGCGACCGCGCTCCAGCGCCTTGGCTTCGATCTTCTCGGAGTAGCCCTTGCCCTTGTCGGCGGCTTCCTGCGAGACGTCCTTGAGCACAACGTCGTAGCCGGCCTTGGCCGAGACGTAGGCGATGCCTGCGCCCATCATGCCCGCGCCCAGCACACCGATCTTTCGGATCTCCTGCTTGGCGATACCTTCGGGCCGCGATGCGCCACCGTTGATCGCCTGCAGGTCCAGGAAGAACGCCTGGATCATGTTCTTGGCGGTCTGGCCGGTGACCAGCGAGGTGAAGTAGCGGCTCTCGATGCGGGTGGCGGTGTCGAAGTCGACCTGCGCACCCTCGACGGCGGCGTCGAGGATGGCGCGCGGAGCCGGCATCGGCGCACCCTTGAGCTGCTTCTTCAGCAGCGCCGGGAACGACGGCAGGATCGCCGCGAGAGCCGGATGCGACGGTGTCCCGCCGGGCATCTTGTAGCCCTTCTGATCCCACGGCTGCGTGTGGGCTTCGGGATTGGCCTTGATCCATGCCTTGGCGGCGGGTACCAGTTCCTCGACGCTGCCGACCAATTCGTCGACAAGGCCGACGTCCTTGGCCTTACCCGGCTTGAAACGCGTGCCCTGCGACAGGACCTCCATGAACGCCTTCTGCACACCGAACATCCGCACGGTGCGCGCGACACCGCCGCCGCCGGGCAGCAAGCCCAGGGTGACTTCCGGCAGGCCGATGACGACACCCTTCGTGTCGGCGGCGATGCGGTGGTGACAGGCCAGCGCGATCTCGAGGCCACCGCCGAGGGCGGCACCGTTGATGGCGGCGACCACGGGCACGCCAAGGGTCTCGAGCTTGCGCAGGTCGGCCTTGATGAACTCCACCTCGGCGAAGGACTCCGCGGCGTTCTCCGGGCCGACCTTCATCATGCCCTTGAGGTCACCGCCGGCGAAGAACGTCTTCTTCGCGCTCGCGATCACCACGCCGGTGATCGAATCCTTTTCCTGCTCAAGCCGCTCGACGGCGTTGTGCATGGACTCCTTGTAGTGCTCGTTCATCACGTTGGCCGACCCGGTGGGGTCATCCAGCGTCAGGGTGACGATGCCGTCGGCATCCTTGTCCCACTGAATCGTGTTCTCTGCCATGGTCATATCTCCTAGACGCGCTCGATGATGGTGGCCACGCCCATGCCGCCGCCGACGCACAGCGTGATCAGCGCACGCTTGGCACCGCGACGCTCGAGCTCGTCGACCATGGTTCCGGTGATCATGGCGCCGGTGGCGCCCAGCGGGTGGCCCATCGCGATGGCACCACCGTTGACGTTGAGCTTCTCGTCCGGGATGTTCAGGTCCTTCTGGAACTTCATCACCACCGAGGCGAACGCCTCGTTCAGCTCGAACAGGTCGATGTCGTCGACCGTCAACCCGGCGCGCTCGAGCACCTTCTTGGTGGCCGGCGTCGGGCCGGTCAGCATGATCACCGGGTCCGCTCCGGACGTCGCGGTGGCGACGATGCGGGCGCGTGGGGTCAGCCCCTGTGACTGGCCGGCCTTTTCACTGCCGATCAGCACCAGCGCGGCGCCGTCGACGATGCCCGAGCTGTTACCGCCGGTGTGGACGTGGTTGATCTTCTCCACGTAGTGGTACTTCTGCAGCGCCACATCGTCGAAGCCGCCCATCGCACCCAACCCCTCGAAAGCGGACTTGAGCTTGCCCAGGCTTTCCACGGTGGTGCCGGGACGCATGTGCTCGTCGTGGTCGAGCACGACGAGGCCGTTCTGATCCTTCACCGGGACCACGGACTTGGCGAAGTAGCCGCCCGACCAGGCCGCCGCGGCGCGCTCCTGCGAGCGTGCTGCATAGGCGTCGACGTCCTCGCGGGAGAAACCCTCGATGGTGGCGATCAGATCGGCACCGATGCCCTGCGGCACGAAGCCGACGCGGTAGTTGGTCTCGGGATCGCCGGCCCAGGCGCCACCGTCAGAACCCATCGGCACGCGGCTCATCGACTCGACACCGCCGGCGAGCACCAGGTCGTCCCAACCCGAGGCGACCTTCTGGGCACCCAGGTTGACGGCCTCCAGGCCCGATGCGCAGAACCGGTTGAGCTGGAAGCCGCCGGTGGTCTCCGGCAGACCCGCCACCAGCACCGCGGTGCGGGCGATGTCGCCGCCCTGATCGCCGACCGGGGACACGACACCCAGGATCACGTCGCTGATCAGGTTCTCGTCCAGGTCGGGGTAGCGAGCGCGGATCTCGTCGACCAGGCCGACGACCAGGTTGACGGGCTTGATCTCGTTCAGCGAACCGCCGCGCTGCTTACCGCGTGGCGTACGGATTGCCTCATAGATGAAGGCTTCTTCGGACATGTGATCTCCAGGTCCTGTTCAGATCGGATTCCGCGGTGCGTCCATGCCGGACGTCGCGGGGAGGCTGCTCCTCTAGCGGCATGCTAGCAGCCTCGCCCAACCGCTTGGTTGGGCCCTGGAGTCATTGGACGAGCAGACGAGAACTCGAGCTATCTGAGGCCAGATAGCTCGAGTCCCTGTCTGCTCGCGGGAAAAGGGGCTAGTCGGGTGAGCCCTCGGTGTCGTCGAAGAACGACCACTCGCCGTCATGTTCGACTTCCATGCGCCAGCCCAGCTCGGAGTTGTCCGCCTTCTGGTCCACGAACCATGCGTGCGCGTCCTCGGCGCTCTCGATGTCTTTGGTGTCCACGACGTCACCCTGGGGATTGAGCACACGGTAGGTAGCCATGCGAGGGGTGTTCCCCCGCATCGGGAGTCACACACCTCGAAGAGTCTGACGTCAGACCGCCACGGATCGCCGGCCGTCCAGACCTCGCAGAACGTGGGCCGACAACAGGCCGAGTGCCACGGCCTGCGAGGCGCACGCCGCGCGATTCGGCGCGCCCATCTTCGCCGACACGCTCTCCAGATGGTGGCCCGCCGTGCGAGCGCTGATGAAGAGGTGCGCCGCAATCTGTGTATTGGTCAGGCCGCACACGGCCAGGGTCAGCGCATCCAGTTCGCGCGCCGTGATTCCCAGCGGCAACGCCGCTCGCGTCACCAGCAGAACCGCGCCCAGGCTGTCGCCGCGGAATCGCGGCGAGGTGCCGATGCGCCGAACGTGCAGCCACGAGGCGCCGTCGTGAAACCTCAGTCCGTCCACGGCGAACGCGGCGGCGGTGCGAAACGTGCGCGCGAGATCGCCGATGACACCCGGAGCCAGCTCCTCGGTCGTCGTGTCCCCGCGCCGCAACAGGTGCACGCGGCCGTGGTCGTCGACAGCCCACGCCTGCGCCTGCGGCGCCACCAGCTCGGCCACCATCCTCGGACGCACCGAGAAATCGAGTTGCTCGGCCATCTGCGCACGCAACGCGTTGATCTCCGCCACATCGGCGTCGCTCGGATACCGCGGGTCGTCACAGTTGACGTGGATCGTGCCGACGTAGGTGCCGTCGGCGGTCACCAGCCGAGCGGACAAGCCTTCGTCGAATCCTGCCGGCCTGAACACCTTGTTGACCGAGTAGCCGTCGCGGTAATCGGGGAAATCGCGCCAGCGCAGCGCCCCGAGGCCGTGGACACGCATCGCGTCGAACAGTGGATCGTTGTCGACGAACCACGAATTGAAGTGCTCCATCACCTGGTCGGGATAGTCGCGGTTGGCGATCCCCACGTGACGGCGCTGGATCGGATCCCACAGACAGATCGCCGACGCCGACGAGGCTGCGCGCGAGCCCAGCGCGTCGAGCACATCGTGGGCGCGAGTCTCCATGCTCATCGCACTGCCGAGGACGTCGCCGTAGATCCCAGCCATACCCACGCGCTTCCCTCGCCGTCACCCCGGTCCGTCACGCCATCATGGGCAGCCGGTGTTTCCGGAAGGTTTCCGGTGCGAGGCAGCCCGGAAACGGTGCGCCGATTTGGGAGATTTCTCCCATGGTCGGTGCACGGCGCCGTTCCTAGGCTGGTCGGCACCCAACTCTCGTCCCACAGCGCGGTGCGGACATCAACTCATCACCGAGGGACGAACCCCATGAACAGAATCCGTTGCACCGTCGCGGTGCTCGCGGCCGCAGCGACCGTGCTCGCCGGATGCGGCAGCAGAGCCGGTGACGAGAATGCCTCGGAGGCGAAGGCAGGCTGTGCCGACACCTCCGGCGACGTCGTCAAAGTCGGCGCGATCAACTCCCTGTCCGGCGGCCTCGCGGTCAGCGAGTCGGTGATCCGCGATGCGATCGTGCTGGCGGTCGAACAAGTCAACGCCTCGGGCGGGGTGCTGGGCAAACAACTGCAGCTCATCGGCGAAGACGGCGCATCGGAGCCAACCACATTCGCGGAGAAGGCTCAGAAGCTCGTTCAATCCGACTGTGTTGCAGCCGTTTTCGGTGGGTACACCTCCGCCAGCCGCAAGGCGATGCTGCCGGTCTTCGAAGACGACAACGCGCTGCTGTACTACGGACAGCAGTACGAGGGGCTGGAGAGCTCGCCCAACATCTTCTACACCGGCGCGACCACCAACCAGCAGATCATCCCGTCGCTCGACTATCTCAAGGAGCAGGGCGTCAAATCGCTCTACCTGGTGGGCAGCGATTATGTGTTCCCGCGCACCTCGAATGCCATCGTCAAGGCCTATGCCAAGGCCAACGGCATCGAGATTAAGGGTGAGGACTACACGCCGCTGGGCTCCACCGACTTCTCGACCATCGTCAACAAGATCCGCACCGCGGACGCCGACGCGGTGTTCAACGTCGTCGTCGGCGATTCCCTCGTCGCCTTCTTTCGCGAGTATCAGAACTCCGGCCTGACCCCGGAAGCCATGCCGGTCATGTCGATGTGCGTGGGCGAGGAAGAAGTCCGCAGCATCGGCGCACGCACCCTCGAAGGTCAGCTCTCGTCGTGGAACTACTACCAGACCCTCGACACGCCCCAGAATGCGAAGTTCGTCGCGGACTTCAAGAAGCGCTTCGGCGCCGACCGGGTCACCTCCGATCCGATGGAGTCCGCATATGCCGCCGTCTATTTGTGGAAGGCATCGGTGGAAAAAGCAAAGTCATTCGCCGTCGATGACATCCGCACGGCTGCAGGCGGTGTGACGATCGACGCCCCCGAAGGCACGATGACCGTCGACGGCGAGAACCACCATGTCACCAAGACCGCGCGGATCGGCCGTGTCGGTGCGGACGGCCTGATCTATCAGGTGTGGGCGTCGCCGAACCCGATCCAACCCGATCCCTACCTGAAGGGCTACCCGTGGGCCGCGGGAATCACGGGCTGACACCATGCATCTGACTCCGAAAGACGAGGATCGGCTGCTGCTGTTCCTGGCCGCCGAACTGGCACGCAAGCACCGCTCGGCCGGCTTGCTCCTCAGCTACGCCGAGGCACGTGCCCTGATCGCCGACGAGGTGGTCGAAGCGGCACGCGCCGGTGCATCCGTCGCCGAGGCCGCCGCGCACGGTGCGGCGGTGCTGACCGACGACGATGTCATGGCCGGGGTGCCCACTCTGCTCGGCTCAGTCCAGGTCGAGGCGTTCTTCGCAGACGGCCAGAAACTGGTGACGGTGCACGATGCCATCGGCCCAGGCCACAGGTCGCCCTCCGAGGTCGGCGTCGTACCCGGCGAAATCCTGCCCTGCGCAGGGGAATTGGAACTCAACGCGGGACGCTCCGGGATCACCCTCGTCGTGGGGAACACCGGAGACCGACCCGTGCAGGTGGGATCACACTTTCACTTCTTCGAAGTGAACCGCGCCCTGCGCTTCGACCGGGCTGCGGCGTTCGGAATGCGCCTCGACATCCCGTCGGGCACCGCTGTGCGTTTCGAGCCTGGGGAGGACCAGGAGGTGTCGCTGACCACTTATGGCGGGGAGCGCGTGGTGATCGGTCAGAACGACGTGACCAACGCATCGACCGCTGAGGCTCCCGCAGCCGATCTCATGGTGCGCATGCGCGACCTGGGATTCCTCGACGCCCCCCGGGAGGTCTGAGGTGGGCCACCGGATCAGCCGCAGCCATTACGCCGAGCTCTACGGACCCACGACGGGCGACCGAGTCCGCCTCGCCGATACCGAGCTGCTCGCCAAGGTCGAACACGATGCCACCGTCTACGGTGACGAATCCGTGTTCGGCGGCGGCAAGACGATGCGCGAAGGCATGGCCGTGCACGGCGACATCACCAATGAAGACGGTGCGTTGGATTTCGTGATCACCAACGTGCTGATCATCGACGCAGTTCTGGGAATACGTAAGGCCGACATCGGTATTCGCAACGGTCGTATCGCCGGGATCGGCAAATCCGGGAACCCGAGGACGATGGACGGCGTCGATCCCAACCTGGTGATCGGCGCCGGAACCGATATCCGCGCGGGCGAGGGCATGATCGCGACGGCCGGCGCCATCGACGTGCACGTTCACTTCGACAGCGCGGGTCTGGTCGACGAGGCCATCTCCAGCGGTGTGACCACGATGATCGGCGGTGGACTGGGGCCGGTCACGGTCGGCATCACCTCGTCGGGACCGAACAACCTCGCCCGGATGTTGCGTGCGGCCGAGGGATTCCCGATGAACTTCGGATTCATCGGCAACGGTAGTGCGTCGAGCACCGCGCCGCTGATCGAGCAAGGGCTGGCCGGAGCGATCGGCTTCAAGATCCACGAGGACTGGGGCGCAACACCCGCGGCGATCCGCGCCTCACTCGACGCCGGCGACGAACTCGACCTCCAGGTGCAGATCCACACCGACACCCTCAACGAGTCGGGATTCTTCGAGGACACCATGGCGGCGATCGGTGGCCGCCCGATCCACACCTACCACGCAGAGGGTGCCGGCGGTGGCCACGCTCCCGACATCATGCGGGTCGTGGGAGAGCCGTATTGCCTTCCCTCATCGACCAATCCGACGAACCCCTACACACTGAACACGTTCGACGAACACCTCGACATGGTGATGGTCTGCCATCACCTGAACCCCCGGATCCCCGAGGACGTCGCGTTCGCCGAATCGCGCATCCGCCGGGAGACCATCGCCGCCGAAGACGTCCTGCACGATCTCGGTGCGATCTCCGCGATGGGTTCGGACTCTCAGGGCATGGGCCGCATCGGCGAGACGGTCGCCCGCACGTGGCAACTCGCCTCCCATATGAAGGCCACCCGCGGGACACTGGCCGGCGATGAGGGCACCGGCGCCGACAACGCGCGCATCCTCCGTTACATCGCCAAGCTGACCATCAACCCGGCCCGGCTGTTCGGCATCGACCACGAGATCGGTTCCCTCGAGCCGGGCAAGCTCGCCGACATCGTGCTGTGGGAACCGAAGTTCTTCGGCATCAGGCCCGAAGTGGTGTTCAAAGGCGGCTTCCCGGCGTGGTCGGTGATGGGCGAGGCCAACGCATCGCTGATGACGTGCGAACCGCTGCGCTACCGGCCTCAGTGGGCGGCGTTCGGCCGCGCTCCCGCGGATGTCTCGGTGAACTTCGTCGCCGGCGCCGCTGCAGAGGGCGGGTTGGCCGAGCGTCTGGGCCTGGCCACCCGGCTCGTGGCGTGCCGTGGTGCCCGTGCTCTGACCAAAGCGGATCTGCTGCACAACGATTACCTACCCGACATCACCATCGAGCCCGACACCTACCGCGTGATCGTGGACGGTCAGCCATGTGTGAGCGAACCGATGACCCGGGTGCCGTTGGGCCGCCGGTACACCCTCAAGTGACAAGGAGCTCAGACGTGGCCGATGTTGTACGCCTCGGTATCGGCGGACCGGTCGGATCGGGCAAGACCCGCCTTGTCGAGTCCCTGGTGCCGGAACTGATCCGCGCCGGTCTCAGCGTCGCGGTCATCACCAATGACCTCGTCACCGATGAGGACGCCCAGAGGGTGCGGCGCAGCGGTGTCATCGATCCCGAACGTGTTCTGGCGGTCGAGACCGGCGCGTGCCCGCACACGGCGATCCGTGAGGACCCATCCGCTAATCTGGCTGCGGCACAACGACTATGCCGTATGTTCGACGACCTCGACGTCATCTTGATCGAATCGGGCGGCGACAACCTGGCCGCGACGTTCACCTCGGACCTGGTGGACTACTGGATCTTCGTGATCGACACCGCGGGCGGCGATGACATCCCGCGCAAGAAGGGCATCGGTCTGCTGCAGGCGGACCTCCTGGTCGTCAACAAGATCGATCTGGCGCCGCGGGTCGGCGCCGACCTGGACTCGATGCGGCGGGACTGCGCCGTGGCCCGCCCCGTCAAGCCCACCGTGTTCACCGATCTGCACTCCGGTCAGGGACTCGCCCAGCTGACCGAGCACGTCATCGAGGGCGCGATGCTGACCGCGGGGATGAGATGACGACGATCCGCCCCGGCACCCTCGACGTGCACGTCGTCGCCGACACCGCCGGACGAACCCGCGCACGACGACTGCATCAGCGGTATCCGCAGCGGGTCACCACACCACTGAACTGCGATCCGGACCGACCGGGAGCAGCGACATTGTGCGTGCAAAGCCCCAGCGGCGGAACCTTCTCCGACGACGAACTGGCGACCGCGGTGCGGTGCGACACCGGTACCGAACTGCACCTGATCACCCAGGCGGCCACCCAGGTCTTCGCCGGTGACGGACCGGGCGCACAGCACCGCCTGACGTTCACCGTCGAGGCCGAGGCGCACCTGGAGTACCGCCCCGGTACGGTGATCCCGCACGCCGATTCCACGTTCTCCCAACAGCTCCGGGTCGACGTCGCCACCGGTGGTCTCTATCTCGGATGGGAGGCCGTCGCTGCCGGACGGATCGCCCACGGCGAGCGGTTCGGCTTCGCGCGCTACGACAGTGCGTTCGTCATCAGCGTCGACGGCAGCCCAGTCGCCCGCGACAGGCAGGTCGTAGAGCCGCTCGACGGCAGGGGCGGACCGTTGATCGAGGACGACTATCTCGCAACGTTCGTCGCTGTGGCTCCGGGCCGTCCGGCCGGCACGCTGTTGCAGGACATCAGACGGGCGCTCGGCGACTGCCGCGGCGGCGCGAGCGCTCTGCCCGGCGATATCGGAGTCGTCGCGCGCGTGGGGACACCGCACGCCCCGGCGCTGACCGGTGTCCGTGAGCGGCTGTTCGCTGCGTGCCGGGCCTGGTCGAGGTCACCCGCATCGACGCCCAGGCGGGCGGCGTGAACGCGGTGACCGACCTCGGCGATGCCGACGACGCCCGGTTCGACGGCCGCGTGCGCCACCACGTCGACATCGGGTGGGGGGATGCCGGCAAGCACCGCCAGGTGGCGACCACCGACACCGGGCTGCAGGTCCGAATCACATTGCCGCGGGGGTCCTTCCTGCGAGACGGCGCCGTGATCGCCGATGACGGGACATCCATCGTGGTGGTGCGCCGGCCCGCCGAACCGGCCGTCACCGCCCGGTTCGACGACCACGCCGACTCCGACGGCGCGCGCCGGATGCTCTTGCTGGGTTATCTCCTGGGAAACCAGCACGCTCCGATCGACGTCTCCGGAAGCAGCGTCGCAGCCCCCCTGTTCACCAGCGAGAAGGCCGCGGTCGAACTCCTTGCCGAGCTCGGGATCATCGGTACCGTCGCACCTGTCCCGTTGGCCGCCCTCGGGTGGTCACGGACGTCATCGAGCACCCGTGCCGGCCATCATCACTGAGTCCTCGATTGCGCTTGCACTCTGGATGCAGCTGCACGACAGCGCATTTCCGGCGGGCCGCATGGTACACAGTCACGGACTGGAGGAATGGCTGACCGAGCGGCCCGATGCCGGACCCGACGACATCGCCGACGCGGTACTGAGCTACCTCGCCGACAGTTATGCGCCGCTGGACGCGACGTTCGCCGCAGCGGCGTGGCGCGCCCACGCGATCGATCGGCGGCTCCTCGCCTTGGATCGGCTCCTCGACTCCTACAAGTTGTCCGACAACGCGCGCACCGCGTCGACGTCGACGGGAAGACAGCTGGCCGCGGCAGCACACGCCACGGGCTTGGCCACCGGGTCCGACTACCTCGACGCGGTGCTGACGGGCACGACGCCGGCCCACAACGCCGTCGTCGAAGGAGCTCTCCAGGCACAGCTCGGCGTTGCGCAGGGCACCTCGGTGATGGGCTCGCTGAGAACTCAGCTGGCCTCCATGTTGAGCGCGGCGGTCCGGCTGGGACGGCTCGGACCGTTGGCCAGTCAACGGATTCAGGCCCGCAGCGTCCCCCTCATCGCCGATCTCGTCGAGCAGGCGTGCCTACGCGATATCGACGACGTCTGGAGCACCGCGCCCACCATGGAGATCAGCGGTATGCGCCACGAAGCTCGGACGGCCCGGCTGTTCGCCACCTAGGTTGCCCGCGACCGCGAATCACGCCGGCTGCGCCGCAGCCAGTTCATCCAACGTCGGGTAGTCGATGTACCCCGCGGGTCCGGGTGCGTAGAACGTCGCCACGTCGGGCTCGTTCAGCTCGGCACCCGATTCCAGGCGCGTCACCAGATCGGGATTGGCGAGGAACGCCCGCCCGACGGCGGCGGCACTGATCACGCCCCACTTGGCCAGGTTCTCCAGCGTCTCGATGTCGCTGTCCACCGTGCGCGGAGTGTTCAGCACCAGGGTGCCCTCCCACTGGGTGCGCAGCTCCGCGAAGGACTCGGACGACGGCTCGGCGACGATGTGCAGGTAACCGATGTGGAGCGACTTGATCCGGCACAACAGCGCCTCATAGGCGCTGACCTGGTCGACCTCCGACATGTCGCCGGCGGTGTTCCCGGGAGAGATGCGCAGCCCGACGCGCTCGGCACCGATCTCGTCCGCGACGGCCTCGACGACCTCAGCGGCGAAGCGGGCCCGATTCTGCGGGGAGCCGCCGTAGGCATCGGTGCGCGCATTGACGACGTCGGAGAGGAACTCGTGCAGCAGATATCCGTTGGCGGAATGGATTTCGACCCCGTCCATGCCGGCGTCGACAGCCCGGCGAGCAGCGAAGCGGAATTGCCCGACGATGGAGGTGATCTCGTCCGCCGTGAGCGCCCGCGGCACGGGCAGCGGCTTCTTGCCGGTCGGCGTGTGCGTCACCATGTCGGCCGCGATCGGCGACGGCGCCACCGCTTCGAAGCCGCTGATCTCCGGATGCGCCATCCGGCCCACATGCCAGAGCTGCACGAACATCTTGCCGCCCGCGCGGTGCACCGCCGACGCGATGTCGGCCCAGCGGTCCTGCTGGCGATCGGTGTAGATGCCCGGCGTGTTCATGTACGCGCCGTTGGCCTGCTCGCAGACCGCAGTGGCCTCGCTGATGATCAGGCCGGCCTGCGCCCGCTGCGCGTAATACTCCGCAGCCAGCGCTGACGGCGTGCCGTCTGCATCGGCCCGCGACCTGGTCAGCGGCGCCATGAAGAGCCGGTTCTCGGTCGAGAGGGCACCGATCTGAAGGGGCTTGCGCAGCGCCGCGTCCGCGCCGAGAGTGAACGTCATGCTGCTCTACAGCGCGAGCGGAGTCGGATCCATTCCCGCCCACTGTCGACGATGATGGTCACATGACACATGCGAACGGCTGGCCGGCACTGGTGGTGGCGGACTGGCAGGACACTCGAGACACGGTCCATCTGTGGACCCAGATCGTCGGCAAGGTGAAGTTGGCGGCCACGCCGACGGTCAACCACTGGTGGAACTCGGTGTTCTACGTCGACGCCCGAGGCTTGACCACCTCGCTGATGCGTTGGCAGGGAACGGCTTTCGATGTCAGCTTCGACTTCGTCGAGCATGTGCTGCGCATCCGGGTGACCGACGGCAGGTCGCGCACCATGGCGCTGCAGCCGCGCAGCGTGGCCGACTTCCACGCCGAGTTCCGCGCCCATCTCGACGACCTGGGCATCGACGTGCCGATCAGCCCGACTCCTGTGGAGCTGCAGCACGCCACCCCGTTCGCCGAGGACACCGAGCACGCCAGCTACGACGCGGCGGCGGTGACCGACTTCTTCACCTCACTGGTCAGCGCCGACCGTGTGATGACCGACTACCGCGCGGACTTCACCGGCAAGAGCAGCCCCGTGCACTTCTTCTGGGGTGCCTTCGACCTGGCCGTGACGCGCTTCTCGGGCCGACAGGCGCCGCCGCACCCGGGTGGCGTGCCGAACTGCCCGGACTGGGTGATGACCGAGGCGTACAACGCCGAGGTCGCCAGCGCCGGCTACTGGCCGGGCGGCGCAGAGGAAGGCATCTTCTACGCCTACGCCTACCCGCAGCCTGACGGCTACGACACGTCCGATCTCGGCGTCGAGGGCGCATCCTTCGACACCGGACTCGGCGAGTTCGTGCTGCCCTACCGCACTGTCCGGACATCGGACGATCCCGACGGGCTGCTGCGCCGATTCCTCGACGCGACAGCCGCCGCAGCGGCCGACCTCGCCGCGTGGCCCGAGCAGCCGGTACGCCCGCCGAAACACCTCTGACGGCGCTCGCGACTGTGCGATGTCATCCGCGACTGGCCGAGCGAAGCGGATGAGTTCGCACAGTCGCGGGGGGCGGCAACTAGCCTCGGGGTCATGACTGTTGGCCGGCTGCGCCCCTACGCGGTGACGATCTTCGCCGAGATGTCCGCGCGTGCCGCCGAACTCGACGCGGTCAACCTCGGTCAGGGTTTCCCGGACGAGGCCGGTCCGCCGGACATGCTCGCGACCGCCCAGCAGGCGATCGCCGATGGCGTGAACCAGTACCCGCCCGGCCTGGGCATCGCGCCGCTGCGCCAGGCGATCGCCGCGCAGCGCGAACGCCGGTACGGAATCTCCTACGACCCCGACACCGAGGTCCTGGTGACCGCCGGCGCCACGGAGGCGATCGCCGCCGCGGTACTCGGGCTCGTCGAGCCCGGCTCGGAGATCCTGCTCATCGAACCGTTCTACGACTCCTACTCCCCCGTCGTCGCGATGGCCGGATGCCACCGGCGGGCGGTGCCGATGCGCCGCGACGGCGGGCGCTTCACCATCGACGTGGCGGCGCTCCGCGCGGCCGTCACCCCGAAAACCGCTGCCATCATCGTGAATTCGCCGCACAACCCGACCGGTTCGGTGGCCGGCGACGACGAACTGCGGGCCCTCGCCGAATTCGCCGTCGCGGCCGACCTGCTGGTGATCACCGATGAGGTGTACGAACACCTCACCTTCGACGGGCATCGGCACCGACCGCTGGCCGGCTACCCGGGCATGGCCGAGCGCACGATCACGATTTCCAGCGCCGGCAAGATGTTCAACGTCACGGGCTGGAAGATCGGCTGGGCCTGCGGGCCGCGCCACCTGATCGCGGGGCTGCGGGCGGCCAAGCAGTACCTGACCTACGTGGGCGGGGCGCCGTTCCAGCCTGCTGTCGCCGCGGCGCTCGACACCGGTGACGAGTGGGTGGACGCACTGTGCCGTTCGTTCGAATCACGGCGTGACCGGCTGGCCGCCGCGCTGCGCGACATCGGCTTCGACGTGTACGACAGCGTCGGAACCTACTTCCTGACCGCCGACCCGCGCCCCCTCGGATTCGACGACGGACGGGCGTTCTGCACCCAGTTGATCGAGCAGGTGGGGGTGGCGGCCATTCCGATGTCGGCGTTCTGCGACCCCGCGGCATCGCACGCCGGGGACTGGAATCCGCTGGTGCGCTTCGCATTCTGCAAACGGGAGCAGACCCTGGACGAGGCGATCCGCAGACTCGGGACGTTAGAGCGACGCGGCTAGCTCCCACAGCCTCTCGTCGGGCTGGTCCCGGTTCAACGGGCTGAGCACCACGTCGGTGGCACCTGCGTCGAGGTAGCGCCGCAACGACCGCAGCACCGTTTCCTCGTCGCCGATAGCGGCGAGCTCCGACAGATTGGCAATGCCTTCACGTGCGATCACTTTCTGGTACGACGGGATGGCCGCGTAGAAGGCGAGCTGCTCGTCGGCTGCGTCCCGGGCGGCGTCGACGCCCGAGGTGACCTGCGCCGGCACGAACGCGATGATGCGCGGCCGTGAGCGTCCGGCTTTCGCGGCGACCCGGGCGATCGTCGGCTCGATGAACTCCGCGATGGTCCGGGGACCGGCCAGATACGGCAGGGTGCCGTCGGCGAGTTCACCCGTTGCCGTCAGAGCCTTCGGGCCCATCGCCGCCACGTAGACGGGCACCGGGGTGCCGCCCGCCAGCGTGGTCGGCCACTCCGGGGCCGCCGTGTACTGCTCGCCGTGGAAGTCGACGCCGCCGGCGTGGAAGACGGATCGCAGAATCGTGAGGTACTCGCGCAACCGGGCGATGGTGTCGGGCCACGACGTGCCGTAGGCGATCCGCTCGGGTTCGTGCGCGCCGAGACCGAGTCCGAGACTGAAGTTGCCGTGCGCGGCGGCCTGTGCGGTCTGCGCCTGGGAGGCCACTGTCAGGGGATGGCGAGGGTTGAACGGCACCACAGAGGTGCCCACCCCGAGCCCGGGGACCGCGGCACCGACGAGGCCGGACAGCGCGATGGCGTCGTGGTCGAACTGCTGGGCGACCCAGACGCCCCGTGTGCCGAGTTGATGGGCGCGGCGCGCTTGGTCGACGATGTCGTCCACAGCGTTGCTCGTCTCGGCCCGCGCGAACAGCACTACTCCAGTGGTCACATGGCGAGCAACCAGCGCGCAGGCCCACCGATTCCAACCGGCTCCGAACAACTCACCGTGACGCTAGAGGTTGCGGCTCAGCGAGTGCCGGCCATCACCCGCTGCCGCAGGTTCTCCAGCGCGACGTCGAGGACCATCCGCTTGGCGCGTTTGACCAGAAATGCCGGGTAGGGCGCGGCGAGATCGAGGATCAGGTCGAAGCGGACCCGGGTGCGCTCCTCCCCCTCCTGCACCAGGTTGTACTCGCCGTGCTGGCAGCGCTGCCGTGACGTGCGTTGGGCGTCCCACACCACCCAGTCGTCGCCCCAGTGGTACTCCAGGAGCTCCTTGTCGCTCATCCCCATGATCTTGACCGTCGCCTTGACGTGGTGCGGCCGGCCATCGGGGTGGCGGTCGACGACCTCGGCGGCCTTGTGCAACGACGACCAGGATGCGACCGCCTCGATGTCGGCCAGCGCGTCGAGGATTACCTCCGGCGGCGCCTCGATCACCACCTCACTGGAAGCACGGACAGCCATGCGGCAAAGGATAACGGTGGTTCCGAACAGACGCAGGGTAATGCCCAGCTAATTTTGTGACGGTTCTTAATTTGGCGCGGACCGCCACGTTTGTGCACTTCGGCGGCGGGGAAGTAACGCAGCCATGAGCGCTGCGTCCATCTCTGGGCCCGACCCTGCGTCCTCCGAGGCACAGCTCGACTCGCCCAGCGGTGGGGAGAGCACGCTGACGGTGGTCGTCGCGCTCGCCGCGAACTTCGCCGTCGCCGTCGCCAAGACCGTCGCCGCCGTCATCTCCGGATCGGCGTCGATGACGGCCGAGGCCACTCACTCCTGGGCCGACACCGCGAACCAGTGCTTCTTGATCGTCGCCAATCGGCGCAGTGCCCGTCCGCCGGACAGCGAGCGGCCACTGGGCTACGGCCGCGAAGCCTACGTCTGGTCGCTGCTCGCCGCGGTGGGGCTCTTCGTCGTCGGCGGAACGGTGTCGGTCTGGCACGGCATCACCGAGATCATCCACGGCGAGTCTGGCCCGGAGAACTATCTGGTGGCCTACATCGTGCTCGGTGTCGCGTTCGTCCTCGAGGGTTCCTCACTGCTGCAGGCATTCCGGCAACTGCGCTCCGAGGCCGACGAATACGACCGGGAACTGCTCTCCCACGTGCTCGACACCTCCGACCCCACCACCCGCGCGGTGTTCGCCGAGGACACCGCGGCACTGATCGGGATCGTGATAGCGCTACTCGGCATCGGCCTGCACCAGCTCACCGGCGATGCGATCTGGGACGCGATCGGCTCCATCCTGGTGGGCCTGCTGCTCGGCGTGGTCGCGGTGATCCTGATCGACCGCAATCGACGATTCCTGGTCGGCGAATCAGCCAGCCCACAACTGCGGCAGGCTGCGATCGCCCAGCTGGAGCGGATGCCGGAGGTGGCCTCCGTGCGCTTCATCCGGCTGGTGTTCGTCGGGCCCAAGCAGCTGTTCCTGGTGGCCAGCGTCGACCTCGTGGGTGATGCCGTGGAGTCGCGGATCGCCGATACCCTGCGCGACCTGGAGAACAGGTTGCAAGCCGAGCCGAACATCGTCGACGCCGTGCTGACGATCGCCGAGCCCGATGCGCTCGACCGGCTCGCCTAACCTCTGATGACTTTGAGCACCTGCTTGCGCAGGCCCTCGGTGGCCGTTTCGACGCCGCCCTTGATGGTGCGCTTCACGATGAAGCCGGGCAGCGGCACAGACAGGTCGAGTGCGATGTCGAAACGCACGCGGGTCTTGTCGCCCTCCGGGGTCAGCGTGTAGCTGGCGTCCTGCGCCTTGATCTGGCCGGCCTTCACCAGCGTCCAGCTGACTTTTCGCTCGTCCCAGGAGTATTCGATGACCTGCTCGTCGGTCAGTCCGGCGGCCTTGACGGTCATCTTGACCTGCTTGGGCCTGCCGTTGTCGAACCGCTCCAACACCTCGGCCTTCTCGTACTGCGGCGACCACGTCGGGGTCGCCTCGACATCGGCGATGACGTCGAGGATCTGTTCCGGCGTTGCTTCGATGACGACTTCGCGAGAATCCTTCGTGGCCATGGCGGAACCATAGAGCACGGGAGGTCCCGTTCGTATCGAGATCCTCCGAGGAGGCCCGTAGGCTCGTCGATGTGAGCAGTGACATCGACCCCGCGGCGCCTCCGAGCGGTACCGGTTGCGTCGAGTGCGATGCCGCGGGCGGCTGGTGGGTGCATCTGCGCCGGTGCGCCGCATGCGGTCACATCGGCTGCTGTGACGACTCGCCGCAGCGGCATGCAGCCGCCCACTGGCGCGCGAGCGGCCACCCGATCATCCGCTCGTTCGAGCCGGGCGAGGACTGGTTCTGGGACTATTCGACCGAGGCGTACTACGACGGACCGGAGCTCGCCGCGCCGCAGAGCCGGCCGGTCGACGAGACGGTGCCGGGTCCGCGGGGGCGCGTGCCCGCGGACTGGATGGCTCAGCTGCAGGCGCGTCGCGGGTGAATGGAATTCCCGCAGCCGGGTAGTCCTGACTGGTGAGCACAGATCCCCGCACCACTGACACCGATTCCGGCGCAGACAATGCCGACGACGACGTGATGAGCGATCCGTCCAAGGGTTCCGACGACCGGGCCGACTGGTCCGACGAGGGCGGTGCGACGTCGGGAGGTCCGGCACCGGCGACGTAGGTCAGTCCCGAGCAAGCACCTCTTGGGCGGCGTTGTAACCCGGGATGAAGGTGATACCGGGCCCGCCATGGCAGCCGGCCCCGGCGAGGTAGAGGCCGTCGACCGGAAGCGGTTGACCGACATGACCTTTGGGTCCTGGCCGGTTCGGGCCCATCTGTTCCGGGTGGATCAGTCCGTGGCAGTAGTCCCCGCCTGGCGCGCCGAACATCGTGCCCATGTGTTTGGGGGTGAACGTCGTATGGCGGAGGATCAGCTTCTCGAAATCGGGAACCAGTCGCGTGATCTTCTCGATCACTCGCCGCCCCATCTCTGCCTTGCGGTCGCCGTAGCTCGCGGTCTCGTCTCCGAGCGGGAACCACAGCGAGAACGCTGACACCGCATGCTTGCCCGGCGGCGCCAGGCTCGGATCGTTGGCCGAGGGGACCTGCAGTGCCATCGCCGGATCCGCGGGCACGATCCCCCGTTTCGCGTCCTCCCACTGCCGCTGCAGTTCCTCGGGGGTGCTGAAAATGCCGATGGCCGACTGGTATTCGGGATCGTCGAGCTGCCCGTAGGGAGCCGCGAACGTCAGCGGTCCGTCGAGGGCGAAATGCATCTGCAGATAACTGCCACGGTGGTCGATGCGGGCGTAGCGCTCTTTGATGTCGGCGGGTACCGCAGCGTGGTCCAGCAGACCGTTGACCGTCAGGTCGGGGGCCAGGGTGGAGACGACGACCGGAGCGGTGAATGTCGAGCCGTCCTCCAGCCGGACCCCGCCCACGCGGCCGTCGGCGGTGAGCACCTCGGCGACCTTGCTGCGCAACCGCAGTTCACCGCCCGCATCGGTGAACAAGGTCAGCAGATGGTCGGTGACCGCGCCCATGCCACCCCGGAATTTCTTGATCAGCGTGGCATTCTCGTCGGGTACCGCCAGCCCGAACGCCAGAGCGGCGGCGCTGCCGGGTGTCTCGGGACCGCGAAAAGTGGTGTTGACGGCCAGGAAGGCAAGCATGCCGCGCAACGCACCGTGCTTCTCCCGGTCGGGCAGGTGGCGGTCCAGCACGTCGCTGACCGAGCCGAACAGGATGTCGCTGATCGCCTGGCGCTCGAATTCGTTTGTCGCACAGGCGGACATCTCGTCGAGCGTCTTCGGCGGGCGGGCTGCGTCGAAACGACCCAGGGCGCGCATCGGCGCCTGGCACCACGCCATCAGGCCGGCCATACCGTTGACGGCCTCGGCGCCGTGCACCTCGTTGAGGTGGGTCAGCAATTTCATCGGATCGGTGTAGTAGATGACCGGGTCGTCGCCGATGCCCCGCAGTTGCACGCTCATCACATCCAGGTCGACCGTGGGCAGGGCATCGAGCCCCAGCGCCTCACTGACCACGGCCGAGGTGGGCACCTGCACCGAACCGGCGATCTCGAAGCGGAAGCCGTCGAAGAGCTCGACTGTCGAGGCCATGCCGCCGGGGTAGAGCTTGGCTTCCACACACAGTGTGCGCAGGCCGGCGCGTTGCAGCAGGGCGGCGGCAGTCAGCCCGTTGTGGCCCGCGCCGACGACGATCGCGTCGAAATCCGTCATCGCCCGAGGCTGACACGCACCGTCAGGTTTTGTCAATATTGACGAAACCTGGGTTCAGCTGGGGTTGCCGACCCCGTCCTGAAGCAGCGTCAACGCCTGGCGGCACAGCCTGTCCAACTCGGGCAGCGAACGGTCCTCCCCCAACATCCAGACCTCCATCGCGCCGAACACCGCCGCAGCGATGCAGCGCGCCGTCACCGTGATGCGCATCCGCTCCTCGGTGCCGGGCGCGGGCGGATCCTTGGCAGCCATCCGCTCCTCGATGGCCTCGGCGAAATCCGCCTCCACCTGCCGGATGTGCCGCACGATCCGACCGGGGTCGAGGTCCTGGCTGCGCATCGCAGCGATCCGGGTGACAGCCGAATCATCGTACGGGGCAGCCGAAATCGCGCATTGCACCGACTCGATGATCGGCTCGTCCGGGGATCGCGCGGACAGCGCCGCACGGAACCAGTGCAGGCCCGCGTCGTAGTCGGCGAAGAGCAGATCGTGTTTCGACGAGAAGTGCCGGTAGAACGTCCGCAACGAAACACCCGCATCGGCGGCGATCTGCTCGGCCGACGTCTCCTCGACTCCCTGGGCCAGGAAACGGACGGCCGCGGCCTGGCGGAGCGCCTCCCGGGTGCGCTCGCTGCGCGCCGTCTGGGCAGGGCGGACCATCTCGGTAACGTACCGCACCCGCGACCCGCCGCAGCCCGACCACAACTGCTGCCACTGCCCAGTGGTGCGTAGAGGTTAGGGTGTCACGACAGTGTGAAAATTTGACATTGCTGACGACGCGGGGGCGACGGCTGGTGAAGGTCCATCATCTGAACTGCGGCACGATGCGGCCCTGGGGTGCGGGCAGTCTCGTGTGTCATGTGCTGCTGGTCGAGGCGGACAACGGGCTGGTGCTCGTCGACACGGGGTTCGGCACGCAGGACTGCATGAGCCCGGCCCGCTTCGGCCCTTTTCGGCGATACTTCTTCCGGCCGTCCTTCGACGTGGCCGAATCAGCTGTGCGTCAGGTCGAGGCGCTCGGCTTCCACCGCTCCGACGTGCGGCACATCATCACCACGCATTTCGACGCCGATCACATCGGCGGGCTGGCCGACTTCCCCGACGCCCAGATTCACGTCACCGCGGCTGAGGTGGCTCAGGCGATGAGCTCGCCCGCGCTGCCCGACCGGATCCGATACCGCGCCGAGCAGTGGGCACACGGCCCTCACCTGGTCCAGTACGACATCACGGGTGAGGCGTGGCGGGGGTTCGCCGCCGCCAGGGAGCTCACGGCGATCGGCCCCGGATTCGTGTTCATCTCCCTGCCCGGCCACACTCGCGGGCATGCGTGCGTCGCTGTCGACGCCGGCGACCGGTGGATACTCCACGCCGGAGATGCGTTCTTCCAGTCCGGCACGCTCGACGAGAACCCGCGGGTACCTGCGCTGACGGCGTTCGAGCGAGCTGTTGCGGGAAATTGGAAACAGGTGGTGGACAACCACTCCCGGCTCGTCGAACTACACCGCCGCAACGAACCCGACCTGATGATCGTGTGCTCGCACGATCCGACGCTCTACGAGCGGGCCAGAGCGTCGCGCTGATCCCGGAAGCCCACCAGGGCGATGGACGCCTCCACTGCCTCGTCGGTGACATCGCTGAGCCGCCCGCCCTCTTCGACGGTGATCGCGGTCAATTCCCTCAGCCCGCCGAGCAGCATGACGATGCGCCGCCGGGGCACGGGACCGATACCGGCCGAACGGAATTCGGCGCTGTCACTCAGCGCGTCGACCATGTCGATGAAGTGGTCCAGCGCGTCACGCTGCAACCCCCGTGCTGCGGGGCCCAACGCCGGTACGTCACGAATCCAGCTCAGCATCAACGCCGATCGCGCCTCAGCGGAGGCGATCCACGCCTCGATGGCCTGGCGGACCTGCTTCTGCCATGGCGCTGCGGGATCGACGGCCGCGCGGATCTGCCGTATCTGATCAGCGTTGGCCTCGGTGAGCAGCGCGACGAAGCACTCGTCGCGGCTGGTGAAATGCTCGTAGAACGTGCGCCGCGACGTCCGGGCCCTACGCACGATCTCGGCGACCGTGGTCTTGGCGTAGCCCTGCTCGGCGATCGAGGCTTCCAGGCCGTCGAGCAGGCGCTGGCGGAAGTCGCTCATGTCAGCGGCAGTAGTTGCGGGTGGCGAGATCCAGCGCCTGCCGGTACAGCGGATCGAGGCCACGCGACGTCGCCACCGATGACTTCGCGGCATCGAGCTCGGCGGGGCATTGCGGGGAGTGCAGCTTTGGCCACTCCTCGGCCATCAGCGTCACCATCTCGCGGTTGAGCGCGTCGATGATGTCGCGCGACGAGGCCAGGTCGGGCGCATCGGCCGGTGCGGCGGCCGGATCGAACGTCCACTGCGCCAGCCGCTGGTACTCGATGCCCACGGTGGCGTCGAGCTGGTCGCGGAAAGCGGTCTGCACGTAGGCCGGATCGATCTGGAAGTCACGGGCCTGACCGGCGACCGCGTCGAGCACCTGCTGCTCGCGTGCGGCATCGACGATCGGGGTGCGGGTGTGGAACTTGTTGGCCGCGACCGGCTCGGCGATCTGCAGGCGGCGCACCGCGGCGTCGACGAGATCGGTCACGGTGTAGGTGGGTTGCGCCGACGCGACAGGCGGGATGCCAGGGACGAGGGTCACCGCCAGACCGGCGGCGACCGCTGCGACTGCACCACGGATGTTCATGGTGGCCAGGGCCGGGATCGAACCGGCGACCTTCCGCTTTTCAGGCGGACGCTCGTACCAACTGAGCTACCTGGCCGGAAGGCCACCGACTCACGCCGACGAACCTCGCCAATACGGCGACCCTGACGGGACTCGAACCCGCGACCTCCGCCGTGACAGGGCGGCGCGCTAACCAACTGCGCCACAGGGCCTTACTGTGTGCAACCCGACAAGCCGCGTTGCGTGTACCCCCAACGGGATTCGAACCCGTGCTACCGCCGTGAAAGGGCGGCGTCCTAGGCCACTAGACGATGGGGGCCAAGTCCGAATTCCTCCGGGGCACTCGCAACAACGTTCGTTGGGAGCTTCGATAGCTTAGGGTACCGACACCCGAATCCTCAAACGGCCACCCCCGCAGTATCCTTTTGCAGGCACACAAGCCACGCCCCTATAGCTCAGTCGGTAGAGCTACGGACTTTTAATCCGCAGGTCCCAGGTTCGAGCCCTGGTGGGGGCACCAGTACGAACTCGCAGCTCACAGCGTGATAATCACGATGGCCGCGACCAGCACGGCGAGCACCGCCGCCACCCCGGCCAGCACCGCGACCGCGCGCTGCGGCGCCCCGCTCATCCCGATAGCCTGCCCGTCCAGACACGCCCGCATCTGCTCGGCCGTCGCGAAGCGCCACCGGGGATCCGGTGACATCGCGCGCTCCACGGTGGCCACCAGCGCCGGATCGAGGTCGGGTCGCAGCACCGACAGCGGTGTCACCGCGCCGGCCGCGATCGCATCGGCCAATCCGGTCAGGCTCTCCTGGGGATAGGCCCGGCGGCCGGTCAGTGCCTCGTAGGCCACCACGCCGAGCGCGTAGAGATCGTCACTCGGCACCGCGGGCCGGCCGGCGATTCGGTCGGCCGGCAGGTAGGCCATCGTCCCGAAGACGCGGTTCGTCAGCGTCTGTGGACTGTCAGCGCTCTTGGCCACCCCGAAGTCGGCGACCTTCACGGTGCCGAACCACGTGTAGAGCAGGTTGGCCGGCTTGATGTCGCGATGCAGGACGCCGCGGGCGTGGGCGGCGCCCAGCGCGTCCAGCACGTCGCGCAGCACGCCCCGCACGTGCTGCGCCGGCATCGGGCCACCACGCGCCAGCGCGTCGGCCACATTGCGGCCCGGAAGGCGTTCGAGCACGATGTAATGCCTGCCGCGGTGAATTCCGGTGTCATGCACCGCGACGACGTGGGGGTGCGCCACGACTGCGGCGGCGCGCGCCTCGGTGGCGAAGCGGCGGCGGGTGTCGGGCTGCTCGCTCACCGACGGATAGAGCAGTTTGACCGCCACGGGCCGGCCGAGCCGCAAGTCCCAGGCGTCACGCACCTCGGCCATGCCACCACGGCCGAGAATGCCTCGTAGCTCGTAGCGACCGCCCAGAACCTCCGGCGCGTGCATGCTCTCCAAGCTATCCGCAACGGCCCCGTTGCAAACCTGACGCGGCCGCGGCGAGCCCCTCGTAGGATCGTCGTCGATGCAAAGCTCACGATCGCAGCGACGTCACTGGTACCGGCGCCATCCCGTCCTTGCGGCGACGGCTGCCGCGGTGGCGCTCTGGTGGTTGTGGCTCGGCTGGTACCCGGCGGTGATCCTCGTCACCGCAGCGGCCGTCGCCCTCACGATCCGCCGGCGCAGACGGGCAGCCGTCATCCGCGACGCCGGACTACGCGCCCGCGCCGACTACGAACACCAGCTGACGTTGGCGGGCGATCCGCACGGCATCTACGGCCGCTTCCCACCCGCCGCCTGGTCCGTCGGCGCCTGTGTCACGCAGGCCCCGCCAGCCCGACCCCGATGGTGATCTCCGGGTGCTGCGCCGGATCGAGCCACTGCAGCACCGACCGCATCTGATCGCGCCCGATCGCAACGCATCCCCACGTCGGTTCGCCGTCGGTCACGTGCAGGAAGATCCCCGCTGAGCGGCCCGGCACCCGCTCCGGATTGTGGTCGATCAGCACCGCGTAGTCGTAGATCTCCCCGGAGTCGTAGAGGTTCTCCGCGTCCTCGGAGTCGATCTCCGCGGCGTGCACGTGGGTGTTGTACGTCGGCGAATCCACGTCCTCGTCCCACCAGTCCTCGTCGGTCGCGACGAAATACGGCATGCGGGTGCCGGGGTTGTCGCTGCGTCCGAACGCCTGCCCCAGCGGGAACGTGCCCACCGGGGTCCGGAACACGTCGTCGGCCGGGGCGCCCACCCCGAGCCGGCCGAGATCTGCCGGGGTCGGGCCCAGCACCATCTGCCAGCGGCCGTCGACGCGTTCGTAGGTCGTGAGTTCGCCGACCGGCGAATCCGGCTCCGGCGCACTGACCACGATGCGTTGCGCCGACGCGTCGCCCCCGGGTTCGGCGGCGGCGCTGCCGGTGGCGCCGGCCGCGAGGATCATCAGCAGTGGCGCGACGGCCAGTTTGCCCAGCACAGAGTCGAACCTACGCGTGTCAGACCTTCGGACAGTAGAAGTGCGGGTCGTCGCGGTATTCGACCGGCGGAAGGTTGCGCGCCGGGGTCTCCACCAGCGGCGCGTCGGCAGGCAGGCGGCCGTGCGTCCGGTCCCATGCCGAACGTTTGCGCGGATGCATCAGCATCCGCCGGGGCATCAGGCGGGTGGTCAGGTACACCGCCTGACCGAAGAGCGCGTGTAACCGCTCCTGCCGGGGCGACCACGAATAGCCCATGAGCTCACGCACCGGCGGGTCGTAGAGACCGACGGTGGCGAAGTTGAAGAAGCGCTGCATCACGGCGATGTTGAGCTGCCACAACCAGTCCGGAAGCCAGTCGAGCGACGGGTGTTTCGGCATCGTGGAAAGGTCCATGACCTCGCGCGCGGCCCAGTTGTCCTCGAGTACGTTGCGGCACATGTGATCCCAGTACCGCTCGAAGTCCTCCCAGGTGGCGGGTACCGGCCGCATGCTCATCCCGTACATGCGGTACCACGTGAGGTGCTCGTCGAACAGTTGGCGCTTCTGCGCGTCGGTCAGTCCGCCGCCGACCCATTCGGCCGCCAGCAGAGTGGATTTGAAGAAGGTGGCGTGCGCCCAGTAGAAGACGTCGGGATTCAGCGCGCTGTACCGCCGGCCCTGGTCGTCGACGCCCTTGATGCCGATGTGATAGTCGCGGACCTGCGCTCCGGTGCGCGGCGCCCGGTCGCCGTCGAACACCACTCCGCCGATGGGATAGACCGACCGGAACAGCCGGGGCATCCGCTCGAGGAAGAAGATCGAATGCTGCTGCACCGCGGCGCCGAGCTGCGGGTGCATGTTCTGCATCGAACCCGCCCACGGGCCCTGCAGCATGCCGGTCCACTGTCCGAAGTACTTCCACGTCAGCGAGTCGGGACCCAGCGCGGCGGGCACATCGTCGTAGCCGTCGGTCACCGGACAGCCGGCGCCGACCGCGGTGTCGGCGCCGGACTCGCTGGTCACCGGGCATGTGGCGGACGTATCTTGAGTCACTGTTCGCGCTACCCCAATTCTGACTACATACGTTGTCAAAACGGAGTCTAGGAGGACTGTGTCGTCCGGTCAACGACGGGGCAGGTGGTCCGGCGTCCCCGTGCGGGACCGCCCAGCCCTGCGCCGCGACGATCTGATCATCGCCGGGATCGAGCTGCTCGGCAGCCCGGGCGGCCCTAACCTCACGGTGCGTGCCGCATGCCGCGCCGCGGGTCTGACCGAGCGCTATTTCTACGAGAGCTTCACCGACCGCGACGACTACGTGGCCGCGATCTACGACGAGGTGGGCAGTGCCGCGATGGCGTCACTGGCGAAGTCGGAGAGCATGCGCGATGCGGTCGAGCGGTTCGTCGCGATGATGGTCGACGATCCTGCGCGCGGCCGTCTGCTGCTGCTCGCGCCCGAGGCCGAGCCGGTGCTGGCCCGCTCGGGAGCACGCTGGATGCCGAATTTCATCGAGTTGCTGCAGCACAACCTGACCCGCATCACCGACCCCACCACCCAGGCCATGGTTGCCACCGGGCTCATCGGGGCACTCACTGCACTGTTCACCGCGTACCTGGACGGCCGGCTCTCCGCCACCCGCGAGCAGTTCATCGACCACTGCGCCGAGCTGCTGCTGCACGGCGCTTCTCGCTGAATCGGCACAGCCGAGAGGGTGTGACATCCGGCGCGGCTACTTGAATGTCACCGGCATACACAGATATATTGACTGCAACTACGAGGTACAGATATCGGAGGTGTCATGGCCAAGGATCTGACTGATCTGCAGCTTCTGACCGAACTGGAGCCCGTCGTCGAGCCCCTGGTCAATCGGCACATGAAGATGAAGAAGGACTGGAACCCCCACGACTTCATCCCGTGGTCCGACGGTAAGAACTACTACGCCCTCGGCGGCCAGGACTGGGACATCGAGCAGTCGAAGCTCTCCGAGGTGGCGCGGGTCGCGATGCTGACGAACCTGCTGACCGAGGACAACCTGCCGTCCTACCACCGCGAGATCGCGATGAACTTCAGCATGGACGGCCCGTGGGGCTTCTGGGTCAACCGGTGGACCGCCGAGGAGAACCGGCACGGCATCGCGCTGCGCGACTACCTCGTCGTCACCCGCAACGTCGACCCCGTCGAGCTGGAGATGCTGCGTGTCGAGCAGATGACCCGCGGCTTCTCCCCCGGCCAGAACCAGCAGGGCGGCCTCGAACTGTTCGCGGAGAGCCTGTTCGACTCGGTCATCTACGTGACGTTCCAGGAGCTCGCCACCCGCGTCTCGCACCGCAATACCGGCAAGGCGTGTGACGACCCGATCGCCGATCAGCTGCTGCAGCGCGTCTCGGCCGACGAGAACCTGCACATGATCTTCTACCGGGACGTGTCCGAAGCCGGCTTCGAGATCGCACCCGACCAGGCGATGAAGTCGCTGCACAAGGTGCTGCGCAACTTCAAGATGCCCGGATACACGATCCCCGACTTCCGGCGGCGTGCGGTCACCATCGCCTCCGGCGGTGTCTACGATCCGCGCATCCACCTCGAGGACATCGTGATGCCGGTGCTGAAGAAGTGGCGGATCTTCGAGCGCGAGGACTTCAACGGCGAGAGCGCCAAGATGCGCGACGACCTCGGCCTGCTGGTCGAGGAACTGCAGGAGGCCGTCGACAAGTTCGAGGTCGCCAAGCAGCGTCGTGAGGAGCGGCTGCGCCAGATGGCGGAGAAGAAGGCCGCCAAGAACCAGCTGGTGGGAACATCGACCTCGTAAACCACGACACCGAATCGACCCGATCCGAGTTGCGGATCGGGTCGATTCTGTTGCGCAGTCCCGTCGTCCTCGCCCCGATGGCCGGGGTGACCAACGTCGCCTTCCGCACGCTGTGCCGCGAACTCGAACTCGCCCGCGCGGGCACCGTCAGCGGCCTCTACGTCTGCGAGATGGTGACCGCGCGCGCATTGGTCGAGCGGCATCCGGTCACGATGCACATGACCACGTTCGCGCCCGAAGAATCGCTGCGATCGCTGCAGCTCTACACCGTCGACCCCGTCAACACCTATGCGGCGGCCAAGATGATCGTCGACGAGAACCTGGCCGACCACATCGACATGAACTTCGGTTGTCCCGTACCGAAGGTGACACGTCGGGGCGGCGGCGCCGCCCTGCCCTACAAGCGTCGCCTGTTCGGGCAGATCGTCGCCGCCGCGGTCAGAGCGACCGAGGGCACCGACATCCCGGTCACCGTCAAGTTCCGCATCGGCATCGACGACGAGCACCACACCCACCTCGACGCCGGTCGGATCGCCGCCGAGGAAGGCGCCGCCGCGGTCGCACTGCACGCGCGCACAGCCGCGCAGCGGTACTCGGGCACCGCCGACTGGGAGCAGATCGCGGCGCTCAAGGCGCACGTCAGCGGGATTCCGGTGCTCGGAAACGGTGATATCTTCGACGCTCGAGACGCGCTGGCCATGATGGCCGCGACGGGCTGCGACGGCGTCGTGATCGGCCGGGGCTGCCTGGGGCGGCCGTGGCTGTTCGCCGAACTGTCCGCCGCCTTCAGCGGCGAGGCACCGGCCACCCCACCCACCCTGGGTGAGGTCGCGTCCATCATTCGTCGACACGGCGAGCTGCTCGCTGCGCACTTCGGAGAGGACAAAGGGATGCGCGACATGCGCAAACACGTGGCCTGGTACCTGCACGGCTTCCCGGCTGGGGCGGATCTGCGGCGGTCATTGGCGCTGGTGAAGACGATCTCCGAGCTCGACGAGCTGCTCGGCGAACTCGATGCCGACGTGCCCTTCCCGGACGCCGCCAACGGACCGCGCGGACGCCAGGGTTCCGCCGCATCGGTCTCCCTACCGGAGAACTGGCTCGACGACCCTGACGACTGCGCCGTGCCGGTCGGCGCCGATGTGATGCATTCCGGCGGCTGACCGCCTGCTTGACATGTGTCTCGAGTGCATATCGATCCTCGGCTGACGGCAGCCGTCGGGTAGCTCTCTCTCAGGATGTCTCAGTACGATGAGACCCCAGCGAAAATGCTGAGGTGCCCGGCCCCGAACACGGGGGCGGGATCAGCGCGTATCGAGTTGGAGATGGCGCACACCCGAGGTGCGCGTCGGCGCCGACGAGGCGCCAGCGGAGCCGTAGGAGCTGAAAGGCCGGTAGACGATGAGTGACGGTGATCACGCCACTCCCGGCCGCCCGGACCCCAGCGAGCCAGACCGCGACAACGAATGGCTTACCCGATCGACGCGGCCGACACCAGGCGCCGCGCCGTGGGAGCGCCGGAATGCCGCGACAGACCCCGATTCCGACACCGACGCAGACACCGCCGCTGCAGCGCCGGCCCCGCGCCGGGACGACGACGAATCCGCGCCGATCACTGTCGCCGACCTCATCGCGAAGATCCACGGCGAAGCACCGATCCCCGAGCGGCCCACCCGGCACCGTGCGGAGCCCGAACCCGAGCCCGTATCCGAGCCAGAGCCCGACTTCGAGCTAGAGCCCGACTCCCCGCCTGAGCCCGAGCCGTACCCCGCCGACGAGTTCGACACGACGATCCTGCCGGCGGTGCACGCACACCCTTCGGAGCTGCCGGACCTGACAGCCACCGCGGTGCCCGAGGCGCCGACGCCCGAGCGTCCACGGCATCACCGCAGCGTCATCGTCGGACGGGTCGTCGCGGCTCTGGTCGCCGTGCTGGCACTGGTCCTGACCGGCGGTGCATGGCAGTGGCAGTCCTCGAAGAACAACCTGCTCAACCGCGTCTCGGCGCTCGACCCCGACTCCCGCGACATCGTCGACCCCAACGCCCAGTTCGGCGACGAGAACTTCCTGATCGTCGGCACCGACACCCGCATCGGGGACAACAGCGAAATGGGCGCCGGCACCACCGAGGACGCTGCGGGCGCCCGGTCGGACACGGTGATGCTGGTCAACATCCCGGCGAACCGTAAGCGCGTGGTCGCGGTGTCGTTTCCCCGCGACCTGAAAATCGAACCGATGAAGTGCGAGGTCTGGAATCCAGAGACCCGCCAGTACGGCCCGATCTATGACGAGGACACCGAATCCTGGGGGCCCGAAGAGGCCTACACGGAATACAAGCTGAACTCGGCTTTCGCCGTTGGCGGCCCCAAATGCCTGGTCAAGGTCATTCAGAAGCTGTCGGGCCTGCACGTCAACCGATTCATGGCCGTCGACTTCGCCGGCTTCTCCAAGATGGTCGACGCCCTCGGCGGCGTCGAGGTCTGCAGCACGACGCCGATCGAGGACTACGAGCTGGGCACCGTCCTGGCCAACTCCGGCCGCCAGGTCGTCGACGGACACACAGCGCTCAACTATGTGCGCGCCCGGCAGGTGACCACCGAAACCAACGGCGACTACGGGCGCATCAAACGCCAGCAGCGGTTCCTGTCGTCACTGCTGCGGTCGTTGATCTCGAAGGACACGTTCTTCTCGCTGTCGAAGCTCAACAACGTCGTGAACATGTTCATCAACGACAGCTACGTCGACAACCTCGACACCAAGGATCTCGTCGACCTCGGCCAGTCGGTGCAGGGCGTCAACGCGGGCCGGATCACCTTCATCACGGTGCCGACCGTCGGCTATCCCGACGAGTACGGCAACGAGATCCCCCGCACCGACGACATGCGAGCACTGTTCGACGCGATCATCAACGACGATCCGCTGCCCGAGGAACGCAACGCCGACAACACCCCCGTCCCCGGCACCCCTGCGGCGCCGACCAACGGCGCCCCGGCCCCGGCGCCGGACGGCGAGGTCATCGAGGCCGTCGCCACCAATCCCGCCGACGTGACCGTGCGGGTGTCCAACTCGACCTCCGAGAGCGGGCTGGCGTCCAACGCGGCCGAAGCACTCCAGACCCACGGCTTCTCCATCACCGACCCCGACGACTACCCCGGCCCGCTGGACCACACCACGGTGTTCTTCTCCCCCGGCAACGAGGAAGCGGCCGCGACGGTGGCCTCGTCGTTCCCCGACCCGACGATCGAGCGGTCGAGCGGCCTCGGCGACGTCGTGCAAGTCGTCCTGGGCAAGGACTTCTCCGCGGTCGGCACGCCGATGCCGAGCGGTTCGACCGTCAAGGTGCACGTGCTGCGCGGATCGAAGAACACCTCGAGCGCGCTGCCCGAGGATCTGACGGTCACCAACGCCGCCGACACGTCCTGCGAATAACGGGCGGCATTCACCTGGCGTTCACCGCCCGGCTCGTGACGATCTGTGCAGGTAGCACGTAGGCTTTTGATCATGCGTACCGCGTACCACGAGCAGCTGGAATCTCTGACGACCCAGCTCGGTGACATGTGCGGGCTGGCGGGCACGGCGATGGAGCGGGCGACACAGGCGCTGCTCCAGGCCGATCTCGCGCTGGCCGAACAGGTGATCACCGACCACGAGCAGATCTCCGCGATGAGCGTCCGGGCCGAGGAGACCGCTTTCGTCCTCCTAGCGCTGCAGGCACCCGTGGCCGGGGATCTGCGTGCGATCGTCAGCTCGATCCAGATCGTCGCCGACGTCGACCGGATGGGCGCGCTGGCACTGCACGTGGCCAAGATCGCGCGTCGCCGGCACCCCCAGCACGCGCTGCCCGAAGAGGTCAACGGTTACTTCGCCGAGATGGGCCGCGTCGCCGTCGAACTCGGCCAGAGCGCCCGTGAGGTGCTGCTCACCCGCGATCCGGAGAAGGCCGCCCGGATCCGCGACGAGGACGACGCGATGGACGATCTGCACCGGCATCTGTTCTCGGTGCTGATGGACCGCGAGTGGCGGCACGGGGTGGCAGCTGCGGTCGACGTGACACTGCTGGGCCGGTTCTACGAGCGTTTCGCCGATCACGCCGTGGAAATCGCACGCCGGGTGATCTTCCAGGTGACCGGGCACGCCCCCGAAGAAGAGGGCCTGCCGCTCTCTCGCTGACGACAGCAGCAACAAGAAAGCCCCCCGGGACATCTCCTCCGGGGGGCTCACTTGTTGCCGGAATGGCCTGTCAGCCGAAGCGGCCCGAGATGTAGTCCTCGGTCGCCTTCTGCGTCGGGTTCGAGAAGATCTTCTCGGTGTCGTCGATCTCGATCAACCGGCCCGGCTTGCCGGTCGCCTCGAGGTTGAAGAACGCCGTCTGATCGCTCACGCGGGCAGCCTGCTGCATGTTGTGCGTGACGATCACGATCGTGAAGTCCTGCTTCAGCTCGGCGATCAGATCCTCGATCGCCAGCGTCGAGATCGGGTCCAGCGCCGAGCACGGCTCGTCCATCAGCAGCACGTCGGGCTGCACGGCGATCGCCCGGGCGATGCAGAGTCGCTGCTGCTGACCGCCGGAGAGCCCGCCGCCGGGCTTGTCCAACCGGTCCTTGACCTCTGTCCACAGGTTCGCACCCTTGAGTGAGCGCTCGGCCACCTCGTCGAGGGTCTTCTTGTTGCGCACGCCCTGGAGCTTCAGCCCGGCCACCACGTTGTCGCGAATCGACATGGTGGGGAACGGATTCGGTCGCTGGAACACCATGCCGATGGTCTTGCGCACACCGACCGGATCGACGCCGGCACCGTAGATGTCGTCACCGTCGAGCAGCACCGAGCCTTCGACGCGGGCGCCGGGGATGACCTCGTGCATCCGGTTCAGCGTGCGCAGCACGGTGGACTTGCCGCACCCCGACGGTCCGATGAACGCGGTGACGCTGCGCGGCGGCACCGACATGGACACATCGGCGACGGCGTGGAAGTTGCCGTAGTAGATGTTGACGTCTTTGAGATCGAGTCGCTTGGCCACTGGTTTTCTCCTAGACCTTCTTGGGCGCAAAGAATTTGGCGATGAATCGGGCACCGACGTTGAGCAGCGCGATGACGATGATCAACGTCAGTGCGGCACCCCACATCCGGTCGGTGGGCACCGGATTGGCACCGGCCCCGGCGGACGTCTGGTCGTACATCATGCCCGGCAGCGAGCCCATGAACCCGCTGAACATGTCGAAGTTGATGGCCTGCGAGTAGCCCACCAGGATCAGCAGCGGTGCCGTCTCCCCCATCACGCGGGCCAGGGACAGCAGGATGCCGGTGACGATTCCCGACAGCGCGGTCGGGATGACGATCGCCGCGATGGTCTTCCACTTCGGCACGCCCAGTGCGTAACTCGCCTCCCGCAGGTCCATCGGGACGATGCGCAGCATCTCCTCGGTGGACCGGACGATCACCGGGATCATCAGCAGCACCAACGCCAGGGACACGGCGATGCCCGACCTCTCGAACCCGAACGTCGCCACCCAGAGCGCGTAGATGAACAGCGCCGCGACGATCGACGGCACACCCGTGAGGATGTCGACCATGAACGTGGTCAGCTTGCCCAACCGTGTGCCGCCGCCGTACTCGACCAGGTAGATGCCGACGAAGACGCCGATCGGAATGGAGATCACCGCGCACACCGCGGCCTGCAGGAGGCTGCCGACGATCGCGTGGTAGGCGCCGCCACCGGCGGCGAACGCTGTCATACCCGCCTGGGAGTTCAGCCACCAGGTGCTCGACGTGATCACGCCGATCCCCTTGGACACCACGGTGTAGAGCACCCACAGCAGCGGCACCAACGCGATGATCACCGACGTGGTCACCAGGACGGTCGCCGCATTGTTCGTGATCTTCCGGCGTGTGCTGACGCCTTGGAATGTCGGAGCCTTGACGGGGCGGTCCAGTGTCGGAGAACTCATGATGCAGACCGGTCCTTTCCGGAGACCGCGGCGCGGGCCAGCGAGTTCACCACGAAGGTCAGGATGAACAGCACCAGCCCGGCCGCGATGTAGGCGCCCGCCTTGTACTGATCGTTGAATTCCGATGCGGCCGCGGCGATCTTGCTCGCGAACGTGTAGCCGGCATCGAACAGCGTCCAGCCGAACGCGGTCTGGGTGCCGCGCAGGATGATCAGCAGGGCGATCGTCTCACCCAGCGCGCGGCCGAGGCCGAGCATCGCGCCGCTGATGTAGCCGGACATCCCGAACGGCAGCACCGTCGTGCGGACCACTTCCCAGCGCGTCGCGCCGAGCGCCAGTGCGGCTTCGATCTGGCCGCGCGGGGTCTGCACGAACACCTCGCGGGTGACCGCGGTGATGATCGGAAGGATCATCACCGCCAACACGATGCCGGCGGTGAAGATCGTGCCGCCGCCCGCGACCGATGCGTTGCCGGTTCCGAACAGGAAGAACCAGCTTCCGAGAGTTTCGTTGAGCCACAACGCCACCGGTCTGATCACCGGTGCGAGCACGTAGAGGCCCCACACGCCGTAGATGATCGACGGCACCGCGGCGAGAAGATCCACCATGTAGGCCAGCGGACCGACCACCCGCTTGGGTGCGTAGTTGGTGAGGTAGATCGCGATTCCCAGCGCGATCGGCATGGCGAGCAGCAGCGCGAACACCGACACGAACACCGTGACCTGCAGCAGATCCAAAATGCCGAACTGCATCGCCGAGGTGTCGGTGGTGATCCAGTTCCCGCCGTAGAGGAAGAAATTCTGCTCGTTGCGCGCCAAGGCGGGGATCGCCCGCCAGAGCAGGAAGATCCCGATCGCGGCGATGAGCGCGACGATGAAAACGCCTGAGCTCTCGGCCAATCCGCGGAAGATGCGGTCGCCCACGCGCACGACGCCGTGACGCGAGGGGTCCGTGGACAGCGGCGTCGGCTCGGGGTGGGGTGCGGCCAAGGCCTCACCCGACCCCGCGCCCGTCGGATCGGGGATAGTCACAGAAGTTCCGTCAGAACCCTTCTCGATACTGTTGAACGTCATCGGTGTCTGGCACCCATCCTCGCCTCGAACCTGCTACCGCGCCAGCGATCAGTCCGGTTACTTGATCGCGTCGATGGAGGTCAGCAGACGCTCCTTGAACGTGTCGGGCAGCGGCACGTAGCCGGCGCTCGACAGTCCACCCTGACCGTCGTTGGCCGCCACCGTCAGGAACGACTTGACGGCAGCGGAGGTGTCGGCGTCATAGCCGGCCGAGCAGACGATCTCGTAGGTGGCCAGCACCAGCGGGTAGGCGCCGGCTTCCTTGGTCCCGTACAGCGAGTTCAGGTCGAGGGTCAGGTCGTTGCCCTCGGCGGCGAACTTCGCGGCGTCGATCGCCTTGCCCGCGGTCTCGTCGGTCAGCTCCACCGCGCCGGCGCCGGTGTCGATCTGGGCGTACTTGAGACCGGCCTGCTGAGCGAAGCCCTTCTCGACGTAGCCGATCGAGCCCGGGGTGGCCTGCACGGCCTGCGTGACGCCGGCCGACTTCGACGCGCCTTCACCGGCGCCGCCGTTGAACTCGCTGCCGGCGTCCTTGGTCCACGTCTGCGGCGCGGCGGCCTTCAGGTACTTCTGGAAGTTGTCGGTGGTGCCCGAGGAGTCGGAGCGGTAGATCGGGGTGATCGCGGTGTCCGGCAGGGTGGTGCCGCTGTTCAGCGCAGCGATCGCCGGGTCGTTCCACTTGGTGATCTGCCCCTGGAAGATCTTGGCCAGGGTGTCGCCGTTGAGCACCAGCTTGTCGACGCCGTCGAGGTTGTAGGCCATGGTGATGGGCCCGAACACCAGCGGGAGGTTCCAGGCCGGGTTGCCACCGCAGCGCTGCGCGGCGGCGGCCACCTGATCGCCCGAGAGCGCGGAGTCCGAGCCGGCGAAATCGACGGTCTTGGCGATGAACTGCTCACGGCCCGCACCGGATCCGGTCGGGTTGTAGGACAGGTTCTTGCCCTGGCACTTCTGGCCCCAGACCTGGTTGAACAGGGCGACGGCGTTCTGCTGGGCGGTCGAGCCCTCGGCGGTCAGCGCGTTCTTGCCACCGCAATCGGCGGGGGCGGAGCTGCTGCCCGACGCGGCGGAGCTGCTGCTGCCGCTGGACGCCGTGTTGTTGTCGCTGCCGCAGCCGGCGAGGGTGATCGCGGCGACCGCCGCAACCGAGACCGTCGTGCCGAACGTCTTGCCGATGCTCTTGCGCTTCACTGCTCCCACTTTCGTCATCCACGTGTGTCGGCTGCCGGTGCGGCTCCGAGCTCACCCGGCAAGCTATGCGGCGGTAATTGACGCACTGCGGATGACGAGTGAACGGCAGGTGAACAGGTCCAGCGATCTCACAGGTGATCGCCGGTGCGGCGGCTGTAGGCGGCGTCGACGGTCGCGACCTCGAAACCCAATCGGCGGTAGGTCTTCACCGCGGCGGTGTTGTCCGATTCGACGTACAGCATCACCTCGGCGTCGCGCCCATCGACGCTCAACCGGTCCGCGAGGTGGTGCAGTCCGGTGAGCGTCAGCGCGGCGCCCAGACCGCGGCCCTGCGCGGACGGATCGACCCCCACCACGTACACCTCGCCGAGGGTGTCCGAATGTGTCTTGGTCCAGTGGAATCCGAGGAGATCGCCCGTGGTCTCGTCGCGGGCGAGGAACAATCCCGCCGGGTCGAACCACGATTCGGCGCGTCGTTCTGCGATGTCGGCCGCGGTCCAGCCGCCCTGCTCGGGATGCCAGGCGAACGCGGCGTTGTTCACCCGCAGCAGCTCCGCGTCGTCGGTGGGGCCGGAGTAGGTGGTGATGCGCACCTCGCCCGGTGCCGGGGTGGCCGGCAAGTCGGTGAGGCTCCGCCGCATCTGCCACAGCTCGCGCACCACCGCGAGGTCCAGCGCCTCAGCAGTGGCTCGGGCAGGCGCGAGGTTGCCGTGCGCCCAGACGCGGGTGTCCGGCCCACCGGCGGGGAGGCCGGTGCCGATCATCGACGCGCCGATCCCGCGCCGGCGCGCCTCGGGGTGGACGACGAGTTCGGCCATCGCCGGGGCGTCGTCACCCTCGGGCGCGAGATTGAGGTAACCGAGCACGCTGTCACCGTCTTCGGCGAGCAGATGCCGGGTGCGGTCATGGGCGAGTTCACGCAGGACCTGGTCACCCACCGGCGCGATGCCGTCGGACTGCGTCGCCGCGGCGATCAGCTCCCGAACGAGGTGCTGCTGGTGCTCGGTCAGCCGTTCGTGCCAGCCGATCGCCGTCACGTTCTGCGCAGAGCGTCGGCAGGCGCCCCGGCCACGTCGTCATCCAACATCTCGGTGACGTCGTCGTCGTAGGGGTCGTCGTCCATGTCCTCGCCCAGATCGGCATCGGCGGCCGGTGGCCGTCCCCGGGCGGGGCGCACTGCCTTGTAGCCGACGTTGCGCACGGTGCCGATCAACGATTCGTATTCGGTGCCGAGCTTGGCGCGCAGCCGTCGGACGTGAACGTCGACGGTGCGGGTGCCGCCGAAGAAGTCGTAGCCCCACACTTCCTGCAGCAGCTGCGCGCGAGTGAACACCCTGCCCGCGTGCTGCGCCAGGTACTTGAGCAGCTCGAATTCCTTGTAGGTGAGGTCGAGCGGCCGTCCGCGTAAACGAGCCGTGTAGGTGCCCTCGTCGATGACCAGTTCGCCGAGGCTGATCTTGCCCACGTTCTCCTGGTTGGCCATCCCGCCGCGGCGGCCGACGAGCAGTCGCAGCCGGGCGTCGATCTCGGCCGGGCCGGTGCTGGGCAGCAGGATCTCGTCCAAGCCCCATTCCGTGTTGACGGCGACGAGACCGCCCTCGTTGACGACGGCGACGACGGGAACTGCGGTTCCGGTGGTGCCGAGGAGGCGACACAGGCCGCGCGCGGCGGCCAGGTCGGTGCGGGCGTCGACGATCGCCACATCCGCAGATCCGGCTTCCAGCAAAGACGACACTTCGGTCGGCGCGGTCCGCACGTTGTGCGCCAGCAGCGACAACGAAGGCAGGACGGATTCGGGGTGCGGGTCAACAGTCAGTAGCAGTAGGTCCAACTGTCCCCTCCAGCAGCCGTGGAGTCATCCGAGACCTCGCCGGTACGTCTTTGTCGCGCGGTGACTTCCCAGATTCATGCATGACATACGGCCGTTACTCAGCCGATGGCTTCCTAACGATAGCGTGCCACCTGCCCTTAAGCCGCGCCGAACGAACGATGCCGACGCAGTGGGCAACAATGTCCGCGTGCGCAGGTTCGTCATCGGTGCCATCGCGACGGTGGTCGTAGTCCTCCTCGGCGCGCTCGGGGTCGACTTCGGCTCAGCGATCTATGCCGAATATCGCCTGGCCAGGAGCGTGCGCGCAGCCGCGGACCTGCAATGGGACCCGTCCGTGGGAATCCTCGGCTTCCCGTTTCTGACGCAGGCCGCCGAGCACCACTACCGGGAAGTGGAGATCAAGGCCAGTGGCGTTGATCACGCCGTGGTCGGCAAGGCCTCGTTGGAAGCGACCCTTCATTCGGTGGATACGGGTGATTCGTGGCTGATCGCCCCGGACGCCACGCTGACCGTCGGCAAGCTGGAGAGCCGCATCATCATCGACTCGACGCACGTCGGCCGCTTCATGGGCATTCCCGACCTGCTGGTGGAGGCACCCACCCGCGAGACCAACGATTCCACCGGCGGCACGACCGAATCGGGCATTTCCAGCAACAAAGGCGTGGTGTTCACCGGCACACCGCGCCAGGCCGGGGTCGACGAGCGTGTCAGCATCGCGGTCGACCTCTCGGTGACCGGCCCGGCCCAGACCACGCTGAAGATGACCGCGACCGGGGTGTTGACAGGTCCCGGCACAGCCGATCAGGACGTGCCCGCCGACAAGCTGCCCGCAGTGCTCGCCGCCTTCTCCACCGAAATGCCAGGTCAGAAGCTCCCGTTCGGGATCGCCCCCACCAGCGAGGGCGCCCGCGGCTCCGACCTGATCATCGAGGGCATCGCCGAGGGAGTAACCGTGCCCCTGGACGGGTTCAGATTGTCATGAGCTCGTCGTGGATCGTCGTGATCGCGGTGCTGATCGCCGCATTCGGCCTCGCCTTCGTCGTCGGCCGAGTGTTGACCGCGCGTGCGGGCCGGTTGACGCCGGCCGGCGATGTGTCGAACTCGCCCGCCGTCGACACCAGTGAGCTGGGTCTATCCGGTACGGGGCCGACCGTCGTGCATTTCGGGGCGGTGTGGTGCGGGCCGTGTGCGGGCGTCCGCCGCGTCGTCGACCAGGTGTGTGCCGAGCTGCCCGCCGTGGCCCACGTGGAAATCGACATGGATGCCAATCCCGATGCCGCCCGGCGCCTTTCCGTGCTGTCGCTGCCGACGACCTTCATCTTCGACGCCGAGGGACGGCAGCAGTATCGGGCGTCCGGCGTGCCGACAGCCGCTGACCTGCGGTCCGCACTGCGGCCGCTGTTGGCTTGATCACCCTGTCGTTGGGTAAGCTGTCGCCGTGCCAACCCGTGTCGAGCTCAGGCTCACCAAGCGCCGCGCAGTGGATCTGTGCCGCGTCGCGGGTTGTTGCTGTTGTTGTTGTAGCTGCTGAGTAGCCGCGCCATCGGCGCCGCGCTCTCCGGCGGTCTCGTCGCGAGCCGCATCAGCCAGTCCCGAAACAACAGGAGCATGTCCATGTCGCAGGTGTCGCACACCACGCAGAATCGCTCATCGGCCGAGGTCGACGTCCGCGGGCCGCGGTTCGTCGCCTGGGTCACCACCGCTGTACTGGTCGCCACCGTGCTGGTGTCGACGGTCAGCAGCGCCTACGCCGCCGCACTTCTCGCGGCCCAGGCGGTCGTGTTCGCCGTCGGCGCCACGCTCGGCCCGCGCCGCCACCCCTACGGCGTGCTGTTCGCAGCTCTCGTCGCTCCGCGGCTGGGCCCGGCCACCGAACGCGAGCCGATCGCTCCCCTGAAGTTCGCCCAAGCGGTCGGCCTGGTGTTCGCCGTCGTGGGCGTCGCAGCCTTCGTCGCAGGGGTGCCGACGCTCGGGCTGGTGGCCACCGGCTTCGCGCTGGCAGCCGCATTTCTGAACGCAGCCTTCGGCATCTGCCTGGGCTGCCAGCTCTATCCGTTGTTCCTCCGCCTCAAACCCACTCACTCGTAGTCGAAAGGATCTCCTCCATGGCACGCTCCGACGTCCTGGTCACAGCAGACTGGGCCGAGAGCAATCTCGATGCGCCGAACACCGTCTTCGTCGAGGTCGACGAAGACACCAGCGCATACGACACCGGGCACATCCCCGGTGCGATCCGGCTCGACTGGAAGACCGATCTGCAGGATCCGGTGAAGCGCGACTTCGTCGACCAGCAGCAGTTCTCGAAGCTGCTGTCGGACAAGGGCATCGCCAACGACGACACCGTGGTGCTCTACGGCGGCAACAACAACTGGTTCGCCGCATACGCCTACTGGTACTTCAAGCTGTACGGCCACGAGGACGTCAAGCTGCTCGACGGCGGCCGCAAGAAGTGGGAACTCGACGCGCGGCCCCTGTCCAAGGACGCGGTGACGCGTCCCGAGACCAGCTACAGCGCCAAGTCGCCCGACACCAGCATCCGCGCGTTCCGCGACGAAGTCATCGCGGCCATCGGCACGAAGAACCTGGTCGACGTGCGCTCCCCCGACGAGTTCTCCGGCAAGATCCTGGCCCCGGCGCACCTGCCGCAGGAGCAGAGCCAGCGCGCCGGTCACATCCCGTCGGCCATCAACGTGCCGTGGAGCAAGGCGGCCAACGAGGACGGCACCTTCAAGTCCGACGAGGACCTGGCCAAGCTCTACGCCGACGCCGGGCTGGACGGCGAGAAGGAGACCATCGCCTACTGCCGCATCGGGGAGCGCTCGTCGCACACCTGGTTCGTGCTGCAGGAGCTGCTGGGACACGAGAACGTCAAGAACTACGACGGCAGTTGGACGGAATACGGCTCCCTGGTGGGCGCCCCGATCGAGTTGGGAAGTTGATATGTGCTCTGCACCGAAGCAAGGACTGACGTTGCCCGCGAGCGTCGACCTGGAGAAGGAAACGGTCATCACCGGCCGTGTCGTGGACGGCTCGGGTCAGGCCGTCGGTGGGGCGTTCGTGCGCCTGCTCGACAGCTCTGACGAGTTCACCGCCGAGGTCGTCGCGTCGGCCACCGGTGACTTCCGGTTCTTCGCCGCGCCGGGCAGCTGGAAGCTGCGGGCGCTGTCGCCGGCCGGCAACGGCGATGCCAGCGTGGCGCCGTCGGGCGCAGGGATCCACGAGGTCGACGTCAAGGTCGCGTGACGACGAAGGCGGCGAGGGACGAGCCGCCGAGGAGTCGCGCCATCAAGTAGCGCGTGACGACGAAGGCGGCGAGGGCCGAGCCGCCGAGGAGTCGCGCCATCAGGTAGCGGGTGACGAAGCCGAGGAGTCGCGCCACTGGGCGCGGCTCCTCGCTTGACCGCTTCGATCTTGCTGTGAAAATGCTGCGCGTTGCGCTGTCGTCGGCGACGATGAGTGCACTGCCCGCGCACCCGCGTGGGCCACACCTGTCGAGGACCCGACTATGAAGATCACCTTCGCCTTTGCTGCAGCCGCGGCGTTCGCCGCGGTCGGTTTGGTCAGCGCACCCGCTGCTCTCGCGGATCCCGAGGGCGATTTCCTCACGGTGATCGGCAAAGGCGGCATCACCTGGCCCTCGGACAAGACCCAGCAGGTGCTCGACACCGGCCGTGCGGTCTGCCAGGACTGGGAGAACGGCGCCAGCTTCGAGCAGGAGGTCGCCGATCTGACCAGTGTCACCGACTGGTCGGACTATCAGGCCGGGTACTTCGTCGGCGCGGCCACCGGCGCCTTCTGCCCCGAGTACGAGAGCAAGGTCAGCTGATCTCAACTCCCCGCTGAGCGGGAGTTAGACTCTTCCTCGTGGTGCTGTTCTACGAACTCCTGCTCGTCGCGGCCGTCGTGGTCATCACGTGGTTCGCGCTCTATGCGCTGTACCGGCTGATCACCGACGAGTCGTGACCTCTGGCGACGAGGCGGTCGCCGCTGCTGCCGAACGCGCCCGGCAGACCGCCGCGCGCAACATCCCGGCATTCGGGGATCTCCCCGTGCCCGCCGACACGGCCAATCTGCGTGAAGGCGCCGATCTCGACGATCGACTGCTGGCCCTGTTGCCGCTGGTCGGGGTGTGGCGCGGCGAGGGCGAGGGGCGTGGCTCCCACGGTGACTACCGGTTCGGCCAGCAGATCGTGGTCTCGCATGACGGGGCCGACTATCTCAATTGGGAAGCGCGCTCCTGGCGGCTGACCGACGACGGCGGCTACGACGGCCAGACGTTGCGTGAGACGGGTTTCTGGCGCTTCGTCAACGATCCCGGCGATCCCGGTGAATCCCAGGCCATCGAGTTGTTGTTGGCGCATTCGGCCGGCTACGTGGAGTTGTTCTACGGGCGGCCGTTGAACCAGGCGTCGTGGGAGCTGGTCACCGACGCGTTGGCGCGGAGCAAGTCCGGGGTCCTCGTCGGGGGCGCGAAGCGGCTCTACGGGATCGTCGACGGCGGCGATCTCGCCTATGTCGAAGAGCGGGTCGACGCCGACGGTGGTCTGGTTCCGCACCTGTCCGCGCGCCTGGCCAGGTTCGTCGGTTAGTGCGGCGCGCAGCGGCCGCGGCGGTGTGTGCGGCGAGCATGGCCATGGCGTCCTCGGCGGCGTGTTCCTCGCCCCCACCTCAGGCCCCCGCACCGTCGAGCACGGTGTCTCCCAGTGTCGGCCATGGCTCGCTCGCCTATTGCCTGGGTCAGCATGGAATGCCGAGCCCGCCCGGGCCGATGACGGGCCCACCCGCGGGCGTCGATCCGGCCGCGTGGGAGGCCGCGATGCACGAGTGTTCGTCGCTGGCGCCCGGCCCGGACGCGCCGGCACAGCCCTAGATACTGCTCAGCCCTAGATGCGGAGCAGCCCCCGAGCCGTGATCCTCGGTCGGACTCAACCAAGGGGCTCGGGGGCCGGGTGGCTGCGGGGAATTCGCCAGCGCGCGCAGTAGGCGTCAAGCGCTCCCCGGCGCTGCTAGCTCGCAGCCACCTCACATGTCCATAAGTCACTCAATTTGTCGGACCACCTCCTTCCCTGTGTACAGGCGAAGGTACTCGCGCTCCGGCTGGGCGACAAGGGAATTAATCTCTCAGCGATCACTGAGGATGGCGGTGTCGACAAGCGCGGCGATGTCGGCGGCGATCGGTGCCGGCGCCAGCGTGGTGCCGTCGAGAGTGTGCACCCGCGCCGCCAGCGTGATGCTCGACACCAGCCACACCCCCTGCGCGCTCAGCAGGTCGGCGGGCCGCAGCGCCTGGTAGTCGCAGTCGTAACCGGCGGTGCGCGCCACCTCGAAGAGCGCCCGCTGGGTCGTGCCCCGCAGGATCGGATACCAGGGCGGCGGCGTCAGCAGGCACGGCCGTCCGTCGTCGGAGGTGGTGGCGATGACGACGGTGGAGCGGGGGCCTTCGAGGATGTGGCCGTCGGTGCTGACGAAGATGACGTCGCCGGCGCCGTTCCGCTCGGCGTGACGCAGGGCGGCCATGTTGACGGCGTAGGACAGTGTCTTGGCGCCCGCCACCAGCCACGGCATGTTCTCGTCGGCGCTCGAGGCGAGGCCGCGGTCGAGCGTCAGCGCGGCAACCCCGGCGCGGCGCGCCTCGGCGACACGGGCGGCCATCGGGCCGATGGTCGCGTAGGCGGTGCCGCTCGGATCGCTTTCCCGGCCTCGGCTGTACACCAGCCGCAGCACGCCCTCGTCGCCACCGTCGGCCAGCCACCGGGCGACGGCCTGGTCGATCGCGGATCGCCACGCCTGCAGGTCGGGCGCGGGCAGGTCCATCAGCTGCGCCGAATGCGCCAGCCGCGCCAGGTGCGCCTCGAGCAGGCAGGGTCTGCCGTCACGGATCAGCAGCGTCTCGAAGATCCCGTCGCCGCGCACGGCGGCGAGGTCGTCGGCGTACAGCAGCGGCGCAGCCGGATCGCAGACGCCGCTGTCGAGGGAGACCACCACGCTGAGTCCGGCCATGGGGCATCAGCGTAGCCGCGCCCGGATCAGGCCGGCTCGTAGCATTGAGCCATGTCTGTGCACTCCTCCGCGGTCCCTGCGCCCGAGAACGGGCCCGACGCCGGCGCGGTCTGGCATTACGGCGATCCGCTGGGCGAGCAGCGAGCGGCCGGCCACGGCGCGATCGTGGTCGACCGTTCTCATCGCGCGGTGCTGGCGCTCACCGGTGCGGAGCGCAAGACCTGGCTGCACACCGTCTCCAGCCAGCACGTCAGCGATCTGCCGGACGGCACGGTGACGCAGAATCTCAACCTCGACGGGCAGGGCCGCGTCGAAGATCACTGGGTGCAGACGCAGCTCGACGGCGTCACGATCCTCGACACCGAACCGTGGCGAGGTGAGCCACTGCTGAGCTTCCTGCGCAGGATGGTGTTCTGGGCGGACGTCGTCGTGGAGCCGACGGAGCTGGCCGTGCTGTCCCTGCTCGGCCCTGCGGTGTCCGCGGCCGCGACGCTGGAGGCGCTCGGTGTCCCGGCGCTGCCGGTTCCCGGTACCGCCGTCGCGCTACCCGACGGCGGTTTTCTGCGCTCGCTGCCGGGCGTTGCCGACGAGGTGGACCTCGTCGTACCTCGCGACCAGGCGCCGTCGTACCTGCAGCGGCTGGAGGCGGCCGGGGTGCGGCGTGCCGGGGTGTGGGCCTACGAGGCGCACCGGGTGGCGGCGCTGCGGCCCCGCCTGGGCGTCGACACCGACGAGCGCACCATTCCGCACGAGGTCGGCTGGATCGGCTCGGCGGTGCACTTGGACAAGGGGTGCTATCGAGGCCAGGAGACCGTGGCGCGGGTACACAACCTCGGTAAACCGCCGCGCATGCTCGTGCTGCTGCACCTCGACGGCGCCACCGATCGCCCGTCCCCGGGTGACCCGGTGCTGGCCGGGGGCCGCGCCGTGGGCCGGGTGGGCACCGTGGTGGAGCACGTGGACGAGGGTCCGATCGCCCTGGCGCTGCTCAAACGTGGCCTGCCGGCGGACACCGAGCTGGTGACCGGCGGCGACGTGGCGGTGTCGGCGGCCATCGATCCTGACTCCCTGCCGGCCGCCGATGTGGCGGGAGCAGGCCGGTTGGCGGTCGACAGGCTGCGGGGCGCCGCGCGGTGACCCGGGCAAAACGGGGCCTGCCAGCGCCGCGGCGTTCGGCACGGTAAAGTGTCGGCAGGACAATAGACACACTCAGATCGGAGCCGCCTAGCAATTAGGCCGCTCCGTTATTGCGCGAGGGGGTTCCCCCATGGGCCGCGGCCGGGCAAAGGCAAAGCAGACCAAGGTTGCTCGTGAGCTCAAGTACAGCTCACCGCAGACTGATTTCGAGCGGCTCCAGCGCGAGCTGGCCGGTGGAGACGATGACCGCATCGGCGGCGACGTGCCACCGGACGATCGCTGGGTAGACGAGGACGACTGGCGGCCTTAGCCGCCGGTCAGTCCGGCTCCCCCGGTCAGAATCGGGGGTGTTGGCCCACGAGCACAGCTCGTGACGCGTCCTTGCTGCCCTTCTCGATGGTTCCGAGGGTCCAGCAGCTCAGGTGACGAGCGGTCAGGACGGCCAGCGCGCGATCGGTGTCCTCCGGCGCGACGACGGCCACCATGCCGACGCCCATGTTGAACGTCTTCTCCATCTCGGCGCGTTCGATGCGGCCGCGCTGGGCGATCATGCCGAACACCGGCGCCGGGGTCCACGTACCGCGGTCGAGGTGGGCGACGAGCCCGGGCGGGATGACTCGTTCCAGGTTGCCGGCCAGTCCACCGCCGGTGACGTGGCAGAACGTGCGCACCTGCGTTTCGGCGGCGAGCGCCAGGCAGTCTTTGGCGTAGATGCGGGTCGGCTCCAGCAGCTCCTCGCCGAGGGTGCGGCCGAATTCTTCGACGTGGCCGGCCAGGTTCATGTGGTCGATTTCGAGCAGCACGTGGCGGGCCAGGGAGTAGCCGTTGGAGTGCAGCCCGGTCGAGGCCATCGCGATGACCACGTCGCCGGGGCGGACGCGGTCGGGGCCGAGCACGTCGTCGGCTTCGACGACGCCGATACCGGTCGCGGAGATGTCGTAGTGGTCGGGAGCCATCAGCCCCGGGTGCTCGGCGGTCTCGCCGCCGAGAAGGGCGCACCCGGCCGCCACGCAGCCTTCGGCGATGCCGGCCACCAGCTCGGCGACGCGTTCGGGGACGGTCCGTCCGACGGCGATGTAGTCCTGCAGGAACAGCGGTTCGGCTCCGCACACCACCAGGTCGTCGACGACCATCGCGACCAGGTCGATGCCGACCGTGTCGTGTTTGTCCATCGCCTGGGCGACGGCGAGCTTGGTGCCCACGCCGTCGGTGGAGGACGCCAGCAGCGGTTCGCGGTAGCCGCCGCGGAGGGCGAACAGGCCGGCGAATCCACCGAGGCCGCCCAGGACCTCGGGCCGGGTGGCCTTTTTGGCAAGGGGTTTGAACAGCTCGACGGCGCGGTCGCCTGCTTCGATGTCGACCCCTGCCGACGCGTAGGAAATGCCGTGTTGTTCGGCGCGATCGGTCATCGGCCATAAGGCTACCGCCCAACGCCCGCAGCCAGTACAGCTAGCCGACGTAGCGGTCCAACCACTGCCCCAGCGGGACCGCTGCGCGCAGGGTCGTGACCACGCGGTCCTTGGCCTTGCGGGTGCCCAGCCAGGCGCCGACCGGCCAGCTCTTCATCATCGCGATGCCTTTGTGTCGCAGCAGTTCGATGCGCGGATGGTCCGTCGGATAGCCCCGTGGCGCGGTCTTCAGCACGTCGTGCGCCATGATCTCGTAACCGTCGCGGCGCAGGTCGGCGACGACGAGTGCCAGCTCGACGCCCGAATCGGGATCGTCGACGGCCGCGCGGAACCGCTGCAGGGCTGCCGGATCGGGCATGTAGAGACCGCTACCCGCGGAGAGCCCCTCGGCTGAGAAGGACACATAGCCGGCGCCGATGCGGGCGGCGCAGGTGGTCTTGTACGGGCTCTTGTCCGCGCTGAAGCGCACGTCCCGGTAGGGCCGGAACATCGTGGCCGGTCCGAACTCGTCGGCGAGCTCGGCGAGCAGGGCCTCCATTGGCGCCTTCACGTGGCACTCGTAGGTCTCCCGATGGTCCTGCCAGTACACCTTGGAGTTGTCGGCCTCGAGGCCTTCGTAGAACTCCACGGCTTCGATCGGCCACCCGCGAAACGCCATGGCGCCATTGTGGCGCGTGCGATGCTGCGTGCCCATGGGACGCGGCCCCGCTCCTGGGCGACGCCCCCGATCCGGGCTGCGTATTGCCTGCGCCTGCTTAAGCCCCCCGTTTGCGGGCAATCTAGGTCGGCATCGGCACCGAAGACTTCTCGAGTGTCGGCGACGAATGGAGTGCAGGTGTCGACTGAGCAGATCAAGTGCCTGGTGACGGGTGCGACCGGGTACATCGGCGGGCAGTTGGTGCCCGAACTGCTCAGGCGGGGGCATTCGGTGCGGGCGATGGCACGTAAGCCGGCGAAGCTGGACAGTGCGCCGTGGCGCAGCCAGGTCGAGGTGACAGCGGGGGATCTGACCAAACCGGACTCGCTGGTGGAGGCGTTCGACGGCATGGACGTCGTCTACTACCTGGTGCACTCGATGGGTACGTCGAAGGACTTCGTCGCCGAGGAGGCCGAATCGGCGCGCAATGTGGTGGCCGCGGCAGAGAAGGCGGGTGTGCGGCGCATCGTCTACCTGAGCGGTCTTCATCCCGCGGGTGCCGATCTGTCGCGCCACCTCGGGTCCCGGGTGGAGGTCGGGGAGATTCTGCTGGCGTCGTCGATCGAGACGGTGGTGTTGCAGGCGGGCATCGTGATCGGGTCGGGTTCGGCGTCGTTCGAGATGGTCCGTCACCTCACCGACAGGTTGCCGGTGATGACGACACCGAAGTGGGTGCACAACAAGATCCAGCCGATCTCGATCGACGACGCGCTGTACTACCTCGCGGAAGCGGCCAGTGCCGACGTTCCGGAGTCACGCACGTGGGATGTGGGCGGCCCCGACGTCATGGAGTACGGCGACGCGATGCAGACCTACGCCGACGTCGCGGGTCTACGGCGTCGCGTCATGGTGGTGCTGCCGTTCCTGACGCCGACGATCGCCAGCCACTGGGTGGGTCTGGTGACGCCGATCAAGGCCGGGCTGGCGCGGCCTCTGGTGGAGTCGTTGGAGTGCGACGCGATCTGCCACGAGCACGACATCGACGCGGTGATCCCGCCGCCGGCGGCCGGGTTGTCCTCGTACCGCGACTCCGTCGTGGCTGCACTGAAGGAAGATCACACCGGACGCAGGCACCTGCTGCGCTTCAGTAAGGTTGCGCCGCAATAACTTTCGCGGTTACAGCCTACGGGCGTCGGAGCGCCGAGGCGTTGTCGTTCTCCGAGGTCAGCGGGATACCGGTGCGCGCCGCGGTGGCCAGCATGTGCTCGATCACGTTCTTGCCCAGCGCGGTCTCCCCGGGCAGCTCGATCGGGTAGTTGCCGTCGAAGCAGGCCGAGCACAGGCGGGTGGCGGGCTGTTCGGTCGCCGAGATCATGCCCTGCTGGGAGATGTAGGCCAGTGTGTCTGCGCCGATCGCGTGGCGGACCGCGTCCAGCATCTCCTCACCGGCACCGTCGGAGATGGCCGCGTTCGCGATCAGCTCGGCGGGCGTGGCGAAGTCGATGCCGTAGAAGCACGGCCATTTCACCGGCGGCGAGGCGATGCGTACGTGCACCTCGACGGCGCCGGCCTCCCTCAACATCCGGATCAGTGCGCGCTGGGTGTTGCCACGCACGATGGAGTCGTCGACGACGATGAGCCGCTTGCCTCGGATGACGTCCTTGAGCGGATTCAGCTTCAGCCGGATACCGAGCTGACGGATCGTCTGGGACGGCTGGATGAACGTCCGGCCCACGTAGGCGTTCTTCATCAGGCCCTGGCCGTAGGGGATGCCGGATTCCTGCGCGTAGCCGACGGCGGCCGGCGTCCCCGATTCGGGCACCCCGATCACGAGGTCGGCGTCGACGGGGCTCTCCCGGGCGAGCCGGCGGCCGATGTCGACGCGGGTGGCGTGCACGGAGCGGCCGACGAGCGTGCTGTCGGGCCGGGCCAGGTAGACGTACTCGAAGACGCAGCCCTTGGGGGTGGGGTTCGCGAACCGCGTGGAGCGCACGCCGTCGGCGTCGATGGCGAGCAGCTCACCGGGTTCGATGTCCCGGACGAACGACGCACCGACGATGTCGAGGGCCGCGGTTTCCGAGGCGACCACCCAGCCGCGATCGAGGCGACCGAGCGAGAGCGGGCGCACGCCGTGGGGGTCGCGCGCGGCGTAGAGGGTGTTCTCGTCCATGAAGGTCAGGCAGAACGCGCCGCGCACCGTCGGCAGCAGCTCCAGCGCCGCCTGCTCGAGTGAGGAGTCCGCCGCACCGTGTGCCAGCAGGGCGCCGAGGATGTCGGAGTCGGTGGTCGCCGCGGCTGCACCGCGATTGCTCATCAGGCCTTCGTCGCGGGCCCGCGCGGCGAGCTCAGCGGTGTTGACCAGGTTGCCGTTGTGCCCCAGCGCCACACCGGTGCCTGCGGCGGTGTTGCGGAACACCGGCTGAGCGTTCTCCCAGGTGGTGGAGCCGGTGGTGGAGTACCGGCAGTGTCCGACGGCGACATGCCCGGGCATCGCTGCCAGCGTCTGCTCGTCGAAGACCTGGCTGACCAGCCCCAGATCCTTGAAGACCAGCACCTGTGAGCCGTCGGCCACGGCGATGCCGGCGGCCTCCTGCCCTCTGTGCTGCAAGGCATAGAGGCCGTAATACGTGAGTTTGGCCACTTCCTCGCCAGGTGCCCAGACTCCGAAGACTCCGCACTCTTCTCGAGGCTCGTTCTCATGCTGCTCGGGCTGCTCGGCGGTCACGATCGTCGCTGCTCCCTAGGGGCGGTGGGTGACGGTGGCCAGTCTACGGTGAACCGCTGTCAAACGCGGAATCTCGCCGCGCCGTAGTCGACAACCACGCCGGCGGCGCGCCGATTCCCCGGGTCACTGCGGCAGCGCCACCAACGGCAGGGCCGCCGCGATGTCCCGGGCCCGCGAGCCGGACAGCTGGAGTGCGCCGGCGGCGGCCGCGTCGTCGATGGTGCGCAGGCCGGTGGCCAGCAACAGCCAGGTGCGCGGGTCTGTTTCGACGATGTTGGGTGGGGTGCCGCGGGTGTGTCGGGGTCCGGCCACGCACTGGACCGCGACAAAGGGCGGCACCCTCACCTCGACGGACGCCCCGGGCGCAATGGACGCCAACGTCCTGGCCGTCGAACGCACCGCCTCCGCCACCTGGGGACGCGGCGGGGCTTCTGCGTGTTCGTCGCGCAGCCAATCGGCCACCGCGGCCACGGCGGCGCGGGTCTTTTCCGGATCGACAGCACGGCGAACGGCCATGATCTAGGTTCTCAAAGTGTCTTCAGCCCCGGACGCACCGCCCTACCGGCGGCTGGGCGCGTTGATGCTCGTGGTGATCGCCGTTTTCGGCGCGGTCCTCTTCCTGCAGTTCCGGGGGGACTTCACGACGTACTCGACGGTGACGCTGCTCTCGAACCGGGCCGGGCTGGTCGTCGAACGCGGCGCGAAGGTCACATACAACGGGGTCGAGGTCGGCCGGGTGGCGCAGATCGCGCCCGATGCCGACGGGGGCGCCACCCTGACTTTGGACGTCGATCCCGACGTGATGGGCGTCATCCCCGCCAATGCCGGAGCCGAGATCCGGGCGACGACGGTGTTCGGCAACAAGTACATCTCCCTGATGTCACCGCAAACCCCTGCGCCGCAACGGCTCACCGACGGAAGTGTGCTGCGGGCCGCCGCGGTGACGACGGAGTTCAACACCTTGTTCGAGACGGTCACCGAGATCGCCGAGCAGGTCGACCCGGTGAAGTTGAATCAGACGCTGAGCGCGACAGCGGAGGCGTTGAACGGGCTGGGCGACCGGTTCGGTACGTCGCTGGAGAACGGCAACCGCATCCTCACCGAGTTCGACGACCTGATGCCGCAGTGGCGGGCCGACGTGCGTTCGCTGACGAGCCTGGCAGACATCTACGCCGACGCCGCGCCCGATCTCCTCGACGGACTCGCCTCCGCGGTCACCACGGCGCGCACGCTGTCCGCCCGCTCGGGCGACATCGACGCCGCGTTGATGGCGGCGGTCGGCTTCGCCGATCCGGCGACGTCGGTGCTGGATCGTGGCGGCCCGTATCTGATTCGGGGGGCGGCCGATCTGCTGCCCACCTCACGGTTGCTCGACGACTACCGCGGCATGATGTTCTGCACCATCCGCAACTATGCCGAGGTGGCCCCCGAAATCACTCGGGTGTTGGGGGGCGACAACGGCTATTCGCTGCGCGCGGCGGGCACGATCACCGGTGCGGGCAACCCGTTCGTGTATCCGGACAACCTGCCGCGGGTCAACGCGCGGGGCGGTCCCGAGGGCCGGCCCGGGTGCTGGCAGAAGATCACGCGCGAGCTGTGGCCGAATCCCTATCTGGTGATGGACACGGGCTTCAATCTGGCCCCGTACAACCATGTCGAGCTGGGCCAGCCGCTTCTCGTCGACTACGTGTGGGGCCGTCAGGTCGGCCAGTACACGATCAATCCCTGATCGGACGTGAGAACACAACGGCCGCAACGGCTCCGGCCTCGTTGACGGCGAGGTGGGCGAGCATCGGCGCCGCGAGGCTGCCGGATCTGTCCCGCAACCACGAGAAGATCCAGCCGGCCGCACCGGTGACGAGCACCGTGCCGGTCACCGAGTCGCGCGCAGCACGGGCGTCGGGAATGTGGGAGAGCCCGAACACGGCAGCGGTGAACAAGCGTCCGCCGGTGACGCCGAACGCGCGTGCGGCGACGGACCCGAGCGACGCGCGGTAGCCGGCCTCCTCGGACCACACGGTGCCCAGCGGGATGTGCAGCAGCAGCCACGTCGCGGGCGAGGCGGGAGGCGTGCGTGCCACCATGCCCGCTCGCACCGGTGTCAGTGTCGCCGACAGTGCCACTGCCGCAACGACAGTGGCGGCGGCGGCACTACCCCACCGAAGGCCCTGTGTCAGCGCGGGCGGGCGGAGGCCGAGCGGGGCGTCGGTCGTCGCGACGGCGGCCGCGCCGAGGAGCACGTGTGGCGCGGGGTACCAACGCCGCGGCACCCGAGGCGCAAGCACGCTCCAGCCCAGCAGGAATCCGGCAAGCGAAAAAGCATGCAGCCGTTGGCGTTTCACTGACCGTCCTCGGACTCCGTGCGTTCCAGAGCAGTTCTGATGCGTTCCGTGTCGGCCGGTGTCCACCCCGGCGGTGGCGCCACCGCCGCCCATCCGTCGAGGATGAAGTCACCGTAGTTGTGACCGTGGCCGCCGGGGACCGACGAGGCGTTGGTCATGTCGGCGGCCACCTGCCAGAACGTGATGATCGGGTACCACCGCATCGAAGCCGTCCGGTCCCGCCCTGGCGGCTCGGTGAGCCAGTCGGGCCGGCTGAACAGCAGGTCCGGGGACCACCAGACGATCGGGTCGGAGGGATGCTGCAGGAAGAGCACCCTGGTGCCGTCCCACGGTTGCGCTGTGTCGCGGGCGATCTGGGCCGCGTCGTTGCCCAAAGAGAACCGCACGGTGCGGCCGTTGTCGTAGCGGGGGCGCACCTCGGGGGTGCCGGGGTCGCGACGGACGGTGATCGCGTGCCAGAGCGAGCTGGCGTTGGGCGGGCCCACCCACAACACCGACGAGAACCCCATCCGGGAGATGTCGGGCAACCAGTCGAACGCGCCCTGCCCGGCCATCGAGCCCAGGCTCTCACCGTAGAGCAGCAATTGCGGACGGCGCTGCGGTGGCTGGGTGGCCCAGCGTCGGTGGATGGCATCGATCATCATCCGACCGAACTCGACCGACTTGCGCTGATCGCCGATGAACGAGATCCAGCTCGGTAGAAAGGAGTACTGCGATCCGACGATCGCGGTGTCGCCGTTGTACATCATCTCCAGCGAGCGCGCCGCGATCGGATTGATCCACCCGGTGCCCGTGGTGGGGGCGATCACCAGTACCTTCCTATCGAAGGCACCGCTGCGTTGGAGCTCACTGAGCAGGACCGCCATTCTCGCCTCGTCGCTGTCGGCGGTTTCCAGTCCGACATAGACCCGGACCGGTTCCTTGGCGGGCCTGCCGTTGATGGCGGTGAGTTCGGCCGCACTCGGCCCGGTGGCGACGAAGCTGCGGCCCTGATAGCCCAGCGTGTCCCACGGCGCGAAAGATTCTGGACTGCCGGACCTTTCCGGCTCCCGCGACTGACTGATACCCGCCATGGTGGTGGCGTTCTGCGGTTGGAAGACGCGGTTCGCGCCGGCCAGGAAACCCCGCAGCAGCACGCCGTTGACCAGCGTGAGCACCAGCACGACCACGATCGCGGTGCCGATGAAGAGCGCCAATTCGTCAGAGATGCGCCATCGCCGGATCAGGTAGCGCGCCAGGGTGCGAATCAGGTCGATGAGCGCACGGGTGACCGCGACGCACACACCGCCGATGACCGCGGCGAGCACCAGGGTCCGCAGATAACTCGCGGTGCTCGGTCCGGGCAGGCCCATCAACGCCGACACCTGACGCTGCCAGCCGGCGGCCGGTATCACCATCAGCACACAGGCCAGCAGTGACAGCACCACGGTGCCTGTTTTCAGCGCCGAGGACACCGCCAGCGACGGCGGCCACCAGGATCGGCCGGTGAGCACGAACCGGCGCGCCATGCGCGCGACGAACACCCCGATGCCGTAACCGATGGCCGCGTTGATCCCGCCGATCAGTCCCTGGAACAGCCAGTCCCTCGGCAGCAGCGACGGTGTCAGGGACAGGCAGAAGAACAGCGCGGCGAACGCGATTCCGGTGAAGTCCAGCCTCAGCAGGCCCCACGCCCAGACGTAGAAGGGGTGTGTGGCGGACTCCGAAGAGGTCACCCGAACAACCCGGGCAACACACCTTCCGAAGTCTGTCGCAACTCCTGCAGGCTGACCGTGAACAGACCCTGCACCTCGACTGCTGGCTCGCCGCCCTCGGGGCCCTGGTCGACCACACCGACGCGGGTCGCCGGCAATCCGCGGGCCTCGCACATCGCGGTGAACCGGCTCTCCTCCGTGCGGGGCACCGCCACGAGCACGCGCCCCGCCGACTCGGAGAACAGGAAGACGAAGGCGTCCGAACCGTCGGGAAGGATGAGGCGGCAACCGGTTTCGCCGGTCAGGGCGCCTTCGACGGCCGCCTGGATCAGCCCGCCCTCCGACAGATCGTGCGCAGCGGAGACGAGACCGTCGCGGGAAGCGGCGGTCAGCACCTCGGCCAGCAGACGTTCCCTCTCGAGGTCCACCCGGGGCGGCACGCCGCCGAGGTGATCGGCGGTCACCTGCGCCCAGATGGAGCCGTCGAATTCGTCGTGGGTGTCGCCGAGCAGGATCAGCGTCTCCCCGGGTTCGGTGCCGAATCCGGTGGGGATGCGCCGCTTCACGTCGTCGATGACGCCCAGGATGCCGACGACGGGAGTCGGCAGGATCGGCGTGGTGCCGGTCTGGTTGTAGAAGCTGACGTTGCCGCCGGTGACCGGAATGCCCAGTGCCGCAGCACCGTCGGCGAGACCGCGGACCGCCTGCGAGAACTGCCACATCACGCCCGGGTCTTCGGGTGAGCCGAAGTTCAGGCAGTTGGTCACCGCGACGGGGGTGGCGCCGGTGACCGCGACGTTGCGGTAGGCCTCGGCGAGCGCGAGCTGCGCACCGGTGTACGGGTCCAGCGCGGTGTAGCGGCCGGACGCATCGGTGGAGATCGCGATCCCGCGGCCGGTTTCCTCGTCGACGCGCAGCACTCCGCCGTCGGCGTTCTCGGCCAGCACGGTGTTGCCTCGCACATAGCGGTCGTACTGCTCGGTGATGAACGCGCGGCTGCAGAGGTGCGGGCTGCCGATCATCGCCAACAGGGTCGCGCGCAGCTCGTCACCGGTGGAGGGTCGGGGCAGCGTCGCCGAGGTGTCGGCGTTGAGCGCGTCCTGGGTGTCGGGGCGCTCCACCGGTCGCTCGTAGACGGGTCCCTCGTGAGCGACGGTGCGTGGCGGCACGTCGACGACCGTCTCGCCGTGCCACGTGATTTCGAGGCGGTCACCGTCGGTGACCTCGCCGATCACGGTGGCCAGCACATCCCACTTGCGGCACACCGCGAGGAACGCGTCGACGTTCTCGGGGGTGACGACCGCGCACATGCGTTCCTGCGACTCGCTGGACAGGATCTCCGCCGGGGTCATGTTCGCCGCACGCAGCGGCACCTGATCCAGCTCGACCCGCATGCCACCGTCGCCGGCCGAGGCCAATTCCGATGTGGCGCAGGACAATCCGGCACCACCGAGGTCTTGGATACCCACCACGAGGTCCGCGGCGTACAGCTCGAGGCAGCACTCGATGAGCACCTTCTCGGTGAACGGGTCACCGACCTGGACGCTCGGCAGCTTCTTTCGGCCCGCGCCGCTTTCGTCACCGCCGAAGGTCTCCGACGCGAGCACGGAGACCCCACCGATGCCGTCGAGGCCGGTACGCGCACCGAACAGGATGATCTTGTTGCCCGCACCGGAGGCGAACGCGAGCTTGAGGTCCTCGGTCCGCAGCACACCCACGCACAGCGCGTTGACCAACGGGTTGCCGGCGTAGCTGGCGTCGAAGACCGTCTCGCCGCCGATGTTGGGCAGTCCGAGCGAGTTGCCGTAGCCGCCGACACCGCGTACCACGCCGTCGAGCACGCGCCGGGTGTCGGGGGCGTCGGCCGCGCCGAAGCGCAGTTGGTCCATCACCGCGACCGGGCGGGCGCCCATCGCCATGATGTCGCGGACGATGCCGCCGACGCCGGTGGCCGCGCCCTGGTAGGGCTCGATGTAGGAGGGATGGTTGTGGGACTCGACCTTGAATGTCGCCGCCCAGCCGTCGCCGATGTCGACCACGCCGGCGTTCTCCCCGATGCCCGCGAGCATCGCTTCGCGCATCTTCGCGGTGGTCGTCTCACCGAAGTAGCGGAGGTGGACCTTGGAGGACTTGTAGGAGCAGTGCTCACTCCACATCACCGAGTACATCGCCAGTTCGGCGTCGGTGGGGCGCCGGCCGAGGATCTCGCGGATGCGCGCGTACTCGTCGTCCTTGAGACCGAGTTCGCGGAACGGCTGCGGCTGATCGGGGGTGGAAGCGGCGTTGTCGACCGTGTCGACTTCGTGGGTGAGCCCGGACGTCACGCCGGACAGTCTAGTTCTCGGTGCGCGACCAGCGTGCCGCGGCGGACGGCGCGATCAGCCCGTGGATCACGACGCTGCCCAGCACCACGACCACCATGACGGCCAGGACGTCGTGTTCCTCGGCGCCGTCGAGCACGTTGTAGGCCAGCAGACCGAACACGATCGTCGACGTTCCGCGCGGCCCCAGCCAGGCCAGCATCATGCGCTCCCGCCAGGAGAAACGTGATCGCAGCATCGCCAACATGACCGGGACCACGCGGACGAGGGTCAATGCCAGCAGGCAGAAAACCACCGTCTGCCAGGAGACTCCGCGCTCGACGGCGAGGACGGCGACAGCGCCGACGACGAACCACATGATCGCTGACAGCAGAAAGCCGATGTCGTCGACGAACTCCAGTTCCTCGTGCCAGGACGGGGAGTGCCGCAGGTAGTGGAACGTGATCCCACAGACGAACGCCGAGACGAATCCGTTGCCGTCGAACGCGAGGCTCAGCCCGTAGGCCAGCATGGGCGCAGTGACCAAGATCATCCGCACGCTCTGACCAGTCATCCAGCCGCGGCGGGTGGCGCCGTTGATCGCGAGCGCCAGCAGCGCACCGACGGCACCGCCGACGACGATCGCGGTCAGGGCCTGGGGCACGGCCGAGCCCAGCGCGCGCAGCGGCGTCTCGGTGCGCACGTCATCCCCTGCGAATGCCAGCGCGAAGATGAACACCGGGGCGACGATGCCGTCGTTGTAGCCGGCTTCGACGTTGAGGACGTTGCGTACCCGCTCGGGCACCCGGGCGTCGCGCAGGATCGTCGCCGCGGGCGCGAAATCGGTCGGTACCACCGCGCACGCGATGACCAGCAGTACCGCGAAGGACAGCTCCGGCAGCATCCACGCGCCGAGGAGCACCGACAGTCCCAGGCTGAGCGGCATCGCGAGAAGCAGCACGCGCAGCGCTGCGCGGGGCTCCCTGCCGAACAGCCCACCGCGGACGTCGGTGGCGTCGACGAACAGCAGCACCGCGAGGATGATCTCGGCCCCGTGCTGGGCGACGTCGGCGTTGAGCGCGACGGCCAGCGCGTCAGAGGTGGTGAAGCCGGCGGCCACGCCCGCCACGATCAGCACGATCGGCGCCGACAGCCGGGCCCGCTCGAGCCGTCCCGCACCGAGCGCCCACGCGGCGAACACCGCCGAGAAGGCGATCAGCGAGATCAGCACACGGAGATCTTGCCAGCGGCTATCCGCCGACGATGCAGAACGCGTTGCCCTCCGGGTCGGACAGCACGACCCAGTCGAAACCCGGTAGCTGATGCCGTCCCGTCTCTCGCGCCCCCAGCTCGACCAGGCGGGTCACTTCGGCCTCCTTGTCGGCGGTGTGGAGGTCGAGGTGCACCTTGTTCTTGCCGGGTGTCGGATCGTCCACCCGCTGGAAGCCCAGCGCGGGGCCGTTCTCCCGCGCGACCATGACGAATTCGCCTGGCGCCTCGGCATTGACGCGGCCGCCGACCGCCTCGGCCCACCAACCGGCCAGTGCATCGGGATCCGAACAGTCGAAGGTGATCATCGCGACGTCGAGTGACATGGGGCAGACCCTAGGTCAGGCCGGTGACAAGAACGCCGCCAACGCAGCCGAATAGGCAGCGACATCCGCGGCGCCCATCACCTCGCGCGCCGAGTGCATCGCCAACTGGGCGGCGCCGACGTCGACGGTCGGAATGCCGGTGCGCGCGGCGGTCATCGGTCCGATCGTCGAGCCGCACGGCAGGTCGGCCCGGTGCTCGTAGCGCTGCAGCGCAACCCCGGCCTGCTCGCACGCCAGCGCGAACGCCGCGGCGGTGCGCCCGTCGGTGGCGTAGCGCAGGTTCGGCTGCACCTTGAGCACGGGTCCGGCGTTGACCTCGATCAGGTGCCCGGGTTCGTGCCGTTCGGGATAGTTCGGGTGCGTGGCGTGCGCCATGTCGCCGGAGGCCACCATCGAGGTCGAGCACCGGCGCAGGAAATCTTCACGGCCGCCACCGGCTGCCAGCGTGATGCGCTCGAGCACTGTCAGCAGCAGATCGGACTGCGCGCCGTGGTCGGATTGCGAGCCCACTTCCTCGTGGTCGAACAGCACCAGAACCGGTGTCACCGTCGAGGCGGGCGCCGCCAGGAAGGCCTCCAGCCCGCCGTAGCAGGTCGCCTGGTTGTCCAGGCGCGGTGCGCTGACGAGTTCACGGTCGACGCCGGTGAGACGCGAGGGGGCCAGGTCGTGGGTCATCAGGTCGAAGCCGAGCACCGCGTCCGCGTCGACCTCGGCGCGCTCGGCGACGTAGTCGAGGAACGAGCGGGGGCCACCGATCCCCCAGACGGCGTTCACGTGCCGCTGCGGGTTCAGCTCGACGCCTTTGCGGTCCTCCGACAGATGGATGGCCAGCTGCGGGACGCGCAGGATCGGGTCGTCGATGCGGATCAGGACGTCGGAGGCGGTGGCGCCGGCGCGCACGGAGAGCCGGCCGCTGAGGCCGAGGTCGCGGTCGAGCCAGGAGTTCAGCCACGCGCCGCCGTAGGGCTGCAGCGCCACCACCTGCCAGCCCGCGACGGTCCGGTCCGGGTGCTGTTTGACCCGCAGGTTCGGGCTGTCGGTGTGTGCTCCGACGATCCGGAACGGTAGGTGCGGCTCTCCGGTCGATCGCCAGGCGATCAGGGAGCCGGCGCGGATGACGAAGGAGTCGCCGGCGCCCGTCCACGCGTCGCCCTCGGACAGCTCGGTGAACCCGGCGTCGCGCAGCCGCTCCGCGGCGGTGCGGCAGGCGTGGAACGGCGACGGGGACGCGTCGATGAACTCACACAGACCCTGCGCATCAGCCGTCATGGTTCTTCATCTTCGTCGATCGCCGTAATTGATCATGATTTAGGGTCAGACGGTGCCCGAGTTACTGCCGCAGCCGGTGCTCGCGCCGCTGACCCCGGCGGCGATCTTTCTCGTTGCGACCATTGACGAGGGTGAAGAGCAGGCGGTCCACGACGCGCTGGGCGACATCGCGGGGTTGGTGCGCGCGATCGGGTTTCGCGACCCGAGCAAGCACCTGTCTGTGGTGACGTCGATCGGTTCTACAGCGTGGGATCGGCTGTTCTCCGGTCCCAGGCCGGTCGAGCTGCACCCGTTCGTCGCACTCGACGGAGGTCGGCACCGGGCCCCGGCCACGCCGGGTGATCTGCTGTTCCACATCCGCGCGGAGACGATGGACGTCTGCTTCGAACTGGCGATCAAGATCGTCGGCGCGATGGGTCCGATCACGGTCGTCGACGAGACCCACGGCTTCCGCTTCTTCGACAACCGCGACCTCCTCGGCTTCGTCGACGGCACCGAGAACCCCGACGGCCCGCTCGCCGACAGCGCCACCCGGATCGGTGACGAAGACCCGGATTTCGCGGGCGGTTGCTATGTGCACGTGCAGAAGTACTTGCACGACATGGCCGCCTGGAATGCGCTGTCCACCGAGGATCAGGAACGGGTGATCGGGCGCACCAAGCTCGACGACATCGAACTCGACGATGCGGTCAAGCCGGCCAACTCTCATGTGGCACTCAACGTGATCGAAGACGACGACGGCACCGAACTCAAGATCGTGCGGCACAACATGCCGTTCGGGCAGATCGGGCGCGGTGAGTTCGGCACCTATTTCATCGGGTACTCGCGCTCGGCCGCGGTGACCGAACGCATGCTCACCAACATGTTCATCGGTTCGCCGCCCGGCACCACCGATCACATCCTGGAATTCTCGACGGCGATCACGGGCTCGATGTTCTTCACCCCGACCCAGGACTTCCTCGATGATCCTCCCCCGCTTCCCGATTCGGCACCGCAGAGCGCGAGCGGCTCTCTGGCCATCGGCAGTCTGAAAGGACAACCGCAATGAACAACCTGTACCGGGAACTTGCTCCGATCACCGATGCCGCATGGACCGAGATCGAACAGGAGGCTACGCGAACGTTCAAGCGCCACATAGCGGGTCGTCGGGTGGTCGACGTCAGCGAGCCCGGGGGCGCGGTCACGGCGGCGGTGAGTACAGGGCATCTGGTCGACGTCGTCGCACCGGGCGACGGGGTGATCGCCCATCTACGGGAGGCGCGTCCGCTGGTGCGGCTGCGAGTTCCGTTCAGCATCAACCGAATCGACATCGACGATGTCGAGCGCGGCTCGCAAGACTCGGACTGGGATCCGGTCAAGGAGGCGGCCAGGAAACTGGCGTTCGCCGAGGATCGGGCCATCTTCGAGGGTTATGGCGTAGCTTCGATCAGTGGCATTCGCACGTGCAGCTCGAACCCCGCGCTGGCATTGCCCGAGGATCCGCGGGCCATCCCCGATGTCATCGCGCAGGCCTTGAGCGCGCTACGACTGGCGGGGGTCGACGGACCGTATGCGGTGCTGCTCTCGGCGGATGTCTACACCCGCGTCGCTGAGACGACAGCACATGGCTATCCGATTCTGGAGCACATCAATCGCCTGGTCGACGGTGACATCATCTGGGCCCCCGCCATCGACGGCGCCTTTGTGTTGTCCACGCGCGGAGGCGATTTCGATCTGCAGCTGGGCACCGACGTCGCGATCGGCTACCTGGCTCACGATGCCGAGACCGTGCAGCTGTATCTGGAGGAGACGCTGACGTTCCTCTGCTACACAGCGGAAGCCTCAGTCGCCCTGACTCCGTAACCCTGTTCGGCGAGCGCGCGTGTTTGCACGCGACACACCGCGAGAAGTTGGCATTTCGCGCACGCTCGCGCGAGGTATCGAGCACACCCGTTCGCCAAACCTCTGACACGCGTGTGCGATGGCTGATAGCTTTCTTGATGCTGCTTGAATGCGCAATGAACTGGGGGAACAGCACCACGACACTCGGTCGGGGGTCGGTGCGCGCTTGCCCATTGGAGCATTCGAGCAAACGTTAAGTCGAACTTTGGGGGAATGGTGCGGCGTAGTTCTTTGGGACGTGTCGGGGTGGCGGCAGCCGCGATGAGCATCGGGGTGGTGTCGCCTCTGATGGCGAACGCGGCCACTCCGACCAAACCCACGGCCGGAAACCTCTCGATCTCGATCAACGGTGAGCTCAAGCATCAGGAGGGCTCAGCGCTCGCGAGGTCGACCGGCCCAGACTCCTGGGCTCTCGCCGTGGGCGAGGGAGCCGAGGCGACGATCGTGAACGGCATTTCACGCGCCGAGGCCAACGGAGACGGCACCAAGGTCATCATCGATGGTGACGGGAACGCCGCCCGCGCGACCGGCAAGCAGGTGACGGTCACCATCAACGGTGCGAACAACAGCCTCAACAGCACCGGCGACTACTCGTATCTCACGGTGACCGGCAACGGCAATGCCGCGGGCATCGACTCGCAGGGCTTCCACATGACCCTGACGGGCAATTCGAATACCGTGTCGGTGACAGGATTCAATCTGCGCGAAGTTTTCTGGACTTTCAGCGACAGACGAATCTGCTGGGGGACCGGCTGCGGGTCGTCGTCCGCGGCAGCCCGGGACCGAGCCGACTCTGTCGGCGCGCTCGTCACCACCGATCAACGAATTCGCCTGTTCGGCAATGGAGTCGACGCCGCGCTCGACTGTACCGGCGACGCCTGCAATGGCGGCCGCGGCGGTCTCATCTGGGGCAACGGCGGCGCCGGCGCCAATGGCGGAAGTGGCGGATCTGCAGGTCTTTTCGGGACGGGCGGAGCGGGTGCTGATGCCACCGCGACGACAGCAGCAGGTGACGGCGGCCTGGGCGGCTCAATCGCCGGCCGCGGAGGCAACGGCGGGAAGGCCAACGCCGAGTTCACAACCGCTGGCAACGGTGGCGATGCCGGCGTGTTCGGTAACGGCGGCAGGGGCGGCGACGCCGACGTCGACAACGGCACCGGCGGCACCGGCGGCCGGGGCGGCCGCCTCGGCGGTAACGGCGGCGACGGCGGCGATGCGCGAGGCAACAACGCCACCGGGGGCGACGGCGGTGACGCCGGCTCGCGTGGCGACGGCGGGCGTGGCGGCGAAGGTGGGTCGGAGACAGCCGACGGCGCATACGGCGGCGACGGCGGTAACGGTGGCTCAGTGTCGGGCCAGGGCGGCCGAGGCGGCGACGCGACCGCGACCTCGTCAGCAGTTGCAGGCTGGGGCGGCGATGCGCTCGGCGTCGGTCGCGGCGGCAACGGGGGCAACGCGACCGCCACAGATCCCGATGACGGTGTGGCTGTCGGCGGCGACGGCGGCGACGGCGGTCGTGTCGGCAACGGGGGCATTGGCGGCACAGGTCGCGGAACCTTCGCCGGTATCGGCGGTGACGGCGGCAACGGTGGCACGCAGTCCGGTAACGGCGGCTTCGGTGGAGCAGGCATCGGCGAATCGGAGTTCGGCATCGGCGGCGGTGGCGATGGCGGCGATGCGGGCCGAAAGGGCAACGGCGGCAGAGGCGGTCGAGGCGACGGCGGATCAGGGTCCGGGGGCGTCGGCGGCAATGGCGGGAGCCGCACCGGAAACGGTGGGGACGGCGGCGACGGCAGCGACACCGGGGGCAACGGGGGTAATGCCGGCGAGCGCGGTGATGGCGGCGACGGAGGCGACACCGGTACCGGCGGCACGCCGGGTACCGGGGGCAAAGGCGGGTCGAAGTCTGGCAGTGACGGCAAGAACGGCACAGCCTCCGACGACTGACCAGGTTCGGCGAGCGGGGGGCACCTCCCGCGTGCGAGCGCCCGCCGAGGGGCCCGTCAGTGCAACGCGACGAGTCGCTCGGCAGCTCGCCCGTCGGTCAGTTCGCCGCGGGCCTCGGGATGGCGCCAGTAGAACTGGACCAGATTCCGCAATGCAACTCCGCCGGGGGTGTAGGCAGAGGCTGTGAACGACAACACCGTGTCGTCGGACAGGATAACCACAATCGCACTCGGCGGGGATTTCTTCGGCTGCGGAGCTTGAGAAGTCACGTCCTCCACCGATGACCAGTCAGCCGATTGCGGCCGCCAGCCCTCCAGGAATTCCAACCCTCGCTCCGTCAGCCGTAGACGACTCATGCTGCCGCGGCGCAGGTTTCGCCACAGCATCGGCGCAATACCCACCACGAGGAAAGACGCCGTGAAGGGCAGGGCATAACGCATATTCGGTGGGACTGGAATCGCGAGGCGCCCCGTGGGAAGAAGTATCAGTATCAACACCGAAGACATGAGGGCACCGGCCATCCCCACCTGCAAGGGAAGTTCGATGCCTCGATCGGGCAAGAACGTCGTTCCGTCACCATCGGAGTGCACACGTGGCTTCACCCGGCCGGGAACGTTCTTGAAAGCGGGAATGACGAACCCCAGGCAGAAGATCGATCCTCCTAGCGCCACCAGTCCGCTCGGCACCTCCAGCCTCGCGAACTGGACGCACGCAACTGCTGCCGTGAACGCGGCGAAAGCGCCGAACACGACGGCCGACCAGACGACTACGGACGACTTCATCAGCGGCATACCACGTTGCCGATAAAGCCGCCCAGATATCCGAAACCCCAACCACCGAGCACGTCGCCAGCACCTGCAGCAATCGGTGCGAACTGGGGCTGTCCCAAGGCGGTGATGCCCGCCGCACCCAGACCTCCGAGTGCGTAGGCCCCCGCCACTCCCGCCGTCCCCGAGATAGCAGCCACACACGCGTCCTGAAAAGTCTTGGCAGTGACGGTGTCATACAGGGCGGTGGCGACTCCCAGCGCTGGGCCGCCATATTTCCCTGCCTTGCCGAGGTTTTCGACTGACTCCTCGGTCAGCATGGGGATGCCCCGCTCAGCCTGCTCTTCCAACCCGGTCAGCACGCCTCCGGTGACGGTGATGACGGGATGCGTGAAGAACTCATCCGGCAGGACACCGTGTCGCCCATCGCCTGTCGTGACACCACCAGAGGTCTTGCCGTCCGCGGTTCTTGTCATCGTCACCTCGGTGCCGTCCCGAAACTTGATGGACGTGAACTGCGTTCCGTCATAGGGGCGCCAACCTTGAAGGCGGGACCGGGACGGCAGCATCGATCAGAAGAGTTTGTCGAAAGAGCCGGCAAGCGCGGTGTCCTCGACCTGGAACGTGTCGCCCGCTCCACGTACAGCGCTACCCATCTTCATCACGTTGGCGGCGATCGCGTCCGCCAGCGTCGTCAGGTGGCCACCGACCAATCGCACGGCCCACTGCGTCGTCGACCCGGGGAGACCGTCAGCAGCTGTGGCGGCCGTGTGCCCCACATCGACGGTCTTGATGGCGCTCGAGGCTTCCTCCACCTGTCCCGCGAAGGCCCGCAACACGTCAGGATCAACCAGCACAGAACAACGCTAACGCAGGTCCAAGGGGTGCCCGAGCACCAAGATGAGCGCGCTAGTACCGACGCGGAACCGTCCAGGGGCGGCCGAACTCGAGGTTGAACGTCTCGGGGTCGAACGGGCTGTCTCCTCCCGCAGGAAAACTCGTCAGTTCCCCGAAGACAACTCGCCCGTCGACGTCGTACAGATCGACTCTGACGAAATCCGTTTCGGCACCGAGCTTCTCCGCGACGTCGATCATCTCGGTCAACTGAACCGGCTTCGCGGGCGCGTGATCTGCGCACGGCGCGCTGCCCCGCAGCGCCAGGTGTTCCCAACCCGCCGTGAAGAAATCCTGTGTGCGCGAACCGAACCGGCCCGTGTCGACCTGGACGAACCAGCACCTGCCGTGGAACACGAAGAACTTGTAGTCGTCGGGCACCGAGCCGTCGCAACCGACGAGCATCTCCTCGACGATGACCCGTCGCGGAACGCGCCCGTACACCCATTCCCGATTGGGCCCTTGGCCGTAGAGCTGCGCCAACCAGCCGGTCGCGATACGGATCAGATCGGACAGCGGCGCCGCCTCCGGACGGACATGCGAATACACCCAGCTGCCGGGCTCAGTCGGTAGACGAGCCGCCTGCGGCGCGCGAGAAGAGACGACGATCGCCGCCCCGCTGCCGTGAGTCGGCTTCACCACGTACGCAGCCGGCAGACCGACCTCGGTCAGCGCCGCGGGATCGTCGAGGATTGCGTACACCCGCGGAAGGTAGCGGTCCCCCACCACACCGGCGACGTAGTCACGAACCGCAGCCTTGTCGGCGAACGTCACGACGAGCTGACGGTGGTCTCGCAGCATCTTGTACCGCACCTTGTCGCGGAACGTGCGTGGGTTGCGCGTCCGCCACAGGCGCATCGCGCGCACCAATCGGCTGCGTTCGCGCCAGCGAACCGGCACCGGGCTCAGGAGACCAGGATCGCGTCCAACGCCGAATAGAACATGCCGAGCCCGTCGTCAGACGGGCCGGTCAGCGCCTCGGTCGCGTGCTCGGGGTGCGGCATCAGGCCGACGACGCGGCCGTTGGCCGAGCTGATGCCGGCGACGTCGCGCATCGAGCCGTTGATGTTCTCCCGGTACCGGAAGACCACGCGGCCCTCGCCTTCGAGTTCGTCGAGCACTTCGGTGCTGGCGACGTAGCGGCCCTCGCCGGACTTCAGCGGCACCAGCAGATCTGCGCCCTGCTCGTAGCGCGTCGACCACGCCGATGTGTTCGATGCGACCTCGAGCCATACGTCGCGGCAGACGAAGTGCAGCCCGACGTTGCGGGTCAGTGCGCCGGGCAGCAGCCCCGCTTCGCACAGGACCTGGAAACCGTTGCAGATGCCCAGCACCGGCATCCCTCGCTCCGCGGCGGCCACCACCTCACCCATCACCGGCGCGAAGCGGGCGATCGCGCCGCACCGCAGGTAGTCGCCGTAGGAGAAGCCACCGGGCACGATGACGGCGTCGACGCCTTTGAGGTCGGCGTCGGCGTGCCAGAGGTTGACGGCTTCGCCGCCGGCCAGGCGCACTGCCCGCGCGGCGTCGATGTCGTCGAGCGTGCCGGGGAATGTGATCACGCCCACACGGGTCATGAACCGTCCTCCCGGGTGACCGTCCAGTCCTCGATCACCGTGTTGGCGAGCAGCGATTCGGCGATCGCGGCGAGCTTCTCGTCGTCGACCGCGTCGTCGACCTCGAGCTCGAACCGCTTGCCCTGCCGCACATCTGAGATGCCATCGAAGCCGAGCCGACCCAGCGCGCCGACGATCGCCTGCCCCTGCGGGTCGAGGATCTCGGTCTTCGGCATGACGTGAACCACCACTTTTGCCACGCGGACACTCTACCTGCGGCGACGGCGGGCCCGCCTCACCGGCACGAGCCGAGGTAGGCGGTGCACAGCGGCGCCGCCATCGCATCGAAGACCTGCACGTCGGGCACCGCGGGCCACTCGACCCGGGCGGGCAGCGTGGTCCACAGCGCGACCTCGACGACGGTGCTGTTGGTGGGGTCGGCCAGCAGGTAGACCCGCATCACCCGGCTGCCGGTATCGCTGATCACGGCGCCGATGCGGTCGACCTCGTTGGTGGTCAGCGATGGCGACACGCCGTCGCTGCACGACGCCAGCGCGATGCGCGCCTTCTCCAGCACCTCGAGTGCGGTCTGGCCGCCGGTGACTGTGTCGCCGCGCCAGTGGATGACCTGGACCTGCAGGTTCCACTGGCCGTCCGGGTTGGGTACGGCGGCGCGCGCGGCGACGGCGTAGCGGCGGGGATCCGAGGACGAGTCGGGGGTGACGCACCACGACTCGAACTCGAATCGGGGCGCCGGGGCCGTGACCGCTAGGCCGGCCAGCGACGGCCAGCGGTAGATCGAGTTCAGCGGCAGCGAGCTCGGCTCGATCCACGCCGCGTCGGGGATCGCATCGCAGGTCGGCGGGCAGATTCCCGGCACCGCATTCGCCCCGCCGGGCACAACGAAAATGCTCGAGAACACCCCCGACAACGCCACCGCAAGTGTGAGCATCCACCGCATCGCACTACCCCCGCTCCCCTGTGCGCGCCAGACTATAGGCATGCAGCTCACACACTTCGGCCATTCCTGCCTGTTGGCGAGCTTTTCCGACAGTGCCCAATCCGGCGCCAAATCCGGCGGCGACACCACGATCCTGTTCGATCCGGGCAATTTCTCCCATGGTTTCGAGGGCATCACGGGGCTGTCGGCGATCCTGGTCACTCATCAGCATCCCGACCACGCCGACCCCGAGCGGCTCCCGGCGCTGATCGAGGCCAATCCGCAGGCCGCGCTGTATGCCGATCCGCAGACCGCGGCGCAACTCGGCGGGCCCTGGCGGGCGGTGCACGTCGGCGACACCTTGTCGATCGGGCATCTGACGGTGCGCGGAGTGGGCGGTCAGCACGCGGTCATCCATCCGGAAATCCCTGTGATCGACAACATTTCGTATCTGGTCGGCGATGACGAGCATGCCGCCCGGCTGATGCACCCCGGTGATGCGTTGTTCGTTCCGGACGAGCCTGTGGATGTGCTGGCGACCCCGGCTGCCGCGCCGTGGATGAAGATCTCCGAAGCCGTCGACTACCTGCGTGCGGTGAACCCGACACGTGCGGTGCCGATCCATCAGGCAGTGATCGATCCGATCGCGCGGCCGGTCTACTACGGCCGGCTCACGGAGATGACGGCCACCGATTTCCAGGTGCTCGAGCCGGAGAACGGCACCGAGTTCTGACCGCGAGCAGTCGCGAACTCGAGTGACACGCCGGAGAAAACACTCGAGTTCGTGTCTGGTCGCGCAGGAGAACTAGCCCACGTCGCGGGCTGCTGCCCGGCCCGCCGCGCGACCGGAGAACACGCAGCCGCCCAGGAACGTGCCCTCCAGGGAGCGGTAGCCGTGCACGCCTCCACCGCCGAATCCGGCCGCCTCCCCAGCGGCGTACAGACCTGCGACCGCCGCACCGTCTGCACCCAGCGCCCGGGAGTCAAGATCGGTCTGCAACCCGCCCAACGACTTTCGCGTCAAGATGTGCAGTTTGACCGCGATCAGCGGGCCTGCCTTGGGGTCGGTCAGCCGGTGTGGCGCGACGACGCGGCTCAGCCTGTCGGCCAGGTAGGCGCGTGCACCGCGGATCGCGGTGATCTGGCCGTCCTTGGTGAACCGGTTGGCGACTTCCCGGTCGCGGGCGGTCACCTCGGCCTCGACGGTCGCGACGTCCAGCGGCTCGACATCGGGCACCGCGTTCATCTTCGCGACCAGCTCACGGAGCGAGTCGGCGGTGACGAAGTCGACGCCCTTGTCGACGAAGGCGTGCACCGGGGCGGGACCCTTGCGGCCGCGCTCGAGGACCAGCTTCACGCTCCGTCCAGTCAGGTCCGGATTCTGCTCCTGCCCCGACAGCCCGAATTCCTTGTCGATGATGCGCTTGTTCAGCACGAACCAGGTGTAGTCCTGCCCGGTCCGGCAGATGTGCTCCAGCGTGCCGAGCGTGTCGAAACCCGGATAGAGCGGGACCGGCAGTCGCCGGCCGGTGGCGTCGAGCCACAGTGACGACGGGCCGGGCAGGATTCGGATGCCGTGCCGCGGCCAGATCGAGTCGTAGTTGGTGATGCCCTCGGTGTAGTGCCACATCCGGTCGCTGTTGATCATGTGGGCGCCCGCGGCTGTGGAGATGCCGAGCATCCGGCCGTCGACGTGCGCGGGCACGCCGCTGAGGAGTTGCTCGGGCACCCGGCCCATCCGCGTGGGCCAGTTCGCCCGCACCAGGTCGTGGTTGCCGCCGATGCCGCCGCTGGCGACGATGACCGCCTGGGCGCGAAATTCGAACTCGCCGAAGCTGTTTCGTGACGACGGGGCTCCACGTACCGCGGACGACGGCTCCAGCACCGCGCCGCGCACCCCGACGACGGCGCCGCCTTCGACGATCAGTTCGTCCACCCGGTGGCGGTGCGCGAACCGAACCAGCGGCCCGGTCAGGCGACGCGTGAAGATGTCGACCAGGCCGGGCCCGGTGCCCCAGGTGATGTGGAACCGGGGCACGGAGTTGCCGTGGCCGCGGGCGTCGTAGCCGCCCCGCTCGGCCCACCCGACCATCGCGAAGATCTGCAGCCCGCGATCGCGCAGCCATTGACGCTTCTCGCCGGCGGCGAAGTCGACGTAGGCGTGCGCCCACTGCCGCGGCCAGTGGTCTTCGGGGCGATCGAACCCGGCGGTGCCCAGCCAGTCCTGCAGGGCCAGCTCATGACTGTCCCGGATGCCGAGGCGCCGCTGCTCGGGACTGTCGACGAAGAACAGCCCGCCGAAGGACCAGAAGGCCTGGCCGCCGACGTTGGCGGCGTTCTCCTGGTCGACGATGAGTACCCGACGACCCCGCTCGACCAGCTCGCACGCGGCCACGAGCCCTGCCAACCCGGCGCCGACCACGATGACGTCTGCATCATCTGCCATGCGGCCAATGTAGCGAGCGGGACCGCTCAGGCGGCGTCGGACAGCGCAGTCGGGGTCCGCCACGCGTAGACGGCCGGCGCGCAGCCGTGCATCAGTGCCAGGTCAGCGGCGTCGAGCATGGCCTGCCGGGGACCGGGCCGGCGCAGGTGCCGCGCGGCGACAGCGACCCGTACGACGCCGTCGCGGCGCGCGGTGCGCTCGGCGGCGAGCACGACGGTGCGGCACCACCATGGCTCGGTCAGGAAGCCCTCGCCGATGCCCAGCACGCGCCCCCGCACGGTCTCCCCGCGGACCAGGTCGGTGATGCCGCCAAGCCCGGCCATGACACGGAATCCGTTGCGCGGCAGTGCGATCATCGCACCGTCGGAAACGTTCCAGCCGGGTGCGGCGAACAGCCGGGTGCGTAGCCCGAGGTGTTCGAGGACGCGGTCGGCGGCCATCAGCCGCAGGTTCGCCTCGTGGGCGGGCAGCGTCGCGAACTCGCCGCGCCGCGCCTTGGTGGCGGCCTCGTCGAAGCCGTGGAGCACGATCGCGTCGCCGGCGTCCCGCCGCTGGGTCAGCCACTCGACGGTGTCAGGGTCACGGTCGAGCCGGTACCCGCCTTTGAGCCGTGGCGCCACGAGGAACGACGCCGGGATGCCGCGCCGCGCGAGCTGCGCGTGGAACCCTGCGACGTCGTCGAGAGTGCGGTCGCTGACTCCGGAAATCGAGACGATCAGTTGTCCTGCCACTGCCGCAGTGTCGCAACGCCAGGTGTCGGGATGGACAACACCACCACTCGTGTGGCTGAACTGTGGCCGCTACCCCAGCACGGACTCGATGGCCGCGATCACCTCGGGCGCATCGGGCGCGGTGCGGGGCCGGAATCGGGCGACGACCTCGCCGTTCGGTGCGAGCAGGAATTTCTCGAAGTTCCACTGCACATCGCCGGCCTCGCCGCTGCCGTCGGCGGCCTGGGTCAGCTCCGCGTAGAGCGGGTGCCGGCCGGGTCCGTTGACGTCGGTCTTGGCCAGCAGCGGAAACGTGACGCCGTAGGTCGTGGAGCAGAACGTCTGGATCTCCTCGGCGGTGCCCGGCTCCTGTCCCATGAACTGGTTGCAGGGCACCCCGATCACCGTCAGGCCGCGGTCGCCGTAGTCTTTCGCGAGCTGCTCGAGCGCGCTGTACTGCGGCGTGAGACCGCATTTGGACGCGACGTTCACCACGAGTGCGGCCCCGCCGGCCAACTCCCCCAGCGTGGTGTCGGTGCCGTCGAGGGTGGTCAGCGGAATGTCGGTGAGCGTCATGGGGCCGACGTTACGTCGGCGCCGCCGAGTCCCGCCACATCGAGCAGCCATGCGTACTGGAAGGCCGTCTCCTTCCAGCGCTCGTAGCGTCCGCTGATGCCGCCGTGGCCCGCATTCATCTCGGTCTTCAACAGCACGCGGGCTCCGTCGCGCTCGGGTTCGAGCTGCGCATGCCGCAGCGCGGCCACCCACTTCGCGGGTTCGACGTAGTAGACGCGGGTGTCGTTGAGGGACGTCATCGCCAAGATGGCGGGATAGCGCTTGGATTCGACGTTCTCGTACGGCGAGTAGGACTTCATGTAGCGATAGACATCGGCGTCCTCGAGCGGGTTTCCCCACTCGTCCCACTCGGTCACCGTCAGCGGGAGCGACGGGTCGAGGATCGTGGTGAGGGGGTCGACGAACGGCACGGCGGCCAGGATGCCGGCGAACAGGTCGGGCGCCATGTTGGCGACCGCTCCCATGAGCAGGCCGCCGGCGCTGCCGCCGTAGGCCACCATCGTCTCGGCGGTCGTGACACCGGAGTCGACGAGATGTGCTCCCGCAGCGATGAAGTCGGTGAAAGTGTTCCGCTTTTCCAGCAGTTTGCCGTGCTCGTACCACGGCCGGCCCAGCTCGCCACCACCGCGAACGTGCGCGACCGCATAGACCATGCCGCGGTCGAGCAGTGAGAGCCGTGCGATCGAGAACCGCGGGTCCTCACATGATTCGTAGGCGCCGTAGCCGTAGAGCAGCACCGGCGCGGGTGAGGTGACCCCGACCCGGTGGATGATCGACAGCGGTACGCGCGCACCGTCTTCGGCGATCGCCCAGTCCCGGCGTTCGACGTAGTCCTCCGGTCGGTAGTCGCCGAGCACCGGCTGCTCGCGCAGCAGCACGCGCTCGCCGGTGGCGAGGTCGAGATCGTAGATCCGTACCGGCGTCACGAACGACGTCGCCCCGATACGGAGCCGAGGCGCGGCCCAGTTGGGGTTGGCCGACAGCCCGACCGACATCAGCTCCGAGTCGAAGGTGACGTCGCGGACCTCGCCGTAACCGGTCCCGTGCAAGGGCCACAGCTGAATTCGTGGTAGCGCCTCGCTGCGGTAGCTCACCACGAGCAACTCGGCGAAGGCGTCGACAGCATCCAGTCGGACGTCGGAGCGGTGTTCGATCAGGGTGCGGGTCGCCGACGGGTCGGCCACCGGCGCCTCCACGAGGGTGAAGTTCTCCGCGCCGTCGTTGTGCATGATGAGGAAGCGGTCTTCCTCGGCGACGACGGCGTGTTCGACGGAGTACTCGACTCCGTCGCGGCGCGGCCAGATGACGGTGAACTCCGCGTCGGCATCGGCAGCGTCGGCGTAGCGCATCTCCGAGGTGATCGCGCTGCCGGCCGCGATCAACACGTACTTGTTGCTGCGCGTGCGCCCGCAGGCGACCCAGAATCGTTCGTCGGGCTCGTGGTAGACCTTCTGGGCCGGCAGGCCGGCGCCGAGGCGGTGCCGCCACACGGTGTCGGGTCGCCAGGCGTCGTCGACGGTGGTGTAGTAGACGGTCTTGTTGTCGGCGGCCCAGGTGGCCCCGGCGCCGATCCCGACGATCTCGTCGTCGTACCGCTCGCCGGTTCGTAAATCCCTGAACCGCAGGGTGTATCGCTCGTCGCCGAGAACGTCGACGGAGTAGGCGAGCACGTTGCCGTCGACGCTGACGCTGGCCGCACCGAGGGAGAAGAAGTCGTGGCCTTCGGCTTCGACGTTCTCGTCGAGCAGGATCTGCTCTCCGGGGATGTCGGTGTCTTCGGTCAGCTGCGGCGGCGTCCAGTCGTCGGGATCGGTGACGGGGCACCGGCAGTGCACGCCGTACTGCTTGCCGGCGAAGCTGCGCCCGTAGTACCACCAGTCGCCGCGCCGGGTCGGCACCGACAGATCGGTCTCCTTGGTACGGGCCTTGATCTCGTCGAAGATCGCCTGCCGCAACGGAGCCAGGTCGGCAGTGACGTGCTCGGTGTAGGTGTTCTCGGCCTCGAGGTGGTCGATCACCTCGGTGCTGTCCTTCTCCCGCAGCCATTCATAGGGGTCGACAAACACGTCTCCGTGATGTTCGCGTCGATGTTCGACACGTCGTGCCACCGGCGGCTTCACTGCTGTTCTCCGATCCAGTCCGCGAAACGTCGACCCGAAATACGTTCGTAGGCTTCGATGTAGCGTGCCCGCGTGGCCTCCACGATGTCGGCGGGCAACGGTGGCGGGGGTTGATCCCCGTGGCGGTCCCAGCCCGAGTCCGGGCCGGTGAGCCAGTTGCGGACGAACTGCTTGTCGAAGCTGTTCTGCACCGCACCTTCGGCGTAGTCGTCGGCACGCCAGTACCGCGACGAGTCGGGGGTGAACACCTCGTCGGCGAGCATCAGCACACCGTCGGCGTCGACGCCGAACTCGAACTTGGTGTCGGCGACGATGATGCCCTTGGTGAGCGCATGTTCGGCGCCGTGACGGTAGGTCTTCAACGTGAGGTCGCGTAGTTCTTCGGCCCGTTCGTCGCCGATGAGGTCGACGACGTCGTCGTAGCTGATGTTGACGTCGTGATCGCCGAGGTCCGCTTTGGTCGCCGGGGTGAACAGCGGCTCGGCGAAGCGGCTGGCCTCCACCAGGCCCGGCGGCAACTCGATACCGCAGACGCTGCCGGTGTTCTGGTAGTCGATCAGCCCCGAGCCGGACAGGTAGCCGCGCGCGACGGCCTCGACGGGCAGCATGTCGAGTTGGCGCACCAGCAACGCGCGGCCGAGCACCTCTTCGGGGATGCGGGGGTCATCCGGCGGGCCGGCCAGGTGGTTGGGCACCGGCAGGAGGTCGAAGAAGAACACGCTCATCGCGGTGAGGATGCGGCCCTTGTCCGGGATCTCGCTGTCGAGGATGTAGTCGTATGCCGAGATCCGGTCGGTGGCGACGAAGAGCAGGTGTGCCTCGTCCATCCGGTAGAGCTCTCGGACCTTGCCGCTGGCCAGGTGCTGGTAGTCGGACAGAGCGGGACGCATCCGGTCAGCCTATCGGGCCATCGGAGGCGCTCTGTGTGCTGTGATCGATCGCATGAAATCCCGGTGGATTCCCTATGCCACTACGCCTGGGCGGCTGCTGTGGCAGCTGCTCAGCGACGTGCTCATCGTCGGCTGGACCACCGTCTGGGTGTTCGTCGGCCTGGCGGTGCACTCCGCGGTCGCGGTGATCGCGGAGTTCGGCTACCAGGTGCAGAGCGGCGCCAACGGGGTGGCGGGCAATCTCGACTCCGCAGGCAACAGCGCCGACAACGTGCCTCTCATCGGAGACTCGCTGGCCAAACCGCTCAGCGCCGCCGGCGACGCCGCCCGCGAGATCGCGGGCGCGGGTCAGTCGCTGGGCGTGACGGCCAGCTGGCTGGCCTGGTTGTTGGCGCTGGCGGTGGCCGCTCCCCCGATCCTGGCGCTGATGATGCCGTGGCTGTTCCTGCGGGTCCGGTTCTTCCGCCGGCAGTGGACCGCGATCACGCTGGCGTCCACGGCTGCCGGGGAGGAGCTGCTGGCGCTGCGGGCGCTGGCCAACCGGCCGCTGCCCAAGCTCGCCGCCATCAACCCCGATCCGGTGGGCGCGTGGCGCAGCCAGGATCGGACGGCGATCCGCGGATTGGCCGCTCTCGAGTTGCGGGCGACCGGGATCCGGGCGACGAACCTGCGGCGCCCGGATTAGCGAAGGAACCGTCGCAGCGTCGCACCGAACGGGTGGCGCACGGTGAGGGATCCGAACCGCACGCGTCCGGTCACGACGACGTGCAACCCGGCCGGTGTCGGGGCGGTCGGCACCTTCACCGACATGGACGAACCGAGGTGGTGGACGCCGTTGAGGTCGGCGGTCGCGCCGTCGGGCAGGATCATGTCCGTGGAGCTGCAGTAGTCGTCGACGTCGATGCGCACCACCGGACCCGGCACCACGGCGGCGGTGAAATCGAGCGTCGTCGAACACATCCGGGTGGTGATCCGCAGATGAGGCGGCACGGTCCACTGGCCTTTACGGGTGATGCTCGACATCCAGCTGCGCACCTCTTCTGGTGCTGCTGCCGGAACGACTTGACGGCGCACGTGAGGCAGATCGGCGATCACGGTGTCCAGTTCGCCGCGGGTGCGCGCGGCCAGCGCGACGTCGGCACGCTCGCTGTACTCGTCGAGTGTCAACATGCCCTGGCCCACCGCCTGCTCGAGGATCTGCATCACCGCAGCGCGATCGGCATCGGACGCTCTCATGTCCGGAGTCACTACTCCATCACTACCATCAGGTGCCGCAGTCCGGTGTGCCGGTTGCTTCTCGTCCATTCCACCGGCGCGGCCAGGCGCATCGCGGGGAATCGGCTCAGCAGCTCGGAGAAGATGGCCCGCAATTCCAGCCGGGCCAGGTTGGCCCCCAGGCAGTAGTGCACACCCTGCCCGAAACCCAGGTGCGGGTTGGGCTTTCGCGTGACGTCGAACCGGTCGGGGTCGGCGAACACCGCCGCATCGCGGTTGGCCGAACCCTCCCACACCAGCACCTTCTGCCCGGCGTCGATCTGGCGACCGGCCAGGCTGGTCGGACGGGTGGCGGTGCGACGCTTCGACGGCGACGGCGAGGTCCACCGGACCATCTCCTCGATCGCGGTCGGCAGCAGATCCAGATCGGCACGCACGGCGGCGAAGGCCTCGGGGTTCTCGATCAGGGCCAGCAATCCGCCGGAGATCGCATTGCGGGTGGTCTCGGCGCCCGCACTGAACAGCAGGCTGAAGAACAGGTAGCTCTCGAGGTCGGACAGCTCTGGGTCGGCGGAGTTGACCACCACCGAGAGCATGTCGTCGCTCGGCGCCGTCTTCTTCTCGGCGATCAGTTCCTGGCCGTAGGCGAACATCCGGGAACCGGCTTCCTCGACGGACAGCCGCGAGATGGTGGCCCGGCGGGCGTCGCCGAAGTCGAAACTCGGTTCGATGGCTTCGAACAACCAATGACGTTCGGACTCCGGCACTCCCAGCAGGATGCAGATCATCTGCATCGGGATCTCCGCAGCGATCTCGGTGACGACGTCCACGGGCCGGCCCGGTCGGACGGCATCGAGCAACCCGCGTACCCGCACCCGCAGATCGTCTTCGATGCGTCGGATCATCCGGGGTGTCAGCCCGGAACTCACCAGACGGCGCACCGCGGCGTGGCGCGGATCGTCCATCATGTTGAGCAGCTGACCGGCGATCGGCAGATCCTGCAGCAGGGTGCCGCCGAAGGGCCGCTCGCCGCCGGTGACCGACGAGTACGTGTCCGGATCGCGAAGCACGGCAAGGGTTTCGGCGTGCGTGGCCACCGACCAGAAGCCTTCTCCGTCGGGCGTGTTCTCGGTCGGTTCGTGCCAGTAGACCGGCGCGCACTCGCGGTGGCGCGCGAACAGGTGGTGGGGAAAACCCGCGGCGAAGTTGTCGAGATCGGTGAAGTCGATCCCGGCTAAAGCCTCCGCGGGTGCCGTCACAGGATCGCGCCCGAGGTGTAATCGGCGGCGCCGGGATAACGGGCGACGAGATCGTCGACGGCGGCGATCACGCGGTCCACCTGGTCCGCGGCTGCACCGGTGAAGGCCGCCTTGTCGGCCAGCGCGCCGTCGAGCGCCGCACGGTCCAGGGGCAACCGCGGATCGGCGGCCAGCCGGTCCAGCAGATCGGGTTCGGCTCCGCGCTCGCGCATCGCCAGCGCCACCGCGACCGCGTGCTCCTTGATCACTTCGTGGGCGGTCTCGCGGCCCACCCCGGCGCGCACGGCGGCGATCAGGATGCGCGTCGTCGCGAGGAACGGCAGGTAGCGGTCGAGCTCACGCTGGATCACCGCCGGGTACGCGCCGAACTCGTCGAGCACGGTCAGGAACGTCTCGGTCTGCCCGTCGATGGCGAAGAACGCGTCCGGCAGTGCGACGCGACGCACCACGGAGCAGAAGACGTCCCCCTCGTTCCACTGTGCGCCCGCCAATTCGGCTGCCATGGAGGAATATCCGCGCAGGATCACCTGCAATCCGTTGACCCGCTCGCAGCTGCGGGTGTTCATCTTGTGCGGCATCGCCGACGAACCGACCTGGCCGGGTGCGAATCCCTCGGTGACGAGTTCGTGGCCGGCCATCAGCCGGACGGTGTGAGCGAACGATGACGGGCCCGCGCCGAGTTGCACGAGGGCCGACACCACGTCGTGGTCCAGGGAGCGCGGGTACACCTGGCCGACACTGGTCAGGATGTCGGTGAAACCGAGGAACTGTGCGATGCGGGTCTCCAGGTCGGCGAGCCGTGCGGTGTCGCCGTCGAACAGGTCGAGCATGTCCTGGGCGGTGCCCATGGGCCCCTTGATGCCGCGCAGCGGGTAGCGGGCGATGAGTTCTTCGATGCGGCGCAGCGCGACCAGGGTCTCCTCGGCAGCGGAGGCGAAGCGCTTGCCCAGGGTGGTGGCCTGTGCGGCGACGTTGTGGCTGCGGCCGGCCATCACGAGGTCGCGGTAGAGCGCGGCCCGCTCGGCGAGGCGGGCGGCGACGGCGATGCCGCGGGCATGCACCAGTTCCAGCGAGCGCCGGATCTGCATCTGCTCGACGTTCTCGGTGAGGTCGCGGCTGGTCATGCCCTTGTGCACGTGCTCGTGGCCGGCGAGTGCGTTGAACTCTTCGATGCGGGCCTTGACGTCGTGGCGCGTCACCCGTTCCCGCGCCGCGATGGAGTCGAGGTCGACGTTCTCCAGGACGCGCTCGTAGTCGTCGATCACCCCGGCGGGGATCTCCACGCCCAGCTCTGCCTGCGCCCGCAGCACCGCCAGCCACAGCTTGCGCTCGGCGACGATCTTGGCTTCCGGCGACCAGATCGCGACCATCTCCTCGCTGGCGTAGCGGTGGGCCAGGACATCGGGAATGGACGCGCGGTTGCTCACGGCCCAACAGCCTATCGGGCACAGTAGGGGCCATGTATTTCGTCGGTCTGGACCTGGCCTGGGGGCAGCGCAAACCCACCGGCGTCGCGGTGGTCGACGACGCCGGCCGGCTGGTGACGGCGGCGGCGGCCACCGATGACGCCAGCATCCGCTCGATGGTGGCGCCCTATGTGGAGGGCGACTGCGTGGTCGGTATCGACGCGCCCATCGTGGTGCGCAACGAGACCGGGCAGCGGCCGGCCGAGAGAGCGCTCAACGCCGACTTCGCGAAGTTCCAGGCCGGTACCCATCCGTCGAACATGGGTAAGCCCGAGTTCGCCGACGGCACCAGGGCCGGGCGGCTGTCCGAGGCCCTCGGGCTGGACATCGATCCCCGGTCCGAGGCGCCGCGCCGCGCGCTCGAGGTGTATCCGCACGCGGCCACGGTGGCGTTGTTCCGGCTCGGCCGCACGCTGAAGTACAAGGCCAAGCCGGGCCGTTCGGTGGCGCAGCTGCAGGCTGAGCTGCTGCGGCTGATGGACCTCGTCGAGGGACTCGCAACCGCGGAGCCCCCGCTGCGGGTGGCGGACTCCCCGGACTGGCTGCGTCTGCGCGCAGCCGCGGAAAGTGCCGAGCGCAAGAGCGAATTGCGGCGCGTGGAAGATCCGGTGGACGCGGTCGTCTGCGCCTACGTGGCGCTGTTGGCTGCGCGCCGGCCCGACCTGCTGACGTTCTACGGCGACGCCGAGACCGGGTGCATCGTGACGCCGACGTTGCCGTCGGACCTGCTGCCGGCGCCGCCCGAGCCGACACCGGGCGTGGTGCACGACGCGATCGCGACGTACACCGGGCGGCGTCCCCAGTTGGTGACTTCCACCGAGCGGTACGTGGCGGTGGTGACGGCGCTGCTCGATGACGCGGGTATCGACTACCTGAGCGTGACGGCGCGGACCAAGTCGGTGGCATCGTTCGCCGCCAAGGCCGACCGGCATGTCGACGGGCGCAGACTCTTCGCCGATCCGCTCTCGGAGATCACCGACCAGATCGGTCTGCGGGTGATCACCTATCTGCGCGACGACGTCGCCGCCGTGGCCCGCCTGCTCGGGCAGGAGATGCAACTCCTCGACGATCGCGACATGGGGGTGGAGACCGCCAGTGAGGGCCGGTGGGGGTACGCCAGCCGGCATCTGCTGCTGGCTGTCGAGGGTGAGCAGCAGCCGGCGTCGGTACAGGTGCGCACGATCCTGCAACACGCGTGGGCGGAGTTCGAGCACGACGTCCGCTACAAGGGCTCGATTCCGGAGGAGGACGCCCCCGACCTGGATCGCCGGTTCACCCTGGCCGCGGGTCTGCTGGAGCTGGCCGACCGGGAGTTCTCGGCGATCCGGGAGCGGTTGCGGTCGACCACCCCGGTCGAACGGCCGCAGAGCGCCGGTGAGGCGGGCATTCCGACTCCGGTGCTGGCCACGTACCTGGCCAACCGCTTCCCCGACGCCGGCTGGTCGCGGACCGACCACTACGGCTGGATGGCCGGGCTGCTGCTCGATCTCGGCGTCGACTCGATCGACGAGGTCGACGCGGTGCTGGCCGGCGTCGACACCGATGCGGTGAACGCCGCGATGGATTACCGCTTTCCGCCGGGCGCGGTGCGTCGCCTCGACGATGCGCTGTTGGCCGTCTTCGGCAGGCGCTACATCGACCTACCCGGCAATGCCCATCGAATCCGGTTGTTGGAGAACAGGTCCGAGCGACTCACCTGAGTCACACGGCGAGCATGCCGCGCAGCCAGTCATGGAAGGCGCCGATGTGGTGTTCACTCGGAACCAGCACGCCACCGTTGCGGTACACGCGGGAGTTCATGGCGGGCTGGCATCTTTCGGCAGCCTCGAAGTCCTGGCTGTTGACCCGGTGGAACAGTTCCACCGAGTGGCTGACGTCGCGGCCTGATTCGACGACGTCCGGCAGGTACAGCCAGTCGCACTCGACGACGGTGCGGTCGGCCGCCAGCGGGAACATCCGATGCACGATCACATGGTCGGGCACCAGGTTGACGAACACCTGTGGGCGCACGGTGATCGCGTAGTAGCGGCGATCCTGGTCGGCGGTGACGCCGGGGATGTGATCCAGCCCCTCCGACCCGTCGATGGTGAAACCTCGGACGTCCTCGCCGAATTCGGCACCGTGCCCGACGTAGTACTGGGCCGCGTATCCGTCGGCGAACTCCGGGAGGACCTCGGTCAGTTCGGGATGGATGGTGGCGCAGTGGTAGCACTCCATGAAGTTCTCGACGATCAGCTTCCAGTTGGCCTTGACGTCGTAGACGATGCGGCGGCCCACGGAGAGGTCGGCGATCCCGTAGCGGTCGATCGAGTCGAGGTCGCCGAGGCGGTCGACGACCTCCTGCATCACGGTGTCCTCGAAGGACGGCGGCTCGTCTGCCAGGCACACCCAGACGTAACCCAGCCATTCGCGCACGGCGATCGTGCGGAGCCCGTACTCGACCCTGTCGATGTCGGGCATCTTGGTGAGGTTCGGCGCGGCGATCAGCTTGCCGTCGAGGTCGTATGTCCATGCGTGATAGGGACATTGGAACGCACGACGCACTTCACCACTGTCCTCGGTGCACAACTGCGCCCCGCGGTGACGGCAGATGTTGAAGAACGCGTTCACCGCGCCCGTGCGTGATCGGGTCACCAGCACGCTCTCCCCGCCCACCTGGACCGTCTTGAAGGCGCCGGGCTTGCCGAGGTCCGAAGACCGGACCACGCAGAACCACATCGCCTCGAAGATCTTCTGCTGTTCGAGGGCGAAGACCTCGGGGTCGGTGTAGTAGTGCCCGGCCAGGGTGGAGATGAGACTCTCGGGCAGCTGAGGGGCCGCTTCGAAGGTGGTCATGAGGCTCCTGTGAGTGCGAAAGGGGCTGGTGTCAGACGGTTACCGGCGCGCTGGCGAGTTGGCGGCGCCACCGCGTGAACAACTTGGGTTGGTCGACGCCGAGAACGGCGACCAGGCGGCCGTCGCGGCGGTAGGTGGCGAGGAAGCTGCAGCTCTCGCAATCGCCGGCCTCGATGGTGACCTCGTCGTCGGGAAGTGCGGTGCCGGCGAACTGGATACGCGAGCCGTACTGATCGGACCAGAAGTATGGCGCCTTGGCAGCGGTGCCGCAGTCGAGCCCACCCGAGAGGAGCGTGGCGACGGCGATCGCGGGACGTTCGAGCGCGCCCGCCCAGTGCTCGACCCGACGCGCGACACCCGTCGACGCGTCGTGCCACGCAGCGCAGTCGCCCACGGCCACGACGTTCGCGATGTTCGTCTGGCCGCCGGCACCGCAGATGACGCCGTTGCCGAGGTCCAGACCACTGCCCTGCAGCCACTCGATGTTCGGGATTCCGCCGATACCGACGACCACGACGTCGGCAGGCAGGTGGCGACCGTCGGCCAGGTCGACCCCGGTGACCCGGTCGCCCGAACCGCACGTCAGACCGGCGACACCGACCCCGCAGATCAGGGTCGTGCCGTGTGTCGCGTGCGCCTGTGCGACGACCGCGCCCAGCCGCGCACCGAGTTGCACCTGCAGCGGCGTCGGCGCCGCCTCGACGACCGTCACGTCCATGCCGAGCTTGCGTGCGGTCGACGCGACCTCGGCACCGATGAAGCCGGCACCGATCACGACCATCTGTCCACCGGGGCGCAGCTCGGCACGCAGCGCGATGGCGTCGTCGACGGTGCGGATGACGTGGACTCCGGCCATCTGCTCGCAGCCGGGCCAGCGTCGCGCCCGTGACCCGGTGGCGATCACGAAACCGTCGGCGTGCACGCGGCGACCGTCGGCGAGTTCGACGGTGTTGGTGGTGGTGTCGAGTGCGGTGGCGGGCGATCCGAGCAGCCACTCCGCTGCCAGCTCTTCAGAGTCCTCGAGGCTCAGATCCTGCTCTGCCACGACACCGGCGAGGAAGTCCTTGGACAGCGGCGGACGGTCGTAGGGCCGTCGACTCTCGTCGCCGATCACGGTGATGCGGCCTGAAAATCCTTGGGCGCGAAGTGCTCTGACGGCCGACAGGCCAGCCAGCGAGGCGCCGATGACCGCTACGTGCTTCATGACTGCCCCTGTGCGAGTCGCGCGCGGATGTCGGGTGGGAGGTTAGGCTTTTCGGTGCTGAGCTCGACGCGGATCATGCCGTCGTCGATGACGACGGTGTGCGTGCGCACCGGGAGTTTGGCCGGGGGCGCGTCGACGGCGCCGGTGCGCAGGTTGAAGCGCGAGGCGTGCAGCGGGCACTCGACCTCGCACCCTTCGAGCCAGCCGTCGGCCAGCGACGCGTCCTGGTGAGAGCACGTGTCATCGATGGCGAACACTTCGCCGTCCTCGGTGTGGAAGACGGCGATCGGCGGGTCCGCGGCGACGCGGACCGACTCGCCCGGCGGTAGGTCGGCAAGCGGGCAGACGTCGAGCATGTGTTGCCTTCCTGTTTCGTGCAGATGACGCGTATTAAGGAACTCGATTCGTAATACGCAACAGTGTGTGGCCCGTCACAAACCTTGTCAAGCGGAGGAGCGGCATGGCTCGCTGTGACTTTCCTGACTGTTCGCAAGCACCGAAAAGCACTGGTCGCCGCACCGTTTGCTCGGTGCGGCGACCTGTGTCGGAACGGGCCTCGCGCTAGGGGGTGGGGCCGGGAACTGCCGCCTCGCTCGGCACGGCCGTTTTCTGCAGATCGGTCATCATCGGGTCGCGGGTGACGTCGAGGAACAACGACACGCACATACCGATCATCACGAGGACGAACGGTGCGGCCACGATGATCGTCATCGTCTGCAGGCCGTTGAGCGCGTCGTTCCCGCCGGCCCACAGCATCAGGACGGCGACCGCGCCTGTGCTCAGACCCCAGAACGCCACCACCCATCGCGACGGATACACCGATCCGCTCTGCGACAACGTCCCCATCACCATCGACGCGGCGTCCGCGCCCGAGACGAAGAAGATCGCGACCAGCGCCATCACCAAGAGGGAGGAGAGGCCAGCCAGCGGCATGTGGCTCAGCATCCCGAACAACGTGGACTCGGGCTCGCCACTGCCGAAGATGTCCTGGCCGTCGCGTTGTAGTCCGATCCCCGCTCCCCCGAAGATCACGAACCACAGAAGGCTGACGGTGGTCGGGATCAGGATCACGCCGACGACGAACTGCCGGATGGTGCGCCCCCGGCTGATCCTCGCCAGGAACATCCCGACGAACGGGGTCCAGCTGATCCACCACGCCCAGTAGAAGATCGTCCACGAGGACAACCACTTCTCCGTGTCACCGCCCGCTTCGGCGGAGCGGGCCGACATCGCCGCGAGGTTGGCCACATAGTCACCGAGTGCCGTCGGCAGGAGGTTGAGGATCAGCACGGTGGGGCCGACCACGAACACGAACACCGCGAGAACGAGCGCGAGGACCATGTTGATGTTGGACAGCCACTGGATGCCGCGTGACACCCCCGAGACCGCTGAGGCGACGAACGCGAGCGTGAGCAGCGCCACCACGGTCACCAGCAGCAGCGTGCCCGCCTTGCCGACCCAGCCGAGAACCTCGATGCCCGAACCGATCTGGAGCGCGCCGAGTCCCAGGGAGGCCGCTGTGCCGAACATGGTCGCGAAGATCGCGAGGATGTCGATGGTCTTACCGATCGGCCCCTCGATGCGTTTGCGGCCGAACAGCGGGATGAACGACGCGCTGATGAGCTGGCGCCGCCCCATGCGGTAGCTGCCGTAGGCGATGGACAGACCCACCACCGCGTACATCGACCACGGATGGAAGCCCCAGTGGAACAGCGCGGTGGCGAGGGCGGTGCCGGCCTTCGAATCGGCCAGCCCGGGCGGCGGATTGACGAAGTGGGTCAGTGGTTCGGTCACCCCCCAGAAGATGAGTCCGATCCCCATCCCGGCGCTGAACATCATCGCCACCCAGCTCACCGTGTTGAACTCGGGCTTCTCCCCGTCTTGGCCGAGCGGGATCCTGCCGTACCGACTCAGCGCCAACCAGGCGGCGAACAGGACGAAGCAGGAGGCCGAGACGATGAACACCCAGCCCATGTTGCTGACCACCCAGGAGAGCATCGCCGACATCGTCGCGCCGAATCGAGAAGGCGCGATCAGACCCCAGGCCAGGATCGCGACGACGATCACCGCGGTGACGCCGAAGACCACCTTGTCGGTGACCGGCGGCCTCTGACACAGCGGGACGTCATCCTTGTGTCCGGGCGGGACTGGTGCACCGGGGCCGGGAAACGTGTGGTGCAGCTTGGTTTTCAGCTCGTCGGCGGCGAGCTGGTGTTCGTGTTGTGCGGTCACTTTCACACTCCTGACCAGTTCTGAGCGTGTGTGACGAGAGCCACACTCGTGATATATTAGAGCGCGACACAGTGATACACCACCTGGTTGAACAAAATTAACCGCGGGAAACGTGCTGGAAACGGGTGCGCGTCAGCCCCGGTAGCCCATCCGTTCGGAGACGGCGGCGGCCGCGGCGACGACGGCCGGAACCACCTCGCGGGCGCGTCCGTCGTCGAGCCGGTACACCGGACCCGACACGCTCAGAGCGGCGATGACGATGCCGGCGTGGTCCCTGATCGGGGCGGCCACTGCCGTCAGGCCGTGTTCCAACTCTTCGGTGGACACGACGTAGCCATCGCCGGCGACAGCCTCCAACTGGCGTTCGAGCTCGTCCATCGAGGTGACCGTGCGATCGGTGTACCGGGTCAGGCGCGCGTCGGCAAGCACGTCGCGGCGGGCGTCAGCAGACATGAAGGCCAGCAGGATCTTGCCGCTGGAGGTCGCGTGCAAGGGGGTCAGCTCGCCCACCCAGTTGTGGCTGCCGACCGATCGGGGGCCGCGGGCCTGATCGACGTTGACGACGTAGTGCGATCGCAGCACGGCGATGTTGACGGTCTCCCCCAGCTCGACCGCGAGGCGCTCGCAGATCTCCCGGCCCTGTTGCGTGACGTCGAGTTGACCCGATACCGCGTTGGACAGGCGGAGCAAGCCGAAGCCGAGGCGATACTTCCCGCGCTCGTGGGCCTGTTCGACCAGCTCGTGATCCTCCAGCGCAGACAGGAGACGCGAGACCGTGGACTTGTGCACGCCGATCTCGGTCGCGAGCTCGGTGACGCCGACCTCGCCGAGGCGGGCCAGGATCTCGAGCACGGACACGGCGCGGTCGACGGACTGCACACCTCCGCCCGAGTCGGAGCTCCCGTTGCCCATCGCAGCGACACTACCGGGGTTGCTTTGCCGGGGACGGTGCCCCCCGAACGCACGCTCCATGACGAATTTCGCGGCAGATCCATCAAAATGCGTGCGCTCGGCACCCCCAAGACCGACCGGCGTGCCGTAGCGGTTGACCACTGCCGGGCTGCGCCTTAGGTTGGTATATCAGTTGTTGATCAATTACCAAGGAGCGGCCACGCACATGGGATCCCCTCGCGTCGTGATCATCGGTGCCGGCATCGTCGGCACCAACCTCGCCGACGAGCTCACCGCCCGCGGCTGGGATCGGGTGACGGTTCTCGACCAGGGCCCACTTCCGCTGACCGGCGGGTCCTCGTCGCACGCGCCGGGCCTGGTGTTCCAGACCAACTCCTCGAAGACCATGACGACATTTGCGTCCTACACCGTGGAGAAGTTCCTGACGCTCGACGTCGACGGGGCGTGGTGCTTCAACCAGGTCGGCGGACTGGAAGTCGCGACCACCGAAGAACGGCTCGCGGAGTTGCATCGCCGCCACGGCTGGGCCACCGCGTGGGGTGTCGCCGCGCGCGTCATCGATCCGCAGGAGTGCGCCAAGCTCCATCCGCTCCTCGATCCGCACCGCATCCTCGGCGGTCTCCACGTGGAGAGCGACGGGCTGGCCAAGGCATCTCGCGTCGTCGTCGCACTCACCCGCCGGGCACAGAGTCGGGGGGCCGAGTTCCGCGGCTCCACCCGGGTCGTCGGAATCGAGCACAGTGGCGGAAAGGTCACCGGCGTCGCGACGACGACGGGGACCGTGCCCGCCGATATCGTGGTGTCCTGCGGCGGTTTCTGGGGTCCCGAGCTCGGTGCACTGGTCGGCATGGACGTGCCACTGCTCCCTCTGGCCCACCAGTACGTGAAGACCCATCAGATCCCCGAGCTGGCCGGGCGCAACACGGAGGCATCCGAGGCCGGCTTCCCGATCCTGCGCCACCAGGATCAGGACCTGTACTTCCGTGAGCACGTCGACCGCCTCGGCATCGGATCGTATGCCCACCGGCCGATGCCCGTTGACCTTCGCGAGCTGCCAGGTGGCGAGATCACCGCGGAGGCAATGCCTTCCATGTTGGAGTTCACCGAGGAGGACTTCGCGCCGGCCTGGGAGCAGAGCAAGCTCCTGCTGCCATGCCTTCAGACGGCGACCATCGATTCGGGCTTCAACGGCATCTTCTCCTTCACCCCGGACGGCGCCCCGCTCATCGGCGAATCACCGGACGTCGCGGGTTTCTGGATCGCCGAGGCGGTCTGGGTGACGCATTCGGCCGGTGTTGCGCGCGCTGTGGCACAGGTGCTCGTCGACGGCCGTTCCGAGGTCGCATTGAACGGCTGCGACGTGCATCGCTTCGAAGAGGTGCAGCTCGACCCCGAGTACGTCAGCGAGACCTCCCAGCAGAACTTCGTCGAGGTCTACGACATCCTGCACCCGTTGCAACCCAAGGAATCTCCGCGTGACCTCCGGGTGAGCCCGTTCCATGCGCGACAGCGGGAACTCGGCGCGGTGTTCCTCGAGGCGGGCGGGTGGGAGCGGCCGCACTGGTTCGAGGCCAATGCCGATCTCGTCGCTGACCTGCCCGCGGAATGGCAACCGCCGCAACGTGATGCCTGGGCGGGCATGTTCCATTCCCCGATCGCCGCCGCGGAGGCGTGGCGCACCCGGACAGCTGTCGCCCTCTACGACATGACGCCGTTGAAGCGCCTCGAGGTCACCGGACCCGGCGCCGTCGAGCTGTTGGAGCGGCTCACCACAGGTACAATGGACAAGTCGATCGGTTCGGTCACCTACACGCTCATGCTCGACGCCGCAGGCGGTGTGCGCAGCGACGTCACGGTCGCCCGGCTCGCCGACGACACCTTCCAGATCGGCGTCAACGGCAACCTCGACCTCGACTACGTCCGCCGTCAGGCCGGCGACGGCGTTGCCGTCCGTGACATCACCGGCGGTACCTGCTGCATCGGGGTGTGGGGTCCCCGGGCCCGCGACCTGGTGTCGGCCCTGAGCCGCGACGACTTCTCCAACGCCGGCTTCAAGTACTTCCGGTGCAAGCAGGTGCGGATCGCCGGGGTGCCCGTGACCGCGATGCGCCTGTCCTACGTCGGAGAACTCGGGTGGGAGCTCTACACCACCGCCGAACACGGCCTGCGACTGTGGGATGCGCTGTGGGAGGAGGGGCAGCGCCACGGCGTGATCGCCGCGGGCCGGGCCGCGTTCAACAGCCTGCGGATGGAGAAGGGGTACCGCTCGTGGGGCACCGACATGACCACTGAACACAACCCGTACGAGGCCGGCCTCGGTTTTGCCGTGCGCCCGCAGAAGGACGGCTACATCGGACACGAAGCACTCGCCGAGATCTCCGACGACACTGTCGAGCGCCGCCTGGTCTGCCTGACCGTCGATGACGGCCGCTCGGTCGTTCTCGGCTCCGAACCGGTGCTGCTCGACGGCGAGCCGGCCGGCTACATCACCAGTGCGGCATTCGGGCACACCGTCGGCAGCCCGATCGCTTACGCCTGGCTGCCGGCGTCGGTGGCGGTCGGCACCGGGGTGGAGATCGCGTACTTCGACCGTCGGGTCCCGGCCACCGTCGTCGCCGAGCCGCTCGTCGATCCCGAGATGGCGAAGATCCGGTCATGACACAGACATTCACGCTGACACTGAGCTGCCCGCAGCGGCCCGGCATCGTGCACGCCGTCAGCTCGTTCCTGTTCTCCCGCCGCTACGACATCGCCGAACACCAGCAGTTCGACGACGACGTCAGCCAGTCGTTCTTCCTGCGCACCACATTCTGCTGCCCCGACGACAGCATCGACACGACCACTCTCACCGACCAGTTCTCGTCCGTGGCGGCGGGTTTCGACATGACCTTCCGGATCGACGGGACGCAGCCGCCCCGGGTGTTGGTGATGGTGTCGAAGCTGGGGCACTGCCTGAACGATCTCATCTTCCGTTGGCGTGCAGGCACTCTCGGCGGCGAGCTGGTGGCAGTGGTGTCCAACCACGAGGCGCTGCGCCCGATGGCCGAGGCTGCCGGTCTGCCGTTCGTGCACATCCCGGTGACACCGACCACCAAGCCGGAGGCCGAGGCCCGGCTCCTGCAGCTCGTCCAGGAGCTCGACGCGCAGGTCGTGGTGCTGGCGCGCTACATGCAGGTGCTCTCCGACGAGGCATGCACCGCGTTGCGTGGGCGGGCCATCAACATCCATCACTCGTTCCTGCCCGGCTTCAAGGGCGCGAAGCCCTATCACCAGGCCTACGACCGCGGCGTGAAGATGGTGGGTGCGACGGCCCACTACGTGACGCCGGATCTGGACGAGGGCCCGATCATCGAGCAAGAGGTCATCCGAATCGACCACTCGCACAACCCCGCTCGGTTGGCGACCGTCGGGCAGGACGCGGAGGCGCTGGCTCTCTCCCGAGCGGTGCGCTGGCACTGCGAGAACCGTGTGCTGCTCCACGGTCACCGCACCGTGGTGTTCCGCTGAGTCAGGCGATCACACGATCACACGACTCGCACATTCACACGACTCGCACATTCACACGACTCGCACATTCACACGACTCGCACATTCACACGACTCGCACATTCACACGACTCGCACATTCACACGACGGAGCGGACCGCTTCTTCGAACCCGGTGACGTGTGCCAGTGCGATGGCGGCGGCCGCGTCGCCGTCACCCTCGGCGATGGTCCGCAGCAGGGCGGTGTGTTCGCCGACGTGGTGAGCCACCACGGTGAGGCGATCGAGGAACAGGCAGAAGATGCGGGTGGCCAGGTTGTCGTACCGGATCAGGACGTCTTCCAGATGCGGGTTGCCTGCGGCCTGATAGATCGCGCGGTGCACCCGCAGATCCCACCGCATCAGTTCGTGGCGATCGATGGTGTCGATCTCCAAGGCCTCGGTCTGGTCGGCGAGCTCGAGCAGGTGTGTGCGCATCGCGGCCGACGCGTTCTCGGCGGCGGTGCGCGCGGCCACCGGTTCGAGATTCACACGGATCTGCGAAATGTGGCGCAGATCAGCGACATCCACGCCGGTGGCGAACGTTCCGCGGCGCGGGAAGGAGATGACCAGCCGATCGGCTTCGAGGCGCTTGAGGGCTTCTCGTACGGGCGTGCGGCCCAGCCCGAGGCCGGCGGCCAGCTCGCTCTCCACGATCGCCTCGTTGGGCCGGATGTCCAACATGATGAGTTTGTCCTGGATGATCAGGTAAGCCTGATCGGCCAGCGACATCGCACTGAGATCGACCTCGCCGAGCGACTCCACACCGACAACCGTCACCGACACACCCTTTCCCTGGTGCGCCGATGATATATCAGTGTGTCGCCCCGTTACCGCACCGCCGTCACAGCAACGCGCGGATGGCGTGCTCGAAGCCGGTCACGTGCGACAGCGTCAGTGCAGACGCGGTCTCACCGTCGCCGGCGACGATGGCCTCCAACAGGGCGACGTGTTCGCGGACATGGGTGACGACGTCGGGTAGCCGGTCGAGGAAAAGACACCAGATCCGCGTGGCATGGGCGTCGAGACTCACCAGAATCGCTTCCAGGTGCGGATTCTGCGACGCGCGATAGATCTCGCGGTGCACGCGCACATCATGGCGCAGCACATCCCGCGGGTCATCGGAGTCGGCGATCTGCGCGATGCCCTCGGCGAGGCCCGCCAGGCGGCGGCGCGACTCGGTCGTCGCCACCCGCGCGGCGCGCGCGGCGGCCAACGGCTCCAACTGGTGCCGGATCTCCGAGATGTCAGCCAGATCGGTCATGTCCACCGCAGTCGCAAACGTCCCGCGGCGCGGATACACGGTCACCAACCGGTCCCGCTCGAGCCGCTTCAACGCCTCGCGCACCGGGGTGCGACCGACTCCGAGCTCAGTGCCGAGCTGGTCGTCGTTGATGGGTTCGCCGGGCCTGATGTCGAGCATCACGAGGCGTTCCCGCACCGCTTCGTACACCCGATCGGCGGAGGTCTCCGTGCCCGCCTCGGCGTCGACGAAACTCGACTCCGACAAGGTAGTCACAGTCATCACCACTCCCTCACCCGCCGCCCTGTTGACGTGGCCGCGAACTGATCCTAATCTATCCGACAGTTGATATATTAGTCACGTATCAAGCAGATCGAGAAGGGCGACCATGACCGTCGACACGTCACCCCCAGACACGGCCCAGGCCGCCAACCCGATTCTCGGCGAAGCGCTCGCCACCCTCGATCACGAAGTGCATCAAGCGATTTCGGCAGAGCTTGCCCGCCAGCAGAACACGCTGGAGATGATCGCCAGTGAGAACTTCGCACCGCTGGCCGTGATGGCTGCGCAAGGGTCGGTGCTGACCAACAAATACGCCGAAGGCTATCCCGGCCGTCGGTACTACGGCGGGTGCGAGCACGTCGACGTCGTCGAGCAGCTCGCCATCGATCGGCTGACGAGCTTGTTCGGCGCGACCTACGCGAACGTCCAGCCACATTCCGGCGCCCAGGCCAATGCGGCGGTGATGGCCGCGCTGCTGACCCCCGGCGACACCATCCTCGGGCTGACCCTCGCCCACGGCGGGCACCTGACCCACGGCATGAAGTTGAACTTCTCCGGCAAGCTCTACGACGTCGCCGCCTACCAGGTCGGCGAGCACGACCACCGCGTCGACATGGCCCAGGTGGAGACGCTGGCCCACGAGCGGCGGCCCAAGCTGATCCTGGCCGGCTGGTCGGCATATCCGCGACACCTCGACTTCGCCGAATTCCGGCGTATCGCCGACGATGTGGGCGCCTACCTGATGGTCGACATGGCCCACTTCGCCGGCCTGGTGGCCGCCGGCCTGCACCCGTCCCCCGTGCCGCACGCCCACGTGGTCACCTCGACCACCCACAAGACGCTCGGCGGTCCACGCGGCGGCGTCATCCTGACCAACGACGAGACGTTGGCCAAGAAGATCAACTCCGCGGTCTTTCCAGGTCAGCAGGGCGGACCTCTCGAACACGTCATCGCCGCCAAGGCCGTGTCCTTCCGGCTCGCCGCCCAACCGGAGTTCCGCGAGCGCCTGGAGCGCACGCTGGCCGGCGCGCGAATCCTCGCCGATCGCCTGCTTCAGGACGATTCACGCGCCGCCGGCATCGACGTGGTGTCCGGCGGCACGGACGTCCACCTCGTGCTGGTCGACCTGCGCAACTCCGAACTCGACGGCAAGCAGGCCGAGGACCGGCTGCACCGGGTCGGAATCACCGTGAATCGCAACGCCGTTCCCTTCGATCCCCGGCCACCGATGATCAGCTCCGGGGTGCGGATCGGCACCGCGGCGCTGGCCACCCGGGGATTCGACCTCGACGCGTTCACCGAGGTTGCCGACGTCATCGCCGGGGCGCTGCGCCCCGATGCCGACGACGCCGACCTCGACGCCCTGCGTGCCCGAGTCGATGTTCTCGCCCGCCGCTTCCCGCTGTACCCCGAATTGACGGAGACCGCACTGTGACGACACACGGGACGGCACTGCCCACCCCGCCGGGGGCACACCTGCCCAATCACCCCGAATTCCTCTGGCGGACACCTGAACCGAAGAAGAACTACGACGTCGTCATCGTCGGCGGCGGTGGCCACGGGCTCGCGACCGCACACTATCTGGCCAAGAACCACGGCATCACCAACGTCGCCGTGCTCGAACGCGGCTGGCTGGCCGGTGGCAACATGGCGCGCAACACCACGCTGATCCGCTCGAACTACCTCTGGGACGAGAGCGCCCGCATCTACGAGCACGCCCTCAAATTGTGGGAGACCCTCGAAGACGATCTCGACTATCCGATCCTGTTCAGCCAGCGCGGCGTTCTGAACCTCGCCCACAGCCTGCAGGATGTGCGCGACAGCGTGCGGCGCGTCGAGGCCAACAAGCTCAACGGCATCGACGCGCAGTGGGTGGACCCCGACGAGGTCAAGAAGCTCTGCCCGATCGTCAACATCTCCCACGAGATCCGGTACCCGGTGCTCGGCGCCACATACCAGCCGCGGGCAGGGATCGCCAAACACGACTATGTCGCCTGGGGTTTCGCCCGGCGCGCCGATCAGGCCGGCATCGACATCATCCAGAACTGTGAGGTCATCGGCTTCGAGACCGACGGCGACCGCGTGACCGCGGTGCGCACTACCCAGGGCACCATCGGCGCGGGTCGCGTCGCGCTGTGCGCAGCAGGCCACACATCGACGCTGACGGACATGCTCGGCATCCGTACGCCGCTGCAGAGTCACCCCCTGCAGGCCCTGGTCTCCGAGCTCCTGGAGCCAGTGCACCCGACGATCGTCATGTCGAACGCCGTCCACGTCTACGTCTCGCAGGCGCACAAGGGCGAACTGGTGATGGGTGCCGGCATCGACTCCTACAACGGGTACGGCCAGCGCGGCGCCTTCCACGTCATCGAACGGCAGATGGCCGCCGCCGTCGAACTGTTCCCGGTGTTCGCCCGCGCTCACCTGTTGCGCACCTGGGCGGGCATCGTCGACGTCTGCCCGGACGCCTCCCCCATCGTCGGCCACACGCCGTACGAGAACCTGTACCTCAATGCCGGTTGGGGCACAGGCGGTTTCAAGGCCACCCCCGGGATCGGATGGTGTCTGGCCGACACGCTGGCCACCGGCGAACCGCACGAATTCATCGCACCGTTCAGCCTCGACCGGTTCATCACCGGTGCGCTGGTCGACGAGCACGGCGCCGCCGGCGTCGCGCACTGAGAAAGGCGACACCATGCAGCTCATCGAATGCCCGTGGTGCGGGCCCCGCGAGGAGACCGAGTTCCACTACGGGGGCCAAGCGCACATCGCCTATCCCGAGGACCCGCAGGCACTGTCCGACGAACAGTGGGCACACTTCGTGTTCTTCCGCGACAACCCCAAGGGGCTGTTCGCCGAGCGATGGTCCCACAGCCACGGATGCCGGCGCTGGTTCAACGCCGTTCGTGACACCGCCACCTACCGATTCCAGCGGACGTACCGACTGGACGAGCCGAGGCCGACGATCTGAATGAGTGCACCATTTCGCACATCCACGGGTGGCCGCGTCGACCGCGACACCACCCTGACGTTCACGTTCAACGACCGGGAGTTCACCGGACACCGTGGTGACACCCTCGCCTCGGCGCTGCTGGCCCACGGCGTGCATCAGGTGGCCACCAGCATCAAGCTCGGCCGCCCCCGCGGCTTCACCGCCGCGTGGGCAGAGGACACCGGCGGTCTCGTCCAGGTCGAGCACCCGTTTCCCGAGCCGATGCTGCTGGCGACCACCGTGGAGTTGTTCGACGGCCTTGTCGCACGCGGACTTCCGGGCCAGGGCCGCCTCGCCGAGATTCCTGACAGCGCCCTCTACGACAGCACCCATGTGCACACCGACGTCCTCGTCGTCGGCGCTGGGCCGGCGGGCCTCGCGGCGGCACTGACCGCGGCCCGGGCCGGGGCGCGGGTCGTGCTGATCGACGAGCAGAGCGAGGCCGGCGGTGCCCTGCTCGGTTCTGCCGACACCATCGCCGGCGGGCCGGCGCTGGACTGGGTCGCCGACGCCGTCACGGAGCTCGCCGGCTGTCCCGATGTCCTGCACCTGCAGCGCACCACGGCGTTCGGGCACTACGACGACGGCTTCGTGCTGGCGCTGCAACGGCGCACAGATCACCTCGGGGCCGAGGCGCCGGCCGGGGTCAGCAGGCAGCGGGTGTGGCGGATTCGTGCACGCCATGTCCTCGTCGCCGCAGGAGCGCACGAACGGCCGGTGGTGTTCACCGACAACGACCGTCCAGGCATCATGCTCGCCGCGTCCGCACGAACGTTCCTGCACCGCTTCGGAGTCAGGGTCGGTGAACAGGCAGTCGTGTTCACCACCAACGACAGCGCCTACCGGGCGGCCTTCGATCTGCACGACGCGGGCACGGCAATCGCCGCGATCGTCGACGCGCGGGACGAGATCGGCGCCCCGCTGCGCGAGGACTGCGCGGCGCGCGGTATCCCGGTCCACACCGGTGCGGTGGTCACCGGCACGCGCGGCGAGTCCCGGGTCACCCACGCCGTCGTCGGCCGCCCCGGAGATGCCAGTCAGGAAGTATTCGCCTGTGACGTGCTGCTCGTCAGCGGAGGATGGAACCCGGCGGTGCACCTGTTCAGCCAGGCCCGCGGCACGCTGCGCTACGACGACACGCTCGGCGCCTTCGTCCCCGGTGAGCACCTCGACGGCATGAGCGTGGCCGGCGCGGCCGACGGTGAGTTCGACCTCCCCGGCTGCCTACGCAGCGGCCGAGAAGCCGCTGCCGCTGCCCTCTCCGTACTGGGAATGGAAGCGCAGCCGAATCCGCTTGCAGGAGAATCGGATACCTGTCGACCACAGGCACCGTGCGCCGTGCTGTGGTGCGTGCCCGACCCGGCGTCGGCGACGCGACAGTTCGTCGACGTCCAACGCGACGCCACCGTCGCCGATCTGGTGCGTGCCGTCGGCGCCGGAATGCGCTCGATGGAGCACATCAAGCGCTACACGACCATCGGCACCGCACACGATCAGGGCAAGACCTCGGGCGTGGTGGCATCGGGCATCGTGTCGGCACTGCTGGGCACCCCGGTGCAGACGCTCGGCGTCACCACGTTCCGGCCGCCCTACACGCCCGTCGCGTTCGCCGCACTGGCCGGCCGCGACCGCGGCAGCCTCTACGACCCGGAGCGGGTGACCGCGGTGCACGACTGGCACGTCGAGCGCGGGGCGGTGTTCGAAGACGTCGGCATGTGGAAGCGACCTCGCTACTACCCCCACCCCGGGGAGAGCATGGAGACCGCGGTGCTGCGTGAATGTGCCGCAGTGCGAACAGGAGTCGGAATTCTCGACGGCTCGACGCTGGGCAAGATCGACGTGCAGGGCCCCGACGCCGGCGAATTCTTGGACCTGCTCTACACGAACATGATGAGCACGCTCAAGGTCGGCATGGTCCGATACGGCGTGATGTGCGGCGTCGACGGCATGGTCATCGACGACGGCACGGTGATGCGCCTGGCCGAGGACCGGTACATGGCGTTCACCACCACCGGCGGAGCGGCCCGCATCCTCGACTGGATGGAGGAGTGGCTGCAGACCGAATGGCCACATCTGCGCGTGCGGTTGACCTCGGTCACCGAGCAGTGGCACACCTTCCCCGTCGTCGGCCCGAGATCCCGCGACGTGGTGGGCGCGGTGTTCGGCGATCTCGACGTCAGCAACGAGGCGTTCCCGTTCATGGCGTGGCGGGACACCACGATCGACGGTGTGCACGTGCGCGTGGCGCGGGTCAGCTTCTCCGGCGAGCTGGCCTACGAGGTCAACGTCATGGGCTGGTACGCAACGGCGTTGTGGGAGAAGCTGATCGAGGCCGGCGAGCGTCACGGCATCACACCGTATGGCACCGAGACGATGCACGTGCTGCGCGCCGAGAAGGGCTACCCGATCATCGGGCAGGACACCGACGGCACGATCACCCCGCAGGATCTCGGCATGGCGTGGGCGGTGTCGAAGAAGAAGCCCGATTTCATCGGGAAGCGGTCGTTCACCCGGCGCGAGAACCTGAACCCGCTGCGCAAGCAGTTCGTCGGGCTGCTGCCCACCGATGCGGACACGGTGCTGCCCGAGGGTGCCCAGATCATCGAGTTCGCCGAGGACGGGGTGCTGCCCGCGCCGCCGGTGCCGATGCTCGGACACGTCACGTCGAGCTATCGCAGTGCCGAGCTCGGGCGCCCGTTCGCCCTGGCACTGATCAAGGGTGGCCGCGACCGCATCGGCCACACCCTGCACGTCCCGGTCGACGGCACTCTGGTGCCGGTCGAAGTCACCGGTTCTGTGCTCGTCGATCCAGAAGGAGCTCGCCGCGATGGCTGACACTCTGATGCGCCGCAGTCCCTTACACGCCCACCTGTCGCGGCTGGCCGAGTTGCCCGCTTCGACGTCGGTGTCCGATGAGCCGTTCTTCACGATGGCGGAGGTCTGGGTCGACCCCGCCGGTCCCGGGGGTGCCGCTGCCGCAGCCGTCCTCGGCGTCGACGCGCTGCCGACCGCACCGTCGACCGTCGTGAACGGGTCCGACGTGTCGGTGATCTGGTTCGGCCCGCAGGAGTGGCTGGCCGTGTCGGCCACCCGTGACGGCGAGGACTTGGAGGCCGCCCTGCGCGACGCCGTGGCCGCGCATGGTGGTGCGGCGGTCGATGTCTCGGCCCAGCGCACGTCAGTGCGGCTGCACGGCATGCACGCGCGCGCACTGCTCGCCAAGGGCTGCTCGCTCGATCTGCACCCCCGCGTCTTCGGTCCCGGCAGCGCCGCGCAGACGGTCCTCGGGCGCGCCGGGGTGGTGCTGGTGCCGATGAGCGACGACGGCACGGACTACCGCATCATCGTGCGGTCGTCGTTCGCCCGCTACCTCGCGGACTGGCTGATCGACGCAGCCGAGGAGTTCCACCACCACTGATTCCCCGCCCACACCGACGTTTGGGCGGGAAAGTGCGAGTGCGCCGCGCCACCGCGTCGATCTCGGCGCGGACATCTGGGGTATCCTCGGCGAAATCTGAAATCTCAGACAACGCGCCTGGTGTACGAGGAGTCCGCATGCCGAGCCCGCTCCTGTCCGACCAGGCCTACGACGCCATCCGCGACAAGATCGTCTCGCTGCAGATCTCCCCGGGTGCGCCCATCGAGGAAGAGCAGCTGGCCGCCGAGCTCGGCGTCGGGCGCACACCGGTCCGCGAGGCGCTCAAGCGGCTGGCCTACCGCAAACTGGTCGTCATCTATCCGCGCAGCGGAAGTTACGCCGCCGACCTGGATCTCGCGGATCTCGAGGCGATCTGCGACATCCGCGAACGCCTCGAAGGACTCGCCGCCGAACGTGCCGCCACGGAAGCGCGCTATGAGGAGCGCCAGGAACTGCAGTCCCTGCTCGACGACATCAACGCCTGCACCGATCACGAAAAGCTGCTCGAGCTCGACGTGGCGACTCATCGCGCGATCCACCGGATGGCCCACAACCCGTATCTGTCAGACACCCTGACGCAGAGTCTCGACCTGTCGCTGCGTATGTGGAACCTGGCCAAGGAGCGGCTGCCCGACCTCGACCATCACGTGCACGGTCAGACCGAGGTGCTGACCGCGATCCTCGACCGCAACGCCACCCGCGCCCGTAAGCTCGCCGAGGCGCACGTCCGCGAATTCGAAGACGGCATCCGGACGATGTTCTGACGGTCACGACCGTCGCTGCAGCCTCACCGTGATCGCTTTGGACACAGGAGTGTTCGATCTTCTGGCCACGTGGTCCAGCGGCACCAGCGGGTTGGTCTCGGGATAGTAGGCCGCCGCGTTTCCCCGCGGCGTCGGGTAGGGCACCAACCGGAAGTCGGCGGCGCGCCGCTCCTCGACCCCGCCGCCGGGCAGCGGCCATTCGGATACCAGGTCCACCCGATCCCCCGCGCAGAAGCCCGCCTCGGTGATGTCGTCGGGATGGCAGAACACCACGCGCCGGCCGCCTTTGACGCCACGGTATCGATCGTCGAGGCCGTAGATCGTGGTGTTGTACTGGTCGTGGCTGCGCATCGTCTGCAGGATCAACCGACCCTGCGGCACCGGGAGCCAGTGCAACTCGTTGACGACGAAGTTGGCTTTCCCGGTCGCGGTGGCGAATCGGCGTTCGTCGCGCGGCGGATGCGGCAGCACGAAGCCGTCGGGCTCCCGCACCCGGCGGTTGAAGTCGGCGAATCCGGGCACCACGCGCGCGATGGCGTCGCGAATCCGGTCGTAGTCTGCGGCGAACGCGGCCCACGGCACGCGGTGATCGCTGCCGAACAGCGCCACGGCAAGCCCGCAGACGATCGCCACCTCGCTGCGGAGCTGCTCGCTCACCGGGGTCAGCCCGCCGCGGGACAGGTGTACCGCCGACATCGAATCCTCAACGCTGACAACCTGTGTGCGTCCACCGGTGCGATCTTTGTCCGTTCGGCCCAGCGACGGCAGGATCACCGCGGTGCGACCGCCGACCAGATGTGAGCGGTTCAGCTTCGTCGACACCTGCACCGTCAACGAGCAGCGGCGCAACGCGGCCTCGGTCACCTCGGTGTCAGGTGTCGCGGCCACGAAGTTGCCGCCCATCGCCATGAACACCGACACGCGTCCGTCGCGCATCGCCCGGATCGCCTCGACGGCGTCGTATCCGTGCCGCCGCGGGCTGGAGATGCCGAATTCGGTGTCGAGCGCGGCCAGGAACGTCTCGGGCGCCTTCTCCCAGATCCCCATCGTCCGGTCACCCTGCACATTGGAGTGCCCGCGCACCGGGCACACCCCGGCGCCGGGCTGGCCCATCATGCCCTGCATCAAAAGCAGATTGGTGGCGTCGGAGATCGTGGCCACGCCGTGGGTCTGCTGGGTCAACCCCATGGCCCAGCAGATGATGGTCTTCTTCGAGGCGATCAATGCCGCGGCCGTCGCGTCGAGTTGAGCACGGGTCAGCCCGGTCGCAGCGAGCACGGTGTCGAGGTCGACCCTACGGACGTGGTCGGCCCAGGCATCGAAGCCGGCGCAGTGTTCGGCGATGAAGGCGGTGTCGAGGACGGTGCCCGGGGCGCGATCCTCGGCCTCCAACAGGAGCCGGGCGAGCCCCTGGAACAGCGCCTGGTCGCCGCCGAGTCGGATCTGCAGGAAGTCATCGGCGATCACGACACCGTCGCCGATCACGCCGTGTACCTTTTGCGGGTCCTTGAACCGCAGCAGCCCCGCCTCGGGCAGCGGGTTGATGGCGATCACTCTCGCGCCGTTGGCTTTTGCCTTCTCCAGCACTGACAGCATGCGAGGGTGGTTGGTGCCGGGGTTCTGGCCGGCAATCAGGATCAAATCGGCGTTCTCGAGGTCGGGCACCGACACCGACCCCTTGCCGATGCCGATGCTCTCCTGCAGCGCGGTGCCCGACGATTCGTGGCAGAGGTTCGAGCAGTCCGGCATGTTGTTGGTGCCGAAGCTGCGGATCATCAACTGGTAGACGAAGGCCGCCTCGTTGGACGTGCGACCGGAGGTGTAGAACGCCGCCTCGTCGGGTGAGGCGAGGGCACGCAGTTCGCCGGCGATCAGGTGCAGCGCGGCGTCCCAGTCGATCGGCTCGTAATGAGTTGCGCCGGGCCGCAACACCATCGGATGCGTGAGACGGCCCTGCCGGCCGAGCCAGTAGTCGGTGCGCTCGGACAGTTCTGCGACCGAATGGGCGGAGAAGAAGTCAGGTCCGACCCGCCGCTTGGTCGCCTCCTCCGCGACCGCCTTCGCGCCGTTCTCGCAGAATTCGGCGTGCTTGCGGTGTCCCGGCGTCTCCGGCCACGCACACCCTGGGCAGTCGAAGCCGGTGCGCTGGTTCAGCGCCGCCAGCGTGCGCACGGTCCGGACGGCGCCCATCTGTTCGACGCCGCGGCGCAGTGACACGAGGACAGCGGGAACTCCCGCCGCGTAGGTCTTCTCGCCGCTGACGACGATGTCGTTCTCGTCGATGTCCTGCTCCATGCCGCCCGTCTCCACATCCTTCACCGTAGTGTCGGCAGGCCGCCGGTCACAGCACCACCACCGAGCGGAGCACCTCGCCCCGGTGCATGGTTGCGAATGCGTCTTCGACCTCGTCGAGCTTGATCCTCTCGGAGACGAACCGGTCCAGCGGCAGCCGGCCCTGCTGGTAGAGGTCCACCAGCGTCGGGAAGTCGCGTTCGGGGAGGCAGTCGCCGTACCACGACGACTTCAACGCCCCTCCGCGGGAGAAGAAGTCGACCAGGGGCATCTCCAACGTCATGTCGGGTGTCGGAACCCCGACCAGCACCACGGTGCCGGCGAGGTCGCGGGCGTAGAACGCCTGGCGCCAGGTTTCCGGACGGCCGACTGCGTCGATGACGACGTCGGCACCGAAGCCGCCGGTCAGGTCCCGCACGGCCGCCACGGAGTCCCCTGCGGACGCATCGACGGTGTGCGTGGCGCCCAACTCGCGTGCCCACTCGAGTTTGCGGGCGTCGCGGTCGATCGCGATGATCGTGCCGGCGCCGGCCAGCCGGGCACCCATGATCGCCGCATCACCCACTCCGCCGCAACCGATCACAGCCACGGAGTCCCCACGGGACACGTTGCCGGTGTTGACCGCCGCGCCCAGTCCGGCCATCACCCCGCAGCCGAGGAGACCGACGACGGCAGGATCCGCGTTCGGGTCGACCTTGGTGCACTGGCCGGCGTGGACGAGCGTCTTCTCGGCGAAGGCACCGATACCCAGCGCCGGCGTCAGTTCGGTGCCGTCGGAGAGCGTCATCTTCTGCGTGGCATTGAACGTGTCGAAGCAGTACTGCGGGCGGCCGCGCTTGCATGCGCGGCACCGGCCGCAGACAGCCCGCCAGTTCAGCACGACGAAGTCGCCGACGTCCACCGACCGCACGCCGTCGCCGATCTGCTCCACGACTCCGGCCGCCTCGTGGCCGAGCAGGAACGGGAACTCGTCGTTGATGCCGCCCTCGCGGTACGTCAGATCGGTGTGGCAGACCCCGCAGGCCTGTACTCGGACGATGACCTCGCCCGGACCCGGCTCCGGGATGGTGATGTCGGTGACCTCGACCGCGGCCCCTGCGGAACGCGCGATGACGCCTCGGACCTGTTGCGGCATGGACGAACTCCTTCGATGGTGCGGGTGGGGGTTACAGCGCGATGCAGAGCCGGAAGGCGTCGTACACGGCGGCGTGGATGTTGCGGCTGGCCACCGCATCGCCGATACGGAACAGCTGATAGCTGCCCTGCTGATTGCGGGTGACCTGCTGCGGACGCAGCTCGAGCAGCGCCTGCTGGTCGACCTCGCCGAGGTTGGACGAGCCGGGGACCAACTCGAAGTACAGCTCGTCCTGTGGCAGGGTGCCGTGCTCAACCACGACCTGGTCCACCACGTGCTGCCGGGTGGCATGCGCGTACTCGTTGTACAGGTCGACCTCGAGGCGGCCGTCCTTGCGCCGCACCCCGGTGACGCGTTCGTTGAGGGTCACCCGCACGTCGTGTTCGGCGAATGCCTTGAAGTAGCCCGGGTAGTTCACGCCGCCGACGTCGGGCGCCAATGTCCGTTCCGGCGTGACGAATTCGAGCTCGACGCCGCTGCGCGCGACCATCTCGGCCGCATCCATCCCAGGGTGACCGCCGTTGTCGTCGTAGAACAGCACCGTGCCGCGGGGGCGTACCGCCCCACACAGGACGTCCCAGGCGTCGGTGACCAACGAAGCTCCCTCGGTGAGGAATTCGGTGTTGGGCAGGCCGCCGGTGGCCACCACCACGATGTCGGGCTGCTCGGCCAGCACATCGTCGGCCTCGGCGTAGGCGTTGGTCCGGATGTCGACGTCGAGCAGCTTGCACTCGGCCAGTCGCCAGTCGACGATGCTGATCAGATCGCGCCTCCGCGGCGCCGAGGAGGCGAGCCGGATCTGGCCGCCGGGGGCGTCGGCGGCCTCGAACACGACGACCTTGTGTCCGCGCTCACCGAGCACGCGGGCGGCTTCCAGGCCTGCCGGGCCGCCGCCGATGACGACCGCGCGGCGGGGAGTTCCGGTGGCTGCGGGCACTCGGTGGGGCATCCGGTCCTCACGCCCGGTCGACGCATTGTGTACGCATTTAGCGTCGCGGGCCTGGTAGATCTCGTCCAGGCAGTAGCTCGCCCCGACGCAGGGCCGGATTCGGTCTTCCTCTCCCGCATGGATTTTCGCGACAATATGGGGGTCGGCGATGTGCGCCCGGGTCATTCCCACGAGGTCGACCAGCCCGTCGCGGATGGCGTGACGCGCGGTCGAGACGTCGTTGATGCGGGCGGCGTGCATCACCGGGATCTGCAGAGCCGCCTTCACCTGGCCGGCGAACTCGAGATGGGGTGCCACCGGGGTGCCCATCGGGGGGATCACGCGAGAGAGCGCCTCGTCGCTGGCCATGTAGCCCTTGATGACGCTGATGAAGTCGATGCCCTCGGCCACGAGGAGCTTGGCGATCTCGACACCTTCGTTGTACTGCAGGCCGCCCTCGATGTCCTCGTCGAGCGACATCCGGATGCCGACCGCGAAGTCCGGGCCGGCGGCTTCCCGAACGGCGCGAATCACTCTCAGCGGGAACCGCAGTCGATTCTCGATGCTGCCCATCCCGTAGGCGTCGTCGCGACGGTTGGTCAGCGGGGACCAGAAGGAGTCGAGAAGGTGGGTGTAGGCCTCGATCTCGACGCCGTCGAGTCCCGCTTCGCGGCATCGCGTGGTCGCGTCGGCATAGGCCTTGACGATGCGATCCAGATCCCACTCCTCGGCGACTTTCGGAAAGGCGCGGTGCGCGGGTTCGCGGATCGGCGAGGGGGCGATGACCGGCAGCCAATCGCCGTCGTAGTTGCTCGTGCGGCGGCCGAGATGGGTGATCTGGCACATGACAGCCGCGCCGTTCTCGTGCACTCCGTAGGCGAGTTCGCTCAGCCAGGGCACGATCTCGTCTTTGTAGAGGTGCAGGTTGCCGAAGGCGGCGGGGCTGTCGGGCGCCACGACAGCGGATCCGCCCATCATGGTCAGACCGATTCCGCCTTTGGCCTTCTCCTCGTGATAGAGGCGGTAGCGCCGCTTCGGCATCCCGTCCTCGGTGTAGGAGGGCTCGTGCGACGTGCTCACGACGCGGTTGCGCAGCGTCATCTGCTTCAGCGCGAAGGGCTGCAGGAGGGGATCGATGAGCTGCGTCATCGGGCACCAGCTTTCTGACATTTCAGAGGTACTTACTAAAACCTCAGCTTGGGAGCAAGGTATTCCACCGCAAGCCCGTGGTCAAGCGGTCGAATCAGTCAGGCTTCCTTCCTTGACGCGCTGACCAGGCTGACCTACGGTTGACGTCTCAACTCATATATCAATATTCGATCAGAGGAGGCCCCGCATGACGATCAGCGTATTCGACCTCTTCTCGGTCGGTATCGGCCCCTCGAGTTCCCATACGGTCGGTCCGATGCGGGCCGCCGCAAGGTTCGTCGACGATCTGCAGACACTCGCCGCCGTCGACGCGGTTGCCGACGTGCGCGCCGACTTGTACGGGTCCCTGGCGGCCACCGGCGCCGGGCACGGCACGTTCACCGCAGTACTGCTCGGGCTCGAGGGCCACCGGCCGGACGAGATCCTGTCCGCGGATCTGGAGGCGTGCGTCGACGCGATGCGCGCGACGGGCACGATCCAGTTGGCGGGCACCCATCCCATCCGGCTGAGCGAGCAGGACCTCACACTGCGGCCGCTGACGATCCTGCCGTTTCATCCCAACGGCATGACGCTGACCGCAGTCGACGCCGACGGTCGCGAACTGTACCGCCAGACCTATTTCTCGGTCGGCGGCGGGTTCGTCGTCTCCGAGGCCGAGACCCTCGATACGGCACCTCGCACCGCGGACCCACAGTCGCTGGCGTTCGGCTCGGGAAAAGAGTTGCTCGAACTCTGCCACCGACGCACCTGCAGCGTCGGCGAACTCATGCTGGCCGTCGAGTGTGAGAACCGCGCAGAAGACGAGGTCCGGCGCCGGTTGCTGCACATCCGCGACGTCATGGTCGAGTGCGAGAAGCGCGGTGTCAGCCGGGCCGGTTACCTGCCGGGCACGCTGCGCGTCCGGCGACGTGCCAAGGACTGGTACGACCGCCTCATCGCCGAGGACCCCGACCGACTGCCCGAATTCGCTTTAGACTGGGTCAATCTCGTGGCGCTGGCCGTCAACGAAGAGAACGCCTCCGGCGGACGGATCGTCACTGCACCCACCAATGGCGCCGCGGGTATCGTGCCCGCAGTGCTGCACTATGCGGTGCACTACACCGATGCCGGCAAGCGCGATCCCGACGGCACCGCGGTGCGCTTCCTCCTGGCGGCGGGGGCCATCGGCTCGCTGTACAAGGAACGCGCGTCGATCTCCGGGGCCGAGGTCGGGTGCCAGGGCGAGGTCGGCTCAGCCGCGTCGATGGCGGCCGCCGGGCTGGCCGAGATCCTCGGCGGCACACCGGAACAGGTGGAGAACGCAGCCGAGATCGCGATGGAACACAGCTTGGGTCTGACCTGCGATCCCATCGGGGGCCTGGTGCAGATCCCGTGCATCGAACGCAACGCGATCTCGGCGGGCAAAGCCATCAACGCCGCCAGGATGGCGCTGCGCGGCGACGGGTCCCACCACGTGACGCTGGATCAGGTGATCGAGACGATGCGCACCACCGGAGCCGACATGCTCGCCAAATATAAGGAGACCTCCACCGGAGGCTTGGCCGTCAATGTGCCCGTGAACTACGTCGAATGCTGAGGTGGAAGAGATGCACCTTGATTGGTACGACCGCCAGATTCTGTCGTTCGTGACCGCGCGGCCGGCCGACCGGCCACTGCCGGACACGGAGTGCCGCCGCGGGTTCGGCCTCACTCCGGGCGCGGTCATTCGCCGGTTCGACGCTGTCGTCGACGTGTACCTCTCGGCGCATGTGCCGTTGGCGCCCGCCGATCAGGATCTGCTGGACCGGGCCGCTGCCCGCAGGCACGACCACCCCGCGGCGGTCTGACTCAGTCGTCCGGTCCGGCGCCCAGATGCGTCGGATCGCTGATGTGGGCGTCGCGAATGCCGAGCTGCCGGTTGATCAGCTGGGTGACGAAGAACAACACGACGCCGAGCGCCACCAGCACCCCGGCCACGATGTACTGCTGAGCAGGACGGCCGGACAGCGGCGTCACCAGGTACAGCGAGACCAGGAATCCGATGACGGGCAGGATCGTCGGGGTCGTGAAATGACCGCCTGTCTCGCGCACGTCGCGGCGCAGCACCAGAACCGCCACGTTGACCACCGCGAACACCGCGAGTAGGAGCAGGCTCGTGGTGCCGCCGAGCACCGAAATGGCGTTGCTGCTCGCGAAGGCGCTGACGTAGAGGATCAGACCGAACGCGATCAGCGTGGTGAACACGATCGCCACCCAGGGCGAGCGGCGCGTGGGATGCACGGTGCCCAGCACCGGGGGCAGCACGTGTTGGCGGGCCATGCCGTAGATCAGCCGGCTCGCCATCAGCATGTTGATCAGCGCGGTGTTCGAGACGGCGAACATCGTCATGAACGGCAGGATCGAGTCGATCGGCAGCCCGGGCGCACCGGCCTTGACGACCTCGACCAGCGGGGTGTCGCTGGCCTCCAGCTCGCCGATCGGGACCAGCGCCACCGCGACGATCGAGACGAGGATGTAGACGACGCCGGCGATCGAGAGCCCCGACAGCAGGATCTTGGGGAACGTCTTGACCGGGTCCTTGGTCTCCTCGGCCATGTTGACCGAATCCTCGAAACCGACCATCGCGAAGAAGGCGAGCGACGTCGCGGCGGTCACCGCGAGGAACGTGTTCTTGTCCTCGGCGGTCTCGAACGCGACGATTCGGGAGAAGTCCACGTCGGCGCTGCTGGTGAACGCCCACAGCCCGACGAGGATCACGATGACCAGACCGGTGATCTCGACGATCGTCAGGACGACGTTGAGCTTGACGCTCTCCCCCACACCGCGGAAGTTGATGGCGGCCAGGGCCGCCATGAATCCGAGGGCCAACAGGGCCACGGCGAGCTTGGATGCGTCGACATCGATACCGGTGAAGAAATTTGCCGCGAAGGCTCTGGAAGCCGTTGCCGCCGAGGTGATTCCAGAACACATGACGACGAAGGCGACCAGGAACGTGACGAAGTGGATGCCGAACGCCTTGTGCGCATAGAGCGCAGCGCCCGCCGCCTGCGGATACTTCGTGACCAGCTCCAGGTAGCTGAACGCGGTGATCGTGGCGACGCCGAACGCGACGAAGAACGGAAGCCACGCTGCACCACCGACTTCGGCTGCCACATCCCCGACGAGCGCGTACACGCCGGTGCCGAGGATGTCGCCGACCACGAACAGCAGCAGCAGGCCGGGTCCCATCACCCGCTTCAACTCGGGCTGCTGAGTCTCCTGATCGGTCGCCGAATCCGCCATGCGCCTCCCCCTACCTCTCGCTCGGTCCACCCATCTTCGGTCACGGCGCCCTGCGGCGCAGAGGCTAAGTGTAGGGAGCCAGCACGTCGATCACGTCGATCAACGTCGCCCTCGCCGTGGCGCGCGGTCCGTCGCCGTCACCGACGAGCGCGGCCACCACCGCACCGTCGACGGCGCACACCAGGGCGGTCAGCAACTCGGGATGTACCGAACGGCCACACCGTTCGACGACCGCGATCACCGCGTCGGTGCGGTGTTTGAGGATTCTGCGTTGGATGTCGCGCAGGTTGGGTTGGCGCGCGCACGCGATCAGCCGCTCGTACCGGGAGATCAGGTGTTCGGTCACCCGTTCGCGGCTGTCACCGACGAGGAGGTCGACCAGGATGTCGGCGGTCGACTCGGGGCCTCGCCGCCGCCGCGACAGGTCCGCCACCCGGTTCTGGAGGTCCTGGGTCTCCAGCAGGCCGACGTATTCGACGGCATGGGCGATCAGGTCGTCCAGCGAAGAAAAGTAGTACGTGGTCGAGGCCAGCGGAAGGCCGGCGCGGCGGGCGACCGCGCGATGGCGCACCGCGTCGAAGCCACCCTCGCACAGCAGGTCGGCAGCGGCGCTGACCAGCGCATACCGCCGACGTTCTCCCTTGGGAGTGACTGCTGCCGTCACGTCTAGCATCGTGCCAGCCACGGGGGTACGGCATCGGGCTTTCGGCAATTCGCCTCCGCACCGATGGCATGATGGCGCGCATGCCGACGATCAGCCGGCGAGCCATGCTCGGCCTCGGATGCCGGGCGGGACTCGTGACCGCAGCAGGAGCCACCGCCGTGTCCGCGTTGACCCGGGCAGCGGCAGCGGGGGCACCGCCTGCCGCGGCGCCGACGTACGCGGCCGGCACGTTCACCTCCGCCGCCCGGGGCGGCGCACCGACCAACTGGATCATCGCCCGCCCGCCCGGCCAGAGCGCGCCGCTGCGCCCGGTGATCCTGCTGCACGGCAAGGACAGCAGCGCCGCGACGGTCATGTCGATGGGCGCCGAACAGTTCCTCGCCGACGCGGTGGCCGCAGGTGTGCCGCCGTTCGCGCTCGCCGCTGTCGACGGCGGCAACGGCTACTGGCATCGGCGTGTCTCCGGAGACGATGCGGGCGCGATGGTGCTCGACGAGTTCCTGCCGCTGTTGGCCGGGCAGGGCCTCGACACATCACGGGTCGGATTCCTCGGGTGGTCGATGGGCGGCTACGGCGCCATGCTGCTGGGCGCCCGGCTGGGCGCGCCGCGCACCGCGGCGATCTGTGCGGTCAGCCCGGCACTGTGGACGTCACCGGGGTCGGCGGCTCCCGGCGCGTTCGACGGCGCGGAGGATTACCAGGCGAACAGTGTGTGGGGTCTGCCGGGGCTCACCGGCATCCCGCTGCGTATCGACATCGGCAACGACGATCCGTTCGCGTCGGCGACCCGGCAGTTCATCGCCCAGTTGCCGAATCCGCCCGCCGGCGGATTCTCCCCCGGCGGCCACAACGCCGCGTTCTGGTCGTCGCAGCTGAGCTCGGAGCTGACCTGGATGGCACCGCTGCTGACGGCCTAGAGGCTGATCTTCCCGTCGGCGGCGGCGAGTCCGATGTCGGTGCGGAAGTGGCTGCCCGGCAAGCGAATCGATTCGATGGTCGAGTAGGCCGAGGTACGCGCGGCGGCCAGATCGGCACCGGTGCCGACGACGGAGAGGACCCGCCCTCCGGAGGACACCAGCGCCCCGTCGTCACGGCGTGCGGTGCCCGCGTGCAGCACCTCGTCGGCGTCGGCGCCGGTGATGACGTCACCGACTCGTGGCCGGCCGGGGTAGTTCTCGGCGGCGATGACGACGGTGATGGCGGCGCCGTCGCGCCAGCGCGGCGCCGGCGCGGCAGCCAGGTCGCCGGTGGCGACGGCCATCAGGAGGGCCCCGAGCGGCGAATCGAGCAGGGCGAGCACCGCCTGGGTCTCGGGATCGCCGAAGCGGCAGTTGAATTCGACGACGGCGGGGCCTTTCGACGTGATCGCCAGACCTGCGTACAGGAGTCCGGAGAATGCACTGCCGCGCCGAACCAGTTCCGCGGCAACAGGTCTGACGATCTCGTCGACGATGCGCGCGGTCATCTCGGCGGGCAGCCACGGCAGCGGGGTGTAGGCGCCCATGCCGCCGGTGTTGGGCCCGGTGTCACCGTCGCCGACCCGCTTGGAGTCCTGGGCCGGCAGCAGCGGCACCACGGTGTCGCCGTCGACGAGGCAAAACAGCGACACCTCGGGGCCGTCGAGGAACGATTCGAGCAGCACAGGGTGGCCGGCCTCCAACAGGCTCGCAGCGTGCGCCCGGGCCACCTCGCGATCGCTCGTGACCACCACGCCCTTGCCGGCCGCGAGACCGTCGTCCTTGACCACCCAGGCCTGTTCGCCAGCGGGCGGGCCGAAGCGGTCCAGCGCTGCGTCGAGATGTCCGGGGTTGTCGACGATCTCGCTGGTCGCGGTACGCACCCCCGCGGCGCTCATGACGTCTTTGGCGAAGGCCTTGGAGCCCTCGATGCGCGCAGCGTCCCGAGTCGGGCCGAAGCAGGCGATACCGGCCGCCCGCACGGCATCGGCCACCCCGAGGACCAACGGCACCTCCGGACCGATGACCACCAGGTCCGCCGCCACCCTGCGAGCCAGCGCGACGACCTCGTCGGCCGACGTCACGTCGACGTCGTACTGGTCGGCGACTGCAGCGCTGCCGGCGTTGCCTGGCGCGACGGACAGCCCATCCACCGCGGGGTCTCGGCGCAGTGCGAGCAGCAGCGCGTGTTCACGGGCTCCGGAGCCGATCACCAGGACGTGCACAGGTGAACACCCTAATCGCACGGCCATGGCGCCGACCGATCATACAGTTGCAGCGTTAGGTGTATGGTCAACCTCACGTGCTCTACGTCACACCACGGAGGCCCGCATGACCAGCTGCCCCTTCCTGCCCGCCGGCTACGACTTCACCGACCCGGACGTGCTGGTCCGAGGCCTGCCGGCACGCGAGTTCGCCGAGCTGCGCGCGACCGCCCCGGTCTGGTGGAACCCCCAGCAGGAGTCGGTGTTCGACGACGGCGGGTACTGGGTGATCACCCGCCATGCCGACATCAAGGCGATCTCGCGGGACGGCGCGCTGTGGTCGACCAACCGCAAGGGCGCGGTGATGCGCCTGCCCGACGGGGTGACCGGCGACCAGCTCGAACTGACGAAAGCGCTGCTCATCAACCACGACGCACCCGAGCACACCCGGCTGCGCAAGATCGTGTCGCGGCTGTTCACCCCGCGGGCCATCGCGACGCTGGAGAACAAGCTGGCCGAATCCGCGCGCGAGATCGTCGCCACGGCCGCCGAGAAGGGCAGCGGCGACTTCGTGCACGACATCGCCATGGCGCTGCCCCTGCAGGCCATCGCCGATCTCATCGGCGTGCCGGAAGCCGACCGGGAGAAGTTGTTCGACTGGACCAACGCGATCATGAACACCGACGACCCGGATTTCGAGACCGACCACGTGGCCGCCAACGCCGAGCTGATGGGCTACGCCTACACGATGGCCGAGGAGCGCCGCCGGTGTCCCGCCGACGACATCGTCACCCGGCTCGTGCAGGCCGATCTCGACGGTGACGGTATGTCGGACGTCGAGTTCGCCTTCTTCGTCATACTGCTGGCCGTGGCGGGCAACGAGACCACCCGCAACGCGATGACGCACGGCATGAACGCGTTCCTCGAGAACCCCGACCAGTGGGAGCTGTTCACCCGCGAGCGCCCCCACACGGCCGTCGACGAGATCATCCGCTGGGCCACCCCCGTGCACTGTTTCCAGCGCACGGCGACCCAGGATGTCGAGCTGGGCGGGACGCTGATCGGCGAGGGCCAACGGGTCGGGCTGTTCTACAGCTCGGCGAACTTCGACGAGGCAGTCTTCGACCGCCCCTTCGAGTTCGACATCTCCCGTGACCCCAATCCACACCTGGCGTTCGGCGGCAACGGCGCGCACTACTGCATCGGCGCCAACCTGGCCCGTATGGAGATCAAGCTGATCTTCGACCAGATCGCCGAGCAGATTCCCGACATCTCCAAGCTGGCCGAACCGACGCGGCTGCGCTCGGGCTGGATCAACGGAGTCAAAGAGTTGCGGGTCGCCTACCGCTAGCATCGCCCGGTCCGGTCGGCCGCGATCTAAGGTGCCATCGTGCGCACCCACGGTTGGTCAGGAGCCAAACCGGCCTCCGACGAGGAGGCCATCGCGCGGATCCTGGCGGCGGCGGGCAAGGCCATCGAGGAGCGCGGCGCCGACTTCTCCATCTCCGATGTCGCCCGCTCGGTCGGGGTGACCCGGCAGACCGTGTATCGGTACTTCCCCAGCACCGAAGCGTTGCTCGTGGCCGCGGCAGTGCGCGCCGTCGACGGTTTCCTGCAGCGGCTGGCCGACCATGTCGCCGGCATCACCGATCCCGCCGATGCGGTCACCGAAGCCGTCGCCACCGCCCTGGAGTGGCTCCCGAAGGAGAAGTACATCGGATTGCTCATGGCGCCGGGCGGCACCTCCCACGTCGAGTCGGTCACCTCGGATGTGGGGTTGCGGTTCGCCCGCGACATGGTGGGCCGGCTCGATGTCGACTGGGCAGCGGCGGGCTACCCGGCAGAGCATGTCGACGAACTCGCCGAGCATCTGCTGAGGGTGATCCAGTCGTTCGTCATCGACCCGGGCCGTCCACCGCGCCGCGGCGCGGAGCTTCGCGCCTACCTGCGGCGGTGGGTGGGCGGCGCGCTGCGCGCTACACCACCGTCAGCGGCAGCGACCGCCTCGGCTGGAACTCGAAGGAAGCTCCCCCGCTGAACTTCACCACCGACACCTCGCCGAGTTCCCGCGCCGGGGTCTCGCGGCGCACCACCTGCGCGGTCCACTCGGTGGGAGTTCCCGTCAGCTCCACATCGAGGTGGGGATCCAGGGCCGCGACGGCCGCCTGCAGGGGGCGGCGCTCCCCGGGATGCACCAGCGCCACCCAGGCCCCGTCATCGTGCGCCGGTGAGCGCTGCACGTGCACCGAGTCGGACCCGAACTCCGCGTCGACGTAGGCGGAGGGATTGAACAGGGGGTGCAGCCGCAGCATCTCCACGGCGCCGTCGATGCCGGCAGGCAGACCCAGCGCGCGGTGGATGCGCTCGGCGGCCAGGCCGGCCACCCCGGTGAGCTGCTTGGTGCAGATCTCGGTCGCCAGGGCCTGATCGGCGCCCACACGAGCACCCACTGCGGTCACGAACGACAGGTTGAGCAGGTGCATCTGCAGGCAGACCTCGTCCGCCATCCGCACCAGCGCTGAGTGCGAGAATGCATCGAAGTCGAAGTCCGACAACAGTTCTCCGCTGTAGTCGCTGCTGCCCTCGTCGCTGGCGTCGATCGGGTCGAGTTCGGTGCGTGCCGCGCGGGTGCCCGCAATGGTCTCCAGGACCGGGTGATCGGCCACCTCAGGGTGGTCGTCGTCGATGACGACCGTCCACGCGCAGTGCGGGTGACGATCGGCGGGGAGCCGGGGCGGCCGGTGGATGGGCCGGATCTGCGCCCGCCGATTGGTCGCGACGGCCGTCGCGTCGAACGTCGGATCCTCGATATCGTGGCACATGCCACGCACGTAGTCCTCGCCCATCGGTTCGACGTCGAGCAGCGCCCCGCAGTGGTCGAGGTGGAATTCTCCGTGCCAGCGATCGTGCACGGTGTAGCGGAAGTCCATGAACTGCGGCGGTGCCCCGATGTCGAGCTGCAGGCCCTTGAAGATCGTGATGACGTCGGTACCTTCGTAGCGCAGCGCCTTCTGCATCCGCCGGGTGTAGATGGGGCTGGCCCCCATCCACTCCTCGATGGCGATCTCCAGCATGGCTTCGCGGCCGAAATTGCTGATGCACCAGGCCATTCCGGAACGGTCGATCATCTGGCCGATGAGCAGCAGTTCGGGCACCAGCGTTGCGAGCTGCTCGCGCGTCAGTGCGGCGAACCTACTGCTCATGAGCCGATCCCCCGGAGTGCATCTTCAGCGCCGCGTCCATGTTGGCCTTCTTGTCCTCGCCGCCGCCGGCCTGCGCGGCCTTGCGGCGCTGCTTGGCCACCTTCGCCACCACGCCGTCGAGTTTGGAGCCCAGCGGGAAACCGAGGTAGTGCGTCAAGAAGATCGCCATCTCCTTGAGCTCGTCCTCGGTGAGCTCGTCATTGGCCAGCGCCGCGTTGGCCTGGATCTCGGCCAGGTCGGTGATGCCCAGGGCGGTCACCACGGTCAGCGTCATGATCCGCTTGTCGCGCATCGACAGACCCGGCCGCGTCCAGATGGTGCCGAAGAGATGATCGGCGGTCAGCGCGAAGTAGTCGCCCGGCATGTCGGGCATCTCCCACCCGTAGACCTCGTTCATCTTGTCGAGGCCCTTGCGGCGTAGCTCGTCCATGTCGCTCACTCCTGTCCCGTCGGAATCTGTTCCGACACACCCAGTCCGGCAGCCAGGTCGCGCAGGGCGATCTTGGCCAACGGAAGCTCCACTCCGCTCGCCTCCCCCATCGTCAGCGCCAGCCGCAGATCCTTGTCAGCCAGCCCGCGGGTGTGGCTGAACATCTGGTAGAGCCAGTGGTCGGGGGCCAGCGGGCCGAGATCGTCTCGCACCATGATCGCGCCGGGCCCGCCGCTCTGCGCGTCGCTGTGCCGGACCACCCGCCCGAGCTTCTGCAGGTCGATGCCTGCCGCCTCGGCGAGCCGCTGCGCTTCGAAGGCGGCCGCGAACCCGACGAACGTCAGCATGTTGCGGGCCACCTTCATCCGGGTTCCCGCGCCGGGCTCGCCGGCGCGGACCACCATCGAGGCCCACCGCTTGAAGACGGGCTTGACGATGTCGTAGGAGTCGTCGTCGGCGCCGACCATGACGGCCAGCTCACCGTTCTCGGCGGCGCCCGCACCACCGCTGACGGGTGCGTCGACGATCCGTATCCCCCTGTTACGCAGCGTCTCTGCGAGTTCGGGCGCAGTGCCGGGTTCGATCGTCGAGTGGATCGCGATCACGGTGCCGGGCCGCGCGTGGGCGGCGAGTTCGCCGACGACGTCGCGCACCTGCGCGTCGGTGAGGACGGTGACGCTGATGACGTCGGCTGCGGCGACATCGGCCACGCTGTCAGCCGCCGTGGCGCCCGCCTCGACCAGCGGTGTCATCGCCTCGGCTCGCATGTCGAACACGATGAGCCCGCCGGGCCAGTCGACCAGCCGCTTCGCCATCGGGGCGCCCTGGTTGCCCAGGCCGATGTAGCCCAGCCTCGGCTCGCTCATGAGCGGATGATCTGTCCGCCGTCGACGTTGAAGATCTGCCCGGTGATCCACTTGGCTTGGTCGGACAACAGGAACAGGCACATCCCCACGAGGTCATCCGGCTGGCCCATCCGGGACAGCGGGATGTTCTTGACGATGTCGGCGACCATCTCCTGGGGCGTGGTGGTGCGGTTGGCCTCGGTGTCGATCGGACCGGGAGCGATCGCATTGATCCGGATGTTCTGCCCGCCGAGTTCGCGCGAGAGCTGCTGCGTCAGCCCGTTGATACCGACCTTCGCCAGCCCGTAGAAGTTCGCGTAGAGCCATGCGGCAGTGGACGATTGGTTGACGATGGCACCGCCACCGCGTTTGGCCATCTTGCGGTACACCGCGCGGGTGCACCACAGCGCGCCATCGAGGTTCACGCTCATGAACTTGCGGTAGTACTCCGGGTCGACGGTCACCAGGAAGTCCAGCTTCATGCCACCGAAGATGGCCGCGTTGTTCACCAGGTAGTCGATGCCGCCGAACTGCGACAGCGTCTGCGCCGACATGTCTTTCGCCGATTCGGGATCGGACACGTCGACGCGCACCGCCAGCGCGTTGCCCCCTTCACCGGTGATGCCGTCGGCGACCTTCTGCGCGCCCTCGGTGTTGATGTCGGCGACCACGACGGCCGCACCCTCGCGGGCGAGCGCTTCGGCATAGGCCTGCCCGATGCCGCCGCCGGCACCGGTCACGATGGCCACCTTGTCCTTGAACTGATCACCATAAAGACCCATGCGCAGGCCCTCCGTTCTCGTCGTTTCGGGCTGTCATACCGCGGTGGCGATCGCCTTGATCTCGAGGTACTCCTCGAAACCTGCGATCCCCATCTCCCGGCCGATGCCGGACTGCTTGTAGCCGCCGAACGGCATGTCGGCCGAATACCACACGCCGCCATTGACATTCACTGTTCCGACGCGCATCCGCGCGGCCACACCGTTGGCGCGCTCCTCGTCGGCAGAAAACACCGTGCCCGACAGCCCGTAGGGCGAGTCGTTCGCGATGCGCACGGCGTCGTCGTCGCCGTCGTGGGCGATGACCGTGAGCACCGGGCCGAAGATCTCCTCGCGCGCCACCGTGGAGTCGTTGTCCAGCCCGGCGATCACCGTCGGTTCGATGAAGAATCCGGTGTTGCGGTCCGCGGGTCGGCCGCCGCCGCAGGCGAATCGGCCACCTTCGGCGACCGCTTGGTCGAGATAGCCCTGCACCCGGTCGCGTTGCCGCTCGGAGATCACCGGGCCGCAGATCGTGCTCTTCTTGGTCGGGTCACCGGGTTTGAGACCACCCATGGTGGCGGCTGCCGCCTCGACCGCCTCGTCGTACCGGTCGCGGGGAACGACCAGCCGGGTGGTGATCGCGCATCCCTGGCCGGCGTGCATCGACGCGGTGAACGCCGCCATCGAGCACGCCCCGGCCAGGTCGGCATCGTCGAGGACGAGAAACGCCGATTTGCCGCCGAGTTCGAGGAACATCTTCTTCAGAGTGGCGGCACCGTCGGTCATCACCGCGCGGCCGGTGGCGGTGGAGCCGGTGAACGACACCATGTCCACCCTGGGGTCACGAGACAGCAGCGCGCCGACGCCGTGGTCGCTGGAGGTGACGATGTTGACCACCCCCGCCGGGAAGTCGGTGTGCTCGACGATCAGTTCGCCGAGGATCGCTGCGGCCCAGGGTGTCTCGGGAGCAGGCTTGAGCACCAACGTGTTTCCCGCGGCCAGCGCCGGACCCACCTTGGCGAGGTTGATCTGGTGCGGGAAGTTCCACGGGGTCACCGCGCCCACCACACCGACAGCCTCGCGGGCGATGGTGCGCTTGGTCTTGATCCCCATGGGCGCGGCGATGCCGAGATCGGTCGTCCAAGCGTAGGACTCGGCGGTGTCGGCGCAGAAGCTGAGATCCTCGACCGGGCCCTCGAGCTGGGCCGCCGAGGTCAGCATGCGCGGCGCACCGACCTCGGCGATCGTCAGCTCACGCAGTTCTTCGATGTGGTCGCGCATGGCCTGCTGCAGCTGGCGCAGACACCGCACCCGCAGATCGGTGTCGGTGGACCAGCCGGTCTCGTCGAAGGCGCGCCGGGCGGCGGCGATCGCGGCGCCCATGTCGTCGGCGTCGGCGTCGGCCGCGACACCCAGCACCTCTTCGGTGGCGGGATTGATCGTCGAAAAGACCCCGGCGCGGCCCGCGACGAGTGCGCCGTCGATGAGCAGTTTGCTCTCACGGTCGGCCGAGATACCCATCCGCACTCCCTGTCTGATTTCTGGACAGCTGTCTGGCAATGCCCTCCGACGCACCATAGCGTCGTGGTCGTCGGCAAGCAAGGACAGCCATCGGGCGTCACTCGATCACGCTCTCCATCAGTTGATTTCATCGACCACTTGCCTGCCTGGACAGCCGTCCGATAAGTTGGACATGTGTCCAGCGATGCCGTCACCGCGATCACAGGCGCGGACCGTGCTTCCCGTCGCAACCGGCGACAGGAGGAAACCTTCCGCAAGGTGCTCGACGCCGGGCTGATGATGCTGAGGGAATCCTCGTATGCGGAGTTGACGGTCCGGGCGGTCGCGGCGCGCGCGAAGGTGGCTCCGGCCACGGCGTACACCTACTTCTCGTCGAAGAACCACCTGATCGCGGAGATCTACCTCGATCTGATCCGCCAGGTCGAGTACTTCACCGACGTCAACGACAAGACGGCCGACCGCGTCGAGAAGACTTTGCGCGCCCTGGCGCTGACCGTCGCCGACGAGCCCGAGGTGGCGGCGGCGTGCACGACAGCGCTGCTGTCGGGCGGCGACCCCGCAGTACTGACGGTGCGGGACCGCATCGGCGCCGAGATCCACCGCCGCATCCGCTCCGCCGTCGGCCCCGATGCCGACCCACGCACCCTGGCCGCATTGGAGATGACGTTCTTCGGCGCGCTGGTCAACGCCGGGAGCGGCGCTTTCACCTATCACCAGATCGCCGACCGCCTCAGCTACGTGGTGGGCCTCATCGTCGGAGACGATCAATGACAGTCAGTGAGATCCTGCTCGACCCCTACGACTATGCGTTCCATGAAGATCCGTACCCCTACTACCGACGGCTGCGTGACGATGCACCGCTGTACCGCAACGACGAACTGGGGTTCTGGGCACTGTCGCGCCACCAGGACGTCCTGACCGGTTTCCGTAACAGCACCACGCTGTCCAACAAGTTCGGGGTCTCGCTGGATCCGGCGTCACGCGGTCCGCACGCATCGAAGACCATGTCGTTCCTCGCCATGGACGATCCCGCGCATCTGCGGCTGCGCACGCTGGTCTCCAAAGGTTTCACCCCCCGCCGGATTCGGGAGCTCGAACCCCGCGTCACCGAGATCGCGGTCCGTCACCTGGACACGATGCTCGAGAAGGCCGCCGGCGGTGAGACGGTCGACTACGTCGACGAGTTCGCGGGCAAGCTGCCGATGGACGTGATCTCCGAGCTGATGGGCGTGCCCGAAGCCGACCGCACGCAGGTGCGGGCGTGGGCCGACGGGGTGATGCACCGCGACGAGGGCGTGACGGACGTGCCGCCCGCGGCGATCGAGGCATCGCTGAACCTGATCGTCTACTACCAGGACATGGTGGCCGAACGTCGCAAGACGCTGACCGACGACCTCACCTCGGCGCTCCTGGAGGCCGAGATCGACGGCGACCGCCTCGCCGACGACGAGATCCTCGGGTTCATGTTCCTGATGGTGATCGCCGGTAACGAGACCACCACCAAACTGCTTGCCAACGCGGCTTTCTGGGGCCATCGCAACCCGGATCAGCTCGATCCCGTGTACGCGGACCTGAGCAGGGTGGCCCCATGGGTCGAGGAGACGCTGCGGTACGACACGTCGAGCCAGATCCTGGCCCGCACCGTCAGCGGCGACCTCACCCTCTACGACACCGTGATTCCCGACGGGGACATCGTGCTGCTGCTCCCCGGATCGGCACACCGGGACGAGCGCGTGTTCGAGCGGCCCGACGATTTCCTCATCGGACGCGACATCGGCTCGAAGCTGATGAGTTTCGGCAGCGGCGCGCACTTCTGCCTGGGCGCCCACCTGGCCCGCATGGAGGCCCGCGTCGCCCTGACCGAACTGTTCACCCGGATCCGCGGTTACGAGGTGGACGAGGACAACGCCGTCCGCGTCCACTCGAGCAACGTGCGCGGGTTCGCCCATCTGCCCATCGACGTGAGAGTGCGCTGATGCCCCGTTTCGATCCCCTGCCCGACCGCAGACCGGCGCTCGTCGCCGGCGCATCCTCCGGAATCGGCGCCGCCACCGCCGTCGATCTGGCCTCCCGCGGTTTTCCCGTGGCGCTCGGCGCTCGCCGGGTGGAGAAGCTGGAAGAGATCGTCGCGCAGATCCGCGCAGACGGTGGCGAGGCCATCGCGGTGCACCTCGACGTGACCGACCCCGACTCGGTGAAGGCCTGCGTCGAGCAGACCACCTCAGAGCTCGGCGACATCGAGGTGCTGGTGGCCGGCGCCGGAGACACCTACTTCGGCAAGCTCGACTCGATCAGCACCGAGCAGTTCGAATCGCAGATCCAGATCCACCTGATCGGCGCCAACCGGGTGGCCACCGCCGTGCTCCCCGGAATGCTCGAGCGGCGACGTGGCGACCTGATCTTCGTGGGATCCGATGTGGCACTGCGGCAACGGCCACACATGGGTGCCTACGGTGCGGCGAAGGCGGCACTGGTCGCGATGGTGACCAACTACCAGATGGAACTCGAGGGCACCGGGGTCCGCGCGTCGATCGTGCATCCGGGACCGACGAAGACGTCGATGGGCTGGAGCCTGCCTGCCGAGCTGATCGGGCCCGCACTCGAGGACTGGGCGAAGTGGGGGCAGGCCCGGCACGACTACTTCCTGCGCGCAGCGGACCTCGCACGTGCGATCACGTTTGTCGCCGAGACACCACGCGGCGGCTTCATCGCGAACATGGAGCTGCAGCCGGAGGCGCCGTTGGCCGACACCAAGGACCGCCAGAAGCTCGCACTGGGCGAGGAAGGGATGCCGAATCAATGACCATCCTCAAAGACGTGGAACGTGTGTCAGGTGGCGGGGAGGAACACGGCCACCTCGAGGAGTTCCGCACCGACCCGATCGGTCTGATGCAGCGCCTGCGCGACGAGTGTGGTGACGTCGGATGGTTCCAGCTCGCGGACAAGCAGGTCGTCATGCTCTCGGGCGCGGAGGCCAACGAGTTCTTCTTCCGGTCCAGCGACAGCGAGCTCAACCAGGCCGAGGCCTACCCGTTCATGACGCCGATCTTCGGTGAGGGCGTGGTGTTCGACGCCGATCCGGAACGCCGGGCGGAGATGCTGCACAACACCGCGCTACGCGGGGAGCAGATGAAGGGCCACGCCGCGACGATCGAGAACGAAGTCCGCAAGATGATCGAGAACTGGGGCGACGACGGGGAGATCGAACTGCTCGACTTCTTCTCCGAACTCACCATCTACACCTCGACGGCCTGCCTGATCGGACTGAAGTTCCGCGAACAGCTCGACAGTCGCTTCGCGCACTATTACCACCAACTCGAGCGAGGAACCGACCCGCTCTGCTACGTCGACCCGTACCTCGACATCGAGAGCTTCCGCATCCGCGACGAGTCGCGCGTCAAACTGGTTGCGCTGGTGCAGGAGATCATGGACGGGAGGATCGCCAGCCCACCCAAGGGCAAGGAGGATCGCGACCTGCTCGACGTGCTGGTCTCGATCAAGGACGAGCAGGGCGATCCCCGGTTCACTGCCAATGAGGTCACCGGCATGTTCATCTCGCTGATGTTCGCCGGGCACCACACCAGCTCGGGCACCTCGAGCTGGACGCTGATCGAACTGCTGCGCAACCCCGAGTACTACGCGCAGGTGCAGCAGGAGCTCGACGAGCTCTACGCCGACGGTCAAGAGGTGAGTTTCCATGCGCTGCGCCAGATTCCGAAGATCGACAATGCACTCAAAGAGACCCTGCGGCTGCACCCGCCGCTGATCATCCTGATGCGGGTGGCCCAGGACGAATTCGAAGTGGTCGGCCATCCGATCCACAAGGGGCAGATGGTGGCCGCCTCGCCGGCCATCTCCAACCGAATCCCCGAGGATTTCCCGAACCCGGACGCTTTCGACCCCGACCGCTACCAGAAGCCCCGCCAGGAAGATCTCATCAATCGGTGGACCTGGATTCCCTTCGGCGCGGGCAAACACCGTTGCGTGGGCGCCGCGTTCGCGCAGATGCAGATCAAGGCCATCTTCTCGGTCCTGCTGCGCGAGTACGAATTCGAGATGTCACAACCCGCCGAGACATATCAGAACGACCACTCGAAGATGGTCGTCCAGCTCGCCCAGCCCGCGAAGGTGCGCTACCGCAAGCGCGTGAAGGGTTGAGAGCCGTGGGCTGCTATCGCATCGAACTCGACGAGGATCTGTGCCAGGGGCACGCCATGTGCGAGCTGGAGGCGCCCGACGTGTTCCGGGTCCCCAAACGCGGCGCGGTCGAGATCCTCGATGCTGAACCACCCGACGACCTACGCGACGCGGTGGAGATGGCGGTCGAGATGTGCCCGACCAGGGCCCTATCCATCATCGAGAAAGACTGAGAGGCAACGACAATGGCGTCACGAAACGAACTGGAAGACTGGGTACAGCGCTGGCTGGATGCCAACCGCGCTGCTGAGGCCGCCGGGGACTGGAAGCCGCTGGCCGAGTTCTACACCGAGGACGCGACCTACGGCTGGAACATCGGCCCCAAAGAAGACGTCATGTGCGTCAGCAAGGACGAAATCCGAGACGTGGCACTGGGTCTGGAGATGGAAGGCCTGGAGAACTGGGTGTACGAGTACCAGAAGGTGCTCATCGACGACAAGCAGAACGAGATCGTCGGGTTCTGGAAGCAGATCGCCCAGAAGAGCGACGGCAGCAGCGACGAGATCTACGGCATCGGTGGCAGCTGGTTCCGGCTCTCCGCTTGTGGGGAAAAAGGAGAGCTGCTGATCGAGTGGCAGCGGGACTTCTTCGACTTCGGCCACGTGCAGAAGGCGTTCATGAAGCTCATCGGATCCGGTGACCTCACGCCGACGATGCAGAAGCGCATCGAGCGCTCGCTGGCAGGGGAAAAGCTGCCCGGCTACTACCCGCTCGGCGAGGCTCCCGTCCCGATCTGGTGAGCACACCACCAAGCAGTTGCTTGGGGAGGGTGTGATGTGGCTAACTAGAGCCTCTAGTCTGGATGTGCGAGCACTCGTCGAAAGCAGGAGATATGAAGACCAAAGGTGCCCTGATCTGGGAGTTCAACCAGCCCTGGTCGATCGAGGAGATCGAGATCGGCGACCCCGTCAAAGACGAGGTCAAGATCCAGATGGAAGCCTCGGGCATGTGTCACTCGGACCATCACCTGGTCACCGGTGACATCCCGATGGCCGGCTTCCCGGTGCTCGGCGGGCACGAGGGCGCCGGCATCGTCACCGAGGTCGGACCCGGCGTCGAGGGTCTCGAGCCCGGCGACCACGTGGTGCTGTCGTTCATCCCGTCCTGCGGGTCCTGTCCCTCGTGTCAGGCCGGCATGCGCAACCTCTGCGACCTGGGCGCGATGCTGCTGCAGGGCACCGCGGTCTCGGACAACACCCACCGCATCCACGCGGTCAAGGACGGCACGCCCGTCATCCCGATGACGCTGCTGGGCACGTTCAGCCCGTACATGGTCGTCCACAAGAGCTCGGTGGTGAAGATCGATCCGTCGATCCCGTTCGAGGTGGCCTGCCTGGTCGGCTGCGGCGTCACCACCGGGTACGGCTCGGCGGTGCGCAGCGCGCACGTGCGCCCCGGTGACGATGTGGTGATCGCCGGTATCGGCGGCGTCGGCATGGGCGCGCTGCAGGGTGCGCTGAACGCCGGCGCCCGCAACATCTTCGCGATCGACCCGGTCGAGTGGAAGCGCGACCAGGCGCTCAAGTTCGGCGCCACGCACGCCTACCCCGACATCGGCGCCGCGATGATGGGCGTCGCCGAGACCACGCAGGGACGGATGGCGTCGAAGACGATCATCACCACCGGCGAGCTCAAGGGCGAGGAGATCGACAACTACCTCAACATCACCGCCAAGGGCGGCACCTGCGTGGTCACCGCGGTCGCCAACATGGCCAACTCCGACGTCACGCTGAACCTGTCGATGCTGACCCTGCTGCAGAAGAACCTGCAGGGCACCATCTTCGGCGGCGGCAACCCCCACTTCGACATCCCGCAGCTGCTGTCGATGTACAAGGCCGGGCGGCTCAACCTCGACGACATGGTCACTCGGCAGTACAAGCTCGAGCAGATCAACGACGGCTACCGGGACATGCTCGAGGGCCGCAACATCCGCGGTGTCATCCGCTACACCGACGCCGACCGGTAGACCGCGATGACCGAGACCGCGCTGGCTCCGGTGGTCGCAGCGTCCCAGGCGTCGTGGCGTTGCGTGCAGAGCGGTGACCGCGAGGGCTGGCTGGCGCTGATGTCCGACGACATCGTGATCGAGGACCCGATCGGGGAGGCCGTCACCAATCCCGACGGCACCGGCGTGCGGGGCAAGGAGGCGGTGGCCGCCTTCTTCGACACGAACATCGGACCCAACACACTCCGCGTCACGTGCGAGGAGACGTTCCCGTCCAGCAGCCCCCGCGAGATCGCCTACATCCTGGTGCTCGAGACCACGTTTCCCAACGGGTTCGTCGCGACGGTCCGCGGCGCGTTCACCTACCGGGTCGACGACGCAGGTCTGATCACCAACCTGCGCGGCTACTGGAACATGGACGCGATGACGTTCACCGAAGCGACATCCCCCGAAGCGGGAAGCACGCATTAGCGGCGAGCTCGCCGGTCGCGCTGCCGTCGTCGTCGGCGGCACGCGCGGCATCGGGCGGGCCGTCGCGGCGCTGCTGGCCGACCTCGGCGCCGGTGTCGTCGTCAACGGCCGGGACCCTGATGCCGTCGACGATGCCGCACGCGCCATCCCCGGCGCCGTCGGATTCGCGGGCTCGCCTGCGGATCCCGCCACCGCGGACGCGTTGATCGGCGACTGCGTGCGGGAATTCGGCCGCATCGACATCCTGGTCAATTGCGCCGGCACGCCCGAGCCGGCCGGCTCGTCGATCCTCACCGTCACCGCCACGCAGTTCCAGGACCTCATCGACGCCCACCTGGGCACGGTGTTCCAGACCTGCCGGGCCGCGGCGCCGGTGATGGCCCGGCAGCGTTCGGGGGCGATCGTGAACACCGGATCGTTCGCGTTCCTCGGCGATTACGGGGGCACCGGATATCCGGCCGGCAAGGGCGCGGTGAACGGCCTCACGCTGGCGATCGCCGCCGAACTGGCCGAACACGGGGTGCGCGCGAACGTGGTGTGCCCGGGAGCCAAGACGCGACTGTCGAGTGGACCCGACTACGAGGCACACATCGCCGAGCTGAACCGGCGCGGGCTGCTCGACGACGTCAGCATGGCCGGCGCCCTGGACGCTGCACCGCCGGAGTACGCCGCCCCCACCTACGCCTACCTGGTCAGCGACCGTGCCGCCGACGTCACCGGCCAGATCTTCATCGCTGCAGGCGGTTTCGTGGGCCGCTTCGATCGGCCCTCTCCGCAGATCCTCGCCTACCGTGACCACCACGACGCGCCACCGTGGACGGTCGCTGAGATCTCCCGGAAAGTCTGCGAACAGCTCAGGAGCTGACGCCGGGCAGTTGGTGTTCCCGGTACTGCTTGCGCAGTTCGAGTTTGAGGATCTTGCCCGTCGCGGTGTGCGGCAGTTCGTCGACGAACACCACGTCCTCGGGCAGCCACCACTTGGCTACCTCACCCGCCAGATACTCGAGGATGTCCTCCCGCGTCGCACTCTGCCCCTGACGGAGAACGGCCACCAGAAGCGGTCGCTCCTGCCACTTCGGATGCGGCACCCCGATGACCGCCGCCTCGGCGATCGCGGGGTGCCCCAGGGCGGCGTTCTCCAGGTCGATCGAACTGACCCATTCGCCGCCGGACTTGATCACGTCTTTGGCGCGGTCGACCAACTGCAGATAGCCGTCGGGATCGATGGTCGCGACGTCGCCGGTCGGGAAGAACCCCTCGGCGTCGAGCTTCTCCCCACCCTCACCCCGGTAGTAGCCGCTGGCTATCCACGGTCCGCGAAGCCACACCTCACCGAAAGCCTTACCGTCCCATGGCAATCGGTTGCCGTCGTCGTCGACGATCTTCAGCTCCACCCCGCAGATCCCGCGTCCCTGCTTGAGCATGATCTGATTCTTCTCGGCTTGGGAGAGCCCGTCGTGCTTGGGCAGCAGCCGGCCGATCACACACAGCGGTGACGTCTCGGTCATGCCCCAGCCCTGCATGGCCTGTGCGCCGAAGTCCCGTTCGAACCGCTCGATCATGGACAGCGGCAGGGCCGCCCCACCCGTACCCGCGATGCGCAAACCCAGTTCGTGGGGATCGATCTCCGGATGATCGTCGAGATAGGAGAACAGCATCATCCACACCGTCGGCACGCCTTGGGATTGGTTCACCCCTTCGGCTTTCATCAGCTGGTACACCGATTCGCCATCGAGGTGGGGGCCGGGCAGCACCAGCTTGGCGCCGACCATCGCCGCGGTGTACGGAGTACCCCAGGCGTTGGCGTGGAACATCGGCACGACGAGCAGGATCACCGAACCGCTGTGGACGTCGTTGGCATCGCGCGCCGCGGCCATCAGGGTGTGCAGCATCGTCGAACGGTGGGAATACAGAACACCTTTCGGGTTGCCGGTGGTACCCGAGGTGTAGCACAGCGAGGACGCGCTGCGCTCGTCGAACTCCGGCCACTCGTAGTGCGTGGACTGCCCTGCGATCACGTCGTCCCAGCACAGCAGTGCGCCGTCGGGCAACCCGGGCACCTCGGGCATGTGGTCGCGATCGGTCATCGCGACATAGGTCGTGACCGTGGTCAACTCGGGCGCCAATTCTGCCACCAGTGCCGCAAACGTGATGTCGAAGAACAGGATTCGATCCTCGGCATGGTTGATGATGTAGACGATCTGCTCACGGAACAACCGCGGGTTCACCGTGTGCATCACCGCGCCGGACCCCGAGACACCGAAGTACAGCGCGAGATGACGGTCGCTGTTCCAGGCCAGCGTCGCAATCCGGTCCCCCGCCTCCACGCCCCATGTCGCCAGCGCGTTGGCGACCTGCTTGGACGCCTCGCCGACCTCCCGCCACGAAGACCGCCGTACCGTGCCCTTGGGGCCATCGGGCACATGCGACACGATCTCGGCGTCCCCGTGGAACGCGGCGGCGTAATCGATCAGCGACGAGATCAACAGTGGTCGGTCCTGCATCAAACCCAGCATGGGGCCAGGCTATGGAATGCTCGGTGCCATGGCGACCGTCTTCACCAAGATCATCAACGGCGAACTGCCGGGCCGATTCGTCTACGAAGACGACGACGTGGTGGCGTTCTTGACCATCCAGCCCATGACGCAGGGGCACACGCTGGTGGTGCCGCGCGCCGAGATCGACAACTGGCAGGACATCGACCCCGGTGAGTTCGCCCGCGTCATGCAGGTGTGCCAGCTGATCGGCAAGGCCGTGTGCAAGGCGTTCGACACCGAGCGCTCCGGTGTCATCATCGCCGGTCTCGAGGTGCCGCACCTGCACGTGCACGTCTTCCCGGCACGCGATCTGGCGGACTTCGGATTCGCCAACGTCGACGACAATCCGTCGCCGGAATCGCTCGACGACGCGCAACGCCGCATCAAGGCGGCCCTGGCCGAGCTCAGCTGACCGGGACGTCGACCTCGGCAGGCATCTTGGCCTCGGAGGTTTCCGCGATGCGCGGGAGGCTGACCCGGAACGTGCAGCCCTGGCCGGGCGCGGTGCTCACTCCCACCGCGCCGCCGTGGGCGTAGACCAGCGAGTCGACGATCGACAGCCCGAGGCCGGTGCCGCCGCTGGCGCGGGCCCGCGACGAATCGGCGCGGTAGAAGCGTTCGAACACCCGCTGAGCGTCCTCGGTGCTCATCCCCGGGCCCTCGTCGCGAACCTCCAGCACCGCGGAATCCCCGTCCGTGCCGACACGGACCGTGACCGCAGCCGTCTCCGGGGTGTGCTGCAGCGCGTTGGCGACGAGGTTGGACAGCACCTGGCGAAGCCGCGCCTCGTCGCCGAGCACCTCCGGCGTGCCAGGGCCGTCGAACACCTCCATGCGGATAGGCCGGCGCGGCGCGATGGACTGGGCGTCGTGCACGGCGTCACTGGCCAACGCGAGCAGGTCCACTCGGCGCTGCTCCAGCGGTCGCTGCGCGTCGAGCCGGGCCAGCAGCAGCAGGTCTTCCACCAGCAGGCCCATGCGGCGGGATTCGCTCTCGATGCGGCCCATCAGCATCTCCACGTCGCGGGCCGCGCCCTGGCGGTACAGCTCGGCGAAGCCGCGAATCGTCGTCAGTGGCGTGCGCAGTTCGTGGCTGGCGTCGGTGATGAACCGGCGCATCCGGTCCTCGGACTCGCGCGCCTGATCCGCCGATGACTCCGAGGACGCCAATGCCCGCTGGATCTGGGAGAGCATGCCGTTGAGCGCCAGGGACAGCCGCCCGACCTCGGTGCGGGGATCGCGCTCGGGAACACGGCGGTCCAGCTGCCCCGCGGCGATGGCGGCCGCGGTCTGCTCGACCTCGGCCAGCGGCCGCAGACTGCGGTGCACCACGGCGTACCCGACGATGCCCAGCACCAGCAGCACCGCCACGCCGATGCCCACCTGGGCGGCGACCAGCGCGCGGGTCGTGGACTTCACGTCAGACAGATCGATCGCGACGGTGGTGAGTTCGCCGCCGGTCCCCGGCACGGTCATCGCGCGCCACTCCACCGCTGAATCGCCGGCGCTGCCGACCGTCACCGGTTCTGGCCCGACGTCGTTGTCCTCGGGGAGGTCGGGCTCGGCGTCGCGGTCGTTGACCGCGACCCAGGCGGTGCCGCCGGGCTCGATGACCCGCACGTAGTAGTCCGACGGAGGCCTGCCCGGATTGGGGCCCTGATCCTCCGGATCGGCAGGTGATTGTCGGGGTACCTGGGCCCAGCCGCGGGACGCGTCACGCAGTGTGTCGTCGACGCGGTTGATCAGCGTGTGGTGCATGATCGTCGTCACCGCGATGCCGGACGCCAACAGACCGCAGCCGACCAGCAACAACGTCGCTGCGACCAGTCCTACCCGAAGCGGAATCCCGCGTCTGATCTGGGGCACACCCCCATTGTCACCGGGGTTCGCGAAGTACATACCCCACACCCCTCAGGGTGTGCAGCAGACGCTTGTCTCCGGTGTCGATCTTGCGGCGCAGATAGGACACGTAGGACTCGACGACGTTCACGTCGCCGCCGAAGTCGTAGCGCCAGACGTGGTCGAGGATCTTCGGCTTCGACAGCACGGTGCCGGCGTTGATGATGAAGTAGCGCAGCAGAGTGAACTCCGTGGGCGACAGCGATACCGGCTCGCCTGCCTTCCACACCTCATGTGTGTCCTCGTCGAGCTCGATGTCGGCGAACTTCAACCGCGAGGTGCGCGGCTCCTGCACACCGCCACCGGCACGGCGCAGGATCACCCGCAGCCGGGCCACCACCTCTTCGAGGCTGAACGGCTTGGTCACGTAGTCGTCGCCACCGAGCGTCAGTCCCGCGATCTTGTCCTGCAGCGAATCCCGCGCGGTCAGGAACAGGGCCGGGGCATCGATGCCGTCGGCGCGCAGCCGGCGCAGCAACCCGAAGCCGTCCATGCCCGGCATCATCACGTCGAGGATGATCGCGTCCGGGCGCATCTCCCGAGCCAGGTCGAGGGCGGCCGGACCGTTGGACGCGGTGTGCACCTCGAAGCCCTGGAACTTCAAGCTCACCGACAGCAGCTCGACAATGTTCGTCTCATCGTCGACCACCAGAATGCGAGCTTCGGGGATGTTTTCCTGCACCGGCATGGCCATGATCCTCAGTTTCATCCTCTGACTTGGAAAAGTGCTGCACGCTCGCTGTGTGGTTCCTGTGAGTTCATTCTTGCGCTGTTCCTAGACTGGGCGGATGAACCTCGGCAGATCTCTCTCCGATCTCGCGTTGACGCCGGTGCGGGTGGGTCTCGCCATGACCGACGCCGGGCTCGGGATGGCCAGCGGAGGGCTGGGCATCGCCCGCAAGGCCCTCGGTGAGCCCGGGAGCGGGACCCGCCAGCCACCGACCTCCTTCGCCGCGATGATCGGCGTCCAGGATGCCGTCGAGCGGGCGAACCGGCTGGCGCGCTTGATGGACGAGGATCAGCCGCTGGGCCGGGCGCTGGCCCCCGACGGTGCGCTCGATCGCCTGCTGCGGCCCGGCGGCGTCGTCGACCGGCTGACCGCCCCCGGCGGCGCGCTGGAGCGGCTGACCGAAGAGGACAGCGGGCTGATGCGCGCGATCGCGCCGGGCGGGCTGGTCGATCAATTGCTCGCCGAGGACGGCCTGGTCGACCGACTGCTCGCGGAGGACGGGGTGGCAGACCGGCTCTTCGCCGAGGGTGGCGTCGTCGACACCCTGACCGCACGCAACGGCCCGCTCGAGCAACTCGCGGCGGTGGCGGACACGTTGAACCGGTTGACTCCGGGACTCGAGGCGCTGGAGCCGACGATCGAGGCGTTGCGGGAGGCCGTCATCGTGCTGAGCCAGGTGGTGAACCCGCTGAGCAACATCGCCGACCGCATCCCGCTGCCCGGCCGCCGCCCACGAGCCCGGTTCATGGCGCGACCGGCGACACCGCAGCGGGTGATCGATGTCGAGGAGTGAGCCCTGACCCGATAAGCTCCAGTGGCCAGTGCCTCCTTAGCTCAGCGGTAGAGCAACGCTCTTGTAAAGCGTAGGTCGTCAGTTCAATCCTGACAGGGGGCTCCACGTGTGCCGGGCGGCACTGCGACCCGCGTCGACGTTCAGGTTTGCGCACCTGGCCCCGCCCAGCTGGAAAACCCAACGATCACAGTCGCGAAACGAAATCGGGGCCGTTACTCCCTTTTGCTGGCCGACTCCTGTGAGATGCGATTGAATGACGCATACGTCGGGGGACGAGAGACCGGTTCCGGAGGGGTTTTCAGTTGAGTTCCGCAGCGTACGTCGGCCGTGTCGGTGCATTGGCCGTGGCCCTGGGCATCGGATCGGCGGTGTTCGCGGGCCAGGCGTGGGCCGACGACACGGCGTCCTCATCCTCCTCGGCTTCGACTTCGTCGTCCTCGTCGGTAGAAAGGCCAGCGACCACAACAGGGCCGAAGGTCCGCGCCGAGAAGCCACGACGGTGGGGTAAGGCCGACAAATCCGACAAGTCGGAGGCCGACGCCGGTGCCGGATCGGATGCCGGGTCCACCGACGAGCCGGCCGCGAAGCCCACCGGGAAGCACCCGTCGTGGAAGAAGCCCGACACCACGCCCGCCACCAAGCCCGACACCACGCAGCAGACGGCGGAGTCCACCGCCGACAGCACCGAGACGACACCCGCACCGACGCGCTCGGTCCGCTCCACGAAAGTCGTCTCCCCCGACCCCGCCGCACCGGCGCGCAGCACAGGGAAGCTGACACTGGTGCGCGCCGCAGCCGAGGCCGATCCACCCGCGCGCGCCGTCGAACGACCGGTGGTCAAGGCCGTCGTCGAGGTGGCCCGCAGCATGGTCGATTGGGCGCACCAGAAAGCCGACGCGGGCCAGGGCCAGACGGCTCCTCCGCCGTTCCTGTGGGCACTGCTGTCGGTGGCGCGGCGCGAACTCGAGACGCTGTCGGCCGCGCGCACCACACGCGTGACCGCGGCGAGCCTGACCGCCGACGCCCCGCTGGCCACGGCGGCGGCCGCGGCAGCGGTCACGCCGTACTCGCCGTGGCTGAACCCTCAGGTCAGCACGTCGACCAACTTCGTCAGCTGGGTGACCGGCGGCTACTCCTACGGTGACCCGTTGAAGGCCAACACCGTGGACCGGTTCAGCGTGTGGGGCACCGACGTCGGCACGATGTGGGACAACGGCATGGTCGACGATCCGTCCACCCCGTACAACGAGCACCAGGTGCTGATCGCCGTCGGCGACACGTTCAGCGGCCCGAACATGACCGGCCGGCACATCTTCAACACGCTGTTCCGCAGCTCCGACACCGATTTGAGCGACGGCATCACGATCCCCAACGGAGAGTGGTTCACCGGCAACTACTTCGGTGGTGCGCCGCTGGACGGCCCCGTGAATGCGCGGCCGATCATCAACCCGCAGAAGTGGTTGCCGAGTTCGGTGACGATGATCCCGACCGCGGGTGTCTCGGTGAACGTGCCGGTCACCAAGGACACGCCGTACGGCACCATCCAGTACGTCAGCTACATGTCGGTCAGCAAGTGGGGTTCGTCAGGTAAATGGACCACCAATTACTCGGCCATCGGCTACTCGACGGACAACGGCGAGAATTTCACCATCGACCCGAAAAGCATCCGTAACAACTCGTTCTTGAGCGGCAACAAGAACTTTCAGCAGTCCGCCTTCGTCAAGGGCGACGACGGCTACATCTACATGTACGGCACGCCGAACGGCCGCCAGGGCGCGGCATACCTCTCCCGCGTCGCACCGGAGAACATCCTCGATCCGTCGAAATACGAGTACTACAAGGCGGCGTCGAGGAGCTGGCTGGGCAGCTCACCGGCCAGCTGGGTGAAGGGCAATCCGTCGGCCGCGACGGCGATCATCGGAAAGACCGGCGGTTTCCTCGGTTTCACCAAGCCCGGCTACACCGTCAGCGAGATGTCGGTGCAGTACAACGAATATCTGGGCAAGTACATCGTGCTGTACGGCGATCAGAACAACAGCATCGTGATGCGCACCGCCGACACCCCCGAGGGCGTCTGGTCGGATGCCACGGTCCTGATGACGCAACAGCCCGGCGGCATCTACGCACCGATGCTGCACCCGTGGTCGCCGTCGACCGACGGCACCGGATCGGATCTGTACTTCAATCTCTCGCTGTGGTCGAGCTACAACGTGATGTTGATGCACACCGATCTGACCAAGGTGTAGGGCGTCCACGACGGGCTTAGACTGCGCACGTGCGTGACGTGCTCGACGAGTTGCTCGCCGTCTGGCGGGCCGGCGCCACGGCAGGGCTGTCGACGGTCGTCCGCACGATGCACTCGGCACCCCGTCCGCCCGGTGCGGCCATGGTGGTCGCTCCGGACGGCTCGGTCGCCGGTTCGGTGTCGGGCGGCTGCGTGGAATCCGCCGTGTACGAGGTGTCGGCTGATGTCGTCGCGAATGGTCGACCGGAGTTGCAGCGCTACGGCGTCAGCGACGACGAGGCGTTCGCAGTCGGGTTGACGTGCGGCGGCACCATCGACATCTTCACCGAACCGGTCTCGCGCCAGACCTTTCCACAGTTGCAGACCGTCGCCGACGACATCGCCGCGCATCGGGCGGTGGCCGTCGCCACGGTCATCGACCATCCCGATCCGACGTGGCAGGGACGACGGATCGTGGTCGGCCCCGACTTCGCACATGGCTCCGTCGGTTCCGGACGCGCCGACAACGCGATCGTCGACGACGCCAGGGGCCTGCTCGCCGCCGGCCGCTCCGGTGTCCTGAGTTACGGGCCGGACGGTCAGCGACAGGACGCCGGGATGGACGTCTTCGTCGCCAGTCACGCCCCGCGGCCGCGGATGATCATCGTCGGCGCCATCGACTTCGGCACGGCGCTCGCCGCCCAGGCAGCTCTGCTCGGCTATCGGGTCACGGTCTGCGACGCCCGGCCTGTATTCGCCACCGCCGCAAGGTTTCCCGCAGCTGACGACGTCGTGGTCGACTGGCCGCACCGCTACCTCGCCGGCGAGGCCGAACGGGGCGCTGTCGACACCCGCACCGCGATCTGCGTGCTCACCCACGATGCCAAGTTCGACGTCCCGGTGTTGGAGGTGGCGTTGCGGCTCGACGTCGGGTACGTCGGCGTGATGGGCTCGCGGCGCACCCACGAGGACCGAATGCGCCGGTTGCGAGAGATCGGACTCACCGACAACGAGTTGCGCCGGTTGTCCAGCCCGATCGGACTCGATCTCGGTGCCCGCACCCCGGAGGAGACCGCGGTGTCGATCGCGGCGGAGATCATCTCGTCGCGGTGGGGCGGCGGTGGCCGGCCGCTGACAGAAACGGACGGTCGCATCCATCACGACACGTAGTGCCGGGGTGGGCTACCCCGAGACGACGCCGCGCAGCCCGTCGGCGCCGAACACCGGTTCCAGCATCGCCGAGAAGTCCGGTCCGCGGCGCAGCATCATGCCGCCGTCGACGTTGATCAGCTGTCCGGTGATGTAGCTCGAGGCATCACTGAGCAGGAACACCGCGGCGTTGGCCACGTCCTCGGCCTCGCCGGGCCGAGGGAGCGGGGTGGCCGCCGCGTAGTCGCCGCTCACCTCCGGTGACATGAAGATCGCCGCCACCAGGTCCGTGCGGATCAGACCCGGTCGGATGCAGTTCACCCGCACCGACGACGGGCCGAGTTCGTCGGCGGCCAGTTGCATCAGGTGGTCGACACCCGCCTTCGACACCCCGTAGGCACCGAACCAGCGGTGGGTGTTGCTCGCCGCGATCGAGGAGATGCCGACGAAGGATCCCCCACCGCCGCGCACCATCGCGCGCGCCGAATGCTTGAGGACATAAAAGGTGCCGTTGATGTTGAGGTCGACCAGCCGCCGCCATGCTTCGGAGTCCAGCTGGGTGATCGGGCCGATGGTGTCACTACCGCCGGCGCAGTGCACCACACCGTCCAGGCGACCGGTCCACGCCGCGGCTGCGTCGACGGTGCGGGCCACCTCGTCCTCATCGGTGACGTCGCCGGGCTCGTAGCGGACCGCGCCACCGATCTCGTCAGCGGCGGCTGCCAGTTTGTCCGCGTTGCGACCCATCAGCATCGCGTTGCCGCCGGCGGCGACGACGGCCGCCGCCACCCCCTTGCCGATTCCGCTGCCCCCGCCGGTGACCAGCACCGTTCGCCCGGACAACATCGCATCGGAGAGCTGCATCGGCACACCTTCCACGGCAGAAAACGAGAACGTGTTCCAGTTATACGGCACTGAGCGAGGCCGCGAACAGGCTTCGGCTTCCCGCCTGTGTATTGGCTACAGTTGTCCCCATGCCTGCCAAACCTGATCCCGCCGAGATCGGCGACGTCGAGCCCATCGCCGACAGCACCGAGCGCCAGGCGCGACGCGTCGTCGCCGCCTACTCCACCGACCCCGATGAATGCCGGGTCTTCCTGTCGATGCTCGGCATCGGACCGGCAAAGCTCGACGCGTAATGCCCGATCCGAGCGGCCCTGACGTCCGCTCGGGCTCGGCTGCGTCGGCCGACTTCGTCGTCGTCGCCAATCGTCTCCCCATAGACATCGTCCGCCGGCCCGACGGTTCCACGGAGTACAAGCGCAGCCCGGGTGGCTTGGTGACCGCGCTCGAGCCGCTCCTACGCAAGCGCAGCGGTGCCTGGATCGGCTGGCCCGGCGTTCCTGAAGAGGCCGACGACCCGGACAGCTTCGATCAGCCGATCGAGCAGGACGGCATGACGCTGGTGCCGGTCCGGCTGTCTGCCGACGACGTCGCCGAGTACTACGAGGGGTTCTCCAACGCGACCCTGTGGCCGCTGTACCACGACGTCATCGTCAAGCCGATCTATCACCGGCAGTGGTGGGACCGCTACGTCGAGGTCAACCGTCGCTTCGCCGAAGCGACGGCCCGCACCGCCGCGGAGGGCGCCACGGTCTGGGTGCAGGACTACCAGCTGCAGCTGGTGCCGAAGATGCTGCGCATGCTGCGGCCCGACCTGACCATCGGCTTCTTCCTACACATCCCGTTCCCGCCGGTCGAGCTGTTCATGCAGATGCCTTGGCGCACCGAGATCGTCGAAGGGCTTCTCGGCGCCGACCTGGTCGGCTTCCATCTCCCGGGCGGCGCCCAGAACTTCCTGATCCTGTCGCGCCGGCTGGTGGGCGCCAACACCTCGCGCGGCAATGTCGGGGTCCGCTCCCGCTTCGGCGAGGTGTTCGTCGGTTTCCGCACCGTCAAGGTCGGCGCGTTCCCGATCTCTATCGACTCCGGCGATCTCGACCAGCAGGCCCGTACCCGCCGAATCCGCCAGCGGGCCAGGGAAATTCGCGCCGAACTCGGCAACCCGCGCAAGGTGTTGCTCGGCGTCGACCGACTGGACTACACCAAGGGTATCGACGTGCGGTTGCGGGCGTTCTCCGAACTGCTCGACGAGGGCCGCATCGATCCGACGGACACCGTGCTGGTGCAGCTGGCCACGCCGAGCCGCGAGCGGGTGGAGAGCTACATCGCGATGCGGGAGGACATCGAACGTCAGGTCGGGCACGTCAACGGCGAATACGGCGAGGTCGGGCACCCGGTGCTGCACTATCTGCACCGTCCGGTGCCGCGCGAAGACCTGATCGCCTTCTACGTCGCCGCCGACGTCATGCTGGTGACACCGCTGCGCGACGGGATGAACCTGGTGGCCAAGGAGTACGTGGCCTGCCGCAGCGATCTCGGCGGCGCGCTGGTGTTGAGCGAGTTCACCGGCGCCGCAGCCGAATTGCGCCAGGCCTACCTGACCAACCCCCACCACCTCGAAGGCGTCAAGGACGCGATCGAGGCGGCGCTGGCCCAGGCACCGGAGGAGGGCCGGCGCCGGATGCGGGCGCTACGCCGGCAGGTACTCGCCCACGACGTGGACCGCTGGGCACGGTCCTTCCTCGAGGCGCTGGCCGACTCTAGATCGGCGTGATGTAGTTGATCAGCCACTTGCCGTCGATCTTCTGGTAATCGACACGCAGGCGGCTGCCGTCGTAGATGGGCTGGCGGGATTTGTCGGTCACGGTGCGATTCATGTAGACCATCACCGACGCCGAATTGCGTTGCGCCTCCAGCACTCCGACGCCCACCACGTTGGCCTGGCTGACCAGCTGACGATCTCGCGCCTGCGGGATGATGTCTTTGGTGGCGCGGTCCTCGAACTCCCGGCGATAGCTCGGCGTCAGCAGCGGATACACCTTGCCCAGGCTGCCCTCGACCGTCTGGTAGTCGTAGCCGAACACCTGCGGGATCTGTTGCTGGGCAAGCGGAGCGAGCTCCTCGCGAGCCGTCTGCTCACCCTGCAGCTGCACCCTGTCCCAGTACAGCCAGCCTCCGACGCCGCCGAGCGCGACCACACCGAGCGCCAACAGCACGCCCAGGGCGGCGAGCAGCCGCGCGAACCCGTTTCCCATCAGTTCCCGCCGTCGGGGTACTTGAGGTCGTAGCCCGTCATGTGGCCGTTGTCGTCCTCGTGCACGATCACCCGCATCCGGTAGGGCTGCGACGGCTTGTTGGTGCCGTCGATGTCGGTCACGGTGACCCGCGCGGACACCAGCACCGCGGCATTCCCGCTCACCTGGTCGACCTTCTCGAGGGCGGCACCGTTGATGACGGCCTCGGAGCTCGCGTTGGTGTCGCGGAAGATCGCCTTGAGGTTGTCGACGTTGTTGCCCTGGCTGAGCATGTCACGCAGTGGCCCACTCGTGCCGTTGACGAAGCGGTTCACGCTGTCGTCGATGTCGTCCTGCGTGTAGCTGAACATGTTGACCACCAGCTGGGACGCGGTGTCGACGAACCGTTGGTCGCGAGCCAACTGCGCCTCCTGGACGCGTTGTTCGTGCAGCATCCACGCCACCCCGCCGCCCAGCGCGCCGAGCAGCACCACCAGGGACAGCAGCGAGACGAGCGCGACGAGACCACGGTTGGCCCTGCGACGCGGCGGCGGTGCCGCCGACGTGGAGACCGGTCGACGGACCTTCGTGGTCCCGGGGGTGTCGAGGACCACGGCGCGCGGGGTCTCCGGTTCGGCACCGGCGGCCGGCCCGGCGGCGCGGGAAGCGCGACGCCGGGCGGGCCGGCTCGCCTCACGCGGGCTAGCTTCTACCAACTCGTCCTGCCTATAGCTGCTTCGGGGCCAGCATCAGATCGACCCAGTTCTCTGCAGGCGCCAGTTTGTCAGCTCCGGGGGCGAAGGTGCCAGTTCCGCCCGCGGGGTCGACGAACTTCCCGTTCTGGTCATAGCTCGCCATCGCTGGTCCCGCCGCCTGCGGCGTCGGCCCAGTCGGTTGCGGCACCGCCTCGGCGGGCAGCAGCGGACCCGACGGGGCAGCAGGCGCGCCGGGTGCGGGTGGCGCGACTGGCGCGGGAGCGGGCGCCACGGGGGCGGGTGCCGCGGGCGGGCCCGGTGGTGTCCGGCCGTACGGCGGCACCACCTGGTCCGGGGGCGCGAAGTAAGGCCACGGCGGGGGCGGCGTCCCCGGCTCGTTGGGCGGCACCGGCAGCGGGAACGGCGCGTGCGGTGCCGGCCCGGGCCCGGGTACCGCGCCCGGGGGCAGCTGCACGACAGGCGGTCCCGGGTCCGGATCCACCTGTGGCGGAATGAACGGGAACTTGTTGGGCGGCAGAATGTTCCGCCCGTCCTCGATCGGAGTGCCCAAGGGCACCGGCGGCCCGCGCCACGGGTTCGTACCGACCGGCACGTAGCCCTTCGGATCGCGGCACAGCTGGATCGTCGGCGCGCGCTTACCGGGGAACTCCTGGCACGGATAGTTGCGCGCACCGCGCACCACCGACGGATCGTTCTGCGGCGTCTTGCAGTACAGATCGGTCGGCAACTCGCGCAGCGTCGTGTCCGCCGGCGAGCGGATGGTCGTCGGCGGCAGGAACCCGACCGAGCAGGTCGGCGGATCGTTGAGGTGGATCTTGAAGTCCAGCTTGCCGCCCTCGTCGGCGGGCACGCCGCCGGCGACGGTGTTCAGGCCGGCCATCAGCGCCGGGAAGATCACCAAGGCCTGCTCGATCGACTTGTGGTAGATCGCCCCGATTCGGCCCAGGTTGGCCAAATTCGCTGCCAGCATTGGGAAATTGGGGCGAATGCCCTCGAAGGTCTCGTTCGCGACGCCTGCCGCGCCCGGGGCGGTCTGGAGCAGCTCGCGCAATTGCGGGTCGGCGCCGGCGACCTCGCCGGTGAACCTGGCCAGGCCGTCAGCGAGCGAGCGGATGTTGTCCCCGCTGGCGATCTGCGAGTCCAGGAACGGGCCGGCCTGATCGATCAGCTGAGTGGTCTGCCCGTAGTTGGCATTGGCCTCGTCGACGAGCAACCGGGCGGACTGGATAAGTCGGGCGAGTTCGGGCCCGGAACCGTTGAACGCCTTGAACGTCTCGCGCAGCAGATCTTTGATCCGGCTGTTTCCGAGGCTGTTGACCAACGAATCCGCCTGCTGCAGCAGGCCCGCGATGTCCTGCCCGATGGCCGTCCGGCTCACCGGGATGTCCGCACCGTTGCGCAGCTCGTCCCCGGCGGGATCCTCGGGCGGCACCAGGTCGACATACTGCTCACCGACGGCCGAGACGCTCTTGACCGTCGCGGTCACGTTCGCCGGTACCGGCGTTCCGCTGTCGAGCCGCATGTGCGCGACGACCCCGTTGTCGGACAAGCCGACTGATTCGACCTGGCCGACGGTGACGCCCCGATAGGTGACGTTGGCATTCTGATAGAGGCCACCGGCCGCGGTGAAATTGGCGGTCACCTGATAGGAGGTCAACCCGATCGCCTCGGGCACCCGCAAGTAGAAGATCGAGATCGCGCCGACGGTCAGCACGGTGACGACCGCGAAGATCGACAGCTGGATCTTGGAGAGCCGGTCCAACATCTACGGTGTCCCCCCGTGCTGGGTCGCCGTGCCCGGCGCGATCTTGAAGGGATCAGCCGCCTGACCGGACAGGTTCGCCATCTCGCCGGTCAGGAAGTCCGGCGTGTTGACGACCTCGTTGAGGCGCTTCATGTTCGGGTCGAGCCCCAATGACGTGGTGAACACCGTCTCCCCGAGGCGGCGCAAGGTCAGGTCGAACGTGACGAACACGTTGAGGTAGTCGCCGCGCACGGCCTTGCGCAGGTACTGGTAGTGGAAGGGGAACGTGGGCAACAACTCGAGGCTCTTGATGAAGTCGTCGGCGTTGTCGTTGAGCGCCTTGACAGCCGGGAACAGGTCCTTGAGGTCGGCGGCCAGATCCACCTTCGTCTCGGCGAGAATCTTCGAGCCCACCACCGCGAGCCTGCGCAGCGCGGTGAAGGTGTCGACGATGTTGGCGCGGTTGCGGTCCAGCACGTCCAGGGCCGCGGGCAGCGTGTCCAGAGTGCGGCCCAGGCTGTCCTTGCTGCGCGCGAGGATTCCGGCGAAGCGGTCGAGACCTTCGGCGGCGGAGATGATGTCGTCGGTTTGCCGATCCAGCGAGGACGTCAGCTCGGCCAGCCGGGGCATGAGGTCGGTGAACGTGCCTTCGCGGCCGACGACGGCGTTGTAGAACTCCTCGGTGATGTCCTGCAACGCACCGAGATTGCCCTTGTTGACGACGACGCCAAGCGAGGACAGCACTTCCTCGGTGGTCGGGTAGCGACCCGTACGGTCCAGCGGGATGTTGGAACCTTCGGCCAACCGGCCGACGGGCTTCTCGGGAGGCTCGGCCAGTTCGACGTGCTGGGAACCCAGCAGTGAGGTCTGTGCGACTTTCGCGGTCGCGTTGGCCGGCAGATTGACGTCCTTGTCGAGCGAGAGCTTCACCGCCGCGAAGAACGTCCCGTCGGGACGTTGCACGGCGTCGATGCCGGACACACTGCCCACGGTCACGTCGTTGACCATCACCGGCGAGTTCTGCGGCAGCGTCGCCACATCCGGCAGCTCGACGGTGATCGTGTAGGAACCGGCGCCGTGCCCCGCGGTGCCCGGCATGTCCAACGAGTTCAGCCCGCCGAACTCACATCCGGACACCAGGACCGTCAGGGTTCCGAGCGCGAGGGCGGGACGGATGGCCTTGCGAATCATGAGCCTCCCCCCGCCGCTGCCGGAGCGGGACCGGGTGCCGGTCCGGAACCCTGAGCGGGCACGGGACCCGGGGCGGGACCTGGCGCGGGACCCGCGCCCTGCGTCGGCGCCGTCGGCAAGAACATCGACGCGAGATCCGCCGTGCCCGGGGCGATCTGCGGCGGCGTGGTGCCGGGGGCGTTCTGCCACTGCAGGTACGGCACGGGCGTCTGGGCCTTGGCTTCCGTCGCCGGGGTGTCGTACATGATCTGGCCCTTGTAGGCCGTGATGCTGTTGATCGGGTGGAACAGCAGCGGTGGGAAGTTCATCGCGATGCGCTTGAAGACGGGCCCCATCCGCTGGCGGCAGATCTCCGCGCGCTTGAAGTTGTCCGGATTCGCGCCGATGTCGAACGTACCGCCGCAGATGAACTGCACCGGGTTCGCGAAGTTCGGGAGCGTCAGCAGACCACCGACGGTGCCCTGGGCCGGATTGTAGATGTTGTAGAAGTTCGCCAGGCCGTTCGGCGTGATGTGCAGGATCTGCTCGATGTCGTCGCTGTGTTCGGTCAACAGATTGGTGAAGTCCGTCAGCTTGCCCACCTGGTCGATGAGCGCCTTGTTGTTGTCGCTGAGAAGGCCTTTGACATCTGAGAGCGCTTGGTTCAGGGTGCCCAGTGTGTTGTCGAGGTCGGCGGAGCTGTCGGCCAGCACCTGTGACACCGACGCCACGTGGTCGGTGAACTGGACGATCTGCTGATTGCTGTTGGACAGCGCGTTGACGAGCACCTGCAGATTGCGCACCGTGCCGAACAGATCGGTCCTGGAATCGCCGAGACGCCCCGCGGTCTGGGACAGCTCGCGGATCGCCGAGCGGAACGAGTCCCCGTTGCCATCGAGGGTGTCGGCGGCCTGATCGACGAATGCCTGGAGCGGACCCTGCACCGCGTTCTGCTGAGGTCCGAGTTGCGAACTGAGTTGCGTCAGTTGTTCTTTGACCTCGTCCCACTCCACGGGTACCGCGGTTCGGTCCAGCCCGATCTCGGCGTCGTCGGCCATGACCGGGCCACCGGTGTAGGCGGGTGTCAGCTGCACGAACCGCGCGGCGACGAGGTTCGGCGAGATGATCAGCGCCTGAGCGTTCGCGGGGATCTTCACGCCGTCGTCGATCGACATCGTGATCTTGACGTCCTTGGCACGGGGTTCAATCGAGTCGATGCGCCCGACCGGGACGCCGATCACCCGCACCTCGTCGCCGGAGTACAGGCCGACCGCCGAGGGGAAGTAGGCGACCACCTTGTTGCCACCGCGCGAGGGCGATTTCGGCCTGATGATGAGGCGCTCGGAGATGAATCCGCGCAGGTAGTCGGCGAGGCTGTCGGGAAGTTTGCCCGGCTGGAAGTAGGTGTCGAGCAGGACTTCGGACAACGTGGCGGGTGGCAGACCGTAGAGGTTGATCTGGAACCCGGGACCGGACCCGACCACCTCGCCGAGCGCGGTGGCGTACGGCGGCAACCGCTTGAGCGCCTCGCCGATGTGCTCGCGTCGTTCCAACAGGTTGTCCATCACCAGGTTCAGCTTCTCCAGCACCGGGCCGAACTCGCGCTTGTTGTCCGCAACGAAGCCCGAGAGCTGTTGTGAGACATCGTCGATCCCGCCGATCAGAGTGCTCAGCGCCTGACGGCGTTCGTCGAGGGCGGCGAACAGCATGTTCCCGTCGACGATGAGCTGGTTGACCTGGCCGGACCGCTGGGCCAGCGTGTCGGTGACGCGCTTGGCGTGGGTGAGCAACTGCTCGAGCGCCTCGTCGCGCTTGTTCAGGCTGCGCGAGAGGTTAGTGACTCCGTCGAGCGCGCCGCGCAACTGGGGCTTGGCATCGCGCAACGAGTCGGTCAGCGTCTGCAGCGCCTGCTCGAATCGCGGCTTGTCCAATTCACTGGCGTTCTGCCCGAGATCCTGCAGCGCGGTGTTGAGCGTGTACGGAGTCGTGGTGCGCCCCACCGGAATCGAGGTCACCGACCCGCCGCCCTTGGGGGTCACGGCCAACGACTTCTCGCCCAGCACGGTGTCTGTCTTGATCGCCACCAGCGTCTGGTCGCCCACCATGATCTTGCGGTCGACGGTGAACGTCACCTTCGCGGCGTCCCCCGCCAGCGCCACGTTCTTGACCTTGCCGACGTTGATGCCCGAGACGTTGACGTCATTGCCCGGCGAGATGCCGCCGGCGTCGGTGAAGAACGCCTCGTACACCTTGCCCTGCGGCATGAACGGCAGGTTGCTGTAGCCGAACGACACCAGCACCAGGCAGGTGACCAACACGATGCCGAAGATGCCGGTGCGTAACGGATTTCCACCGTCGGGCCTAGCCATTCTCAGAACACCTCCCCTTCGACGGGTCCGCCGGGCCGCCGAACGGAATGAGGATGTCACTACCGGCCGGGCCGTTGATCTTCATACGGATCGAGCAGTAGTAGATGTTGAAGAACGAGCCGTACGCGCCGAGTGCGTTGAGCCGCAGGTAGTTCTCCGCGAGCGGCTCGATCACCTTGTTGATGTCACCCTTGCGCTCGTCCATGCGCTGCGCCAGCGGCCGGACGTTCTCCAGCACACCCTGCAGCGGTCGGCGGCTCTTCTCCAGGGTCTCGGTCAAATCGTTCGTCGCCGAGGCGAGCGGGCCGATGGCGCCGGCGATCGGGTCACGCCCCTGCGCCAGACCGGTGATCACCTTCTGCAGCTTGTCCACCGTTGCGTCGAACTCGGCACCCTTCTCGTCGACCGTGCCGAGCACCGTGTTCAGGTGGGTGATCAGGTCGCCGATCAGCTGGTCACGCGCAGCCAAGTCCTGGGTGAAGGCGCTGGTCGACGACAGCATCTGCGACAGCGCACCGCCCTGGCCCTGCAGCAACTCGATGATCGCGTTGCTGACCTCGTTGATCTTCCGTCCGTCCAGGCCCTTGAAGACTGGCTTCAGACCGCCCAGCAGGGCATCCAGGTCGAGGGCGGGCGCGGTGTTGGTGATCGTGCCCCCCAGCGGGAGCTTGACCAGATCTCCGGGACCCGAGGCGATCTCGAGGTACCGATCGCCCACCAGGTTCTCGTAGCGGACCATCGCCTTGCTGGAGGTGTAGAGCTGGTAGCGCTCGTTAAGGGTGAAAGCGACGTCGACGGTGTTGTCGTCGTTGAGCGTCACGTCCTTGACCGCGCCGACGGGAACGCCGGCGATGCGCACGTCCTGACCGGCCTTGAGCCGCGACGCGTCGGCGAAGGTGGCGTGGTAGTTCTTGTCCGACCCGAAGCGGAACTCGCCGAACACCACGACCAGCATGGCGGCGACGAGCAGCATGACGACGGTGAACACCCCGACGTTGATCATGGTGCGGTCCTGCGCACCGAGTCTGCGCGCCACTAGAAATCATCCCGTTCGGCGAAGGCCCCGTTGAACAGGAACTGCAGGGTCGATGGTGCATCGAACTGCAATTCGGTGTTCGGCTGGTAGGGCACGTAGGCGTTGTCGGTCACGAGGAACGGGCTGTGGTACCACGATCCACCGAACTGCTTGCTCGGTGCATCCGGCAAGCCGCGGCAGTTCGGACCGCCTGAGGCGTTGACGATGGGCAGACTCTCGGGATACGTGTAGGCCGGCGAGCCGGGGATGAAGTTCGAGGCCACGAACAGGCCGGGCCGGATACCGCCGATGATCGGCGCGAACCGGTCGATGCCGATCGAGATGCCCTTGAGCAGGCAGCCGAATTCCGGCGAATAGTCGCCGACGACCTTCAGCGGCGCCCGCAGCCGTTGGATGGCTGCGATGAGGTTGTCCGCCCCCGGCTCCAGGGTGTCGGCGGCGTTGTTGCCCAGACCGGTGGCGGCCAGCAGTGTGGTGTTCAGATTGTCCTGCTCGTCGACGACCGTCTTGCTGACCGTCGGCGCGTTGTCGAAGATCTTGGCCAGATCCGGTGCGGCGTCACCATAGATGTTGGTGACGATCCCCGCCTTGCGGAAGTCGTCCTGCAGGGTGGGGAGCTTCGGATTGAGCTGCTGCAGATAGTAATTGAGGCCCGAGAGGCCGGCACCGAGATCGTCGCCGTGCCCACGCAGCCCCTCGGCCAGCGCCGAGAGCGTCGCGTTCAGGTTGACCGGATCGATCTTGCCCAGCACGTCGGTCAAAGTCTGGAACAGCGTGTTGACCTCGAGCTGCACATCTTTGGCCTGCACCTGGGTGCCCGGCCGTAGCGACGTCGTATCCGGATCCTGCGGGGTCAGGAACTCCACCGACTTGGCGCCGAAGATCGTGTTCCCGGCGATGCGGACCTGCGCATTGCTCGGGATGTAGCGCATGTCGTCGCTGCGGATCGCCAACGTCAACTTGGCGTCCTGCCCGGCGTAGTCGATCGATTCGACCTCGCCGACCTGGATACCGCGGTACTTCACCTTCGCCTTGGTCTCCATCACCAGACCGGCGCGGGGCGAGAGCACCGTCACCTTGTCGGTGGAGGTGAAGGCCGCCGTGTAGGACAGGTACGTGAAGACCACGGCGGCGAGCACCACCACAGCGAGAATCGCCGCAGCGATTCTCACGTGGCTGCGCTTGGCGTCACCGTTGGCCATGGCTGGTCTGTCCTATCCGGAGAGGTTGAAGTTGCCCGAGGCGCCGTAGACCGCCAGGGAGATGAACAGCACGATCGTCACGACGACGATCAGCGAGGTACGCACAGCTTGGCCCACCGCGATGCCCACGCCGACCGGACCGCCGGAGGCGTTGAACCCGTAGTAGGTGTGCACCAGCATCACCGCGATCGACATCACGATGGCCTGCAGGAAGGACCACAGCAGATCGCTGGGCACCAGGAACGTGTTGAAGTAATGGTCGTACAGACCCGCAGACTGGCCGTTGATGTAGACGGTGGTGAAGCGGGCGGCGAAGAACGCCGCGAGCACCGACAGCGCATAGAGCGGAACGATGGCGATCAGCCCGGCGATCAACCGCGTCGACACCAGATAGGACACCGCATGCACGGCCATCGACTCCACGGCGTCGATCTCCTCGGCCACGCGCATCGCGCCGAGCTGCGCCGTGGCACCCGCGCCGATGGTCGCGGCGAGTGCGATTCCTGCGATCACCGGGGCGACGATGCGCACGTTCAGGAACGCCGACAGGAACCCGGTGAGCGCCTCGATACCGATGTTGCCCAGCGACGAGTAACCCTGCACGGCGATCACGCCGCCCGAGGCCAGCGTCATGAACGCCGCCACGCCGACGGTGCCGCCGATCATCACGAGCGCGCCTGTGCCCATGGTCATCTCGGCGATGAGCCGAATGGTCTCCTTGCGATACCGCGTGATCGCGTTCGGGATGTACTTGACCGATTCGCCGTAGAACAGCGCCTGTTCGCCCACGGTGTCCACGGCGCGCGGCACGCCGCGGAACGCACGGCGGAACCGGACAGTGAGGTCATAGCTCATGATCGTCTGTTCTTCGCGCGAGCGCTCATCAGCGGGCCAGCACTCTCACTCCTACGGCCGTCATGATCACGTTGATCACGAACAGGCAGATGAACGCATAGACCACGGTCTCGTTGACCGCGTTGCCGACGCCCTTGGGGCCACCTTTGACGGTGAGGCCGCGGTAGCAGCCCACCAGGCCGGCGACCACGCCGAACAACAGCGCCTTGATCTCGGCGAGCACCAGTTCCCCGAGACCGGTCAACACCGTCAACCCGTTGATGAACGCACCCGGGTTGACGCCCTGCAGGAACACCGAGAACACGTAGCCACCGGCGAGGCCGATCAGGCAGACCAGTCCGTTGAGCAGCAGCGCCACGAACGTCGACGCGAGTACGCGGGGCACGACCAGCCGCTGGATGGGGTCGATGCCCAACACCCGCATGGCGTCGATCTCCTCGCGGATGGTGCGGGCCCCCAGGTCGGCACAGATTGCCGTCGCCCCGGCCCCGGCGACCACCAGCACCGTCACGACCGGCCCCAACTGGGTGATCGTGCCGAACGCCGTACCGGCACCGGACAGATCCGCCGCGCCGATCTCGCGCAGGAGGATGTTCAGCGTGAACGCCACCAGGACGGTGAACGGGATCGCCACCAGCAGGGTGGGGACCAGGGAGACGCGCGCGATCATCCACGTCTGATCCAGGAATTCGCGGAACTGGAACGGGCGACGGAACGACTTGGCGAACGTGTCCAAGGACATCTCGACGAACCCGCCCACGGCCCGCGCGGGCGCCGCAAGCTGTTCGATCAAACCTGTGCTCCGATCTCGGTCCGAAGGTGTCGACTACGTACGCCTGGCGAACTCTTACTGAGAAGCTGCCTGCGTCGGGTTCCTACCCCCGCGCCCAGCGCTAGCTCCCGTGAGCGGGATCATACTAACTAGAACACGTTCGCAGTGTCAAAGACCGCTAATCCGCGCCAAATTCTTATGTTCGCGCTGTTCAGGGCCAGTGTGACCTAGGTCATTCTAGAACACGTTCTACCTGGGGACTACCTGTGACAACAGAGACTGTCAGTCTCGGTCGCCGAGCCCCATCGCCGCCGAGAAGCTCTTTTCCGGGTCGCGATCAGCAAAGTAATCCTGCAAGGTCGTCGACAACGCGGACGCGTCCCACTCGTCACCGTCGGCACTGAACTGCTTCTCGGCCGTCGGCGCCGCCAGGAGCGTCACCGTCGGACCATAGACGATGAACAGCTGTCCGTTGACCGCTTCGGCGGCCGGAGACGCCAGGAACCGCACGAGGTTGACCACGTGCTCGGGTGACAGTGGATCCACCGCACCCTCCGGCAACTCGGGCGCGTCACCGAAAACCCCGGCCGTCATGGCCGTCCTGGCCCGCGGGGCGATTGCATTCGCCCGGACGCCGAAGCGTCCCAGTGCGCGCGCCGCCGACAGCGTCAGCGCGGTGATGCCCGCCTTCGCCGCGCCGTAATTGGGCTGCCCGACAGGGCCCGAGAGTCCGGCTTCCGACGACGTGTTGATGATCCGGCCGTAGATCTGACCGTCTCCGGCCTTGGCCTTGGATCGCCAGTAGGTCGCGGCATTGCGCGTCAGCAGGAAGTGCCCCCGCAGATGCACGTTGATGACCGCATCCCACTCGTCGTCGGTCATGTTGAACAGGATGCGGTCGCGGGTGATGCCGGCGTTGTTGACGACGATGCCCAGACCCCCGAGACCGTCGGCGGTCTCGACGAGTTCGTCAGCGGTCGAGCGTTCACTGATGTCGCCGGCCACGGCGACTCCCTTGGCGCCCACCTGTGCGATCTCGTCGAGAACGTCGGAACGGTCCAACGCGGGAGCGATGTCGTTGACCACCACGGTGGCCCCGGCGCGCGCGAGCCCGACGGCCTCGGCCCGGCCCAGTCCGGCGGCGGCGCCGGTGACGACCGCGACGCGTCCGGACAGGTCGATGTCAGCTGCAGAAGTTGTCACTTACGAATACCTCTAGTCGTGCCGGATCAGGGCGGCGCGGGGGCACTCGATGATGGCCTGCTCGGCCACCGCCTCCTCCCCTTCGGGGACGGGGTCGGCCTTGACCACCGCGTAGTCCTCGTCATCGAGGTCGAACAGGTCGGGCGCTATTCCGACGCACACGGCATTGCCCTCGCAACGGTCACGATCCACTTCAACTCGCATGACTTCCTCCTGACGGTCTAGGGCTGTAGGCCGATTCGCAGAGCACCCAGTGTGACACCAGCCTGGACCCCAAGACTAGAACGTGTTACAACCGGGGAAGACCTGAGGTATCCACGCGGGCGTCCGGGATGGCACCGGGTACAGGCTCGCAGACTAGTGAGGATCACGATGCGGATCGGCTACACCCCCGAGCAAGAGGAGCTGCGCCGCGAGCTGCGCGCGTACTTCTCGAAGCTGATGACCCCCGAGCGTGCCGAGGCGCTGGCGAGCAACGACGGCGAGATGGGACGCGGGAACGTCTACCGCGAGACCGTGGCACAGATGGGCAAGGACGGTTGGCTGACACTGTCCTGGCCGAAAGAGTATGGCGGCCAAGCGCGGCCCCCGATGGACGGCCTGATCTTCAACGACGAGGCGGCCATCGCCAATGTCCCGGTGCCGTTCCTGACCATCAACAGCGTGGCGCCGACGATCATGCATTTCGGCAGCGACGAGCAGAAGAACTTCTTCCTGCCCAAGATCGCGGCCGGCGAACTGCACTTCTCGATCGGCTACTCCGAGCCCGGCGCAGGCACCGACCTGGCCTCACTGCGCACCACCGCGGTGCGCGACGGCGACGAGTACGTGATCAACGGGCAGAAGATGTGGACGTCGCTGATCGCCTACGCCGACTATGTGTGGCTCGCCGCGCGCACCAACACCGAGGCCAAGAAGCACCGCGGCATCTCGATGCTGATCGTGCCGACGACGGCCGAGGGCTTCTCGTGGACACCGGTGCACACCGTCGCCGGCGTGGACACCAGCGCGACCTACTACCAGGATGTCCGGGTCCCAGTCAGCAGCCTCGTCGGCGAGGAGAACGCCGGCTGGAAGCTGGTGACCAACCAGCTCAATCACGAACGGGTCGCCCTCGTGTCGGCGCAGCCGATCTTCGTCGCCCTCGGCGCCGTGCGCGAGTGGGCCCAGAACACCAAGGACGTGCACGGCAGCCGGCTCATCGACGCGCAGTGGGTGCAGCTCAACCTCGCCCGCGTGCACGCCAAAGCCGAGGTCCTCAAGCTGATCAACTGGGAGCTGGCGTCCACGGAGGACGCCGCCCCCTCCCCCGCGGACGCGTCGGCGGCCAAGGTGTACGGCACCGAGCTGGCCACCGAGGCCTACCGGCTGCTGATGGAGGTGATGGGCACCGCGGCCACGCTGCGTGCCGACACTCCGGGTGCACTGCTGCGCGGCCGGATCGAGCGGATGCACCGGTCCTGCCTGATCCTCACGTTCGGCGGCGGCACCAACGAGATCCAGCGCGACATCATCGGCATGGTGGCGCTCGGGCTACCCCGAGTGAACCGGTAAAGGGGACCAACGACATGGATTTCTCGACGACAGAGGCCAGTGACGATCTCGGCGGGCTGGTTCGCACGATCACCGAATCGGTGTGCACGGCCGAGCATCAGCGCGAGCTCGACGGGCTGGGTCCGCAGCAGGGGGGCCGATTCGATGACGCCCTGTGGCGCAAGCTGATCGACGCCGACATTTTGTCGACCACAGCGCCCGACGCGGTGGGCGGCGGCGGGTACGGCGTGCTCGAGGAGGTGGCGGTGCTCGTCGCACTCGGACGGCAACTGGCTGCCGTGCCCTACCTGGAGTCGGTCGTGCTGGGCGCAGGAGCCCTGACGAGGTTCGGCTCCGATGACGTCGCACAGGTGTGGGCCGCGCCGGCTGTGCGCGGCGAGAAGATCCTCACCGTCGCGCTCGACGGCGAGATGGGTGAGGGCCCGGTCCGAGCGCGCACCGAGGGTTCCGAGGTGACGCTCACCGGCGCGCGGACGTTGGTGCCCTTCGCGCAGAAGGCCGACGCGTTCCTCGTCCCTGCCGAAACCGATTCGGGCGTCGGCGTTTTCCTGATCGCTGCGAGCGACAGCGGGGTGACTGTCACCGCACTCGACACCACGGGGCACGGCAGTGTCGGAGCAATCGACCTGCATGAGGTCACCGTGCCCGCAGACCGCCGCATCGGCGGACCCGAGGTCGTCGACTGGCTCATCACCCGCGGCTCACTCGGCCGCAGCGCCTACCAGCTGGGCGTCGTGGAACGCGCGCTGGAGATGACGGCCGTCTACGCCCGGGAACGCGAACAGTTCGACCGCCCCATCGGCAGCTTCCAGGCGGTGTCGGCGCGGCTTGCCGACGGCTACATCGACATCAAGGGGCTGCGGCTCACCGTGACCCAAGCCGCGTGGCGGGTCTCAGAAGACCTACCGGCCGACATCGACGTCGCCAGCGCGGCGTTCTGGGCGGCCGAGGCGGGACATCGGGTGGCGCACACCGCCGTTCACGTGCACGGTGGCGTGGGTATCGACACCGATCACCCGATCCACCGTTACTTCCTGGCCGCCAAGCAGACGGAGTTCACGCTCGGTGGGGCGACCGGGCAGCTACTGCGTATCGGCCGGGAGTTGGCCGACACGCCGGCCTGAGACACGGTGGGCGCCCCCGTCGAATCCACCGTCACCGCCCTAGTGGCCCCGCTGGCCGATGTGCAGGACGGCGGGGTGCACGGCATCGATGGCTCCGGACAGATCTCGTTCGTCTCCTGGCGTGATCACCTCGCTGACGCCGCCGCGCTGGCCGCTGCGTTGCGGGCGCGACTGGACCCGGATCGGCCGCCGCATGTCGGCGTGCTCGCCGGGAACACACCGTTCTTCTCCTGCGTGCTGATCGCCGCGGCGATGTCGGGCATCGTTCCGGTCGGGCTCAACCCGACCAGACGCGGGGCTGCACTGCAGCGCGACATCGACCACGCGGATTGCCAGCTGGTGCTGGCCGACCGCGACAGTGCCGTGCCAGGAATCGCTTCCGTCGACATCGAATCCTGTTCGTTCGCTGCCGAACTCGCCACCTACGCCGGTGCTGAGATCGGGTTCCGCGACGCCGGCCCCGACGATCTCTTCATGCTGATCTTCACCTCGGGCACCAGCGGGGACCCGAAGGCGGTGCGGTGCACGCACGAGAAGGTCGCGGTACCCGGGTTGATGCTGGCCCAGCGGTTCGGTCTCGGACCTTCGGACACCTGCTATCTGTCGATGCCGCTGTTCCACTCCAACGCCATCATGGCCGGTTGGGCCCCGGCGTTAGCCGGCCGCGCCTCGATTGCATTGCGGCGCAGGTTCTCTGCCTCGCAATTCTTCCCCGATGTCCGCCGGATCGGTGCGACGTACGCCAATTACGTAGGCAAGCCGCTGTCCTACATTCTCGCCACTCCCGAGCGCGACGACGACGCCGACAATCCGCTGCGGATCGCCTACGGCAACGAGGGCGCTCCGCGGGATCTGAGTCGGTTCGCGCAGCGCTTCGCCGTCGAGGTCGTCGACGGATTCGGGTCGAGCGAGGGGGGCGTCGCGATCGCGCGAACGCCCGACACCCCGGAGGGCGCGCTCGGCCCACTCGTCGGCGGGGTGACCATCGTCGACGTCGAGACGGGAACCGAATGTCCTGCCAGGGTGGTCGGCGAGCTGGTCAACACCGCGGGCCCCGGTCAATTCCGCGGGTACTACAACGACCCCGACGCCGACGCCGAGAGGCTGCGGGGCGGCGTCTACCACAGCGGCGACCTCGCATACCGCGACGACCTCGGGTTCGCCTACTTCGCCGGCCGACTGGGTGACTGGCTGCGGGTCGACGGGGAGAACCTCGGCACCGCGCCGATCGAACGCATCCTGATGCGCCATCCAGGGGTGACCGAAGCCGTCGTCTATCCGATACCCGACGAGGCCGTCGGCGACCGGGTCATGGCGGCACTGGTGCTGCCCGATCCCGCGATGTTCGACAAGGAAGCATTCACCGAATTCCTCGCCGCCCAGGATGACCTGGGCCCGAAGCAGTGGCCGGTCTACGTGCGGGTGGCGACCACGCTGCCGCGCACCGAGACCTTCAAGGTGATCAAACGGCAGTTGTCGGCCGAAGGCATCGACTGCTCCGATGCCGTGCACGAGATCGTCCGGCCATGACCAGACACGAGGACATCGCGTCGATGCTCTTGGCGCGTGCCGGTGACACCCATCCCGGGCTACGTACGCGAGAGCAGACCTGGACCTGGGACGAGGTGGTGTCGTGTGCGGCAGCGCGGGCAGCGCTGGGGAGCACGGCACGATCCCGGATGGCTACTGACACACCGTTTCACATCGGTGTGCTGCTCGCCAACGAGCCCGAGTTCGTGTTCTGGCTCTGCGGTGCCGCACTGGCCGGCGCCACGGTCGTCGGGCTCAATCCGACCCGCGGCGCGCAGGATCTGGCGGCCGACATCCGCCATGCCGATTGCGCGGTGATCGTCACCGACACCGAAGGTGCGGACCGGCTGCGATCCCTCGATCACGGTGTCGCTGCAGATCTGATCTGGAACGTCGACGATCCGCAGTACCGGCGCCGGGTCGAGGACCATGCGGGGGTGACCGCCGTCAGGGCTACGGGTGTCGACGCGAGGACGCTGCTTCTGCTGTTGTTCACCTCCGGCACGACGGGCGCGTCGAAGGCAGTCCGGTGCACACAGGGTCGGCTGGCCCGCATCGCGTACACGGCAACGGAGAAGTTCGGGCACCACCGCGGCGATGTCGACTACTGCTGCATGCCGCTGTTTCACGGCAACGCGCTCATGGCGCTGTGGGCGCCCGCCCTGGCCAACGGCGCGACGGTCTGCCTCACACCATCGTTCTCCGCCTCCGGTTTCCTGCCCGATGTGCGGTTCTTCGGCGCCACGTTCTTCACCTATGTCGGCAAGGCGCTGGCCTACCTGCTGGCCACCCCCGAACTGCCCAACGACGCCGACAACACGCTGCAGCGGGGCTTCGGCACCGAGGCCTCACCGGAAGACCAGAAGGAGTTCCGCCGCCGCTTCGGCGCCGAACTGTTCGAAGGCTATGGCTCCAGCGAGGGCGGCGCAGTGGCCGCACCCGCGCCGCAGGCGCCGTCAGGCGCGCTGGGGCGGCCCGCACACGACGATGTCGTCGTCATCGATCCAGGCACACTACAGCCCTGTGCGGCAGCAGTTCTCGACCACACCGGCCGGGTCTGCAATGCCGACGAGGCGATCGGCGAGATCGTCGACCGGCGCGGCGCGCGTGATTTCGAGGGCTACTACCGCAACGATGCCGCCGAGGCCGAGCGCACCCGCAACGGCTGGTACTGGTCGGGAGACCTCGGCTATGTGGACGCCGACGGATTCCTCTACTTCGCGGGTCGGCGCGGCGACTGGATCCGCGTCGACGGGGAGAACATCTCGGCGCTGACCACCGAACGCGTGCTGCGCCGGCATCCAGACATCATCGCGGCCGCGGTGTACGGCGTGCCGGACCCACGCTCGGGAGATCAGGTGATGGCCGCGATCGAGGTCGCCGACCCGCAGGCGTTCGACGTCGGTCGGTTCGCCCGATTCCTGTGTGATCAAGCTGATCTGGGCGCCAAGGGTGCGCCTCGGCTGCTGCGGGTGTCGGCGAACCTGCCGGTGACCGGGTCGAACAAGGTGCTCAAGCGGGACCTGCAGGCGCAGCGCTGGCACACCGACGACCCCGTGTATCGCTGGGCCGGTCGGGGCCGGCCCGAGTATCGAGCCATGAGCGCTGCCGACCGTGACGCACTCGATTCCGAATTCGCAACGCATGGAAGGGACCGCCATGTCTGATCGGACGAGCGCGAAGACCATTCGGCACTGGGACGTCGAGACCGACGTCGTGGTAGCCGGGTCGGGTGCCGGTGGCGTCACCGGCGCCTACACCGCGGCCCGTGAAGGCCTCGACGTCGTGCTGGTCGAGGCGTCTGACCGGTTCGGCGGTACCACCGCATACTCCGGCGGCGGTGGTATGTGGTTCCCGTGCAATCCCGTTCTGCAGCGCGCCGGTTACGGAGACGCACCCGACGACACGATGGACGACGCGCTGGAGTACTACAACGCCGTCGTCGGCGACCGCACCCCGGCCGCGCTGCGCGACGCCTACGTACGCGGCGGCGCCCCGCTGATCGCCTACCTGGAATCCGACGACCAGCTGAAGTTCTCGCTGCTGCCGTGGCCGGACTATTTCGGCCACGCCCCGAAGGCACGTGCGGACGGCATGCGACACATCGCAGCCAAACCACTGAAAGTGGCTGCCGCGCCTGATCTTCGCGAACTCATCCGCGGCCCGCTCGACACCGACCGGCTCGGGCAGCCGCAGCCCGAGGACTACTTCGTGGGCGGCCGAGCCCTGATCGCGCGATTCCTGATCGCGCTGCGCCGCTATCCCCACGCACACACCCGCCTCGGAACCGAGCTCACCGACCTCGTCGTCGAGGACGGCACCGTGGTCGGCGCCGTCGTCACCGACGCGCAGGGCAGCCGCGCGATCCGGGCGCGACGGGGAGTCCTGCTCGCCGCCGGCGGATTCGAACACAACGACCAGATGCGAGAGCAATACGGCGTCCCGGGCCGGTCCCACGACACGATGGGTCCGCCGTCGAACCGTGGGCTCGCCCACCAGGCCGGCCTCGCCGTCGGCGCCGACATCGATCTGATGGATCAGGCGTGGTGGTCGCCGGGGCTGATCCATCCCGACGGCACAGCGGCATTCGCGTTGTGGTTCACCGGGGGCATCTTCGTCGACGATCGTGGCGAGCGGTTCGTCAACGAGTCCGCCGCCTACGACCGGCTGGGGCGCGCCGTGCTGGCCGCGATGACCGACGGGAGGGTCACGTTGCCCTACTGGATGGTCTACGACGATCGCGAGGGGGCCGTGCCGCCGGTCAAGGCGCCCAACGTGTCGATGGTCGAGACGAGGCGCTACGTGGACGCCGGGTTGTGGCGTACCGCGGACACTCTCGAGGATCTCGCGTCGGCCATCGACGTACCCGCCGACGCCCTCGTCGAGACGGTGCGCCGATTCAACGACTTCGCGCGCCGCGGTGTGGACGAGGATTTCGATCGCGGTGGTGAGCCGTACGACCGCGCGTTCTCCGGCGGCGCGTCCCCGCTGCTCCCGATCGACCGGCCGCCGTTCCACGCTGCCGCCTTCGGGGTCTCCGACCTGGGCACCAAGGGCGGCCTGCGCACCGATGCGTCGGCCCGCGTGCTCGACACCACCGGAGCGGTGATTACCGGTCTGTACGCGGCGGGCAACACCATGGCCGCCCCCAGCGGAACCGCCTATCCCGGCGGCGGCAATCCCATCGGCACGTCCATGGTGTTCAGCCACCTGGCCGTGCTGGACATGACAGGAGACGGCACATGACCCAGCCGATTCGCGAGATCGACACCGGCACCACACCGACGCGTTTCGCCAGGGGCTGGCACTGCCTGGGTCTCGCCGAGGACTTCCGGGACGGAAAACCGCACGGCATCAACGCGTTCGGGACCATGCTGGTGGTGTTCGCCGATTCCTCGGGCGAGCTGAAGGTCCTCGACGGCTACTGCAGACACATGGGCGGCAACCTCGCCCAGGGCACTGTCAAGGGTGACGACATCGCGTGCCCGTTCCACGACTGGCGCTGGCGCGGAGACGGCCGCTGCTCGCTGGTCCCCTACGCCAAGCGCACACCGCGGATGGCGCGCACCCGCGCCTGGCTCACCACCGAGGTCAACGGCCAGCTGCTGGTGTGGCACGACCCCCAGGGATCGACGCCGGCCCCCGAACTGACCCCGCCGACCATCGACGGCTACGCCGAGGGCCGCTGGTCGCCGTGGCAGTGGAGTTCGGTGTTGATCGAAGGGTCACACTGCCGCGAGATCGTCGACAACAACGTCGACATGGCGCACTTCTTCTACATCCACCACGCCTATCCCACGTACTTCAAGAACGTCATCGAGGGCCACACCGCCAGTCAGTACATGGAGTCGAAGCCTCGGCCCGACTACGTCGCCGACCCGGAAAAGCTCTGGGAGGGAACCTATCTGCGGTCTGAGGCCACCTACTTCGGGCCTGCGTACATGATCAACTGGCTGCACAACGACCTGGCACCGGGTTTCACCGTCGAAGTGGCGCTGATCAACTGCCACTACCCCGTCACCCACGACTCGTTCATGCTGCAGTGGGGCGTCTCGGTCGCCGCCATGCCCGGTCTGCCCGCGGACAAGGCCGCCAAACTGGCCTCGGCGATGAACCGCAGTTTCGGCGAGGGATTTCTCGAAGACGTGGAAATCTGGAAGAACAAGTCGCGCATCGACAATCCACTGCTGACAGAGGAGGACGGCCCGGTGTACCAGCACCGGCGCTGGTACGAACAGTTCTACGTCGACGCCGCGGACGTCACCCCCGACATGACCGACCGCTTCGAGCAGGAGGTCGACACCACCCACGCCTACGACCTGTGGCAGCAGGAAGTGGAAGAGAACCTACGGGCGCACACGGCCGGGCAGACGCAGCCGCGTTAACCCAGCAGGGACGGCACCAGCGCGTCGATCAGGTGCGGGCCCGGCTCGGCGAACGCATCGGCCAACGCGGCAGCGAATTCCTCCGCGGTGCGCGCCCGCCGGCCCGGCACCCCGAGACCCTCGGCGATCTGCACGAAATCGATTCCGGGCGAACCCAAGTCGAGTAGCTGCCGGGCCCGGGGGCCGGGCTCGGTGCCGCTGGTCGCCCCGACCCTCTGCAGCTCGATGCGCAGGATGTCGTAGGCGCCGTTGTTGAAGATCACGGTGGTCACGTCGAGGTTCTCGCGGGCGTGCGTCCACAGCGCCGAGATCGTGTACATCGCCGAACCGTCGGCCTGTAGAGCGAGAACGGGACGATGCGGAGCCGCGATCGCCGCACCGATCGCGGCGGGCAGGCCGTAGCCGATCGCGCCGCCGGTCAGTGTCAGCACGTCGTGGGCCGGTGCACCGGCCGTCGCCGCGGCGATACCCACACCGGCGGTGTTGGATTCGTCGACCACGATCGCGTCGTCGGGCAGCAGGGCGCCGATCACCGCCGCCGCCGTGAACGCGGTGAGCTCCCCGCTGGGTAGCTCCGGCCGAGCGGGTGGCGCGAGGGGCGCCGTGGTGCCGGGTGCCACGTCGTCGGCGACCCGCTGCAGGGCGTCGGCAGCGCCGCGGTGCGGGGCCAGCAGGTGCACGGCGCAGCCGTCGGGCACCAGATCGCTGGCCTTGCCGGGGTAGGCGAAGAACGAGACCGGGGACGCGGCACCGGCGAGGACGAGGTGCCGCGCACCGGCCAGTTGTTCGGCTGCGGCTTCGGCGAAGTAAGCGAGCCGGTCGACAGCGGGCACGCCCGCGCCCCGCTGCAGCCGCGCGGGGAAGGTCTCGCAGAGCACCGTCGCGCCGGTCGCCTCGCCGATGCGGACGGCAGCGGCGAGTCCCGGCCCGTGGGTGGCGTCGCCGCCGATGAGAAGCACGGTGTGTTCCCCGGAATAAAGCGCCTGTGCGACCGCCTGCACCGCATCGCCGTCGACGGCGGGCTGTGCCGACGTCGCGGCGGACTGTGCGGGATCGGCCCCGTCGGTCCACGACACGTCGGCGGGCAGGATCAGCGTCGCCACTTCGCCGCGGCGCACCGCGGCCAGAGCGGCCATGGTGTCTTCGGCGACGTCCTCGGGACGCAACGTGCGACGCACCCAGCCCGAGACCGTACCCGCGACCGCGTCGATGTCGGATTCCAGTGGCGCGTCGTACTTCTTGTGATAGGTGGCGTGGTCGCCGACCACGACGACCATCGGTGTGTGCGCCCGGCGCGCGTTGTGCAGGTTGGCCAGTCCGTTGCCCAGTCCCGGCCCCAGATGCAGGAGCACCGCGGCGGGTCCGCCGGCGATGCGTGCGTAGCCGTCGGCCGCGCCGGTCGCCACACCCTCGAACAGCGTCAGAACGCCGCGCATACCGTCGACCGTGTCGAGAGCGGCGACGAAGTGCATCTCCGACGTGCCGGGGTTGGCGAAGCAGACGTCCACGCCGGCATCGAGCAGCGTGGTGAGCAGAGAGTGCGCGCCGTTCACCCCTGCTTTATACGCCCCCTCAGGCCCCGCGGATTCCGTCCAGCCGTTTCGTCGCCTCGTCGAAGCCGCTGACCAGTTCGGCGATGATGTCGGCGACGGGCCGGATCTCGTTCATCCGACCGACGATCTGCCCGACGGGCATCGCGACCGCGGTGGGATCGCTCGATTCGCTCATCCGCTGATGGGCCTCACTGACGAGGATGTTCTGCAGCGGCATCGGCAGTGGCTGGGGCGCGCCGTCGGCGTCCCAGGCGTCGGTCCAGCGGCTCTTGAGCAACCGCGCCGGCTTGCCCGTGTAGATGCGGCGGCGCACCGTGTCGGCCGACGTCGCGCTCAGCATCGCTTCCTGGATCACGGAGCGGCCGGAGTCCAGGCGCACCCCGAGGTCGTACTCCGCCGAGGTGAGGAACGCCGAGCCCATCCAGACCCCTTGTGCGCCAAGGGCCAGAGCAGCGGCAACCTGCCGACCGGTGCCGATGCCGCCGGCCGCGAGCACCGGCGTCTTACCGTCGAGGGCATCGACGATCTCCGGCCACAGCACCATCGAGCCGATCTCACCGGTGTGCCCCCCGGCCTCGTGGCCCTGGGCGACGACGATGTCGACACCGTTCTCGGCATGCCGCAGTGCGTGTTTGGCCGAGCCCGCGAGCGCTGCGATCGGCACGCCGGCCTCGTGCACCTGGTCGATGACGTCCTTGGGCGGTGAACCCAGCGCGTTGGCGATCAGTTTGATCGGATGCTTGAGGGCGACCTCGACGTGGCTGCGCGCCACCGAATGCAGCCATCCGAGAACGCCTTCGGAGCGTTCCTCGTCGGCCGGCAGTGGGGGCACCCCGAGGTCGGCGAGCGTCTTGTCGACGAACTCGCGGTGCTCGGCGGGGATGAGCTTGTTGATGTCGACCGACGTGCCCTCGGTCGGCACTTTGGCCGGCATCACGATGTCGACGCCGTAGGGCTTGCCATCGGTGTTGGCATCCATCCACTGCAGGACGTTCTCGAGGTCGTCGGCGTCGTTGAACCGCACGCAGCCGAGCACGCCCAGTCCGCCTGCCTTGGTCACGGCCGCGGCGACCTTCTCGGACGGGGTGAAGACGAAAATCGGATATTCGATGCCGAAGCGATCGCACAGTTCAGTTCTCATACTATTTCACCGCCGCATGCTTGGAGTGGACCTCATCGGCAGGCCGCTCTTCGGTCACGTCCTTGGCCCATCGGTAGTCGGGTTTGCCTGCAGGGGAACGCTTCACCTCGTCGACCAGCCACAGGCTGCGCGGCACCTTGTAGCCGGCGATCTCGCTGCGCACGAAGGCGTCGAGCTCGGCCAGCGTCGGCCGGCTGCCCTCGCGGGCATGCACGACGGCAGCGACGTGCTGCCCGAAGCGGGGGTCGGGCACACCGACGACGAGCGCGTCGAACACGTCGGGGTGGCCCTTGAGAGCAGCCTCCACCTCTTCGGGGTAGATCTTCTCGCCGCCCGAGTTGATCGATACCGAGCCGCGGCCCAGCATCGTCACGGTGCCGTCGGCCTCCACCTCGGCATAGTCACCCGGAATCGCATATCGCACACCGTGATAGGTGCGGAACGTCTCGGCCGTCTTCTTCTCGTCCTTGAAGTAGCCGACCGGGATGTGGCCGCACTTGGCGATGATGCCGCGCTTACCCGAACCCGGCTCGATCTCGTTGCCATCGTCGTCGAGCACCTTGGTGTTCTTGTCGATGGTCACGCGCGGGCCGCCGGTGTGCGACTGTCCCTTGGCGACCACACTGGTGCCGCCGAAGCCGGTCTCCGACGAGCCGATCGAATCGGTGATGATCCGGTTGGGCAGCAGCTCGAGGAACTTCTCCTTCAGGCTGGTCGAGAACAGGGCGGCGGTGCTGGCGAGCAGGAACAGGCTCGACAGGTCGTACTCGTTCCCGGCATCCTGGTGGGCGAGCAGCGCATCGAGCAGTGGTCGAGCCATCGCGTCACCGGTGAAGAACAGCAGGTTGACCTTGTGCTCATGGATCATCCGCCACACCGCGTCAGCGTCGAACTCCGGTGCCAGCACCACGGTTTGACCAGAGAACAAGGACATCCACGTCGCCGACTGGGTCGCGCCGTGGATCATCGGCGGGATGGGCAGCCGGATCATGGGCGGGTTCGCCGCCGCCGCCTTGGCGAGGTCGTACTCGTCGGCGATGGGCTCACCCGTCGCGAAGTCGGTGCCGCCGAACAGGACTCGATAGATGTCCTCATGGCGCCACATCACGCCCTTCGGGAACCCGGTCGTGCCACCGGTGTAGAGCAGGTAGATGTCGTCCTCGCTACGCGGACCGAAGTCCCGCTCGGGCGAGCCCTGCGCCAGGGCCTCGTAGAACTCCACCCCGCCGTACCGCTGGAAGTCGTCGTCGGTGCCGTCTTCGACGACGAGGATGGTCTTCACATTCGGCGTCTCGGGCAGCACGTTGGCCACCCGGTCGGCGTAGCGGCGCTCGTGCACCAGCGCGACCATGTCGGAGTTGTCGAACAGGTACTTCAGCTCGCCCTCGACGTAGCGGAAGTTGACGTTCACCAGGATCGCCCCGGCCTTGACGATGCCGAGCATCGCGATCACGATCTCGATGCGGTTGCGGCAGTACAGCCCGACCTTGTCGTCCTTCTTGACGCCCTGGTCGAGCAGGTAGTGCGCGAGCCGGTTCGCTTTCTCCTCGAGCTCGGCATAGGTCAGCGTCTCGTCACCCGAGATGAGGGCGACGCGGTCAGGCACGGCGTCGATGGCGTGCTCGGCGAGATCGGCTATGTTGAGGGCCACAGCTCTAAACTAGAACGTGTTACATTTCCAGACAAGTCTGTGGCAACGACGCTGGAAGGCGGCCTGATCTGTGAGTGACGCGCAGAATTCCGAGAAGCAGCCCGACTGCCTAGTTGAGCAGCGCGGACACACCCTGATCGTCACGATGAACCGGCCCGAGGCCCGCAATGCCCTCTCCGGCGAGATGATGGCGATCATGGTCGAGGCGTGGGATCGCGTCGACAGCGACCCGGAGATCCGCACCTGCATCCTGACCGGCGCGGGCGGCTACTTCTGCGCCGGTATGGACCTCAAGGGTGCTTCGAAGAAGCCGCCGGGCGACTCGTTCAAGGACGGCAGCTACGACCCCTCGACGATCCCGGCGCTGCTGAAGGGCCGCCGGCTGACGAAGCCGCTGATCGCCGCCGTCGAAGGTCCGGCGATCGCGGGCGGCACCGAGATCCTGCAGGGCACCGACATCCGCGTCGCCGGGGAGAGCGCCAAGTTCGGTATCTCCGAGGCGAAGTGGAGCCTGTACCCGATGGGTGGCTCGGCCGTGCGCCTGGTGCGGCAGATCCCGTACACGATCGCGTGCGATCTGCTGGTGACCGGCCGTCACATCACCGCGGCCGAAGCCCTGTCCTACGGACTGATCGGTCACGTGGTGCCCGACGGCAGCGCGCTGGACAAGGCACTCGAGCTCGCCGAGGTGATCAACAACAACGGGCCGCTGGCAGTGCAGGCGATTCTCAAGACCATCCGCGAGACCGAGGGCATGCACGAAGAAGAGGCCTTCAAGCCCGACACCGCCAACGGCATCCCGGTCTTCTTGAGCGAAGACTCCAAGGAAGGCCCGCGGGCGTTCAAGGAGAAGCGCGCTCCCGTCTGGAAGATGAAGTAACCCAGCCGCGAGTGTGCGGTGTCATCCCCAACACGCGGCGGCGGGCGTACCAGGACGCACAGTCGCCGCGGCGCGACAGGGCTAGTCGACCACCTTCGCCGACGGCGTGAACACCACGGGCATCGACTCCAGCCCGCTGACGAAGTTGGCGGGCCGTAGCGGCAGCATGCCCTCGTCGGCGAGTCGCAGATCGGGCAGCCGCGTGAGCACCTTGCTCATCATGATCTTGAGCTCGAGGCGCGCCAGCTGATTGCCCAGGCAGAAGTGTGTGCCGAAGCCGAAGGCCAGGTGGCTGTTCGGATTTCGATCGATCCGGAAGGTGTGCGGATCGTCGAACACGGACTCGTCGAAGTTGGCCGACTCGAACATCAGCATGATCTTCTCGCCGGCGCTCAACGCCGTTCCGTGGAACTCGGTGTCCGCGGTCAGCGTCCGGCACATGTTCTTCACCGGCGACGTCCAGCGCAGCGTCTCCTCGATGGCACCGGGCAGCAGTTCCAGATCGGCACAGAGCCGCTGCCACTGATCCTGGTGCCGCAGCAGCTGTTCGGTGCCCCCAGAGAGCGTGTGTCGCGTGGTCTCGTCCCCACCGATGAGGATCAGCAGCGTCTCGAAGACGATCTCGTCGTCGCTCATCCGCTGGCCCTCGACCTCGGCGTTGACCAACACCGAGAACAGGTCGTCGGTCGGGTTGGCTCGGCGGTCGGCGATCGTCTCCATCGTGAACGCGGTGTATGCGGCGAACGTCTCCATCAGCTTCTGGATCGTCTGCTCGTCGACTGTGGACGAGAGCCCGCACACGAGGTCGTCGGACCATTCGAGGAGCTTGTCGCGCTCGGACGGCAGCACCCCCAGCATGTCGCCGATGACGGCCATCGGCAGCGGCGCGGCGATGTCACGGACGAAGTCGGCCTCGCCACGCTCGCACACCGCGTCGATCAGCGAGTCGCACAGCCGCTCGATCGAGGGCACCTTGTCCATCACCCGCTTGCGGGTGAAGCCTGAGTTGACCAGCTTCCGGCGCAGGATGTGGGCCGGGTCGTCCATGTCGATCATGTACGGCATGCCGGGCTGGTCGGGGCGGATTCCGCCTGTGCTGGAGAACAATTCGGGGTTGCGCTCGGCGTCCAGCACGGCCTGGTAGGTCGTCGCCGCGGCCAGCCCGTTGCGATCGCGGAACACCGGCTGGTTCGCGCGCATCCACGCATAAGCGTCGCGCGCACCACGTCCGTCGGCGTAGAAGTTGCCGTCGGCGAGGTCGACATCGGGCTTGGCGGGGGCAATAGCAGTCACGCGATCTCCTTGGCGTCGGCGAAAGTCATGTCCACGTTGGCAGCCGAACTGGACACGAGGGCGCGTTTCGGCAATCCCAGCGCGGCGAGTTCGGCGGCATAGGGATGGGTGCCCAAGCGCACGCTGACACCTCCTGGTCGATACCGCACCCCCGTCATCCGCATCTCCCCCGGCGTCTCGCGGATCACGCCGTCGGCGTAGGAGTACGTGGAATGCACCTGGGGGCGAGCGGTGAACCGGTCCGGCATCGGCAGTCCCGGCGCGAAGTCCATCGAGACGACGTGTGCGCCGTCAATGGTGACATCGAATCCGTATCGCCGGCCCTCGCGAATGGTGAAGTCCGCCATCACCTTTGGATAGCCCCAGATCGTGCGACCGGCCTCCAGCGTGAACGACTGGTCGACGGGGAGATGATGGACGAACGCGCCGGCCGACTGCAGCGCAGCCAGCCCGCTCGCGTTCGATCCCGGCGGGTTCACCATCACGTTGGTGCCGTACTCCCAGTACTGCCCGAGATCGGTGTCCTCGTAGCGCATCAACATCAGCACGACCATCGCGCGGTTGCCCAGGAAGCGGCACACCCGCAGCCCGCTGTAGTCGATCATCCGCTGCGCGGCATCGGCGTCGACGACGAACATGGCTGTGTGTTGATGCGCGGTGCGCACGCGCACCGGCATGTTCAGCACGGTGCCCTGGACGGTGTGTTGAGTCACACCGCCAATCTAGAACGTGTTCTAGACAGTCAGCAAGATCTGTCTACACCAGCGCGGCGAGATCCCGGATCTGGTCGGTCGATCGGGCGCCGACCACCATCATCGTCACCCCGGCGGCCTCCCAGGCCTTGATCTGCTGCTGCACGTAGGCCAGATCACCGACGATCGCGGAGTCGTCGACCAACTCGTCCGGGATGATCTTCGCCGCTTCGTCTTTGCGGTCACTGCGGAACAGCTTCGTGACGTCGTCGACGACTTCGGCGTAGCCCATCCGGCGGTACACGTCGGCGTGGAAGTTGGTGTCCTCGGCACCCATGCCGCCCATGTAGAGCGCCAGGTGCGGCTTCATCAACTCCATGATCGCGGGCCGTTCGTCGGTGACGACGACCTGCGCGGTCGCGCAGATCTCGAAGGTCTCCCGGGTGCGGCGGGCACCGGGTCGCGCGAAACCCTCGTCGAGCCACTCGTTGTACATCGAGGCGATGCGCGGCGAATAGAAGATCGGCAGCCAGCCGTCGCAGATCTCGGCGGCCAGTGCGACGTTCTTGGGTCCCTCGGCGCCGAGCATGACGGGGATGTCCGCGCGCAGCGGGTGAGTGATCGGTTTCAGGTTCTTGCCCAGGCCGGTGGTGCCTTCACCGGTCAGCGGTAGCGGATAGTGCGGGCCGTCGCTGTGCACCGGGGCCTCGCGTGCCCAGACCTGGCGCAGGATGTCGACGTACTCGCGGGTGCGGGCCAACGGCTTGGGGAACTTCGCGCCGTACCAGCCCTCGACGACCTGCGGTCCGGAAACGCCGAGCCCCAGGATGTGCCTGCCGCCCGAGAGGTGATCGAGGGTCAGCGCGGCCATCGCGCACGCGGTCGGGGTGCGGGCGGACAGCTGGATCACTGACGTGCCGAGCCGCAACCGGCTCGTTTCGCGGCCCCACCACGCCAGCGGTGTGTAGGCGTCCGAGCCCCACGCCTCGGCGGTGAACACCGTGTCGAAGCCCGCGTCCTCGGCGGCCGCGACGAGTTCGGCGTGGTTCTCCGGCGGCTGCGCGCCCCAGTATCCGAGCTGCAATCCCAACTTCATGCGGTCGCCTCCAGACCCCTTCTTGAAACCATTCTTAGAACCTGTTCTACTCGATGCCGTGACCACCAGCCAAAGCAGTCCGGTGCAGATCGATCCCCATGAGCCGCCGCTCTCAGCGCCGCTGAGGCTCTCATTCGACTACACCCGTTCAGTGGGACCACTCCTCGGTGAGTTCTTCACCGCTCTGCGCGAGCGACGCGTTGTCGGGGTGCGTGGCTCCGACGGGCGAGTCCACGTTCCGCCCGCTGAGTATGACCCCGTGACCTCCGAGGCTCTGACCGAGGTCGTCGCTGTGTCCAGCGTGGGCACGGTGCTGACCTGGACGTGGCAGTCCCACCCGCTGGAGGGCCAACCACTCGACCGGCCGTTCGCCTGGGCGCTGATCCGCCTCGACGGTGCCGACACCCCCCTGCTGCACGCCGTGGCCGCCGACGGACCTGACGCGGTCAGCACCGGCGCCCGCGTCCACGTGCACTGGGCCGACGAAACCGTCGGCGCGATCACCGATATCGCGTACTTCGACCTGGGTGAGGAGGCGGAGGAGACGCCGGAGCCGGCTGAGGGCCTCGATCCGGTGACGATGGTGATCTCGCCGGCATCCATCGAAATCCAGCACACCGCATCGTTTCCCGAGAGCACGTTCCTGCGCGCGCTGGAGAAGGGCACGCTGCTCGGCGCGCGCTCAGGCGATGACGGCAAGGTGTACTTCCCGCCGAAGGAAGCCAATCCGGCCACCGGTCGGCCGCTCGACCAGTTCGTCGAAGTATCCGACACAGGCACCGTCACGACCTTCGCGATCATCAACATCCCGTTCGCCGGCCAGCGCATCAAGCCTCCCTACGTCGCGGCCTACGTGCTGCTCGACGGAGCCGACATCCCGGTACTGCACCTGGTGTCGGACATCGACGCAGACAAGGTGCGGATGGGCATGCGCGTCGAGGCGGTGTGGAAGCCGCAAGATCAGTGGGGCCTCGGCATCGACAACATCGAGTACTTCCGACCGACCGGCGAACCCGACGCCGAGTACGACTCCTACAAGCATCACCTCTAAGGGGCATATTCCATGACTGACGTAGCAGTGGTCGGGTTCGCGCACGCCCCGCACGTGCGCCGCACCGACGGCACCACCAACGGTGTCGAGATGCTGATGCCGTGCTTCGCCGAAATCTACGACGAGCTCGGCATCACCAAGTCCGACATCGGCTTCTGGTGCTCTGGTTCGTCGGATTATCTTGCCGGCCGCGCCTTCTCGTTCATCTCGGCTATCGATTCGATCGGCGCCGTGCCACCGATCAACGAATCCCACGTCGAGATGGACGCGGCCTGGGCGCTGTACGAGGCCTACATCAAGATCCTCACCGGCGAGGTCGAGACGGCGTTGGTGTACGGCTTCGGCAAGTCCAGCGCGGGCACCCTGCGCCGGGTGTTGGCACTGCAGACCGACCCGTACACGGTGGCACCGCTGTGGCCGGACTCGGTCAGCATCGCCGGCCTGCAGGCCCGCCTGGGGCTCGACTCGGGCGCATGGACCGCTGAGCAGATGGCCGAGGTCGCACTCGAGGCACAAGCGGCGGGCCGGGTGGATCGGCTGCAGTCCGGAAGCAGCGTCGAAGAGTTGCTCTCCCAGCCCTACTTCGCAGAACCTCTGCGCCGCCACGACATCGCGCCGATCACCGACGGCGCGTCGGCGATCGTGCTGGCGGCCGGCGATCGGGCTCGTGAGCTGCGCGAGCGACCCGCCTGGATCACCGGCATCGAGCATCGCATCGAGACACCCGTGCTCGGCGCCCGCGATCTGACCACCTCGCCGTCCACGGCGGCGTCTGCGCAGGCGGCCACCGGCGGGGACACGTCCTCGATCGAGATCGCAGAAATCTACGCGCCGTTCAGCCATCAGCACCTGATCCTCACAGAGGCGATCGGACTCGGTGATTCGACGACGATCAACCCGAGCGGCGGCACGTTGGCCGCCAACCCGATGTTCTCCGCGGGCCTGGAGCGCATCGGTGAGGCCGCGCGCCACATCTTCTCGGGTGAGGCATCCCGCGTACTGGCACATGCGACGAGTGGGCCTGCGCTGCAACAGAATCTGGTCGCTGTCCTGGAAGGGAAGTAGTCATGGCGAAAAAGCTGGCAGCAGTTCTGGGCACTGGTCAGACCAAGTACGTCGCCAAGCGCACCGACGTGTCGATGAACGGCCTCGTGCGCGAGGCCATCGACCGTGCGTTGGCGGATGCGGGCGTCGCGTTCGCCGACATCGACGCGGTCGTGGTGGGCAAGGCGCCCGACTTCTTCGAGGGCGTCATGATGCCCGAACTGTTCATGGTCGACGCGACCGGCGCGACGAACAAGCCGCTGATCCGCGTACACACGGCCGGTTCGGTGGGCGGGTCGACCGCGATCGTGGCCGCGAGCCTCGTGCAGTCGGGTAAGTACCGCCGGGTGTTGACGATGGCGTGGGAGAAGCAGTCGGAATCGAATGCCATGTGGGCGTTGAGCATCCCGGTGCCGTTCACCAAACCTGTCGGCGCCGGAGCGGGCGGATACTTCGCGCCGCACGTGCGCGCCTACATCCGTCGTTCCGGTGCACCCACGCACATCGGCGCGATGGTCGCGGTCAAAGACCGGCTCAACGCCGTCAAGAACCCGTTGGCCCATCTGCACCAGCCCGACATCACGCTGGAGAAGGTGATGTCCTCCCCGATGCTGTGGGATCCGATCCGTTACGACGAGACATGCCCGTCGTCGGACGGGGCGGCCGCGATGGTGATCGGCGACGAGGCGAGCGCAGATGCCCGTGTCGCCGAGGGACATCCGGTCGCATGGGTGCACGCCACTGCGCTGCGCACCGAGCCGCTGGCGTATGCCGGGCGCGACCAGGTGAACCCGCAGGCCAGCCGTGACGCTGCTGCGGCGTTGTGGAAGTCCGCCGGGATCAGCAGCCCGATCGACGAGATCGACGTGGCCGAGGTGTACGTGCCGTTCTCCTGGTATGAGCCGATGTGGCTGGAGAGCCTCGGCTTCGCCGCCGAGGGTGAGGGCTGGAAGTTGACCGAAGCCGGGGAGACCGCCATCGGTGGGCGCATTCCGTTCAACCCCTCCGGCGGCGTGCTGTCGTCGAATCCGATCGGCGCATCCGGCATGATCCGCTTCGCCGAGTCCGCCATCCAGGTGATGGGCAAAGGCGCCGACCACCAGGTCCCCGGCGCCCGCAAAGCTCTCGGTCACGCGTATGGCGGTGGGGCACAGTACTACTCGATGTGGGTGGTCTCCAGTGACAAACCCGGCGACAAGCCGGCCTCATGATGAAGTACACGTGCAGCGTGGCGATGGGCCCCATCGACCAGCTGCTCGAGATCGCCCGCACCGCAGAAGAGGTCGGCTTCGACGCGATCGCGCTGCCGGATTCGCTGTTCTACATGGAGAAGCAGTCGGCGGACTACCCGTACACCCCCGACGGTTCGCGGATGTGGGACGAGAACACCCCGTGGGTGGATCCGCTGATCGCGGCCGGCTCGATGGGTGCGGTCACCTCCACGCTGCGGTTCTACACCAACGTGATGAAGTTGGGTTCGCGCAATCCACAGCTACTGGCCCGGCAGGTGGGGTCGGTGGCGAACCTGACCGGCAACCGGTTCGGCTTCGGCGTCGGAATCGGCTGGGCGCCAGAGGAGTTCGAGTGGTGTGGCGTGCCCTACGCCAAACGCGGCAAACGAGTCGACGAGATGATCGAGGTGATCAAGCTGGTGCTCGGCGGCGGCATGGTCGAGTTCCACGGCGACTTCTACGACTTCGACCGGCTCCAGATGAGCCCCGCACCCAGTGAGCCGGTGCCGTTCTACGTCGGCGGCCACACCGACGTCGCGCTCAAACGCGCGGCACGCGTCGGGGACGGCTGGACCAGCGCGATGATGACCGGCGCGGAGCTCGGCGAGACGATCGGCAAGATCGAGGCGCTGCGGGCCGAATACGACCGCGCCGACGGACCGTTCGAGTACCAGGCCGTCTGCATCGATAAGTTCGGTGTCGACGGGCACCGGGAACTGGCCGAAGTCGGGGTGACCGACAACATCGTGATCCCGTGGGTGTTCGACGGGTTGAGCTTCGATGCGCCGATCGAGCAGAAGAAGGATTCGCTGAAGCGCTTCGCCGACACCTACATCCATTCGGGGTGGCAGGACCGCTAGGAGCACCCCGCCCACACCGCGTCGACCAGCGCACGGACGCCGCGCTCGGACAGCGGCGGCATGCCGAAGACGAGCCGGTAGTACGGCGGTGACACCAACGCGTCGACCACCACCTCGATCTCGGTGTCCCCGGGAAGCTCTCCGTCCGCGACGGCGTCGGTCAGCGCGTCCACGACGGCGCCACGACGCGGTTCGATCCATCGGGTCAGCAGAGCGGTCTGGATCGCCGGATCACCGGCGGCGGCGGCGATCACGTTGCGCAGCAGGGCACCGACGCCGGGATCGGCCAGGATCGCGTTGAGGGCACTGACGTGATGGACAAGGGCCTCGACCGTGCTGCTTCCGGGCGGCCGCACGATCGACTCCCGCACCGATTCCAGGAGGCCCTCCAACACGATCGCCGCGGCCGACGGCCACCACTTGTAGATCGTGGTGCGGCTGACCTCCGCGCGGCGGGCGATGGCGTCGATGGTCGCAGCCCCCGGGCCGCCCTCGGTGGCCAACTCGGTCGCCGCGCTGAGAATGGCGCCGCGTGCGGCCTCACTGCGCGGACGTCCGCGGCGGGTGACCATGGACCAACCTTAGGACCGTCGGATACCCACCATGACGACGACGAGGCAGACCACGGCGAGCAGCGCACCCACGGCGAACATCGCAGGGTAGGTCACGCCCGCCCCGGCCAGCAGTGACAACGCGGCGGGAACTCCGAAGCCCAGGTAGCTCAGGCTGTAGAAGACCGCCGTCAGGCCGGCCAGATCGTCGGGGCCCGCGAGCCGTTGGATCTCCGTCAGACCCGCGAGCAGCGCCATGCCGTATCCGGCGCCCAGGACGGCTGCCGCGATCAGCGCTGCCGTCACGGTCAGGACAGCGGCAGCCCATGCCGCGCAGCCCATCCCCGCCAGCAACAGCACCATCGCCGTCGCCACCCCGCGCGGGCCGTCGGCGCCGAGTGACCGACCCGCCTGCTGAACGCCGAAACCGACGCCGAGCGTCACGACGCACAGCAGGGCAGAGAACGCGATGGGCGCGTGCGCCACCCGCTCGGTCAGCAGAGCGGGTAGGACCGCATACGCCGAACCGGCCGCCCCGAAGACCCATGGCGCGACGGGGACCACGACGAACAGGAAGCGTCGCCGGGCTGCCGCCGGGATGGCCAGGTCGGCCCGCCACGAGTTCGCGCTGTCGTGGCGTCCGCGCGTCTCAGGCGCGACCGTCAGCACCGCCGCCGCGGCCAGCGCCAGGGCGGCGTTGCAGGCGTAGGAGAGCATCGTCGGCGCGGGACCCCACTGCGCGAGCACTCCCGCCGCGGCCGCTCCCAGGCCGAACCCGGCGGTCAGGCTCATCGCCGCGCGGCGTGCGCCGGAGGTGCCGTCGCCATAGGGGGGTGCAGACAGTTCCTTGAGCCAGCTGCCGCCCACCGCCATGGCCAAGCCGAGCGCCAGCCCGCTGAACACGCGTCCGACGGCGAGTACCGCGGCCGAGTCGGCGCCGACCGCCAGGATCAACGACCCCGCCGCGGCGAGCAGCGGGGCGGGGATCATCAGCGGGCGGCGGCCGAAACGATCGGACAGCGGCCCCCCGACCAGCAGCGCCGGCACGATGCCGAGCACGTAGGCGAACAGCAGCAGGTCGACCGTCAGCCCCGAGAAGCCCTCCCCGGCGCGGTACATGACCAGCAGCGGGGTGAACTCGTTGCCGCCCCAGGCGATCGCGAATGTCGCGGCAGCGACGGCCAGCCACCGGCGCGTTCCCACGAGTGGTTCGACTGGGCGAGCAATAGTGGACACAGTGTGCACTATATCGACTCGGTGCGTTCGGAGCCAGCCGGGTACCCCGCGTGAGCACGGGTTCGCGCGTGAGATGCGCAACGTTGTGCGCTGGTGAAGCCCGGGCGATTGCGCGGCAGCGGCCGAAAACTGTAACGTGTTCTAATTCGAGTAAGAGTGGGAGGCCCCAGGTGAGCACGGACACGGCGGGAACCGCGAGCATTCGCGAGATCGACACCGGCACGCTGCCCGATCGCTTCGCGCGCGGCTGGCACTGCCTGGGCCCGGTGAAGGACTACCTCGACGGCAAGCCGCACGGCATCGAGATCTTCGGCACCATGCTGGTGGTGTTCGCGGATTCGGCCGGCGAGGTGAAGATCCTCGACGGCTACTGCCGTCACATGGGTGGGAACCTGTCGCAAGGCACGGTCAAAGGCGACGAGGTGGCCTGCCCGTTCCACGATTGGCGGTGGGGTGGCGACGGCAAGTGCAAGCTCGTGCCCTACGCCAAGCGCACGCCGCGGCTGGCCCGCACCCGCGCCTGGCACACCGACGTCCGCGGCGGTCTGCTCTTCGTATGGCACGACCACGAGGGCAATCCACCCCAGGAAGAAGTCCGCATCCCCGAGATCCCCGAGTGGGCCAGCGGTGAGTGGACCGACTGGAAATGGAACTCGATGCTCATCGAAGGCAGCAACTGCCGGGAGATCATCGACAACGTCACCGACATGGCGCACTTCTTCTACATCCACTTCGGCCTGCCGACGTACTTCAAGAACGTGTTCGAGGGCCACATCGCGTCGCAGTACCTCCACAACGTGGGCCGGCCCGACATCAACGACATGGGCACCGCGTACGGGGACGCGAAGCTCGACTCCGAGGCGAGCTATTTCGGCCCGTCGTTCATGATCAACTGGCTGCACAACACCTACGGCGACTTCAAAGCCGAGTCGATCCTGATCAACTGCCACTATCCGGTCACCCAGGATTCCTTCATGCTGCAGTGGGGCGTGATCGTCGAGAAGCCGAAAGGCTTGGACGACAAGACCACTGAGAAGTTGGCCGACGCGTTCACCGACGGGGTCAGCAAGGGCTTCCTGCAGGACGTCGAGATCTGGAAGCACAAGACCCGCATCGACAACCCGCTGCTGGTCGAAGAAGACGGCGCGGTGTACCAGATGCGCCGGTGGTACCAGCAGTTCTACGTCGACGCCGCCGATGTGACGCCCGAGATGACCGACCGCTTCGAGATGGAGGTCGACACCACGGCTGCGGTGCAGAAGTGGAACGTCGAGGTCGAGGAGAACCTGAAGGCAAGGGACTCTGAGAAGCAGTCGACGTGAGCGCCCAGCGAGAAGCGGAGCGGATCGCGCATGGATGAAGCACCCGATGTGGACCGCCTCGCGAGGTCGATGCTGCTGTTGCACGGGCACGACGACGAGGAGCACGGGCACGGCGACGTATCGGGTACCGGCTCGAAGAACTGGGGTAAGGCACCGGATTTCGCCTCGGACCCGGACCGGGCAGCGGCGGTGCGGGCGAGCAGTCAGGCCGATCGCGAACGCTATCTGAATTCGGGCCTGGCCTCGGTGGACTGCCGCTTCTGCCATGTCGCGGTGCGCGTCAAGAAGCTCGGGCCGGCACACACCTCGGTGCAGTGGACGTCAGAGGCGACGCAGCGCTGCGCACATTTCGCCGAGATCCGCTCTTCCGGGGGCGATCCCGCCCGCGAGCGAGCGTGCCCGCGACTGGCTGACAGCATCCGCCACGCCGTGGCCGAGGGGTGTCTCGAGGAGTACTCGAGCGCGCCGTCCCCCGGCGACGGCTGACGCGGTTCCCCTCTTCTCGCCCAAACCGACGTTTGGGCGCATTTACAGCCCGGCGAATTGTTCTTTGACCTGCTCTTCGGTCAACCCGTAGTCGGCCAGTGAATACGTGTGCTTCGGGGCGCGCGGACCCTGCTGGCTCTTCTCGTGGGTCTGCACGACGGCCGCGCGTGCCTCGTCGGTGAATTCGATGTCGAAGGCCCGGTAGATGTCCTCGACGACCGCCACCGGATCCTTGATGAGCGCAAAGTAGTCCAGATCGTAGAACTGCGCTGGATCGTGCTTGGCCCGTTCGGCGCTGAACAACCGCAATCCCCGAGACCACGTCTCGAGCGAATCCTCCCCGATGACGTTGCCGTGGAAGCTGTTCGACCATCCTTCGGTGGTGTGCTGCGCCAGCGAGCACATCGACGCCATGATCGTCTCGGCCGGCCGGTGGCACTGGATCACCAGCGCGTCGGGGTAGGTCGCGAACAGCGCATCGAGGGCGAACAGATGGCTGGGGTTCTTCAGGACCCACCGCTTGCCGGCATCGTTGAGCCCGATCAGCTGGAGGTTCTTGCGGTGCCTCTGATACGACTTCGTCCAATCCTGCCGCGCCAGCCACTGCGAGTAGGTCGGCAGGTGAGCCAACGTCTCGTAACTCACCGAATGCAGGGACTGCCGCAGGAGCTGCCAGCATTCCTCCACCTCGTCGGCGGTCATGTAGTGCAGACCGGTGTAGTCGGGATTCTCGGCGTGCGCCTTGGCGAACTGCGCATCCAACTGCTGGAAAACCGGGTTCTGCGACCAGGTTTCGCGAGGAGGCCGTGGCTGCGGGAACTCCGCGAGCCACAGCTCCAGACCCTGATGGCGCGGATCACCGGCCAGCAGTCGGTGCACGACCGTGGTGCCGGTGCGCGGTAGGCCGGTGACGAAGATCGGCCGCTCGATGGCGACGTCGACATGTTCGGGGTACTGCTGGAACGCCGCTTCCGACACCAGCCTGGCCACGAGCGCGTTGCGCACGAAGAACCGCTGCATCTTGCTGCCGAACTCGGTCAGGTCGGCATCCCGCTGATAGGACTCGAGCAGGACGGCCAGCGCTTCGCGGTAATTGTCGTCGTCGCTACCGAAATCCTCGAGTCCGCACGCTTTCACGGCCGAGGCGTGCAGGTCTTCGACGGTGCCGACATCCGTGCGGGATGAGCTCATGCCTTGTACTCCCCGCAGTTGACGTCCAGCGCCTGCCCGGTGATCCCGCTCGACAGATCGCTGGCCATGAACAGGATCGCCGATGCCACCTCGTCTTCGGTGGGCAGCCTCTTCAGATCACTGTTGACGGCGGCGGCCTTATAGATCTCGTCGACGGTCGTGCCGTACTTGCCGGCCTGGTGTTCGAAGTAACCCTGCAGCGTGCCACCCCAGATGTAGCCCGGTAGAACGGAATTGACACGGATGCCCTGTGCACCCAGCTCGCTGGCCAGGGACTGGGACATGGCCAGCAGAGCCGACTTCGCCATCTTGTAAGCGCCCTGCTTGGGGTCGGAGTGCCGCACCACCATCGAGTTCACGTTCACCACCGAGCCCTTCGCCTCGGTCAGCGCCGGCGTGAGTCCCTGGATCAGCCGGAGCGCACCGAGCACCGTGAGTTCGAAGGTCTCCCGGATGTGATCGAAGCTGGTCTTGGCCAGCGGCTTCATCGAGGGCACCTTGAACGCGTTGTTGATCAGCACATCGACTTTGCCGTACGCCTCTAGTGACTTCTCGACGAGGTTGGCGACCTGGGCCTCGTCGGTGATGTCGGTGCCCACCGACACCGCGCGCCGCCCGAGGCCCTCGATCTCCCCCGCAACGCCTTCGAGCCGCTCGACGGTGCGCGCGGCCAGCACCAGGTCGGCACCCTCCTGCGCACACCGACGCGCCAGTGTGGTCCCCAGCGCCGGACCGACGCCGCTGATCAGCACGACCTTGTTCTCGAGCATGCCCATCGCTATCCCACCATCCTGTAGCCGATCTGCTGCTGGCGCAGAGCTATTCGTGCGCGCCAGTCCTCAGAGGAGATCACGTTGTCCCGGTGGTAGGGCAGCGCGTCGGCGACATCGTCGACGCCCATCACCGCCACCGTGGGGCCGTCGGCCTCGGTCAGGTGCCGAGACACCCGCTGCCACCGGAACTGCAGATAACCCTTGCGATGCCCCAGCGTCTCGACCCAGTTCGTCACGCCAGGGTTCACATCAGAGACCACGATGCGGATGAAGCCGTCCGGATCCGCCTGCGCCTGAGTGCCGTTCAACGAGGTCTGGTGATTGATGTAGTCCAGCGAGATGTACCAGAGGCTGCCCAGCTGGAAGCCCATGTAGGGCGCATCGGAGACCGGCACCGTGATCACCATGGCCTGATCGGGGGCCAGATCGAAATGTCCCACCGACGAGTACTGAGTCGCCAGCCCGCCCGGGGTCAGCCGCGGCGCGACCATCGTGTTCACCGGCAGCGTGTCGTAGAACCATTGCGGGAACTGCAGCCAGGTCTTCACCCGCTGAACCAGCTGCTTGCCCGCGACCGTGAACCGCTTCTCGATCAGTTCGGGGGTCAGCGGTGGCGGCGCGGTGCCCGCAGTGTCGGTGCGCGCGATCGCCAGCGTGCCGCGCTGCGCCGACCAGTCGTTGTACACCTCGCGAATCACCAACTGCGCCGGCGACTTCGGGACCACCCGCCATTCGAAGGTGCCATCGGGCGCGATGTCGAGTTCGCGGTCGTCGAAGGCGGTCTCGCTGTCGGGGACGTTGTCGTCGGTGTACTCGCCGCCGAGCATCTGAAAGCTGAGATCGGTCGTCGTGCCACGCCGACCGGTCACCACGTATTCCCGCCCCGGCACGACGCGCGTGCCGAAGTAGAGCGTGTCCGGGTTGTCGAGCCCCATTTTGGTGAACGGACCGGTCCCGCTGTGCAGGAACGGGTGGTCACGGTCGTAGTCGAAGGCCACGTGCGTGCAGGCCGCCACGCACCCGGCGAAGTACTGGAGACCTTCGAGCAGGTCGGCCTCGGATTCGATGAACGGGGCTGCGACGACGAGCGCCTCGGCCTCGGCAATGGCGTCGATCAACGGCTGTGCATGCACGACATCGAAACTAGAACGCGTTCTAGCGGGAGTCAATATGTCGACCGCAACGTTCCATATGTGTACCGGCGTGTGTACCGTAGCGAGGTGCCGCCGACCGCTCGTCGCGTTTCGCCGCCGACCGACCGGGTCGTCGCGATCCTCGACTTCCTGGGTGGGCGGCCGACGGAACGCTTCGGCGTTTCCGAATTGGCGCGCCGGGTCGGCCTCAGCAAGCCCACCTGCCTGGGCATCGTCACCTCACTTGCCGAAGCGGGCTATCTCATACGCGATCACGCCGACAAGACCTACCGGCTGGGCCCTTCTCTGATCACGCTCGGCCACCGGGCCCAAGAGGCGATGCGCATCAGCCCCGCCGCGCGCGACGAGCTGCGCCGGCTCTCCACCAGATTCGGTGTGACCGCCGCTCTGTCGGCAGTTGTCGACGACCGCATCACCGTGCTGGATCTCGTCAGCTCGCCCGGTGCGCATCCGGGCGTCGAGGTGGGCCAGAGTTACCCGTTCGCGCCACCGGTCGGTCTGATGTTCGTGTTGTGGGACGACCACGCTGCACAGGCGTGGCTGGCCAAGGAGCCGACGATCCCGCTGCGCACCGACACCCAGCGGCTACACCGAGTGATCACCGCCTGCCGGGCCGACGGCTATCTCGTGGAACGCCAGACCCCGGCCGGTCGCCGCCTGTACGCGCTGATGGCCGGTATGTCGGCCACGCTGCCCGACGAACTGCGTGCACTGCTCGGCGAGCTGGTGTCCGACATCGGCGAGCGGGTGTCTTTGCGCGAGGACCGCCCGGCCGGCATGCGGCACGACATCAGCGTGATCTCCGCCCCGGTGTTCGACCAGCATCAGCGCCAGGCCATGGTGGCCTCGATGCACATCGGCACGGCGCTGAGCGAACGTGACATCGACGAGCGGGCCCGCGCGGTGGTCGCCGCCGCGGACGCGGTCACCGCCCAGCTCGGCGGGGTGCGTCCCCGGGCCTAGGACGTCGCGGCGAGCGCGAACGGCAGCACGTCCGTTGCGCCTGCCGCCCGGACTACGCGCGCGGCCATCGTCATGGTCCAGCCGCTGTCGGTGCGATCGTCGACCAGCAACACCGGACCGTCGGGCACCGTGTCGGGCGGCGTCCATGCGCCGTGCAGGGCCGCGACCCGGTAGGCCGAGTTCGCGGCGCCCGTGGGTCGGTGACCGGGGGCGTAGGTCAGGGTGCCGAGATCGGTGAGCCGGCCCAGCTCCGCCAGCCGCACCCGCAGGGAGCCGATCAGCTGCGGGTGGGTGGCCGAGTCGAGCGCCATTACCGCCGTCGGACGGACCTGCCAGTCCCATGCCGCGAGCACCTTCACGGCAGCGTTCACCACGTCGTCGGGAACCTTGGCGTCGGGCCCGTCGAGCAGCGCACGCAGGCGTGCGCCCCAGCCGAGATCGGTGAGCCGTCCGACTACGCGGCCGGGCGACGGTCCGTCGGTGATCCGGCCCGACAGTTCGATGCCCAGCTTGGCGAGACCGGTCGGCCACTGCTTGCGCGGCGCCAGCTCCACCCCGGGTCGCATCAGTGCGGCGCGGGTCTGCTCGGCATCTGAGGCCGCGACGTCGCCGCTGACGCGCTCGCCGGGACAGTTGTCACACCGGCCGCAGCGTTCGTCGGGGTTGAGCGTCGGATCGTCGAGTTGGGCGCGGAGGAACGCCATCCGGCAGCGTGGGGTCTTCTGGTAGTCGAGCATGGCCTGCTGTTCGCGGCGGCGCGCCTCATCCAACGTTCGGTACCGCTGTTCGTCGTACTCCCACGGCTCCCCGGTGCCGATCCAGCCGCCTTTGACCCTGCGAACGGCGCCGTCGACGTCGAGAACCTTGAGCACCATCTCCAGCCGGGAGCGGTTCAGGTCGACCAGCGGCTCCAGCGCCGCGGTCGACAGCGGACGGTCCCCGTCCAGCTCGCGAATCACCTTGCGCACCAACTGTTCCGGCGGAAACGCCAGCGATCCGAAGTAGCGCCAGATGTCGGCGTCCTCGTGGCCGGGCAGCAGGATCACCTCGGCTCGCTCGGTCGCACGCCCGGCGCGGCCGACCTGCTGGTAGTAGGCGATCGGCGAGGATGGCGCCCCCAGGTGGACCACGAAACCGAGGTCTGGTTTGTCGAACCCCATGCCCAACGCGGACGTGGCGATCAGCGCCTTGACGCGGTTGCCGAGGAGGTCGGCCTCGAGTTGCTCGCGTTCGGCGGCTTCGGTGGAGCCGGTGTAGGCCGCCACCGGATAGCCGCGCTCGCGCAGCAGCGCGGCGACGTCGTGAGCCTGGGCCACGGTCAGCGTGTAGACGATGCCCGAGCCGGGCAGTTCGCCGAGGTGGGCGGCCAGCCAGGCGGCGCGCTGCGCGGGATTGCCGGCAGTGACGACCGACAGGCGTAGAGACTCGCGGTCCAGACCACCTCGCAGCACCAGCGTGTCGCGACCGCCGACTCCGAGCTGAGCGGCGACGTCGGCGACCACTCGGTCGTTGGCGGTGGCAGTGGTCGCGAGCACGGGGACGTCAGCGCCGAGGTCGGCGAGAAGGGTGCGGATGCGGCGATAGTCGGGCCGGAAGTCGTGGCCCCAGTCCGAGACGCAGTGCGCCTCGTCCACGACGACGAGACCGGCGTCGCGCGCGAGCTCCGGCAGCACGGAGTCGCGGAAGTCGGGATTGTTCAGTCGCTCGGGGCTGACGAGCAGGACGTCGAGGTCGCCCTCGCGGACTCGGGCATGAACGCCGCCCCAGTCGGTCATGTTGCTCGAGTTGATGGTCGCGGCGCGCACGCCGGCCTTCTCCGCCGACGCGACCTGGTTGCGCATCAGCGCGAGCAGCGGCGACACGATCACGGTGGCCCCGTGACCGTTGCGACGGAGCAGAGTGGCTGCGATGAAGTAGACCGCCGATTTCCCCCACCCGGTGCGCTGCACCACCAACGCGCGGCGCCGATGCACCACGAGCGCCTCGATCGCCGTCCATTGGTCATCACGCAGGCGGGCATCCGGCCCGGCCAACTGCTCGAGGATCTTCTGCGCATCTGCTCGGCTCGGGTCCCGGGTCACCATGGCCCCATCGTGCCGAATGCGTGCGACAAGCCCGAAATGCACTCACCGTGCCCACTGGGTGTGGGCACGGTGAGTAACGGGGTCTGGAGGTCGATCAGGTGGTCGGCATCTCGGGAGCGGCCGGCATACCAGCCTCGGCCTCCGGAGCCGGTGTCACCGGCACCTCGGGAGCCTGCTCTGACGCACTCCAGACGGCCTGCGCCACTGGTGTCGGCGCCAGCTTCACACCGCAACGGTCCGACAGTGCACTCACTGGCTCGTGGATCGCCCTGAGCTGATCCTGGACCTGCGGGTTCTCGGCGAAGTAGGCCATGTACGCCTGGTTGGCCTGCGGCTGCGGCTCCGCCGCGATCTGAGTCAGCGCTTCGTCGGCTTGCGGGTTGGCCGTCAAGAAGGCGCCCTCGGAGGCGGCCGCTGTGCTGACGGTGCCGGCCACGGTGCTGGCGGTGCAGTCCTGCGCCGGCCCGGGCGCAGGCTGCGCACTGGCCACTGGGGCGATGATCGCCGCCGATCCGAAGGCGAGCAGGCCGCCGGCGAACGTGCCGAACAGTCCACGGCGAACGGTGTTAGCGGAAGTCACGAAGAATCACTCCTTTGGGTTTGCGATCAAACGGTCGCAGCCCAATGGCTAGCCGGCAGCCCCACATGCCAAACACCGGCGGCTAGGGACCCAGCTCACGATCCCCGTCGTCTGCGCAGGTCACACTCAAGGTGTGGGCGGTCAAAAAAATCGCGAGTGCACGGTTTCTGACGAGCCGCCTCGCGTTCCGTGTCACAAAGCGTGCGTTCGGTGGGGCTACTGGGTGGGCGCCGCGTCCATTTCGCGTTTGATCTCCAGGGCGATGTCGATGAGTTGGTCTTCTTGGCCGCCGATGAGTTTGCGTTGTCCGGCCCGGTGCAGGAGCTTGTGGGCCGGCACCCCGTAGCGTTCGGACTGGCGGATGGCGTGTTTGAGGAAGCTCGAATACACCCCGGAGTAGCCCATGATCAGCGCGTTGCGGTCCAGCAGGCATTCGGCAGGCATCGCGGGCGCGACGACCTCTTCGGCGGCGTCGGCGATGTCGAAGAAATCGATGCCGGTCTTGACCCCGATCTTGTCGAACACCCCGATCAGCGCCTCCACCGGCGCGTTACCGGCTCCGGCACCGAAGCGGCGGCAGGACCCGTCGATCTGCTTGGCCCCGGCCCGCACCGCCTCGATCGAGTTGGCCACACCCAGCCCGAGGTTCTCGTGCCCGTGAAAACCGACCTGGGCGTCATCACCGAGTTCGGCGACCAGCGCCGCCACCCGGTCGGCCACGCCCTCCAACACCAGCGCACCCGCGGAATCGACGACGTAGACGCACTGGCAACCGGCGTCGGCCATGATGCGGGCCTGCTTGGCCAGCTTCTCAGGACTGATGGTGTGGCTCATCATCAAGAACCCGACGGTCTCCAAGCCGAGTTCACGGGCCAGCCCGAAATGCTGGATCGAGACGTCAGCCTCGGTGCAGTGCGTGGCGATCCGGCAGATCGACCCCCCGTTGTTCTGCGCCTCTTTGATGTCTTCCTTGGTGCCCACCCCGGGCAGCATCAGGAACGCGATCTTCGATTCCTTGGCCGTCTCGGCGGCCAGTTTGATCAGTTCCTGCTCCGGGGTTTTGGAGAAGCCGTAGTTAAAGCTCGACCCGCCCAACCCGTCACCATGGGTGACTTCGATGACCGGCACCCCCGCCGCATCCAGGGCCGCGACGATCGACCCCACTTCATCCTTGGTGAACTGGTGGCGCTTGTGATGGCTACCGTCGCGCAGCGACGTGTCGGTCATCCGCACGTCCCACATCGGGTCGAAATAGATGCCGCTCATGCGTGACCTCCCGTGGTTGCCGCCAGGACTTCCTTCGCGATCTCCTCGCCGACCTTTGTCGCCGCAGCGGTCATGATGTCCAGATTCCCCGCATACGGCGGCAGGTAGTCCCCGGCACCCTCGACCTCGATGAACGTGGTGACCACATGGGTGCCGCCGTTGACCACCGACGGCTCGTCGAACTGCGGTTCGTTGAGCAACCGGTAACCGGGCACATAGGTTTGCACCTCGGCCACGACCTCGTTGATCGACGCGGTGATCGCGTCGTGGTCGGCGTCCTCGGGGATTGCGCAGAAGATGGTGTCGCGCATGATCATCGGCGGATCCGCTGGATTCAGGATGATGATCGCCTTACCCCGCGCCGCACCCCCGATGTTCGACACCCCCGCGCTGGTGGTCTTGGTGAACTCGTCGATGTTGGCCCGGGTGCCCGGACCCGCCGACGCCGAGGACACCGACGCCACGATCTCGGCATAGGGCACCCCCACCACGCGCGACACGGCGTAGACGATCGGGATGGTCGCCTGCCCTCCGCAGGTCACCATGTTCACATTCGGAGCATCCAGGTGCTCGCGCAGATTCGCCGGCGGAATCACCCCCGGCCCCACCGCCGCAGGCGTCAGATCGATCGCCCGGATACCGGCCTCGGCATACCGCGGCGCGGCATCGCGGTGCACATAGGCACTGGTCGCCTCGAACACCATGTCGGGCAACTCATCACGACCCAACAACCAGTCCACACCCTCGTGCGAGGTTTCCAAACCGAGCGTGCGGGCCCGCGCCAAACCCTCACTGGCCGGATCGATCCCGATCATCCACCGCGGCTCCAACCACTCCGACCGCAACAACTTGTACAACAAATCAGTACTGATGTTGCCCGAGCCCACGATCGCCACGGTTGCCTTGTCTGCCATGAGCAGGCTCCTATTCGAAATCCAGTCGTACCGAACCCAATCCGGAAAAATCTGCGACGAAGTGACTGCCCGGGGGTGCGTCGATCGCCCGGGTGCACGACCCCGGCAACACGATGTCGCCGGCCTTCAGTCGGACGCCGAAGCTCTCGACCTTGCGAGCAAGCCACGCCACCGCGGTGACGGGGTTGCCCAGCACCGCATCACTGCGTCCTTCGGCGACCACCTCGCCGTTGTTCGTCAGCACCGCATCGATGGCCCGGATGTCGATGTCCTTGGGCGAGACCCGCGCCTCCCCCAGTACCCACCCCGCCGATGACGCGTTGTCGGCGATGGTGTCGCACAGCTTGATCTGCCAGTTCGTGATCCGCGTGTCGATCAGCTCGATCGCCGGCGCGAACGCGGCGGTTGCAGCCAGCACGTCGTCCTCGGTGCAGCCGGCCCCGGGCAGGTCGTCGGAGAGAATGAAGCCGACCTCGACCTCGACCCGGGGGTACAGGAATCGAGCCGATTCGACGGGCCGATCCTCGAAGACCTCCATGCCGTCGAGCAGATGCCCGTAGTCGGGCTCGTCGACGTTCATCATCTTCTGCATGGCCTCCGAGGACAGCCCCACCTTGTGGCCGATCACCCGCGCACCGTCGGCCACCTTGGACCGGATGTTGATCAACTGGATCTCGTAGGCGTCGACGACGTCGATGTCGGGATGGGCGTCGGTGAGAGGTGAGATGGGCTGACGCGTGCGCTCGGCTTCGGCCAGGTCGGCGGCGAGCTTTTCGCGCACCTGCGCGGGCAACATGTGAATTCCCCTCGTTTCTTCCACCGGCACAGTTGTTAGTCGGCCGGGCAATTCTATAACGTGTTCTACATGACCGAGCAGGAGTATGACGTCGTCGTGGTCGGCAGTGGCGCCGCGGGTATGGTCGCCGCCCTCACGGCCGCTCATCAGGGTCTCTCGACGATAGTCGTCGAAAAGGCTCCGCACTACGGTGGTTCGACCGCACGCTCGGGTGGCGGGGTGTGGATTCCGAACAACGAAATCCTGGAACGGGACGGCGTCAGCGACACCCGCGACGCCGCGCGCACCTACCTGCACACAATCATCGGCGACGTGGTGCCGACCGAGAAGATCGACACGTACCTCGACCGCGGTCCGGAGATGCTGTCGTTCGTGCTCGCACAATCGCCGCTCAAGCTGTGCTGGGTGCCGAAATATCCCGACTACTACCCCGAGTCACCGGGCGGGAAGCCGACCGGCCGGTCGGTGGAGCCCAAGCCCTTCGACGCCAAGAAGCTCGGTCCGGACATGGACGGCCTGGAGCCGCCGTACGGCAAGGTGCCGCTCAACGTCGTCGTCATGCAGCAGGATTACATGCGGCTCAACCAGCTCAAGCGCCATCCCCGCGGGGTGCTGCGCAGCCTCAAGGTCGGCGCGCGCACGATGTGGGCGCAGGCGACCGGCAAGAACCTCGTCGGGATGGGCCGCGCGCTCATCGCGCCGCTGCGCGTCGGCCTGCAGAAAGCCGGGGTGCCGGTGCAGCTCAACACCGCGATGACCGACCTCTATGTCGAAGACGGCGTCGTCCGCGGCATCTACGTCCGCAACACCGCCGAACCCGAGAGCGCCGAGCCGACGCTGATCCGGGCCCGCCGAGGAGTCATCCTGGGCAGCGGCGGGTTCGAGCACAACGAGCAGATGCGGGTGAAGTACCAGCGCGCGCCCATCACCACCGAGTGGACGGTCGGCGCGGCAGCCAACACCGGCGACGGCATAGTGGCCGCCGAGAAGCTCGGCGCCGCGCTGGACGTCATGGAAGATGCCTGGTGGGGTCCGACCATTCCGCTGGTCGGCGCGCCGTGGTTCGCGCTGTCGGAGCGCAACTCGCCCGGCTCGATCATCGTCAACATGAACGGCAAGCGCTTCATGAACGAGTCGATGCCCTACGTCGAAGCGTGCCACCACATGTACGGCGGCCAGTACGGACAAGGCCAGGGCCCCGGCGAGAACATCCCGGCCTGGCTCGTCTTCGACCAGCAGTACCGCGACCGCTACATCTTCGCCGGTTTGCAACCCGGACAACGGATTCCGAACAAATGGATGGAGTCCGGCGTGATCGTGAAAGCGGACACGCTCGACGAGCTGGCAGCCAAGACCGGCCTGCCCGTCAACGCCCTGACCGCAACCGTCGCGCGCTTCAACGGGTTCGCCCGCAGCGGCGTGGACGAGGACTTCAAGCGCGGCGAGAGCGCCTATGACCGCTACTACGGCGATCCCACCAACAAGCCCAATCCGAACCTGGGCGAGATCAGCCACGCGCCGTTCTACGCCGCCAAGATGGTGCCCGGGGATCTGGGCACCAAGGGCGGCATCGTCACCGACACCAATGGGCGTGCCCTGCGCGACGACGGCTCGGTCATCGACGGGCTCTACGCGGCGGGTAACGTCAGTGCCCCCGTGATGGGCCACACCTACCCCGGCCCTGGCGGCACCATCGGTCCCGCGATGACGTTCGGATACCTCGCCGCGCGGCACCTGGCCGGCAAGGAGTAAGCATGCCCATCAATCTCGACGAAGCGATCGGCGCGGAACTCCCTGCGGTCGAATTCTCGTGGAGCAGCAGCGATGTGCAGCTCTATCATCTCGGTCTCGGCGCGGGCGCCGATCCGATGGACCCGCGCGAGCTGCGCTATCTGACCGACGGCACGCCGCAGGTACTGCCGACCTTCGGCAATGTCGCGCAGAGTTTCCACATGACCGAACCGCCGGCGGTGAAGTTCCCCGGCATCGACATCGAGCTGTCCAAGGTGCTGCATGCCAGCGAGGCGGTGACCGTGCCCGGTCCGATCCCGCCGTCGGGGACGGCCACCGCGGTCACCCGGTTCACCGAGATCTGGGACAAGGGCAAGGCCGCGGTGATCTGGTCGGAGACCGAGGTCACCGACACTGCGGGCACGCTGTTGTGGACGCAGAAGCGATCGATCTTCGCCCGCGGTGAAGGCGGCTTCGGGGGCGACCGCGGCCCGTCCGGATCGTCCGCAGCGCCTGAGGGAGCGCCGGACATCGAACTGACGCTTCCCACATCGCCGCAGCAGGCGCTGCTCTATCGGATGTGCGGTGATCGCAATCCGCTGCATTCGGACCCGGATTTCGCTGCGGCAGCGGGCTTTCCGCGGCCGATCCTGCACGGGCTGTGCACCTACGGCATGACCTGCAAGGCGTTGGTCGACAATCTGCTCGACGGTGATGTCGCAGCCCTGAAGTCATACGGCGCGCGGATGGCCGGTGTCGTGTTCCCCGGCGAAACGCTGAAGGTCAGCGTCTGGAAGGACGCCGGTGCCTACCGCGCGGTGGTCACGGCGCCGGAGCGCGATGACGCCGTGGCGCTGGCCGGCGTGGAGTTCGTGCCGGCCTGATCCTCTACCGGCACAGCTCGTCGATCTTGGTGGCAGTGTCCTGCGCGCTGGTCTGCCGTTGGGTCTGGGCCGGATCGTTGCCGGGAGCACCGGCGAGCTGACCCATCCCGATGTAGGTCAGGTCGTTGGCGAACGACCTGACCGCGTCGGCCAGATCGCCGGGCACAGCGGAGTTCAGCCGTGACAGCAGGAACTCCCCACCACCGAGCGTGGCGAGCCGGGCATTCGCGGCCACTGCCTGACGGGCGACCTTGTCGGTGCCCAGATTCGCGTTCGTCTGCAACGACACCGCGTTGCGCACGGTCGTGAACGCCTGACAGATCTCGGTCTTGGCGTCGCCGCTCGACGGGGCGCCTGTGGCGTTCGCGCCATCCGTCGGCGACGAGCGCAACAGGCCCCACGCGGCGAGGGCAAGAGCGATCACGGCGACGACGAGCGCGGCCGGGGCCATCCACGCCGGTTTGGTGTCAGACATGCCAGCGATGATAGCTCATGCGAATCGCGTTGATTCGCAGACACTTTCAAGTATCGCGCGAGAACACGGGCGTCGACTACGTGTCGACGCCCGTGCCTGCGCGGTCGTGCGTACTTCTAGGGGGTGGAGGCAGGAGTGCTGCCGGTGCCCTTGGCGCCGTCCTTACCGGACTTGCCGAAGAAACCACCCGAACCGGCGCCACCACCGTTGCCGCCGGTGCCCTTACCGGTCGACGAGGTACCGTTGCCGCCCTTGCCGCCGTCGCCGCCATTGCCGACGATGCCGGTCGCGCCACCGCCGGCGCCGCCGTTGCCGCCGGTCGCGTCTCCTGCGCCGGCAGTGGCGTTTCCGCCCGCACCGCCGCCACCGGCCTGGCCGTTCTTGGTGCCGCCGCCGGCGCCACCCTTGCCGCCGAAGGTGTCGTTGTCGTTGTTGCCGGTCGCGTCGCCACCCTTGCCACCGGTGCCGCCGGTGCCCAGCTCCGATTTACCGCCGGAACCGCCGGCGCCGCCGACGGCAATCTCGCCGGTCCCCGAGGTGGTCGCGCCGCCGCCATCGCCGCCGTTACCAGCGGTCACACTGCCCACCTCACCGCTGTCGCCACCGGCGCCGCCCTTGCCACCCTGCGCGGAACCGTTCGCCGAGGAGGCAGTGCCGCCGTTGCCGCCGTTACCACCCTTGCCGCCCCACCGGCCGCCGCTGCCACCGGCGCCGCCGTTACCGCCGAAGGCGTTGTTGACCGCGGATTCGTCCTTGTCCTTGGTGGCCGGGTCATCGACGACGTTCGCGGTGTTGTTGATCCCCTTGCCGCCGTTACCGCCGTTACCGCCGTTGCCGCCGAACTTGCCGCCTTCGCCGCCTGCGCCACCCGCGCCGCCGTTGCACGCGGCGCCAGTGCAGCCTTCTTTCGCGTCGACGCCGTTGCCGCCGTTGCCGCCGTTGCCGAACCACTTGCCGGCATTGCCGCCGCTGCCGCCGTTGGCGCCGTCGCCACCGTTGCCGCCCAGGAGACCGGCGTCACCGCCGTTGCACGCAGTGCCGGTGCAGTCGGCAGCTGCGTCGACGCCGTCGCCGTAGAGCCAGCCGCCCGTACCGATCATCGGCCGCAGCGCAGGCCGCGCCGGATCGGCAGACGTGTCGGCCGCGGCGACCCTCTTGTCGTTGTGGGAGCCGGCCTGCTGCCACCACAGCACGTCCTCGTCGTTGACGAGTTGGATCTGATGCGTCACCGGCGCCGGCGCGGCATCGTAGTCCAGCATCAGCGTGCCGATGCCGGCCATCGCGGCGCTGGTGACACCCGCGGTGACCCCGGCCGCGAGGTAGGTGCGCACCGACATCGACCGTGCGCCGCTCTTGGAGTGCTTGCCCATGAAAACTGATCCCCTGTTCGTGATCGAATCCCCGTCAGCCGGGGACACTAGTCCTTCCAAAGCCTGCGCAGACACCAAACTCGCGATTTGCTGCTCATGGTCGTGTCGGCATGCCGGACACGCACGGTGACGATAGCCCAGTTCCGCTGTCTGCTAAGGCCGGAGCCGTCTCATCGAACAAATTGGTGCACTGGACCCGTATGGGGAGCTGTTAGGTTGCTCGTGAGGTGTATCTCGCTGCTCGCTCAAGGAAAATCGGGAGGACAATCCAGTGAAATTCAAGCCCGCAGTGATCGCTGCCGCCGCAGCGGCTGCGCTCGGCGTCTCCGGGGCACCGATCGCGTCGGCCGACGCGGAGGTCCAGTATCTCGGCCAGCCCGGCGAACTCGTCAACGGCAGCGTCGTTCAGCACTGGACGGTCACCGGTCTCAAGCCGAGCAGCGACATAATTCCCTATCAGCCCGCGGGCACGCTGTGGGAAGCCACCGCCACCGACGAGGCGATCGCCGGCTCGGTCACGCCCATCGTGTCCAACCTGAATGCGCGCGCCCGCAACGGCGACACCTATCGGGTGCTGTTCACCGTGGCCACTCCGCAGGGTGTGAACCCGTCGACGCTGGCGCAGGGCGAGAAGACCACCGGCAAGATCTACTTCGATGTGACGGGCGAAAAGCCCGACAGCGTCTTCTATTCCGACGGCGACCCCGAGCAGGTGTTGCTGTGGGTGGAGCCGCCACCACCGCCTCCTGCGCCCGCGACGGGCGGATACAGCGCCCCCGCATCGTCGGGCTCGTCGTCGGCGGGCACCGCCGAGACCGCCACTCCTGATACCGCGACGACGTCGACGCCGCCGACCCCCGGCGCAGCACCGGCCTCGGCCACACAGACGCCCACTCCCGTACCTGCGGGCAGCGCCGGTACCCCGCTGCCCGAGGGAAGCTCCGGAACCCCGCTGCCGGCCGGCAGCGCGGGGACACAGATGCCCGCCGACATGGCTCCGGCCAGCCCCGCGCCGGCCAGCCCGGCACCGGTGCCCGCGGCGGTCACCCCTGCGCCGCAGGGCAGCTCGGGCACGCCGCTTCCGGCGGGCAGCAGCGGTACCCCCGCTCCGATGCAGAGCCCGGCCACGACCACCGTCGTGGTCCCGCCACCGTCGTAGCCGGCTCGCGCACCTGGTGGGCCGGCAGCACTCTCAGGAGTGAGACGCCCACCAGGTGTACAGCTGCACCATGTTCGGGCCCGTCGGTCCGGACTGCACCTGACTGACCAGCAGATCGGCGTCGGTGCTCCAGCCGACCGTCGGCTTGCTCTGCTGAAATCCACACACCAGCGTCCCCGCGGTTTGTTGCGGAGTTGCGTTGCGGCGCCACGGACCGGGCGACTGGATGTTGCCTGGGCAATCGACCACCGATGAGGTGCTCACGACGTTGTCGAACAGGTCTTTGGCAGCTGCCTTGTCCGCGGCGAGCGTGTAGGTGGCTGTGAGTGGGCCGCCAGGATCGGTGTTCGCTCCGCAACTCACCTGGGCCAGCGCGCCCTGTGCGGGGACGACGGTTTCGCAGGAATCAGGGGCGTAGCCGGGCGGCAGCATCTGCAGCAACCGGGCCTGTGCCTGTTCCGAGCTCTCCCTCGTCGACGTGGGCGCATCGTCGCCTCCGGCGGTGTCGGAGCCATCGGACGCCGGCCAGAACAGCCACGCAATCACTCCCAGCACCACCACGGCGACGGTCGCGACGGCGATGAGCACGACCGGCCGGTTGTCACGGCGCACCGGCCGCGGAGTCACCGACAGCGGCGCATCGAAGCGCCGATCCGCCTGACCCGACGGCACGGCCGAAGACCGCCGCGGCTCATGCGCGGTCAGCGGCCCGGTGTCCTCGTCATCGGGTTGTGGTTCCTGAGGACTCATGCTGTCCAGGCTAGTGCGTGCCCGACCCCGATCGTGTCAAGCTCTCGCGCAGATGACCGTGCCCCCTCGAGTCACGAGCTAGGCGAACCCCCGTCGCCCCCATCACCGTGACTCGCAGAATCATTGCCGCCGCTCGCATCTCGTCCCCCCGCCGGACCGTCGCCACCACCCCCGCCAGTGTCTTCTCCAGGTCCCGTGGTTCCCGTCGACTCCGTGGCGCCGCCCGAAGGTGAACTGTCTTGTCCACCCTGCGGTTCGTCGCTGTGGGACTCGGTGTCCTCGCCCGGACTCAGATCATCAGAGTTTGGCGCCGTTGCCGACACGTCACCTTCGACGGTGATCCGAGTCGGTTCACTCGGCTCCGGTGTCGACATCTCCGATGATGCAACAGGTTCTGGCGCAGCTGTCATCGTCGGTGGGGAGTACGTCTCAGGAGCGGCTGTCTCGATTGTCGGCGCGAACGTCACGGGCGCAACGGTCATCGGTGCCGGCAGTGGCGCCGGAGCCGGCTCTGTCGGCGGAGCTGCCTCCGATGTCGCTGCGAACACCTCAGGCGCTGCGACGGCCGCCAGCATCGGCGTGGCAGCCACGGGATCCACCGCACGCATGACACTGGCTGTGATGGCGTCAGCGACAATTGAGACACCAGGCTCGACGTTGACGAATCCGACAGGCGCAGGCGCAGGCGCCGTCGCAGGCGCGGCCGGAGCAAGTGGCGCCGACGGGTCGCTGCGGACGTAGCGCATGTCCACACTGGCGGTCGGCCGACCGTTGACCGCGATCTGCACCTGGTAGGGCGTTGCGGGAGCGGACGTCAGTGCGATCTTGCCCATCTCCGTTGTGATTCTGGGGAGATCCACCGTTCCCAGGGAAGCGGCATCGAGCAGCCGGCTCAAGTCCCTCATCTCGGGGAGACCGAGCACAGCAGCGAGTGCGGAATCGGGCAACGCCAGTAACGCGCGCAGTTTGTCGATGAGTGCCGACACGTCTCTGTCACCGAACCTGGACGTCAAGAGGATCAGCAACGCCTGCAACTTGGCTTTCACCGGCACTCCACCGAGAGTGCCGAAAAGTTCTGGGTTGGCGGCCATTTGCGGACCCGGCGCCACCCCAACCCTCGCTCCCTCGAACATCTTGAATGCCACGGACTCGGTGCTCACCACGCTGCGGACGTCGATCGGTCCGGCGGTGTCGACACCTCGCTTCGCTGAACCCGACTCCGCGACAGCGACTTTGGTCATATCAGGAAGCACAACGTAGATCCCGGACGGCACCGTCGACGGAATGAGAGCCCACGTCTGAACAGCAATACCCGAGACGAGGAACAGCAGGAAACCGCGACGAGCTCCTGTCGACATGCGATCGCCGATCAGCTCCGGATGGTCGACGACCTTTCGAACAGCCACCCACGGAGCCGATTTGCCATCACGCGAAGTCGCACTCACAGGCCACCCTCCTCGATCTTGGGTCGGTAGGCCAAACCGCGTTCGCGGAGTGTCCGGAGTCCTAATAGGCAGTGGAACAGTGACGCGTCACCAATGGCGTGCCGCCAACAGGACCGCTGCGCACATAGCGTAAGACTTTGCCAGACAAGGTGTCAACAACGCGGCGGTTCGGATCAGGTGAGAATTTGAACAGACATTCTTCGATCACGGAATTCGGATACCGAACGCTAGGCCAGTGACTGGCGCGATCTTGCGCCACACACCCGCAGATCAATATCAGACTCGACCGAATCTCGCTGTCTGCGAGAACTACTCATGGATTCAGTTCCGCATACGTCTCGTGCGCCTCGATGCCTGGGAAAGAACTAGATCCTTGCCTGATGAGCATGAATCTCGGTGCGCGGACCAGCGCCGATCTGCCCGACGAACTCTCGGAAGAAATGACTGCTCCCGGCCGCCGTCTGCGTTGCTGAGGCAGACCATTGGCGCCGATTCCATTCGTGTCCTCCATCGAACCGGTCACTCGCACGCCGACCTGGCGATAGCCTCGCGGCACCACCCCTGTGTCTGCGATCATCCACTCACGGTCATGGTGGTTCCCTACCGAAGGGCGTTGATGACGACACCACCCACCTCGTCGGTGAATCACCGGGACATGCTCGCCGCGGCGTCGATTCGTATCGCCTGCGGAGCATTTCTGTGTTTCCTGTTGTGCACGTGCGCATCACCGACGGCGCACTCTGACCTCTACCAGGATTACAGCACCGAGCCGAACGGTAGCCATCCTGCTGTGTTCGACTCCGGGCAGACCGCGATTCTCACCTACACGCCGAACGACTCGGCCCGTCCCACCATCTACGGGGGGAGGTCGATCATCAACTACAACGGTCCCGGCCGCGGAGCGGGGTACGCCACCGCGCAGTTGGACGCCACGGCTTCCTACGTCGAGGCTGACTGGAACTTCGGATCCGGTGGAACTGCCAGCGGCGCGATGGCTTTGGGCTTGTACGCAACCGGGATTCCGTCGGGCTACCTGGGCGACACGCTCACACCGGATAGTCCGGCGCACGTCGTGTTTCTCGACGATCACTTCGAGTACGGCGTGTGGCAGAACCATGTTCTGACGGTCATCGCGAATGTGCCATACGGGCGCCGTTTCGGCACCGAAACTCAGCACGTCGCCGTCTATGTCGACAACGCGGCGGGCAAGGCGTGGGTGTTGGGACCGACCGGCGTCGTCTACGGTCCGTACACGCATCCACAGATCAAGGATGTGACTGCTCCGTACGTGACGATCGAGCAGTTCTACGGCGATGCCAGCACTGATACGCGTGTGGAGATCCAGCGGTGGCGCGCATCGTCGGATCCCAGCAATCCGCCGATGCCGCGCCAGTGAAGTAGATTGCGCAGGAACGCAACTCACCCGGCCGGCGCCCATATGCGGAAAGAGCAGCACGGTCTCTGCTCTCCCCTGTAAGTTGACCTCTGTGGGGTGGACACTGACGGATTTCACTGCGCTCGATGCGAATCAACGCAAGGCGTGGTCGGAGGTCCGCGACAGCAACCCGGCGCTCGACAGCCCGTACTTTCATCCGGCCTTCGCCGGGGCGGTGCACGACATGTTCGGCGACGTACAGGTGGCGGTGAACGACGGTCATACCTGGTTCCCGATCCAGGTGCACAAGCGGCGAGCCCGGCCGGTCGGCTGGCCAGGTGCCGACTTCCAAGGACCGGTGACTGCGCCGGGTGTGGCGGTGGATCCCCTTGAATTGGTGCGCACCACAGGGCTGCACGCGCTGACGTTCGACCACATCTCAGAATCACGCAGCGAGTTCGCACCGTGGTCCGACGGCCGTGTGGAAGCGCCCTTCATCGACGTCACTGGTGGTCTCGACGGCTACGTGGGTCGAATCAGCAAAGCAAGTCGGGACAAGTTGTCGCGAGTGCGCAGGATGACCAACAAGGCAACACGTCAACTCGGCGACGTACGTCTCGTGTGGGATGTCCAGGACCCCCGGCTGCTGGACTGGTTGATCGACACCAAACGCGAACAGTACGCAGCGACCGGAGCTTACGACTTCTTCGCCATGAGTCGTCGTCGGGACTTGATCCACCATCTGGCTCAGACCAGAATCGATGGCTTCGCCGGCGTACTGTCAGCGGTCTACGCCGGCGATACGCCGCTCGCGGCGCACTTCGGTCTTCGCGACGGTCCGGTGTTGCATTGGTGGTTCCCGGTGTTCGACCGGTCGTTCGCCGAGTTCGCACCGGGGTGGATTCTGTTGCGCGAACTCATCTCTGCCGCCCCGCAGCTCGGGTTGGCTCGCATCGATCTAGGCCCCGGCGAGGAGGACTACAAGCGGCGGGCGATGACCGGCGCGGTGTCAGTGGCCCGGGGTCAGGTCACGGCCACGCCATGGCGGCGAACGCTCCGGACAGCTCGCATCACTGCCGAGCGAACCGCGATCGCACGACTGAGGAACTCCCCGCTCAAGCCGACACTGAGTGCGATGCGGGCGACGGGATACCGCGCCCTGGCTGCGCGCCATGCACGCAGATAGCTGTTGTGTGCCAGTCGTCATCTCTGTGTGCTGCCGTCGCGAATGTCCATCTCTCGAGCCCTGAGCATCCGCGGAATCCAGACGAAGTCTGGGATCACCTGCGCCAGGACCATGGCAACCGCTGCTGCGGCTACGACTCCGGCGGCGCCCCACCGTGCACCCCACCAGATGCCCAGCAGCACGGCCGTCACTCCCATGACCGTGATACACAACGATTGCCACCGGGCCTCACGCGGCATCGTCAGCATCACCCCGCCGGGCAGGTGGACACATTCGACGAACAGCATGATGGCGAACGCAACCGCCAAGGCCCGCGGCGCGACAATCTGGCCGCCCGACAACACGGAGGTGGCCCACGGTGCAAAAGCCACGATCCCGACGCCGGCGACTGCGGACGAGAACCCGAACACGGCGACCGACCGCAGCCACAACTGGGTAGAAGCGATGGTGGCTGTTCGGCGCTTGACGAACACCGGCCACAGCGCCATCCCTGCCGTGTCGAAAACCATCCACACCACGCCGAAAATCTGTGCGGTCAACGCATAGCGCGAGAGCTCCTGTGGTGTCGATACGTGCGAGAGGACCAGTCGGTGCGAGTGAAGGCCGAGCGGCAGTCCGATACTCAACACGAACATCCACAACGATCCGTGCAGAACCTTGCGTCTCGAGAATTCCGCGCTGGGGCGCGCGAACGCCGCCCACCCGAGACCACTGACCCGCAGAGCGAAGATCGTGGCGACACAGTTTCCAGCGAGAACTCCGCCGGCGCCGGATATCGCGTACCAGATACCCTCTGCACCTGTTGTTTTCAGCAACAGCGTCAGCAACAGGGTGAATGCCGCATTGGCGATGGTCATCAGCACCGCCACCGGGTTCATGTTCAAACCGATGATGATCCGGATACCGATACCAGCGGGAATTCCCAGAGCGATCAGACACACGGCCACAGTGATCGCGATGCGGTCGGCCGAGCCCGTGTTCGTCCCGATCAGCAGGTGCCATGAATCCGTGGCCATGACCGCGACGCTGACCAGGATCAGCCCGGCTGCAACGGCACTGAGCATTCGCACACCGCGCTGCACGGTGGCCAGAGCCACTCCGTCGTCAGTCAACCGACCGGGCCGCGAGCAGGCACTGGTCACCACGGCGCCGATCCCGAGATCCGCAAACGGGATGAGCAGACTGAGGGTCGTGATGAGTGAGACGACGCCGAACACGCCCTCTCCGGTCTGGCGCACGATCATTGCGGTGTTGACCAGTCCGATCAGTGCCACCAACGGCGTTCCGACGATGCGAAACGCCGTGCCCAGGACAATCGCCCTACGCTCGATCGGCTGCAGCGACGCGTCATACCGGACGGTGTCAGCGGACGTCATCACTGCGTCCTGTCTGGATCCTCGTCCAGAGCTCGCTCACCGGAGCCACACCATGTCGACAGGGAGAAGTAGGCGGCGCGCCGCACCTGGCCCGATTCCAGCAGCCCGGAGACGGTGGTGCTCTGCAGAGTGCGCCGCTTCAACCCATCGACGATCAACTCTGCGGCAACGGCCCGATCGAACGAACAACCGGGATCATCTGCGAGGGTGTCATGCAACAGCACAATGCTCCCTGGCTCAGTTCGGTCGATCACCTCGGATGCCACCTCGCGCTCCCCCAGCCCGCTCCAGTCGAAGCTGTCCAGATCCCACATCACCGTCTCGAGGCCGGCATCGCGCTCACCCAGGAACGAGCCCACAGTCTGAGCGCCGAACGGGGGACGGAAATACTTCACCGGTTCACCGGAGATCGTTGCGAGCTCTGATGCCGCTGCGGCGAGCATCCGTCGCGTCGATCGCCGGGAACCGCCGGCGAGCCGACGGTGGTCGAAACCGTGCAGACCGATCTCGTGTCCCTCCGCGACGACGCGATGCACCAATCCCGGCAGCCGACGCGCATTCTCCACCAACATGAAAAACGTTGCATGTGAGCGATAGTGGGCAAGAATGTCCAGTATCTTGGGGGTCCACTCACTGCACGGACCGTCATCGAAGGTCAACGCCACGAGTGGCTTATACGTCCGCACACTGCGGATCGACCCCCAACGGTTACCGACGACAGCATCAACGGCACTGTGCGCGGCGCGCTGCAGGCCACTCTTACGGGCAAACGGATCGTTCATTACTCCCCCAGAAACACCCTCGAACGACAAACTTTTGGTGGCCCTTCGGCTGGGCCCGCAGATCTCCTCGCCCCCCGGCGATACGAACCCGGCGATCATCCCTCGTCGTCCTGCACGACAGGGAAGCACCCGATGTCCGGTCACTGTCACAGTGGCGCCTCGCTACACGGAATTCTCCGTCGGAACTTGGTGCTGAGCGCGCGAACCGACCACGCTCTGATGGCGGTCACTGCTGGATGCACCGCGATCCTTGCTTTCACCGCATGTTCCCAGCAGCGCAGGAGAGCGCGCGAGGTCAGCCTTCCGCCGAACGGATAGCAGCCGACCAAGTCCCAGATCCTCCGCATGTCGTCGAAGACGTCATCCACCGAGCGTGCCGAGCCGGCACCCGTGATATCGAAATCGGTGACCACGCGCTCGATGGTGATGGGTTCGAGCACCAACGCGGCGCGCAGCATGAAAAGTTGATCGGCAGCGATGTCGAACTCGAGATCGTATCCACCGATTTTTCTGACCAGGGACGATCCAAAGAAGGCTGCTTGATGCGGGATGGTCGCCTGGATCATCAGAAACCTCCGCATGTCAAAAGGCATGGGTGCCTGCAACCCGACGCTGACCCCGTCGGGCCCGATCAGGTTTTCCATGCCGTATCCCCACAGGTCGCTCACGGGACCACGATTCGCGATCTCCTGCACTACGTGGGCCAGCGAGTAGGGATCAGAGAAGCGGTCACGAGAATGGAGGAACCACAGCAGATCTCCCGATGCACGAGCGATCCCCTGGTTCATCGCGTCGTACCTCCCGGCATCGGGCTCGGACTGCCAGTACCCCAAGCCGGTTTCGATCTGACGCAGGTAGTCCACGACGTCGTCACCCGATCCACCGTCGATCACGATGTGTTCGACGGGTCCCGGGTACCGCTGGGCCCGAACGCTGTCGACGGTCCGCTTGAGACCGTCGAGGTCGTTCAAGGTGATGGTGATCACCGAGACGGTCGGAGCAGAGCTCATTGATCCTTCTCCGTCGACAGTCTTCTCAGCGAGCCTCGCACCTTTCTCAGCGCGATACGTGTAGTCGCCGTCGAGACGTAGACCCATGCCCAGATCCCTGGGCGACCCCATCGCACACTCGCGACGATCGATCGAAGAACGCTCCGGAACGAGCCTGCTTCGAGCGCCGAACTGACGGGGCTGTAGAGAAAGTAGTCACCTCGCACGCGCTTGGATTCGTCAGCGAGCTCACTTTTCCCCCAGTCGATGTAGTCGGCACTCCGATCCACCCCCGGACGTGACTCCGAGTTGGCCGTCACGTTGACCTCGACGAGGCAGTCAGGAAGCTGAAGGATCGGTAGATCGGGTAGTTCGCGCTGAACCCTCATCAACCACGAAGGGTCATCGTGGATGGAGCCCGCCGATACCGACAGCGGCACCGCATCTGCAACCGCCCTGGGAAACATGAGTGTCGGCACCGCGATCGACGGTCGCGCTCGTCTCATCGAGGCCAGTTGCATCAGGTACGGAGCCACCCGTTCATGCGGACCGATCAACCTGCGCGGCATCGTCAGCGGCTTGCGACCGTCTGCCCGTCGCTCGTACCGACAGGAAACGATCCAACGGTCCAGACGACGCGGCACCGCGGCGAGTTGTCTCTCGAGTTTGGCCTTCCTCCAGGAATCGTCATCGTCGAGCAGGGCGATGATACTGCCGCTCGCCGAATCGATCCCCAGCTGTCTGGCGCGGCCGGGACCCTCGCCACCCGATGTCCGCAGTACCCGGATAGCCTCGGAGTTAGGCAATTCCGGTTCGCTGTCGGAATCGACCACGACGATGACCTCGAGGGGTGGGACGGTCTGATTCAGCGCCGATTCGACCGCGATGCGCAAACTCGCTCTGCCGACAGTGGGAATGATGACGCTCACGCTGGGTTCGGTAGTCAACGGAGAAAACCCTTCTCGTCGAAGTTCGAGTACGAGGGCATGTGCCTCGCAGCGAAGACAACTGCGAGCATGGCGAAGCCCGAAAGGGATCCGTAGGACCAGGGCGAGAAGAGCAGATCCCACACCGCCTGCAGCGACACGGCAATCACCAGAACGGACCAACGCCCATATCGAGGCGCGTTCCAGATCATGGCCAGCGCCGCGATCATCAGTCCCAGCGGAAGCAGCGCGGCGAAGAGTCCACCTTCCGCCCATGCACCGAGTAACACGGAGTGGAGCGAAACGTCTCCATTGGCGAAGTACCAGCCGCTCTCGATGGGTACGGCAGGATCGAAGCCGAGGGCGATTGCCAGCGACTTGGCGCGGTCGAAAGCCTCCGCGCTGATGTTGTTCGCACTGGCCCAGCCGAACCACGGGCGCTCGAGGATGGCCGACATCGACAGCGGAGACTCCGTCCGCCCGGCTAGTATCAGCGGAACACCCTCGGCGAGTTGCGTTTCCGTCTTTCGCCCGATCGCATCGCCGAGGAGCCCGTCGGCGGCCAGGCGTGGCACGATGGCATACATTGCTGTCCCCGACAGCGCGACGAGTGCGACTTGCACCCATCGGGGAACTCGGTTGCCGGCGACCCATCCCACCAGCGCTATCACGGTCGCGAGCGCGCAATTGGTCGCCAGTGAACGGTAACCAGCGCTCAGACTGTAGGCCGCGACGAGCAATAGCGCCAACGCTTGAAGCGGAAGAGGCACCTTCATGAGAACCAGGCAGAAGATCAGGACGAGCACAATCCATTGCCCGAAGCCATATTTCCACAACTCCGCGGTCGAATCATAGGTGTCGGCGGATGCCCCGACATGGAAGACGCTGTACGCCGCTGCGCCGATCGCGATTCCGCAGTAGATCGCGAAGATGCGGAGGAGGTCCCTGCCGGCGAGTACCAGGAATCCCGCGAAGTAGACCGCGAACGCCGCCCACTGCTGCACTCGCTGATCGACGAGACTCAGATGGTTGATCTGGGCCGAAATGCAGAACGCAGCGAATCCGGTCAGGGCGAGGACGAGCGGTAGCCACTGGCCGAGCGTCGGGCGGGTCAAGAGCAACGCCGGCGCCAGCAGAAGGCAAATCGGGGCCAGCATCGTCAACGTGAACCCTTGGATCTGAATCGCTGTCGTCGCACCCAGCGCGATCAGCACAACGACGGTGAGCGCTCGGCGTGCGGTCTCCCGCCGCCTCTCGAGTGACCCGCGCGAAGGAGCGACGACGTGTGAGACGAGCGAGTTCTCGGCGTTCTGACCGCTGATGAGCCTGGGCTGCGTGACCACGCCGTTCATCGGGGCAGTCCGACGCCGGCGAACAGTGCGTGCGCGACGCGCCCATTGCAGATCAGCCGACCGCGGGGCATTCTTGCTCGGAGAGAACCGGTGACGCCGCACTCTCGGGTTGTCGATCGAAGGGGAGCCAGACGGTGAATGTCCTGAGAGGCCAACGCCCCGCTCCGGTTCCACGATTGGCCGTAGGCGTCATCGTGGGTCTGGTCATCGCAATCGTCGGATGCCAGACGGTCGGGCCGCCTGATTCTTTCGCGAGGCCCCTGCCCTCGACTGCGGCACTGCCGCCGGGCCTCGTAGGGGTGACAGCCGTCACGCTGACCGACCCCGCTACCAGAGACAGACAATACGATCAGATTGCAGCCGATCGTTTCAGTGCCGTTCGGCTTCAGATCGAGTGGGACCTCATCGAGCGATCCCCGGGCCGATTCGACTGGGCTGAAACGGATTCGCTCGTCAATGGCGCAGCCAGCCGAGGCCTGACTGTCCTCGGCGTGCTCTCCTATGCGCCCTCCTGGGCCGTTCCCCCTCAATACCGGGACCTCGTCCACCCGGCACCGGCCGACGCGGGCCCCTGGGCCGATTTCGTTGCCCAAGCCGCCAAGCGCTACTCGAATGTCATTCACAGCTGGGAGATCTGGAACGAGCCGAACATCGACGACAGCTTTGCGCCGGGGCCCAATCTGGCCTTGTACTCGTCGATGCTCAAGGAATCCTATCGGGCCATCAAGAGTGTCGATCCACAATCCGTGGTGATCACCGGCGGTACGTCCCCGGCCGTGGACAATCCGACGGAGATGTCGCCTGTCACCTTCATCAGGGGGTTGTACGACAATGGCGCAGGCGAATTCTTCGACGCGGTCGCCATGCACCCGTACAGCACACCGGAGCTCCTGACCACCGAAGGAACGTCGGATACGTCGAACTCGAATCGAGCGATCAAAGACGTCAGCGATCTGATGGCCAACGAGGGCCAGGGCGGGAAGCGGATCTGGTTCACCGAATTCGGCGCGTCGACCGCCACCCCCGGAGCTGTCGCTCCCGATCTCTCCGGTCAGCAGGTCGGCGTGTCCCCGCAGCGTCAGAGTGAAATCCTGACCAACGGGATAAGTTACCTGCGGTCTCTTCACAATGGGGGCCCCATCTTCCTCTTCGACTTCCGCGATGTCGAAACGGGAAGTCGCAACGTGCAATACAACTACGGTCTGGTCCGATCAGATTTCACAGCCAAGCCGGCGCTCGCAGCCGTCCAAGCCCTCCTCGGTTGATGGTGGCGCCGGTGAGACGACGAATCCTCGACGGTTGCCGTTCGACCGCATACTCCGGGGAAGGTCAACCCTCAGCGTCGTCGTTGCGCTCTCCTCTCGCTCGAACCAACTGCCGCCCTCCAACGAAATCGATCTGATGAACTCCGCGGGAGACCCGGCGTAGACACCGGGAGCTTGATGCGCCTTTCTCGGCCTGCTCAACATAGAGTTCGCGACCAGCAGCGAATGAGGCGGCAGCACTGCACCCTTCAGTAGCAGACAGTTGGTCAGCACTACTGAACGTTCACCGATGCTGACCCATCCTGCGGACTGCACGTCGAGCATGATGTCGATCTCGTGGCTGAGAATGGTGGTCCGTTGGCCGGCGATACCAGACATGTCGCCGAGCGCCACATTTCCGGAGCAATCGATGTTGTGTCGACTCGTGATGATCGCGCCGTCACCCATGACGAGAACCCCGACATCTGGATGCAACGCTTGATAGGCGGGATGCGCGGAGATCGTGTTGAGCGATCCGATCGATGCCCCGTCGCCCACCTTCAGCAGGCGAATACGGCGAAAGATGTTCAGCGGAGCGATCATTGCATTCTCACCGATGACAGCACGGCCGACATTCACCGCCAGGAGCGGCGCGATGTGCGCAGACGCAGCAACATCATGGCCGAACATCCGCAAGAGCCTGTTCTTCAGCCCGCTGCCCGGCAGAAGCCAGACGAGCATCTCGACCTTCTTCTTCACGAACCGGCCTCCTTCTCAACGAACGCCGGGGTGCGACTCGACGAACCAGGCATACATTTTCTTCAGCCCGGACTCGATCGAGAGAGTCGGCTGCCAACCGAGGGCCCTCAACTTACTGTTGTCCATGAGCTTGCGCGGCGTGCCGTCTGGCCGGGTTGCGTCGAACTCGACCTCGCCGTCGTATCCGACGACCATCCGCATCAGGAGTGCTAGATCACGAATCGAAATCTCCTGCCCTGAACCCACGTTGATGATGCCGCGGCCGTCATAGTTGCGGAGGAGGAAGACACAGGCATCTGCCAGGTCATCGGCGTCGATGAGCTCTCGCAGGGGTGATCCGCTCCCCCACACGACGACCTTCGGCTGGCCCGATAGCTTCGCCTCGTGGAAACGGCGCATCAAGCCTGCGACGACGTGAGAGTGTTCCGGGTGGAAGTTGTCCCCTATCCCGTACACGTTCGACGGCATCACCGCGAATGCGTGGAAGCCGTATTGCTCCGCATAGGCCTCACACATCGTGATGCCCGCGATCTTCGCGACTGCGTACGGCCGATTCGTCTCCTCCAGTGCACCGGTGAGGAGCGCCTCCTCCGTGATCGGTTGTTCCGCGTGTTTGGGATAGATGCAACTCGATCCGAGGAACATGAACTTCTGAGTTCCGTTGCGGTAGGCGGAGTCGATGACATTCGTCTGAATCATCAGATTCTCGCGAATGAAGTCGGCGCCCAACGTCGCGTTCGCGATGATGCCGCCGACCTTCGCAGCAGCGAGCACCACGACATCGGGGCGCTCTGCAGCGAAGAATTGCTCCACCGCCGCCGCATCGTCCAAGGACAGTTCATCGTGAGAGCGGGTGACAACATGGGCGTACCCCTCCTCGAGGAGGCGACGCGTGATGGCTGATCCGACCATGCCGCGGTGTCCGGCCACGTAGATCTTGGGTTCGTTGTACACAGTTGCCTCTCGTTCGGTTCAGGAACGCTGGACGCGCGATTCGCTCGCAAGCAGGGTCGTCTCGGGGGGCACATCGCCGCTCGCCACCACCGTTGCTCCGATGGTGACACCGTCTCCGATGCATGTCCCTCGCAGGACGGTCGCACGCGTCGCGACCCACACAGAATCTCCGATGACGATGGGAGCGTTGTCGAATTCGAATGTGGGACTGCGTCGGTCATGGCTTCCGGTGCAGATGAGCACTCCCTGGGAGATGCAGGTGTTGGACCCTATCGTCACGCGCTCGAGGTTCAGTATCCACACCTCCTCGCCTATCCACGAGTTGGCTCCGACCTCCAGTTTCCACGGCCAGTGGATCTTGACCTGGTGTCGAATCAGGACTCCGGCACCGATTCTGGCACCGAAGATCCGAAGAACCATGATTCGAAATCGGTTGGGGCACCACCACTTCATCAGAATTTCTCGTGCAATCAGCCACAGAACCTGGACGCCGATGCTGCGGCCGCGCTCGTATCCCCGCCCGGTGAACCCATCGAGGGAGAAGCGGCGGCCCGGCTCCGACATCGTGCCGGGAATCCGGTCGACACAGGCCAGCTCGTTCATCGGAAGCCTTTCGACGTCTGCTGGAGATGCTCGGGGGCCTTTACCTTGGCCATCACCACGGCCAGGAGATGAGCCCGCGCCGCGGTGAGTTCGCCGATGGCTCTGGTCACGTCTCCGCGGTGTGACCTCGACGTGTCGACAACCAACAGATCGGCATCGACGACCGCTGACAAGACCGACGCAGCGCTGCTGTCGTTCACGGACCCGGTCACGATCACCACGCGATCGAACTCCTTGCGAAGGTCGTCGACGAAAGCGCTCATCGCCGCCGATGAGAGCAACGCCTCGATGGCATGGCTCCCGCCGTGAGTGACGACGGACAACCGGGGACGGACGGTGCTGTGGAGCACGTCATCGAATCCTGCACGGCCGCCGAGCAGATCTGTCAGTCCCGGGCTGTCACCTGCCACGCCGAACCAGGTGGCGTCCAGTGAGGAATCTGCGCTGATGAGTGCGGTGCTGCGTCCCGTTTCGGCGAATGCCGCAGCGATACCGCCTCCGAGCGCGACGGCTGCTCGACCAGCGGTAGCCGGTGCTACGAGGAGGACCTGCGGCGCTGGATCATGCGCATCCAGCTGCACCCGGAGGCGTCGAAGACCCTCTGACTCCTCAGAGCACGAGGTGTCGAACAGGTTGTGCTGGGGAGAGGCGTCAGGATCAGGCACCAGCAGAGGGCCTGAAGTAGGTGCACCCGTGAGCCGGCCGAGTTCTTCGGCCGAAGTGATGCGTCGCGATATGACAGGGATCAACGAAAGGCACAGCAGGCCGATCATCAGGCCGCCGATGCACCCGTACACGGCGTTCGTGACGACATTCGGAGAACTCGGTGTCGTCGGTATCTGGGCGCGGTTCACCACTGTGATCGTCGCGCGAGGCGTGCTCTCTCCGACCGGCGTCTCCAGCGGACCCGCGTACTGGATGAACTCTTCCGCCAGCGCGTTCGCGATTTCCGTGGCGCGTTCAGGAGACGGATCGGTTGCGGACAGATCGAGGAGCACCGTTCGCGGCACGATGGCAGCGTTCACCCTCGACGACAGCTCATCGGCCGACAACTGCAGATGCAATCTGTCGATGACGCGCCTGGTCAATTGCTGACCAGAGATCATCTGTGCGTATGACTGAACGCGCTGCTCTGAGAACTGGCCGCCGGAGTAGGCCTCAGATGAGCTGTTGCCCCCGCCGGTGGCCGCGACGAACAGTCTTGTCGTCGCGGTGTATTCACGAACCTCGTGACTGCTCCACAGGTTCCCGACGAAGATTCCGATGAGCGCGGTGATCGCGAGTACCCACCACCTACGCCGTATCGCGCTGACGACGGTCTGGAAGTCCATCACGGTCTCCTCGTTGGAATCGAAGTTGGGAATGCCTGCCGGCCGGACGATCCGGCGGCGTCGTCGACGGGACTTTCGCTGCGGCCCAGACGACCTCGTCGCTGCGCGGGAGCGCTCTGGACGACGAACACCACCCCGAGCACCTGTCCGGCCGCGAGCGTCAACTGTTGGCATGCCGAACGCAACGCATCGAATGTGGTCTGTCGCGCCCTGGCGACAAGCACGACGGCATCGGCGTGTCGAACTAATCGCACTGCATCGCTGAACTCGATCACCGCGGGGGTGTCCACGATGACCCAGTCGTATCTGCTGCGGAGTTCGTCGAACATTCGCGCCGTGCCCGGGTGATCAGCTGTCGCTCCCGGGTCTCCCTCGTTCGGACCGAACGGGATGACGGTGATTCCGCGCCACTGCGCGAAAGCCATCGTCTGCACAGCGATCCGCGACTGGTGCTGCGACGCACCGCCGTGGACGAGCCCGCTGACGGTCTGCGCGTCGTCCAGCCCGAGAGCCCGGGCCAACTGAGAGCTTCGCGAATCGAAGTCGACGATGGCGACGGTGGAACCTCTGCTGGCCAGTGCTCGTGCCGCGATCAGGGCGATGCCGGTTTTTCCTGCGGCTCGTTCGGCCGAGGCCACCATGATGACCTTTGATCCGAGGATCGCGAGCCGGTCCAAGGTGCCTCGAAGCTGCCGGCCGGACTCTTCGTCCCACGGTCGAGATTCCGGGGACTGCCACGGCACCGAACGGACAGTCGCCAGCACAGGAGTCTCTGTGGCTTCCGCGGCATCCTCGGGGCGACGAATCCGCCCGTCGAGGAGGGCCACGACCACGGCGACGAAAGCACCGGCGATCAGGCCGATGACTGCTGCGATGCCGAGGACCAGCCCGAGCGGCAACATCCCGGCCCGTCCCTCCGAGGACGGCGCCCTCACGGGAATCAAGTCCACCCGGGGAGCCAATCCCGCCGACACCGTTTCCAGCGCGTTGATACTTCGGCGAAGCTCCTCGATGTAAGCGTTGCCTATCGCTTGGGCCTGCAGCGGGGTGTCACCCGTCGTCGTCAATTGCAAGAGCACGGTGTCATGGACCGGGGAGAGGTTGGCGCGGTCGATCATCTCCTCTGGGGCGATGTCCATTCCGAGGTCGTCGATCACCCTCTTGGCGATCTCCGGACTCCTACTCAGGGCGAAGTAGGTGTCGGCTCGCTGCCTGGCATAGTCGTCCCCCTCGTAGAAGCTCCGCTCGTCGTCCCGAGGGGTCGTCACGAAAAGCACTGCCTTGGCAGCATATTCGGGCGGCTTCGCGATGAAGAACAACGCTGTTGTGAGAACCGACAGCAGGGTGAACGCGACGGGGATCCGCCACCAGCACCGGAGCACGAACACGTAATCAGTCAGAGTCGAGTTCATGATGGATGCGTGACCCCCTGCGCCTTCAATGCTCTGGTCAGCAGCTCAGCGATCTTCTTCACTCCGGCGAAGGTGGGGTGAATCCCGTCGTCGCCCACGTACGGCGATGTGTCGATACCGACGAACCAGCCCAGCGCTCCAGGATCGATGAATTCGACATCGTCGAACTCGGGGTTGGAGCGAAGAACCGACCGGAACTCGTGGCCTATCGTCTCCCCCGCCAGAGATGGCGGCCTGATCACCGGCTCGTTGAGGAACCATGGTCCGATCACGATGACGTGGCTGTTCGGCCAGGATTCGACGACCTGCTTCACGGTGTAGGCGAAGATCGGATCGACGTCGGAGGTCGCGAACTGCATGTCATTTCGGCCACCGTCGAGGACCACCACGTCCGCCCGATACATCTCTCGCAGACGCGGTAACCGCTCTACGAACGATGTGGACGGCAAGTCGGGTTGGGTGACCTCGAGACGATGTCCGGGGCCCCCGCTGAGGTAGCCCGTTCCGCCCTCCGCAGCGATGTTGCATTCCCACCCCAGTGCCGTCGCCGTCAGGCAGCCGTAGCTCAGATCCGGCGTGGTCGGACCCTTGGTGTACGAGTCACCGATGAACAGGACAGCGGGTGCCACCCGACTCGGCAGGGTGGGTGGAGCAGCGATGGTCTGCAGTGGTGGCCCGTCTGAGCCCGTTGCAGATCCGTCCAGGATGACACGAGGGACAGCTATGGCAGCCGCGATCGAGAGGACGACGAGAAGAATCGTTGATCGACGGGGCATCGCGACGCAACCGTGGAATCCGGCGATCATGGGACGACCGTCCTGCTGGCACCGCGGATCTGTGCCAGGAGAAGTGGCCTCAAGCGTTGTGCCAGCACGGACTGACCCTCGTCGGTCGGTGCCACATTCCGCCGCATCAAACCGTCGGCAGCAAGCCATTTCTCCTCGATCAGAGACACATAGGTTGTGTGAGTGCCGTTGGCAGCTTTCGCGATATCCGAGTCGAGTGTCATGAAGACACCAGGCACCGGGTGCTGATGCCAGATGGGACCGAACACGACGAGCGAGGCGTCGGGGGCTCGTCTGCTGAGTTCGGTGAACAGATCGACGGCCGACTGAGTGATCTGTTGGTCGGGAAGCGCCACATCGCCGACACCACCGAAGACGACGATCACATCAGGCTTGGAGGCGAGGGCCTTGTCGACCTGGTCGGCGAAGTGTCCGCTCTGCCCCGCACGGCCGGCATAACTGGAGTTGGCCACTGCAACATTGGAGATGCTGAGCGGGGATGCGGCGGCAACCAGCGACGGCCATGTCACGTCGTTGTCGGAGCCCGCGCTGTACGAATCACCGATCACCGAAATGCGCAGCGGTCCATCAGCAGGGATGGATAGCGACTCTCCACCACGGCTCGTGAGAACGACGGTTACCCCGGCCGTCGCCGCCACGAGTAGAAATGCCAGCGCCACAGTCACGATCGCGGATCGCCACGAGGAATGCCGCAATGTCATGGCAGCCACCTGCGGAAATGTGCCGCGGCGGAGTAGCTCATCTCCAACCGTTGGCCCACATACGACATACCGAGGTCATGCTTGACGGCGCTGCGCCCACGTTCACCCAGTCTCCGTGCGATGTCCGGCGCTGAGAGTAGGTGGTCGACGGCCCGGGCAATGTTCGACGGTCCGGGTTCGATGACGATGCCGCAGTCGTATTTTCGGACCATGGGCGCCAACCCACACTGATCTGTCACGACGACGGGGAGGCCGACAGACATCGCTTCGAGCACGGCCATCGGGTAGGGCTCCGGGCTCAGCGACGGTAGTACGAATATGGATGCCTGCTGCATGCGTGCCGGACCCGCCCCACTTTCTACCGGGCCGGCCCAGTTGATGTTGGGCGCCTGGGCGGCAAGCTCCTGAACCTTCCTGCCTTCGCCTTCGTCCGGCCCGATGAGCGTGTAATCCGCGGTTATCCCTCTCGCGTTCAACTCTTTTGCTGCCGCGACGAAGTCAACGGGGCGCTTGCGCTGATGGAGCCGTGCCAAGTAGAGAACCTCGGGTACCCGCCGCGAGTGTGTCGCCGCCGGATACAGCGGTACGCCGTTCGGGAGCGGGGTGAGTCGAGCGTTCCCGCCGGCGATCTCATCGAGTGCGTCACGCTCATCCGTCGTCAGATAAAAGACTTCGTGTGCCTGGCACAACAGTTTCCGAACGATCGTGCGGTCGATCATCGGTGCGAGCGGATGTGCTTCCGGCAGGAGCATGCCGTGGGCCTGCAGCACATAGGGCAATCGCATCCGCATCATGGCCACTGCCAGTGGTAACAGGACGAGGTCGCGCGCGAGATGGACGTGTGCAGCGTGGAACTGGCTGTGCGACCGAAGGAACCATGTCACGAGACTGGGCGCAGACAGACCTGCGAACCCGACGCGAGGGACCAACCGCACAGCGGGCCGGACGACAAGTGGGTTACCCTCCGCCCAGGTGGGTCTCACGTCGAACCCTCGCTCCGCCGCCGCGAGTGTCACCGAGTGACCGCGGATGCGCAGTGCCGAGGCCTGATTGAGCGAGACCCGCACGGGTCCGCCGTACGCACCGTCCGGGGTGAGCAATGTGACCGCGTGGAGTATTCGCATGCACTCCGGGTCACCTGTCCGTGTCGCCATGGGATCGGTTCGCTATACCCGGCCGGCCAACTGGGGCGTATCGACCCATGGCGTGCCCGCACAGCGCAGAGCTTCGATATCGGCATCCACCATGATCGCGGCAAGATCAGGAGTTCGTACCTCGGCTTTCCAATCCAGCACTCGCGCTGCCTTCGATGCATCACCGATCAGCGCGTCGACCTCGGTCGGACGGACATATCCCAAGTCGAACCTCACGTGGTCCTGCCAATCGAGCCCCGCCCGTTCGAAAGCGATGCTCACGAAGTCCCGGACAGTGTGGCCCTGGCCTGTCGCCAGTACGTAGTCATCCGGCTCGTCGACCTGCAACATCCGCCACATGCCGTCCACGTACTCGGGTGCGTAACCCCAGTCACGGACGGCGTCGAGATTGCCCAGATACAGGTCGTCCTGCAGCCCGGCTTTGATCCGCGCGACCGCCCGGGTGATCTTCCGGGTCACGAACGTTTCGCCGCGGCGCGGGGATTCGTGGTTGAACAGTATTCCGTTCACCGCGAACATGCCGTAGGCCTCGCGGTAGTTCTTGGTGACCCAGTAGGAGTAGACCTTTGCGGCCCCGTAGGGCGACCGCGGATAGAACAGTGTCTCTTCGTTCTGAGGGGGCGGCGACGCGCCGAACATCTCCGAGCTCGACGCCTGATAGAACCGGCATTGCACTCCTGAGAGCCGCACCGCCTCCAACAGCCGGATCGACCCCATACCTGTCGTGTCGCCGGTGTGTTCCGGCTCGTCGAAGCTCACCCGGACATGCGATTGCGCGCCGAGGTTGTACACCTCGTCGGGCGAGATCTGGGACAGCAGCGTCACCAGACGGGCTCCGTCCCGGAGATCCCCGTAGTGCAGATGCAACCGGGCATCCGGATCGTGCGGATCCACGTAGAGATGGTCGATGCGCGAGGTGTTGAACGTCGATGATCGACGGATCAGGCCGTGCACCTCGTAGCCCTTGTCGAGGAGAAGCTCAGCGAGGTACGACCCGTCCTGGCCGGTGATCCCGGTGATGACAGCCTTCTTCATTCTTGTCCCTTCCTTCGTCCCGAGGAGTCGGCGAGCGCTTTGGCGAACGTCACGAAGTGCTGCCGGCCGCGACGTTCGGAGAACTCCGCCTGCCCGAGCCGCCTTGCGTTCTCGGTGAGGCGGACACGCAGCGCATCGTCGGACCGGATTTCACACAGGCCGCTGACGAGCGCTTCTGGATCGCCGTTCGGCACCAGCAATGCGGCGTCGCGTGAGCTCAACAACGATCCGGTGATACCGCTTTCGGCGACCGCCGCAAGGATGGGTCGCGATGCGGTCGTGTACGAGGTGAGCTTGCTGGGTAGCGACATCTCCCTGACCCCAGGGCGTTCGTGGACGAGTAGCACGTCTGCCGCAGCCAGGGTGAGTGGGTAGATCGCCTCGGCGACTGGATCGACGAACCGAACCCCGTCCAGTCCGCGGGCCTGGTGTTCCAACGCCTGCCTCGTGTTGCCGTCCCCCACGAACACGAACTCGAATTCGCCCGGGTAACGCACGGCAGCGACTCGGGCAGCCTTCAAGGCATGATCCAGGCCTTGTTTCATCCCCATGTTCCCGGTGTGCACAACAGTGAGACGGCCGGTGTCGCGCCAGCCCAGTGCGCGTCTGGCCGCCGCTGGAGCGAGATTCGCAGGAGTGACATGAGAGAACAGGGGTACCTCGACGATCCGTCGATCGTCCACTCCTCCCGCAACCAGCGCCGGCCGGAACCCCTCCGTGACGACGCCGACGCGGTCGGCGCGTCGCAGCACGGAATACTCAGCTGCTGCAATGTGATTCGCGACGCGTCCACCCGTACTTCCCGATTGAACCGCGGCTTTGCCCACCTGGTCATGCACGATGGCGCCGAACGGACGTCGACGCCGGCCCACCATGCCGGCCACCGCAGCGCCCAGCAACGGCGTCACGGCGATCACGATGTCGGCACGTGTCGCGAGGACAGCAGGAGCGCTCAGCGCCGCGAAACTCAGTTCCAGGCGCATTCGCCCGAGGAGGCCGGGATTGCGCGGAACCGCATGGCGTAGTCGCACGATGTCGACCGAGCCGGCACCCGTCGCTCGGGCCGGTGATTCACGCCATCTCAGCCCGGTCTGATACTGGGGGTCGACCACGCGCCACTCGGGGTAGTGCGGAACGCCGGTGACGACCTTCACAGCGGCGCCGGCATCGGCAAGGGTGTCGACGAGCAACGAGTTGTAGGGTGCGCTACCCGACGATTCGGGGCGGAAATGGCACGCGACCACGCACACCTGAAGGCCGGCCAACGAGTCCGCGCTGAATTCTGCACCGTATCGTGCGACAGAGTCCGACACGCTCGAGTCGGACATTCCGCCGACAGCATGTGAGTCGGTCATCTCGGCGTGCGTCACACTCGAGGACTTCATCAATGTTCCGTTCCGTGTCATGGCTCTAATACGCTCCGTGGCGTTGGAGAACTGTCCGCACCGTCCGCAGGACGATCACCAAATCCTGTACGTAGGACCAATTGTCGACGTAGAAGTGGTCCAAGCGAATGCGCTCGGCAGCGGATACGTCCGATCTCCCGGACACCTGCCACAGACCGGTGATTCCTGGTTTGACGAGACCCCTGCGCTCGATGAAGTACTCGACAGAAGACCCCTCGCCGGGAACCAGCGGTCGGGGACCGACGATGCTCATCGAACCGGCGAGAACGTTGAACAGCTGGGGGATCTCGTCGATGCTGGTCTTCCGGAGCCACCGGCCGATCGGTGTGATGCGCGAGTCCGTGGCCGACTTGAAGAAGATCCCATCCGACTGTCCAGAAACGATCCGCTCCGTCTCCAATTCAGCCTCGGACTCCGGCTTCATCGTTCTGAACTTCACGATACGAAATTGAATTCCGTTGTAACCGACACGATCTTGGCAGAAGAACACCGGTCCGCCGTCGTGCCACTTGATCGCCGCCGCAACCACCAACATCACGGGGCTGAGCAGGACCAACGCGATGGTTCCCACGACCAGGTCGAAGAAGCGCTTGTGGTAGTGCAACGCTCCGTCGTGGCGGGGTCGTGCCACGTGGAAGAGCGGCATGTTGTCAATCGGGCGGATCTTCAGTCGGGGACCGACGATGTCGACCATGCCCGGCATGACGATGAGGTCAGTTCCCAACGAGTCGAGTTGCCAAGTCAGGGTTCGCATGTGCTCGTGGCCGAGGTGCTCAGCAGAAGTGACGGCGAGTGCATCCGCGTTGGTGAGGCTCACCACCTCCGCGACGGAATGCTGATTACCCAGCACCGGCACGGGCCCGGTCCGGGTGTCGATCTCGAGACCGACCTTGCCCTGGTAGTCAGGCAAGCAGGCGCCGACCACACGGTAGCCGGCATGACTGCACCGATTGAAGGTGTTGCACAGTGCTATCACCGAACGTGGCTTTCCCAGCACGACCACCTGGCTCGTGAACGCACCACGCGACCTCTTCCTGGCGAGATCCCTTCTCAGAAGGTGTCTTCCCGCAAGTAGCCCCACCAGACCGACCGGTAGTGCGATGGCCAGATAGCCGCGGACCAATCCGAGCTGGAGGAGCAGATCCGTGACAGCGATGATGCCGAAAGCCCACGCGGTCGAGGTGACCACCCGGCGATACTCCTCCGAACCGATTCCCGTCAGCGAGAGATCCCATGACTCCTGCAATCCCAGGGCGGCGAGCCAGACGACCGCCAGGATGATCGAGCACGCGGTCACGTATCGCCAGTGATCACCCGTCCCGGGGCTGGTCGACTCCGGAAGACCGAACCGAGCGACTTGAGCGACCGTCACAGCCACCACCACAGCAACCGCGTCCGTCGCGATCACGTGCCGTCGGCGCATCTTCTTCCATTGGCTCGCCCGCGCTTTGGCTTCAGTGACCTGTTTCATCACCCGGTCGGCAGACTCCGACCGGAGACGGATCGTGGATCTGAACCGGCGAACGAGGGGCGGCGCAGTCATTCTGTGACGCCTCGGGTGGTCGCCATGTCTCGCATATCCAGCGCCTCCTCGTCTCTGCGGACGTTCAGATGCAGAGTCGACGCTTGCTGCCTGTTCACCCCAACGGCGGCACCGTACGGTTCACATACGGTGCCGCCGATCGGGGCGGGCTCGGAAGAGTCACTCTCGTCAGCGAGAAGTGTTGTTTCGCAGGTTCGGTGGCCGTTCTTGCGCCACCACGCTTTGCCGAGTTCCGGCAGGGTGTCGATCGGATCGAAGTACGGGTACGACCGGTTCAGGGCGTCGTCGTCCGCACCCTCCAGAACAGTGCGGTAGTTCTTGTTCCAGTAGGAGACTCCGAGGTTGCGATCGTAGCGAACTACCTGGTGTGCCCAGCGTTTTCCGACGAAGGGAACATCGCAGACCACACGTGGTGTCGCGAAGCCGGGTAGATAACCCATGATCGAGAGTTGCAGCTGCTGTGCGTGCCACAGCGGTGTCCGCCAGTGCTCGGCGTTGGGGATCATGTCGCACATGTAGAAGTAGTAAGGGAGGATGTTCGCCTCACCTTGCAGCGCAAAGCACAGATCGAGAAGGTCCTCAGTTGTGGCGTTGACGCCGCGCATCAGGACACCTTGGTTTCGCACATCTCGAAGCCCGGCGTCGAGTAGGGCGCGGGCCGCGGCGGCGACGAGTGGAGTCACCGATTGCACATGGTTGATGTGCGTGTGCAACGCCAGATTGACACCTCGTCCGGCTGCGAGTTGCGCCACCCGGTTGACGCCGTCGAGCACCTTCGTCTGCAGCCAGTGCTGCGGCAAGGCAGCCAGCGCCTTGGTGGCCAGTCGGATGTCGCGGATCGTGTCGATCTCCAGCAGTTGCGAGATGAACGACTCCAACCGCGGCCAGGGAACATTGCCGACGTCACCCCCGGAGACCACGACGTCGCGAACCGTCGGGGTGGCGCGCAGATAATCGAGCATCTGTCGTTGCCGATCAGCCGGCTGGAGAGTCAGTCTCGTCTTGGTGACAGTCGGCGTCGAGTTGCCGATGAGATCCATCCGTGTGCAGTGACCGCAGTACTGCGGACACGTCGACACCAATTCGGCAAGGACCTTGGTCGGGTACCGATGGGTCAGGCCCTCCACCACCCACATATCGCTCTCGTGCAGCGAATCCCGTTCGGCGTAGGGGTGCGAGCACCATTCGGGGTGACGATCGCTGCGCACAGGGAGCATGTAGCGCCGAATCGGATCGGCATAGAACAGCTTCGTGAGCGTGTCACGTGCCGAATCCCACTGCGGCGCCATGGTGTTGAGCATCTGCGGCGGCAACAGCATCGACATCGTTGCTCGGTGCTGCTGATCGGCAGCCAGGTCGGCATAGAACTCCTCATCGAGGAGATCGCCCATCACGGCACGAAGTTGACCGATGTTCTTGAGTGAGTGCGCCCGCTGCCATTGCGGATCGTGCCAATCGGAGGGGGACACCTTCGCCCAGCCTGGATATCGCCGCCAGTCCGGCTCGACCAGCAGCCTGCGCACGTACATGTACGGCTGCTCGGTGACCGCGGTGAAGTCAGACCCGTCGCTCTCGAAGACCGTACTCATCGGACCAGCACCTTCGATGAGTCGGTTGTGGCATCTGCCGCATCGATCACTTCGGCCGCGGCGCGTCGACCCGACCTGATCGCGCCTTCCATCAAGCCGAAGTACTCCAGGCTGGTCTCCGTGCCTGCCCAATGGATCCGTCCGTGCGGCTCGGTGAGTGTCGGTCCCAGGCGAAGCCAGTCGCCCGGCCCGAACAACGCGGCGTAGCAGCCCTTGCTGTACTTTTCGGCGATCCAGTCGGTTACCGAGCAGGTGTCCGGTGGAGGAAGCTGCGGGAAGAGTCGCGCGACATGGTCGAGTACCGCGTCCTTCTGACCGGCCGGCGACAACGCGGAGAAGGCAGACGCTGCCGCTCCGGTGACAAACCCCGTCAGCACACCCGCGGACTCATCGGAAGGCGAGTCATCGACCGTCGACAGCAGCGGCCCGCTGGTGCTCATCGACCACCCGGAGAGCCCGCCCTCACGCCAGATAGGCGACCGGTAGCCCAGGTGAACTTTGATCGCGCAGCCGCGTCCCGTGGCGGAGGTAGCCCGGGGTGTGCCCAGACCCGGACGGAAGTCGATGCGCTGAGCGAGTAGTGGCGGTACTGCGACGATCACGCGATCAGCCCGGAACTCAGACTGCCGGTGGGCGGTGTCGGTGACGCAACGCACGACCACACCGTGATCGTCCTGATCGATAGCCGCGACAGGTTGATCCATGTGCACCCGATCACCGAGTTGCTCCGCCAGCTCCTCTGCGAGAAGGTGGGCACCACCGTCGATCCGCCACTGCTGCGCCCCACCCTCGAAAGCGTTGAGGTATCGGAGCCCTCCGCCGGATCGAAGGTAAAAAGCCATGTGCAGTACGGAGATCGCCGCGGGATCGGCGGCCATCATCTCGCCGAGGAAAAGTGGAAAGAAGGTGTGTGCGTCTGGACGCGCGATCCCGTCCTCGAGCCACCGTTGCGCAGAAAGCCAGTCGAGGCGCTCGGCGTCGGGTGTCAGCCACGGCGCATTCGGCCGGACTGTCTCGACCAGATCTTCGAGACGGTCGAACAGGTCACCGAGCGCGACGGCGTCCAGTGGCGGCACCCTGCTCGCAGTAGTCGTGCGTTGATCGTCGATCAGGAAGGTGCTCTCACCGCTCATGCCAGTGGACACCAGGTCGAGGCGGTGATCGTTGACGAGCTGAAGCAGCTCGGTGTGCTGTCGTCCGAGGTAGGCCGCGCCTCCGTCGGCGACGACACCCGAGGACATCGGCACACCGCGCATGCGACCACCCACCCGGTCGCGGGCCTCCAGGACGGTGACCTCGGCTCCTGACGCGGCCACGTCGCGGGCCGCGATCAAGCCGGCGAGGCCGGCGCCGACCACGACGACACGCGCGCTGGCCCCAATCATGGCGCCACCACCGCAACGAGATCGAATAGATCAGTAGCCGTGGGGTTCTCGACGAGATCGTCGTACACGAGTTCCATCCCGAAGTCGCGAGCGATCGCGCTCAGTACCCTGGTTGCCAGCAACGAGTCACCCCCGAGCTCGAAGAAGTCGGAGTGTTCGTCCACCTCGGTGGTTTTCAGGACCCGCCGGAAGATCTCGACGATATGTTCGGGACTCACCGATTTGCTCCTTGGTTGTTTCCGTTGACGTGGGCTTGGCGTGTTGCCGCACGGTCGACCTTGCCGTTGGCGGTGTACGCCAGCGCCGCGACGAAATTCACGCGCGTAGGCACGAACTGCCCGGGTAGGCGCTCGCGCAGGAATGCCTTCAGTTCGGCGGTGGTGGTGGGTCGGCTCGCGACCACGTACGCCGTCAATGACGTTCGTCCCAGGAGCCTCTCACCGACGACGACGGCGCCGGTGACCGCCGGATGGGCGTTCAGCTGCGCCTCGACCTCCGCTGGATGGACCCGAACACCGAGTACTTTGAGCTGTTCGTCCACTCGCCCAAGCGAATACAGCGTCCCGCCGGCTCGGTGGACGAGGTCCCCGGTGTGGAACCAGCGGGCCGGCCCCGTCCCGTGGTCGGCGACCGTGAACGAGGTTGCAGTCAACTCGGGCAGGTCGAGGTACCCGGTGGCCAAGCCAGGTCCGGACACCAGCAGCTCACCGTCAAGGGTGACATGGTCGCGCACGTGAGGGAGTGGCCGACCGATCGGCGCCTCCTGGTGCGCACCGTTCGGGGGTCCAGTTCCCGGTCCGCTGAGTTGTGCGGCGTGCGTGATCATCGTCGTCTCAGTGCACCCGTAGGTGTTGAGCAGGCAGACGTCGTGGAGATCGAGAGCCCGCCACTGCTCCAGACGAGTGGGATCGACACGCTCCCCGCCGATGACCACGAGCCGGACGCTGTCCGGGAAGGAGATCCGCTCCTCGTGCAGGAAGAGTACGAGTTCGTGCCAGAACGCCGTGGGCAGATCCACGACGGTGATCGCCTGCTCTGCGAGCATGCGCACGAAGGCCGGGAACGAACCGCTGTGAGCAGCGTCGTCGAAGACCAGTGCCGACCCAGCAGTCAGGGCGGGCAGGATCTCCTCCAGGCAGGTGTCCCAGCCGAGCGAGGCGAACTGCAACACACGGTCCGCGGGAGTGAGGGCGAAGAGCGAACGCAGTGCCCGCACTGTGACGGTCAGCGCAGACCGCGACACCGCAACGGGTTTGGGCGTGCCGGTCGAGCCCGAGGTGCACAGAACATAGGCGGCGTCGTTCGGACGCCAGCGCAGCTCCGGGAGGCCGTTCTCGACGTCTGCTCGGGGATCTTGCGGTGCGGATAGCAGGCGGTCGACACCCATGGCCGTGGTGAGCGCTTGCACCCGCCCGGCCGGTAGCGAGGCGTCGATGGGGCAGTACGTGGCTTGGGCCCGCAACACCCCCAACAGCTGGTGCGCCACCGCGGGATCGTGTGATACCAGCACGCCGATGCGTCCGGGCATTTTCGTGACCCGCGGCGTCTCAGAGTGAACGTGTAGGGCCGCGAGTCGAACCCGATCTTCGAGCTCCCGGTAGGTGATGGATGTCCCGTTGTGCACCAGCGCTGGACGGTGTGGCCAGTCGCGCGCCGCGGCAACGAAGTCGTCGATGACGTCTGCCACGTGCTCGGCTTCACACCCAGAGACATGTGCGGTCGGCATCTCGCTGTGACACAGCGCCTTCCACATGTCGAGGCTTCGTTCGACCGATGACTCGATCGCTCGTTGCAGCTGTGGATTCATTTGACTGTCACCGAATCGGCGAGACTGCGGGCCATATCGTGCATCACCGATCTCCTCGTCCTGAGCCGGCGAACGTGCGTCGACACGTCGCGATGGATCTCCCAGTGATCGAAGACAGATCCGAAGTTCCTCTGCGCGAGCGCTATCGAGGTAGCCGAACTTCTGTCACTGACTTCGCCACGTGTTGTGTTCCGGAGCGCAATGGCCTCACCCGGGGCCGGCCAAATCACCATCTGCATCGCCGCGTCGCAACGACTTTCGAATTCCCCCGCAAACACATCATCACTATTGACGACCCCGATACCGTTCGTACATGGACCATGAGAGCGATTTTCGGACTGGATCCGGGACTGAATCGGGATCTAGTACGGCGAGACATTGCTGGCCGCAACGATATTGCGCGCAAGCGCTGCAGCCTCTTCGCGACTGCTGACACCGAGCTTGGTCAGCACGCTGTGCACGTGATTCTTCACAGTATGGACGGCTATACAGAGCCGATCCGCGATGTCACGGTTCGCAAGTCCCGCCTCCAGCATCCTGAGGATCTGAATCTCCCGAGCAGTCAGAGGTAGTTCCCTGGTTGTCGGATGCCGACGCTGTGAGGCCAGGGCTGACAACCGCCTGAGCAATATTCCCGATACCGCTGGCGAACACAATGATTCGCCAGCAGCAACTCGGTGTATCAACACAAGGAGGTTGTCGAGAGGTTCTGCGCGCAGGTGATAGCCCGCCGCACCCGCCTCCGCGCAAGCGACGATGCCCGATTCGTCCTCCTCGGACACACCGACGACAATTACGCGCACGTTCGGGCTCGATGTCGATGCCTGCCTCAGCAACATCGCGCTATCGCGCGTCGCCATGTTCAACAGAATGACGTGCGGGAGTGTCGCTTGCACTTCCGCGACCATCGAATTCAGATCGGACGCCACGCCGACCGCCACCACGCCCGGCTGCGCGACGAGAACGCCGGCCAGACACTCGCGATGGAGTGCGCAGTCGTCGACGATCAGGACCCGGACGTCATGAGGTGACCCGAGTGCGCTCACTACGTTGGGACGAGCTTGGACGCCGTCGGCCGTCCGCACTATCCGATCGAGGAACTCGACGTTCGAATGCTGCAGTGTCATTTCTCTGTCCGATGGACGTCCATTGACCGGAACCCAATCATGGGCCGCTCTGCGACGGTCCCCGTCGAACGACGCCAGCTCGTCGCCCGGCCAGGTCGACAACAGCGGTCGGATGGGCGGGAGCTCATTCATGTCGGATCCCGCGATCCGACTCGAGATGGATGCGCCATCCCGCGGTCACGTCCGAGCGCCGTTGTGTCTTCAAAGGTCCTCCCCCACGGAAACCTGTACTGTCACCGCGACCGCGAGAAAGTCGAAGGCACATGGTGACTCGTTCGCCAATTCACTGAGGACGCGATGCAGAGCTAACTCCTCTGCCACCATCACTATCGGGGTCGGCAGAACCGCCGTACATGGGTCATCGGAGCCAACTTTGACTAGACCGGGAGCCAGACCTCCGTCAGTCGCGGTGGTCCGCCCGCAGCTTGTGGAATGCCGCAGCAGCCTCGGCGCGGGTGTTGACCCCCAGCTTCGTCAGCAGACTGTGCACGTGATTCTTCACGGTGTGAACCGCGATGGACAGATCGAAAGCGATCTGTTGGTTCGACCGGCCTAGTTCCAGCATGTGCAGGACCTGTATCTCGCGTGTAGTGAGTCCTGGATCCCTGGTTGTCCTTCGACGCGAATCAGCGACAGCGGACACCCGTCGAAGTAGCGTTGCCGAGATTTGTGGCGGACACCAGGTCCTGCCCAGGGCGACGACCCGGATCAGCACGAGTAGGTCGGCCAACGAGTCGATCTTCATGTGGTAGGCCGCCACTCCTGCCTTGGCACACGCGGAGATCACCTCCACGTCGTCCTCGGGAGTTGCGACAGCGACCAGGGGCACGCCCGGGTTCACATGTGACACTGCCCGCAGAAGCATCTGCCCCATGCCGGTGGCCATGTTGAGCAGAATCATCTGGGGGGCTGCGGATTCCAATGCATGCATCAGAGAGGGCAAGTCCCAGGCGGTGGTGACGCGCGCAATGCCATTCGACATCAGCGCCGAAGCAAGCGCTTCGCGATACAGCGCGCAATCGTCAACGATCAATACCTTGCCCGGGAATCCTGCGTGCGAGTCACCGTTGCTCACGGGGGCCGTCATGTCCATCGCAGATGCAGGCCAGCGACTCCTCGGCGATTCTGTTGAATCCGAGCGCAATCGAGCTCACCTACGTATGCGATGTCGGCGCTGTATGACTCCTCGAGCCACATGTGAAGTACACGGGTCGACGGCGCGAGCACTACCGCATCATCGGCCGATGACCCTGACGGCCTCGAACGCAGCGCAGTCACACCCGTAGAGGGTGCCGACCCCGGCGAGTCGACCGATCGGGGGATGGCCGACTGGGCGGGCGCCGAGGTCGGCACCTGTTCGTGAGGTGGCATCGCTGCCACTGCTGGTGACCGCGCCGACCGATCGCCGCTGTCACCGCGACACATCCCTGGACGTAATGCGGCTGTCGAGCAACGCTTGTCGTTCCGACGGGCAGACATGCCACCTCCCCCTAGCAGCTCCGGGGAAGAGCCGGCGACGCCAACGAACTCGAGTTAACGGACTCCCCGCACGTCAACTATCGACATCGAGGGGGCACGCGTACATGGCTCTTTGGAGCGATCTTTCATCTAGAGACCTGTCTAGATCCCACATCTGAAACGGTCATCGGAGTGACCGACAGAAGGCTGCCGCCTCAGCACGCGTACGGACACCGAGCTTGCCGAGAACGCTGTGCACGTGGTTCTTCACCGTGTGCACCGCGATGCACAGCTCGTCGGCGATGTCCCTGTTGGACAGACCTTGTTCGAGCATTCGGAGGATCTGCATCTCGCGCGCGGTCAGATCTGGATCACCGGGAACGGTTCGCCGCTCGGATGCCACGGTTGACAGGTACCTGAGCAGGATCGCCGATATCCGTGGCGAGCAGACATACTCTCCGTGTGCGACCTTGGCGATGAGATTGCGCAGCTCACTCAGAGACTCGGACCGCAGATGATAAGCAGCGACGCCGGCCTCAGCGCACGCGATCACAACGGCCTCATCGTCATCGTCGACCCCAATGACAATGACTTTGGCTGTTGGGCACATCTGCCGTACGCAATGCAGCAACGAGATGCTCTGGTGTGTCAACAGATTGAGCAGCACGATGCGTGGCGGTGTGGAGACGGCGGCGCTCAGTGAATCGACACTCCATGCCATGGCGGGCCGCGCCGCCGTTTCGTCGGCAAGGATGGTCGCGAGGTTGTCGCGCTGGAGGCGCGAGTCATCGACGATCAGGATGTCCTCGACCGGCAACTCGAGATGCGCCCCGTCGGCGAAGTGGCGTCCGTCGAGACGAACCCGGCGTCGTTCGTGCTCAGTGATCGGCGAGCTCATCGGGAATGTCGCGGTGCGAAATGGTGAGACACCATGACGTCCGTCTTCGCCGCTGAGATGTGCCGCGATCTCGGCCGGTACCCTGCCGAGCGCGTCCCAGGCCTGAGTCATCGACCCGCCTAGCGTTTTCGGACCGCGCGGGTCACCGCCGGTCCCCGCCGAGTCGACACCACATCGCCGATATCCACCGCCGACCCCATACCTGCCCCCCGTTGTCCAGATGCCGACGGACCATGCAATCCCCGACGCTCATGTCACGCACTGACACCATCTATTATGTAAGTTTGCTAGATTTGCAGTCAAGTGCGAATTTGCGAGTGCGTCTCTGATGGTTGCGCGGGAAAATACCCACCGTGCTGTCTGCGGAGCAAACTCTCGCCGTTTTGCCTGATGACGGGCTCGCCGCCGGGAACGGCTCTTGGCCAGCGACGTGCGTGACTGGAAAGATTTCTGTCAAAAATGTCGCAACCATCCGATGCCGCAGCGACGCCGGAAATCCCATCGTTACACACGTCGGTGGCGTTAGAATTTGCTGCGCGCTGACCTCAGCCGAGGATCAGGCCTGAGGTCGGCACGCCGGTACCCGCGGTCACCAGCACGTGCTCGACGTCGGGAACCTGGTTGACCGACGTGCCGCGAAGCTGACGTACCCCCTCGGCGATCCCGTTCATGCCATGGATGTAGGCCTCCCCCAGCTGTCCGCCGTGGGTGTTGATCGGCAATCTGCCGCCGATCTCGATCGCACCGTCGGCGATGAAGTCCTTCGCCTCACCCTTGCCGCAGAAACCGAGTTCCTCCAGCTGGACCAGCGTGTACGGGGTGAAGTGGTCGTACAGGATGGCCGTCTGGATATCGTCTGGAGCGAGACCACTCTGCCCCCACAGTTGCTTGCCGACCAGCCCCATCTCGGGCAGGCCGAGCTCGTCGCGATAGTAGGAGTACATCGTGAACTGATCGGCGCCGGCGCCCTGGGCGGCGGCCTCGATGACGGCAGGCCGATGCTTGAGGTCCTTCGCCCGTTCCGGCGTGGTGACCACGATCGCCACGCCGCCGTCGGTCTCCTGGCAGCAGTCCAACAGGCGCAACGGTTCTGCGATCCACCGGGAGTTCTGATGGTCTTCGATCGTGATCGGCTTGCCGTAGAAGTGCGCCTTGGGGTTGTTGGCGGCGTGCTTACGATCGGCCACTGAGATGGCACCGAAATCCCTACTGGTGGCGCCATATTCGTGCATGTAGCGCTGCGCGATCATCGCCACTGAGGCAGCGGGAGTGCTCAGACCGTGCGGATAGGACCAGCTGTACTCGACGCCGCGGGAATCGGCGTTGACGGTCAGGCCCGTCATCACCTGGCCGAAGCGGAACTCAGAGCGCTCGTTGAAGGCGCGGTAAGCGACCACGACCTCTGCCACACCGGTGGCAACAGCCAGCGCCGCCTGCTGCACCGTCGCAGCCGCGGCCCCTCCGCCGTATCCGATCTGGCTGAAGAAACTCAGGTCGCCGATCCCGGTGGCCCGCGCCACGGCGGTCTCCAGGTTCGAGTCCATCGTGAACGTCACCAGGCCGTCGACATCCGACGGCGCCAACCCCGCGTCATCGAGTGCGTCGAGCACCGCCTCGGCCGCCAGCCGCAGCTCACTGCGCCCGGAGTTCTTGGAGAAGTCGGTGGCGCCGATCCCCGCGATCGCCGCTCGCCCCGACAGACCGCCGCTCATCGTGCACCACCGAAAGTCATGATGGCTGTTGCGATCACATGATCTCCCAGGCTGTTGCTCCCGGTGACCTTGGCCGTGACGAGGTCACCGTCGACGGCGGTCACCTCACCGCGGAACGTGACCGTGTCGTAGGCGTACCACGGCACGCCGAGACGTAGCGAGATCGACCGGATCATCGCGGTGGGGCCGGCCCAGTCGGTGAGGTAGCGCTGCACCAGCCCGGTGTCGGTGAGGATGTTGACGAAGATGTCCTTGGAGCCCTTGGCCTGGGCCTTGTCCCGGTCGTGGTGAACATCCTGGTAGTCGCGCGTGGCGATGGCGGTCGACACGATGAAGGTCGGGTCGGCGTAAAGCGTCAGCTCCGGCAAGGCGGTGCCCACCTCGAAGGACGGCACGGTCGGTGCACTCATGATCGCGGCTCCCATGCGTACAGGGTCCAGGCGGGGCTGATGTCGCTGTCTGGGAAATCGAGATACGTTGCCCGAACTGACATTCCGATCTTCACGTCGGCGGGATCGACACCGCGGAGTTCCCCGAGCATGCGCACCCCCTCCTCCAATTCGACGAGCGCGATGACGAACGGCAGCGTCCGACCCGGCACCTTGGGGGCGTGGTGGACGACGAAGCTGTACACCGTGCCCTCACCACTGGCCACGACGTAGTCGACGGGCTCGTCCTTGTCGGCCCACACCGCAGGCACCGGTGGATGCTGCAGGCTCCCGTCGGGCCGCCGCTGGATGCGCAACTCGTGGGCGTTGACGCCGTCCCAGAAGAACTTGGTGTCCCGCGACGATGCTGGGCGCATCAGCTTGTCCGGATCCAGATCCTCGGGCACGGCCGGACCGTCCGCCGCTCGGGGCGCGAACTTCATGATGCGCCAATTCATCTCGGCCACCGTCTCACCGTCGCCGACAGTCCAGGTGATGAGCTGGTTGATGAAGTAACCCTCGCCCAGCGCGGTCTGCTTCGGTCCGACGACATCGGTGATCTCGGCGTGGATCTCGACTTCCTCGCCCGGTCGCAGATACCGGTGATAGGTCTGTTCGCAGTTGGTGGCGACCACGCCGACGAAGCCGGCTTCGTCGAACAGCGCCATCATCTTCGACAGCGGGTCGTCGTCAGAGCGCCCCTCGCCGAGCCCGCCCATCGTCCACACCTGGATCATGGCCGGCGGCGCGACGATGCCGGGGTGGCCGGCAGCGACGGCCGCCTCCTCGTTGACGTAGACCGGGTTCTTGTCGCCGATCGCGTCCACCCAGTGGTGGATCATCGGGAGATTCACCGGATCCGGGCCACGGCGCGCTTCGCTCTTACCGGTAGCCGTGATCTCGTCGATCGCGGCGCGAAGATCGCTCACCGTGAGACCCTCGGGACCTTGAGTCCCGACGCCGCGATCTGCTCGCGCATCACCTCGTTGACACCGCCTCCGAATGTAATGACCAGGTTGCGCTTGGTCATCTTGTCCAGCCAGTCGAGCAGCTCACCGGTCTCCGGATCGGCCGGGTTGCCGTAGGCACCGACGATCTCCTCGGCCAGCCGGCCCACATCCTGAACCCGTTCGGTGGAGAACACTTTCGTGGCTGCTGCGTCGGCGACGGCGATGGTCTCTCCGGACGAGGCGACCTGCCAGTTCAGCAGCTCGTTCACGCGCCAGATGGCTTTGATCTGCCCGAGCAGCCGGCGGACGTCCGGCTGGTCGACCGGCGTGACGCCGTCCGAACCGGGCTTCGAGGCCCAGGCGTGCACCCGGTCGTAGATGCCGGCGATGCGCCCGGCCGGGCCGAGGCCGACGCGCTCGTGGTTGAGCTGGGTGGTGATGAGCTTCCAGCCGCCGTTCTCCTCACCGACGAGCATGTCGGCGGGCACCCGGACGTCGTTGTAGTACGACGCGTTGGTGTGGTGCGCCCCGTCGGACAGGATGATCGGCGTCCAGGAGAAACCGGGATCCTTGGTGTCGACGATCAGGATCGAAATGCCCTTGTGCTTGGCGGCTTCCGGATCGGTGCGGCACGCGAGCCAGATGTAGTCGGCATCGTGTGCGCCGGTGGTCCACATCTTCTGCCCGTTCACGATGTATTCGTCACCGTGGCGGACCGCAGAGGTGCGCAGCGACGCGAGATCGGTACCAGCGTCCGGTTCGGAGTAGCCGATCGCGAAATGGATGTCACCGGAGAGGATTCCGGGCAGGAACTTCTTCTTCTGTTCCTCGGTGCCGTACACCTGCAGCGTCGGTCCGACGGTCTGCAAGGTCACCAGCGGCAGCGGGACGTCGGCGCGATTGGCCTCGTTGACGAAAATCTGCTGCTCGATGGGGCCGAGGCCGAGACCGCCGTACTCCTTGGGCCAGCCCATGCCGAGCTTGCCGTCCGTACCCATCCGCTTGATGACGGCGCGGTAGGCCTCGTTGTGCCGATTCGACTGCATCGCCTCGGCTTCATCGGGTGTGATGAGCGTCGAGAAGTACTGGCGCAGTTCGGCTTGCAGAGCCCGCTGCTCAGGGTTCAGTTCGATGTACATTTACGCTCCCACCAGATCGAGACGGTGCGTCGGACCACCCAGTATCCGGGTCAGGTCCTTGATCGAGGAGAAATAGCGATCCATCGGGTAGGTGATGTCCATACCCATACCGCCGTGCAGATGGTGGCACAGTCGCATGGCAGGCGGCGCCTGCGAGGTCAGCCAGTATCCGAAGATCGCCAGGTCATCATCGGCGTCGAGGCCCTGAGACAGCAGCCACGCCGCAGACGTCGACACCAGCGAGATCGTGCGGGAGGCGATGTACACCTCCGACAACTGCGCGGCCACGGTCTGGAACGTCGACAGAGGCCGGCCGAACTGCTCGCGGGTGGCGACATAGTCCGCGGTCAACCGCAACGCTCCGGCCACCAGTCCCGCCGCGAAGGCGCCCGAGGTGGCCAGGACGACTTCGTTCACCTGATGTGGGGCCGCGTCTGCCAGCACGTCGTCGTCGGCGACCGCGACGTCGCGGAAGGTCACCACGAACTCGTCGGCACCGGTGGCCGACGGTGTCTTCGTCATCGAGATCCCGTCGGCGTCCCCGCGCACCACCGCCACACCCGAATCTGCGGTGACGACAAGCCATTCGGCATCGGCGGCGTATCCGACGGCGAGCTTGGTGCCGTTGAGCACACCGCCCGCCAGAGTGGTGGCCGGCCGGTCTGGCTGAGACGAACCGGGTTCGTTCAGCGCGACGGTGAGCACCGACCCCTTGGCCAGCCCGGAGAGATAGCGGTCCTGTTGCTCCTCGGACGCGAGGCTGAGAAGCACTGCGGCCGAGGCCAAGACCACCGGCGCCGGACTGACGGTGCCGTGCCTACCGATCTCGGTCAGCGCGGTGGCGATCTCGGCGATGCCGAGACCGTCACCCCCCAGGCGCTCGGGAGCCGCCAGCGCGAGTACGCCGCCGGAAACCAGTGCCTCCCAGGTGTTGTCTCGGTCGAGCACGGACGTCACCACGTCGGCGACCGCCTGCTGACCCTCATCTGGAGTGAAATCCACCCGACTCCTCCTCGAGTCTTCGACGCGTCAGTGCTTGACCGGACAACCCTGGCCGGTGTAGTCCACCTGCCAGTGCTTGATGCCGTTGAGCCAGCCCGACTTCAACCGCTCCGGTTCCCCGATCGGCTGCAGGTCCGGCATGTGGTCGGCGACGGCGTTGAAGATCAGATTGATCGTCATCTTCGCCAGGTTGGCACCGATGCAGTAGTGGGCACCCGTGCCGCCGAAACCGACATGCGGATTGGGGGTGCGCATGATGTCGAACTTGTGCGCCTCGGGGAAGACGTCCTCGTCGAAGTTGGCTGAGCGGTAGGACATCACCACGCGCTCACCCTTCTTGATGGAGACCCCGCCGAGCTCGGTGTCCTCCAGCGCGGTGCGCTGGAACGCCGACACCGGCGTCGCCCAGCGCACGATCTCGTCGGCGGCGCTCTCCGGACGCTCCTTCTTGTAGAGCTCCCACTGATCGGGGTTCTGCGAGAACGCGATCATGCCGTGCGTGATCGAATTACGGGTGGTCTCGTTACCGGCGACCGCCAGCATCACCACGAAGAAACCGAACTCGTCGTCAGAGAGCTTCTCCCCGTCGAAGTCGGCCTGGATCAGCTTGGTCACGATGTCCTCGGTCGGGTTCTTGGCCCGCTCCTCGGCCATCTTCATCGCGTACGTGATCAGCTCGAACGACGACATCGCGGGGTCGACGTCGGCGTACTCCGGGTCCTCCCCCGCCGTCATCTCGTTGGACCAGCGGAAGATCTTGTCGCGGTCGTCCTGCGGGACGCCGAGCAACTCGGCGATCGCCTGCAGCGGCAGTTCGCAGGACACCTGCTCGACGAAGTCACCGGCGCCCTCGGCCCGGGCGCTCTCGGCGATCTTGTGCGCCCGGGCCCGCAGTTCGTCCTCGAGACGCCCGATGGCCCGCGGAGTGAAACCGCGGGAGATGATCTTGCGCAACCGCGTGTGTTGCGGCGCATCCATGTTGAGCAGGACAGCCTTCTGGAGGTCGATCGCATCGCGGGTCATGTCCGCGGGCCACGTCGGGATCGCACCATCGGGGGAGCTGCCGAAGATGTCGTTGCGCTTCGACACCTCCTTGACATCGGCGTGCTTGGTCACGAGCCAGTAGCCCTTGTCACCGAAGCCGCCGGCACCGCCGGGGATGTCGACCCAGTGCACGGGCTCGGACTTGCGGAGCTCCGCCAACTCTTCGACCGGCAGACGCTCGAGATTCAGGCTCGCGTCGAGGAAATCGAAGTGGGGGCTGATCGGACAGGTATTCGGGCCTGGCATAGGAAAGCGCTCCTCAATTGCAACGTGTTCTAGTGCCAGTAAAACATGCCTCTACCGCAGATAAAAGGCACAGCGGCATCGCCGCTTGTCAGAGTAATGAAACGTGTTCTAGCCTGACGCCATGGGTAACCCTGTCCTCGTCGAAGCCACCCGGAGCCCCATCGGCAAACGCAACGGCTGGCTGTCCGGTCTGCATGCCACCGAGCTGCTGGGCGCCGTGCAGAAGGCGCTGGTCGACAAGGCGGGCATCGACGCAGGCGACGTCGAACAGGTGATCGGCGGCTGCGTCACCCAGTACGGCGAACAGTCCAACAACATCACCCGGGTGGCCTGGTTGACCGCCGGGCTGCCCGACCACGTCGGGGCCACCACGGTGGACTGCCAGTGCGGCAGCGGCCAGCAGGCCAACCATCTCATCGCCGGGCTGATCGCCGCCGGGGCGATCGACATGGGGATCGCCTGCGGAGTCGAGGCGATGAGCCGGGTCGGTCTGGGCGCCAATGCCGGGCCCGACCGATCGAAGATCCGCGCGCAGTCCTGGGACATCGACATGCCCAACCAGTTCGAGGCCGCCGAACGAATCGCCAAGCGCCGCGGCATCACCCGCGAGGACATCGACCGCTTCGGGTTCGACTCGCAGCGCAAGGCCAAGCAAGCGTGGGCCGAAGGACGGTTCGACCGCGAGATCAGCCCGATCGAGGCGCCGGTGCTCGACGAGAACAAGCAGCCCACCTCCGAGAGGGCTCCGGTCACCCGCGACCAGGGTCTGCGGGACACCACGCTGGAGGCATTGGCATCGCTGAACCCTGTGATGGAGGGCGGTATTCACACCGCGGGCACCTCGTCGCAGATCTCTGACGGGGCGGCGGCAGTGCTCTGGATGGACGAAGACGTCGCCAAGGCCCACGGTCTGCGACCCCGGGCACGCATCGTCAGCCAGGCGCTCGTGGGCGCCGAACCGTATTACCACCTCGACGGGCCGGTGCAGTCGACTGCAAAGGTGCTCGAGAAGGCCGGAATGAAGATGGGCGACATCGACATCACGGAGATCAACGAGGCGTTCGCGTCCGTCGTGCTGTCCTGGGCCCGGGTCCACGAGCCCGATATGGACACCGTCAACGTCAGTGGTGGGGCGATCGCGCTGGGCCACCCGGTGGGCAGCACCGGCAGTCGGCTCATCACCACCGCGCTGCATGAGTTGGAGCGCACCGACAAGACGACGGCGCTGATCACGATGTGCGCCGGCGGCGCGCTGTCGACCGGGACCATCATCGAGCGCATCTGATGGCCGTCCCGGACTCCGAGCGGATCGCCGCGGCGCAGGCATACATCAGCGCCCTGGCCAGCCACAAGGCCGACGACGTGCCGTTCGCGCCCGGTTGCACCCGGGTCGAGGTCGGCCTCAAGACCGGCTTCTCGGGTAATCATCTGCGGCGCAGCCTCAATCGCGGTCTGCAGTACCGCGTGATTGAAAAGGTCTCCACCCCGGAGTTCACCATCGACGGCGACACCGTGCGCGCGCAGTTCGAGCTCTCGACCACACCGAAACTGGGCGGCCGCAGTGTCGGCGCCCGCATCGACGAGACGTTCGTGATCCCTGCCGACGACCCGTCGGGCCGCGCGCAGATTCACCACATCAACGCTTCGATCCGGCCCTTCCTGACGCGATAAGGTGCACCCCGTGTCTCAGCCCTCCCGCCCACTGTCGGACAAGCAGCTCAAGAACCTCAACTCCAAGCAGGCCGGCGTCGCGATCAAATGGATGTCGAAGCTGAACACGCTGGCGTACAAGGCGACCGGAGGCCGCCTCGGCTACAAGTGGCGCGGTGGGTCGAACCGATTCAGCGCTCCCCCGCCGGTCGGCATCCTGACCACGATCGGCCGCAAGTCTGGCCAGCCGCGGGAGAGCCCGCTGTTGTTCCTGCGCGAGGGGAACCGGGTCGTACTGGTCGCCTCGCAGGGTGGGCGCGCGACGAACCCGATGTGGTACCTCAATATCCAGGCGAATCCCCGCGTGACGTTCCAGATCAAGAACGAGACGCTGGACCTCGTCGCACGTGATGCGACACCCGAGGAACGCGCCGAGTACTGGCCGAAGCTCGACGCCATGTACCCCGACTTCGTCAACTACCGGTCCTACACCGACCGCGAGATCCCGATCCTGCTCTGCGACCCGGCCTGAGCCGGGCCTCCTCTCAGGCCCCGTAGACCGATACCGGAGGGCGGGCCTTGCCGAGCAGGTCGGCGACGACGGGACCCAGCTCCGCCGGATCCCACTTGGCACCCTTGTCGATCTCCGGACCGTGCGCCCATCCTTCGGCGACGCGGATCTTGCCGCCTTCGACCTCGAACATCTTCCCGGTGATGTCCCGGGATTCCACACTGCCCAACCACACCACGAGCGGCGAGATGTTCTCCGGTGCCATCGCGTCGAAATCCTGCCCCTGCGTGGACATCATGTCGGCGAACACCGTCTCGGTCATCCGGGTGCGCGCTGACGGCGCGATCGCGTTGACGGTGACGCCGTAGCGTCCCATTTCGGCGGCGGCGACGAGCGTGAGCGCCGCGATGCCGGCCTTGGCTGCGCTGTAATTCGCCTGCCCGACGCTACCCTGCAGGCCCGCGCCAGAACTGGTGTTGATGATGCGGGCGTCCACTGACTCGCCGGCCTTCGACTTCGCGCGCCAGTACGCCGCAGCATGTTTCATGGTGGCGAAGTGGCCCTTGAGGTGCACCGCGGTGACCGCGTCGAACTCTTCTTCGCTGGTGTTGGCGAACATCCGATCACGGACGATTCCGGCGTTGTTCACCAGCACGTCGAGCCCTCCGAAGGCGCCGACGGCGGTCTGGATCAGTCCCTCGGCCTGCGCCCAGTCGGCGACATTCGCCCCGCTGGTGACGGCTTCGCCTCCGGCAGCGGTGATCTCGTCCACGACGGTCTGGGCGGCGCTGCCACCCCCGGCCGGCGAACCGTCCAAACCGACACCGATGTCGTTGACCACGACTCGGGCCCCCTCGGCGGCGAACGCCAGTGCGTGCGCTCGGCCGATGCCGCCGCCTGCACCCGTCACGATGACCACACGGCCGTCGAGCAATCCCATTCTCGTTGTCTCCTCTACTTTTTGATGTCGGCGGTGGTGGTGGACAGGTAGTGCGGCGGCTCCCCGCCACCGTGCACCTCCAGCGAGGCTCCACTGATGTAGGAGGCTGCGGGCGAGGCGAGGAATGCCGTCGCCCAACCAATGTCTTCTGGTCGGGCGAGCCTGCCCAGAGGTACGTTGCGGGAGATCGCGGCGATCGAGTCGGCATCACCGTAGAAGAGGTCGGCCTGCTCGGTCTCCACCATGCCGACCACCACCGAGTTCACCCGGACTCTGGGCGCCCACTCGACCGCGAGTGTGGACGTGATGTTCTCGATCCCGGCTTTGGCAGCACCGTATGCGACGGTGCCGGGGGTGGGCCGCCGACCGCTGACGCTGGAGATGTTCACGATCGAACCGCCCGAATCCTGTTGCTGCATGACCGCATTCGCGTGGGTCGCCACCGATAGTGCGCCGAGGAGGTTGAGCTCCACGATCTTGCGGCTGAACTTCGCTGACGCTTCGGCGGCCGGCACGTACGGCGACCCCCCGGCGTTGTTCACCACGACATCGAGCTGTCCGTGATCGGCGACGATGCCGGCGATCAGCGCGGCTACGGCATCGTCGTCACGGATGTCGCAGGGCCGGAACTCGAACGGTGACCCCTCCACCGGACGGCGGGCGCAGGTGACGACGACAGCCCCTTGATCGGCGAAGACCGTGCTGATACCCGCTCCGACGCCGCGGACGCCACCGGTCACCAGCACGACACGGCCGGTGAGAGCGAGGTTGATGGCGCTGTCGGGGGCGTCGGTCACTGTGCTAGCGTACCAAGCAAGTGCTTGCTTAGGTAGCCACCCAGGAGTTGCGCATGCCGATCACCACCGCGACGGTGGAGCCGGGAATCGTCTCGGTGACCGTCAACTACCCACCCGTCAACGCGATTCCGTCGCGAGGCTGGTTCGAACTCGCCGATGCGATCACCGCGGCCGGGCGTGATCAGAGCACGCACGTGGTGATCTTGCGGGCCGAGGGGCGCGGCTTCAACGCCGGCGTCGACATCAAAGAGATGCAGAACACCGAGGGCTTCACCGCGCTGATCGACGCAAACCGCGGATGCTACGAGGCATTCCGGGCCGTCTACGAATGCGCGGTCCCGGTCGTGGCTGCGGTCAACGGCTTCTGCGTCGGCGGCGGCATCGGGCTGGTCGGCAACTCTGATGTCATCGTCGCCTCCGACGACGCGAAGTTCGGGCTACCCGAGGTCGAACGCGGCGCTCTCGGCGCAGCGACCCATCTGTCACGTCTTGTGCCCCAGCACATGATGCGTCGGCTGTTCTTCACCGCCGCGACCGTCGATGCGAACACGCTGCACCACTTCGGTTCTGTGCACGAGGTCGTGCCTCGCGCCGACCTCGACGAAGCCGCCCTGCGGGTGGCCCGCGACATCGCGAGCAAGGACACCCGGGTGATCCGCGCGGCGAAGGAGGCGCTGAACTTCATCGACGTGCAGCCGGTCACCGCCCGCTACCGGATGGAGCAGGGCTTCACCTTCGAGCTCAACCTGGCCGGCGTGTCCGACGAACACCGGGATGCGTTCGCGGGCACGGAGAAGGGAAAGTCGTGATGCGGCGGGCACGAGCGATGGGCCCACGGGCGCAGCACAGGGGACGAGCGGGGAAAGAGTGAAAGACAAAAGAACCACTCTCGACGAGGCCGTGGCCGGCATCGAGAGCGGCATGACGATCGGCATCGGCGGCTGGGGGTCGCGGCGCAAGCCGATGGCTTTCGTACGGGCGCTGCTGCGCACCGGTGTCACCGATCTCACCGTGGTCACCTACGGCGGACCGGATCTCGGCCTGCTGTGTTCGGCGGGCAAGGTCAAGCGGGCCTACTACGGCTTCGTATCGCTGGACTCGCCGCCGTTCTACGATCCGTGGTTCGCGAAGGCACGCACCTCCGGCACGATCGAGGCGCGCGAGATGGACGAGGGCATGCTCCGCTGCGGGCTGCAGGCCGCCGCGCAGCGCCTGCCGTTCCTGCCGATCCGCGCCGGACTGGGCAGCGATGTGCGCGCCTTCTGGGGCGACGAGCTCAAGACCGTGCGGTCGCCGTACCCGACGGGCGGAGGCTACGAAGAGCTCATCGCGATGCCCGCCCTGAACCTCGACGCGGCGTTCGTGCACATGAATCTCGGTGACGCGCAGGGCAATGCGGCCTACACCGGAATCGACCCCTACTTCGACGATCTGTTCCTGATGTCGGCACAGCGCCGCTTGCTGTCGGTGGAGAAGGTGGTCTCGACGGAGGAACTGGTGAAGTCGGTTCCGCCGCAGGCGCTACTGATCAACCGGATGATGGTCGACAGCGTCGTCGAGGCGCCCAACGGAGCGCACTTCACCACGGCCGAACCCGACTACCGGCGTGACGAGAAGTTCCAACGGCACTACGCAGAGGCTGCCGGGTCTGGGGAGACATGGTCGGCGTTCGTCGACAGGTATCTGTCCGGCAGCGAATCCGACTACCAGGCGGCAGTGCGCACGTTCCAGGAGGCGGCCCAGTGATTTCGGCAACCCGCGCAGAGGTGTGCGCCGTCGCGTGCGCCGAATTGTTCCGTGATGCAGGCGAGATCATGGTGAGCCCCATGACCACGATCGTCTCGATCGGAGCGCGACTCGCCCGACTGACATTCTCACCCGATATCGTGCTCAGCGATGGTGAGGCCCGGCTGATCGCGGACACCCCCGCCATCGGAGCGGCGGCAACCATAGAGGGATGGATGCCCTTCGGCCGCGTGTTCGAGACGCTGGCGTGGGGGCGTCGTCATGTGGTGATGGGCGCCAACCAGATCGACCGCTACGGCAACCAGAACCTGTCGGCGTTCGGTCCGATCCAGCACCCGAAGCGCCAGATGTTCGGCGTGCGCGGCGCGCCGGGCAACACGATCAACCACGCGACCAGTTACTGGGTGGGCAATCACTCCACACGGGTGTTCGGCGAGTCCGTCGACATCGTCTCGGGAATCGGCTGGGACAAGCTCGATCCCGACAACCCCGCCTACCGATTCGTCAACGTCTTCCGGGTCGTGACGAACCTCGGCGTCTTCGACTTCAACGGCCCCGATCACCAGATGCGCGCCCTCTCGCTGCATCCGGGAATCGAAGCCGACCAGGTCGCCGAGAACACGTCCTTCGAGGTGCACGGTCTCGAGGAGGCCGACACGACCCGGCTCCCCACCGAAGACGAGCTGCGCATCCTGCGCGAGGTGATCGACCCGAAGTCGCTGCGCGACAAGGAAGTCAAGTGAGCACGCTGCGCACGCCGCTGACCGATCTCGTCGGCATCGAGCATCCCGTCGTCCAGACCGGCATGGGCTGGGTCGCCGGTGCCCGCCTGGTGTCGGCGACGTCGAACGCCGGAGGGCTGGGCATCCTGGCCTCGGCGACGATGACGCTCGACGAGCTCAAGACTGCGGTGGCCAAGGTCAAGGGCTCGACCGACAAACCGTTCGGTATCAACATCCGCGCCGACGCCGGCGACGCGAATGACCGCGTCGACCTCCTGATCAGCGAAGGAGTCAAAGTCGCCTCCTTCGCCCTTGCCCCGAAACCCGATCTGATCGCCAAGCTCAAAGACGCTGGTGTGGTGGTGATCCCGTCGGTCGGATTGGCCAAGCACGCCAAGAAGGTCGCGGCCTGGGGTGCCGACGCGGTGATCGTGCAGGGCGGCGAGGGCGGCGGACACACCGGTCCGATCGCGACCACGCTGCTGCTGCCCTCGGTGCTCGACGCCGTCGCCGACACCGGGATGCCGGTGATCGCGGCGGGCGGCTTCTTCGACGGCCGGGGCCTTGCCGCTGCGCTGTCCTACGGTGCTGCAGGGGTGGCCATGGGCACACGGTTCCTGCTCACCACCGACTCGACCGTGCCGGATGCGGTCAAGCAGCGTTACCTGCAGGCCGCTCTCGATGGAACGGTCGTCTCCACGCGCGTCGACGGCATGCCCCACCGGGTGCTGCGCACGGGCCTGGTCGAGAAACTGGAGGGCGGGTCGCCGGTTCGCGGCCTCGCCGCCGCGGTCGGCAATGCGCAGAAGTTCAAGAAGATGAGCGGGATGTCGTGGCGGTCGATGCTTCGGGACGGCATGGCGATGCGGCATGGCAAGGACCTCACCTGGGCTCAGGTGGTGATGGCCGCCAACACCCCGATGCTGTTGAAAGCCGGTCTGGTGGAGGGAAACACCGACGCAGGCGTGCTGGCCTCTGGTCAGGTCACCGGGATCATCGACGACCTACCGTCCTGCGCGGACCTGGTTCCTGCGATCGTCGCCGAGGCGATCGAACACCTACAGAAGGCCACCGGCTACATCACGCAGTGAGCGGCACCACCGTCGTTATCGAGCCGTTGCGCTAGCGCCGTTACTGAAGTGTCTGGCTTCATTTTGACGATATGAAGCTATAGTCTTCATATGGCCACGATGAAGCGCAGGCCTTCAGCGCTACGCGCGACGCTGATCGGCGACGTCGTGGGTTCTCGCACGTTCGCTGATAGACGCGCCCTACACCGCAGGGTCACTGCGGCGCTGGCATCCGTGGCCGAGAACGCCGTCGACGCGCCCGCGCTCACGGTGGGCGATGAGTTTCAGGGCGCATACCCGACTGTCGGGCTGGCGATCGACGCGACGCTCACGCTGCGTCTCACGCTGGCACCGCACGTCGACGTCCGGTTCGGACTCGGTTGGGGCGCCGTCACCGCACTCGACGAGGAGTCCGGAATCCAGGACGGGCCGGGTTGGTGGGCGGCGCGGGCCGCCATCGAGTGGACGGCGGCCACCCAGCAGCAACCGGGAATGACGCACGTACGCACCGCGTTCCGCAACGACACCGGCGCAGGCGCCGACCCCCGCGCCGTCAATGCCGCCCTGATGTGTCGGGACCATCTGCTTGGCTCACTCGATGAGCGCTCCCTGCGCATACTCGCGGGGATGCGTGCGGGACGAACCAAGAAGGAGCTGGCGATGGAGGAGGGCATCAGCGCATCGGCCGTCTCTCAGCGCGCCGGCCGGTCCGGGCTCGACCTGCTCCTCGCCGTCGCCGCCGAACTGCGGGAGCTGTGATGGGCGCGCTGGCGGTGTACCTGATCGCCATCGGCGTCGCCGACATCTGCCGCAAGCTCGGCACCCGGCGATGGCCGGCGCTGCTCGCGGGTCCGCTCACCGTGATGGTCGGCGCCGCGGTGGCGGGGCTCTGGCATCCCGGCGACATCGTTCTGCTCGTCATCGCCGCCACGGTCTCCGTCGTCTGGATGGTCCTCGGCGACGCCGCGGAACGCACGGGCACGCGGCAGGGTCGCGCACTCACGGCGTTCGGCCTGGGCTCCACACTGATCGTCGCGCTCGGCGGCTGGGCCTCCCCGGTGGCCGGCCCGCTCGGTTGGTGGCTGCCCTGGATCGGGCTGGATGAGGTCGAGCCGCAGCGGGCGCTGATGGTCGTCGGGGTCGTCCTGCTGCAGCTGGTCACCGCGAACCAGTTGGTGCGGCTGATCCTCGGCGCGGTCGGCGCCGTCCGCCCGGTCGGCGTGCCCCAGCCGTCGGATCGCCTCAAGGGCGGCCGGTTGCTCGGCCCGATGGAGCGGCTGCTGATCGTCGGGCTGGCGCTCGGAGGCCAGTTCGGCGCAGCCTCGGCGGTGATCGCAGCTAAGGGCATCATCCGCTTCCCCGAGCTCACTGCCGCCCGCAGGGAGTCGACGGAAATCGCCGATCCGAAGATCCCCGGTATCGACGAGGTGACCGAGTACTTCTTGGTCGGCAGCTTCGCGAGCTGGTTGATCGCATTGGTGGGCCTGGCGCTCACCACCGTTTGACACCAGTCGAGGCGAAACCGCCGCGGGCGGACCGAAGCGCTTCTTAGACTCGGCCGATGAAGACCAACGCCGCGATTTTGTGGGAGTACGGCTCGGACTGGACCGTCGAAGAGATCGACCTCGACCCGCCCGGTGACGGCGAGGTGCTGGTGTCCTGGGAGGCCACCGGCCTGTGCCACTCCGACGAGCACATCCGCACCGGTGACCTGCCGGCCCCGCTGCCTCTGATCGGCGGCCACGAGGGCGCCGGCGTCGTGCGCGAGGTCGGACCGGGCGTCGTCGGCCTGGCCCCCGGCGACCACGTCGTCGCATCGTTCCTGCCGGCGTGTGGCAGGTGCCGGTTCTGCTCGACCGGTCATCAGAACCTGTGCGACCTCGGGGCGCTGATCATGGCCGGCACCCAGGTGGACGGCACCTATCGGCGCCGCGCCCGCGGCCAGAACGTCGGGGCGATGGCGTTCGTCGGGACGTTCTCTCAGTATGGCTCCGTGCCGGAGGCCTCCATCGTCAAGATCGATGACGACATCCCCTTGGCGCGGGCGTGCCTGCTCGGCTGTGGTGTGACGACCGGATGGGGCTCTGCGGTCAACACCGCCGCCGTGTCGCCGGGCGACACCGTCGTGGTCATCGGCCTCGGTGGCATCGGCAGCGGCGCCGTCCAAGGTGCGCGGCTGGCCGGGGCCGAGAAGATCGTCGTGATCGAGCCGGTGGAGAGCAAGCGCGAGTTGGCGTTTCGATTCGGCGCCACGCACTTCGTCACGTCTATGCCGGAGGCGACCGCGCTCGTCGCCGAACTGACCCGCGGCGTGATGGCCGACTCGGCGATCCTGACCGTCGGAGTGCTCGAGGGATCGATGCTCGAGGATGCCTCGAACATCATCCGCAAAGGCGGCGCGGTGGTGATGACGGCGCTGGCGCCGATGGCCGACAACCAGCCGACACTGTCGATGATGATGTTCACGCTGTTCCAGAAGAGATTGCTGGGCAGTCTCTACGGCGAGGCGAATCCGCGCGCCGACATCCCGCGGCTGCTCTCGCTGTACCGCGAGGGCAAGCTGCTGCTGGACGAGACCGTCACCCACGAATACAAGCTGGCCGAGGTCAACGAGGGCTACGAGGACATGCGCGCGGGACGCAACATCCGCGGCGTGATCCTGCACGACCACTGACAGTTCTCTCGGCGAAAAGACGCGAACTCGAGCGGACACGCCGCTGAAACACTCGAGTTCGTGTCTGGTCGCGGAGAAAACGGGAGCTGCAACATCGCGGAAACGTGTGCGTCACCGGAAGTGCGCGCAGCTGTCGGATTCTGAACCGATGTCGACACCGACCGCCCGCGGCACGAGCAAGCGCACACACCCCGTCGACGAGGTGCTGCCCGTCCCGAAGCTGGCCACCTACGGGTTCCAACACGTCGTCGCGTTCTACGCCGGCGCCGTCCTCGTGCCGATCATCATCGCCGGCGCGGTCGGACTGTCCCAGGCCGAACTCGTCAAGCTGATCACCGCCGACCTGTTCACCTGCGGCATCGCCTCGATCATCCAGGCGGTCGGGTTCCGCAACGTCGGTGTGCGGCTGCCGCTGCTGCAGGGCGTCACGTTCGCGGGGGTCTCGCCGATCATCGCCATCGGCCTCGCTCACGGTGGGGGCGCGGCGAGCATGCTCTACGTGTACGGCGCGGTGATCGTCGCCGGCATCTTCACGTTCCTGATCGCGCCGGTGTTCATCAAACTGCTGAGGTTCTTCCCGCCCGTCGTCACCGGCACCCTGATCACGATCATCGGGCTGTGCCTGGTCCCCGTCGGCGCCATGGACGCGGTCACCAATCCGCACACTCACGAAACCGATCCCACGAACATCCGGTGGTTCCTCTACGCCGTCGGCACCATCGCGATCATCGTCGCGATCCAGCGCATCTTCCGCGGCTTCCTGGCGACGATCGCCGTGCTGCTCGGTCTGGTGATCGGCTGCGCGGTCGCATTCGCATTGGGGGACATGGACTTCGCGCGAGTCGGCGAGGCTTCGGCCATCGGCTTCACCCCGCCGTTCCTGTTCGGGCTGCCCAAGTTCGACTTCGTGGCCTGTCTGACGATGATCATCGTGCTGATGATCACCGCCGTCGAATCGACGGGGTCGACCATCGCCACCGGCGAGATCGTCGGCAAGCGGGTGAAGGCGTCGGACATCGGCAACGTGCTGCGGGCCGACGGGTTGGCGACCACCATCGGCGGCGTCTTCAACTCCTTCCCCTACACCGCGTTCTCCGAGAACGTCGGCCTCGTGCGGCTCACCGGGGTCAAGAGCCGCTGGGTGGTCGCGGCGGCCGGGGTGTTCATGATCCTGCTCGGCTTCCTGCCCAAGGTCGCAGCTGTCGTCGCGTCGATCCCGAACCCCGTGCTGGGCGGCGCCGCGCTGACGCTGTTCGCCACCGTCGCCGTGGTCGGAATCCAGACGCTGGGCAAGGTCGACTTCACCGATCACCGCAACCTCATCATCGTGACCACGAGCCTCGCGCTGGCGCTGTGGGTGACGGCCTACCCGGACATCGCCAAGGCCATGCCCACCGGCCTGGACCTGATCTTCGGCAGCGGTATCAGCATCGGCGCGGTGAGCGCGATCCTGCTGAACATCGTGTTCTTCCACACCGGTTCGGGTGGCCCGCGGGTGGCGGGCAACGGCTCCATCACCCTCGGTGAGGTCAACGCGATGACGAAGGAACGGTTCACCGAGGTGTTCGGCCATGTGCTGCAGGACGTGCCGTGGGCTGTCGAGCGCGCCTACGAGCAACGGCCGTTCGCCGACACCGCCGCGTTGCGCGAGGCGTTCCAGGACGCCGTGCTCACCGGCACGTCCGAGCAGCAGGCCGAACTGCTCGAGGCGTTCCCCGATCTGGGCGCCGAAGACGAGACCGGTCAGGTGCTCGCCGTGGACCACGTGGCCCTGTCCAACCTCGACGACGCCGACCACAATGACGTCGTGGAGCTGGCCACCGCCTATCGAAGCCACTTCGGCTTCCCGCTGATCATCTGCGCGAAGGAGACGGAGCGCTTCGACCGGGTGCTGCGCAACGGGTGGTCCCGGATGGACAACTCCCCCGCAGCGGAGAAGGCGTTCGCCCTGATCGAAGTCGCCAAGATCGTCAACCACCGGTTCACCGATCTGGTCGCCGACGCCAATCCTGTTGCTGCTGCCCGCTTCAGCAGGCTCAACGAACTCTCGTGAGAGCCGTCGGGCTGACGCGGTTCAACGCCGCCTCCGAGCGCCAGCAGATGCATCTGCTGTACGAGGTGTGCTCATCGCCGATCTGGGCGCGACGGGTGCTGGCCGCCGCGCCGTTCCGCGACGCCGACGCCCTCTACGACCGGGCCGACCGGGTGCTGGCCGAGCTGCCCGACGCCGAACTCGACGCCGCCCTCGACGGCCACCCACGGATCGGCGCCACCGCGGACAATCCGTCGTCGGCGCGTGAGCAGGCCCGTGTCGCCGGCGCCGACGCCGACATCAAAGCGGCGCTGGCGGCCAAGAACCGCGAGTACGAGGACCGCTTCGGTTACGTGTATCTGGTGTGCGCCAGCGGGCGATCGGCGGAGGAGCTGCTGGACATCCTGACCGAGCGTCTGCACAACGACCCGGACACCGAACGGCGGGTCATGCGCAGTGAACTGGCGAAGATCAATCGGTTGCGGCTGGAACGTCTGCTCAGCGAGCCGCACGAATGAGCTCCGATCGGGGATGCTGATCCCATGAGCCTGTCCACCCATGTCCTCGACGCCACCACGGGTCGCCCCGCCGCCGGGGTCGCGGTGATTCTCAGCAGATCCGGTAGCGAGGTGTCCGCCGGTGTGACGGACCCCGACGGCCGCATCGGCGCGCTGGCCGCCGAGCTCGAGGTGGACACCTATCAGATACGGTTCGACACCGCAGGCTATTTCGCGGCCCAGGGCATCACCGGGTTCTACCCCGAGGTCCTGATCACCTTCGAGGTCACCGACGCCTCGGCACACCACCACGTTCCGCTGCTGCTGTCGCCGTATGCCTACTCCACCTACCGAGGGAGCTGACTGTCGTGAAAGCCGTGATCATCGGTGCCGGCATGGGAGGTATGAGCGCGGCGATCGCGTTGGCGCAGATCGGTGTCGAGACCCACGTGTACGAGCGGGTCACCGAGAACAAGCCCGTCGGCGCGGCGATCTCGGTGTGGTCCAACGGCGTCAAATGCCTGAACTACCTCGGTCTGGCCGAGGAGACGGCCGCCCTGGGCGGCATCGTCGAGACGATGAGCTACGTCGACGGGCACACCGGGGCGACGATGTGCCGGTTCTCGATGCAGCCGCTGATCGATCAGGTGGGCCAACGCCCCTACCCGATCGCGCGTGCGGAGCTGCAATCGATGCTGATGAACCACTACGGCATGGACAAGATCCACTTCGGCATGAAGATGGTGGCGGTCGAGGACGGGCCCGACGCCGCGGTCGCGACGTTCGCCGACGGGACCACCGTGTCCGCGGACCTGATCATCGGCGCCGACGGCGCGAACTCGATCACGCGCGAGTACGTACTGGGAAGTCCGGTCACCCGCCGGTACGCGGGGTACGTGAACGTCAACGGACTCGTACCGGTCGACGACGGGATCGGCCCGGCCACCGAGTGGACCACCTATGTCGCTGACGGGCAACGCGTTTCGGTCATGCCGGTGGCCGGCGGCAGGTTCTACTTCTTCTTCGACATCGTCGGGGACCCGGCCGGGATCGTCGGCGGCGACGTCAAGGAGACGCTGCGGCACCACTTCGACGGCTGGGCGCCCGGGGTGCACCGGCTGATCGACATCCTCGATCCCGGCACCACCAATCGCGTGGAGATCCTGGACCTCGACCCGTTCGACACCTGGGTCAAGGGGCGCGTCGCGGTGCTCGGCGATGCCGCCCACAACACCACCCCCGACATCGGGCAGGGTGGCTGTTCCGCGATGGAGGACGCGGTGGCGCTGCAGTGGGCCCTGCGGGACCATCCGGGCGACGTGCACGCCGCGCTGCTGTCCTACCAGAACGCGCGCTCCGAGCGGGCCGGCGATCTGGTGCTGCGCGCCCGCCGCCGCTGCGACGTGACACATGCCAAAGATCCCGGCGTCACCGCAGACTGGTACGGGGAGCTGCGAAAAGAAGACGGCAGCAACATCATTCGCGGGATCGTCGGAAACATCTTGGGCGGTCCGCTCACTCCCCCGTGAGTTCACGGCCCTGCACGTACACCTGGGCGATCGCGGTCTCCCGCATGCCCAGCAGCAGCGTGAACAGCAGCCGGTCTGCATCCTCGGGCGCCACCCGCTCGAGCAGTTCGGGCAGTAGCCGCTGACGCTGCGGGTCGACCACCAGGAAGTCGGCCTGCTTGCCTGCGTCCAGATTGCCGACCCGGTCCTCGATGTCCAGCGCTCTGGCGCCCGCCAGGGTGGCGGTGAACAGCAGCTGGGCCGGTGGGATCGAGAGCCCCGCGGCGCCTGGCTCGCTGATGTGCACCTTGAAGCAGTCGTTGGCCACGCGTGCCATCAACCACTCGTCGCCGGCGCCCACATCGCTGCCCAGCGCCACCGTCACGCCGCTGGCGGTCGTCCGCCGCCACGGCATGGTGCCCGAGCCGAGAAACTGCTGTGACGTCGGACAGTGGGAGATCGAGGTCCCCGTGTCGGCCAGCCGAGCCAGCTCGCGGTCGGTGCAGTGCACGGCGTGCGCGAGCACGCTGCGCCGCCCGAGCAGCGTCGGCGCATCCGCGCCGCCGATCCGCCCGTCGTACGCGTCGAGGTAACACGAGACGCCCAACGAGTCTCGGACCGCCTCGATTTCGCGGAGATTCTCGGACAGGTGACTGTGGAAATACACCCCGTCGGCGCGCACCGAGTCGTAGAGCTCCCCCAGCGCCGTCAGCGTCCGCGCGGTCACCGACAGAGCGAAGCGGGGCACCAGGGCCACCTGCAGCAGCGGATCGGCCGCGTGCCACCGGTCGATCTCTCCGGCCGACAGTTCGATCGCGGTGGTCTCATCGGTGAGCAGGGGCTCGGCCGCCTCCGGACCCACCGTCTGGATGCCGCGACCGGAGACGGTGCGCAGGCCGACGCGCAGCGATTCGGTGAACAACGCGTCCTGCGCGTCGGGAAAGGCGGACCCGAACACGAGCGCGGTGGTGGTGCCGACCTCGATCCTGCGCCGGCAGAAGTCGCGTGCCGTGCGCTGGGCCAGGTCCGGGTCCGCGAGCATCGCCTCGGCGGGAAAGATGCACCGCTGCAACCAGTCCAGCAGCTGCCCACCCCCGTAGGAGTCTGTGCAGTAGGTCTGGGGAAAGTGCAGGTGGGTGTCGATGAACCCGGGCAACAGGTAGCCGGGCCGGCAGTCGATCACCTCAGCGTCGGCCATGTCCGCCGGCAGCCGCTCGTGAGCGCCGCTGAACGCGATGACGCCGTCGTCGTCCACCACCAGTACCCCGTCGGGCACCGACACGAGATGGTCACCCGCCTGTGCGAGCTGGGGCGCACCACCGATGTGCAGCAGGTGACCGCGGTAGGCACGCACCCGTCGATTGTCCCAGCGTTGCGGCAACCCTGCAGTTCGGCGGCTTGCCCTGCACCGCGACCGCCCGCGATCTACGGTGCAGTGATGGACCTCAACACCGTCGAGGCGGTGCACACCCCGCAGTCCCGCGACGAGGTGTGGCCGCTGGGGCCCACGGACGCGATCCTGGCCGGCGGCACCTGGCTGTTCTCCGAGCCCCAGCCGCACGTCACCCGTCTGGTCGACATCACCACGCTGAACTGGCCGCCGATCATGCTGTCGGACAACGGTATCGAGATCGCGGCCACGTGCACCCTGGCCGACCTCTCCGAGCTGTCGACCACCCTGCCCCGGGACTGGACCGCGGCGCCGCTGTTCGCGCAGTGCTGCACCGCGCTGGTGGCCGGGTTCAAGATCTGGCGCACCGCCACCGTAGGGGGCAACATCTGCCTGTCCCTGCCTGCGGGCTCGATGATCTCGCTGGCCACAGCGCTGGACGGTACGGCGCTGATCTGGCGGCCTGACGGCGAGGCGCGCACCGTGCCGGTCGCCGACTTCGTCACCGGCGTCACCACCAATGTGCTCGCGGCCGGCGAGGTACTGCGCTCCGTGCACCTCCCAGCGGCGGCGTTACGGGGTCGGATCGCCTACCGGAAGCTGGCGAAGTCGCCGCTGGGCCGCTCAGGTGTGGTGGTCATCGGTCGTCGCGACACCGCCGCCGACGGTGGCGCGCTCACGATCTCGGTGACCGCGGCCACGGTCCGCCCGTACGTCGTGCGGTTCCCCGTCCCGCCCTCCCTCGACGCGCTGCGGGAGGCTCTGGCCGCCATTCCGGACCAGGCCTGGACGCGCGACGCCCACGGTGATCCCGACTGGCGGGCCGCGATGACGCTCCGGTTGGCCGAGCAGATCGTCGCCGAGCTGACATGAGGGTGACCGTCAACGGCACTGCGCGCGAGGACGATCCGCGCCCCGGCCAGTGCCTTCGCACATACCTGCGGGAACTGGGTCACTTCGAGGTCAAGAAGGGATGCGATGCCGGCGATTGTGGCGCCTGCTCGGTGCTGGTCGACGGCGCAGCCGTGCACTCGTGCGTGTATCCGGCGTTCCGAGCGGCCGGTCGACAGGTGACCACCGCGGCGGGTCTCGGCGACCCCGATGATCTGCATCCGGTGCAGCGTCGCTTCGTCGAGGCTGCTGGATTCCAGTGCGGTTTCTGCACGGCCGGCATGGTGACCACCGCCGCATCGCTACCGAACGTCGAACCAGAGCATCTTCCCCAGCAGTTGAAGAACAACCTGTGCCGATGCACCGGATACCGGGCCATCACCGATGCCCTGTCGGGCACCGTGAACGTCGAGAAGTCCGACGGTCAGGACGCGGGACGGTCGATCGGCGCACCGGCCGCCGTGCGGGTGGTGACCGGAACCGAGGAATACACCATGGATTTCGCGCCGCCGGGGCTGCTGCACCTGGCGGTGCTGACCAGTCCGGTGGCCCATGCCCGCATCGTGTCCATCGACACCTCGGCCGCCGTCGCCCTTCCCGGTGTGCGGCTGGTGCTGACCCACGCCGACAGTCCCGAGGCCCGGTTCTCCACCGCGCGCCACCAGAACCGCGAGGACGACCCGGACGACACGGCGATCCTCGACGACGTCGTCCGCTTCGTCGGGCAGCGCGTGGCGGCGGTGGTCGCTGAGTCCCTTGCCGTTGCCGAAAAGGCTTGCCGTGCAATCGTCGTCACGTACGACGAGCTGCCTGCCGTCTTCGATCCCGAGGAGGCCACGGCGGCCGATGCCCCACTGCTGCACGCGGACAAGGGCGCCGACGCCAGGATCGCCGATCCGGCCGGCAATCTGATCGCCGAACTCCACGGCGGGGTGGGGGACATCGAGCAGGGTCTGGCCGCGGCGCAGGAGGGTGCAGTGGTGCGGGGCCGCTGGCACACCCAACGAGTTCAACACGTGCACTTGGAAACTCACGGCTGCACGGGGTGGCGCGACGATGCGGGGCGGTTGGTGATCCGCACCAGTACACAGGTCCCGTTCCTGGTGCGCGACGAGTTGTGCCACCTGTTCGGCCTGTCCACTGACGAGGTGCAGGTGTTCACCAAACGCATCGGCGGTGGTTTCGGCGGTAAACAGGAGATGCTCGTCGAGGACCTGGTCGCACTGGCGGTGCTGCGGTTGGGCGAGCCGGTGCGCTACGAGTTCAGCCGGAGCGACGAGTTCACCACCGCGCCGTGCCGGCATCCGTTCCGGGTGGACGTCACCGCGGCCGCCGACGCATCGGGAGTGTTGACCGCACTCGCCGTCGACGTGCTCGTCGACGCGGGCGCCTACGGCAACCACAGCCCGGGGGTGATGTTCCACGGGTGCGGGGAATCGATGTCGGTGTACCGGTGTGCGAACAAGCGCGTCGACGCTCGCGCCGTGTACACCAACAACCTGCCTTCCGGGGCCTTCCGCGGCTACGGACTCGGGCAGCTGATCTTCGCGATCGAATCCGCTCTCGACCAGCTCGCCGAGCAACTCGGGATCGATCCATTCGATTTCCGTCGCCGCAACGTGGTCGTACCGGGTGACGACTTCGTCGACGCCCACGTGCTCGACGACGATCTGACGTTCGGCAGCTACGGGTTGGACCAGTGCCTCGATCTCGCGCAGGCCGCGCTGCGCCGGGGCAACGACGTCCCCGCACCGCCCGGGCCGCAGTGGCGCACCGGTGAGGGTATGGCGGTCGCGATGATCGCCACCATCCCGCCGCGCGGCCATCTCGCCGAGGCTGCCGTCAGCATCGACGCCGACGGCCTGTACACCCTGCGTGTCGGAACGGCTGAGTTCGGCAACGGGACCACCACGGTGCACGCCCAGATCGCGGCGACCGCCCTGAACACCGTCGTCGACAACATCCAGATCACCCAATCTGACACCGCAGCAACGGGTTACGACACAGGCGCATTCGGTTCCGCCGGCACGGTGGTCGCCGGCCAGGCCACCCTGGAGGCCGCGCAGAAGCTGCGGTCCCAGCTCGAGGCGGCCGCCTCGGAGCTGACCGGCGCTCCTCGCGGTGCGTGCCAGCTGACCCGCAACGGGGTGCACTGCGCGGGCCAGCTGATCGACTTCGCCGATCTACCCGTACCGCTGATCGGCCGCGGCACGCACGGCGGCACCCCCCGCTCAGTAGCGTTCAACGTGCACGCCGTACGGGTCGCCGTCGACGTGGAGAGCGGCGAAGTCCGCATCCTGCAGAGCGTGCAGGCCGCCGATGCCGGGGTGGTGATGAACCCGCAGCAGTGCCGTGGCCAGGTGGAAGGCGGTGTGGCACAGGGCATCGGCTCGGCGTTGTACGAGGAAATGCACGTCGGCCCCGACGGTGCGGTGTGGACCAACACCTTGCGCAACTACCATCTGCCGCAGCTGGCCGACGTACCGGTGACCGAGGTCTACTTCGCCGACACCTACGACACGTTGGGGCCCTTCGGCGCCAAGTCGATGAGCGAATCGCCCTACAACCCGGTGGCTCCCGCGCTGGCGAACGCCATCGCGCGGGCCACCGGTGCGCGGGTGTACCGCCTCCCGATGACGCCGGCGCGGATCTGGCGAGCGCTCAGTTCTTCCCGCGACAAGACATGAACTCGAGCGGACACGCCGCGGAATCACTCGAGATTGTGTCTGCTCACGGAAGAAACTAGAGCCGCTCGATGATGGTGACGTTGGCCGTGCCGCCGCCCTCGCACATCGTCTGCAGACCGTAACGACCGCCGGTACGTTCCAGCGTGTTCAGCATGGTGGCGAAAAGCTTTGCCCCCGTTGCACCGAGCGGGTGACCGAGCGCGATCGCCCCGCCGCTGGGGTTGACCTTCTCGGGGTCGGCCTTGGTCTCCTTCAGCCAGGCCTGCACCACCGGCGCGAACGCCTCGTTGATCTCGACCGTATCGATGTCGTCGATCGTCAGCCCGGCCTTGTCGAGCGCGTAGCGGGTGGCGGGAATCGGACCGGTCAGCATGAACACCGGATCTGCACCGCGGGCGCTGATGTGGTGGATGCGGGCGCGGGGCTTGAGACCATGGTCCTTGACCGCTTGCTCTGAGGCGAGCAGCACCGCGCTGGCGCCGTCGGAGATCTGGCTGGCCATCGCCGCCGTCAGCCGCCCGCCGTCGACGAGCGTCTTGAGCGTCGCCATCTTCTCCAGCGACGTGTCGCGTGGTCCCTCGTCCACCCGGAAGCCGTCCACCTCCAGGATCTCGTTGTCGAAGTGGCCGGCCCGGATCGCGGCCTGCGCGCGCTGATGACTGGTCAGCGCGAACTGCTCCATGTCCTCACGGCTGATGTCCCACTTCTCGGCGATCAGCTCGGCCCCGCGGAACTGGGAGATCTCCTGATCGCCATAACGATGCAGCCAGCTCTTGGATTCGTTGGTAGGCGAGGTGAACCCGAACTGTTCTGCGACGGTCATCGCCGAGCTGATCGGGATCTGGCTCATGTTCTGCATGCCGCCGGCGACGATGAGGTCCGCGGTGCCGGACATGATCGCCTGCGCGCCGAAAGAGATGGCCTGCTGGCTGGATCCGCACTGGCGGTCGACGGTCACACCGGGGACTTCCTCGGGGAAGCCGGCCGCCAGCCACGACAGCCGCGCGATGTTGCCGGCCTGCGGGCCGATCGCGTCGACACATCCGGCGATCACGTCGTCGACGGCACCCGGGTCGACGTCGTTGCGGTCGAACAGGCCGCGCCATCCGGCGGCACCGAGATCGACCGGGTGCACACCGGCCAGCGATCCGTTGCGCTTGCCGATCGCGGTGCGGACCGCGTCGATGACGAACGCTTCAGCCATTGTGGACTCCTTCTGTCGGGGTGATGCCACCGAGAACGATCGAAAGGTATTGCCGGCCAACCTCCTCGGCGGTCAGCGGACCGCCCGGCTGGTACCACCGGACCGACACCCAGGTGGTGTCGCGGATGAATCGGTAGACGAGGTCGACGTCGACGTCGGGACGGAAATGCCCCTCCTCGATGCCCTGGGTGAGGACGTCGACCCACATCTTGCGCTGCTCTTTGTTGCGCTCCTCGACGTAAGCGAACCGGGGCTGCGCCGAGAGCCGCTTGGCCTCGTCCTGGTAGATCACGACCTCCGCGTGCCGGGTGGCGATGGCCTCGAAGGACGCCATGAACAGGCCCTTGAGCCGTTCGAGCGGATTCGGTTCGGTCTCGACGATCTGCCGGTAGCGCTCGAAGAGCCAGTCGAGGAAGCCGCGCAGCACCTCGTCGACCATCTCCTCCTTCGACGAGAAGTGGTGGTAGAGGCTGCCCGAGAGGATTCCGGCGGAGTCGGCGATGTCGCGCACGGTGGTGGCGCGCAACCCGCGCTCGGCGAACATCGTCGCGGCGAGTGCGAGAAGCTCGTCGCGACGGGTGTTCGTGGCCCCGGCGCTCATGGGTGCTGGCTCGACACCGAGATCACCTCACCGGTGAGGTAACTGGAGTAGTCACTGGCCAGGAACGCGATCGTGGCCGCGACCTCCCACGGTTCTGCCGCCCGGCCGAACGCCTCACCCTGGGCCAGCCGGTCGAGCAGCTCAGAGCTCGACGTCTTCTCCAGGAACTTGTGCCGGGCGATGCTCGGCGACACCGCGTTGATGCGCACGCCGTACTCGACCGCCTCTATCGCGCTGCACCGCGTCAGCGCCATGACCCCGGCTTTGGCTGCGGCGTAATGGGATTGAGAGTGCTGCGCGCGCCAGCCCAGCACACTGGCGTTGTTGACGATCACGCCGCCGTGGCCGGCGTCGCGGAAGTACCGCAGCGCTGCGCGCGTCGACCGCATCACCGAGGTCAGCGTCACGTTGAGCACCCGGTCCCACTCGTCGTCGGTCATGTCGATCACCGGGGTCTGACCGCCGAGCCCTGCGTTGTTGACCAGCACGTCGAGCCGGCCGGCTTTTTCGACCGCCTCTGCGAACAACCCGTCGACCGCCGCGGTCGAGGTGACGTCACACACCACGGCGTGGACCGTGCCCAGACCGAGCCCGGCGAGCTCGTCGCGCGTCTCGCCCAGGCGGCGTTCGTGATAGTCGGAGACCACGACGTCGGCACCTTCGGCCAGTGCGCGCCGCGCCGTCGTCGACCCGATCCCGGTGCCCGCGGCGGCGGTGACCAGGACCACCTTGCCGGCCAGCAGGTTGTGCCCCTCGATCTCCGCCGGGGCGACGGACAAATCGGTCACGCTGATCGTCTCTTCTTCGCGCAAGCGCTCATCAGGGCCGCCCTTCTCTCGGTAGGCCGAGCACCCGCTCGGCGATGATGTTGCGCTGCACCTCGTTCGAGCCGCCGTAGATGGTGTCGGAGCGGGAGAACAGGAACAGCCGTTGCCATTCGCTGAATTCTCCCTCGGGCAGCGTCAGGCCCGCCACACCGAGCACGTCCATCGCGATCTCCCCCAGCTCGCGATGCCAATTGGCCCACAGCAACTTCGACACCGAATCTTGTCCCGGGCGTTCTTCGTCCATCGTCGCCAAGGCGAATGAGCGCATCGCCCGCAGCCCCGCCCACGACCGGGTGAGCCGCTCCCGGATCAGTGGATCGTCTGCGGCACCGACCTTCTTGGCGAGCTCGACGAGGTTCGAATGCTCACGCGCATAACGGATCTGCTGGCCGAGTGTCGACACGCCACGTTCGAAGGTCAGCAGTCCCATCGCCACGCGCCACCCGTCACCCGGTTCCCCGACCACGAGGTCGGCATCGGTGCGGGCGTCGGTGAAGAACACCTCGTTGAACTCCGAGTCGCCGGTGAGCTGGATGATCGGGCGAATCTCGACGCCGGGCTGGTCCAGCGGCACCAGCAGGAAGGACAGGCCGGCGTGCCGCTTCGAGCCCTTCTCGCTGCGCGCCACCACGAAACACCACTGCGCCCAGTGCGCCAGCGACGTCCACACCTTCTGTCCGTTGAGGATCCACTGGTCACCGTCGAGCACGGCCGTGGTCGACACGTTGGCCAGATCGCTGCCCGCACCGGGTTCGGAGTAGCCCTGCGACCACAATTCGGTGACGTCGAGGATCTTCGGCAGGAACCGCTTCTGCTGCTCGGGCGTGCCGTACGCGATCAGTGTGGGCCCGAGCAGTTCCTCGCCGAGGTGGTTGACCTTGTCGGGCGCATCGGCCTTCGCGTATTCCTCGTAGAACGCGACGCGGTGCGCCACCGACAACCCGCGGCCACCATGCTCTTCCGGCCAGCCCAGACACGTCAGACCCGCGGCCGCCAGATGGCGATTCCACGCGAGCCGCTCCTCGAAGGCCTCGTGCTCCCGACCGGGGCCACCCAACCCCTTGAGTGCCGCGTAGTCGCCGACCAGGTTCTCCGCCAGCCAGTCGCGGACCTGCGCCCTGAACTCCTGGACCTCGATCACCCCTGTAGGCTAACCTACCAAGCACTTGCTCGGGTAACCGATCCCCAAGGAGTTCCATGACCACCGCCGCGAGAACCACTCCCGCGGTTCTGGACCACATCGCTCGCGAACTCCCCGACCATCCCGCCGTGGTCACACCCACCAAGACACTGACGTTCGCGCAACTGCGAGCCGAGGTCCGGCAGGCCGCGGCCGCCCTGCTCGCAGCAGGCATCGCCCCCGGCGATCGCGTCGCGATCTGGTCGCCGAACACCTGGCACTGGGTGGTGGCCTGCCTGGCCATCCACCATGCCGGTGGGGTCCTCGTCCCACTGAACACCCGCTACACCACCAGTGAGGCCACCGATATCCTGGCGCGCACCGCCGCGCCGCTGCTGTTCGCCTCCGGCGACTTCCTCGGCTCGGACAAGGCCGCAAGCATCGAGCGCTCGGCCCTTCCGGAGCTGCGGGACATCGTGCGCATCCCGGTCGACGCCGAGGACGGGACGTGGGCGGAGTTCGTCGCCACCGGGACGGATCTGGCCGCGGTCGACGCCCGCGCGGCCGCCGTCGGCGCCGACGACGTCTCCGACATCCTATTCACCTCCGGCACCACCGGACGGAGCAAGGGCGTGCGCTGCGCGCACCGGCAATCCCTGGACGCGTCGGCGGCGTGGGCGGCGTGCGGCCAGCTCACCAGCGCCGACCGCTACCTCTGCATCAACCCGTTCTTCCACAACTTCGGTTACAAGGCCGGCATTCTGGCCTGCCTGCAGACCGGCGCCACGTTGTTCCCGGCCCTGACCTTCGACCCCGAGACCGCGATGCGGGCGGTCGAGGAGCACCGCATCACCGTGCTACCCGGACCGCCGACCATCTACCAGACTCTTCTCGACCACCCCCGTCGCGCCGAATTCGACCTCAGCTCACTATGTTTCGCGGTCACCGGTGCCGCCACCATTCCGGTCGTGCTGATCGAACGGATGCAGAACGAGCTCGACATCGACATCGTGCTCACCGCGTACGGGCTCACCGAGGCGGCCGGGTTCGGGACGATGTGCCGGGCCGACGACGACGCGGTGACCGTCGCGACCACGTCGGGCCGCCCCATCGCCGACTTCGACCTGCGGATTGGCGACCAAGGAGAAGTCTTGCTCCGCGGGCCCAACGTGATGCTCGGCTACCTCGACGACCCGGAGGCGACAGCGGCGGCGATCGACGCCGAGGGCTGGCTGCACACCGGTGACGTCGGCGAACTCGACGAGGCGGGCAATCTGAAGATCACCGACCGGCTCAAGGACATGTACATCTGCGGCGGCTTCAACGTCTATCCGGCCGAGATCGAGCAGGTCCTCGCGCGGCTGCCCGGCGTCGCCGAGGTCGCCGTCATCGGAGTGCCCGACGAGCGGCTCGGCGAAGTCGGCAAGGCCTTCGTCGTGACGCTGCCAGGAACCGAGCTGGACGCCCAGACGGTGATCGACCACGCGCGCGCCCACCTCGCCAACTTCAAGACCCCGCGCTCGGTCGAGTTCCTCGACGCGCTGCCGCGCAACCCGGGTGGCAAGGTCGTCAAACCACAACTGCGAGAGAGGAACTGATGGACCTCAACATCGACGACGACACCGAGGCGTTCCGCGCCGAGGTGCGCGAGTTCCTGACCGCCCACACCGCGGACTTCCCCACCGAGTCCTACGACACCGCCGAGGGGTTCGAGCAGCACCGGCGCTGGGACAAGATCCTCTTCGACGCCGGCCTGTCGGTGATCACCTGGCCGCAGAGCTACGGCGGCCGCGACGCCACGCTGTTGCAGTGGATTGTGTTCGAGGAGGAGTACTTTCGTGCCGGTGCGCCGGGGCGAGCGAGCGCCAACGGCACCTCGATGCTCGCGCCCACGCTGTTCGCGCACGGTACCGAGGAGCAACGCGACCGAATCCTGCCGAAGATGGCCAGCGGCGAGGAGATCTGGGCGCAGGCGTGGTCGGAGCCCGAGTCGGGCAGCGACCTGGCGTCGCTGCGCTCGACCGCGACGCGCACCGACGGCGGCTGGCTGCTCAACGGGCAGAAAATCTGGAGTTCGCGTGCGGTGTTCGGGGAGCGCGCGTTCGGACTGTTCCGCTCTGATCCGGAGGCGCAGCGGCACAAGGGCCTGACCTACGTGATGTTCGACCTGAAAGCCGACGGCGTGACGGTGCGACCGATCGCCCAACTCGGCGGCGCGACCGGCTTCGGGGAGATCTTCCTCGACGACGTGTTCGTGCCCGACGAGGACGTCATCGGCGGTGTGCACGACGGCTGGCGGGCGGCGATGAGCACGTCGAGCAACGAACGCGGCATGTCGCTGCGCAGCCCGGCACGTTTCCTCGCTCCCGCCGAACGGCTTGTGCAGCAATGGAAGAACGATCCGAAGCCCGAGTTCACCGATCGCGTGGCCGATGCGTGGATCAAAGCCCAGGCCTACCGGCTGCACACGTTCGGCACCGTGACGAGAGTGACCGCCGGCGGCGAACTCGGCGCCGAGTCGTCGATCACCAAGGTGTTCTGGTCCGATCTGGACGTCGCACTGCATCAGACCGCACTGGATCTCCGAGGCGCCGACGGCGAGCTGATGGATAGCGTGACCGAGGGTCTGTTGTTCGCACTCGGCGGCCCGATCTATGCGGGCACCAACGAAATCCAGCGCAACATCATCGCCGAGCGGCTGCTGGGCCTGCCCCGAAAGTAGACGAGACGTGAACTTCGAGATCGACGAACAGCAGCGGGACTTCGCCGCGAGCATCGACGCCGCCCTGGGCGCGGCCGACATTCCCGACGCCGTGCGCGCGTGGGCGGCCGGTGACACCGCGCCCGGCCGCAAGATCTGGGCGCAGTTGTCCGACCTGGGCGTGACCGCTCTGATGGTGTCCGAACAATTCGACGGCATCGACGCTCACCCCGTCGACCTCGTGGTCGCACTGGAGCGGCTGGGCCGGTGGAACGTTCCCGGGCCGGTCACCGAATCGATAGCGGTCGCACCGGTTCTGCTCGCCGACGACGAGCGATCCGGCGCACTGGCCGCGGGCGAGGTGATCGCCACCGTCGCCGCACCTCCACAGGTGCCCCGCGCCGTGGACGCGGACACCGCCGGGCTGGTACTGCTGGTCGCCGACGGCGCGGTCGGCGAGGCCACGCCCGGCGAGCGGCACGCCTCCGTCGACCCCGCCCGCCACCTGTTCGAGGTGACCGCGAGCGGTGACACGCGCCCCGCCGACGTGTCACGCGCATTCGAGTTCGGAGCGCTCGCCACCGCCGCACAACTGGTGGGGGCCGCGCAGGCCATGCTGGATGCGTCGGTCTCCTATGCCAAGCAGCGCAGCCAGTTCGGGACTGTCATCGGTACCTACCAGGCGATCAAGCACAAGCTCGCCGACGTGCTGATCGCCGTCGAGATGGCGCGACCCCTGGTGCACGGGGCCGCGCTCGCACTGGCCGATGGCTCCCCCGACACCGCGCGTGACGTCAGCGCCGCCAAAGTCGCCGCCGCCGACGCGGCGTTGCTCGCCGCCCGCTCGGCGCTGCAGACCCACGGCGCGATCGGATACACCCAGGAACACGACCTGTCGCTGTTGCTGCTCCGGGCTCAGGCCCTGCGGCCCGCCTGGGGCGACCCCACGTGGCACCGTCGACGAGTTCTGGAGGCACTGTGACATCGACCGACGAACGGGAGTTGTTGCGCGACACCGTCGCAGCGCTCGTCGACAAACACGCCTCACCTGAGGCGGTACGCGCGGCGGCCGCGTCAGAACGGGGGTACGACGAGGCTCTGTGGTCGATGCTGTGCGAACAGGTCGGTGCCGCAGCCCTGGTGGTCCCCGAGGAACTCGGCGGCGCGGGCGGTGAATTCGCCGACGCGGCCGTGGTGCTCGGCGAACTCGGCAAGCGGCTGGTGCCGACGCCGCTGCTGGGGACCACGCTCGCCGAACTCGCGCTGCTCTCGCTGCCCGAACCACCGGCAGATCTACTCGAGGCGCTCACCGAAGGTCGTTCGATCGGCACCGTCGTCTTCGATCCCGGGTACGTGATCAACGGCGACACCGCCGACGTCGTGATCGCCGCCGATGGGGAAAACCTCACGCACTGGCGGACTTTCACCACCACCTCAGCGACGGCGATGGACATCACCCGCCCGCTCGCAGCGCTGGAGCCCTCCGACACCACGGTGCTCGGACCCGACCCCGGGCTGGCCGACATGGCGGCGATCCTCATTGCGGCCGAGCAGGTGGGTGCGGCGACGCGCTGCCTGGATCTGACGGTCGCCTACACCAAAGACCGGGTCCAGTTCGGCCGGCCGATCGGAAGCTTCCAAGCGCTCAAGCACCGGATGGCCGATCAGTACGTCGCGGTCGAGACGGCACGCGCGATCGTCGACGAGGCCGTCTCCGAGTACACCGCGGCACCCTCACCGGTGTCGGCGGCGCGGGCGCGGCTGGCCGCCAGCGAGGCGCTGTCCGGAGTCGCCGCCGAGGCGGTGCAGATGCACGGTGGTATCGCGATCACCTGGGAGAGCGACATCCAGCTCTATTTCAAACGCGCCCACGGCAGCGCGCAGCTACTCGGAGCTCCGCGTGAACAGGTACGCCGCCTCGAATCGGAACTGTTCTAGCCTGGCGGGATGAGCGTTTCGCTGCGGTCCGGCATCCCGCCGTTCTACGTGATGGATGTCTGGCTCGCCGCGGCGGAGCGGCAACGCACGCACGGCGATCTGGTCAACCTGTCCGCCGGGCAGCCCAGCGCGGGCGCGCCGGCAGCGGTTCGCGAGGCGGCCGTCGCCGCGCTGAACAACGATCGTCTCGGCTACACCGTCGCACTCGGCATCCCCGAGCTCCGTGCTGCGATCGCCGCGACCTACGACCATCGGCACGGCCTGGCTGTCGACCCCGACGACGTCGTGATCACCACCGGCTCCTCGGGCGGATTCCTGCTCGCATTCCTGGCCTGTTTCGACGCAGGTGACCGTATCGCGATCGCGAGCCCCGGGTACCCCTGCTATCGCAACATCCTCACCGCGCTGGGTTGCGACGTCGTGGAGTTGCCCTGCGGCCCCGACACGCGCTTCCAGCCGACCCTGGACATGCTCACCGCCCTCGACCCGCCGATTGCCGGCGTGATCGTGGCGAGTCCCGCGAACCCCACCGGAACCGTGATCCCGCCCGCCGAGTTGGCGGCGATCGCGACGTGGTGCGCCGAGTCCGGTGTGCGCCTGATCAGTGACGAGGTCTACCACGGCCTGGTCTACCCGGGTGCGCCCGAGACCAGCTGCGCGTGGGAGACCTCACGAGAAGCCGTTGTGGCGAACAGCTTTTCGAAATACTTCGCGATGACGGGCTGGCGGCTGGGCTGGCTGCTGGTTCCGCAGGACTTGCGCAGGGCGGTGGACCGGCTGACGGGGAACTTCACCATCTGCCCACCGGTACTGCCTCAGATGGCGGCTGTTGCCGCCTTCACCGACCAGTCCATCGCCGAGGCGGAAGCGCTGCTCGACGGCTACGGCGCCAACCGCACACTGCTGCTGGACGGGCTGCGAGGGATGGGCATCGATCGACTCGCGCCGGCCGACGGGGCGTTCTACGTCTACGCCGACGTCTCGCATCTGACCACTGACTCGCTGCGTTTCTGCTCGACACTGCTCTCCGACACCGGCGTCGCGATCGCGCCGGGGGTCGACTTCGACACGGTGCGCGGTGGCGCGTCGGTGCGACTGTCCTTCGCCGGCCCGACCTCCGACATCGATGAGGCGCTGCGGCGTATCGGTGCGTGGTTACGTTGAGGCTCAACCCAATCCGGTAGACGAGCGGCGCCGCCGCGAGATCGCATCCACACTGGCAGCCAGCAGCAGCACACCGCCGGTGACCAGGAAGTTGATGTACGACGACTGGTTGAGCAAGCCCAGGCCGTTGGCGATCGTCGCCACCACGACCCCGCCGATCACCGCGTCGACGGCACGGCCGCGCCCGCCGAACAGGCTGGTGCCGCCGATGACGGCGGCGCCGACCGCATACAGCAGCGTGTTGCCTGCACCGGAGGACGCCGACACCTTGCCCGCGTAGGAGGCCGCGATGATCCCGCTCAGCGCCGCCATCGACGAGCACACCACGAACACCGAGACCCGGATGCGGTTCACCGAAATGCCTGCGCGGCGAGCAGCTTCGGCGTTGCCGCCGACGGCGTAGACATGTCTGCCGTACGAGGTGCGGGTGAGCACGACCGTCATCACGATGAGCAGCACCACGATCAGTGGCAGCACGTAGGGCACCCCGCGGATCTGCACATTCGGGTTGACGCTGCGGTTGACGCTCATGATGAACGTCACGCCGAGCACCACGGCCGCGACCGCTCCGACTCGCGCCGCCACCACACCGAGCGGCGCATGCGCCAGACCCAGCGCGCGCTTGCGCTGAAACTGCACCACCTCGAGCGCGGCGAAACCCACCACCACGAGCCCCGCGATGGTCCAGCCCACCGGCACCGCCAGATTGCTGATCGTCAGCCCACGGATCACCGGATCGTCGACCCGCACCGACCCGCCCTCCCCGATCAGCTTCAGCGTCACGCCCTGCAAGCCGAGGAAGAACGCCAACGTCACCACGAACGACGGGATACCGAGCCTGGCCCGCAACACACCGATGCACAGTCCGATCACCGCACCGCACGCGACGCCGGCGAGCACGGCCGCCCACCACGGCCAGCTCAGGTCCACGATCGTCAGCGCCATCACACAGGCCGACACCCCACCCGCGACACCGGCGGACAGGTCGATGTCGCCGAGCAACAGCACGAACACCAGGCCCATCGCCAGCACGCAGATGGCACCGGCCTGGGTGATCAGGTTGGCCAGGTTCAGCGCCGACATGAATCGGTCGTTGGCGAGACCGAACACGACGAACAGCACGATCAAGCCAAGAACCGCAGGCAAAGAACCCATGTCGCCGCCGCGGACTCGACGCACGTAGGACCGCACTGCGTCCGCGAAACCCGCATCCGAACGGGCGTCGATCGCGAAGTCCGATTGCGCGGTGGCGCCGGTGACTGTCGCCATGGGGGTGGTGTCCTTCCCGGGTGTCACAGGGATTCGGCGGCTTCGGCCGGGGCCAGCCCGAGGGAGCCGGACCGGCCGGCCGTGATCAACTCGACCACTTGACCGTGGGTGACCTCGCCGGCCTTGACGTCGGCGGCAACCCGGCCGAGGTACAGCGCGCAGATCCGATCGGCGACGGCGAACACGTCCGCCAGGTTGTGGGAGATCAGCACCACGCCCACCCCCTGGTCGGCGAGGCGACGCACCAATTCGATCACCTGCTGGGTCTGCGCGACCCCGAGTGCGGCCGTGGGCTCGTCCAGCAGAACGACTTTCGAGTTCCATAGCACAGACTTCGCGATCGCCACGGTCTGCCGCTGACCGCCCGACAGGCTCGACACCGTCTGCCGTACCGAGGTGACCGTACGCACCGACAGCGACGTGAGCGCATCGCGGGCCATGGTCTCCATCCGGGCTTCGTCCAGCATCCCGCGCCGCGTGAGTTCTCTTCCCAGGAACATGTTCTCGACGATGTCGAGGTTGTCGCACAGCGCAAGATCCTGATAGACCACCTCGACCCCGAGCGCTGACACATCGGTGGGACCGTGCACGGTGACGGGATTGCCGTCGAAGAGATAGGTGCCGCTGTCGATGGGGTGGATTCCGGCGATCGCCTTCACCAGTGTCGACTTGCCGGCGCCGTTGTCACCGACGAGCGCGGTGACCTGGCCCGGATAGACCCGGAAGTCGATGTCGTGCAGGACGTGCACGACGCCGAAACTCTTGTTCACACCGCGCAGTTCGAGGATCGGCTCGGGCTGCGCAGCTCTGTCACTCATCTGAGCTCAGACCCCTGCCGCCGAGCACATCGCCGCGAACTGGTCCGCGCACACCTCGTCCTTGGACTGGCCCCCGTCGGTGAACACGACGTCGACGTTGTCCTTGGTGATCGATTTCGGGGTCAGCAGCACCGATGGGACGTCGCGGTTGCCCTGGTCGTCGCGCGAGGTGCTGTTGGTCTCCGGCTTCTGCCCGCCCGCCAGGGCGATCGCCACCTTTGCCAGGGCGCCGGCCTCCTCGGTGGCGGACTTGTAGACCGTCATGCACTGCGTGCCGGCGAGGATGTTCTGCAGGCCCTCGACCGTGGCGTCCTGACCAGTGACCGGTACCTGTCCGGCCCGTCGGTTCTTGTCCAGGATCGAGATCACCGAACCGGCCAGGCCGTCGTTCGCGGCGTACACCCCGTCGACCTTGCCGCCGGCCGCGGTGTAGAGCTGCTCGAAGATCGTCACCGCTTTGTCGTTGTCCCAGTCGGGCACCGCCTGTTCGCCGACATTGGTGATGGTCGGCGTGGCATCGATGACCGAATGCGCACCGGTGGAGAACAGGGTGGCGTTGTTGTCGGTCGGCGAGCCGTTGAGGAACACCACGTTGGCGGGCTTGCCGCCCAGGCAATCCACGAGCCCTTGACCCTGCAGCTGACCGACTTTGGTGTTGTCGAACGAGACGTAGGCGTCCGCCGATCCGCCGAGAGTGAGCCGGTCGTAGTCGATGGTCTTGACGCCCTGGGCGGCGGCCTTCTGCTGAATGGAGGCCCCGCTGTCGGAGTCGAGATTCACGATCGCCAACACGGTCACCCCGTCGGCGATCATGCCGTCGGCGATGGTGGCCATCTGATCGGCCGACCCCTCGGCGTTCTGGATGTTGTACTGCACCCCGGCCTGTTTGAAGGCAGCCTCGAGCGCGGGGCGGTCCTTGGATTCCCACCGGACCGAGGATTTGGTGTCGGGCAGGATGACGCCGATCTTGCCGGCGCCGCCCTGGGCGTTGTTGCCTCCGGAATCGGAGCTGCTACATCCGCTGAGGGTGGCCGCCACCACGGTCGTCGTGAGCAGGGCGGATAACAGGGTGCTCGATCGTTTCACGGGATTCGCCTCCGGTGCAGTTTTGTTATGGTGGGCAACTTATAACGTGACGCACGTCACGTCCAGCCTGTCAGCGCGCGCCCATCAGGTGTTCGAGGGCGAGTTGATTGAGCGTGACGAACCCGAATCCCTGTGCGCCGAAGTAGGAGTCGGCGTCGAAATCCTCGTAGGCCGAGCGGTCCGCCAGCAGGTTCGCGTAGGTTTCGCCCGGCCCCAGTGTCGGCGTCCGCAACTCACCGACTTTGGCCGTGGCCAGTGCCTCGGCAACCGCCGGATCGGCCCGAAAGGCCTTCGCGCGTTCCTTCAGTAGGAGGTACATCCGCATGTTGGCTGCCGCGGATGCCCATACCCCGTCGATGTCCTCTGTCCGACTGGGTTTGTAGTCGAAGTGACGTGGACCGGTGTACGCGGGGCCGCCGTCGACGCCCCCGTGCTCGAGGAGGTCGACGAGGGCGAATGCGTTGGCCAGATCGCCGTGGCCGAAGACCAGATCCTGGTCGAACTTGATGCCCTGCTGTCCGTTCAGGTCGATGTGGAACAGTTTGCCGCTGTAGAGCGCCTGACTGATCCCGTGAACGAAGTTCAGGCCAGCCATCTGTTCGTGGCCCACCTCGGGATTGACGCCGACCATCTCTGGATGGGCCAGCGTGTCGATGAAGGCGAGCGCATGCCCGACGGTGGGGAGCAGAATGTCGCCGCGCGGCTCGTTCGGCTTCGGCTCGATGGCGAATCTGATATCGATCTTCTGGTCGATCACATACTGGCACAACAGGTCCAGTGCTTCGCGGTAGCGCTCGAAAGCAGCTTGGACGTCCTTTGCGGAATCGTACTCACTGCCCTCGCGTCCGCCCCACAGCACGAATGTCTCCGCCCCGAGCTCGGCTGCCAGGTCGAGGTTGCGTAACACCTTGCGCAGCGCGAAGCGACGCACTCGCCTGTCGTTGCTCGTGAACCCGCCGTCCTTGAACACCGGCTGGCTGAACAGGTTCGTCGTCACCATGGGCACCGTCATCCCGGTCGCCGCCAGCGCAGAACGGAGGCGTTCGATCATGCGCCGGCGTTCGGCATCGGAACTGCCGAAGGCGAACAGGTCGTCATCGTGGAAGGTCAGACCGTACGCGCCGAGTTCAGCGAGTCGCTCGACAGCCTCCGCCACGTCGAGCGCTGGACGCGTCGCGACACCGAACGGATCGCTGGCCGTCCAGCCGATCGTCCAGAGGCCGAAGGAGAACCTGTCCGCCGGCGTCGGCGTGAGGTGCTGGGTCGCTTCTTGGACGGGACTGGCCCCGGGCTCCACCATGGTCATGTCGGAAAACCTCCGGAAGCTGTAGTTTGTTCTCTGCGCGAACATAAGATGTGTTCCAAACCACTGTCAAGACCTGGAGGTGACCCGTGACGTCAAGCCGCTCCGGCGCGGCCGTTGACGGTGTGCGCCGCCGGAACCTGTCGAAGGTGTTGACTCTGGTGCACCAGCACGGCGCGCTGAGCCGGGCCGAGCTGACGCGCCGCACAGCGTTGTCGAGGTCGACCATCAAGGATCTCGTCGAGGAGCTGGTGGCACGGGGGTTGGCCGAGGAGCTGCCGGCGGCCCAGATCTCACAGGTGGGCCGTCCAAGCCCCATCGTCCGGCCCGGTCGGCGAGTCGTGGCCGCGACCGTGATCCCGGAAGTGGACGCCGTCACTGTGGGCGTGGTGGCGATGGGAGGCGCGGTGCTGGAGGTGGTCCGGTGCCCCACGCAGAGCGTGCCGACCCCCGCCGAAACCGTTTTGGTGGCAGCCGATGTGGTGGCGCGCGTGGCGCGGACCCTGCCCGATACCAGCAGGCTCACCGCGATCGGGGTTGCCGTGCCAGGTTTGGTGCACAGCCCGGAATCGACGGTGCAGCTCGCACCGAATCTCGACTGGCACGACGTCAAAATCGGCGAATTACTGAGCACTGCAACCGGTTTGCCGGTGTACGCCGCCAATGACGCCAATGCCGGCGCCATCGCGGAACATCTCTTCGGTCGCCATCAAGGCGCCGATCACCTCATCTACGTCAACGGGGGGACGACGGGTATCGGTGCCGGATTCGTGGTCGCCGGTGGCCTTCTCGACGGCGTGGCGGGTTATGCCGGAGAACTCGGCCACACCTTCGTCGGCGGCGCCGCGAGCTGCCACTGCGGCAGCACGGGGTGCCTGGAGACCGAGGTGACGCAGGCGCCGCTGGCACGGTTGATCGCCGAGTTGGACAGCGTCGAACCCGGTGACGCACAACCGTGCCCGACGGACGCCGAGCGCGACGTCCTCCATCGCCAGGCTCGCGCGTTGGCGATCGCGCTGGGCAATGCGATCAACATGCTGAACCCACGACTGGTGGTGTTGGGTGGATTTCTTCGCGCCTTCCCCGCCTACGCCGGTGCGATCCTGCGGGAGGAGTTGAGCCGGCGGAGCATGGGTGGGCCACGCGATCTCGTGCGGATTGTGCCCGCGACGCTGGGTAGCGAGACGGTCGTGATCGGCGCCGCCGAACTCGCGTTCGCACCGGTGTTAGCCGATCCGGCGAGGGCCTGACGGGACGGGGATCAGAACGGCACGTCGACTCCGCCGCTGGAGGTGTTGGCCTCGTCATGGTTGCTGTCGACGTAGCCCAGCCGCACCGGTGACATGGGTTCGGTGCCGAACGGGATCAGCGGGTCGGCGCCGCTGCTCTGGCCGGTCGCCATCACACGGCCGTCGGCGAGGGCGATGGTGTCGGCAGGTGTGGCAGGTGCGAATGCGATCAGCAGGCCTGTCAGTGCGGCGGCGAGGCCGGTGATCCCGGCGGTCTTGGTGGTGGTCATGTCGTTCTCCTCGCTGTGCGGGTATTTCCTCTTCGATCCTCATCCGCCAGCGCGTCCGAGTCGCCATGGCTGGCCACCAATTGCGAGGTAGCGCTAGCTGGAAGGAACGTGTCGGTGGCGTGTTGTAGCGTCGGGATCATGTTCGCACAAGTGTTCGATTTCGATGGTTCGGCCTCGGAGGCTGAGCTGCGCGAGGTCGTGACCCGCTGCGAACAACTCAAGGCCCAGGCTGCTGCGGCGCAGGCCCGCGCGACCGCGCTATGGGCCGAGAAACGCCGCGCCGCCGAAGCTCAGGCGGGGATGCCCGTGGCCAAACGGGGCCGGGGGTTGGCCTCCGAAGTCGCGCTGGCACGGGCGGATTCGCCGGCCCGCGGCAATCAGCACCTCGGCTTCGCCCAGGCGCTGGTGCACGAGATGCCCTACACGCTGGCCGCGCTCGAAGCCGGGGTGTTGACCGAATACCGGGCCACCCTCATCGTCAAACAATCGGCCTGCCTCACCGTCGAAGACCGCCGGACCCTCGATGAGGAGCTGTGCGCCGACCGGCAGGCCCTGGTCGGGTTGGGCAATGCGCGCATCGAGGCCGCGGCCGCAGCGATCGCCGCCCGCCTCGACGCCGCCGCGGTGGTGCAACGCAAAGAACGCGCGGCGGCGTCGGCGCGGGTCTCCACCCGGCCCGCGCCGAACGGCATGGTGTACCTGACCGCGCTGATGCCGCTGTCGCACGGCATCGGGGTGTACGCCGCATTGAAGCGCGAAGCCGATCTGTGCGGGGATGGGCGCCCCCGCGGGCAGGTCATGACCGACACCCTCTACCACCGGGTCACCGCCCGCCCGGCCGAGACACCGGCGCCGATCGCAGTGAACCTCGTCATGGCCGACACCACCCTCGTCGGTGACGACGACAGCCCCGGCTGGATCGACGGCTACGGCCCCGTCCCGGCCGCGGTGGTACGGAACCTTATGTCCGACACCGTCACCGACGAGTCGGCAAAGGCCACCCTGCGGAAGCTCTACCGACATCCGAGTTCCGGACAACTGGTCGCGATGGAATCCCGGACCCGCCGGTTCCCGAAAGGGTTGGCGGCGTTCATCGGGCTGCGCGATCAGACCTGCCGCACCCCCTACTGCGACGCGCCGATCCGCCACCACGACCACGCCACCCCCGCCCGCCGGGGAGGCGAAACCTCAGCGCTCAACGGGCTCGGCACCTGCGAAGCCTGCAACTACGCCAAAGAAGCCCCCGGCTGGACCGTCACCACCCGCGAGGCCGAGGGCCGCCACACCGCCGACTACACCACCCCCACCGGCGCGACCTACCACTCCACCGCACCACCACTCCCCGGACCACCGCCGGCCCGTCGCTACAGCGTGGTCGAGGGAATACTCGCGATCGATCTGGTCAGTCGCGACGCTGCGTGACGTACCAGTCCAGGAGATCGGGATCGTCGATGGCGCTGCGGTCCACGACCGTGGCTGCGTCGCGGCCCTGGAACAGTTTCTTGATCGGGACCTCGAGCTTCTTGCCGGTGCGGGTGTGCGGCACGCCCGGCGCGACGATGATCTCGTCGGGCACGTGACGCGGCGAGACCTCGGTGCGGATGACGTCGTTGATGCGTTGCCGCAGAGCGTCATCGAGCTCGACCCCCTCAGCGAGGACCACGAACAACGGCATCCAGTATCCGCCGTCCGGTTGTTCTGCGCCGATCACCAGCGCCTCGGCGATCTCGGGGAGACCCTCGACGGCCTGGTAGATGTCGGAACTTCCCATGCGGATGCCATGGCGGTTCAGGGTGGAGTCGGATCTGCCGTGCACGATCACGCTGCCGTGATCGGTGATCGTGATCCAGTCACCATGCCGCCACACCCCCGGATAGGTGTCGAAATAAGCGTCACGGTAACGGCTTTGATCAGGATCGTTCCAGAACGCGATCGGCATCGAGGGCATCGGCTTGGTGACGACGAGCTCACCGACCTCGCCGCGGACCGGCGTGCCCGCCTCGTCCCAGGAATCGAGTGCCACGCCGAGGAACGGCGCCGACAGCTCGCCGGGCCACACCGGCACGGTGGGCACGCCACCGATGAATGCCGACACCACATCGGTGCCCCCACTGATCGAGGCGACATGGACTCCGACATGGTCTGCCAGCCACTGCGACGACGACGCCGGCAGCGACGAGCCGGTGATGCCGATGCTGCGCAGCGCCGACAGGTCGTGGGTCTGCGCGGGGTCGGCGTCAGCCTTGATGCAGCCCAGCACGTATCCGGGGCTGGTGCCCAGGACCGTCGCACCGACGCGCGCCGCGATCCCCCAGAGGGCGTCAGGGGTTGGAGCATTGGGGCTGCCGTCGTAGCAGACGATCGTGGCGCCGACCAGAAGACCGGCGACCTGGAAGTTCCACATCATCCAACTGGGACTGGTGTACCAGAAGAACGTGTCCTCGGAACCGATGTCAGACTGCAGCGCAACGGCTTTCAGGTGTTCGACCACGACCCCGCCGTGGCCGTGCATGATTCCCTTCGGCAGTCCGGTGGTGCCCGAGGAGAACAGGATCCACAGCGGATGATCGAACGGCACGGCCACGCTGTCGAGGCCACGCGCGCTGACCTCCTCGAGATCGGTCAGCGTGAATGTGGCTTTCAGCGTGGGCAGTCCCTCGCGCAGTGCCGCGACGTCAGCACGCTTGTCGCGGTACTTGCCGGCGAAGTGATAGCCATCGGCAGCCACGAGCACAGTGGGTTCCAGCTGGCCGAGCCGATCCAGCGCAGCCTTGGCCGAGTAGTCCTGACCGCAGGCACTCCACACCGCGCCGATGCTGGCGGTCGCGAGGAACGCGATGACCGCCTCTGCGATGTTGGGCAGGTAGCCCACCACGCGATCGCCGGCAGCCACGCCGCTGGCACGAAGTTTCTCCGCGAACGCCGCGGTGCGCCCGAGCAGTTCGTCCCACGACATCTCGCGGTCCGGTCCGCTCTCGCTGACCGAGATGATCGCGGGGCGGTCGGAGCGGGCGTTGCGCACGATCGCGTCGACGTAGTTGCAGGTGGTTCGCGGAAACCACTGCGCGCCAGGCATCTCGGTGCTCTCGAGGACGGTCGAACCGCGGTCACCGAGGTCGAAGTAGTCCCACAGCGCCGACCAGAACGCTTCGAGGTCGTCGACCGACCACTGCCACAGGGCGTGGTAGTCGGGATAGGCACCGCCGGTCCGCTGCTCGGCGAACCGCGCGAAATCCGTGACCCGCGCGCGGGCGATGTCGTCCTCGGAGGGCACCCACTGCGGCGTCTCGGTCGTCGTCGTCAACGGGCGCTCCACCCGCCGTCCATCGTGTACGACGCCCCGGTGACCATCCCTGCCGCGGGTGTCGCCAGCCATGCCACCAATGCGCTGACCTCCTCCGGCTCGACGAGCCGCTTGACCGCACTCTCCTTGAGGAGGATGTCGGTGATCACTTGATCCTCAGGGATGTTATGTGTTCGCGCCTGGTCGGCGATCTGCTTTGTCACCAACGGGGTTCGAACGTAGCCCGGATTCACGCAGTTGCTGGTGACGCCGTGGGGCCCGCCCTCCAGCGCCGTGACCTTGGACAGCCCTTCGAGCGCATGCTTGGCCGTCACATAGGCCACCTTGAAGGGTGACGCCCGCAGCCCGTGGATGGACGAGATGTTGACGATGCGTCCATAGCCCTCGCGGTACATGTGCGGCAGCGCCGCCCGGATCAACAGGAACGGCGCCTCGACCATCAGCGCCAACATCACGCGGAAGCGGTCCGGGGGAAACTCTTCGATCTCGCTGATGCTCTGGATGCCGGCGTTGTTGACCAGGATGTCGACCTCGAGCTGCAGGTCCTCCAGCGCCGAGACATCCGACAGGTCCAGCGACCATGCCGTGCCACCGATCTCCTGGGCCAGCGTCTTGGCGCCGACATCGTCGATGTCGGCCACCGTGACGGACACCCCGCGGGAAGCGAGTTCGCGGGCGCACGCCGCGCCGATACCGCTCGCCCCTCCCGTCACCAGGGCGGTGCGACCCTGCAGCTCGTTCGTCCCCGGCCCGCTCATGCGATGCCCGCCTTGGCGAGCTGCTCTCGGTCAGCCTCGTCGAGCGACTTCAGGTCGAGACCATTGGTTTCTCGGGTGAACCACGCGGCGATGAACGTGATGACCGCGGCAGCGGCGAGATACACCGCGATCGGTATCCATGTCCCGAAGTCGTCGAGCAGCCAGGTCGCGATCGCCGGGGCGAGTGAGCCCGCCACGATCGAGGTCACCTGATAGCCCAGCGAGACACCCGAATAGCGCATCCGCGTCGGGAACATCTCGGCCATGATCGCCGGCTGAGGCGCGTACATCAGCGAGTGGATCATCAGGCCCAGGATGATCGCCGCCATGATCAACAGGTAGTCACCGCTGTTCATCATCGGGAAGGCGAAGAAGCCCCATGTGGCGGCCAGCGCGGCACCGACCATGTACACCGGGCGACGGCCGAATCGGTCCGAGAGCTTGCCCACCTGAGGGATCACCAGGAAGTGCACGAAGTGCGCAGCCAGAAGCCACCACAGGATGTCGCCGGTGTCGGCGCCCACGTGCGTCTTGAGGTAGACGATCGAGAACGTGACGACGAGGTAGTACATGATGTTCTCGGCGAACCGCAGGCCCATGGCCGTGAAAACCCCACGGGGATAACGCTTCAGCACCTCGAACACGCCGTAGGACACAGCCTTGACTCGCTCGACCTCGTTCTGCGCCTCCACGAAGATCGGCGCGTCGGTCACCTTCGTCCGGATGTAGTAGCCGATCAGCACGACCACTGCCGACAGCCAGAACGCGACGCGCCAACCCCACGACAGGAACGCCTCGTCGGACAGCGTGCCGGTGAGCACCAACAGCACGACGGTGGCCAGCATGTTGCCGACCGGCACCGCGGCCTGCGGCCAGCTCGCCCAGAACGCGCGATCCTTGCTCGGGCTGTGCTCGGCGACCAGCAGCACCGCGCCGCCCCACTCCCCGCCGACCGCGAAGCCCTGCAGGAAGCGCAGCAGCACCAACAGGATCGGTGCCCACACCCCGATATGCGCATAGGTGGGCAGGCAGCCCATCAGGAACGTGACCACGCCGACGAGCAGGATCGCGAACTGAAGCAGTTTCTTGCGGCCGTGCTTGTCGCCGAAGTGCCCGAACACCACCCCGCCGAGCGGACGCGCGATGAAGCCGACCGCGTAGGTCAGCAGCGCTGCGATCAGTCCCGCCGCCTCACTCGTGCCCTCGGCGAAGAACACCTTGTTGAACACCAGCGTGGCGGCGGTGGCGTAGAGGAAGAACTCGTACCACTCCACGACAGTGCCGGCCATCGACGCCGCGACGACGCGCTTGAGGCCGGTCGTGACCGACCCGCCGTCCTGTTGCGTACTCATCCACACCCCTTCGTTGTGACGTCCACCACAGATCGCAATGAGTATTCCTGCAGCTACCCATCACAGCAATGGCCAAAACCGCACCGCTAATCTGCAAAAATGCAGAAGTGACCTCAGCGCGCCGGCCCAGCCCTGACGACCTGCTCGTGCTGCTGGCCGTCGGGCGTACGGGCCGCTTCACCACCGCAGCCGAGGAACTCGGCCTCAACCACACGACGATCAGCCGCCGCATCACCGCGCTCGAGCAGGCGATGGGCGGACGAGTTCTGGCTCGGGTCGCGGGCGGCTGGGAGCTCACCGAGCTGGGCCGCGACGCCCTCGCGGCGGCCGAGGCGGTCGAATCAGCGGTGCGCTCGCTCACCGTCGACCCGTCGGGCAACCGCACTCTCGAAGGCGTCGTCCGACTCTCGGCCACCGACGGGTTCTCCGCCTACATCGCCGCACCCGCCGCCGCCGCGGTGCAACGCCGGCACCCGAAGGTCGCGGTCGAGATCGTGGCCGCGACCCGGCGCGCCACCCAGCAGCGCTCGGGACTCGACCTCGAGGTGGTGGTCGCCGAACCCGGGAGCGATCCCCGCGTCCACCGGGCCACCGCACTGCGCTTGGGCGACTACTGCCTGGGCCTTTACGGCTCGCGCGGCTACCTCGCCGAACACGGGCCGCCCGCCGACATCGCCGACCTCGCACGCTTCCCGCTCGTCTACTTCATCGACTCGATGCTGCAGGTCGACGATCTGGACCTGGCGACCAGCTTCGCCCCAGCGATGCGCGAATCGGTGACCTCGACGAATGTGTTCGTCCACGTCGAAGCCACCAGAGCGGCCGCAGGCCTGGGGCTGCTGCCGTGCTTCATGGCCGACCGGCACGACGATCTGATCCGGGTGCTGACCGACACCGTGTCGGTCCGGCTGGCGTACTGGCTCGTCGCCCGGCCCGAGACGCGGCGACGCCCCGAGGTGGCCGCCCTCGTGGACGCGATCCAGACCCAGATGACCGAGCAACGCGACGTCCTGCTCGGCGCCGTTTAGCGTGAGCCATGCCCTTCCTCGACCATCCCCGCGGACCCGCCTACTACCGCCACTGGGCGGTTCCCGAACCGAGTGCCTCGGTCGTCTTCCTCCACGGCTTCGGCGAACACACCGGGGTGTATCACCGCTACGGCTTCGCGCTGAACGCCGCCGGCATCGACCTATGGGCGGTGGACCAGTTCGGCCACGGCCTCACCGGTGGCGACCGCGGTGACGTCGGCACCCTCGAGGACAGCTCGGCACTTGCCGAGAGCCTGACCGAACTCGCCGGCCAGGCACACCGGGGTATCCCGGTGATCGCCCAGGGGCATTCGTACGGTGCCGTCGTCACACTGGCGCGCGCCCTGGAGCACGGTGACCGGTACGCCGGCACGGTCATCTCCGGCGCGCCGCTGGTTCCGGTGCCCGAACTGCTCGACGTCGACACGTCGCTGGATCTGGACCCCGCGTGGCTGTCGGCCGATCCGTTCTATCTCGACGCGATGGTCAACGACCCGCTGGCTTTCGTCGAAGCCGACAGTCGCGCCGTGGCCCGCGAGCTGGATCGGGCGTGGGACCGGTTCGGCGCAGACCTCCCGGCGCTCGCCGTGCCGACACTTGCCGTCCACGGCGGCCAGGACCCGATCGCACCGGTCAGCGCGGTGCGGGCCTACGCCGAAACCATCGCTGCGCTCGAGATCGTCGAGTTCCCGGGCGCTCGGCACGACATCCTCAACGAGACCGTCCATCGGGAGGTCGCGGACACGATCGTGTCGTTCATCCACAGGGTTATCCACATTGGGGATGAATGACACGCGTGTGATTCAGCCCGAAAATCAGAGCCAGGTGTCGTCGGTGGTCGCCGTCAGGAACGCCTCGAGGTCGTTGCGCCAATCAGCCGGCGTGGTCTTGTCGGGTTCGATGCCCGTGTACTGGCCCTGATAGAACAGCAGCGGCCGCGGCTTCTTGTGCGGCACATCGGAGAGCGAATGCACGGCGCCGAACACCACGAAGTGGTCTCCCCCGTCGTGCACCGACGCGACCGTGCAGTCGATGTGGGCCAGCGTGTCCCCGATGATCGGCGACCCCAGCGGCGAGGGCGACCACTCGATCTCGGCGAATTTGTCGGGTTCGCGAGACCCGAATCGCGCCGACACGTCCTTCTGGTTCTCGTGCAGGACGTTCACGCAGAACTTCCCGCTGGCCTCGATCGCCTGCCAGGACCGGCTGACCTTCGTGGGACAGAACAGCACCAGCGGCGGGTCCAGCGACAGCGCGGCGAACGACTGGCAGGCGAAGCCCACCGGAACGTCCTCGTGCACGGTCGTGATCACCGTGATGCCCGTACAGAACTGCCCCAGCACAGTGCGGAAGGTGCGCGGGTCGATCGGTGCGCCGGACACTGCTACTTGAAGCCCACGCTGAAGTCGTGCCCCCACAGCGAGACCGCGGTGCTCTCCCGCGCCACCCAGCTGTGGTCGTCGACTTCGAGCCCCTCGCAACCGAATTCGATGTCGAACCCGCCCGGAGTCTTCATGTAGAACGACAGCATCTTGTCGTTGACGTGCCTGCCGAGAGTCGCCGACATCTTGACCTTGCGGCGCAGGGCCCGGTCCAGGCACAGCCCGACGTCGTCGGCGTTCTCCACCTCGACCATCAGATGCACGATGCCGCTGGGGGTTTCGCCGGGCATGAACGCCAGGCTGTGGTGCCGGGGGTTCACCCCGAGGAAGCGCAACCACGCCGGCGGCCCGTCGGCCGGGCGGCCGACCAGCTGCGGCGGCAGCTTCATCGAGTCGCGCAGACTGAAGCCGAGCACGTCGCGGTAGAAGTGCAGCGTCTCGACGTCGTCCCGGGTGGTGAGCACGACGTGCCCCAGCCCCTGCTCCTCCGTGACGAACTTGTGGCCGTACGGGCTCACCACGCGGCGGTGCTCCAACGCGACCCCGTGGAACACCTCGAGCGTGTTACCGGACGGATCGTCGAACGTGATCATCTCGTCGACGCGACGCTCAGCGAGCTCGGTGGCGGTGCCCTCCTTGTACGGCACCCCCTGCACGTCGAGTCGCTGCCGAACCTCGTGCAGCGCAGCCGCATTCGACGTCTCCCAGCCGGAGACGAGGAGCCGGTCGTGCTCACCGGGGACGATGACCAGCCGGGCGGGGAACTCGTCCATCCGCAGATAGAGCGCGCCCTCGGTGGCGCCGGAGCCCTCCACCATGCCGAGCACCTTGAGCCCGTACTCCCGCCACGCGGCGACGTCGGTGCTCTCGATACGCAGGTATCCGAGCGAACGGATCGTCACGACGTCACCCTCCGAGGAAATCGATGGTCAGCTTGTTGAACTCGTCGAACTTCTCCAGCTGCGCCCAGTGCCCGCACTGCCCGAACACGTGCAGCTGCACGCGCGGGATCTGTTTGAGCGCCACCAGCGCGCCGTCGAGCGGATTGACCCGATCCTCCCGGCCCCAGATCAACAGCACCGGCTGCCGCAGCTTGTACACATCGCGCCACATCATGCCGAGCTCGAAGTCCGCGCCGGCGAACGACTTTCCCATCGCCTTGGTGGCAGCCAGCGATTCGGGGGTGCTGGCGATCTGGAAGCGCTCCTCGACCAGCTCCGGTGTGATCAACGACTGATCGAACACCATGATGCGCAGGAACTTCTCGATGTTCTCCCGGGTCGGATCGTTGGCGAAGCGACCGAGCAGCTTCACCCCCTCGGTCGGATCCGGGGCGAACAGGTTGACGCTCAACCCGCCCGGACCCATCAGCACCAGCCGACCGGCCCTCTTGGGGTTGTCCAACGCGAACCGCACCGCGGTGCCGCCACCGAGCGAATTACCCACCAGTGCAGCACGTTCGATGCCCAGATGATCGAACAGTCCGAGCAGCGCGGTGGCGCTGTAGCGGTTGTACTGCTCGTGCTCGGTGTGCTTGTCGGAGTGCCCGTAGCCGGGCTGGTCCACAGCCAGCACGTGAAAGTGCCGGGCCAGCACACCGATGTTCCGACTGAAGTTCGACCAGCTCGACGCGCCGGGCCCGCCGCCATGCAGCAGCACCACCGTCGGCGAGGCCGGGTCACCGGCCTCGTGGTAGTGCAGCCGCATGTCGTCTCGAACCTGGGCGTACCGCGAGGTCGACTCGAACGTGATCTCCTGCTGCTGAGCAGCTTCGGCGGCGAACGACGTCACTAGACCATCGTGTCCTGGGGCGGAAGACCGAACGCGTCGTTACCGAAGATCAGGTAGGCGCGCTCGGGCTCGTTGGCCGCGTGCACACGGCCGGCGTGTGCATCCCGCCAGAACCGCTGCACCGGCTGGTCCGAGTTCAGGGCAGTGGCACCGGAGGCCTCGAACAGCAGATCGATCGACTCGATGGCCCGCTTGGTGGCGCGCACCTGGTCGCGGCGAGCCCGGGCGCGCAGCGAGAACGGTATCTCCTGACCGGACTGGAGCAGCTGGTACTCCTCGCCGACATTGCCGATCAACTGACGCCAGCCAGCGTCGATGTCGCTGGCCGCCTCGGCGATCCGGATCTTGGCGAACGGATCCTCTTTGGACTTTTCGCCGGCGAACGCGGCGCGCACCCGCTTGCCCTGATGCTCGACGTGAGCGTCGTACGCACCGTAGGCCATACCCATGATCGGCGCGCTGATCGTCGTCGGATGCATGGTGCCCCACGGCATCTTGTAGACCGGCGCAGAATTGGTCTCGTACCCGCCGGCGGTGCCGTCATTCATCGACTTGTACGACAGGAACCGGTGCCGCGGGACGAAGACGTCCTTGACGACGACGGTATTGCTGCCGGTGGCCTTGAGCCCCACCACATTCCACACATCGTCGATGCGGTAGTCCGAACGCGGGATCAGGAAGCTGCCGAAATCGACCGGGCGGCCATCCTTGATCACCGGGCCGCCCAGGAACGCCCAGGTGGCGTGGTCGCAGCCCGAGGACCACTGCCACGCGCCGCTGACCAGGTAACCCCCGTCGACGACGGTGCCCGCCCCCATCGGCGCATACGACGACGAGACCCGGACCGTGGGGTCATCGCCCCACACGTCTTCCTGGGCCTGCTGATCGAAGAGCGCGAGATGCCAGTTGTGCACACCGATGATCGAGGACACCCAGCCCGTCGACCCGCAGGCGCTCGCGATGCGGCGCACTGCCTCGTAGAACTGCGTCGGATCGCACTGCAGACCGCCCCACTGTTCGGGCTGCAGCAGCTTGAAGAAGCCGACCTCGTCGAGATCGGCGACGGTGTCGTCGGGCAGACGCCGCAGTTCCTCGGCGGCGGCGGCGCGCTTGGCGATGCGTGGCAGCAGATCGTCGATGCCGGCGAGAACCGACTGCACGTCGCGCTGTTCAATGGACGTCACTGGTTTTGCCTCCCAGGAGTAGGGACCTGGACAAAGATTAGAACACGTTACGATTTGTGTCGAGCAGCGGTGCGCTGTAGCTGCTGGACCTGCACACTTGCATTTCTGTAACCTGTTCTAGTTATGAACCCCCGACGGTGTGGAAGAGAGAGCCGCCTGTGACCGACGAGCCATTGGGTGCGCACGTGCTCGAGCTGGAGATCGCGAAGGTGATCGACGAGACGGCCGACGCCCGCTCGCTGGTCTTCACCGCTCCCGACGAGGTGCCCGCCGACAGACTGCGGTACTCGCCCGGGCAGTTCCTGACCCTGCGGGTGCCCAGCGACCGGACCGGCTCGGTGGCCCGCTGCTACTCGCTGTGCAGCTCGCCGTTCACCGGCGACCCCCTCACCGTCACGGTCAAGCGCACCGCCGACGGATACGCGTCCAACTGGCTCTGCGACAACGCGCACCCCGGTATGCGGGTCCACGTGCTCGCGCCCTCGGGCACCTTCGTGCCCGCCGACCTCGACAGTGACTTCCTGCTCCTGGCCGCCGGCAGCGGCATCACGCCGATGATGGCGATCCTGAAGTCAGCTCTCGCCCAGGGCAGCGGACAGGTCACTCTCGTCTACGCCAACCGCGACCAGGACTCGGTGATCTTCGCTGCCGCGCTGCGCGAACTCGCCGCTGCACACCCCGACCGGCTGACCACGGTGCACTGGCTCGAGTCGGTGCAGGGGCTGCCCACCGCCTCGGCGCTGGCCGCACTGCTCGCGCCGTACCGCGACCGCGAGGCGTTCCTCTGCGGGCCCGGCCCGTTCATGACCGCCGCGCAGGAGGCGCTCACCGCGTGCGGCTCGGCTCCCGAACGCGTGCACATCGAGGTGTTCAAGTCGCTGGACTCCGACCCGTTCGCCGCCGTCGTCCTCGACGACACCGATGACGGCGACGAGGGCCCCGCGACCGCGGTCGTGACCCTCGACGGCACCACCCACGAACTGACCTGGCCGCGGCGCGCGAAGTTGCTCGACGTGCTGCTCGACAAGGGCCTCGATGCCCCGTTCTCCTGCCGCGAGGGGCACTGCGGCGCCTGCGCGGTGGTCAAGAAATCCGGTGACATCGAGATGGAGATCAACGACGTGCTCGAGCAACAAGACCTCGACGAGGGCCTGATCCTGGCGTGCCAAGCGCATCCGCTCTCGGATTCTGTCGAAGTGACCTATGACGAGTGAGCAGCGCGCTAGGTTCGCCAGAATGAAGCGGCTCGCGGTGATAGGTGCGACGACCCTGGCGATGGCGGCCCTCATCCCCTCGGGCACTGCGGCCGCCGCATCGGACACCAAGACCAGCTCGATCGCCGTCGACCCCGCCACGTCCATCCAGATGCAGGTCTCGGCCAACTGCGACTCAGCCCAAGCCCGGTGCTTCTTCACCACCACCGCGAGCCTGCTGACACCGGGCGGCCCCACCGGCTTCCCCCAGGACACGTGGGCCCGCCAGACCGTGACGCTGCGTAGCTCGGACCGCGACGTCTGGCAGCAGGCGACCTACAGCGCCCCGTCGGGCAACCCCCGCGAACTCAAGGGCGCCAACCACGAGAACGTGCTCTCCAAGATGTACCGCTCGCTCAGCGACGTCGAGTTGTCCATCACCTACTTCGGCGGCGGCGACATCGCGCGGTTCACCTCGGACGGCGACTCCGTGCCCACGCAGTGGCGCAACGGATTGCCGGCGACGGGCGCCGATTTCATCGCGTGCTCGCAAATCCAGGTGGTCTACGGCGGGGTCAACCTGACCACGCCGACGGCCTGCGCGCAGACCCGCTTCGGCTAACGCGGCAGCCCGAGCAGCCGCTCCCCCGCCATCGTCAGCAGGATCTGCTCGGTACCCCCGGCGATGGTCAGGCACCGCGTGTTGAGGAAGTCGTGCACCTGCTGGTTCTCCACCGCACCGGCACCGTCGGACAGCTCCATCCGGAACTCAGCGAGCGCCTGGCGGTACCGCACCCCGATGAGCTTGCGGGCACTGGCCTGCGGGCCGGGATCCCGGCCACCGACCGCGAGCTGTGCGATGCGCTGATCCAGCAGTGACCCCACCTGGGCGATGCAGATCAGTGCGCCGAGCCGATCCTGTTGCGCGTCATCGACATCGGCTTCCGACAGCGCGCGCAGCAGCTCTTCCATCGGGTTGCCCAGCGCGGTGCCCTGGGCCATCGCGACCCGCTCGTTCGCCAGCGTCGTGCGCGCCAGCTTCCAGCCGTCGTCGACCGCACCGACAACCATCTCGTCGGGCACGAAGACGTCGTCGAAGAACACCTCGTTGAACAGCTCGTCGCCGGTGATCTCCCGCAGCGGCCGGATCACGATGCCGGGACTGGTCATGTCGATCAGGAAGTACGTGATGCCCTTGTGTTTCGGGGCGTCCGGGTCGGTACGCGCCAACGCCACGCCCCAGTGCGCCTTCTGCGCCGCCGACGTCCACACCTTCTGCCCGGTGAGCTTCCAACCACCCTCTGCGCGAACAGCTTTCGTCCGCAGCGCGGCCAGATCGGACCCGGCTCCCGGCTCGCTGAACAGCTGACACCACTGCAGCTCGCCGCGCAACGTCGGCGGGACGAACTGCTCGACCTGCGCGGCGCTGCCGTGCTCCAGGATCGTCGGGACCGCCCACCAGCCGATCACCAGATCCGGGCGGGTGACCCCGGCCGCCGCGAGCTCCTGGTCGATGAGCAGCTGCTCGGCCGGCCCTGCATCCCGGCCGTGCGGCCGCGGCCAGTGCGGTGCCAGCAGACCCGTCTCGGCCATCACGACCTGCCGACGGTCCTGCGGAGCGGCGGCCACCTCGGCCACCGCCGAGGCGATCTCGGGCCGCAGATCCGCGACCGAGGCGAGATCGATGTGCAGATCGCGGCGTACCCCCTGCTGCGTCAGCGCGGCCACCCGGCGCAGCCAGTGCGACCGCCCGCCCAGGAACTGCCCGATGCCGTAGGCGCGGCGCAGATACAGGTGCGCGTCGTGCTCCCAGGTGATGCCGATACCGCCCAGCACCTGAATGCAGTCCTTGGCGTTGGCTGTGGCCGCCTCGATCCCCACCGACGCGGCCAAGGCCGCAGCGATCGACAACTGCTGGTCATCGGACTCGCCCGCAGCGCGCGCCGCATCCGCCGCGGCCACCGACGCCTGTTCACTGCGCAGCAGCATCTCGGCGCACATGTGCTTGATCGCCTGGAAGCTGCCGATCGGCTTGCCGAACTGTTCGCGCACCTTGGCGTACTCGGTCGCGGTCGTCAGCAGCCAGCGGGCCACCCCCGCGGCCTCGGCCGCCGCAACCGTGGCCGCGAGGTCCACCACGCGTTGAGCCGGCACGTCCAGCGTCGTCGCGGGCGCACCGTCGACAGTCACCCGGGCCAGCGGGCGCGAGAAGTCGGTGGCCTTGCGGCGTTCGACCACGACCCCGTCGGCCGTCGCGTCGACCAGCACCCACGTGTCCCCGGCCGGCAGAAGCAGCACCCCGTCGGCGGTCGCACCGAGCACCGTCGCGGCCGTCCCCGACACCGTCTCCCCGGTGAGCGTCAGCTCGGCGCGCAGCGCGACACCGGCCGTCCGCTGCCCCGAGGCCAGGGCTTCCACCAGATCGCCCTGGGCGCCGTCGAGCACCAGCGTGGCCAGCGCCGTGGTGGCCACCGGACCGGGAATCAGACCTCCCGCCGCCTCCTCGAGCATCGCGCACAGATCAGCGACCGTGCCGTCGGCGCCGCCGAGCTCCTCGGGCAGCGCGACGCCGAAAATGCCCAGTGCGGCCAGCGCGTCGAACGGGGCGCGCCACGCATCGGGGGCGCCCTGCTCGACGTCACGCACAGCCTCGAGCGACGTGGAGCCCGCCGCCCAATCGCGGACCAGCTCGCGTGCGGCGGACTGCTCGTCGCTGATGGTTGCCGGCACCGTGACTCCTAGGCTTTGGGTGAGAACCCCGTGCTTCCCACTAGAACGTGTTCTAATAGTGCCAGTGTTCGAACGTCAAGTCGAACGCCATCGCAGCAGACCAGATCGTCGGTGACGCGCAGAGGGTGGCGAGAAAGTCGCGACCGGAATGCGTATCGTTTTCCTTCGGTTGCATACCCATGCATCTGCCGCAGCGCACCGAAGGAGCCACACCGCATGTCCGGGTCGTCTCAGTCCGCAACAGGGTCGTCGGCGCGCGCCGACGGCGCGGGAGCGGACGCCCGCCCCCGGCAGGTGATGAACGTCGCCGTGCTGGCGGAATCGGAACTCGGCTCCGAAGCACAGCGGGAACGCCGCAAGCGCATCCTCGACGCGACGCTGGCGATCGCGTCGAAGGGCGGCTACGAGGCCGTTCAGATGCGGGCGGTGGCCGAACGCGCCGACGTCGCGGTCGGCACCCTGTACCGCTACTTCCCGTCGAAGGTCCACCTGCTGGTCTCCGCACTGGGCCGCGAATTCGAACGCATCGACGCCAAGACCGACCGCTCTGTGCTGGCCGCCGGCGCGACGCCGTATCAGCGGCTCAACATCATGGTCGGCAAGCTCAACCGCGCCATGCAGCGCAATCCCCTGCTCACCGAAGCGATGACGCGCGCGTTCGTGTTCGCCGACGCGTCGGCCGCCGGCGAGGTCGACTACGTGGGCAAGCTGATGGACTCGATGTTCGCCCGGGCGATGAGCGAGGGTGAACCGACCGAGGATCAGTACCACATCGCCCGCGTGATCTCCGATGTGTGGCTGTCGAATCTGCTGGCCTGGCTCACCCGCCGCGCCTCGGCCACCGACGTGAGCAAGCGACTGGACCTCGCGATGCGACTGCTCATCGGCGACGGCGAACAACCCAAGATCTGACCCGCCTAGGATCGGATGCGTGCTGCCGCCGGAGCTGTCTGCCGCCCTCGCCGCCGTCGCGCAGGTCCCGCGACTGCTCGTCACCTCGGACTTCGACGGCACGCTGTCGCCGATCGTGTCGAATCCCGCCGACGCCCGCCCGCTGCCCGCCGCCGGCGATGCGCTGCTCGCGCTCGCCGAGCTCCCCGACACCGAGGTCGCGCTGATCTCCGGCCGCGCCCTGCGCGATCTGCGCACGTTGTCCTCGATGCCCGCGACCGTGCACCTCGTCGGCAGCCACGGCGCAGAGTTCGACTCCGGGTTCGCCCACGACATCGACACCGACCTGCTGGCCCGCATCACCGAGACGCTCTCGGAGATCGCCGCGGACAAGCCGGGGGTCACCGTCGAGACCAAACCGGCGAGCGTCGCACTGCACGTCCGCAATGCGTCGACCGCCGACGGCGAGGCGGCACTCGCCGCGGCGTGGGACGCCGCCGCGGACTGGGACGCCCACGCCACGACCGGCAAGGCGGTGCTGGAGTTCGCGGTCATCTCCACCGACAAGGGTGAGGCGCTGGACATCCTGCGCGCCGAGCACCGCGCCGGCGCCGTGGTGTTCTTCGGCGACGACGTGACCGACGAGAAAGCGTTCCGACGACTGAGCGACGCCGATGTGGGGGTCAAGGTCGGGCCCGGCGACACTGCCGCGGAGTACCGGGTCGATGCGCCCGAGGGCGTGGCCGCCGCGCTGGCACACCTGCTGACGACGCGCGGGGGCTGACGACAGTGCGCTTCTCCGTTCCCCTGGTCACCGCGCTGCTGGTGAGCACGCTGTGCGCGTGCTCGCAGACCCCGCCGAACGCCGAACACGGCACCGCCAACATCGTCGCCTCCACCGGGGCGTGGGCCAGTGTCGCCGCGGCCGTCGTCGGGAAACACGCGACTGTGCGCTCGCTGATGCCGGCCGACGCCGACCCGCGAGCATTCACTCCCGGCACCGCCGCCGTCTCCGAGGTCGCCGACGCGTCGCTGGTCGTCTACAACGGCGGCCGGTACGACCAGTGGATCGCCCCGATCCTGAAAGACGCACCTGACATCCCCCGCATCGATGCGCTGTCGCTGACGCCTCTGCAGCCGCCGGCCGACGACCACGTCTTCTACGACGTGCTGACCGCCAAGGCGGTGGCCGACCGCATCGCCGAGACCCTCGCAGAGTCCGATGCCGAACACGCTGCGGACTACACGGGGGCCGCACAGCAATTCGACGAGGACCTCGACACGCTCGCCTTGGCCCAGCACGCGATCGGCCAGGCACACCCCGGCGCGTCGGTGGTCTCGATCGCGCCCGTCGCGACCTACGCAGTGCGCAACGCCGGCATCGCCGACAAGACGCCGCCCGCGTTCGCCGACGCGCTGGAGCAGGGCCGCACGCCCACCCCCGCCGACGTCGCCGCGGTGCGCGACGCGATCACTGCCCGCCGCGTCTCGGCGCTCGTCGTCGACGATCAGGCCACGGGCGGGGTCCTCGACACGATCACCGCGGCCGCTCGCGGGGTCGCCCTGCCGATCATCTCGATCAGCTCCACGCTCCCCGACGGGATGAGTTACCTGCAGTGGCAGCGCGCGACCGTCGATCGCATTGCCGCGGCGCTCAGCCCTGCGAGCTGACGGCTACGCGGGCGGACCGGAGGTGCGGCCCCGCACCAACTCGGTGTCGAGAACCTCGACCACCGACAGCCCCGACCGCGGCGGGTTGTGCAGCAATTGTCCTGCGCGCCGGCCCTTTTCGATGCTGGGCTGGCGAACCGTGGTCAGCCCGCGCGACAACGCCTCGGGCACTCCGTCGAACCCTGTCACCGTCATCTGACCGGGCACGTACACCCCGCGGGCGCGCAGCCGATCCATCGCGGACAGCGCCAGCACGTCGGCGGTGCACATCAGCGCGGTGATTCGCGGATTCGCCTCCAGCGCGACGTCCGCGCCGACTCCGCCGGAGGTCGGCAGATGCTCGTAGCTCTCCACGACGGTCAGCGCATCGGGATTCAGGCCCGCCTCGGCCAACGCGTCGGACACTCCGAGGATGCGCTGACTCTGTACGTGGAACTGCGGGTTTCTCACCCGGTCGGGATCGGCCAGAGCCGGACCGCGACCGCTGTGCGGCCAGTCCCGACCCAGCCGCATGGTGAGCAAGCCGATCTCCCGGTGGCCGAGTTCGAGCACGTACTCGGTGAGCCGCCGCATGGCCGCGCGGTCATCGATGCACACGATCGACGCACCGGGTACATCCCGGGGTTGGTCGACGACCACCACGGGCAGATGGCGCTGAAGTACCAACGGCAGGTAGGGGTCGTCATCTGAGGCCGAGTAGACGACGAAACCGTCGACCCCCGCGGCCAACACCGCTGCCGAGCCCTCGCTCACACTGCGGTTGGGCCCGACCGCCACCAGGAGCAGGCCCTGCCCCACCGCCTCGCACGACTCGGCGAGGCCGGCGACGAAATCCAAGGCCGCAGGATCGGAGAAGGAGTAGTTCAGCGGCTCGGTGATCATCAACCCGACGGCTCCGGCTTTGCGCGTCCGCAGCGATCGGGCCACCGGATCGGGTCCGGGATATCCCAATCGCTTGGCCGTGGAGAGCACCCGCTCCCGCAATTCGGCCGACAGCTGATCCGGCCGGTTGTAGGCATTGGAGACGGTGGTCCGCGAGACCTTCAGTTCAGCGGCGAGTGAGGCCAGGGTCGCGCGCCGTCTCGGCGTCGGACTTCTGGACATGTTCCGAGAGGTTAGTGGACTGTGAGCGATCCGCAGCAGACATCTGATTCCGGCGCGGCAGCCGGTGAAGACTCCAGGTCACCAACCAGATGCCACAGGCGATCGAGACGACCACGAAGCTCGGCGGGAGGTTGAACATCGCCGAAACGGCCAGGCCCACCCACACCGACAGCAGACCGATGGCCGCCGAGACCGCCATCGCGAGCACCGGCCGGGCGGTCAGAGTGAGGGCGGTCGCCGCGGGCGTGACCACCAGCGCGAAGAGCAGCAGCGTGCCCACCGCCTGCACGGCCATGGTGACGGTGATCCCGAGCAGCACCATGAACACGATCGACAGGCTCCGCACCGGCACGCCCCTGGCCTCGGCCACCTGACTGTTGACCGAGGTGAACAGCAGCGGGCGATAGATGAACGCGATGCTCGCGCCCAACACCACCAGGAGGGCCAAGAACCCGGCCAGTTGCTCTGCGGTGATCGCCAACAGGTTCCCGAAGAGCACGTTCGTCAGCGTCGACGAATTCCGGGTGGCCAACGAATTGAAGAGCAGACCGAGCCCGGTGGCGAACGCGAGCACAGTGCCCGTGGCCACGTCGCGATCGGAGGCTCGTTTGCCGAGCGCCCCGATCACCAGCGCACCCCCCACGCAGAACACCCCGAGACCGAACGCGGCGGGCACTCCCAGCAGCACGGCCCCCGTGGCCCCTGGCAACCCGATGTGGGCCAGAGCGTGAGCGGCGAACGACGAGTTGCGCACCACGATGAAATAGCCCATCAGGCCGGCGGCCAGCGCCACGATGGTGCCGCCCAGCCAGGCGTTGCGCATGAACGACGAGCTGAGGATGTCCACCCAGTTGTGCTGGTAACCCACCGCGAGGACGGTCTGTCTCATTCCGAACTCCGCATGTAGAGGTCACCCTGCAGGGTGTGCGCGACCTTGATCGGGGTGCCGTACATGTGGGTGAGCAGATCGGCTTCCACCACCTGGTCGATCGCTGCGTGGTGGGCGTGACCGTCGAGCAGGTAGATCGCGCTGTCCAGCGTGGCCAGCAGCGGGTTCAGGTCGTGGGCGACGACGATGACCGTCACCCCGAGCTCCCGCCGCAAGCGTGCGAGCAACTCGACGATCTCGTGCTGGTTGCGCAGGTCCAGCGACGCCAGCGGCTCGTCGAGGATGAGCATCCGCGGCGCGGAGACCAGTGCACCGGCGAGCGCGATGCGTTGCCGCTGCCCGCCCGACAGCTCGGAGAGCCGCCTGTTCCCGAACGACGTCGCCTCCACCTGGCGCAGCGCGTCATCGACGCGTCGACGGTCCTGGGCGGTCGGCCGAGCGAAGCCCCAGCGGTGCCCGGTCAGGCCGAGCAGCACCGCATCGCGAGCGCGAATGGCCTCAGTGGCGTTGACGTCGTAATCCTGGGGCACGTACCCGATCAGGTCGTTGCGCGCGCCCGGTTGCTCACCGAAGATCCGGACGGTGCCCGTGGCGGCGGGCACCAGCCCGAGGATCACGTTGAGCAGGGTGGTCTTGCCGGCGCCGTTGGCACCGATCACGGCGACGAACCGGCCGGCGTCGACCTGCAACGTCGACTGCGACCAGATGGTGCGCCCACCGCGGACCACGCTGACATCGATGAACGACAGCGCCGGGTCGGCTACCGCGTCATTCGCGGACACCGAGCGCCTTGGCCAGCGAGGTCAGCTGTTCGACCTGCCACGTCTGGAACGATTCGGTGTTCGGCGGAACGGTCTCCGTGACGTCGACGACCGGGACCCCTGCCTGTTCGGCGGCCGCACGAATCTGTTCGACCACCGATCCCTCGGTCTGGGTGTTGTAGATCAGCACATCCACTTTCCGGTCGCCGAGCAGCCGCAGGAAGGCGTCGAGATCGGCCGGGGCCGGCTCACTCTCGTTCGCCGAGGCGAGCCGGTAGCCCTCGGGCGTCCGATTCTCGAGTCCCAGTGCCGCCGCCATGTCGTCGAACACACTCTCGGTGGCAGCGTAGCTCTTGCCGGTGGCGCCGGCTTTGATCGCGGCGATCTCGCTGTCGTAGGGCTTCATGACGTTGGTGAAGCCCGTGTACCGCTCGTCGAAGTACGCCGAAGCGCCGGGTGAGAGCTTCTTGAACTCTGCGGTGACTGCCTTGGCGACCTCTCCTACGACGGCCGGGCTGTACCAGACGTGTGGGTTGCCCTCCTCGACATGATCAGCACCGTGATCGCCGCCCCCGCTGAGGTCCACGGCGTTGATGACGGGTGCGTCCGGGTCCGACGAGGCGGCGAGTTTGGCGGCCCATTCGTCGTAGTGCCCGCCGTTGAGCACCACCAGTTGCGCGCCGTCGAAGAGGGTGGCGTCCGACGGCGCGGGCTCGTAGTCGTGGGGGTCGACCGACGATCCGGCGAGCACCGTGGTGACGGTGGCGCAGGCACCACCGAGCTGTGAGACGACGTCACCCCACTGGTCGACGCTGACGACGACCTTGACCGGTGCGGTGGGGCAGGTACCTCCCGCAGCCGAGGCGGTGGTCGAGGATGCAGCGGGTTCACTGCTGCTTCCGCAGGCGGCCACGGCGATCGGCGAGGCGAGGGCAATCGCGGCGGCGGCCAGGCGGGCCGTCAAGTTCGGAGTGGTCACGCGGTAACGATAACCGTTTCCATTAACCTCCGCCCAACTGGCCCACGCTTATTGGAAATGATTACCATTAAGGAGTGACCTCTTCCCCCTCCGCCACCCTGCCCGTCACGGTCCTCTCCGGCTTCCTGGGCGCCGGCAAGACCACCGTGCTCAATCACATCCTCGCCAACCGGGACGGCAGGCGCGTCGCGGTGATCGTCAACGACATGAGCGAGATCAACATCGACGCGGCACTGATCGCGGGGCAGGGCCACCTCGACCGCACCGAGGAGAAGCTCGTCGAGCTCACCAACGGCTGCATCTGCTGCACACTGCGCGAAGACCTGATCGAAGCGGTCGGCGCGCTGGCCCGTCAGCGCAAGTTCGACCACCTGGTCATCGAATCCACCGGAATCTCCGAGCCGATGCCGGTCGCCGCGACCTTCAGCTGGGAATTCGACGACGGTTCGAGCCTCGGGCAACTCGCACGCCTCGACACTCTCGTCACGGTCGTCGACGTGTCGACCTTCCTCGTCGAGATCGCCAGGGGCGAAGCGTTGGCCGACCGTGCCATGAGCGCCGGTGACGGCGACGCCCGTAGCATCTCCGACCTGCTCGTCGATCAGGTGGAGTTCGCGGACGTGATCCTGCTGAACAAGACCGACCTGGTCAGCGCCGCCACGCTCCGCACCGTCGAGACCCTGGTGAAGCGGCTCAATCCCCGGGCCAAGCTGATCCACACCGATCACGGCATCGTGGACACCTGCGAAGTACTCGACACCGGGCTGTTCGACCCAGTCCTCGCCGCCGAGGCGCCCGGCTGGGACGAGGAGATCGCCGACGGTCACACCCCGGAGACCGAGGAGTACGGCATCAGCTCGATGACCTTCCGGTCCGACCGGCCGTTCCACCCCCAGCGGTTGGCCGAGTCGTTGGGAAAGATGACGCGCATCGTGCGTAGCAAGGGATTCTGCTGGATCGCCACCCGACCGACCATCGCCGCGATCTGGTCCCAGGCGGGGCCGAATCTGGTCATCGAGCCGGCCCAGTACTGGTCGTCGACCGACATCGCGCCCGGCCAGGAGGTGGTGTTCATCGGAGTCAGGCTCGACCGAGAGTCGGTGCAGCGGCTGCTGACCGAGGCCCTGCTGACCGACGAGGAGTTCGCGGCGGGCCAGAACCACTGGCTGACGTTCACCGATCCCCTTCCGGGGTGGGGCGTGACGCAGAGCCATTCACACTGAACCCGGCGACGGTCCCGTGCGCGGTTACGCTGGCGCACGTGACCACCCGCACGGTCGACCTCAACGCCGATCTCGGCGAGAGCTTCGGGGTGTGGCAGCTCGGTGACGACGACGCGATGCTCGGCATCGTCACCAGCGCCAACGTCGCGTGCGGTTTCCACGCCGGCGACGCGGCCACCCTGGCCCGGACGTGCCGGCTGGCGGCCGAGCGCGGCGTGCAGATCGGTGCCCAGGTGAGCTACCGCGATCTGGCCGGCTTCGGCCGCCGCTTCATCGACATGCCTCCCGAGGATCTGACGGCCGACGTGATCTATCAGATCGGTGCACTCAGTGCACTCGCCGCTGCCGCCGGCTCGACCGTGTCCTACGTCAAACCACATGGCGCTCTGTACAACTCGGTGGTCAGCCATCGAGATCAGGCGCGTGCGGTGATCGCGGCGGTGCACACCGTGAACCCTGCGCTGCCCGTGCTGGGGCTCGCCGGGTCGGTGCTGTTCGCCGAAGCCGAGGAACTGGGTGTGCGCACGGTGCCCGAGGCATTCGCCGACCGCGCCTACCGGCCGGACGGAGCGCTGGTGTCGCGGCGCGAGCGCAACGCGGTGCTGCATGATCCGGACGAGATCGCCGAACGGGTGATCTCGATGGTGACCCGGGGGCGGGTCGGCGCCGTCGACGGGTCGACGATCCCGATCTCGGTGAAATCAGTGTGCGTGCACGGTGATTCGCCAGGCGCAGTGCAGATCGCCACCGCGGTGCGAGGGCGCCTGGAAGCCGAGGGTGTGGCGCTGAGCGCGTTCAGCTGACCGATTCAGCCGACCGGGACGCCGGCGGCCCGATTGGCGCCCGACACGACGCTGCCCAGCAGGCCGGGTAGCGCGGCCTCGACTTCGTCGACCCTGAGCCGCTGGTAGGTCAGACCGTCCACGACCAGCCGCTCGGTCAACCCGGCCTCACGCAGGATCTTGAAGTGGTGCGTCGCCGTCGACTTGTTGATGCCGTCGTAGAGAGCGCCACACTGCAGCGATGTGCCCGCGTTGTGCAGGCGCCGCACGATCTCCAGACGAACCGGATCGTGCAGGGCAGCCAGCACCTGCTGGACTGGCGCCACCGGGTGGGCGTCGTCGACCATGGAGTGTCCTTCACCACGCTGAGTTTGATGATCGTCGAACCCAGCGTACGCTCGAGCAGGTTCGATGTCCGTCGTACTGTACTCGACGCGGAAGGGTTCTCAGATGGTGGCGATCGACCGTCCGATCACCGAAACCCAGCGCTGGGCGTATCCGCTGCTGCTGGTGCTCAGCGGAGTGGCGCTCGGCGTCTCCGGCGTTCCCGCGCCGCTCTACGGCATCTACGAGTCGACCTGGCACCTCTCCCCGCTGGCCACCACGATCGTGTTCGCCGTCTACGCGGTCGCCGCCCTGGGCGCGGTGCTCGTGTCCGGGCGCATCTCCGACGTGGTGGGCCGCAAGCCGGTGCTCGTCGGCGCCCTGATCGCGCTGCTCGTCGGGCTGGGCGTTTTCCTCATCGCCGACACCATGCCCCTGCTCCTGCTCGCCCGGGCCATCCACGGCGCTGCCGTCGGCTCGATCGTCGTCGCCGGAGCAGCCGCGCTGCTGGACCTGCGCCCCGACCACGGCGTGCGCAGTGGGCAGCTGTCCGGGGTCAGCTTCAACGTCGGCATGACCGTGGCGATCCTCGGCTCCGCGCTGCTCGCCCAGTACGCGCCGCACCCTCTGCGCACCCCCTATGCGGTGGTCGCAGTGGTGTGCCTGATCGTCGGCGTGGGCGTGCTGGCCCTGCGCGAACCACACACCGCCCGCAGCGCCGGTCCGATCCGGATTGCCAAGCCCGCTGTGCCGGAGGAGATCCGAGGCGACTTCTGGTTCTCCGCGATGGGCGCGATGGCGTCCTGGTCGGTGCTCGGCGTGCTGCTGTCGCTCTACCCGTCGCTGGCCGCGCGCCAGACCCACATCGACAACCTGGTGTTCGGTGGCGCGGTCGTCGGCAGCACCGCCTTCGCCGCGGCCCTGGCTCAACTCGCCGCGACACGGCTGCCGGCCAGGTACTCGGCGATCATCGGCGACATCGGGATGGCGGTGTCGCTGCTGCTGACGATCCCGGTGCTGCTGACCCATCAGCCGCAGCTGGTGTTCGTGGCCGCGGCGCTGCTCGGCGCCACCTTCGGGCTCGGCTTCGGCGGCTCACTGCGTCACCTGTCCGACGTCGTGCCCGCGGGCCGGCGCGGCGAGACCATGTCGGCGTTCTATCTGGCGGCCTACACCGCCATGGCCGTGCCCACACTGGTCGCCGGCTGGGCCGCCACCGAGTGGGATCTGGCCGCAGTGTTCCCGTGGTTCGCCGGCGCAGTCGCGGCCGCGTGCCTGGCGGCTGCGGTCGCCGGTCTGCGCCAGCAGTCAGCGCGCCGCTGACTCCTCGGCCAACTGGTAGCGGATGAGCCGGGAACTGTTGGCGACCACCGCAACCGACGAGGCATTGTGCAGGACCGCGGCCAGCACAGGCGAGAGCGCCCCACCGGCGCCGATCGCCAGACCGAGCGCGTTGACCGCGATCGACATCGCGTAGTTCTGCCGGATCACGTCGACAGCGCGGCCGCCCAGATCGCGGACGTCCAGCAGCCGCGTCAGGTCGTCGCTCGACAGCGCCACATCGGCCGTCTCCACCGCGACGTCCGTACCGCCGAGCCCCATCGCGATGCCGATGTCGGCCTCGGCGAGGGCAGGAGCGTCGTTGACACCGTCGCCCACCATCGCGACGGTGTGCCCCTCCTCTCGGAGCTGACGCACCATCGCGAGCTTGTCGTCGGGCAGGACCTCCGCCTGCCACTCGGTGATGCCGAGCTGCTGCGCCACGACGGCTGCGGTATCGGGATGATCCCCGGTGAGCATGACGATGCGGCGAACTCCGTTGGCGCGCAATCGTGTCAGGACTCCAAGAGCCTCCGGGCGGATCTCGTCGCGCAGGCTGATCAGGCCGACGAGCCGACCATCCACGGCGAGCAGCAGGGGGGTCTCCGCCTGACGGCGCAAGGTGTCGACCCACTCGGTCGCCTTCTTCGTCACCCGCACCTTCTCCTGGCGCAGCAGCGACGGGCTGCCCAGCAGCAGGGTCCGCCCGTCGGCTCGCATCCGCATGCCGAGGCCGACCAGCACCTCACACTCCTCGTGCGGGGGGATCTCGATGTGGCGTTCCTGAGTGGACCGGATCACCGCCTCGGCCAGAGGATGCCGCGCATGGATCTCAGAACTGGCGGCGTAGGCGAGTACCTGCTCGGGCTCCCAGTCCTTGTGGAACGCAATGAGATTGGTGACGACCGGGCGGCCGACGGTCAGCGTCCCGGTCTTGTCGAAGACGACGGCGTCGACTCGACCCGCCTCCTCGAGGTGTGACCCGCCCTTGATCAGGATGCCGCGCCGGGCGCCGTTGCCGATCGCGGCGCTGATCGCCGTCGGGGTCGACAGGCCCACCGCGCACGGGCAGGCGACCAGCAGCATCGTCATCGCTCGCCGCACATCGCGGGTCAGTACCAGGGTGGCCGCGGACAGCAGGAACGACGCCGGCACGAAACGGCGGGAGAAGCTCTCCCCGACGGTCTGGATGGGGGCACGGTGGTGCTGCGCTTCCTCGACCCTCGCGATGATGCGGCCGATCGTCGTCTCGGCTCCGACAGCCTCCGCGCGGACCACAAGCCGCCCGCGCACCACCACCGAACCCGCGTACACCCGAGCGCCTGGGGACACCGCCACCGGAAGGTTCTCCCCGGTGATGGCCGATTGGTCCACGATCGCCTCACCGTCGACCGCGACACCATCGACGGGCAGCGCGACCTGATCGTGGATCACCACCTCGTCACCGACTCGCAACTCCGCAGTGGCCATCTCCACTTCGACACCGTCAGCCATCCGCACCCACACGGTGTCCTGATTGCCCTGCAGCAACCTCGTGATCGCCCGCCGGGTTCGCCGCAGTGTCAGATCCTGGAGGTACTCACCGATGTTCAGCAGCCAGAGAACCGTCAGCGCGACGACGTTCTCCCGCAGCATCAGACTCGCCACCGTCGCTGCGCTCACCAACACGTCGGTGCCGGCGGAGCGACCGCCCCGCAGTGTGCGCAGCGCGCCGCGCAGGAACGGGTAGCCGGTGAAGATCGTGACTCCCGAGGCCACCAGCCGGCTGCTCGGTCCGAGCAGCGGCGGACGCGCGAACACGTAGCGCCGAATCCCCAGTAGCGCCAGCGCGACTCCGCCCACGGTCATCCGCAGCACGTCGGCGTTGGCGACGTCGGCCGAGTGGGGCGCGCGGGCCGGCACGAGATCGCGAGACACCGCCGCGGCGGACTCGATCGCCTCGAGAACAGCGGCGCGTTCACACCGCTTCGGGGAGAACCACACGACCACCGATGCCGTCCGCGGATAGGCGTGCACGGCACGGACACCGGCTATCCGCTCGACGGCATCCTCGATCGCCACCGCGCGGCAGGCATCGTGGCGGAACCACGGCACGTGCAGCCGCAGCCGCCCCGCCGCGTCGGAGACGACGGTGGACGCCACCGGATCAGTGTTCGTGGTCGTGACCGGTGTCGGACACCGCCGGCGGCGGCGCTTCCTCTCCGATGCGCTCGCGCGCCTCGGCCACCACGTCGGCGACCTTCAGCCTCGCCGACTCGGCACCCTCTTCGGCTCTGCGTGCGCCGCGCAGGGCCAATGCGGTTGCCGAGACTGACATCTCGTGCAGCGGGGCCTTGGCGATCGCCTTGCGTACCCCCTGGTATGCCGCCACTCCGACAGCACCTGTCACCACCGTCGATGCCGCCTTGACCACGAGCGCCTGAAAAACCATGGCCCCACCCTAGCGGGCCGATGCACCAGCGACTCTCAGGGTGATCAAGATCGCCGATGGCACAATGGCGTGGTGGCCGTCGAGACACAGGCAACACATCGGCGCATCACGTCGATGCACGTGCTCGTCATCGCCGTCCTTGCACTGACACTGGCAGGAACCACGGTGCGCAGTGCAGTGGCCGGCACCCCCGTTGTCGCCACGGCGGCCACCGTCTTCTGCGGGATCTTCGTGCAGGCGTTGCCTTTTCTGGTTCTCGGGGTGCTGATCAGCGGCCTGGTGGCGGCCGTGGTGACGCCGGAGCGCCTGACGCGGTGGGTGCCGCACCATCCAGCGGCGGCGGTGGTCGTCGCCGGGGTCGGCGGCGCGGCACTGCCGGGATGCGAATGCGGATCCGTGCCGATCGCGCGGCGGCTCTACTCCGACGGCGCCGTCGGTGCGGCCGCGGTGACGTTCATGCTGGCTGCCCCGGCGATCAACCCAGTGGTGCTGGTGGCGACCGCAGTCGCGTTTCCCGGTGAGCCTGCGATGGTGTTCGCCCGTTGCGCCGCTTCCTTTCTCACTGCGCTGACTGTGGGAGCGCTGTGGATCCGCTTCGGGCAACCCCGATGGATCACGCGGAGAATGCCGGACCTGCACGCCCACGGTGGGTCGCGCTGGGCGGTGTTCACCGAGGCGGCGCGTCATGACTTCATGCAGGCGGCGTCGTTCCTCGTCCTCGGGGCCGCCGCGGCCGCACTGCTGCACATCGTGGTGCCCAGTTGGATGTACGACCACCTCGCCGGCCACCTGATCCTCGGCATCGCCGTCATGGCCGTGCTGGCCGTCGTGCTCTCGTTGTGTTCGGAGGCAGACGCTTTCGTGGCTGCGAGCCTGTCGATGCTGCCGCTGCTTCCGCGCCTGGTCTTCCTGGTCGTCGGGCCGGCCGTCGACCTCAAACTGTTCGCGATGCAGGTCGGCATGTTCGGCCGCGCGTTCGCGGTGCGCTTCGCTCCGTTGACCTTCGTCGTCGCCACGCTGATGGCGTCCGGGGTGGGCCTGCTGATCGTGGGCAACCGGTGAGCCGCGAAACCGAGAACGCACTGCTGCTCCTCGTCGGAGTCAGCACCGTGATGATCACCGCCGGCGGGGCCTATGCGCGCTACGTCAAACCCTCCCTGCAGCCTTGGCTGATGACAGCCGGCATCCTGCTCGCGCTCTTGGCCCTGGTGTCGATCGTCCGCGACATCCGACGCGGGCCCACCGCCGCCGAGCCGGACCACCACGGACACCGTCCGGCGATGGCGTGGCTGCTGCTCGTGCCGATTGCGTTGCTGGCCATCGTCGTTCCGCCCGCCATCGGCCCGCAGACCGTCCGGCCGCAGATGCAGGAGACGGCGAATACCGCTGCGCGGCGGCCGTTTCCGCCACTGCCCGACGGCCGCGCCCCCGAACTGTCGCTGCCCGACCTGTTGATCCGCCTCGCCCAGGACTCTGCCGGCACAGTGCACGATCGGCTGGTCACCGTCACCGGTTTCACGATGCGCGACGGTGACCACCTGGACCTGGGGCGCGTGGTGATCATCTGCTGTGCCGCCGACGCTCAGCTCGCGCGGATAGACCTGACCGGGCCCGCCGCCGCCGCTGCCGGCCGCCTGCCCGATGGCGCGTGGATCCGCGTCGAGGGCAAAGTCGCCACGGCGCGCGATGATTCGTCCCGTCCGACGTTGGCGGTCTATCAGGTCGAGCAGATCCCGCAACCGAAGAACACCTACAGCTACCGACCAGCCGTCGGCGCTTCGCGCCGCCCGTAGCGACGATTGAACTTCTCGACCTGGCCTGCGGCGTCGACGATCCGATGACTCCCCGTCCAGAACGGGTGCGAGTCCGCCGACACCTCGACGACGATGAGGGGATATCGCTGAACACCACCCGGGGTCGGCCAGTCGATCGTCGTCTCGCTCGTCGCAGTCGAACGGGTCAGGAAAGTCTTCCCCGTGTTGGCGTCCTGGAAGACCACCGGGTGGTAGTCGGGATGTATGCCGCGCTTCACGTTCGCCTCCGATGGGTTAATGAAAACGATTGTCATTATCATCAGAAGGGTGGTGCTTCGGCAACTCTGCGGCGCGTGGCATCCCACCGACGCCCCCTAGGGTGTCGGTCATGCGTCTCAAGCTCGGCAGGCCCGACCTCGCCGCGTACGCCGATCGCTTCGACGTACCCACGGCGACGACCGCCTCGCCGGTCACGGTCGCGTGGGCCGGCGTCACCACCCTGCTCGTCGACGACGGGCAATCCGCGGTGCTGACCGACGGCTTCTTCTCTCGCCCGGGGCTGCTCGCCGTCGCGACCCGGCCCCTGCGGCCGTCACCATCCCGCATCGATGCGGCACTGACCCGGCTCGGCGTCACCCGTCTCGACGCAGTCACCCCCGTGCACACCCACTTCGACCACGCCATGGACTCCGGCGTAGTCGCCGCCCGAACCGGAGCCCGGCTCATCGGCGGAACATCGGCCGACCACATCGCCCGCGGAGCCGACCTCGATCGCGACGACGTCGTCACGCCCGGCGAACCCGTCGCCGCCGGAACCTTCGACGTCACCCTGATAGAAGGACACCACTGCCCGCCCGACCGTTTCCCCGGTGAAATCACCGCGCCGGTCCGGCCGCCGGTACGTGCTTCGGCGTACCGCTGCGGCGAGGCGTGGTCCACACTCGTCACCCATCGCCCCACCGGACGGACCATCCTGATCGTCGGCAGCGCGGGCTACCGCCGCGGCGCTCTCGCCGGCCGGCGCGCCGACGTGGCCTACCTCGGCGTGGGCCAACTCGGGCTCCAGCCGGAGAGCTATCTCGTGGAGTACTGGGCCGAGACCGTCCGCACCGTCGGCGCGCGACGCGTCGTGCTCATCCACTGGGACGACTTCTTCCGGCCACTCGATCAGCCACTGCGCGCGCTGCCCTACGCGGCCGACGACCTCGACGTGTCCATCCGCGTCCTGCGCCGGCTCGCCGCCGAGGACGGCGTCCCCCTCCACCTGCCCACACTCTGGCAGCGCGCCGACCCATGGCTCTGATCCTGTCGGTGGCCGCGCTCGTCGCGGTCCTCGGTTTCGCGCTGCTGCGCCCGCACGGCTGGCCCGAGGCGGTGGTGGCGGTGCCCGCCGCCGCACTCGTCATCGTCACCGGCGCCATCAGCTGGCACGGCGCGTGGGTCGAGGTCCGCGAACTCGCGCCGGTCGTCGGGTTCCTCGCCGCCGTCCTGGTGCTGGCGCGCCTCTGCGACGACGAGGGCCTGTTCCACGCCATCGGCGTGCTGATGGCCCGCGCCACCTCCGGCGGCCAGCACCGGCTGCTGCTGTCGGTGTTCGGCGTGTCGGCCGCCGTCACCGCGATCCTGAGCCTCGATGCGACTGTCGTGCTGCTGACCCCGGTGGTCCTGGCGACCGCGCGCACGCTCGCCGTCCCGGCACGGCCGCACGCCTACGCGACAGCGCACCTGTCCAACAGCGCCTCGCTGCTCCTGCCGGTGTCCAACCTGACCAACCTGCTGGCGTTCAGTGCCGCCGGACTGACCTTCCTGCATTTCGCTGCCCTGATGTCGCTGCCTTGGCTGGTCGCCATCGCCGTCGAGTACGTGCTGCTGCGCTGGCTGTTTCGCCACGACCTCGCCGTCGAACCACAACCGGCGCCGCCCGAACCCGTCGACCTGCCGCTGTTCGCACTCGTGACCGTCGGGCTCACGCTGGTCGGGTTCGCAGTCACCTCGCTGGTCGGCCTCTCCCCTGCCTGGGCGGCTCTGGCCGGCGCAGTGACGCTCGGCGTGCGAGGCCTCGTGACCCGGCGCACGTCCGTCGGCAGGATCGTCGCGGCGATCGACCTGCCGTTCCTCGCGTTCGTGCTGTGCCTGGGCGTGGTGGTCGCGGCGGTGATGCGCAACGGGCTGGAGCCGGCCATGCACCGGGTGCTGCCCGACGGTCAGGGCCTGCTGGCGCTGCTGGGCATCGCGGCGGTGGCCGCCGTGCTGTCGAACATCGTCAACAACCTGCCGGCGGTCCTGGTGCTGCTGCCGCTCGCGGCGCCGCTCGGCCCCGGCGCCGTCCTGGCCGTGCTGATCGGCGTCAACATCGGCCCCAACCTCACCTACGTCGGATCGCTGGCCAACCTGCTGTGGCGCAGCGTCGTCCGCCGCGACATGAACCCCAGCTTCGCCGACTTCAGCCGCGTCGGACTGGTCACCACACCGCTCACGCTGGTCGCCGCCGTGGCCGCGCTATGGGCGGGCCTGCAGGTGATCGGCGTCTAACCGCGGCGCTGCCGGGCGATCTCGGCGAGCACCACCCCGGCGGCCACCGAGGCGTTCAGCGACTCGGTGGGCCCCGCCATCGGGATCGACACGACGGCATCGCAGGTCTCCCGCACCAGGCGGGACAGGCCTTTGCCCTCGGAACCGACCACCACCATGATCGGGCCGGTGCCGTCGATGTCGTCGATCGCGGTGTCCCCGCCGGCGTCGAGCCCGACGATCTGGATGCCCGCATCGGCATACTGCTTCAGCGCACGGGTGAGATTGGTGGCACGGGCGACGGGGGTGCGGGCGGCCGCGCCCGCGCTGGTACGCCACGCCACGGCCGTGACCGACGCCGACCGACGCTGCGGGATCAGCACACCGTGCCCACCGAACGCGGCCACCGAACGCACGATGGCCCCCAGGTTGCGCGGATCGGAGATGTTGTCCAGTGCCACCAGCAGCGGCGGCGCGACGTCCTTCTTGGCCTGCGCGAGCAGATCGTCAGGGTGGGCATAGGCATAGGGCGGCACCTGCAGCGCGATGCCCTGGTGCAGACCATTCGCGGCGATCCGGTCCAGATCGTGCTTCGGCACCTCGAGGATCGCGATGCCCCGGTCCGCCGCGGTCTGCACGGCCTCGGTGAGGCGCTCATCGGAATCCGCACCCAGCGCGACGTACAGCGCCGTCGCCGGCACCCCCGCGCGCAGACATTCCACCACGGGGTTACGGCCCAGGACGGTCTCGGTGTCGTCGGTCTTCTTGTGCCTGCCCTGGGCCTGCCGCGCCGCCTTGGCCGCACGCTTGGCCGCAGGATGATGGGGCCGCTCGTGAGCAGGTGGGGTCGCGCCCTTGCCCTCCAGCCCGCGCCGCCGGACCCCGCCGGAGCCGACCGTGGGGCCCTTCTTCGTGCCTGCCTTGCGTATCGCGCCGCGACGCTGGGAGTTGCCCGCCATCTACTTGTCCGTTCCGTCGGATAGTGACCACTGGGGACCGTCGGCGGTGTCGGTCACCTCGATGCCGGCCTCTTTGAGCCGGTCCCGGATCGCATCGGCCTCAGCCCAATCGCGGCGCGCCCTGGCTTCTCCGCGGCGCCGCACCTCGGCCTGCACCAGCACGTCCACCGCGGCGAGCGCAGCGGACGTCTCGTCGCGAGACTCCCAGCGCTCGTCGAGCGGGTCGGCACCGAGGATGCCCATCATCGCGCGGATCGACATCGCGTGGGTCAGCGCCGTCTCGTGGTCGCCGGCGTCCAGCGCGCGGTTGCCCTCGGCGCGGGCGGCGTGCACCTCGGCCAGCGCCATCGGCACCGACAGATCGTCGTCGAGCGCGGCACCGAACTTCGGCGTCCACTCGCCCGGGACCACCGCACCCACGCGGGTACGCACCCGATGCAGGAAATCTTCGATACCGGTGTAGGCCTTGGCCGCATCGGCCAGCGCGGTCTCGGAGAACTCCAGCATCGACCGGTAGTGCGCGCTGCCCAGGTAGTAGCGCAGCTCGGCAGCCCGAACCCGTTGCAGCACAGCGGGAATCGCGAGCACATTGCCCAGCGACTTGCTCATCTTCTCCCCGCCCATGGTGACCCAGCCGTTGTGCAGCCAGAACCGGGCGAAGCCGTCACCGGCCGCTTCAGCCTGAGCGATCTCGTTCTCGTGGTGCGGGAACACCAGGTCCATACCGCCGGCGTGGATGTCGAATTGGGCGCCGAGATACTCGTGCGCCATCGCCACGCACTCGGTGTGCCAACCGGGGCGGCCGCGTCCCCACGGCGTGGGCCATGACGGCTCACCGGGCTTGGCGCCCTTCCACAACGTGAAGTCACGCTGGTCGCGCTTACCCATCGCGACGCCCTCGCCCTGGTGCACGTCGTCGATCCGATGGCCGGACAGCTTGCCGTAATCCGGCAGCGTCGCGACATCGAAGTACACGTCTCCCGCGCCGGTGTAGGCGTGCCCACGCTCGATCAGCCGCTCGATCAGCTCGACCATCTGGGTGATGTGCCCGGTGGCCCGAGGTTCGGCCGACGGCGGCAGCACACCCAGCGCGTCATAGGCCGCCGAGAACGCACGCTCGTAGGTGGCGGCCCACTCCCACCACGGCCGGCCGGCGTCGGCGGCCTTGTTCAGGATCTTGTCGTCGATGTCGGTGACGTTGCGGATGAACGCCACGTCGTAGCCCTTGGCGGTCAGCCAGCGGCGCAACACGTCGAACGCGACACCGCTGCGCACATGGCCGATGTGCGGCAGACCCTGCACAGTGGCGCCACAGAGGTAGATGGACACGTGGCCGGGCCGCAGTGGCGCGAATTCGCGCACACCGCCAGACAAGGTGTCATACAGCCGCATCGGAGCTGCAGGGCGTTCGGTCACGACGGGCCAGCTTACCGGCCGGATCAGGCAGAACCCGCATCGCTTGCGACGAGGGCCGTCGCGAGCGCCGCCAGACCCTCACCCCGGCCCGTGAGGCCCAGTCCGTCGGTGGTGGTGGCCGACACCGACACCGGAGCGCCCACCAGCTCCGAGAGCAGCTGCTGAGCTTCGGCGCGGCGAGGGCCGATCTTCGGTCGATTGCCGATCACTTGCACCGCGGCATTGCCGACGCGCAACCCGGCCTCGTCGAGCAGAGAGCGCACGTGCCGCAGCATGTCGCCGCCCGACACCCCCCGCCACTCGGGACGGTCGGTACCGAAGACCTCGCCGATGTCGCCCATGCCCGCTGCGGACAACAATGCATCGCAGAGAGCATGGGCGGCGACGTCACCGTCGGAGTGACCGGCACAGCCGTCGGCGTCGTCGAACAGAAGACCCAGCAGCCAACACGGCCGCCCCGCTTCGATCGGATGGACGTCGGTACCGAGACCGACGCGGAAATTCACGTCAGGATGCGGCAGCGAGAACTTCGTCGAGAATGATCGACGCCTTGGCGTCGTCGGTGTTCTCCGCCAGAGCCAACTCGCCGACCAGGATCTGCCGAGCCTTGGCCAGCATCCGCTTCTCGCCCGCGGACAGCCCACGCTCCTGATCACGACGCCACAGATCGCGAACGACCTCGGCGACCTTGTTCACATCGCCGGACGCCAGCTTCTCGAGATTGGCCTTGTACCGGCGCGACCAGTTGGTCGGCTCCTCGGTATGCGGGGCACGAAGCACCTGGAACACCTTGTCGAGGCCCTCCTGGCCGACGACGTCACGCACACCCACGTATTCGGCGTTGTCCGCAGGCACGCGGACCGTGAGATCGCCCTGGGCGACCTTCAAGACGAGGTATTCCCTCTGCTCGCCTTTGATGGTTCGGGTTTCGATCGCTTCGATCAACGCAGCACCGTGGTGTGGATAGACGACGGTGTCTCCGACCTTAAAAATCATCAGTTTCGAGCCCCTTTCACATGACGAGTTTAACACGCGCCCTCGCCGGGGGTGCGCCAACGATGCAGGTCAGGGGCACAGAGCGGCAACATCGGGGGTTGACAGGCCGCCGATTCCGTGCAAGGCGCGCCCTGCGCTACCGCCCGTCATCGCGACCTACTACTCTGCATAGTCGAACGATGGAGACCGGCATGTCACGTCGCGTTGCCGGCCGAGCAGGAGGCACCTCAGTGAACCCCTTAGATCGGCGCACTTCTGTCACGACCGCCGTCGCGACGGCAGCGATCGCACTGTCCGCCGTGCTGAGCGGCTGCAGTGCCGGTCAGGTGGCCCAGACGGCGACCCAGGAGCCGGCGATCAACGGGACCAGCGGCAAAGCCGGCCCGATCGCGCTGCGCAACGTCCACCTGCGCGCCCAGCAGACGTCGGACTACGTACGCCCGGGCAGCGATGTCGAGTTGATCTTCACCGCCGCGAACACCTCGCCCGACACCAACGACAAGCTGGTCCGCATCACCTCCGACGTCGGCTCGGTGTCGCTGACCGGCGGCAAGGATCTGCCCGCCAACGGCGTCCTCGTCGTCGGCACCCCGGACGGCCAGACCACCCCGCTGGAAGCGGTCGAACCCGCCGACGCGGCAGAGGCGCGCGTCGCGCTGACCAAGCCCATCACCAACGGCCTGACATACGACTTCACGTTCACCTTCGAGAAGGCGGGCGACACCACGGTGCCGGTGCCGATCTCAGCTGGTGAAGCGCCGCGGCGCGAGGTTTCCGATGCCGGCGGGGCCGCCTCGGAGAGCTCGGGCGAGCACTCCGGCGGGCACTAGCGCCAGACACGGGCGCGCCGCGCCACCAGTTGTCGGTGCGGGCCGATACCGTCGCACCCGTGGCCCGCACTTCGAAAACACGTTCGCAATATCGCTGCTCGGAATGCCACCACACGACACCCAAATGGGTGGGTCGCTGTCCTGACTGCGGAACCTGGGGCACGGTCAACGAAGTGGCTTTGGCCGCCGTCGGCGGGACGGCCACCCGGCGCGCCATCGCACCCGCCTCCCCCGCCGTGCCGATCAGCTCGATCGACCCGGGGACCACACGGCATTTCCCGACCGGGATAGGTGAATTCGACCGCGTCCTCGGCGGCGGCGTGGTGCCCGGATCGGTCACCCTGCTCGCCGGCGATCCCGGGGTCGGGAAATCGACGCTGCTGCTCGAGGTGGCGCACCGCTGGGCGCAGATGGGCCGCCGCGCGCTCTACCTCTCCGGCGAGGAATCGGCCGGCCAGATCCGACTACGTGCCGGACGTACCGGATGCACCCACGACGAGGTGTACCTGGCAGCCGAATCCGATGTGCAGACCGCGCTCGGCCACATCGATGCGGTGCGTCCGTCGCTCGTCATCGTCGACTCGGTGCAGACCATGTCGACTACCGAGGCCGACGGTGTCACCGGCGGGGTCACGCAGGTTCGCGCGATCACCACTGCCCTGACGATGGCGGCGAAGACCACCGGCGTGGCGATGCTGCTGGTCGGCCATGTCACCAAGGACGGGGCGATCGCCGGACCACGTTCGCTGGAGCATCTCGTCGACGTCGTGCTGCACTTCGAAGGCGACCGCGCATCGGCGTTGCGCATGGTGCGCGGTGTCAAGAACCGGTTCGGCGCCGCCGATGAAGTTGGGTGTTTCCTGTTGCACGACAACGGAATCGAGTGCGTGGCGGACGCATCCGGGTTGTTTCTGGACCAGCGTCCCAAACCGGTGCCCGGCACCTCGGTGACGGTGACGCTCGACGGCAAACGCCCGATGATCGGCGAGGTGCAGGCCCTGATCGGCTCCCCGGCCAACGGCAGTCCGCGTCGCGCCGTCAGCGGTATCGACTCCTCCCGCGCCGCGATGATCACCGCGGTGCTGGAGAAGCGGGCGCGACTGCCCGTCGGCGCCAACGACATCTACCTGTCCACGGTCGGCGGCATGCGGCTCACCGATTCGTCGTCGGACCTCGCGGTCGCCTTGGCGATCGCCTCGGCCTTCACCGATCTGGCGATGCCGACGTCGGCGATCGCGATCGGCGAGGTCGGGTTGGCCGGGGACCTGCGCCGGGTCACCGGGATGGATCGCCGGCTGGCCGAAGCTGCCCGGCTGGGGTTCACCACCGCCGTCGTGCCGGCCGGCCTGACGTCGGCGCCCGCCGGGCTGCGGACCTTCGAAGCCGACGACATCGCCTCGGCATTGCGGGTGCTGCGCCAGATCAGCCAGAATGACGCGAACTGAGCCAACTCTCGAGGGGATCGGATGGCCGTGAAGTCGACGGGACGCAGCACGCGCACAGTCGTTCCGTTGGCCCGTCCGACGCTGCGGGAGACGATCGCCCGGTTGGCGCCCGGCACGCAGCTGCGCGACGGGCTGGAGCGCATCCTGCGCGGGCGCACCGGCGCCCTGATCGTCATCGGGTTCGACGACAGCGTCGAGGCCATCTGCGACGGCGGTTTCTCCCTGGACGTGCGCTACGCCCCCACCCGGCTGCGTGAGCTGTCGAAGATGGACGGCGCCGTGGTGCTGTCCAGCGACGGGAGCAGGATCCTGCGCGCCAACGTGCAACTGGTGCCCGACCCGTCCATCCCCACCGAGGAGTCCGGAACCCGGCATCGCTCCGCTGAGCGCACCGCGATCCAGACCGGCTATCCGGTGATCTCCGTCAGCCACTCGATGAGCATCGTGACGGTGTACGTCGCCGGCGAGCGGCACGTCGTGCCCGAGTCGGCGACCATCCTGTCGCGCGCCAACCAGACCATCGACACGCTGGAGCGCTACAAGACCCGCCTCGACGAAGTGAGCAAACAGCTCTCGATGGCCGAGATCGAGGACTTCGTGACGCTGCGGGACGTGATGACCGTGGTGCAGCGCCTCGAGATGGTGCGCCGCATCAGCCTGGAGATCGACTCCGACGTGGTCGAACTCGGTACCGACGGCCGGCAGCTGAAGCTGCAGCTCGACGAGCTGGTGGGCGACAACGACATCGACCGCGAGCTGATCGTGCGGGACTACCACGCCAACCCCGACCCTCCCACCCCCGCGCAGGTGACCGCGACGCTGGAGGAGCTGGACGGACTCTCCGACAGCGAGCTACTCGACTTCACCACCCTGGCAAGGGTTTTCGGGTATCCGTCGACGGCCGAGGCGCAGGACTCGGCGATGAGCTCACGCGGCTACCGGGCCATGTCCGGCATCCCCCGCCTGCAGTTCGCGCACGTCGACCTGCTGGTCCGCAACTTCGGTTCCCTGCAGGGCCTGCTCGCCGCGAGCGCCAGCGACCTGCAGTCGGTGGACGGTATCGGCTCGATGTGGGCACGCCACATCCGGGAAGGCCTGTCTCAGCTCGCCGAGTCGACGATCGCCGACCGGCTGGCCTGAACTCAGCCCGCGGGTGCCGGGGCGGGCGCCGGCGCAGCGCCGGGCGCTACCGGCGGGACCTGCTGCGGCTGGGCCAAGATGAACGGCACCGTCGCCGAGCGAAGGTTGCCCAACTGGACGACCAGGTTGTAGGTGCCTGGCCCGATCGGCTGGCGCGGCAGCGGGCAGTTCGGCGCCGAACCCATCCCGGTCCACGTCACCTCGGTGGTCACCTGCTCCCCCGGCTGGAACGTCTTGATCAGCGTCTCACTCGACGGCGCGCAATCCAGGTTCGACCAGAGCCGCTGGTTGTCCAGCGAGTACACGTACGCGGCCAACACTGCCGCGCCGACGTCGCGCTGGCAGGCGACCAGCCCGATGTTGGTCACCACCATCGTGAACTTCGGCTGATCACCGACGACGTACTGCGGCTGGTTGGTGATGCCCTTGACCGCCAGCGTCGAGTCCGGGCAGTCGTCGCCTTCTTTGAGGATCGGCGGCGGCACCACGGCGGCCGTCGGGGTCGCGGTCTGCGGCGGCGCCTGCTGGGCCGGCGCCTGAATCGGAGTCTTGACCTCCGGATTGTCGCCGGGCAGCGGCGTGGGAGCCGCGGCGGTCTGCGACGCCTGGTTCTCGTTGGCGGTCGGCTGCTCGGTGCTGGTGCTGTTCATCACGACGACCGCGACGACCGCCGCGATGATCCCGATGACGAGCACGGAAACGCCGAGCGCCAGCATCCTGCGTCGCCAATAGATCTGTTGGGGCAGCGGGCCATGCGGTTCCAAATCCAGCACGACATCACGGTAAGGCCAGCTCAAGCGACTCTGTTTGACGCCACTCGGCGTGTTGCCTTTCAGTTTTCGCCGATGTCGCCTATGTGGTCGCGCAACACCACCTGGCCGTCGGCCAGGTGATAGGTCAAACCGACGATCGCGAGCCGGCCCTCGGACACCGCATTGGAGACGATCGTCGAGCGACTCAGCAACTGCCTGCCCGTCTCGGTGACGTGCCGGGCCTCGAACTCGTCCACCCGGGTGAGGCCCTCACGACGGCCGACCAGGATCGACGGGGTGACCCGCTCCACCACGTCGCGGATGTAGCCACCGGGCAGCGAACCGTCGTCGAGCGCGGTCAACGTGGCCCCGACCGCACCACAGCTGTCGTGGCCGAGCACGACGACCAGCGGCACGTTGAGCACGGCGACCCCGTACTCGATCGAGCCGAGCACCGCGCTGTCGATGACGTGACCGGCGGTGCGGACCACGAACATGTCCCCGAGGCCCTGGTCGAAGATGATCTCGGCGGCCACGCGGCTGTCGGCGCACCCGAACACGATGGCCGTCGGCTTCTGGGCAGCGGCCAGGCTGGCGCGGTGTTCGATGCTCTGGCTCGGGTGCTCCGGCTTCCCGGCGACGAAGCGCTCGTTACCCTCTTTGAGTGCTTTCCACGCGGTCAACGGGTTCGTGTTCGGCATGGCCGTCATTCTGCCCCAGCCTGCATCGATGATCGACACGGGTGAGCTTCTCGACTGGTATGCCGAGGCGCAGCGCGACCTGCCGTGGCGGCAACCGGGGGTCTCGGCGTGGCAGATCCTGGTCAGCGAATTCATGCTGCAGCAGACCCCGGTCGCCCGAGTGGAGCCGATTTGGCGGGACTGGATCGCCCGCTGGCCCACACCGTCGGCGACCGCGGCGGCCAGCGCAGCCGACGTGCTGCGCGCCTGGGGCAAGCTGGGTTACCCGCGGCGGGCCAAGCGGCTGCACGAATGCGCGATCGTGATCGCCGCCGACCACGGCGATGTGGTCCCCGACGATGTCGACACCTTGCTCTCGCTGCCGGGAATCGGCGCCTACACCGCGCGGGCGGTGGCGTGCTTCGCCTACCGCCAGCGGGTGCCGGTGGTCGACACCAACGTGCGTCGCGTCGTCGCGCGGGCGGTGCACGGACGTGACGACGCCGCCGCGGCGTCGGTGCGCGACCTCGACGACGTGGCCTCGCTACTGCCCGACGACGAGAGGGCGCCGACGTTCTCGGTGGCGCTGATGGAACTCGGCGCGATCGTGTGCACGGCGCGCTCTCCGAAATGCGGCGTGTGCCCGCTGTCGCACTGCGCGTGGCGCTCGCTGGGCTTCCCCGCCGGCACCGGACCGGCCCGCAAGGTGCAGAAGTTCGCCGGTACGGACCGCCAAGTGCGAGGCAAGCTGCTGGATGTGTTGCGCGGCAGTGACATTCCGGTCACCCGTGCGCAGCTCGACGTGGCCTGGCTGACCGACACCGCACAGCGGGACCGGTGCCTGGGCTCGTTGCTGGTGGACGGGCTGGTGGAACAGACCGAGGACGGCAGGTTTGCTCTCGCGGGCGAAGGTGGTCAGGCCGACTCGGCGCAGTCGGATTCGGCTGCGGCAGAGGCGAATCGACGCCGATAGTCCGACGGGGTGACGCCGATGATCCGCCGGAAGTGATGGCGCAGCAGGGTGGCGTTGCCGAAGCCGGACTGCTCGGCGATGTTGTCGATGTCCAGCGTGGTCTCCTCGAGCAGCCGGCGGGCGAACAGCACACGCTGATCGGTCACCCACTGCATCGGCGTGCGGCCGGTCTCCTCGACGAACCGGCGCGCGAACGTACGACCCGACATGTGCGCCCGGCGGGCCAGCGACGTGACGGTGTGCGGTTTGTCGAGGTTGGCCAGAATCCAATCGAGGTGCGGGGCAAAGCGTTCCGAACATCGCACCGGGATCGGCTGGTCGATGTACTGGCGTTGACCGCCGTCGCGCTGCGGCGGCACCACCATGCGGCGGGCGATCTTGTTGGTGATCTCGCTGCCCATCTCGCGGCGCACCAGATGCAGGCATGCGTCGATACCCGCAGCGGTGCCTGCGCTGGTGATCAGGTTGCCGTCGTCGACGAACAGCACGTTGCGATCCACCTTGGCGGTCGGATACATGCGGGCGAGCTCGTCGGCGTGCATCCAGTGCGTCGTGCAGGGCCGCCCGTCGAGGAGGCCGGCCGCGCCTGCGACGAACGCCCCGGAGCACACGGTCACGATGATCGATCCCGAATCGGCGGCTCTGCGGATCGCCTCGAGCGCCTCGGGGAGGTAGTCACTGCCGCTGATCGCGGGGATCGCCACCAGGTCCGCTCCGACGAGATCGTCGAGCCCGTGGTCCGGGATGATCGTGGCGCCCACCGTGGTGCGCACCGGCTTGCCGGGTTCGGGTCCGCACACCTTGAAGTCGAAGTTCGGCACTCCGTCGGCGGAGCGGTCGATACCGAAGACCTCGCAGATCACGCCGAACTCGAACACCGCCAACCCGTCGAGGACCAGCGCGGTCACCGTCCGAATCGTCATGGCAGCATCTTATCGACGGATGTCGCTTCTGCCACTGGTGGCACGATCTTGCATAGGCGGAGCATTACTGCCATGAGCATCGCACTGACCTTCCTGATCCTGTCCGCCCCGTTCGCCCTGGCCGCGGCGCTGACCTGGGCGGCTCACCGCACCGGCGTGCTGCGCCTGCACCGCGACCAGTTCCGCATCGCCGCCCCATTCACGGGTCGACTGTTCGAAGACGACCGCGACCTGGGCCGAGTCGCCCACGACGTGGATGCGATCCGCACCCGCTTCGAAAGCCAACCCTCGTGGCCCAGGTCATCCGCCACCGGCGAACGTCGATAGAAACGTCTCGACGGCGTCCCGATATTTCACCGGGGCGTCGTCGTGGACGAGATGACCGGCCCCGGGCACAGTCACGTACGTCGTCTGCCGTCCGATGCGCGCCATCTGCGCCATCTGTCCGGGCGGGGTCACCGAGTCGCCGGCCTCGATCACCAGCGTCGGCACGTCGACGGAGCGCCACTGCGCCCAGTAGTCCCGCCTCCCCCATTCGGCCGCGATCTCGACCCAGCGGGCCGGCTGCCCGTGCAACCGCCAGCCGGTCGAGGTGCGGTCGAACGCCTCCAGGAAGTACCGCCCGGCCACCGGCCCGAACGCGTCGACGACCTGCGCCTCCGACTCGAACTCGACCGGCAGTGCGTACAGCCACGGCTCCCAGGCCCCGGTCGTGCGGCCCCGGAAGTCCGGCGCCATGTCCTCCACCACCAGCGCGTCGACGAGCTCAGGACGCTGTGCAGCCAGACACCACGCATGCAGACCACCCATCGAATGCCCGATCAGCACCGCCGGTTCGCCGAGCCCGGACACCGCATCAGCGAGGTCGTCGACGAAGCGCTCGGTCGAGATCGGGTGGGCGTCGGGCACGTCCCGCCCTCGGTGCCACGGCGCGTCGTAGGTGAACACCCGACCGTGACCGGCGAGCCAGGGCAGCTGCCGCGACCACGTGGAACCCCGGCCCATCAGCCCGTGCACGAGGACCAGTGGGCGCCCCGCACCGCCGTGGGCCGTGAGCAGCTCCATGGCGTCATCATGGCATCGGCGGCGCGGTAGCCTGAACGCCATGTCCGAGCAGAACGCGAACGCCACACCGGTGGTGAAGATCAACGCGATCGAGGTCCCGCCCGGCGCCGGACCGGAGCTGGAGAAGCGCTTCGCCCACCGCGCCCACGCCGTCGACAACCAGGCAGGCTTCCTCGGGTTCCAGCTGTTGCGGCCCGTCAAGGGCGAGGATCGCTACTTCGTCGTCACCCAGTGGGAGTCCGAAGAAGCGTTCCAGGCCTGGGCCAGCGGCCCCGCCATCGAGGCGCACGCCGGGGAACGCGCCAACCCCGTGTCCAAGGGCGCATCACTGCTGGAGTTCGAGGTTGTGCTCGACGTTGCAGGAACCCGCACGCAGGCGTAGGGGCGCCGGGAGACGTCGCGCGCTCACCTGCGCGACCGCGCTCGTCGCGGTCGTCGCGCTGGTGAACGGCTGCGCCGCCACCCGGCCCGCTCCAGCCGACGCCGCCTACGGCGTTCCGATCCAGATCAACACCCCGCAGGGTCTGCGCGCCAAGCAGACCATGGACATGCTCAACAGCGACTGGCCCATCGGGGAGAACGGCATCCGCACGCTGGCCGCCCCGCAGGTCGTCGAGGCCGTCGGCGTGACCATGGACCGGATGTGGTGGGACCGCCCGTTCACCGTCACCGAGGTAGACGTCGGTGCCGGCAACGCGACGCTGCACGTCCTCACGTCGTACGGCGTCTCGCAGACCATCGAACTGCGCACCGACGACGCCGGCATGGTGGATCGCTTCTCGGTCGACCTCGTGCCGCCGAAAATCACGTCCTTCCGCGACGCCGACGCCGAAATCACCAAGACGGGCGCGAAGTACTCGTATCAGGTAGCCAAGGTCGTCGATGGCCGCTGCGAGAAGGTCGCGGGCACCAACACCGAGATGTCGTTGCCGTTGGCGTCGATCTTCAAGCTCTATGTGCTTTACGCGCTCTCCGATGCGGTCAAGGCGCACACCGTGTCGTGGACCGATCCGCTGATGATCACCAAGGAGGCGAAAGCCGTCGGCTCCTCGGGCTTCGACAAGCTGCCCCCAGGCTCGACGGTGTCGGTGCGCGATGCGGCCCAGCAGATGATCTCGGCCAGTGACAACATGGCGACCGACCTGCTGATCGGTCGGCTCGGCCCGGGAGCGATCGAGCGCGCACTGGTCGCCGCCGGCCACCACGACCCGGCCAGCATGACGCCGTTCCCGACCATGCACGAGATGTTCTCGGTGGGCTGGGGCGAGCCGAACCTGCGTGAGCAGTGGAAACAGGCCAACCACGCCGGGCGCGCCCAGCTACTCCAGCAGACCAATTCGCGCCCGTACGAACCGGATCCGCAGCGCACCCACATGCCGGCGTCGGACATCGGTGCCGAGTGGTACGCCAGCGCCGCCGACATCTGCCGGCTGCACGCGGCGCTGCAACGCAACGCGACCGGCGACGCCGCGCCGGTGCACGACATCCTGTCGGCGGTGCCGGGCATCGACCTGGACCGCACCGAGTGGCCCTACATCGCGGCCAAAGCGGGCAATCTGCCCGGCGACCTGACGTTCAGCTGGTTCGCCACCGACCGCACCGGTCAGGGCTGGGTGGTCAGCATGCAGACCAACTGGTCGCAGTACCGCAGCCCGACCGCGGCGTCCTGGCTGCTGTCGATAGCGCGGCAGATGTTCGGCCTGGTCGCGCCCTGATCGGGACGTCGATCACGACCGCAGCGTCCACGCGTGCCCGCGAAAGTGCAGCACCGTGTGGCTTGCCGGCGCGATGTCGATGCGCCAGAACGACTTCGGTGGGGCGTCGAGAACCACGAGGACGGCCGCACGGATGACGGCCGGGTGGGTAGCCGCGACGACCCGGACCCGCTCGGAGGTCAGCGTGTCCAGCCACGCCCTGACCCGGGCGATCAGCGCGACGACGCTCTCGCCACCGTGAGGCGCCTGCGTGGGGTCGGTCAGCCAGATCGCGAGTTCGGCGGGCTGCACCCGGCTCAGCACGTCGCCGCGCCACCGCCCGTGATCGAGATCAGCGAGCTTCGGTTCGATCTGTGCCTGCACACCGAGCAGATCGGCGGTCTGGATGGCGCGTGCCTCCGGACCGCAGTAGGCCCGCTCGGCGGTCATGACCCCCGTCGGGGCATCAGCCACCTGCCGACGCCCGAGCGCGTTCAGCGGTTCGTCGGTGGGGAATCGTCCGGCTGCCATCGCATCGGTCATGCCGTGCGACACGAGGGTCAGCCGGACGACCTCACTCACGATGCGGTGACGACCTGCTTCCGCTCGAGCAACCGCGTCGTCAACGCCCCGAACACCAGCCCCAGCGTCGCGTACACGACCACCTGCGTACCCAGCGAGTACAGCCGGAAGTCGTAGAGCACGTCGGCCGGGAAGCCCCCGTAGAGGATCGTCCCGTCGTCGCCGACGAGCGGACCGGGGGTCTCGTCGATGGTGGGCAGCAACAGCATCACCACCGCGATCGCCGCCACGTACGCACCGGCAGCGGCCAGCGTGGCGTTCCAGACTCCCAGCCTGGCCTCGAGCCGCCGACCCAAGAGCACCGCAGCGACCAGCAGAGCAGCCGAGGCGGCCACCATCAGCAGGTAGAGCAACGTGCGCTGGGTGATCGTCTCGTCAAGGCTCAGCGCAGGCGGGCTGGCCGGATACTTCAAGAACGGCACCACGTAGAGGCACAGGAGCATGCCGCCGGCGATCGCCAGCGACAGCATCCGTGCCGAGATGTCGCCCACCCGGCCGTAGGCCACCGCGAACACCACGGCGAACAGCGCGCCGATCGCGACCGCGAACAGCAGCACGCCCAGGCCCATCCCGACGTTCATCTGGATGGCGCGGCTGAACCCGCCGCCGGCCTCACCGTGACTGTGCCCGCCATGGCTCATGGCCTCTTGGGCTTCACCGACCCCGTCCTCGTAGGCGATCGCCTTCTGGATCTGGGGTTCGACGAACAGACGCGCGAACAGGAATCCGAGCACACCGGCAGAGGCGCCGGCCAACAGGCCGCGCCCGATGATCTGGCGTTCCATCAGTGGCAGGGGAATCCGAGGAGATGGCGGGCGTCGTGCACGAACTCGTGGATGTCGGTGTTGGCACCGAACACCGACGTCGCGCCTTGGTCGAGGCCGACGAAGTACAGCACGACGAGCGCGAGGAATGCGGTCAACGACAGCCACAGCGCGGCCTTGGTGGCCGAGAAGTCGATGGCTGTCGCGCGTCCTCTGCGGGATTCACCAGTGGTCATGAGGGGTCCTTTCCGGGATGTCGCGTCCCAGTTGGTGGGTGCCGACGGCATCGGGTCTGACTGTCACAGTGGCGCGACCGTTCTGGAGTCTCACCAGATTCCGACAACCGTCGATTGCATTCGGATCATAGAGGGCGCAGCGTGGCCATGGGCGCCGACCGTGCCGCGAGTGTGCATCGCCATACGCCTCGGGCGGCGATTTGCGGATGAAACCGCACACTCGCGGGGTCCGGACACCAGAACGGGCGGCCACCCGAAGGTGACCGCCCGTTCGTCGGTTGCTTCTACTCGGCTGCGCCGGCCTGCGCCAGATCAGCCTCAGCAGGCTCGGAGCGCTTCGGCCCACCGTGGAAGGTGAACACCGCATCCTCGCCCGGACCCTCGCCGTCCCAGTTCTCGACGTCGACGGTCACGTGCTGACCGGGTCCGACCTCTTCGAAGAGGATCTTCTCCGACAGCTGGTCCTCGATCTCGCGCTGGATGGTGCGCCGCAGCGGCCGTGCACCCAGCACCGGATCGAAGCCACGCTTGGCCAGCAGGGCCTTGGCCCGATCGGTCAGCTCCATCGTCATGTCCTTGGCCCGCAACTGGTTGCCGACCCGGCCGATCATCAGGTCGACCATCTTGATGATCTCGTCCTGTGTCAGCTGGTGGAACACGATGATGTCGTCGATACGGTTCAGGAACTCCGGGCGGAAGTGTTTCTTCAGCTCGTCGTTGACCTTCTGCTTCATCCGCTCGTAGTTGTTCTCGCCACCGCCCTGGGTGAAGCCGAGGCCCACCGCCTTGGAGATGTCGGACGTTCCGAGGTTCGACGTGAAGATCAGCACGGTGTTCTTGAAGTCGACCGTGCGACCCTGACCGTCGGTGAGACGGCCGTCCTCGAGGACCTGCAGGAGGCTGTTGTAGATCTCCTGGTGGGCCTTCTCGATCTCGTCGAACAGCACCACGGAGAACGGCTTGCGGCGCACCTTCTCGGTGAGCTGGCCGCCCTCCTCGTACCCGACGTACCCCGGAGGGGCACCGAAGAGCCGCGACGCGGTGAAGCGGTCGTGGAACTCGCCCATGTCGATCTGGATGAGCGCGTCGTCCTCGCCGAACAGGAAGTTGGCCAGCGCCTTGGACAGCTCGGTCTTCCCGACGCCGGACGGACCGGCGAAGATGAACGAGCCCGACGGACGCTTGGGGTCCTTCAGACCGGCGCGCGTGCGGCGGATCGCCTTCGAGACCGCCTTGACGGCGTCCTCCTGGCCGATGATCCGCTTGTGCAGCTCGTCCTCCATGCGGAGCAGACGGGTGGTCTCCTCCTCGGTGAGCTTGAACACCGGGATACCGGTCCAGTTGCCCAGCACCTCGGCGATCTGCTCATCGTCGACCTCGGCAACCACGTCGAGATCGCCTGAGCGCCACTGCTTTTCACGCTCGGCGCGCTGCGCGACCAGCTGCTTCTCCTTGTCGCGCAGGTTCGCGGCCTTCTCGAAGTCCTGCGCGTCGATCGCGGACTCCTTCTCCCGGCGCGCATCGGCGATCTTCTCGTCGAACTCGCGCAGGTCCGGCGGCGCGGTCATCCGGCGGATACGCATCCGGGCGCCCGCCTCGTCGATCAGATCGATCGCCTTGTCCGGCAGGAAGCGGTCGTTGATGTAGCGGTCGGCCAGCGTGGCGGCCGCCGCGATCGCGCCGTCGGTGATCGAGACGCGGTGGTGCGCCTCGTAGCGGTCGCGCAGACCCTTGAGGATCTCGATGGTGTGCGCCACCGTCGGCTCCCCGACCTGCACCGGCTGGAAGCGGCGTTCCAGCGCGGCGTCCTTCTCGATGTACTTGCGGTACTCGTCGAGCGTGGTCGCGCCGATGGTCTGCAGCTCACCGCGGGCCAGCTTCGGCTTCAGGATGCTGGCCGCGTCGATCGCGCCCTCGGCGGCACCGGCTCCGACGAGCGTGTGCAGCTCGTCGATGAACAGGATGATGTCGCCGCGGGTGTTGATCTCCTTGAGCACCTTCTTCAGGCGCTCCTCGAAATCACCGCGGTAGCGGCTGCCCGCGACCAGCGAACCGAGGTCCAGCGTGTAGAGCTGCTTGTCCTTCAGCGTCTCGGGCACGTCTCCGTGCACGATCGCCTGGGCCAGCCCCTCGACGACGGCGGTCTTGCCGACGCCGGGCTCACCGATGAGGACCGGGTTGTTCTTGGTGCGGCGGCTCAGCACCTGCATGACCCGCTCGATTTCCTTCTCGCGGCCGATGACGGGATCGAGCTTGCCCTCCATCGCGGCGGCGGTCAGGTTGCGACCGAACTGGTCGAGCACGAGCGACGTCGACGGGTTGCCGGCCTCGCCGGTGCGCCCGCCGGTGCCCGCCTCGGCGGTCTCCTTGCCCTGGTAGCCGCTCAGCAGCTGGATGACCTGCTGGCGCACCCGGGTCAGTTCCGCACCGAGCTTGACCAGCACCTGGGCGGCCACACCCTCACCCTCGCGGATCAGCCCCAGCAGGATGTGCTCGGTGCCGATGTAGTTGTGGCCGAGCTGCAGCGCCTCGCGCAGGCTCAGCTCCAGCACCTTCTTGGCACGCGGGGTGAAGGGGATGTGCCCGGACGGCGCCTGCTGGCCCTGACCGATGATCTCCTCGACCTGGCTGCGCACACCCTCCAGGGAGATGCCCAGCGATTCGAGTGACTTGGCGGCCACTCCCTCACCCTCGTGAATGAGTCCCAGCAGGATGTGCTCGGTGCCGATGTAGTTGTGGTTGAGCATCCGGGCTTCTTCCTGAGCCAGGACGACAACCCGACGTGCACGGTCGGTGAATCTTTCGAACATCCGTGGTTACCTGCTCTCCATCGCATAGATGGGTGCCGCACGCAAAAGACGTGCCCGCACCTGCCGTCCACTGTAATGGGCGGCGGCTTCAGGTGCCCCGCCTGTCGGCCCGTTCCCGGTCGGTTCCGGGGTCTGTTCTCCATGGGCTTAACGGCGGGTGACGGCCTGACGCTGTCCAGTGCAACGCCGCGGCGGGCGGAATCGTTTCGAGCGAGCAGGGTCGGCGGCTACGCCGACAGCGAACGAACCGGCCGGGATGGGCCCGGCAACGGCCTGCGCCATTGCCGGGCAGAAGGATGCTAGGTGGCCTCGTGGAACGCGTCGATGACGTCGGCCGGGATGCGACCCCGGGTGGACACGTTGTGGCCGTTGCGGCGCGCCCATTCCCTGATCGCGGCACTCTGCTCGCGGTCGATGGCGGCGCGGCCCCGGCCGGTGGCGGCCGCTCGGCCGCGGCGACGGCCACCGACCCGACGGCCCGCCTCGGCCCACTTGTTCAGATCATTGCGGAGTTTGGCGGCGTTCTTGGCCGACAAATCGATCTCGTAAGTCACTCCGTCGAGACCGAATTCGACGGTCTCGTCAGCGGCGCCTTCACCGTCGAAATCATCGACAAGAGTGACGGTGACCTTTTTCGCCATGGCCCAATGCCCTTCTCTGCCCCGCTACTCGTCTGACCCCGAACCCCGGCATCAATGTGCCATAAATGCGCTTTTCATTCAACAACGCACAGATGCTATGTGTGACGCCGAACAATGGGGAACAAAACTGTGTCGCGAATGGACAACCCGGTCAGCGCCATCAACAAGCGATCCACGCCCATTCCCGTCCCCGTCGTCGGGGGCATTCCGTACTCCAACGCGGCGAGAAAATCCTCGTCGAGCAGCATGGCCTCGTCATCGCCTGCGGCGGCCGCCCGGGCTTGGGCCTCGAATCGCTCGCGCTGGATGACCGGGTCGATCAATTCGGAGTATCCGGTGGCCAACTCGATATGCCGCACGTAGAGATCCCATTTCTCGGTGACGCCCTCGATGCTGCGGTGCGCGCGGGTCAACGGCGTGGTCTCCACCGGGAAATCGCGGACGAAAGTGGGCGCCCACAACGTGTTACCGACCACGTGCTCCCACAGTTCCTCGACCAATTTCCCGTGTCCGTAACCGCGGTCGCGCGGAATTTCCACACCGAGCCGGTCGGCGATCTGCCACAATTGTTGCGCACTCGTCGCGGGCGTGATCTCTTCACCGAGGCCCTCCGACAATGAGGGATACATCGCAATCGAGTCCCATTCACCGTCTAGGTCATAGATGCTGCCGTCCGGCAATGTCACCTGCCGCGTACCTATCGCCTCGTCGGCGACTTCTTGAATGAGTTCGCGCGTGACGGTCGCAGAATCGTCGTAAGTGCCGTACGCCTGATATGTCTCGAGCATCGCGAACTCGGGAGAATGCGTGGAATCGGCGCCTTCGTTTCGGAACACCCGATTCAACTCGAAAACCTTGTCCAATCCGCCCACCACACACCGTTTGAGAAAAAGCTCCGGCGCAATCCGCAGATACAGATCGGAATCGAGGGCGTTGGAGTGTGTGACGAACGGCCGCGCGGCGGCGCCACCGGCCAGAGTCTGCAGAATCGGCGTCTCCACTTCCAGGAAGCCGCGCCGCTCCAGCGCCGAGCGCACGGCGCGCACGACCGCGACGCGCTGCCGGGCGACGGTGCGGGCCTCCGGGCGCACGATCAGGTCGACGTACCGCTGCCTGACCCGCGATTCCTCGCTCATCTCCTTGTGGGCCACCGGCAACGGGCGCAGTGACTTGGAGGCGATTTGCCACGAGTCCGCCAGCACAGACAACTCTCCGCGCCGCGAACTGATCACCTCACCGTGGACGAACACGATGTCGCCGAGGTCGACGTCGGCCTTCCACGCGTCCAGGGATTCCTGCCCGACCTGGTTCAGGCTGATCATCGCCTGCAGCTGGGTGCCGTCGCCGTCCTGCAGCGTCGCGAAGCACAGCTTGCCGGAGTTACGGGCGAAGATGACCCGGCCCGACACCCCGACGAACTGGCCCGTCGTCTCGTCGGCGGCCAGCTCGGGGAAGGCGGCGCGCACCTCGGCGAGGCTGTGTGTGCGGGGGACCTCGACGGGATAGGGCTCCCGGCCCTCGTCGAGCAGCTTCTGACGCTTGGCCTGACGGATCCGGAACTGCTCGGGGATGTCCTCCGAAATGTCACTGGAAATGTCACGGTCGGAGTCGGCGCTGCCGGATTCGTCGGTCACGACGTGCCAGCTTAAATGACCAGCCCAGCAGGTCCGAAGTCGCTCACAGCGGCTAGCGGGCGCCCTTGGGCTTGCTGCGCTGGCCGTCGCGGTTGCGCTCGAACACCAGGCGCAGCCCGTCCAGCGTCAGATGACGGTCGTAGTGCTGCACGGTCGTGAGATCGGCGAGCACCAGCGGCGCGCCGTGTCCGGTCGCGACCACCGCGACGTCGTCGCCGCCGAAGCCGTCGACGTCCGAGCGCACCCGGCTGACCAGACCGTCGACCAGACCGGCAAACCCGAACACCGCGCCCGCCTGCATGCATTCGACGGTGTTCTTGCCGATCACCGACCGCGGCCGGGTCAGCTCCACCCGACGCAACGCCGCCGAGCGGGCGGCCGCCGCGTCAGAGGACACCTGCACACCGGGGGCGATCGCGCCGCCCAGGAACTCGCCCTTGGCCGACACCACATCCACGCAGATCGACGACCCGAAATCGACCACGATCGCGGCGGTACCGAACTTCTGATACGCCGCAAGGCAATTGACGATCCGGTCGGCGCCCACCTCTTTGGGATTGTCGACCAGCAGCGGGATACCGGTGCGCACCCCGGGCTCGATCAGCACATGAGGCACCGCGGGCCAGTACTGCTCCAGCATCACGCGGACCTCGTGCAGCACCGACGGCACCGTGGACAGGCCCGCTGCGCCGGTGAGCCGCTCGGCGTCGTCGCCGATCAGACCGTCGATGGTGAGCGCGAGTTCATCGGCGGTCACCTCGGATTCGGTGCGAATACGCCAGTGCGACACCACCTTCGCGTGATCGCCGACCCCCGAGATCAACCCGACGACGGTGTGGGTGTTACGAACGTCGATGACGAGCAGCACTCAGTTTCTCCAAGGCAGTTCGTGGCTCTCACCACTCGGGGTGCGCGGATGACCGTCGATGCCGGCGCTGGCGCCGACGTCGATCGCGATGTTGTCGAGCAACCGGGTGGTTCCCAGCCTGGCTGCCACCAGCATTCGCGCCGGACCCTCGACGGGTGCGGGGCCCAGCATCGGGTCGCGCACCTCGAGGTAGTCGACCTCCAGCGCGGGCACCTCGTCGAGCACGGCCCGGGCCGCATCCAGCGCGGCGGGCACCCCGGTGGCCGCGGCGTACATACCGGCCAGCAGCGCGGCCGAGAGCGCGCCGGCCTGCTCCCGCTGAACGGCATCGAGATAGCGGTTGCGCGACGACATGGCCAGACCGTCAGCTTCCCGCACGATCGGCACCCCCTGGATCTGCACGCCCAGATCGAGGTCGGTGACCATCTGCCGGATCAGCGTCAATTGCTGATAGTCCTTCTCGCCGAAGTACGCCCGGTCAGGCCGAACGATGTTGAACAACTTGGCGACGACGGTCAGCACACCGGCGAAATGTGTTGTCCGCGCGGCACCTTCGAGCTCAGCGCCCAGCGGCCCCGGCACCACGGTGGTGCGCTGGCCCTGCGGGTACATGTCGGCAGCCGTCGGGGTGTAGGCGATCTCCACCCCTTCGGCGCGCAGCGCGTCGAGGTCGTCGGCCAGCGTGCGGGGATAGGCGTCGAGGTCCTCGCCGACGCCGAACTGCAAGGGATTGACGAAGATCGAGACCACGACCACCGCGCCCGGCACGCGCTTGGCGGTGCGGATCAGCGTCAGATGACCCTCGTGCAGCGCCCCCATCGTGGGGACGAGCATGACGCGGCGCCCGGTGGTCCGCAGCGCGCGGGTCACGTCGGACACCTCCTGCGGGCGCGTGTAGACGTTGAGTTCGCCCGCCGCGAATTTCAGTTTCCCCGTGTTCATCGTCACTCGGCCTCCGCCAGTACCTCGAAGACGGCGCGGGGTGCGTCCGCTCGCTGCGCCGTCCGGTGGGAATTCGTTCGATATGCCTGCGCCAGAGCAGGATTGACCTCTTCGAAAGCGTGCAGGTGGCCAGCCACCGCGGCGGCGTCCCCGCGGGCCACCGGCCCCGTCAGCGCACGCTGACCCGCCCGCAATGCGTTGTCCACCGACGCCCGCACCAACGGACCCATGATCCGTTCGGCCAGCCCTCCCGGGGCGTCGGCCACGATGTCCTGGCCGAGCAGCTCCTGACCGGACAGCGCAGCCCGCAACGCCTCCAGTGCATCGAGCACGACGGTGACGACGTGGTTGCTGCCGTGCGCGAGCGCCGCGTGATAGAGCGTGCGGGCGTCTTCACGCACCCGGAACGGCTCGCCTCCCACTTCGAGAACCAGCGACTGGGCGATCGCATAACCGATCTCGTCGGCGGCGGTGATCCCGAAACACGTGCCGCGCAACCGATCCACGTCCTCGTCGGTGCCGGCGAACGTCATCGCCGGATGGATCGCCAACGTGATGCAGCCGCGCTCGGCCAGTGGCGCCAGGATGCCGATGCCGTTGGCCCCGGACGTGTGCGCGACGATCGTGTTGGGCCGCACCGCGCCGGTGGCCGCGAGCCCGGCGACGAGCTCGGCCAGCGCAGCATCGGGAACGGCCAACAGGAGCAACTCGGCGCGCGCGGCGACCTCGTCGACCGCCAGTACCGGGGTGTCCGGCAGCCAGCGGGCCGCCCGTGCCCGGGACGCGCGCGACACCGCGCTGCACCCGGCGACCACGTGCTCGGCCCGTTCCAGCGCCGCACCCAGCGCGGCCCCCACTTTGCCCGCCGAGACGACGCCGACGGTCAGCCGAGCGGGGCGGAGTCCGTCGTGAGGAGCCCCACCGATCGGGGGCTGGACCATCGCCACCATCGCCCTCGCTGATTCTCTGTCGGTCCGGTCCCGCGAGCGGGTACCGGTCGCGCACAGCCTAACCCAGCGAGAAAATCAGTCCTCGCGGCGGCGGCGCCCGCCACCACCCGACGGGCTCGCCTGCAACCGCGCCAGCAGTTCGGCCACCGACTGACCACCGGTGTGCGCGCCGCCGTCCTCGTCGTCGGGCGCGGCGGGGGTCTCCTCGGCGGGCGGCTCCGGCTCCGGCTCCGATGCCGACGAGTGCTTGCCCCGAGGCGGCCCGGGCGCCTCGGTCGTCTCCGGAGCGCGTCGACGCCCCACGTATTCGGACTCGGCGTCACGCTCCGGCTCCGGGGTCGGCTCGGGCTCCGGGCGTGGCGGCGGAGGGGCCGGCCGTGGCGACGGCGGTGGCGAGGACCAGTGCGAACCGGGTTGGCCCGCAGGGATGAAACGGCCTTCGGCAGGTGCCGGCTGCCAGGAACCCGCCGAGCTGCGAGTGTCCGCCGGGCGAGGCGGTGGCGGCGGGCTCTGTGGTGCCGTCTGCGGTGGCAACCACGGCACCTGCGGCGGAGTGTGAGGGGTCGCAGGCGTGGGTGTCGGACTCCACGGCCCGGTCGGCGCCCCGGCGCGCCGGTGCGCACCACCTGCCGGCTCGGCCGGCTCGCGCACCTGAGGCCAGCTGTCGTCCGGGTGGGGCTCGGCGGGCACGTCGATGATCGGGCTCTCCTCGGTGTCCGGGGAGTGCTCGTCACTGTCGACCGCCATGGCGGCGCGGCGCGCGTCGGCGTCCTCGGTGTCGATGCGGCTGCTGCTGACCCGTCCGGCCGAGGGCAACGACGGCGCCGCGGCCCGATCGCGCTCCAGCGCCGGGCGCTCCGACAGGTCGGCGTCGAACAGGTACTCCAGATTCGCCCGCAGCGCAGCCAACTCGGCACGTAGCGCAGCCACCTCGTCGGCCGACTGGGCCTTCAGTTCACTCGCCAATTCGCGGCGCAGATGGCTCTCGACGGTCAGTTCGTACTCGCGGCGCGCCGAGATCTCACGCTCCAGTTGCAGGTCGTACACCAGCTTCAGATCCCGCACCTTGGCCTGGTCGCTGTCACTCTGTCTGCGATAGATCACCGACACGAATGCCGCGACCACCGCCGCCCACAGCGCGAGGATCACAGCAAGCTTGAGCAACTCGACGCGATCGGTGAAAACCAGGGCAGAACTGGCCGCAATGGCCAGCACCAGCAACGCCGACATCAAGATCCAGCCGGGCCGCCGACCGCCCCGACGCATCCTGGCGCCGCGGGTCGGATCGGTCATGGGGCGACTGTACCCGCCACAGGTCGTCACGCGTGTCGACCCTTGCGGCGATTCGGTCACGAAGCCGCGCGGCCCCTCAGCCGGTCGCCGGATCGGCGTCGGGCGGGGTGTCCTCGGGGGACCGGCAGCAATGCTGCAGCCACAGCGCCGCCGCGACCAGCGCGAGCGCACAGAGCGCCGCGACGACGGCTCCGGGACTGTCGGCGGCGGCCACCCGCAGGGCGTCGCGGCGCGGCAGCACGTACGCCGCCACGGCCACCCACCAGCCCAGCACGACCGCGCCCATCCACGCCGCCGCCTTGGCGATCACCACAGAGCGGGCCACCGCCAGCGGATGCAGCCGCCCGCGACCCACCCCGATCTCGCCGTCGCGCACGCGCGCCCGCACGTAGAAGCCCCAGCCCGCGAGGGCGACCGCGACGCCGAGCAGCGACATGCCCGTCCACACCGTGATCGGCGGGAAATACCGGTAGGTGGCCCGCACCAGCAGATATCCCAGCACCGCGGCCGCGACGGCCCCGGCGACGAGGTCGCGGGCGCGAGTCAGCCCCATCAGCGCGCGACCCGCGGCGTCAAGCTGTGGTCGGTGCGGTGCACGCCGGCACGCTCGGCCGGGTCGAGGGAGGCCAGCAGCCCCGCCACGGGGGTCGGCCGGCCCTGCACCGTCAGCGTGGCCGACGGGGCGACGGCGAGCCAGGGGACGAGGACGAACGCGCGGGCGTGCGCGTAGCGGTGCGGCAGTGTCAGCACGTCGTCGTCGACGGCCACCTCCCGGCCGCCGTCGCGCACCTCCACCAGATCGACGTCGAGTGTCCTTGGCCCCCAATGCTGTTCGCGTACACGCTGGGCTGCGGCCTCCAACTCGTGGGCGCGGTGCAGCCACTCGTGCGGCCCGTGCGCGGCGTCGGCCAGCACGACGGCATTGAGGAAGGCACCCTGCTCGACGCCGCCCCACGCGGCCGTTTCGTAGACCGGCGACACCGCGGTGACCGCATCGCCGAGCCCGTCGAGCACCGACTGCAGATGCGCCAGCCGGTCCCCGAGGTTGGACCCGATGGACAGCACCACCGACGTCATCGCGGCTCCGCCGCGCGACGGGTGGGCGGCTCCGCCGCGCGACGGGTGGGCGGCTCCGCCGCGCGACGGGTGGGCGGCTCTGCCGCGCGACCACCACGGCGTGAGCGGCGTGCGACCACCGCGACGTCGGCGAAATCCAGCGGGATCGGCGCCGCCGGCTTGTGCACGACCACCTCGACCGCGTGTACACGCTCGTCGCCCATGACGTCCTCGGCGATCTCACCGGCCACGGTCTCGATCAGCTGCCGTGGTGGGCCCGCGACGATGTTGGCGGCCCCCTGCGCGAGTGCGCCGTAGTCGAGGGTGTCGGCGAGGTCGTCGCTGGCCGCGGCGTCGGCCAGGTCGATCCACACCGTGATGTCCACGACGAAGTCCTGCCCGTCCCGGCGCTCATGCTCGAAGACCCCGTGGTTGCCGCGAACCCGCAAGCCGCGCAACTCGATTCGATCAGCCATGCCGCTCCGCTCCCTGCCCCGCCGATTGCCCCGCCGACTGCCCCGCCGACTTCCAAGCCGACGCCACCGCGAGCGCGTCGCACGACGCGCGCACGTCGTGCACCCGCACCCCCCACGCCCCGTGCCAGCCGGCCAGCGCCGAGATCGCCGCGGTCGCGGTCTCCCGGCCGCCCGGCGGCCGCGGAGATCCGTGCGCGTCAGCAAGCAGTGTCCCGAGGAACCGTTTACGCGACGCTCCGACCAGGATGGGGATACCGGTGGCGACGAACTCCGGCAGCGCCGCCAGCAGTGCCCAGTTGTGCTCGGCCGTTTTCGCGAAACCGAGCCCGGGATCGAGGATCAACCGGTCGGGAGCCACCCCGGCCGCCACGGCGGCGTCCACGCCGGCCATCAGCTCGTCGCGTACCTCGGCCACCACGTCGCGGTAGACCGGCGCCTCGTGTGGCCGCTCGCTGTCCACCGAGCGCCAGTGCATCAACACCCACGGCACCCCCGCCTCGGCGACCACCCGCACCATGTCCGGATCGGCCCTACCGCCCGAGACGTCGTTGACGATGCGGGCCCCGTTCTCCAACGCCGCGGCGGCGACGCCGGCGTGCATCGTGTCGACGCTGACGGTGATGCCGCGGCCAGCCAGCTCGGCGACCACCGGAAGGATCCGCGCCGTCTCCACCGCCGGGTCGACGCGGGTGGCACCGGGACGGGTGGATTCCCCACCGACGTCGACGATCGCCGCGCCCTGGGCGACCAGCTCGATCCCGTGCGCGACGGCACGGTCCCGATCGAGGAACAACCCACCGTCGGAGAACGAGTCATCGGTGACGTTGACGACCCCCATCACGGCCACGCTCGCCGGTGGGGAGGGCGGGAGGTCGGCGGCTGTCACTTCCGCAGGATCAGGTCCAGAGCTTCGGCGCGGGATGCCGTGTTGGTCTTGAACACCCCGCGCACCGCCGACGTCGTGGTGCGGGCCCCGGGCTTACGGATACCGCGCATCGCCATGCACAGATGCTCGGCTTCGATCACCACGATCGCCCCGCGCGGATCCAGCTTGCGCATCAACGCGTCGGCTACCTGGCAGGTCAGCCGCTCCTGCACCTGAGGCCGCTTGGCGTAGAGATCGACGACGCGGGCCAGCTTCGACAGGCCCGTCACGCGACCGTCCTTGCCCGGGATGTATCCCACGTGCGCGACACCGTGGAAGGACACCAGGTGGTGCTCACACGTGGAGTAGATCGGGATGTCCCTGACCAGCACGAGCTCGTCGTGCTGCTCGTCGAACGTCGTGTTGAGCACCTCGTCCGGGTCGGTGTAGAGACCCGCGAACATCTCCCGGTACGCGCGAGCCACGCGCGCCGGGGTATCGAGCAGGCCGGGCCGCTCAGGATTCTCGCCGACCGCGAGCAGCAGCTCGCGCACAGCGGCCTCCGCGCGGGCCTGATCGAATTCCGGGGTGGTGAGCGTCGCCGTATCGTCCTGCGACCGCGTCATCGAGGTCTCCTCCGTTATCCGTTGCCCGGCGCGGTGCCGCGTCCGTTGTCCCCGCGGCCGTTCTCCTGGTCCGGACCACGATCGTGGTCCGGCGGCGCGGGCTGCGGGTACTGCTGCTGATACGGCGGATAGTACGGCGGCTGGGGCCCTGGCGGTGGGCCCTGATAACCCGACGGCGGGTACCAGTAACCCGGCTGCGGTTGCTGCTGGGGCGCACCCTGCTGCTGCGGCGGAGGCGGCCAACCGGGGGCATGCCAGCCTGCCGGGGCGCCGTAGTCGGGCTGGGTCTGGCCGCCATGCGCACCGTTCGCGCCGTTGGTGCCGTTTCCACCGTTACGGTGGGCCGCCTCGGCGGCAGCCTTGGACGCCTGGGCGATCGCGGTCTTGAACGCGGGCTCCGGCACCGGCTTGGGCCACGGCTCACCGCGCTCGATGGCCAGCTCGCCCGGCGTCTTGATCGGCGGCTTGTCCGAGGGGACGCGGCCACCGAAGTCGTCGAACATCGTCAACCGCGGGCGCTTCTTCACGTCGCCGAAGATCTGCTCCAGCTCCTTGCGGTGCAGCGTCTCCTTCTCCAGGAGCTCGCCGGCCAGCACGTCGAGCACGTCGCGGTACTCGGTGAGGATCTCCCACGCCTCGGTGTGGGCGGCCTCGATCAGCTTGCGGATCTCGTCGTCGATGATCTGGGCGACCTCGTGGCTGTAGTCGGCCTGGTTGCCCATGGTGCGCCCGAGGAACGGGTCGCCGTGCTCGCTGCCGTAACGCACCGCGCCCAGCTTGGAGCTCATGCCGTATTCGGTGACCATCGCGCGGGCGATCTTGGTCGCCTGGTCGATGTCCGAGGACGCGCCGGTGGTGGGCTCACGGAACACGAGCTCCTCGGCCGCGCGGCCGCCCATCGCGAACACCAGACGCGCGATCATCTCCGAGCGGGTCATCAGACCCTTGTCGTCCTCGGGCACGGCCATCGCGTGGCCGCCCGTGCGGCCGCGGGCCAGGATCGTCACCTTGTAGATGGGTTCGATGTCGGGCATCGCCCATGCCGCGAGCGTGTGGCCGCCCTCGTGGTACGCGGTGATCTTCTTCTCGTGCTCGCTGATCAGGCGGCTCTTGCGGCGCGGCCCGCCGACCACCCGGTCGACGGCCTCTTCCAGCGCCGGACCGGTGATGACGGTGCCGTTCTCGCGGGCGGTCAGCAGCGCGGCCTCGTTGATGACGTTGGCCAGGTCGGCGCCGGACATGCCGACGGTCCGCTTGGCCAGCCCCTCGAGGTCGGCGTCGGGGGCGATCGGCTTGCCCTGCGAGTGCACCTTCAGCACGGCGCGGCGGCCGGCCAGATCGGGGCTGGAGACCGGGATCTGGCGGTCGAAGCGGCCGGGCCGCAGCAGCGCGGGATCGAGGATGTCGGGCCGGTTGGTCGCGGCGATCAGGATGACGCCCTGGCGATCGCCGAAGCCGTCCATCTCGACCAACAGCTGGTTCAGCGTCTGCTCGCGCTCATCGTGCCCGCCGCCCAGGCCGGCGCCGCGCTGGCGGCCGACCGCGTCGATCTCGTCGACGAAGATGATGCACGGGCTGTTCTGCTTGGCCTGCTCGAACAGATCACGCACGCGAGAGGCGCCGACGCCGACGAACATCTCGACGAAGTCAGAGCCGGAGATCGTGAAGAACGGCACCCCGGCCTCGCCGGCCACGGCGCGGGCGAGCAGCGTCTTGCCGGTGCCGGGTGGGCCGTAGAGCAGCACGCCCTTGGGGATCTTGGCGCCGAGCGCCTGATAGCGGCTCGGGTTCTGCAGGAAGTCCTTGATCTCGTAGAGCTCCTCGACCGCCTCGTCGACGCCGGCGACGTCGGCGAACGTGGTCTTGGGCATGTCCTTGGACAGCTGCTTGGCGCGCGACTTGCCGAAGCCGAACCCCATCCGGCCGCCCGTCTGCATCCGGGAGAACAGCACGAACAGGCCGACCAGCAACAGCAGCGGCAGCATGTAGATCAGCAGCGAGCCCAGCACGCTGGACTGGTTGACCACGGTGTTGGTCTTGACGTTCTTGCCCTGCAGCGCCTCGAACAGCGTCACGCCGTACCCGGTCGGGTACTTGGTGATGATCTTGTCGCTGTTCTCGGTGTCGCCGTTGCCGTCTTTGAGTTCCAGCCGCAGCTGCTGCTCGCGGTCGTCGATCTGCGCGCTGGTCACGTTGCCGCTGGTGATCTGCGACATCGCCACCGACGTGTCGACGGGCTTGTAGCCGCGGGTGTCGTCGCTGAAGTAGAAGAAGGACCACCCCAGCAACAGGACCACGGCGATCACCGTGAGCGTGCGGATCACATTTTTACGGTTCATGCATCGGTCCGGTTCATCGATGTGTGCGGCCTGGGCGAGAGAACCCCGGCCAAAATCCTTCCAATACGCGCAGCTGGAAACCTCAAGGCTACCGCTAGACCAACGTTCGGCGGCCTCTGGAGTTCCCGGGCTGGTGTGCGCGCAGATCGGAATCGCCGCCGAACTCGCGATCCAGACTCACACTGGACGCCGTGCGCACGCGAAGAGTCCGGACCAACGGGGTGACGCTGCAGGTGACCGAGGCCGGGGAACCGGGCGCGCCCGCCGTCGTGCTCCTGCACGGGTTTCCCGAGCTGGCCCACTCCTGGCGGCATCAGGTGCGAGCGCTGGCCGACGCCGGCTTCCACGTCCTGGCGCCCGATCAGCGCGGGTACGGCGACTCGGACAAGCCTGCCGCCGTCGAGGCCTACGCCGTCGACGCGTTGGTCGGCGATGTGGTGGGCCTGCTCGATGCGGTCGGTGCCGAACAGGCCGCAGTGGTGGGCCACGACTTCGGCGCAGTAGTGGCCTGGGCGGCGCCGCTGCTCGCGCCGGACCGGTTCAGCGCGGTGGCCGGCGTGAGCCTGCCCCCGGTGCCGCGCCCCCGGGTGCCGACCACGCAGGCGTTCCGGAAACTGTTCGGCGACCACTTCTTCTACATTCTCTACTTCCAGGAGCCGGGTCCCGCCGACGACGAGCTCGACCGCGATCCCGCGACCACGCTGCGCACACTGTTCGCCACACCGCCCGCCGGAGACGAGGCTGCGGCTCTGCGGATGCTCGCCCCGGACCCGGCCGGGTTCCTCGACCGCATCGGCGATCCGGGCGCTCTGCCGGACTGGATCTCCCCCGAGGACTTCGACGTCTACGTCGCGGCGTTCACGCGAGGCGGGTTCACGGCGCCGCTGAACTGGTACCGCTGTTTCGACCGCAACTGGGAGCTCACCGCAGACCCTGCGGCGGCCACGATCAGCGTGCCGGCACTGTTCATCGGCGGCACCGCCGACGCAACTCTGGCCTACACCCCGCGGCACCGCGCCAGCGAACTGGTCAGCGGGCCATACCAGGAGGTGCTGCTCGAGGATGCCGGGCATTGGCTGACCGAGGAGCGGCCGGAGGAGCTGAGCCGATTGTTGATCGAGTTCCTCGCGGTTTGAGGTGTGATTCGGACCATTCCCGGGTACGTTTGCTGCGGGTTGGGGCGGCACGCGACCGGGGGGAAATTGACGTGAACTTCACAGCAAAGCGTCGCTGCGCGTCTGAGGGCCGGTCCGATCGCGATGTCCTGGTGACGTCAGCGCGTCAGACGTTCGCCGATCTCGGGCCGACCGCCAGCATGGCCGACGTCGCCGAGGCGGCAGGCGTGAGCGCCGACGACCTGTACGGCCACTTCGGCGACCGGGACGGACTGCTCGTCGCGGTTCTCGACGACCTCGAACACTCCCTGCGTGAGCCCGAACCTATAGCCCGGCCGTCGCTCGGCCTGCCGCGGTTGTCTGCGCGGTACCTCGTCCCGCCGGTGGTCGCGGCGAGCGCGGTGCTGTCGTTGGGCACCGCACCCCCGTCGTCCGCCGCCGCGGCGGACCCGCCCCCAGCGAGCTCCGTGGTGACGATCAGCCCGCTCTGGCCGGTGTGGTCCCTGGACACCGCACTGCAGGGATCTCTCTGCGCCACCGGCGAATGTTCCCGGCTGGACTACGTGCCGTTCGCGACGGGCAACGGGGTGCGTGCCCTGGACAGGCGCCTGTCGCACATCACGACCGGAGCGCAGGCCATCGGCAGCGGACCCACCGTCGTGCTGGGCTTCAGCAACGGCGCCGGCGTGGCCGAGGAGTGGATGGCCCAGCACTCCGGGGTCGCCGGCGCACCCTCGCCCGACGAGGTGTCCTTCGTCCTGATCGGCAACCCGCGGCGGGCCTACGGCGGTCTCATGCCGCCGATCGAGCCGACCGACTATCACGTGATCGACGTGGTCCGCCAATACGATCCGATGGCCGACTTCCCCGACCGGCCGCTGAACCTGTTGGCGCTGGCCAACGTCGCGGCCGGCATGCTCTCGCCGATGCATCTGGACTACCGCGGCGTGGACCTCGACGATCCGAACAACGTGGTGTGGACCGAGGGCAACACCACCTACGTGTTCGTCCCGACGACGGAGCTCCCGCTGCTCAAACCCCTGCGCGCCCTGGGGTTCGACGAGCTGGCCGCGAAGCTGAACGGTCCGCTCACCGACATCATCGAAAAGGCCTACGACCGGCCGTATCTGGACTCGCCCGCCCCCGCGCCGGCCGTCGCGCCCGAACCCGAGCAGAAGGTACTCGCGGCGTCGACCCAGGAGACCGAGCAAGCCACGCCCGAACGTCGCACCCTGTTCTCGAAACGCACTGTCGCCGAAGAGGACTCAGACACGACGCCGGCACGGAACGCGGCCCGGTCCGACGACGACCGGCAGCAGGCCGACACACCGACCGTCACCGCGCCGCCCGCAGACGACGGGGCCGCAGCGAGCACACCGAAGCCGGCGAAGAAGACCCACAAGGGCTGGGGACGCCACCGCGCCGAGTGACCCGATTGCCGGGCGCGGCGGGTTACTGTGCCAGCCATGCCTCATTCACCCCGCAGACCCGTCCGCATCGCTCTGGCCGTGGCCGCCGCCGGCGTCGTCGCGGCCTCGGCAGCCGCCTGCGACGCACAGTCGGGACCCACCGCGTCGCCAGGCACGGACGCCCGTCAGGTCACCGTCGTCGGTGAAGGTCAGGTCAAGGGCACCCCGGACACGTTGACCGTCAACGCATCCATGGAATTCCAGGCCGCCGACGCCACCGGCGCGATGAGCCAGACCAACGAGCGCCAGCAGGCCGTCATCGACGCGCTCGTCGGCGCCGGCGTGGACCGCAAGGACATCGCCACCACCGCAGCCGATCTGCAGCCGCAGTACGGCAGCGACAGCACCACGATCTCGGCGTATCGCGCCACCAACTCGATCACCGTCACGATCCGCGATCTGGCCAAGGCATCGGACGCGATCGGTCTGATCGTCAGCACCGGAGGAAATGCTTCCCGCATCAACTCGATCAACTACTCGATCGACGACGATTCCCAACTGGTCCGTGATGCCCGCGCCCGCGCGTTCAACGACGCCAAGGACCGCGCCAACCAGTACGCGCAACTGTCCGGACTCGACCTCGGCGACGTGATCTCGATCTCCGAGACGGCCTCCCCCACGCCGCCGGTGCCGATGCCCGCGATGCCGCGCGCGATGGAGGCCGCGGTGCCGCTGGAGCCGGGTCAGCAAACCGTCGGGTTCTCGGTGACGGTGGTGTGGCAGCTCGGCTAGGCCGAATCAGAGCCGGTGGGCCCGACGGTGACCGGGACGCCGTTGAGCACCGCGGTGCCCGACAGCGGATCGAGCAGGGAGCCGTCGTTGAGCTGGTTGACGTTGACACCCGGCTGACCGGCGGCCAGGTGCTGCCCGGTGCCGGGCCGGTCATGACCCCAGCCGTGCGGCAGGGACAGCACCCCGCGCCGGATGCCGTCGGTGATCTCGACGGGCACCACCAGCTCGCCGCCGGCGCCCTTGACGACGGCGGTGTCGGTGACGCCCAGATCGGCGGCGTCGTCAGGGTGCATCCGCAGCGTGCACTGGTTGGTGCCGCCCGCGAGCGCGGGCAGGTTGTGCATCCAGCTGTTGTTGCTGCGCAGGTGCCGACGCCCGATCAGCACGAAACCCTCGGCGGGCCGCGCCATCGCCTCCAGCAGCCGCGCCGCGTCGTCGATCAGGGCGGGCGGCGCGAGCTCGACCTGGCCTGACGGCGTGCGCAGCACCTCGAGCAGCCGGGGCTGCAGCGGACCCAGATCGACGCCGTGCGGTGCGTCCTTGAGCCGCTGCAACGTCAACCCGTCGGGGCGCGCCCCGAACGCGTCGCCGTACGCACCGAGGCGCAGCATCATGTCGAGCCGGCGCTCGTAACCGGGCCCTGCGGGCAGCATCGCCGTCAGTTCGTCGACGGCGCGGCCGGCGACCGGCGACGAGGGGTCGGCAGTCTCCTTGGCCAGGGTGGTGGCGATGACCTGCTCGTCGACCAGCGCCGGATCGGCGTCCTGGCCCATGCCGAACACGACCAGCGCCAACCGGGACAGGATCTCGGCCTCACTGGGCCTGCCGTCCAGCGGCAGCGCCGGCGGCGAGTAGCGGGCGTTGTTGCGGATCGCGAGCGCGTTCAGCGCGACGTCGAAATGGGGCGAGCGCGACGGCGGGGGCGGGGGCAGGATGACGTCGGCGTGGCGGGTCGTCTCGTTCAGGTAGGGGTCGACGCTGATCATGAACGCGACGCTGTCCAATGCCTTGTCCAGCCGGTCGCCGTCGGGGGCGGACAGCACCGGGTTGCCCGCGATCGTGATCATGGCGGTGATCTGACCGTCGCCCGGCGTCTCGATCTCCTCGGCCAGTACTGGGGTCGGCAGTTCGGAGAGCACCTCGGGACGGCCCGACACCCGGCTGTGCCAGCGGCCGGTGCGGAACCCCTTGCCGGGCCGGTGCCCGCGCGGCGCCGGCGCCACCGGCGAGCAGGGGAACATCGCACCGCCGGGCCGGTCCAGGTTGCCGGTCAGGATGTTCACGACGTCGACGAGCCAGCTGCCCAACGTGCCGAACTCGACCGTCGACGTCCCGATACGGCCGTAGACGGCCGCGCTGGATGCCGCGGCGAGCTCCCGCGCCAGCGTCTCGATCTCAGCGGCGTCGACGCCGCAGTACTCGGCGACGGCGGCGGGGGTGAAGTCGCGCGCCGCCGCGCGCACCTCGTCGAGACCGGCGACATGCTCCGCCAGGTCACCGAGGGTGACCAGGTTCTCGTCGAACAGCACGTGGACGACGGCGAACAGCAGCGCCGCGTCCGTGCCGGGGCGTGGCGCCAGATGCCGGTCGGCGAGCTCCGCGGTGCGGGTGCGGGCCGGGTCGATGACCACGATCCGGCCGCCGCGCTTGCGGATGTCGCGCATCTTGCCGCCGAAGTCGGGGGCGGTGGTCACGCTGCCGTTGGAGACCAGCGGATTGGCCCCGATGATGACGAGGTAGTCGGTCCGGTCGAGGTCGGGCACCGTGAACGCGACCGGACTGCCGAACATCAGACCCAGCGACACGTGCTTGGGCATCTGGTCCAGCGTGCTCGCCGAGAAGACCTGGCGGGTGCCCAGGCCGCGGATGATCAGCGGCGGGTACAGGGCACCGGCGACCGTGTGCGCGTTGGGATTTCCCAGGTACGCCCCGACGGCGGCGCCCCCGTGCTCGCGGATCACCGCGCCGAGGCCGTCGGCGGCCGCCGCGAACGCCTCCTCCCACGTCGCCTCGGTCAGCACGCCGTCACGGCGGACCAGCGGAGCCTGCAACCGGTCGGGATCGTTGTCGAGCTCGGCGAAGCTGGCGCCCTTGGGGCAGATGAACCCGGCGCTGAACACGTCGTCACGATCGCCCCGCGCACCGACCACTCGGCCGGCGTCGATGGTCAGCGTCAGGCCGCAGGTGGCCTCGCAGAAGGGGCAGATGCGGAGCGCGGTCTCGGTCATGGCTTCGATCCTGCGTCCAGATCGACGAAATGGCGAGAACTTCTCGCGCTTTCGCGCCCAAACGTCGGTATGGGCGGGTGAGACGTCAGTCCGTGTAGACCTTGGGGTCGAGCGTGCCGATGAAGGGCAGATCGCGATAACGCTCGGCGTAGTCCAGGCCGTAGCCGACGACGAACTCGTTGGGGATGTCGAAGCCGATGTATTCGATGTCGACGTCGGCACGCACCGCCTCGGGCTTGCGCAGCAGCGTGCACACCCGCAGCGACCGGGGCCGGCGGGTGGCCAGGTTGCGCAGCAGCCACGACAGCGTCAGCCCAGAATCGACGATGTCCTCGACGATCAGCACATCGCGATCGTTGATGTCGCGATCGAGGTCTTTGAGGATGCGCACCACCCCCGACGACGACGTCGACGAGCCGTACGAACTGACCGCCATGAACTCCAGCTGCGTGGGCAGCGGGATGGCCCGGGCCAGGTCGGTGACGAACATGACCGCGCCCTTGAGCACCGTGATCAGCAGCAGATCCTGCTGCCCCTCCCCCGGCGTCGGGTAGTCGGCGGCGATGAGGCCGGCGAGCTCAGCTGTCTTGGAGCGGATCTGCTCCTCCGACAGCAACACCGACTTGATGTCCCCGGGATACAACTCCCCATGCGCAGGCACGCCCTAGAGCCTACTGGTGCTCAGTCGGCGACCGGCTCCCGGTAGAGCGTCAGCACCGCGCCGCGCCGGCCGGCGAAGAGCCGGCGCCGCGCCATCGCGCTCGGTACCGCCACTGCGCCCTGCCCGCGCCACGCCGTCACCAGCGCGTCGACCGACCGGATCTGCGCATCGGTCAGGCCCACGGCGCCGCCGTCGAGCAGCCACCGCCGGAGCACGCGGCGGCGCACCGCGGCGGGCAGTGCTGTGAGTGTCGCCACCGCCAGCTCGGGAGTGACGACGATCTCGGCGGCGATCCCGTCGAGCGCGTCGGTGTCCTCCCGCAGCGCCGCGGCGGTGCGTGCCAGCGCCTCCGCGACGCCGCCGGCCAGCACATCCTCGAGCAGCGGCAGCACTTCGGCGCGCAGCCGCACCCGGGTGAAGCGCGGGTCCTCGTTGTGCGGATCGCGCCACGGGGTCAGCTCGAGTTCGGCGCATGCGGCGTGGGTGACGCTGCGTCGCACCCCCAGCAGGGGCCGGCACCACGGCGGATCGTGGGGCCGCATCCCGGCGAGCGAGCGTGCGCCCGATCCACGGCCCAGGCCCAGCAGCACCGTCTCCGCCTGGTCGTCGAGCGTGTGCCCGAGCAGCACCGGTGACCCGTCGCGAGCCTGCTTCAGAGCGCCGTAGCGCGCCGCGCGGGCGGCCGCCTCGGGCCCGCCCTGAGTGCCGACGTCCACCGAAAGCACTTGAGCGTCAACGCATCCCAGCGCAAGCGCCTGCTCTTTGGCGGTCGCTGCGACGGTCCCGGAGCCGGCTTGGAGCCGATGGTCGACGATCAGCGCCGTCGTCGGCCGCAGCGCTGCGGCGACCGCGGTCAAGGCCAGCGAGTCCGGCCCGCCCGACAGCGCGACGCACCAGGGCCCGTCGAGCCCGTACTCGGCTGCGAACCGGCGCAGTGCCGCGCGCAGCTGCGCTACAGCACCCGGTCGATCCATCGCTGCGGCTCGTCGATCTCGTCGGGCAGCGGCAGGGTGTGCGGGCCGGTCCAGATCGTGTTGAACCGCGCCATCCCGACCGTCGACACCACGGCGTCGACGAACGCCTTGCCGCGCGTGTACTGGTCCATCTTTGCGTCGATCCCCAGGAGTGCCCGCAGCAGCCGCTGCACCGGGGGCTGGCGGCGGTGCCTGCGCTGGTCGAACCGGTGACGGATGGTGGCCACCGACGGGACCACCGCGGGCCCCACGGCATCCATCACGTGGTCGGCGTGCCCTTCGAGCAGCGTGCCCAACACCAGCAGCCGGTCCAGCGCTTCGCTCTGCGCCTCGGACTGCACCGCGCGCACCAGCCCGAGGATGCCCGCCGAATTGGCGTCTGCAACATGGCCGGAACGCTTCTCGCGGACGTACTCCGCCAGCCGCCCCACCACCTGCGTCACGTCGTCGCCGGCGTCCTGGGTGAGCACGCCGAGGGCGTCGGACATGTGGCCGGCCAGCCACGGGTTGGCGCGGAACTGCACCCGATGGGTGACCTCGTGCAGGCAGACCCACATCCGGAAGTCGGCCGGTTGCACGTGCAACTGCCGCTCCACCGCGATGACGTTCGGGTAGACCAGCAGCAGCTCACCGCCGGCTGTGTCATTTCCCGGGTCGCTTCGCTCCTGCCCACCGGAAGCGAACGGATCGTATTGCCCCAGAATCCCCGACGACACGAACGCCAGCACCGCGCCTGTCTGCACGCCGGCGATGCGCCCGCTGATGGCACGGGGTTTCGCGCCGTCACCCCCGCCCGTCATCGCCCGCATCGAACCGGCGGCCGCGCGGATCCACTCCGGCCGGTTCACGATCCGCGCCTCGGGGATGTCCGCCCCTTCGGCGAGACCGGTCACCTCGCGCACCGGCACCTCGGCCGCCCGCGCCGAGTCGGCGAGCTGTGCGATCACCTGGTCGCGGGTGTAGTCGGTGGACGGCGGCTCGGGGCGGGCCAGCTTGCCGCCGAACGAGGCCGCCAGGTTCCAATCCACCGCGCTGCCGACCGAGAACGTCTGGTTCATGTGCGGCACCCGCACGTGCGCAGGGTCGCGGCGAACGCGTCGAGCGCGGTACGCCCGCTGGGGCCGGCCTGGTTGGACAGCAGCGCGAAGGTCAGCACCCGGCCGCTGGTGTCGGTCACGATGCCGGCCAGCGAGTTGGTCGCGGTCAACGATCCCGTCTTGGCGCGCAGGTAGCCGGCGGCGCCGCGGCCGGCGCTGTCGAGGTAGCGATTCGACAGCGTGCCACTGCCACCGGCGATCGGCAGCAGATCCACCAGCGGCCGCAGCTTGGGGTGGTCATCGCCGGCGGCCGCGCCGACGACCTCGTCGAGGGTCTCGGCGGTCAGCCGGTCGTCGACCGACAGGCCGCTGGAATCCAGCAGCCGCGCCTCGCCGGTGTCGATCCCGGCGTCGTCGAGGGCGGCGAGCACCGCGCTGACCGCGCCGGCGAAGCTCTGCGGTCGGCCCGTCGCGTCGGCGACCTCCCGGCCCGTCGACTCGGCCATCACGTTGTCCGAGGCGTTCATCATGTCGCGCAGCCGCTGGATCAGCGGCGGAGACTGCACCGAGGCGATCTCGCGGCCCCGCGCAGCCGACGGCAGCACCGTCACCTTCTGCGGGTCGACGCCGAGCGCGATCGCCAGCGCACGCCCGGCGTCGAGTGCCGGAGTGCGCGAGCGCGCCGAGTCCACGGTGACGGGCTGGGTGCGGCCGCCGTCGAGCATCACCGCCTCCATCGGGGCGATGTCGCCGCCGTCGATGTCCAGCGGGTCCCAGCCCGGCGCCATCGTCGGGCCGTTGTAGGCGCTGACGTCGACCGCGACCGTGCGAACAGTGGTCCCGCTGCGGCGCACCTGGTCGGCGAGGTCGACGATCCGGGCGGCGTCGCGGTACCAGGTGTCGGTGCCGCGCGGGGCTGCCGACAGCGTCGGATCGCCGCCGCCGACGAGCACCACGGTCCCGGGCGACGTGGCCACCACCCGCGTCGTCAGGCGGGCGTCGCGGTCCAGCGTCAGCAACGCCGCGGCGGTGGTCAGCATCTTGTTCACCGAGGCGGGCTGCATCGGCACATGCGGGCCCTGCGACCACAGCTCGTCGCCGGTGAGGGCGTCGGTGATACGCCCGGTGAACTGACCGAGGTTCGGATCGGCCACCACCCCGCGCAATGCGTTGGCCAGCCCGGCGGCGGTCGGCATGTCGGCGGTGTCGGGCACCGGGACGACGCCGGGGTCAGCGGTCGCAGGCGCCGGTGCAGGCTTGACGGCCACCGCCGCCGACGGCTGACGGCCTGCGATCAGCGCCGCCGTCAGAACCAGACCGGCCACCACGACGACCACGGCGAGGCCGACCAGGACATAGGTGGACCGCCGCCACCGAGTCGGCCGCATAGTTCCCCTGTCACTCGATTACTCCGACGCCACCCCTGTAGTGCAGGGTATCGCTCCCCACTAAGGTGGTTCCGGCCTGTTGATCGCCCGTCATGCGAAGGAGCCTCCCCGGTGCAGTTCGACGTTCTCATCGAGATCCCGAAGGGTTCCCGCAACAAGTACGAGGTCGACCACGACAGCGGCAAGGTGAAGCTGGACCGCTACCTGTTCACCGCGTTCGGCTATCCGACCGACTACGGCTACATCGAGGACACCCTCGGCGAGGACGGCGATCCGCTGGATGCGCTGGTGCTGCTGCCCGAGTCGGTGTTCCCCGGCTGCATCGTCGAGGCCCGCCCCGTCGGCATGTTCCGTATGACCGACGAGAAGGGCGGCGACGACAAGGTGCTGTGCGTGCTCGCCGATCCGCGGTGGGACCACATCCAGGACATCGGCGACGTGTCGGAGTTCGAGCTCGACGCGATCAAGCACTTCTTCGTGCACTACAAGGACCTCGAGCCGGGCAAGTTCGTGCACGCCGCGGACTGGGTGGGCCGCGAGGAAGCCGAGGCCGAGGTGAACCGGTCGATCGAGCGCTTCAAGACCGAGGGCCACTAGTTTTCTCCCCGCGACCAGACGCGAACTCGAGCGGACACGCCGTGAGAACACTCGAGATTGCGTCTGCTCGCGGGAATTGACCTGCCTGTAACACGGCGTTACGTGCTCGCCGTTTGACCGTTCGATCATGGCGGTGTGCTACTGCATCAGGGAATCGGACTGGACGCGTTCAACGCGCTGCCGATGCGCCGCGCCGTGCACGCCGTCTACGAATGCTGCTCCAGCGTGCCGCTGGCCGCCGACCTGGCCCGACAGCGCCCCTTCACCACCCACGACCAGCTGTTCCGCTGCGCCGACTCGCTGCTCTTCGCCCTCGGCGAGGACTCGATCGACTCGATCCTGCAGGCCTACCCCGACATCGGCCGCCGGCCCGGCAGCGAGAAGTCCCAGGCAGAGCAGTGCGCGATCGCCGACGCGCGGCCCGAGATGATGGCGCGACTGGCCGACGCCTCGAAGACCTACCTGGACCACTTCGGCTTCGGCTTCGTCATGTACGTCAACGGCTACAGCGCCGACACCGTGCTGGCCACGATGGGTGACCGGCTGCTCAACGACTACGAGACCGAACGCAAGATCGTGCGCAACGAACTGGCCAAGATCAACCGCACCCGGCTGGAACGCATGCTCGGCCCCGAGGGCGGCTACGACAACTGGTGACCGCCAGCACCACATAGGCTCGCCCCTATGCGTGGTGCCGTGCACGGTCAGTGGGAGCCTCGCTTCGACCGCCTCGCCGCCGCCCTGGCCGACGAGATCGAGGCGGGCGAGGAGCTCGGCGCGTCACTGGCCGTCGATGTCGACGGTGAACTCGTCGCCGACATGTGGGGCGGCCACGCTGATCGAGCCAAAACCGTTGCCTGGCAACAGGATACGATCGTCAACTTCTGGTCCTGCACCAAGACGCTGACCGCACTGGCGGCCCTGCTGCTCATCGACGCCAACGAGCTCGACCCCGGCGCGCCGGTCACCAGATACTGGCCGGAATTCGGGGCGCACGGCAAAGACCGCATCGAGGTACGCCACCTGCTCGCACACACCTCAGGAGTGTCGGGCTGGCAGGTGCCGTTCGACGTCGAGCACATCTACGACTGGGAGCGTGCCACCGCCCATCTGGCAGACCAGACCCCGTGGTGGGAGCCGGGCACCGCGTCGGGCTACCACGCGATGAACTACGGCCACCTCATCGGCGAGGTGATCCGGCGCATCACCGGCACGCGCCTCAAAGACGTTGTCCGCGAGAGCATTTCCGAGCGATTTGCCGCCGACGTACAAATCGGCGCACGCGAATCCGACGAGCCCCGCATCGCCGAGCTGCTCGCTCCCCCACCCCGCGACCGCGGCCTGGACCGGCTCGGCCCCGACCACCCGGCGGTCCGGACTTTCGCGGCGTTCCCACCCGGCGCCTACGGTGTCGCGGTCGCCGAGACCGCACCGTGGCGAGCCGCCGACATCGGCGGCGCCAACGGCCACGGCAACGCCCGCGGGCTGGTGCGCGCGCTGCGCGCGATATCGCTGGGCGGCGCCGTCGACGGCACGAAGGTGCTCTCCCCCGCCACCATCGACCAGATCTTCGTCGAGCAGTCGCACGGCACCGACCTCGTCCTCGGCATTCCGCTGCGCTTCGGCCTCGGTTTCGGCCTGCCGACGCCCGAGAGCGTGCCCGCCGTCCCGCCCGGCAGAGTCTGCTGGTGGGGCGGCTGGGGTGGCTCACTGGTCGTGATGGACCTCGACCGACGGGCGACGTTCGCCTACGTGATGAACAAGATGGGTGGAGGCACGACGGGCACCACCCGCTCGCTGCGCTACGCGCGCCTGATCGACGCGGCGCTTCAGGACGCGCGGGCCTGATCGCGGGCGCTCAGGACGCGCAACACGTCCCGCCCGATGCGGTCGAGGTCCTGCTGTGGCGACGCGCCGATCAGCGTCACCCCGTCGGCCACCCCGGCCGACGCGATGTCGCCGACGAGCCCGGCCAACCCGGCGACGGTGCCCGCGTAGCGGATCGTGTCCCCCGAGGTGGCACCGAGTTCACCGAACGCTCCTCGCGCCGCGCGGAAATCCCCGGCGACGGCGACCGTCACGTCCAGGATCACCGCTGCATTTCCCGGACCCGACCGGATACGCGAGCGGACCTGACGGGCCCGCTGCAGGTCAGGAGCCGCAACCCGGATGGTCGGCTGACCACCGTCGGTGAGCTCGCGCAGCCCGGCGTCATCCTCGAGAAAGATCCGCATGAGCCCACGCTAACCAGGTCCAACTATGTGCGCACCCGTTCCAATCAGGGCGAGCGCAACGGAATCAGCGGCTGGTGTCCGCCGCGGGATCCGTTTCGTCAGCCGCCTCGGGAGCCTCACCGTTCTTGCGCACGTCGTGCACCCGGGTCTTGTACAGGCTCGCCGCCGTGGTGATCGCGAGCGTGACGACGATGACGCCCAGGCTGGCCAGCGTCGGGATCTCCGGCACCTTCAGCGGCTCGCCGCCGTTGATGAACGGCACCTCGTTCTCGTGCAGCGCGTGCAGCAGCAGCTTCACCCCGATGAAGCCCAGGATGAACGCCAACCCCTGCGACAGATACACCAGCCGCTTGAGCAGGTCGCCGAGCAGGAAGTACAGCTGACGCAGACCCATCAGCGCGAACACGTTGGCCGCGAACACCAGATAGGGCTCCCGGGTCAGGCCGTAGATCGCCGGGATCGAGTCGAGCGCGAACAGCAGGTCGGTGGTGCCGAGCGCGATGATCACCAGGAACATCGGCGTCATCAATCGTCCGGAGCCGTTCTCTTTCACCCACAGCTTCAAGCCGTCCCAGGTGTCGGTGAACTTCAGGTGCTTCTGGGCGAACCGAACCACGCCGTTCTCGCCGTCGTCATCGTGGTCGGTGTCGCGCACCAGCTTGATCGCGGTGTACACCAGGAACGCGCCGAAGAGGTAGAAGACCCAGGAGAACTGCTCGATCGCGACGGCGCCCAAAGCGATGAAGATGCCGCGGAAGATCAACGCAAGAATGATGCCGACGAGCAGCGCCTGCTGCTGATACACCCGCGGCACCTTGAAGCTCGCCATGATGATCAAGAAGATGAACAGGTTGTCCACCGACAGGCTGTACTCGGTGAGCCACCCGGCGAAGAACTCCACGCCGTACTGGCTGCCGTGGAAGAACCACGTCCACACGCCGAACGCGATGGCGAGGCCGACGTAGATCGTCAGCGCGGTGCCGGTTTCCCGCTTGGACGGCTCATGGGGGCGACGCCCGATCACGATCACATCGAAGAGCAGGATCGCGATGGTCACGCTGAGCGTGATCCCCCACTCGAGAGCACTGACGTTCATCAAACCTCCGGTCGTCGTTCAACGCCGGAGGTCTCTTCCACCGCCGCCGTCTCCGGCGCCCGGCCCGCAGCACCGGTCGCCCTCAGGCGGGCGACGTGATGACGACACTGCGGCGAAGGAATACTCCCCTCCAAGCGGGCGATTCTGCCAGGCGCGCCGTCGACACGCGAATCAGCGGCCACCCGACGGCGAGAAGCAGCCTCGCGCAATGAGTAGTTTGTACCCGTGACAGCACCGGATCCAACCTCGGCGATCCCCGACCAGTACCTGCTGTCTGCCCAGGCCCCGCCCGCGCGCACGCTGATCGACATCCTCTACGACACCGCGCGGCGCCACCCCGACGCGACGGCTCTGGACGACGGCACCGTGCAGCTCACCTATGCCGAGCTGATCGCCGACGTCGAGGACAGCGTGGCGTGGCTGGCGGTGCGCGGCATCGGCCGCGGCGACCGCATCGGCATCCGGATGCCGTCGGGCAGCTATGCGCTCTACGTCGCGATCCTGGCCACCCTCGCCGCGGGCGCGGCGTACGTGCCCGTCGACGCCGACGATCCGCCCGAGCGGGCCGAACTGGTGTTCACCGAGGCCGACGTCGTGGGAGTGATCACCGAACGCGGCCTGATCCGGGGCCCCGGTACGTCGCGCGGGTGGCGTGCCACGGCTCCGTTGAGCCGCGACGACGCCTGGATCATCTTCACCTCGGGGTCGACGGGCACTCCGAAGGGGGTCGCGGTCACCCACCGCAACGCCGCGGCGTTCGTCGACGCCGAGGCCGAGATGTTCCTGCAGGACAATCCGCTGGGCCCGGGTGACCGGGTGCTGGCCGGGCTGTCGGTGGCGTTCGACGCGTCGTGCGAGGAGATGTGGCTGGCCTGGCGGCACGGTGCGTGCCTGGTTCCGGCGCCGCGCTCGCTGGTGCGCAGCGGCATGGACCTGGGCCCGTGGCTGGTGTCGCGGGACATCACCGTGGTCTCCACGGTGCCGACGCTGGCCTCGCTGTGGCCGGCCGAGGCGCTCGAAGCGGTGCGGCTGCTGATCTTCGGCGGCGAGGCGTGCCCACCGGAGTTGGCCTCGCGCCTGGCGGTCGAGGGCCGGGAGGTGTGGAACACCTACGGCCCCACCGAAGCCACCGTGGTGGCGTGTGCGGCGCGGCTCACGGGCACCGGCCCGGTCAGCATCGGGCTGCCGCTGCCCGGCTGGGACCTGGCCGTCGTCGACGCCTCCGGGAACCCGGTGCCCGTCGGCGAGGTCGGCGAGCTGGTGATCGGCGGGGTCGGGCTGGCCCGCTACCTCGACCCGGAGAAGGACGCCGAGAAGTACGGCGCACTCCCGACGCTGGCGTGGAGCCGCGCCTACCGCAGCGGTGACCTGGTCCGGCTCGAAGACGACGGCCTCTACTTCATGGGACGCGCCGACGACCAGGTCAAGGTCGGCGGTCGACGGATCGAACTCGGCGAGGTCGACACCGCGCTCGTGCACCTGCCCGGGGTCAGCGGCGGCGCAGCGGCCGTGCGTCGCACCGCCAGCGGCACCCCGCTGCTCGTCGGCTACGTCGTCGCCGCACCCGGCGCCGGCTTCGATCTGACCAGCGCCCGGGCCCGGCTGGCCGAGTCGCTGCCCGCGGCGCTGGTGCCGCGGCTGGTGGTCGTCGACGAACTGCCGACCCGCACGTCGGGCAAGGTGGATCGCGATGCGCTGCCCTGGCCCGTCGGGCCCGCCGACGACGACACCACGGCCGAGCTCGGCGGCACGCTCGGCTGGCTCGCCGGACTGTGGCGCGACGTGCTCGCCGCCCCGATCGACGGCCCGGGCGCCGACTTCTTCGCCCTCGGCGGCGGATCGCTCAGTGCCGCCCAGCTGATCGCTGTGCTGCGGCAGCGCTACCCGCAGGTCACCGTCGCCGACCTCTACGACCATCCGCGCCTGGGCTCGCTCGCCGGATATCTCGACGAGCTGGAGCCACCGCCGGCCGTCGAGACCAGGACCGTGCGCCCGGTGTCCCGGCTGACCCAGGCCGTCCAGGTGGCGCTGACGGTGCCGCTGGCCATGTTGACCGGCATGCAGTGGGTGGTGTGGCTGGCGGTCGCCAACAACCTCGCCGCCGCGACCGACCTGGTGGGATGGGCGCGGCCGCTGAGCTGGTGGTGGATCCTCGCCGGCTTCCTGCTGTTCGTGTCCCCGCCCGGGCGGATGGGCATCGCGGTGCTGGGCGCGCGCATCCTCGTCGGGACGCTCACGCCGGGCACCTACCGGCGCGGCGGGTCGGTGCATCTGCGCATCTGGCTGGCCGAGCGGCTCGCCGACGCGAGCGGCGCGGAGAACATGGCCGGCGCGCCCTGGCTGGTGTATTACGCACGCGCCCTGGGCAATTCGGTGGGCAGCGGGGTCGACCTGCACTCCGCGCCGCCCGTCACCGGCATGCTGCGGATCGGGCACCGCTGCTCGATCGAACCCGAGGTGGACCTCACCGGACACTGGATCGACGGCGACGAGTTCCACGTCGGGCCCATCACCATCGGCAACGACTCGACCATCGGCGCGCGCACCACGCTGCTGCCCGGGGCCGTGGTCGGCAAGAACGCCGACGTGGCGCCGGGCTCCGGCGTCGTCGGCAAGGTCAAGAACGGGCAGTACTGGAAGGGCTCGCCGGCAGTGAAGTCCGGCAAGGCCAAACACCCGTGGCCCGACCACCGGCCGCCGCGCGCCCCGGTGTGGGTGGCGGTATACGGCGTGACCTCGATGCTGCTGGGCGCGCTGCCGCTGGCCGCGCTGGCCGCCGGGCTCGCCGTGATCGGCTGGGCCGTGGCGGGCACCGCGACGCTGACCGACGCGCTGCTGCCGGCACTCGCTGCGACGATCCCGGCGACCGCGGCGGCAATGGGTGTCTACGCCGCGCTGACCGTGATCGGGGTGCGCCTGCTCGCCGTCGGCCTGCACGAGGGCTACCACCCGGTGCGCAGCCGATCGGGATGGCAGCTGTGGGCGACCGAACGGCTGATGGACGGGGCGCGCACCTACCTGTTCCCGATCTACGCCGGACTCGCGACGCCGTGGTGGCTGCGACTGCTGGGCGCGAAGATCGGCAAGGGCACCGAGATCTCGACCGCGCTGCTGATCCCGAAGTTCACCGTCGTCGAGGACGGCGCGTTCCTCGCCGACGACACGATGGTCGCCTCCTACGAGCTGGGCGGCGGCTGGATCCACGTGGCGCGCGCGACGGTCGGCAAGCGGGCGTTCCTCGGCAACTCCGGCATCACCCAGCCCGGCCGCCGGGTCCCCGACGACGGTCTGGTCGCGGTGCTCTCGGCGACCCCGCACAAAGCCAAGGCCGGCTCGTCGTGGCTGGGCAGTCCGCCGATGCGACTGCGCCGCCAACCCACGGCGGCCGACGCGCTGCGCACGTTCCACCCGTCGACGCGGTTGCGTGTGCTGCGCGCGGTGGTCGAGACGTTCAGGTTCGTGCCCGTCGTCGTCACGTTCGCGATCGGCATCGGGGTGCTGCTGGCCGCGCAGGCCCTGGCGGGAACGGTCGGCTGGCTGGGTGCCGCGCTGCTGACCGGACTGGCGCTGCTGATCGCGGGAGCGGTGGCCGGCGGGATCGCCGTCGCAGCGAAATGGCTTCTGGTGGGCCGCATCACCGCGATCGAACATCCGCTGTGGTCGTCGTTCGTCTGGCGCAACGAGGTGTCGGACACGTTCGTCGAGGTCGTCGCGGCGCCGTGGTTCGCCCGGGCCGCGTCGGGTACTCCGGTGATGAACGTGTGGCTGCGCGGACTGGGCGCGACGATCGGACGCGGAGTGTGGTGTGAGACGTACTGGCTGCCCGAAGCCGATCTGGTGACGCTCGGTGACGGTGCGACGGTGAACCGCGGCTGCGTGGTGCAAACCCATCTGTTCCACGACCGGATCATGCGGATGGACACGGTGGTGCTCGACGCCGGTGCGACGCTGGGCCCGCACTGTGTCGCGCTGCCCGCGGCACGTCTGGGGGCCGGCGCCACCGTCGGCCCGGCGTCGCTGGTGGTGCGCGGCGACGAGGTGCCGCCGTCCACCCGGTGGCAGGGCAATCCGATCGCGCCGTGGCTGCCGCCGCGCAAGAAACGCGCGGACACCGGCGGCAAGGCGAAGAAGCCGGCGGCCGCGTGAGGGCCCGCAAGCAGGCCGCCAAGAAGGGAACGCCACCGGTCATCGACCCGTATCTGCCCGGCACCGGCAATTTCGGTTATCGGGTGTCGCGCTACGAACTCGACCTCGAGTACAAGGTCGCGATCAACCGGCTGACCGGCTCGGCCACCATCACCGCGGTCACGCTCGCCGAACTTCAGACGTTCACCCTGGATCTCTCCGCGGCGCTGTCGGTGTCGAAGGTCACCGTGAACGGCAAGCGGCCGGGCAACTTCCGCACCTCGAACGGCAAACTGCACATCAGCCTGGCCGAGAAACTGCGCGCGGGCGCGGCCATGACGATCGTCGTGCGCTACGGCGGCACGCCACGCCCGGTCCGATCGATGTGGGGTGCGGTCGGTTTCGAGGAACTCACCGAGGGCGCCCTGGTCGCCGGTCAACCCAACGGTGCGGCGTCGTGGTTCCCGTGCGACGACCACCCCAGCGCCAAGGCCAGCTTCGGCATCCAGATCAGCACGGAGAGCCCGTATTTCGCGCTGGCCAACGGCAAGCTGCTGCACCGGCGGGTGCGGGCGGCGATGACGACGTGGACCTACGAACAGACCGAGCCCACGTCGACGTACCTGATCACGCTGCAGATCGGCATGTACGAACGGCACCGCATCGCCAAGAACGGGGTGTCGATCCACGCTGTGGCCCCCGAGCGGCTGCGGGATCGGGTGGCTCACGACTTCGGCCGGCAGGGCCAGATGATGAAACTGTTCACCAAGCTCTTCGGCCCCTACCCGCTCGACACCGGGTACACGGTGGTGATCACCGACGACGACCTCGAGATCCCTCTGGAGGCCCAGGGCATCTCGATCTTCGGCGCCAACCACTGCGACGGGCAGCGCGGCGCCGAACGGCTGATCGCCCACGAGCTCGCCCACCAGTGGTTCGGCAATTCCGTCACCGTGCAGCGGTGGCGCCACATCTGGCTACACGAAGGTTTCGCCTGCTACGCCGAATGGTTGTGGTCGGAACACTGCGGGCAGCGCAGCGCAGATGAGTGGGCCCGGCACTACCACTACCGTCTGACGCATTCTGCGCAGGATCTGGTCCTCGCCGACCCCGGTCCCCGCGACATGTTCGACGACCGCGTCTACAAGCGCGGCGCGCTGACCCTGCACACGCTGCGAAATAGGTTGGGCGACAAGCAGTTCTTCGCCCTCCTCAAGGAGTGGACGACCAGGCACCGGCACTCGAGCGTGGTCACCGACGATTTCATCGGGCTGGCGGCCCGCTACGCCGACGAGTCGCTGCGCCCGCTGTGGGCGGCCTGGCTCTACGCCACCGCCGTTCCGCCGCTGGACAATCCGTGACCGACGCGACCGTCGGCCCGGGCGCGGTCACGCGCAGCAGCGTCGTGCGCGTCGGAGCCGCCACCGCGGTGTCGGCGCTGTGCGGATACGCCGTGCTCTATCTGGCCGCCCGCGACCTCGAGCCCGCCGGGTTCTCGGTGTTCGGGGTGTTCTGGGGCGCCTTCGGCCTCGCCAGCGGCGCCGCGTTCGGGCTGCTGCAGGAAACCACGCGGGAGGTCCGGCAGGCCGCGACGATCGAGCCCGGTGGTCAGCGCACCAGCCCGGTGCGGATCGGTATCGGGGTCGGGTTGGCCGCCGCGGCCGCGATCGCCGTCACCTCACCGCTGTGGGCCGGCCACGTGTTCGCCGACGCCCGCCTGCTCAGCGTGGCCCTGCTGGCCGCGGGACTGGCGGGATTCTGCGTGCACACCACCCTGCTGGGCCTGCTCGCCGGAGGAAACAACTGGTCGGAGTACGGCGCGCTGATGGTCGCCGACGCGCTGCTGCGGGTCGCGGTCGCCGCGGGCAGCTTCGCGCTCGGCTGGGGCCTGGGCGGCTATCTGTGGGCGACCGTCGCGGGCGCGGTGGGCTGGTTGCTGATGCTGGCCGGCTCACCGGTGACCCGCGCGGCGGCCCGCCTGCACACCCCGGGCACCACGGCGACGTTCCTGCGCGGCGCCGGCCATTCGATCGCCGCGGCCGGGGCCAGCGCCGTGCTGGTGATGGGCTTTCCGGTGCTACTCAAGGCCACCTCGGGCGATCTCGGCGCCGCCGGCGGTGTGGTGATCCTGGCCGTCACGCTGACCCGCGCCCCGCTGCTCGTACCGCTGACTGCGATGCAGGGCAACCTGATCGCCCACTTCGTGGATCAGCGCGCACATCGCCTGCGGGCGTTGATCGTCCCGGCGGCGGCCGTGGTGGTGCTGGGCGCGGTCGGCGTGGCCGCGGCCGCGGTGTTCGGCCCGTGGCTGCTGCGGGAGGCCTTCGGCGCCGACTACGTGGCCGACGGAGTCCTGCTGGGCTGGTTGACCGCGGCGGCGGTGATGATCGCGTTGCTCACGCTCACCGGGGCCGCCGCGGTCGCCGCGGCGCTGCAGCGCGCCTACGCCGTCGGCTGGGTGTCGGCGACGGTCGCCGCCGCGGCGCTGTTGGCACTGCCGCTCGACCTCGAGGTGCGGACCGTCGTGGCGCTGCTGTGCGGTCCGCTGCTCGGCATCGCCGTTCACCTCGTCGCCCTTGCCAGAATTCCGCCACGCTAGGCGGTGTACTTTGTTGCGCATCGACATCTCCGGCCCCTCTGACCAGCGCTCCCGCGACGTGTGGATCGTGATCCCCGCCTACTGCGAAGCGACGGTGATCGAGGAGGTCATCGGTGAGGTGCGCGCCGTGTTCCCCCAGGTGGTCTGCGTCGACGACGGCAGCAGCGACGGCACCGGGGACGCCGCACTGCGTGCCGGCGCGCACGTCGTCACCCATCCGGTCAACCTGGGCCAGGGGGCGGCCATCCAGACTGGTGTCGAATACGCCCGTGCCCGGCCCGGCGCCGCGCTGTTCGCGACGTTCGACGCCGACGGCCAGCACCGGGTCGACGATGTCGTCACGATGGTCGACCGCCTGCGCGCCGGCGACGTCGACCTCGTCGTCGGCAGCCGCTTCGCCGGCGGCCCGACCCAGACCCCGCTGCTCAAGCGGCTGGTCCTGCGGACGGCGGCGACGCTGAGCCGGCGCAACCGCAGCCTCGGCCTGACCGACGCACACAACGGGCTGCGGGTGTTCAACCGCCGCGTCGCCGATGAACTCGACCTGACCATCAGCGGGATGGGACACGCCGGCGAATTCATCGTCCTCGCCCACGAAAACGGTTGGCGGGTGGCCGAAGTGCCCGTCGACATCCGCTACACCGACTACTCGAAGGCCAAAGGCCAGCCGTTGCTCAACGGGGTCAACATCGTCTTCGACGGCCTGCTGCGCAGGAGGACCACCCGATGAACTGGATCCAGGTACTGCTGATCGCATCGGTGCTCGCGCTGCTGGTGTACCTGCTGCGCTCGCGCGGCAGCGCCCGCTCGAAGGCGTGGGTGAAGGTCGGCTACGTGCTGTTCGTGATCGCCGGCATCTACGCGATCCTGCGTCCCGACGACACCACCGTGGTCGCGAACTGGCTGGGCGTGGACCGCGGCACCGATCTGCTGGAGTACGTGCTGATCATCGCGTTCGCGTTCACCACACTGTCGACGTACATGCGGTTCAAGGACATCGAGCTGAAATACACCCGGCTGGCCCGCGCCGTGGCGCTGCAGAACGCACGCGAGCCGGACGGGGATCAGACTTCGTTGCGGAAGTAGTCCACAGTCCGTGCGACCCCGTCGCTGAGCCGGACCTGCGGCTGCCAGCCCAGCACCTCGCCGGCCCGGCTGTTGTCCAGGCAGGACCGGCGCACGTCGCCCAGGCGCGGCGGGTGGAACTCGGGCTCATCGGATGTGCCTGCAGCGCACGCGATCTCGGTGTGCAGCTGCCGCGTCGAGGTCTCCACGCCGGTGCCGATGTTGAAGCGCTGCCCGCTGCCCGCGTCCCCGGAGGCACGAACGAACGCGTCGACGACGTCGTCGACGAACACGTAGTCACGCGTATCCGATCCGTCGCCGAAGATCTTCGTCGGCCGCCCGGCGAGCAGCGCGCGGGAGAAGATCGCGACGACGCCGGCCTCACCGTGCGGATCCTGGCGCGGCCCATACACATTGGCGGGCGCGATGTGGCTGCAGTCCAGCCCGTAGAGGTTGCGGAACATCCCGAAGTACACCTCGCCGCAGACCTTGCTGGCCGCATACGGCGAGGCCGGGTCGAGGGGGTTGCTCTCATCGGTGGGATAGCGGGGCGTGGCGCCGTACACGGACCCGCCCGACGAGGTGTGCACGACCTTGCGGACGCCGGCCAGCCGGGCGGCTTCGGCGAGGCGCACCGTTCCCACCACGTTGACGCTGGAATCGAACACCGGCTCGGTGACCGAGCGGCTGACCGAGATCTGAGCGGCCAGATGGAAGATCACCTCCGGCTTGACGTCGGCGAGCAGGGACACCAGGTCGGCGTCGACGATGTCGGCCTTGACGAAGTCGAAGGTGTCGTGCCGCTCGGCCGGCCCCAGATTCTCGCTGCGGCCCGAGCTCAGATCGTCGAGCCCGATCACCGTGTGACCCTCGGCCAGCAACCTGTCGACCAGTGTCGATCCGATGAAACCGGCTGCCCCGGTGACCAGTGTGCGCACGGGGTCACCATACCGGCGGCACCGTCGTGGCCCGCGCATCCGTACAGTCGCAGGCGTCATGAAATGGGTCGCCCGCGCCGCCGTCGCCCTCATCGTGCTGCACCTGGCCGTTCGGGCGGTCCTCGCGTTCGGCGGCTACTTCTACTGGGACGATCTGATCCTCGTCGGCCGCGCCGGCACCCAGTCGCTGCTCTCGCCCGGCTATCTGTTCGACGACCACGACGGCCACGTCATGCCTGGCGCGTTCCTGCTCGCCGGCCTGACCACCAGGATCGCCCCGCTCAACTGGATCGGCCCCGCGATCAGCCTGGTGGTGCTGTCTCTGGTCGCGGCTCTGGCGCTGCTGCGCGCCCTGCACGTGATCCTCGGGTGGCGGCCGGCGCTGTTGGCCCCGTTGGCGTTCGCCCTGTTCACACCGCTGGCAGTGCCGAGCTTCGCGTGGTGGGCGGCCGGGCTGAACTCCCTGCCGATGCTGGCCGCGCTGGCGTGGGTGTGTGCCGATGCGATCCAGCTGGTGCGCACCGGGGCCGTCCGCTACGCGGTGACGGGGACGACCGCGTTCTTCGGCGGGCTGCTGTTCTTCGAGAAGGCGGCGATCGTCCCGTTCGCGGCGTTCGCGATCGCCGCGGTGTACGGCTACGTGACCGCATCGGTGAGCATCGGGCAGGTGTGGCGCCGCGGCCGCCCCCTGTGGCTGGCGTGCCTGGCGGTGACGGCGGCGTGGGTGGGTGTCTACGTCACGGTGGTCGACCAGCAGCGGTGGAGCTTCGACCTGGCGATGACCGGTGAGTTGCTGTGGCGCTCCGTCACCCATGGCATCGTGCCCGGCCTGGTGGGCGGACCGTGGGAGTGGCAGCGCTGGGCGCCCGCCTCGCCGTGGGCCACCCCGCCGGTGGCCGTGATGGTGCTCGGGTGGGTGGCGCTGGCGACCGCAGTGGTGGTGACGGTGTCGCGGCGCCGGCGGCTGGGCGCGGTGTGGGCCGTGGCGCTGGGCTACGCGATGGCGTGCCAGGTGCCGATCTATCTGATGCGATCCTCCCGCTTCACCGCACTGGAACTCGCGCAGACACTGCGCTACCTGCCCGACCTGGTGGTCGTTCTGGCGCTGCTCGCCGCGATCGGCATGCTCGCACCAGCGCGGCGCGCCCCGGCCCGGTGGGAGCGTCCCGTTCTTGCCTGCGCAGCAACACTTTTCGTGGTGAGCAGCCTGTACTCGACCTCGACGTTCCTGACCAGCTGGCGCGACAACCCGACCAAGGCGTACCTGCTCGACGCACGCGCCGGGCTGGCCGCCGCACACGCCGACTCGAGCGCGCCGATGCTGGACCAGGAAGTCGACCCGCTGGTGCTGCAGCGGGTGGCGTGGCCGGAGAACCTCACCTCGCACATGTTCGCACTGCTTTCCGAGCGTCCTGAATTCAGCTCGGCCACAACTGATCTGAGGATGCTCGACTCCTCAGGCCGGCTCGTCGACGCCGTCGTCACGTGGGTGCGCAGCATTCGACCCGGCCCCGATCCGCGGTGCGGATACCTGGTGCAGCCCGACTTCCCCGTCCGCATGCCGCTCGACGGGCCGCTGCTGCCCGCCGACTGGACGGCGGAGCTGAATTATCTTGCCAATTCCGATGGTTCGATCCTCGTGCAGCTCAGTGAGGGAGACCAGGTCAAGGTGCCGGTGCGGCCCGGGCTGAACCGGGTCTTCGTCCGGCTGCCCGGTGCGGGCGACGCGATCACCGTGCGCGCCAACACCGCCGCGCTGTCGGTGTGCATGGCGTCGGGGCCCGTCGGTTTCCTCGCCCCGCGGTGACCCTCAGCGTTCGACCCCTCAGCGTTCGACGATACTGAACCGGCGCAGTGTCAGCGCCGGATTCTTCTGGCGGACCTGCTCGATGCGGTCGGGACTCAGCGTCGCGGACACCACCCCGGCGTCCTCACCCAGCGAGGCCAGCACCACACCCATCGGATCGACGATCATGCTGTTGCCCGCGCCGAACCGGCCGCACTGGTCGGCGGCGGCGACGTAGACCGTGTTCTCGATCGCGCGGGCACGCACCAGCGTGGTCCAGTGGTTCTCCTTCAACGGGCCGGGCACCCACTCCGCTGGGATCAGCACGACGTCGGCGCCGGCGTCGACCAGCCGCCGCGTGGACTCGGGGAAGCGCAGGTCGTAGCAGGTCTGCATGCCGAAGGTCAGCGCGCCGACGGTGAATGTCTGCGGGGTGGCGATCTCGCCGGCTCGCACGACCTCGGATTCGGTGTAGCCGAACGCGTCGTAGAGGTGCACCTTGCGGTAGGTGGCCGTGACCGTGCCGCCGTCGTCGATCGCCAGCAGCGTGTTGTGGATCTGCTCGGCGCCGTCGGTCGTCTCGTTCATGCCGGCGACGATCGTCACCGCCTCGCGCCGCGCCAGCTCCTGCAGCGCCGAGACGAACGGCCCGTCCAGAGGCTCCGCCGAACCGAGGAAACGCTCGTCCATCGTCGACGCGGTGAACATCGCGTACTCGGGAAACACCACCAGGTTCGCGCCCTGCGTCGCGGCCTCGGTGACGTGACCCCTGATGGCCTCGAGGTTGACGTCCTTGTCCTCACCGGGGGCGAACTGCGCGACGGCAACGGTGACCGACGTCGTCATGACTGTCTCCTAGTCGTCGGTGGGAGTCAGGGGGCGTCGGGAGACGACGAGGAAAGATGGAGCCGCCTGGGGGAATCGAACCCCCGACCTATTCATTACGAGTGAATCGCTCTACCGACTGAGCTAAGGCGGCCTGGTCGGGCGGGACGAGTCTACGGCAGGGCGTCGCGTGCACCCAAAACGGTGGCCGCGCTCCCCGCGCTCAGCCGCGCAGCGCCTGGCCCACGGTCGCGACCATCGCGTCGACGGCGAACTTCGGCTTGACGTTGATCGCCAGCGCCTCGCGGCATTCGAGCACCGCCTCGATACAGCGCAACAGCGCGGCCGGCGAGGCATGCGCGGCCATCGCAGCCACCTTGTCCGCCATGTCCGGATGGTTGGGCGCGATGTCCGCCGCGCTCGACGCGATCAGCAGCGCGTCCCGGAAGTAGGTGGCAAGGTCGATCAGCGCCCGGTCCAACGCATCGCGGGAGGCGCGGGTCTGGCGGGACTTCTGCCGCTTCTCCAGGTCCTTGAGGGCGCCCGCCGCCCCGCGCATCGTGCCGGCGGTGCCCTTACCGGTGCCGCCGGCACCCAGTGCCGTGCGCAACTCCTCGGCCTCTGCCTCGTTACGATCCCCGGTCAGCGCCTTCGCCTCCGCGTCGGCCGTCAGCACCAACTCCTCGGCCGCGGCATACGCCCGCGACGGCGTCGCCGCCTCCCGCGCCAGACCCAGCGCCCGCTTGCGCCGCTCGCGGGCCTGCTCATCGGTGGCCAGCCTGCGGGCCCGGCCGACGTGGCCGCCGCTCACCGAGGCCGCCCACGCCGCGTCGGCCTCCGGCAGCCCGTCCCGCTCCACCAGCACCTTGGCGATCGCGTCGACCCCCGGGGTGACCAGCGCGATGTGCCGGCAGCGTGAGCGCAGCGTGATCGCGATGTCCTCGGGGTCCACCGACGGCGCGCACAGCAGGAACACCGTCGACGGCGGCGGCTCCTCCACCACCTTGAGCAGCGCGTTGGCCGCGCCCTCGGTCAACCGGTCGGCGTCCTCGATGACCACGATCTGCCAGCGGCCGGTCCCCGGCCGGCGCGACGCGATCTGCACGATCGTGCGCATCGCGTCCACCCCGATCGACAACCCCTCCGGGATGATCCTGCGCACGTCGGCGTGCGTGCCCGCCATCGTGGTGCTGCAGGCCCGGCACTCCCCGCACCCGGGCACACCGTCGGAGGTGCACTGCAGCGCAGCCGCGAAACACAGCGCCGCCACCGACCGTCCCGACCCCGGCGGACCGGTGATCAGCCACGCATGGGTCATCGTGCCCACCTCGGCGGCCCCGCTGTGAGCGGAATCACCACGTGCGGCCCAGGCCGCGGCGGTCAATTCCGCCTCCACAGCGTCCTGGCCCACCAGACGCGAAAAAACACCCGCCATCGCCGATAACAGTAATGCTGCGAACCGACACGTCCGTCCCAGAGGCCCCGTACGCGTCAGCATTGCCCGATACGGTGATCTGGTGGCTGCCGAAGCGATCGAGGTGGGGCGAATCCGTGCATTCGTCCGCTGGGTCGCGCGCACCCCCTGGCCGGTGTTCACGCTCGGCATGCTGCAGGCCGACATCATCGGCGCACTGCTGGTGCTCGGCTTCCTGCGATTCGGGCTCCCCCCGGAGGACCGGATCCAGCTGCAAGACCTGCCGACCTACAACCTGTCGATCTTCCTGGGCTATTTGTTCGTGTCGTTCACCGTGGCGTCGTATCTGACGCTGCGCATGCTGATCCCGGTGATGCGCTGGCAGCGCCGCGACATGTTGCTCGGCGACCGCGACCCCGCCGACACCGAGGTCGCCCGCATGCGGGCGCTGCGCATGCCCTTCTACCGCTCGGTGATCAGCGCGACGAACTGGCTGCTGGGGTCGGTGGTGTTCATCGTGGCCAGCTGGCCGGTGGCCAGCAAGTCCGCCCCCGTCGTCGCCGTCGCGACCGGCCTCGGCGCGACCGCCACCGCGATCATCGGCTACCTGCAGTCCGAACGCGTGCTGCGCCCCGTCGCAGTGGCCGCCCTGCGCGGCGGGGTCCCGGAGAAATTCCACGCACCCGGCGTCATCCTGCGGCAGGTGCTGACATGGGTGCTGTCCACCGGGGTGCCGCTGGTCGCCATCCTGCTCGCTCTCGTCGCGAGCAAGTTCGAGATCCTGACCGCGCCGGCCGACCGGGTGATCACCACGATCCTGCTGCTGGCGATCGTCGCCCTGGTCATCGGGCTGTCCAGCACCGTGCTGGTGGCCATGTCGATCGCCGACCCGCTGCGGCAGCTGCGCTGGGCGCTGGGCGAGGTACAGCGCGGCAACTACAACGCCCACATGCAGATCTACGACGCCAGCGAGCTGGGCCTGCTGCAGGCCGGGTTCAACGACATGGTCCGCGACCTGGCCGAACGGCAGCGGCTGCGTGACCTGTTCGGCCGCTACGTCGGCGAGGACGTCGCCCGCCGCGCGCTCGAGCGCGGCACCGAGCTGGGCGGCCAGGAGCGTGACGTGGCCGTGCTGTTCGTCGACCTGGTCGGCTCGACGAACCTCGCGGCCACCCGGCCCGCAGCCGAGGTGGTGAACCTGCTCAACGACTTCTTCCGCGTCGTCGTCGACACCGTCAACCGGCACGGCGGGTTCGTCAACAAGTTCCAGGGCGACGCCGCGCTGGCCATCTTCGGCGCACCGATCGAACACCCCGACGCATCCGGGGCCGCCCTGGCCGCCTCCCGCGAGCTACACGACGAGCTGATTGAGGTGCTGGGCGAGACCGAATTCGGCATCGGAGTGTCGGCCGGGCGGGCGATCGCCGGCCACATCGGCGCCCAGGCACGCTTCGAATACACCGTGATCGGCGACCCCGTCAACGAAGCGGCGCGCCTCACCGAGCTGGCGAAACTGGAGAAGGGCCACGTGCTCGCCTCGGCGATCGCGGTCAGCGAGGCCCTGGACTCCGAGGCGCTGTGCTGGGACGTCGGGGAGACGGTGAACCTGCGCGGCCGCACCGCCCCGACTCAGCTGGCCCGGCCCGTCGGACTGGTCACCCCGCCCGAGGTCGAGGTCAGCGGCGACGTGTCGAAGTCCTCGCGCTGAGTCCTGCGGCTAGGCCTTCTTTGCAGCCTTCTTCGCCGGCGCCTTCTTGGCGGCCGTCTTCTTGGCCGGAGCCTTCTTCGCCGCGGCCTTCTTCTTCACCGGTCCGCGGGCGCGCCGGTCGGCCAGCAGCTCCGAGGCTCGCTCGTCGGTGATCGACATGACGTCGTCGCCCTTGCGCAGGCTGGCGTTGGTTTCACCGTCGGTGACGTACGGACCGAAGCGGCCGTCCTTGATCACCATCGGTTTACCCGACGCCGCATCGTTGCCCAGCTCACGCAGCGGAGGTGTCGCCGCGCCCTGGCGGCCACGGCGTTTCGGCTCCGAGTAGATCTTCAACGCCTCGTCGAGGGTGATGTCGAACATCTGCTCCTCGGTGGCCAACGAACGAGAGTCCGTGCCGCGCTTCAGGTATGGGCCGTAGCGACCGTTCTGCGCGGTGATCTCCTCACCGCTGGCCGGATCGACGCCCACCACACGCGGCAACGACAGCAGCCGGAGCGCGTCCTCGAGCGTCACCGTCTCCAGATCCATCGACCGCAGCAGCGATCCGGTGCGCGGCTTCGGACCCGTCGGCTTCTTGCCCTTCTTCGCCGTCGCCCCCGCCTCGCCGTCGTCCGGCGGTTCGGGCAACACCTCGGTGACGTACGGCCCGTACCGACCGTCCCTGGCCAGGATCTCGTGCCCGGTCTCGGGGTCGACGCCCAGCGATCGCCCCTCTTGCGGTGTGGCGAAGAGCTTCTCGGCCAGCTCGAGAGTCAACTCGTCCGGCGTCAGATCGTCGTTGAGGTTGGCGCGCTGCGGCTTGACCTCGCCCGGATTGTCCGGATCGGCCACCATCCGCTCGAGGTACGGGCCGTTGCGGCCGACGCGGACGTTGATCGCGCGCCCCTCGGCGTCGTCGAACAGCTTGATGGAGTTGACAACTCGCGCGTCGATCTCCTCGAGGTTGCCGCCCACCAGCTTCTTCAGACCGCCGGCCCGGGCGATCGAGCCGTCCACCCCGTGCTCGCCACCGAAGTAGAAGTTGGACAGCCAGTTGGTCCTTCGCTCGTTACCCGCGGCGATCTCGTCGAGCTCGTCTTCCATCGCCGCGGTGAAGTCGTAATCGACCAGCCGCGCGAAATGCTGCTCCAGCAAGCCGATGACAGCGAACGCCACCCAGGACGGCACCAGCGCGCTGCCCTTCTTGTGCACGTAGCCACGGTCCTGGATGGTCTTGATGATCGAGCTGTAAGTCGACGGCCGGCCGATGCCCAGATCTTCGAGCGCCTTGATCAGCGAGGCCTCGGTGTAGCGGGCCGGCGGGCTCGTGGTGTGCCCGTCGGCGGTCAGACCCTTGGCGTCGACACGCTGGCCCTGCGTCAGGTTCGGCAGTCGACTCTCGGCGTCGTCGGCCTCACCGCCGGCCTGCTCGTCGAGACTCTCCACGTACGCCTTGAGGAAGCCGGCGAACGTGATGGTGCGGCCGCTGGCGTTGAACACGACCTGCTCGCCGCCCGACGACTGCCCCGCGATGCGCAGGCTCAGCGTGGTGCCGCGCGCATCGGCCATCTGCGAGGCCACGGTGCGCTGCCAGATCAGCTCGTAGAGCCGGAACTCGTCGGTGTCCAGGGCGGAGTGCAACTGGCCCGGCGTCGCGAAGACGTCACCGGCGGGCCGGATGGCCTCGTGCGCCTCCTGCGCGTTCTTCACCTTGCGGGTGTACTGGCGCGGCGACGGATGCACGTACTCCTCGCCGTAGAGCTGCTGGGCCTGAGTGCGGGCCGCGTTGATGGCCGACTGCGACAGCGTGGTCGAGTCGGTACGCATGTAGGTGATGTAGCCGTTCTCGTACAGCCGCTGCGCGATGCTCATCGTGCGCTCGGAGGAGAACCGCAGCTTGCGCCCGGCCTCCTGCTGCAGCGTCGACGTCATGAACGGCGGGTACGGCCGGCGGGTGTAGGGCTTCTGCTCCACCGAAGCCACCTGCAGCTGCGCCCCGCGCAAGCCCGAGGCCAGCGCGTTCGCCGCCGACTCGTCGAGGACGAGCACCTCGTCGGGCTTCTTCAGCCCGCCCAGCGAATCGAAGTCACGCCCGGCCGCCACACGCCGCCCGTCGACAGTGTTCAGCTTGGCGGTGAACGTCGGCGGCGTGGCCTGCGCGTCGGAGACGCTGGCGTCGAGTTCGGCGGTGACATCCCAGTAGCCGGCGCTGCGGAACGCCATCCGCTCGCGTTCACGCTGCACGATGATGCGCGTCGCGACCGACTGCACCCGGCCCGCGGAGAGCTTCGGCGCGACCTTCTTCCACAGCACGGGGCTGACTTCGTAGCCGTAGAGGCGGTCGAGGATGCGGCGGGTCTCCTGGGCGTCGACCAGCGCGTTGTCCAGATCGCGTGGATCCTCGGCGGCAGCGCGGATCGCAGGCTCGGTGATCTCGTGGAACACCATGCGCTTGACCGGGACGCGCGGCTTGAGCGTTTCGAGCAGATGCCAGGCGATCGCCTCGCCCTCGCGGTCACCGTCCGTCGCCAGATAGAGCTCGTCGACGCCCTTGAGCAGGTCCTTCAGCTCGGCGACGGTGCTCTTCTTCTCCGGGCTGATGATGTAGAGCGGCTCGAAGTTCTCCTCGACGTTGACCCCGAGACGGGCCCACGGCTCCGATTTGTACTTCGCCGGGACGTCGGCCGCGTTGCGCGGCAGGTCACGGATGTGTCCGCGGGACGACTCGACGATGTAGTTGGACCCGAGATAGCCGGCGATTTTGCGCGCCTTGGTAGGCGACTCGACTATGACGAGCCGCCGCACTCTGCCGTTTCCACCGCGGTCGCGGTCTCCGTCAGCCACCTATCCGGTTCACTGTCTCGACTCCTACTACTTATTCTCTGTGCCGTCGGCAGGCTCGCACATCGTTGCGCCACCCCGCCCCGGCAACGAACAATTTCGCACTCTGCGCGTGCCGACGCAAACCGGCTCCCCGCCGAGCACCTGTCCCTCAGCCGCTAGACACGCGGCCACGACGCCAACGGCTCGGCGCCCTCCGGAGGTTCCCCCACGTTCTCTACCAGGCGCGACAGCCGCCGTCGGCCGCTGATACGCAGCGCAGGCCGCGAGCCGCGGGTGCCGATCAGCGTCGGTGCAATTCCGACTCGCATCATCGCCGATGCGAGCACGGAATGGGTGTCGGGCGCGTGCGGGTCCAACCCGAGCAGATAGCGGTCGTCGGCCTCCGGGCTACCCGCGGCCAGCGTCCAGGCCCGCAGCTCCCGCGGTCCGGGCAGCCACTGCGGCGGGACCGTCTTCACCGCGCCGCGCGTCCACTCCCGCGCGATCACGGTCAACCGGGGGTCGACCGCGGTACGCACCAGCGGCGTGTTCTCGTCGGTGCGCGAGATCTCCGGCGTGAGCCCCGCGTCGGAGATCATCTCGGCCAGCCCCTCGGCGCGCCACGAACTGTCCACCACCACCGACAGCCGCGCAGCCGGACCAGGGACGCCGGCGACCAGCAAAGCCTGCCCCGGCCCGGCCAGCATCCCCGTCAGATCGGCGACGGCCGGCGGCACCGACTCAGCCGAGAAGAAGGACAGCTGGCTCACACAGATGACAGTAGGCCAGCGGGCCATCTTCACAGCGGATGCGGACGCGGACGCGGCGCTGCGGTTCTCGTGTTCCGCCAAAACGAAACACCCCCGCGCCGCCGACGAGCGGTGACGCGGGGGTGCCAGGTCTTAAGGTGACTCAGACGGCGCGAACGCCGGTGGCCTGAGGGCCCTTGGGGCTCTGGCCGACCTCGAACTCGACCTTCTGGTTCTCTTCCAGGGTGCGGAAGCCGGAACCCTGGATCTCCGTGTAGTGGACAAAAACGTCAGCGGAGCCGTCCTCGGGGGCGATGAAGCCGAAGCCCTTCTCCGCGTTGAACCACTTCACAGTTCCCTGTGGCATCTTTCGTAATTTCCTTCTCTTCTTACCGGGGCGATTCACCGACATCCGGTGTACCGGGCCCGTTCCGACCGCCATACCTTCGTGGAGTGCTCGGAACTCGACCCGACCTACAACCCTCGCAGGAACCGCGACCGCAACGTTGTTCCTGCTAGTGCGTATACACGAAGACAGGAGCTGCGACCGCCGTTAGTCAACCATGTCTGACGCTGCTGCGACAGTCCGACAAGCAGTTGCGCAGCATCATGTAGTCAGAAATTCACGTACGACACGACGTAGGGGATGTGTGGAAGCCTCCGAGGTGCCCGATCCGACGCTGGGGTTCGGCCGCGCGCTGCTCGCCTGCGCGGTCGACGGCACCGCGTCGGGGGAACGTCCGCTGCGCCACGTCGCCGACTTGCCGGCCCGCCGCGCCCACGCCCGCGCATGGCCCTCATGGGCACCCTCAGATGTGGTGCAGGCGTTCGCCGATCACGGCATCGGCGCCCCGTGGTCACATCAGCTCGCCGCCGCCGAGCACGCCCACGCGGGGCGGCACGTCGTACTCAGCACGGGCACAGCATCGGGCAAGTCGCTCGGCTACCAGCTCCCCATATTGACGGCGCTGACACACAATCCGCGGGCGCGGGCGCTGTACCTGTCGCCGACCAAAGCACTCGGACACGACCAGTTGCGCGCCGTCGCCTCGCTCAGCACAGCGGCGGGGCTCGATGACGTCGCCCCGACGTCGTATGACGGCGACACCTCCGCCGACGTCCGCCGGTTCGCCCGGGAACGCTCCCGATGGATCTTCTCCAACCCCGACATGATCCACCTGTCGATGTTGCGCAACCACGCCCGGTGGGCGGTTTTCCTGCGCCATCTGAAATTCGTCGTCGTCGACGAATGCCACTACTACCGCGGCATTTTCGGCTCGAACGTCGCCATGGTGCTGCGCCGGCTGCTGCGGCTGTGCGCGCGCTACTCCCCCGACGGGCAGATGCCCACCGTGATCTTCGCCAGTGCGACCACCGCCGAACCCGCGATCACCGCAGCCGAACTGATCGGCCAGACGGTGATCGAGGTCACCGAGGACGGTTCACCGCAGGGGGCCCGCACCGTGGCGCTGTGGGAGCCGGCGCTGCTCACCGACCTCGTCGGGGAGAACGGTGCACCGGTGCGCCGCTCCGCCGGCGCCGAGGCGTCACGCGTGATGGCGGACCTGATCACCGAGGGCGCACGAACTTTGACGTTCGTGCGGTCCCGACGCGGTGCCGAGCTGACGGCGCTGGGCGCCAGGACGCGGTTGGCGGAGACCGACCCGGAGTTGGCCGCCGCGGTGGCCTCCTACCGGGCGGGATACCTGGCCGAGGATCGCCGCACATTGGAACGCGCACTGGCCGACGGGCGATTGCGTGGCATGGCGACGACCAATGCGCTGGAACTCGGTGTCGACATCGCCGGGCTGGACGCTGTTGTGCTGGCGGGCTTTCCGGGCACGGTCGCGTCGTTCTGGCAGCAGGCCGGGCGGGCGGGCCGGCGCGGCCAGGGCGCTCTGGTGGTGCTCATCGCCCGCGACGATCCGCTCGACACCTATCTGGTGCATCATCCCGCCGCTCTCCTGGACAAGCCGATCGAACGTGTGGTGATCGACCCGGCCAATCCCTACGTGCTGGGCCCTCAATTGCTGTGCGCGGCCACTGAACTGCCGCTGACTGACGCAGAAGTCCGCATGTGGGACGCCGAGGCCGTGGCCGGCGCACTCGTCGACGACGGACTGCTGCGCCGCCGGCCCAGCGGATACTTCCCGACGCCCGGCCTCGATCCCCATCCCGCCGTGGACATCCGGGGATCGATCGGTGGTCAGATCGCGATCCTCGAGGCGGACACCGGCCGGATGCTGGGCAACGCCGGTGCCGGCCAGGCCGCCGCCTCGGTACACCCGGGTGCGGTCTATCTGCACCAGGGCGAGAGCTATCTGGTTGACTCTCTGGACTTCGAGGACGGCATCGCGTTCGTGCACGCCGAAGATCCCGGATACACCACCTTCGCACGGGAATTGACCGACATCACGGTCACCGGACCCGGCGAACGTTCGACGCACGGCCCCGTGACGCTCGGCCTGGTGCCGGTGTGCGTGAGCAACACCGTCACCGGTTACCTGCGCCGCCGTCTCGACGGCGAGGTCATCGACTTCTGCGAGCTCGACATGCCCACGCGCACACTGGAGACCATGGCAGTGATGTGCACCATCACACCAGAAGCCCTGGCCGACAGCGGAATCGATCCGTTACGTACCCCCGGGTCGCTGCACGCGGCCGAACACGCCGCCATCGGCCTGCTGCCGCTGATCGCCAGTTGCGACCGCGGTGACATCGGTGGCGTGTCCACCGCGGTCGGTCCGGTGGACGGGCTGCCGACGATCTTCGTGTACGACGGCTATCCCGGCGGCGCCGGATTCGCGGCCCGGGGCTTCGGCGCCATCACGCGGTGGTGGTCTGCGACGGCGTCGGCGATCGAGGCGTGCGAATGCCCAGCAGGGTGTCCATCGTGTGTGCAGTCACCGAAATGCGGCAACGGCAACGACCCGCTCGACAAGGAGGGCGCGCTCACCGTCCTGCGCCTGCTGCTGGACGCCCTGAACGACCCGGCGGTGAAGACCGGCGGGTGACGACCGACCCCTCGACGATCGCCGCGGATCCGCCGACGGAATCCGTACCCGCCTCGACTCTTCGGAACCTACCGTTCGAGGTGCACCGAGGCAACCCGAAAGTGCTCGTCACGGGCCATATCGACATACCGAAGCGGCTTTTTGATGCGGATCCCGCAGCCGGTGGCTCGGTAGGATCACCTCATGAGCCACGACTGGATGCTCGTGGAGACGCTGGGGAGCGAACCGACCGTGGTCGCTCAGGGGGCCCACACCAAGAATCTGATCCCGATCTCGTCTCTGCTCCGACGCAACCCCCACCTGATGGCAATTCAAACCGCGATCAGCGAAACCGTGCGCGGTGGCAGCGGGCTGAGCAGCATCACGCCGAAGAACGACTGCGTGATCCGCACCGAGGTGGTCGCGATGTCCGACGGTCGCATCCACGGGGTGCAGATGTGGATCGGCGCCGCCGACGAAGACCCGCCGCCTCGCCCCGAGGTGGGGTCGATGCTGTGGGATCTCACCAACGGCGCCGCCACGGACACGGTCGAGTCGCTGAAGATCGGCGGCTGGGATCCGGCGACTCAGCCGACGCAGGGTCGCGCGTTCGCCGACGATCTGCCACGCCGGGATCTCAATCCGCACGAGGCAGAGGTGATCAGCATGCTGATCAAGCCGCGGCCAGGCGTGACGATCTGCACGACGTGGGACGTCGCCGATTACCGCGGGGAGCAGATCACCGTCGGCTTCGTGGCGCGCTCACTCGAGGAGATCGACGACGACGGCGACGAGGACGGGGCGCCGCGGCTGGTGTGCCGGGCGATGAACTGGCGCAGCGTGCACGAGGGCAAGGACAACAGCGAAGCCTCGCTGGCCGAGCGCATCCTGGCCGGCTTGGCCCGGCCGGGCATCCACCGCGCGCTGGTCGACCCCGCGCACTGGATGCTCGTCAAATGGCTCGACGATCCCGCGCCCTTCTTCGACTGGCGCGCAGGAATGTCCAGCGACCAAGCGATCCATCCGCACGATCGCCCCGCGGTCGCGGAGATGGCCAAGGGTTTCGACGCGGGTTCGGTGTCGGGCGTGCTGCGGGTGATCGCCCGCGACGGCGGATGGACGCCGGTGCACGTGACGGTGCATCGCATTGAACTGCACGACGGGGTCATCGGGGGTCTTGCCGAGTTGCGTCTTCCGACCGACGACGAGTTGTCCGACGCCCGACTGGAAGAGCGCTGAACCCGCCGGGCTTGGTGTCTCGAGCCCGCTAGGGCTTGTCTTTCTTGCCGTTGCCGTTGCCGTTGCCGTGCCCGCGGCCGGGTCCCGGACCCCCTCGAGGCGGCTCGGCGGGTGGCGGCGGGGGCGCCACGACCGGCGCGGGTGCCGATGTCACCGGAGTCACGCTGCTCGGCGTCGTCGGCGGTGGTGTCACGCTGGTGCTCGTGCTGACCGACGCCGGCGAGGGTGATGAGCCGAAGGGATCGAGCGCCAGAGCCAACGCCGAGACGACGAACGCCGCGACGATGGCGGCCCCGGCGAGCACGTAACGGCGCGGGTTCCGGCGCCCCGGTCGCGCACGTACCGGGGCGGGAGGCGGGTATCCGGCCGTCGGCGGCAGAGGCGCGGCCATGACCCGGGTGGCCGGTCGGGGCGCGGGGGCAACGGGCCGTGGCGGCGCCAGCGCGGCGGGATCACCGGCCAGTGCCGCTCGCATGTGGTCGGCGCTCGCGAACCGATGCGCCGGGTCGCGCGCCATTCCGCGGGTGATCACCGCGGCCAGCACGGGATCGACGTCGGGGCGTACATCGCTCAGCGGAGGCGGCTGGGTGTCGACGATGGCGCGGGCCAACGCCACGGGATTGTCGTGGGGAAACGCGCGATGCCCGATCAGCGCCTCGTAGCCGATCACCGCGACGGCATAGAGGTCATCGGCGACCGACGCCGGCGCCCCGGTGACCCGTTCGGGGCTCATGTAGCACATGGTCCCGATGATCTGGCCGGTTTTGGTCTCGGCACTTCCACCGGTCTTGGCGATGCCAAAGTCGGCGACCTTCATCCGATCGCCGGCCGAGGAGAGCAGGACATTGCCCGGCTTGATGTCGCGGTGCAGCACGCCGGCCGCGTGCGCGGCGCCCAAGCCCGCGAGCACATCGTCGAGGAGCGCACGGACGTGGTTCGGCGCCATGGGACCTGCGCCCATGATGTCGTGCAGCGTGCGGCCCGGCAGCCGTTCCATCACGATGAACGGCGCCCCGTCGTGATCACCGAAATCGTGCACGGCGACGACGTTGGGATGCTCCAGCGCTGCCGCCGCTTTGGCCTCGACCTCGAATCGGCGGCGCAGGTCCGGATCGTCGGCCATCTGAGGATGCAGCACTTTGACGGCGACCGGTCGGCACAGGCGGGTGTCCCAGCCGTCGCGGACCTCGGCCATGCCGCCGCGACCGAGCAGGCCGCGCACCTCGTAGCGGCCGGCGAGCAGTTCGCGGCCGGTCATGAGGGGTGCGTATCCCGCCTTACAGCGACGTAAACCCCGGCTCGCCGAGCGGTCCCGCGCGGGCGGCGGCTGTCGCCGGGCCGACCAGCGCAGCGCCGAAACCCGGTGCCGTCTCGGCGGTCACCAGCACGTCCAGCCCGTCGACGTCGCACCCGATCACCGTAGAGGCCATCGACCGCGCGACGGAAACCGCCGTCGCACAGGCCGCCTCACGACCGCTCGGCAGCGCTGCCGCCGCACCGAGCGCCGCGAGGTCCGCCGCCGCGGCCGCCCGGTGCCGGGCCACCACGGCCGAACCGAGCAGGGCGCCGCCGGCCATGACAGCGGCCACTGCCGCGATCAGGAACGCCGCCAGCACGCTCGCTGCGCCGGTGTCGTCATGCACCCGGCTCCAGTGCCGAGACGGCCCGGGCGTTGATCGCGATGCCCGGCAGGAGTGCCGCGCGCGACGTGACCGTCGCGACCACGAATCCGCCGTCGCGCCGGAGCTCGATCGCCGCATGCGGCGGCGCGATCTGGCGGGCGGTCGCCAGAGCCACGCCCTCGTCGCCGCGCGCGGCCAACCGGGCGGCTTCCCTGGCGGCGTCGACACAACGCACCTGCATCGTGAGCGCGGTGAGCCCGGCCAGGCAGACCGCCACCACCGCGACGAGCGCGAGGATGGCGAATGCCGCCTCGACGGTCGCGAAACCGGCATCTAGGTGTTCGTGTTCAGCGCGCGGGTGATGATGTTCGTCAGTGCGCTGACGATCGAGTCGCCCGTCACGACGGTGTACAGGATCGCCCCGAACGCCGCGGCGGCAATGGTCCCGATCGCGTATTCGACGGTCGACATTCCGTCGTCGGCAACCGCGAGCACGAGTAGCCGCGCGCGCAGATCGGCGAGTCGTTGAGTGAACATGCAGGTCCTCCTGGTTGGTTGTCACAACATTCCTGATCGCAGGACGTCTCCGGCCAGCCCCGCGATGACCGGCACGATGCCCAGGCAGATGAACGCCGGCAGGTAGCACAGCCCCAGCGGGCCGGCGATCAGCACGGCTGCCCGCTCGGCCCTCGCGCCGGCAGCGTCCGACGCCTCGGCGCGCAGCGTGGCGGCCAGATCTTCGACACCCTGCGCCAGCGCGGCCCCGGAGGCCGCCGACCGGCGGGCCATGCGCAGATAGGCGCGCACGTGGGCCTTTCCGACGTCGCCGGCATCGCCGTCGTCGGCGGGGTCTGCCCAGGCCCGGCCGGCGTCCGCACCCAGGGCCAGCAGGTCCGCGCCGCGGCGCAGAACGTGTGCCAGCGCGTACGGCGCCGCGTCGGCGACCGCTGCGGCAGCGGTCGACACCGCCATGCCCGCGCGCAGGCACGCCGCGAACGCGTCGAGCGCCGCCGCCACCGCCAGCGGTCCGTCGGACGGGGGCGCCCCTCGCCCCGGCGCCTGCACCCGCCGCACTCCGAGCCTGCGCGCGGCGGACGGCTGCGGGAGCACCAGAACGGCCAGCGCCAGGGACACTGCGGCCCAGGTCATCCCAGCACCGACGCCGTGATGCGGTCCGACCACAGCAGACCGGCTCCGACGAGCGCGGTGCCGATCCACAACAGCCATCCACCGGCGCCGTCGGAGAGCAGGAAGCCGAGGGGGTCGGCACCGATCGCACAGCCCATCAGCACGCCCAGGACCGGCAGCCCGGCGAGCACCGTGCCCGTGGTGCGTGCGCCCGCCATCCCGGCATCCACCCGGGACCGGAACCGTTCGCGTTCGGCGAGGTCGCGTTGGGCGGCTTGCATGAGAGACGCGATGGCCAGCCCGTGCCGCTGCGCGAGCTGCCAGCACACCGCCAGCCGGTCCCAGTGGCCCGGCACCAGCGAGCGTCGTGACTCCGCCCGCAGCCCCGACACCACGTCGGCTCCGAGGTGCGCGCGGGCCGCGACCGCGCCGAACGACTCCCCGACGCGCCCCTCGATTTCGCAAGACGCCGTGTCGATCGCAGCCACGGGATGGGCCCCGACACGCAGTTCGGACACCAGGACCTCGAGAGCACCGTGCAGTGCAGTCGCCTCGCGTGCGCTGGCCCGCCGCCTGGTGCGCCACCGTCGGCGCAGCAGCAGCACGGCCAGCATCGTCGCGGCTGCCAGCACCGCTGTCATCGGGACCACAGCACTCAGCGCGGCGCAGGCGAGCAGCGCCACCAACATCACCGGCGGTCGCCGACGCGGCCGCGCCGCCACGCGTCGCATCGGCGCCCGCGTCGCGGGTGGCAGCACCAGCAGGGCCAGCGCCAACGCCACCGCGGCCACGGTCATGTCCGGCTCCTGCGGTCGATGAGCTGTCGGAGCGCGTCGGCGCCCTCCCCCGGACCCGTGTCGGCGTTCCAGCTCGGCAGCACGGACACCCGACCGTCCCTGTCGCGATGCAGTACACCGATCTCGGCGAGCCGGCGACCACCCGACCGTGTTCGCGACATGTGCAGCACGACGTGGATCGCCGCGCCGAGCTGGCTGTGCAGGGCCGCCCGGTCGAGTCCGCCAAGTGCGGCGAGCGCCTCGAACCGGGCGGGGATCTCCCCGGGGCTGTTGGCGTGGACGGTTCCCGCGCCGCCGTCGTGACCGGTGTTCAGAGCCGTGAGCAGGTCGACCACCTCGGCGCCGCGCACCTCGCCGACGACGATGCGGTCAGGTCTCATCCGCAGGGCCTGCCGGACCAGGTCGCGAACGGTGACCTCACCGACCCCTTCCACGTTGGCCGCTCGCGCCACCAGCGAGACCAGGTGCGGATGGCGAGGTGCCAGCTCTGCGGCGTCCTCGACGCAGAGGATGCGCTCCTGGGCGGGTATCGCACCGAGCAGCGCAGCCAGCAGGGTCGTCTTGCCACTGCCGGTACCGCCGCTGACCACGAACGCGAGCCGGGCGGCGATGATGCCGTGCAGCAGTGTTGCCGCCTCGGCCGGGATGGTGCCGGTGGCCGCCAGCGCGTCGAGATCCTGGCTGGCAGGGCGAAGCACACGAAGTGACAGACAGGTGCCGCCCGCGGCGATCGGCGGCAGCATCGCGTGAAGCCGTACGTTCAGCGTTTTCCCGACTGCACTCCCCAGATCGGCGAGATGCCCGTCGACCCACGGTTGGGCATCGTCGAGGCGGCGGCCGGCAGTCAGCGCGAGCCGCTGAGCGAGGCGCCGGACCGCGGCCTCGTCAGCGAATCGCACGCCGGTGCGTCGCAAACCAGTTCCGTCGTCGACCCACACAGCGTCAGGCGCGGTGACGAGCACATCGGTGGTGCCGGGCGCCGTCAGCAGCGGTTCGAGGACGCCCGCCCCGACGAGCTCGGTCTGCAGTTCGCGCAGATTCGTCAGCACCTCGGTGTCGCCGAGCACGCCGCCGGACTCGGCGCGGATCGCGGCGGCCACGACGCTGGGCCTCAACGGCACACCGTCCGCCGCGAGTCGTTCACGGACCCGGTCCAGCAGAGGCGCGTTCACGCGGCGACCTCACCCGGCGATTCGAGATGCGGCTTCGTCTCCAGGACGGCCAGCACCGACCGGGCCGCACTCGCCAGCGGGGAGTTTCCCCGAAGACGCACCCCGCCCCGTTCCAGGTTCTGATCCAGGCCCGGCTGGGGACGCATCGTCGCCAGAATGGGCAGGCCGACGATGCGCGCCACATCGATGGGCCTCAATCCGCCCGGGGAAGGCCCGCGCACGAGCAGGCCGGTGTTCTGGTTGCAGGCCAGCACCCACTGGGCCGTCGCCGTCGCGGCGGCGCAGGATCGCACGTCGGCGGGTGTGACCAAAACCACCAGATCCGCTGCAGCCAAGGCTGTCTCCGTGGCCGCGCTGGGGCGGCGAGCGACATCGGACACCACCGTCACCGCCGCCCGGGCGCCGGCATCGATCACAGCGCTCAGAGCCTGCGGATCGATCTCCCCGGCAGCGCGTTCACCCGCGAGCACGCGGCTGCCCGCGAGGAGAGCGACGTGCTGGACCCGCGGCAGCGCGGCCCGAAGGGCCGGATAGGCGAGCCGCCCGCCGGCCAGGGTCAGATCCGGCCACCGCACACCGGACTCGGTTTCGCTGCCGAGCACGAGGTCGAGACCGCCACCCCATGGGTCCACGTCGACGAGCAGTGCCTCGTTCGCGGCCCGGGCCAAGGCCACCGAGAACACGGATGCGCCGCCCCCGCCTCTGCCCGACATCACCGCCACCACCGCGCCGCGGGGTCCCCCGGCGCGCGCCTCGTCGGCAGCCTCGGTCAGCACCGCCATCAGGTCGGCCTCTTGGGCGGGCAGCGTCAGGACGTGGTGCGCCCCCACCGCGACGGCGGCTTCCCAGTGCGCGCCATCGGGAGCAGCACCGCTGATCAGGACCACCCCGGCGCGTCGGGTCATGCCGCGTTGTGCGCACGAGCGGGCCGCCGCGGCATCGAGCAGGACCGCTGCAGCGCCCGCCCACACGCGCCGGTCCGAGGGGTCGGCACTGCGCACCGCGTGCACCCCGGCGGCGGCGACCACCCGATCCACCAGCCCGCGCAGGACGGGGTCGAAGACGGCGATCAGGATGGCGGCAGCGGTCATGTTTCCCAGGCTGCGCGGCGTCGCCGTGCTCAGCCAGAGCCGCGCGCGGATCTGTGGATGACCGTGGACTTGTCCACAGGCCGGCGAATCGGCGGGAAGAACTTCGCCGAAAACGGCGTTCCGCAACCAATTGGAATGGAGTGGCCTATCCGCATTGCGAATGACCCCAGAAAAGGGACGACCCCCGCCAGGGGGGGAGGAGGCGGAGGTCGTCGTGTATCAGCCCCGGGGGGTCGGGCTGATGCACACCCGGCATAAGCCGAGTGATGCCCACTATACACACGCCTGCGCGGGCGGGCGCAAGACCACACCGCAGAGAAGTCGGAGCAGATCCAGAAAAGATTGCAGTCGAAGACACGTGTCGTGAACTGCCAATTTGTACGATCTGCCGCAATTTGTCACGCGAACGCGTCTTATGCTGACGCTGTGACCCCCTCCGAGCCTGTGACGGGCGCCGAAGCCACCGGCGGGACGCCCCCGCCCGAACGTCCCGTGCGTACCGCCGCGTTCTTCGATCTCGACAAAACGGTCATCGCGAAATCGAGCACGCTGGCTTTCAGCAAACCGTTCTTCAGCCAGGGGCTAATGAATCGGAGGACGGTCCTCAAATCCGCCTACGCCCAATTCCTGTTCACGATGTCGGGTGCCGACCACGACCAGATGGACCGGATGCGCGCCCACATCACGACGATGTGCGCGGGGTGGGACGTCGAACAGGTCAAGTCGGTGGTGGGCGAGGCGTTGCACGACATCGTCGATCCGCTGGTCTTTGCCGAAGCTGCAGACCTGATCTCCGACCACAAGCTGTGCGGTCGCGACGTGGTCGTCGTATCGGCATCGGGCGAGGAGATCGTCGGGCCCATCGCGCGGGCCCTGGGGGCGACCCACGCGATGGCCACCCGGATGGTGGTCGAGGACGGCCGCTACACCGGTGACATCGCGTTCTACTGCTACGGAGAAGGCAAGGCGGAGGCGATCCGCGCGCTGGCCGCCCGGGAGGGTTACGCGCTCGAGCACTGCTACGCCTACTCGGACTCGATCACCGACCTGCCGATGTTGACGACGGTCGGACATCCGACCGTCGTCAATCCCGACCGAGCGCTGCGCAAAGAAGCCGCCGCCCGCGACTGGCCGGTGCGGTCGTTCTCCAAGCCCGTGTCGCTGCGCGACCGGCTGCCCGCACCGTCTGGCGCCGCGGTCGCGACCACAGCAGCTGTCGGCGTGAGCGCGCTGGCAGCGGGCGCACTGACCTACACCCTGCTGCGGCGCTTCGCCTTCTGACCTTTCACCGCGGTAGCTGGACAGCTCCGCGTAACGAATCGGGAAACCGACGCGTTTGGCCCTTGATGTGATCGCGGTCACGTAGTACAAAGGAACCACGGAAGCCGGGTGAGGCCAAGGTCGAGCCGGAAGAGAAGGCTCGATCTCCCGACCTCGGCTCCCCAGCACGAGTCCCGGAACCCACGCGGCGCACATGCCGCGGAACAGGCAAAAGTGTTGCGGGCCTGCGTAAGTGCGGAGATCGGACGGCCACGACGGCCCTTTGGGTGGGGTCGCAGCCGAAACGGATCGCACAGCGCCGAGGCCACCCACGCAACCCACAACGCACGCATGGTAACCGGAGGCTCGTGCTGGCGGGCGGCGCGCCGAAGTACTTTTCGAATTACTTCGGAACGCCGCCCGCTTTTGCTTTGCTGGACACGGTCAGGAGGACGGGTCGGAAGGGCCCGTCAGGACGACGCCGGGGCGGCGATGGACAGCGCCTCGCGAGCGCCCGCATGCAGCGCCTCATTGCTGAGCACCAGCCACGCCGTCAATCCGGCCGGCGTTCCCGACGCGAAACCCCGTGCCGCAGCGGTGTAGTCCCCCGACCGGCGCATCCAGTGCATCTCCGGCACTCCCAGCCCGTGCGGGTCCAGTCCGCTGGCGATCGTGATCAGCCGGGACACCCCGCGCGCCACCACGCCGTCGGCGCTGCCGAACGGGGCCAGCGTCAGCAGCTCCCCGTGCGCGACCGCGGCCAGCACGGTGGCCGGTACCCGCGTGCCGCCCGTCGCGAGGTCGGCGAGAAGTTCCAGTCGGCGGCCGATGTCCGGATCGGTACGCGGCCGGCCGAGCGCATCGGCGTCGACGAGGTCGGCCGCGGCCAGCGAGTGCAGCCGGGCGATGGCCTGCAGCGGAGCGCGCCGCCACACCCCGATCAGAGAGCCTTGACCACCTTCGAGCGCTTCGGCGACGCGCAGCGCCCCGGCGAGCACCGGGTCCTTCTCACCGTCGGTGTCGGGGGAGGCGAATTGCAACGGACCACCGTCGAGTACCGACGATGCCCGGGCTGCCCGCAGCGCGGCTTCCGCGGCGGTACCCGGCCAGCCCCGCAGGTTCGTTCGATGCCGGTGCGCCCGGCCCAGGGCCTCGCGCGCCTCCTCCCCCGCCTCGGCGACGCCGGGCAGAGTGGTCAGCGGGGCAAGCGGATCGGTCACGCCCGCACACGCTAATCGATGGTCGGCGGACCGATCGGCGCGCCGGTTGCCACGTTCGTCGCCTCCCGGGTGCCGCCCGCAGCGACGGTTGTGAGTCGCCAACGTCGATGCAACGTTGGGTGACTACCCTCACAGTCATGACCGAGACGCACGCCGACGTTCAGGCTTCCTACCCGCCTGCCCCCGAGTTCAGCGCCCAGGCCAACGCGACTGAGGCCCTCTACGACGAGGCCGAATCGGACCGGCTGGCGTTCTGGGGCACCCAGGCCGAGCGGCTGGCGTGGGACACGCCCTTCACCGACGTGCTGGACTGGTCGGAGGCGCCGGTCGCGAAGTGGTTCGTGGGCGGCACGCTCAACGTCGCCTACAACTGCGTCGACCGCCATGTCGAGGCCGGCAACGGCGACCGCGTCGCGATCCACTGGGAGGGTGAACCGGTCGGGCACTCCCGCTCCATCACCTACGCCGAGCTCAAGGACGAGGTCTGCCAGGCCGCCAACGCATTGACCGAACTCGGCCTCGTCACCGGTGACCGGGTGGCGATCTACATGCCGATGGTGCCCGAGGCCATCATCGCGATGCTCGCCTGCGCCCGCCTCGGCGCGATGCACTCGGTGGTGTTCGCCGGTTTCTCCGCCAGCGCCTTGAAGGCCCGCATCGACGACGCGCAGGCCAAGATCGTTATCACCACCGACGGTCAGTACCGACGCGGACAGGCGGTCTCGCTCAAGGACGGCGTCGACGACGCCATCGCCGGCCTCGGTGACGACAGCCCGGTCGAGCACGTGCTCGTGGTGCGCCGCACCGGTATCGACACGCCGTGGACCGACGGGCGGGACCTGTGGTGGGACGAGGTCGTCCCCAAGGCCTCCACCGACCACACCCCGGAGGCGTTCGACTCCGAACATCCGCTGTTCCTGCTCTACACCTCAGGCACGACCGGCAAGCCCAAGGGCATCATGCACACCTCGGGCGGCTACCTGACGCAGGCGTCGTACACCCACTTCAACGTCTTCGACATCAAGCCCGAGACCGACGTCTACTGGTGCACCGCCGACATCGGCTGGGTTACCGGGCACACCTACATCGTCTACGGGCCGCTGTCCAACGGCGTCACGCAGGTCGTCTACGAGGGCACGCCCGCCTCGCCGAACGAGCACCGGCACTTCGAGACCATCGAGAAGTACGGCGTCACCGTCTACTACACCGCCCCCACGCTGGTCCGTACCTTCATGAAATGGGGCCGCCAGATCCCCGCCGAGCACGACCTGTCGAGCCTGCGGCTGCTGGGCTCGGTGGGCGAGCCGATCAACCCCGAGGCATGGCGCTGGTACCGGATGGCGTTCGGCGCGGACAAGACCCCGATCGTCGACACCTGGTGGCAGACCGAGACGGGCGCGATCATGATCTCCCCGCTGCCGGGCGTCACGAGCTGCAAGCCGGGCTCGGCAATGCGCGCGCTGCCCGGCATCTCGGCCAAGATCGTCGACGACGACGGCAACGAGCTCGCCGCGGGCACCGATCACGGCGAGCAGGCCAGCGGATACCTCGTACTCGACAAGCCGTGGCCGTCGATGCTGCGCGGTATCTGGGGTGATCCGGAGCGGTTCAAGGAGACCTACTGGTCCCGTTTCGCCGAGCAGGGCTGGTACTTCGCCGGTGACGGCGCCCGCTACGGCAAGGACGGCGAGATCTGGGTCCTGGGCCGCATCGACGACGTCATGAACATCTCCGGGCATCGCATCTCCACCGCGGAGGTGGAATCGGCCCTGGTCGGTCACTCCGGGGTGGCCGAGGCCGCAGTCGTCGGCGCCTCCGACGAGCACACGGGCCAGGCGATCTGCGCGTTCGTGATCCTCAAGTCCAGCGCCCACGGCGGGGAGGAGTCGATGGTCGACGAGTTGCGCGCCGAAGTCGCCCGGGAGATCTCCCCCATCGCCAAGCCGCGGGAGATCCACGTCGTCCCGGAGCTTCCCAAGACCCGCAGCGGCAAGATCATGCGCCGGCTCCTGCGCGACGTCGCCGAGGGCCGCGAACTCGGTGACACGTCCACGCTCGTCGACCCCAGCGTCTTCGAAGCGATCCGGGCCAGCAAGTAAACCTGTCGCGCGGGTGTGCAGCGTCACGCCCGCGCGACGTTCGGTTTCGCCGATCGATCCCGTCTCCATCTGTGACACAACGGATCACAGAAAAGAGGGATCGACCATGACCACGCACCGCACCACCGAGCACACCCCCGCCCGTCGTTCGGGTTTCGCCGCGAAGTTCTCGCTGAGCGTTGCGTTCCTGCTCGCCGTCGCGCTGGTGGTCTTCGTGCTGCAGAACACGGTGCACACCACGATCAACTTCGTCGGCTGGAACTTCGACCTCGCGCAGGGTGTCGCGCTGCTCGGCGCAGCGGGTGTCGGCGCGGTGATCGCGCTGATCGTCAGCGCCGCGATTCGGTTGCGCCGCGCGGTGCGCGGAGAGACGTGGCCGACGTCAGGCCGGGCCGACGGGTACGAACCCGCTGCCCGGCCTGTTCTTGGCCGTGATGTCGGCCAGCTGGGTGTTGATCGACATCGTCACTGCAGGCGTGTGCAGCGGGATGAACTTGACGACGCAGGTGGGCAGGTCTTCGGAGAACGCGCCGTGGATCATGCCGACGAGCTTGTTGTCGACGGTGACGGGGGCGCCGGAGTCACCGGGCTGTCCGCACACCTGGTTGACGATCGTGCCGGGCTGCTGCCCGGGTCCCCAGGTGACGCCGCACGAGTAGCCGGTGGTGCGGCCCAGCTTGCACGCCACTTCGCCGAACGTGGGGTCGGGTCCGATGCCGTCGATGCGGAACCCGTTGATCTCGTTGACGGGACGCACCTTGGCCGGGTCGAACTTGATGACCGCGTAGTCCAGCACGTCGTTGCCGGCCACCATCGTCCCGACGATGCCCGCATCCTGCTCGGCCTCACTCGCGACGACTGCGCCGGGCCCGCCGCAGTGCGCGGAGGTGAAGCCGATGAGGTTTCCGCTGCGGTCGGAGCCGATCGCGGTCAAGGTGCACAGCGTGTCGCCGTTGACGACCAGACCGGAACCTCCGCCGAGGGTGACCGGAGCGGCCGCGTGAGCGACACCGGTGGCGCCGATGAGCCCCGCACCGAGCAGCATCAGCACCGCGAAGATCGCAGAAAGAACTCGTGGCTGGTCGTTCGTCGTCACGCTCGCCCCAATCGATACCCCGATGATCACGGCCCGACCCGCCATGGAAGGAATCAAGGCAGTCTAACGTCACCGCCGGATCGTTTCGTTTCACGCCACGTGGCAACATAAGCCGCGACCAGATCACATGCGGGGAAGGAAGCTCTTGTGAGCGATCGCAGTAACGGCGCACCGGCGACGGTGACATCCATACCGCTTGTGGACCCGCATGCGCCGAAGCCGGACCCGTCGATCGGTGATCTGGTCAAGGATGCGACAGCCCAGGTGTCGACCCTGGTCCGCGCCGAGGTCGAGCTCGCGAAGGCCGAGATCACCCGTGACGTGAAGAAGGGCCTGACCGGCAGCGTCTTCTTCATCTTGGCGCTGGTGGTGTTGTTCTACTCCACGTTCTTTTTCTTCTTCTTCGTCGCCGAGCTGCTCGACACGTGGCTGTGGCGCTGGGCGGCGTTCCTGATCGTGTTCGGATTCATGGTCGTGGTCACCGCGGTGTTGGCCCTGATCGGCTTCCTCAAGGTGAGGCGCATCCGAGGTCCCCGCAAGACCATCGAATCGGTCAAGGAGATCCCCGAGGCGTTCGGCGGCGGCGCCGACAAGAAGGCTGTCGCGGCAGGCACGGGCTCGAGCACGGCCACGAACGGCAAGCAGCCGGCGACGACGGACCCGTCCGGCTGGTAATGGCCGCACCCGATCCGTCGGTCGTTCGCGTCGGCGGACCGTGGCGCCATCTGGACGTGCACGCCAACGGCATTCGCTTTCACGTCGTCGAGGCCGAGCGGGAGTCGGGTGCCGACGATCAGTCGCGGCCGCTGACCGACCGTCCGCTGGTGATCCTGCTGCACGGCTTCGGCTCGTTCTGGTGGTCCTGGCGGCATCAGCTACGGGGGTTGTCGGGGGCGCGGGTGGTGGCGGTCGATCTGCGCGGGTACGGCGGCAGCGACAAGCCGCCGCGCGGATACGACGGGTGGACGCTCGCCGGCGACACGGCGGGTCTGGTGCGGGCGCTGGGACACAACACCGCGACGCTGGTGGGCCACGCCGACGGCGGCCTGGTCTGCTGGGCCACGGCGGTGCTGCATCCGCGCGTGGTGCGCGCGATAGCGGTGGTCAGCTCGCCGCATCCGGCGGCGCTGCGGGCGTCGACGGTGCGCCGCCGCGATCAAGGCCGGGCGCTGCTCCCCTCGATGCTGCGCTATCAGCTGCCGATGTGGCCGGAACGTGCTCTGACCCGCCACGATGCCGCCGAACTCGAGCGCATCGTGCGCGCCCGGTCCAGCGCCCCGTGGCAGGCGAGCGACGACTTCGCCGAGACGATGCCCCTGCTGCGGCGGGCGATCCAGATCCCGTCGGCCGCTCACTCAGCGTTGGAGTACCAGCGGTGGGCGGTGCGTAGTCAGCTGCGCAGCGAGGGTCGCCGATTCATGCGCTCGATGAAGCGCCCGATCGCGGTGCCCGTGTTGCATCTGCGCGGCGACAGCGACCCGTATGTGCTCGCCGATCCGGTGTACCGCACCCAGAAGTACGCGCCGCACGGTCGTTACGTATCTGTCGACGGCGCAGGACATTTCGCACACGAAGAGGCGCCGGGAGCGGTCAACGCGCAGCTGGACCGGTTCCTTCGGCAGGTGTACGGCTGATCAGCCGCTGATGCAGGCGCCCGTCGCCACCGGCGCGACGTTGCCGACCTTGGCCATCTGCCGGGACACCTCCTGGGCGGTCAGCACGAAACCGGTGTCGACGTCGTCGACGGCCGCACCGAACACCACGCCGAGCACCTTGCCCGATCGGTTGATCATCGGCCCGCCGGAGTTGCCCTGCTTGACGGTGCCCCGGATCGTGTACACCTCGCGCGTCACGGTGGTGCTGCGGTAGATGTCGGGACCGTTGAGTTCGATCACCTCGCGCACCCGCGCGGGCGTCGCGGTGAAGTCACCACCGCCGGGATAGCCCATCACGATGCCGTCGGTGCCGGCGGGGGCCTCGGTGTCGACGAACTGCAGCGGCGCGGACGGCAGGTTGGGCACGTCGAGAATCGAGATGTCGGCGTTGGGGTCGTAGCTGATGACCTTGGCGTCGTAGGTCTGTCCGTCGACCTCGACGGTGACGCTGTCCGACCCGGCGACGACGTGGGCGTTGGACATCACCCGGTTGGGGGCGACGACGAACCCGCTGCCCTCCAGCACTTTCTGGCAGCTGGTCGCGACACCGCGCACCTTGACGACGCTGGATCGCGTGGTCCCGACGACGGCCGAGGTGGCCAGCGACGCGTCCGGCGCGTCGACGGCGGCGACCGGGGTCGGGCCGAAGTCCTTCAGGACGTCGTGCAGCCCGGAGGTGTCCCACAGCCCGGACAGCCGGCCCGGGACGGAGCGCAACCAGTTCGGCGCCACCGAGTCGACCTCGGCGATCACCCTCGACCCCTGCACGGCGGCGGCCAGGTTCGGCTGCGGCGAGGAGATCAGGGCGGTGCCGAGCAGCCACGCCGCGGTCAGCACCAGCACCAGTTGCACGGCCACGCCGATCACCGAGTCCACCACGCGCAGAGTGGGATTGCGGATGGCGCCGCGGACCGCGCGCCCGAGGACCACACCCGCGATCTCACCGACCACCACCAGCGCCAGGATGAGGAACAGCGTGACGAAGAGCTTGGTCCTCGGCCCGTCGATGTGGTTCACCACGTGCGGGGCCAGCAGCACACCGGCGACCGCGCCCAGCACGACACCGACCAGGGCCAGCACAGAACCGGGCGCGCCGGATCGCCAGCCCGAGATGGCGGCGATCAGCGCTACTGCGAGTACGGCTATGTCCAGCCACTGTGACGATGTCATCGTTGGACCTCACCGTAGCTGCCCTCGGCCTCCAGACGCGCCATTGCATCGCCGAGTTCGTGCACGGAGTCGGTGTCCCAGGGCTGCGTCCAGCCGGCGACGTCGAGCATCGCGGCGATCACGTGGCCGGTGAATCCCCACACCAGCATCTGGTTGAGCAGGAACGCCGGACCGGCCGAGCGGCGGGTGTTCTCCTTGCGGTACACCATGAGCCGATTCGCCGGGTTGACGAACGCGCGTACGGGGACCCGGGCGACGACGGCGGTCTCGGACTGGTCGACGACCGCGACGGGCCCGGGGTCGGCGGAGTACGCGAGCACCGGTACGACCTGGAATCCCGACGGCGGAATGAACATCGTGTCCAGGGTGGCCAGAGTTCGCAGTCGCGACGCCTGAAGGGCGGTCTCCTCGGTGGCTTCACGCAGCGCGGTGTGCACGGGGCTGCGGTCGCCCGGGTCGGCGGCGCCGCCCGGGAACGCCGCTTGACCGGCGTGATGGCGCAGTGTGGCGGCCCGGACGGTGACCAGGAGGTCCGCGTCGGCGGGGAGCTCGCCGGGCGCGCCGTCCTGCGGGCCGGAGAACAGCACGAGCACGGCGGCGTCGCGACGGGCGCCGGTGACGGCTGCGGTGGCGTTGGCCGCGGTCAGCGCGGCGAGGACCTCGGCCGGGACGCGGCGGCGGTAGGCGTCCTTGATCAAGGTCGGATCGGTGACGAGCGGGGCCAACCAGGGCGGTGCGGCGTCAGGCGTCAGCTCACCGTCGGCGATCTCCCAGCTCACCTCACTCCTATCGTCGGGTCCACTGCGGCGGCGATCTCGTCGGCGGTGGCAAACGACCGGGGCAGGATCTGCGCCACGCTACCGTCCGCGCGCAGCACCACCGTCGCCGGCATCACGTTGGGGACCTGCAGCGCAGCGGCGATCTGGCGCCGGCCGTCCTGCAGTGTGGGCAGGTGCACGCCGAGCTCGGCGAGCCGGAGCAACCCGGCGGTCTCGTTCTCGTCCTGGTGCACGGTGAGGACCTGGACCTGCGACCCGGCGCGGCGCTGGTACTCGGCCATCGCCGGTAGTTCGTCGGCGCACGGACCGCACCAGTAGGCCCACAGATTGAGCACCGTCGGCCGCCCCGCGACCGCCCGCGCGACGTCGACCGGGGCTCCGTCGCCGGCGCATTCGACGACGATGCCCCGCAGTACCTCCGGCCCGGGGACAGCACCAGGGGTCGGGCAGGCAGCCAGAGCGGCCTCGGCTCGCGGGCCCGCCAGGGCGGCGGGGGTGTCGGCGTCCCGCTTGTCGCGCGCGGACACCGCTCCGGGCTCCGCGGGTGCGTCGGGACCGGCCGGATCGTCACCCAACTCGTTGAACAGCGCGATGCCGAGCGCGATGAGGACCACCAGCGCCACGACGCTCCACCGTGCCGATGTGCTCATCGGCGCTCTAGAGGCCGGCCAGGGCCAGCAGGTGCTCCGTTTCGGGGCCCTTCACCAGCGGGGCCGCCACCAGCGGATCGGTGGGCCCGATGCCGTAGGACGGGCAGTCCTTGGCGAGCACGCACACCCCGCAGGCGGGCTTGCGGGCATGACACACGCGCCGGCCGTGGAAGATCACCCGATGGCTAAGCAGCGTCCATTCGCGACGCTCGATCAGTTCTCCGACCGCGTGCTCGACCTTGACCGGGTCCTCTTCGGCGGTCCAGCGCCAGCGCCGGGCCAGCCGGCCGAAATGGGTGTCGACGGTGATCCCGGGGACGTCGAACGCGTTGCCGAGGATGACGTTGGCGGTCTTGCGCCCCACGCCGGGCAGCGTCACCAGTTCGTCGAGAGTGGCGGGCACCTCGCCGTCGAACCGCTCGACCAGCTCCTGCCCCAGCCGGATCAGCGAGGACGCCTTGTTGCGGAAGAACCCGGTGGGACGGATCAGTTCCTCGAGCTGCGCCCGGTCGGCCTGGGCGTAGTCCTGCGCGGTGCGATAGGTGGCGAACAACGCGGGCGTGGTCAGGTTGACGCGCTTGTCGGTGCTCTGCGCGCTCAAGATGGTGGCGACGGTGAGCTCGAGGGGGTTGGTGAAGTCGAGCTCGCAGTACACATGCGGAAATGCTTCGGCCAGTGTGCGATTCATCCGGCGGGCCCGCCGCACCAGACCCAGGTGCGTCTCTCGGTCCCATTTGGCTACCGATTTGCCGGTACGGCTCGTCGCGGTCACCTCGTCAGGGTACTGACCACCCCCGACACGGCAGAGGGCGAGTCGACCTCAGAAAGGTCGTTAACGAGGGCTTTTCGTGATCCCTCCGAGACCTTGGCCGTGTTTACTTCCGCATGTGTCGTGGTTGCTCGTCGCGCTGATACCCGGGTTGTTGATGTTGGCGACCTTCGGGCTCGAGAGGGTGGAGGCCGGGCTGCGCGAGCAGACCATCTCGGCAGCCGAGGTTGCCGACTTCCTGAGTCAGGCCGAGGCCAGCGACGTCGACGCACTCGTGCGCGACGGACTGGACACCGCGATCAGCGACCAGAACCGGCGGCGGGTGGAGCGCGAGGTGGCGGCGGCGCCCGTGCGCGCGCCGGCCGCATCGGGTTTGCCGACGACTGCGTCGTTCCCACACAGCCTCAATAACGGGTTTCAGCAGACCCGACATGCCAATTCTGTGTAGCGTGGGCTGGTCACGACAGGGCATGGCTCTAGACTGATCCAGCCGTCGTCACCGACGTCGGCTGGACGTGTCTGACCACCAACATCTTCCAAAGGGGCAACGTGGACGAGATCCTGGCCAGGGCCGGAATCTTCCAAGGGGTCGAACCCAGCGCTGTTTCCGCGCTGACCAAGCAGCTCCAGCCTGTCGACTTTCCCCGCGGGCACACCGTGTTCGCCGAGGGTGAGCCCGGCGACCGGCTCTACATCATCATCACCGGCAAGGTGAAGATCGGCCGGCGTTCACCGGATGGCCGCGAGAACCTGCTGACGATCATGGGACCGTCGGACATGTTCGGCGAGCTGTCGATCTTCGATCCGGGCCCGCGCACGTCGAGTGCCACCACCATCACCGAGGTGCGGGCGGTGTCGATGGACCGTGAGGCGCTGCGCGCGTGGATCGCCGATCGCCCCGAGATCGCCGAGCAGTTGCTGCGGGTACTCGCCCGCCGGCTGCGCCGCACCAACAACAACCTCGCGGACCTGATCTTCACCGACGTGCCGGGCCGGGTGGCCAAGCAGCTGCTGCAGCTGGCCCAGCGCTTCGGCACGCAGGAGGGCGGCGCGCTGCGCGTCACCCACGATCTGACGCAGGAAGAGATCGCGCAGCTCGTCGGCGCGTCCCGCGAGACCGTGAACAAGGCGCTCGCCGACTTCGCCCACCGCGGCTGGATCCGCCTCGAGGGCAAGAGCGTGCTGATCAGCGACTCCGAGCGGCTGGCGAGGCGGGCCCGCTAGGGATCTAGCGGCGCAGGTAGTCCAACTGCGCCTGCACGCTCCACTCGGCCACGTCCCACAGCTTCTCGTCGACGTCGGTGTACACGTGCTCGACGACCGACCGCGCCGTGGCGTCGTCGCCGAGGTCTCGCAGCGCACCGCGAATCTGATCCAGGCGGTCGTGCCGATGCGCCAGGTAGGCGTCGGCGACCGCGACCAGATCGTCGAGGTCGGGACCATGCCCGGGCAGCACCGTGCGGTGGCCGAGACCACGCAGCCGGTGCAGCGACTCCAGGTAATCGCCGAGGGCGCCGTCCTCTTTGTCGATGACGGTCGTGCCGCGGCCCAGCACGGTGTCCGCGGTCAGCACGGCATCGTCGAGTAGGAACGACTGCGAGTCCGCGGTGTGGCCCGGCGTGGCCATCACGGTGATGCGCAGCCCGGCCGCGTCGATCACTTCCCCGTCGACCAGGGGCCCGCCCATCCCCCGCTGGAACCCGCTGCCCACCGCCCGCACGACCGCGCCTGTCAGGTCGACGAGCCGGTCGATCCCGCCGGTGTGGTCCTCGTGCCGGTGACTGATCAGCACCAGGGTGATGCGGCCCAGCGCGGCGAGCCGCTCGATGTGCTCGTCGCGGTCGTCCGGGCCGGGATCGACGACCACCATCTCATCGGTGCCGGGGCCGCGCAGCACCCAGGTGTTGGTGCCGTCGAGCGTCATGCGCCCCGGGTTGTCGCACAGCAGCACCGACGCGGTCTCGGTGACCGGCCGCAGCAGTCCGTACGCGGGGTGCTCCATCTACTGAACCTCGGCCTAATCGTCGCCTCCGGCGACCTCGACAATGAGCTCCACTTCCACCGGTGCATTGCGCGGCAGCTCCGACACCCCGACGGCCGAGCGGGCGTGCGCACCCGCGTCACCGAAGATCTCCCCCAACAGTTCCGAGGCGCCGTTGATGACGACGGGCTGGCCGCCGAATCCGGGCGCGGATGCGACGAAGCCGACGACCTTGACCACCCGCACCACCGCGTCGATCCCGACGAGGGCGTCGACGGCCGAGAGCGCGTTGAGCGCGCAGCGACGGGCCAGGTGGGCGGCGTCCTCGACCGACACCTCGGCGCCCACCTTGCCGGTCTCGACGAGCTCACCACCGGAGATGGGCAGCTGCCCGGCGGTGTAGACGAGGTTTCCGGTACGGACCGCGGGCACGTAGGCCGCGAGCGGGGCGACGACCTCGGGCAGGGCGATACCCAGTTCGCCCAGCCGCTCGGACCACCGACGATTCCCCGGGTCGCTCCGCTCCTGCCCGCCGGACGTCACTTGGCGCGCTTCAGGTAAGCGACGTGCTGCTCGCCGGTCGGACCCGGCAGCACCGACACCAGCTCCCAGCCGTCCTCGCCCCACTGGTCGAGGATCTGTTTGGTCGCATGCGTCAGCAACGGGACGGTCGCGTATTCCCACCGGGTCGATTCGCTCATGCGGCTGAGCTTATCCGGCGGCCGAACCGCTATGGCTAGCATGCAGTGGTGGCAACCACAGCAGAGGGCTCACCGCACGGTTCGTGGCCGGCGCGGCTGACCGAGGCGCGCCTGCATTTCGTCAGCGGCAAAGGTGGCACCGGTAAGTCGACGATCGCAGCCGCGCTGGCTCTGGCCCTGGCCGCCGGGGGGCGCAAGGTGCTGCTCGTGGAAGTCGAAGGGCGGCAAGGCATTGCGCAGCTCTTCGACGTCCCGCCGCTGCCGTACGAGGAAGTCAAGATCGCGACCGCCGAGGGCGGCGGGCAGGTCAACGCCCTGGCCGTCGACACCGAGGCCGCGTTCTTGGAATACCTCGACATGTTCTACAACCTGGGGCTGGCCGGGCGCGCGATGCGCCGCATCGGAGCCGTCGAATTCGCGACGACGATCGCTCCTGGCCTACGGGACGTGCTGCTCACCGGGAAGATCAAAGAGGTGGTCACCCGCACCCCGAAGGAAGCCAAGGGCAAGTACGGCTACTACGACGCGGTGGTCGTCGATTCGCCGCCGACGGGCCGGATCGCACGCTTCCTCGACGTGACCAAGGCGGTGTCCGATCTGGCCAAGGGTGGACCGGTGCACTCGCAGGCCGACGGCGTGGTGCGGCTGCTGCACTCCGACCTCACCGCGATCCACCTGGTCACGCTGCTCGAGGCGCTGCCGGTGCAGGAGACCCTGGAGGCGATCGCCGAACTGCGCGAGATGGAACTGCCGATCGGTTCGGTGATCATCAACCGCAACATCCCGGCGTACCTACCGCCTGACGATCTGGCCAAGGCGGCCGAGGGCGGCATCGACGCCGACGAGGTCCGCGCGGGACTGTCGAGTGCAGGGATCACGTTGTCGGACAACGATTTCGCAGGGCTGCTGACCGAGACGATCCAGCACGCAACGCGTATCGCGGCGCGGGCGGAAAGCGCCGAGCAGCTGACCGATCTCGCGGTCCCGCGCCTCGACCTGCCGGCAATCGCCGACGGCGTCGATCTCGGCAGTCTGTACGAATTGGCCGAAGCGCTCGCCCAGCAGGGCGTGCGGTGACGAGAGGCAGATGATGAGCACCGCTCCGGTGGCCCTGGACATGGGGTCGATCCTGCGCGACAGGGCCAATCGCGTCGTCGTGTGTTGTGGCGCGGGCGGGGTCGGGAAGACCACGACGGCCGCCGCGATGGCGCTGCGGGCCGCCGAGTACGGCCGCACCGTCGTCGTGCTGACCATCGACCCGGCGAAGCGGCTCGCCCAGGCACTCGGTATCAAGGATCTGGGCAACGTCCCCCAGCGTGTCCCGTTGGCGCCGGAGGTCTCCGGTGAGTTGCACGCGATGATGCTCGACATGCGCCGGACGTTCGACGAGATGGTCATCCAGTACTCCGGATCCGAGCGCGCCGACGCCATCCTGGACAACCAGTTCTACCAAACCGTGGCCACGTCACTGGCGGGTACGCAGGAGTACATGGCCATGGAGAAGCTGGGACAGCTTCTGGCCGAAGACAAGTGGGATCTGATCGTCGTGGACACCCCGCCGTCGCGCAATGCGCTGGACTTCCTGGATGCGCCGAAGCGGCTGGGCAGCTTCATGGACAGCCGGCTGTGGCGGGTTCTGCTGGCACCCGGCCGGGGCATCGGCCGCCTGGTCACCGGCGCGGTGGGCCTGGCGATGAAGGGCATGTCGACGATCCTGGGCTCCCAGATGCTCTCGGACGCAGCCGGTTTCGTCCAGTCGCTGGACGCGACCTTCGGCGGGTTCCGGGAGAAGGCCGACCGGACCTACGAACTCCTCAAGCGCCGCGGCACCCAGTTCGTCGTCGTCTCGGCGGCGGAACCGGACGCCCTGCGCGAGGCATCGTTCTTCGTCGACCGGCTGTCCTCGGAGCGCATGCCGCTGGCCGGGCTGATCCTCAACCGAACCCACCCGACGCTGTGCGACCTGAACTCAGACACGGCCAGCAAGGCCGCCGATCAGTTGGACGGCTCCGATCCGGGCTCGCTCACGGCCGGGGTGCTGCGGGTGCATGCCGACCGGGCGTCGACGGCCAAGCGGGAGGTGCGGCTGCTGTCGCGCTTCACCGGCGCCAACCCCCATGTGGCGATCGTTGGTGTGCCGTCCCTGCCGTTCGACGTGTCGGACCTCGAGGCGCTCCGCGCCATCGCCGATCAGATCACCGGAGAGACGACAGCGGCCTGACACAGTCAGGCCGCTCGGTCGGCGATCAGATGACCCCAGGCAAATTTTGACGCCCGGGAAGGACTTAAGCCTCTAGCCCGCGCTGCGGTGTTTGCGCTGAGCGGCGAAGAAGTCCGACCAGGAGACCACATCCGGGTGCTGCTTGAGCAGGGCGCGACGCTGACGCTCGGTCATCCCGCCCCACACACCGAACTCCACGCGGTTGTCGAGAGCGTCGGCGCCGCACTCGGCGATGACGGGGCAGTGCCGGCAGATGACCGCGGCCTTGCGCTGTGCGGCGCCGCGGACGAACAGCTCGTCGGGATCAGTCTGGCGACACCGAGCTTGCGAAACCCAAGCAATACGGGCTTCTGCCTCCGCGCCGTGCAGAATGGAATCGCCCGAAGGATTCTCCGTGGTCTTGCGTGCGGCGGGCTTGGTAACTGACACCAGCGATCCCCTTAGTTCTGGCCGCGCCCCGACAACGCAGACGGCTGATTCCCCGACGTCGATCACCTAGGTGCGATCTACGCCACACTGCGAGGTCCTTGTGTGACCTGTATCGCACTGTGCGCTCAATTTAGGTGGTCACCGGCGTTTTGCGCAATACGTTCGTGACCACTTTTTTGGGACAACCGTGCAGTCCCGGCGGTACAGTGCCCAACCTGGTGCGCGACCTCGGCGTTTGTCAGGTCCTGCCAGGAGGCAGGAGGAGGCGCTCGGGGGCGGTGTGCTGAGCGGGCGTCGCTACTCTGTACCCATGCCGGAGGAGGACAAGGCCGGGCCGCCGCGTGCGGTCACGGTGATCAAGCTCGCCTGGTGCGTACTTCTGGCCAGCGTGATCGCCGCGGGGCTGATGTTCCCCGTCGTCGGCGGAATCGGCCTGATGTCCAATCGCGCCTCCGATGTGGTCGCCAACGGATCGGCCCAACTGGTCGAGGGTGAGGTCCCCCAGGTGTCGACGATGGTCGACGCCAAGGGCAACGTCATCGCATGGCTCTACAGCCAGCGGCGCTTCGAGGTACCCAGCGATCAGATCGCCAACACGATGAAATTGGCCATCGTCTCGATCGAGGACAAGAGGTTTGCCGAGCACAACGGTGTGGACTGGCAGGGCACGCTGACAGGCCTCTCGGGCTACCTGTCGGGCAACCTCGACACCCGCGGCGGGTCGACGCTCGAGCAGCAGTACGTGAAGAACTACCAGCTGTTGGTGATCGCCCAGACCGACGCCGAGAAGCGCGCCGCCATCGAGACCACGCCGGCGCGCAAGCTGCGCGAGATCCGGATGGCCCTCACGCTGGACAAGACCTTCACCAAGCCGGAGATCCTGACCCGCTACCTCAACCTGGTGTCCTTCGGCAACGGCGCCTTCGGTATCCAGGACGCGGCGCAGACCTACTTCGGTGTCAACGCCTCGGAGTTGAACTGGCAGCAGGCCGCGCTGTTGGCCGGCATGGTGCAGTCGACGAGCACGCTGAACCCGTACACCAACCCCGACGGCGCGCTGGCGCGGCGCAACCTGGTGCTCGACACGATGATCGAGAACATCCCCGACCAGGCGGATGCGCTGCGCGCCGCCAAGCAGGAGCCGCTGGGCATCCTGCCGACGCCCAAGGAGCTTCCGCGTGGCTGCATCGCCGCCGGTGACCGGGCGTTCTTTTGCGATTACGCGCTCGACTACCTGGCGCGCGCCGGGATCAGCAAGGACCAGGTGGCCAAGGGTGGCTATCTGATCAAGACGACGCTGGACCCCGACGTGCAGAACACGGTCAAGTCGTCGATCGACGGCATCGCGGCTCCCGACCTGGACGGCGTCGCGAGCGTGATGAGCGTGATCCAGCCGGGTAAGGAGAGCCACCCGGTGCTCGCGATGGCCAGCAACCGTACCTACGGGCTGAACCTCGACGCCGGGGAGACGATGCAGCCGCAGCCCTTCTCCCTGGTGGGTGACGGCGCCGGATCGATTTTCAAGGTGTTCACCACCGCCGCGGCCCTGGACATGGGGATGGGCATCAACGCCACGCTCGACGCGCCGTCGCGGTTCGAGGCCAAGGGGCTGGGCTCCGGCGGCGCCAAGGGCTGCCCACCGGCTACCTGGTGTGTGCAGAACGCGGGCAACTACCGCGGTCAGATGAGCGTCACCGATGCGCTGGCGACATCGCCGAACACCGCATTCGCGAAGCTGATCGCGCAGGTCGGCGTGCAGCGCACGGTCGACATGGCGGTGCGGCTCGGGCTGCGCTCCTACGCGCTGCCCGGGACGGCCAGGGATTACGACCCCGAGAGCAACGAGAGCCTCGCCGACTTCATCAAGCGCCAGAACATCGGATCGTTCACGCTGGGTCCGGTCGAGGTGAACGCGCTGGAACTGTCCAACGTCGCCGCCACGCTCGCCTCCGGTGGCACGTGGTGCCCGCCCAACCCGATCGGGCAGGTCCTGGACCGCCGCGGCGAAGAGGTCGCCGTGACGACGGAGACGTGCGAGCAGGCGGTGCCCGAGGGCCTGGCAAACACGCTGGCCAATGCGATGAGCAAGGACGACCAGGGCGGCGGTACCGCGGCCGGGGCGGCGGGCTCGGTCGGCTGGAACCTGCCGATGTCCGGCAAGACCGGCACCACCGAGGCGCACCGCTCGTCAGGCTTCCTGGGTTTCACCAACCACTTCGCGGCCGCGAACTACATCTACGACGACTCCAACTCCCCCGGTGAACTGTGCTCGTTCCCGCTGCGTCAGTGCGGCGACGGAAATCTGTTCGGCGGCAACGAGCCGGCCCGCACCTGGTTCACCGCGATGGAACCCCTGACCACCCCGTTCACCGATGTCACGCTGCCGCCGACCGACCCGCGCTACGTCGACGGCGCGCCCGGGTCGCGGGTGCCGAGCGTGGCGGGGATGAGCCAGGACACTGCGCGCGCCCGGCTGCGCGAGGCCGGCTTCCAGGTCGCCGACCAGGCGACCCCGGTGAACAGCGGGTCGTCCTACGGCACCGTCGTCGGGACGTCGCCGAGTGGGCAGACGGTGCCGGGGTCGATCATCACGATCCAGATCTCCAACGGCATCGCCCCGGCTCCGCCGCCGCCTCCGCCGGGCGCGTTGCCGCCGGGTGCCCCGCCGCCTCCGGTCGGGGAGACCGTGATCAACATCCCGGGTCTGCCGCCGATCACCGTGCCGGTGCTCGGCCCGCCGCCGCCCGCGCCGCCACCACCCCCCTGATCGGCGCGCGCCGCTCGCGGCTCAGCCGGTGGCAGTACGCTTGAACGATGCCTGGTTCTGCTGGTTCGAAGGTGAAAAGCGCCGCAAAGAACACCACCCTCGTGTCGGCCGGCACGCTCGTGGCCGGCATCGCCTACGCCTCGGTGATCGAACGCAACGCGTTCGTGGTCCGGGAGGCGACCATGCCGGTGCTGTCGCCGGGTTCGTCACCGCTGAAGGTGTTGCACATCAGCGACATCCACATGCGTCCGGGGCAGCGCCGCAAGCAGGCCTGGCTCCGTGACCTCGCGGGCCTGGAGCCGGATCTGGTGGTCAACACCGGGGACAACCTGGCGCACCCGAAGGCGGTGCCGGCTGTGGTGCAGGCCCTCGGCGACCTGCTGTCGGTGCCCGGGGTGTTCGTCTTCGGCAGCAACGACTATTTCGCGCCACGGCTGAAGAACCCGGCGAACTATCTGACCAAGCCCACGCACCGCATTCACGGTGAACCGCTGCCCTGGCAGGATCTGCGCGCGGCGTTCACCGAGCGCGGCTGGCTGGACATGACACACACCCGCCGCGATCTCGACGTCGCGGGCCTGCGGATCGCTGCGGCCGGCGTCGACGATCCGCACCTGTCGCGGGACCGCTACGCGACCGTCGAAGGGGCGGCCGATCCGACGGCGAACCTGACGTTGGGGTTGACGCACTCCCCCGAGCCGCGGGTGCTCGACCGTTTCGCCGCCGACGGCTATCAGCTCGTGATGGCGGGGCACACTCACGGTGGGCAGCTGTGCCTGCCGTTCTACGGCGCGATCGTCACCAACTGCGAGTTGGACCGGTCGCGGGTCAAGGGCCCGTCCCGGTGGGGTGCACGCACCCAGCTGCACGTGTCGGCGGGGATCGGCACGTCGCCGTTCGCGCCGCTGCGGTTCTGCTGCCGGCCGGAGGCCACGTTGTTGACGCTGGTCGCAGCTCCGACCGGTGGTTCCGATGCGGGAAGCGTTGCCGGACAGTCACATCCGACCGTATCGGCGCGGTGAGCCACCCGGCCGCCTCCGCCGCGCAGGATCGGTCCCGTTCCTGGGTCGACAACGCCGTTCGGCTCATCGAGGCCGACGCGCGCCGCAGCGCTGACACTCATCTGCTGCGCTATCCGCTGCCGTCGCGGTGGGGCCACGACTGCGATCTGGCGCTGTATCTGAAGGACGAGAGCACCCACATCACGGGCAGCCTCAAGCACCGGCTCGCGCGGTCGCTGTTCCTCTACGCGCTGTGCAACGGGTGGATCTGCGAGGGGACGACGGTGATCGAGGCCTCGTCGGGTTCGACGGCGGTGTCGGAGGCGTACTTCGCATCGATGATCGGGTTGCCGTTCATCGCGGTGATGCCCGCGTCGACCAGTGCGACCAAGGTGGCGTTGATCGAATCCCAGGGCGGGCGTTGCCATTTCGTCACCGAGTCGGCGCAGGTGTATGCCGAGGCGCAGCGGCTGGCCGAGGAGACGGGCGGGTACTACCTCGACCAGTTCACCAACGCCGAGCGCGCCACCGACTGGCGCGGCAACAACAACATCGCCGAGTCGATCTTCGACCAGATGGTGCGCGAGACCCATCCGATTCCGGAGTGGATCGTCGTCGGGGCGGGCACCGGCGGTACGAGCGCGACGATCGGCCGCTACCTGCGGTATCGCAGGCACCCGACCCGACTGTGCGTGGTCGATCCGGAGAACTCGGCGTTCTACCCGTCGTATGTGCACGACGACCCCCACGTGGTCACCGGGATGTCCTCACGCATCGAAGGCATCGGCCGGCCGCGGGTGGAGCCGTCGTTCCTGCCGGGTGTGGTCGATCGGATGATGGTGGTGCCCGATGCCGCCTCGGTGGCGGCGGCCCATCACGTGAGCCGGGTACTGGGCCGACGGGTGGGTCCGTCGACCGGGACGAACGTGTGGGGTGCGTTCAAGCTGCTGTGTGAGATGGCAGAGGCCGGCCGGTCCGGCTCGATCGTGACGCTCCTGTGCGACGGCGGGGAACGCTACGCCGACACCTACTTTCGCGAGGAGTGGCTCACCAGCCACGGACTCGATCCGTCAGAACCGGCCGAGGCGCTCGCCGAGTTCGAACGGTCCGGCTCCTGGCCCTGATCGTGTGACCTCCGCGACAGCGGGGTCAGCGGCCCGTCCGAGGTGAGGAACAGCCACAGCGCTGCCAGCGCGAAGAAGCCCAGGTAGAGCGATGCACCCAGTCCGGTCATGACCCGCCTCGTTTCGGTTGTTGCTGTTCGTTAGTGTGCACAACACCACTGACATACCCATTCCATCCCGCGGCGTGTCATGCGTTTGGCTTCTTCCGCACCCCGTGCGATACGCTGTCGTGGCTTCACACGGGGTGTGGCGCAGCTTGGTAGCGTGCTTCGTTCGGGACGAAGAGGTCGTGGGTTCGAATCCCGCCACCCCGACTCGTGTGACAGGTGAGAGGCCCCGACTGGGAATACCGGTCGGGGCCGTCTCGCTTTTCTGAGCTATGACGTACCGATCCGCGGAGCTCTCGTCGTTCTTACGCGCGAGGCGGGAAGCGGTGACGCCGCGCGACGTCGGCCTGGTGCCCGGCGACGGTCGCCGGGTTCGTGGCCTTCGTCGCGAAGAGCTGGCTCTCCTCGCCGGGTTGAGCACCGATTACTACCGGCGGCTCGAACAGGGACGGGAGCAGCGACCGTCACTGCAGGTACTTCGCGCGCTCGCACGTGCGCTGCGGCTCGATGGGCACGCGACCGCCTACCTCGTCTCCCTCGTCCATCCCGTCCCGCTCGCAACGCCGGTGTCCACGGTCTCCACGGTTTCTAAGGGCGTCCAGACTCTCCTCGACGACGGCATGCGGGTGCCGGCATACGTGGTCGACATCGGCATGAACATCCTGGCGATCAACGCGCCCGCTCGCGCGATGTACAGCGGCTTCGGTGACACGGACAACCTCGCCCGCATGGTGTTCCTCGATCCTGCCGCCGATGACTTCTACACCCATTGGCACCAGGTGGCCGCACAGGTCGTCGGCAATCTCCGGTCCGGTCTGACCGGTTTCCCGAATGACGACCGCATCGCCCAGGTGGTCGAGGAGATCTCCGCACTCAGTTCTGTGTTCGACGACCTCTGGGCCACCCACCACGTGCGGCCACGCACCAGCGAGGACAAAGTGTTCCGCCATCCGCAGGCCGGCGAGCTGCACCTGCACTTCGAGGCGCTCGAGGTGGCGGGTGCGCCCGACCAGCGGCTGTTCATCTACTGCCCGGTCGAGAGCGGGTCGCATCCGGACGCCGTCGGTCAGCTGGCGCCGCTCGTGACGGTGGGCGCCTCTACGTAGCCGCGCTGAGCTGGTGGATCTGTTCGGGGGTCAAGTGCACCTCGGCGGCGGCCAGGTTCTCCTCCAGATGTGCGCGGCGCGAGGTGCCGGGGATCGGGAGCATCGCCGGTGAGAGATGCAGCAACCAGGCGATGGCCACCTGGCCCACCGTGCACCCGTGTGCGCGGGCCACGTCGGCGAGCGCAAGGTGTGCGGCATCGAGCCCGCCTTGGGCCACCGGCGCCCACGGTATGAACGCGAGCCCGTCGCGTTCACACACTTCGAGCATGTCGCCCGCACTGCGATCCATGACGTTGAATCGGCTTTGCACGCTGACGATCTCGGCGATCTGGCGCGCCTCGTCGAGCTGCTCGGCGGTGCACTGCGACATTCCGATGTGCCGGATCTTGCCCTCGTCCTGCAGCGCCTTGAGCTCACCGATCTGATCTGCCAACGGCACTTTCGGGTCGACCCGGTGCAGCTGCAACAGGTCGATCTGGTCGACCCCCAGGCGGCGCATGCTCATCAGCACCTGCTGCCGCAGATACTCGGGCCGTCCGACCGGCGGCCATGCCGCAGGGCCGAGTCGCTTCGGGCCGGACGGGGTGTCGATGACATCGGGCCCGTTGCGGGTCAAGCCGGCCTTCGTCGCGATGATGACGTCGTCGGGGTACGGATGCAGCGCCTCGAACAGGATCTGTTCGGCGACGTGCGGGCCGTAGGAGTCGGCGGTGTCGATGAACTGCACGCCGCACTCGACTGCCCGCCTGGCCACGGCGATGCATTCGTCGCGGTCCTGTGGCTCACCCCAGATTCCGCGGCCCGTGAATCTCATCGATCCGAAACCCAAGCGTGACACTGCCTTTCCAGCAATGTCGATCGTCTTCGGGGTTACTTCACTCATTGCGGATTCCTCCATCTTCCACTGTGCGCGTCGCGAGCGGACGCGTCGAAGTCGCAGAACATCTGGGTGAAGTACTCCGGCTGTTCCTCGGCCACCCAGTGGCCGCAGTCGGGGACGAGCTGCTCGGTCACCGAATGGGCGACCTCTTCGCACATCGCCCGGAAGTTGCGGGCCAGAGGATTGGAGGCACCGCCGGAGGCCAGCACCGGGATGGTGAGCTTGCCGTGTTCGGCCAGCGCGGCCCGGTTGTCGTCGGCGTCGCGGTCGAGTTCCCGGTACACCTCACACATCGCCCGCATGGCTCCGGGCGCTTCGTAAGCGCGGGCGTACACGTCGAGGTCGTCGTCGGAGATCGCGTCCGGCTGATAGCTCAAGTCGTCGAAGAACCGGTTGATGTACCACCGTTCACGTCCGTGCGTCAGGTACACCGCGATGTCGGTGTTGGCGTGAAAGGCGAACTGCCACGCCGACTTCTGCCCGACTCGCCGGTCGTAGTACGCGGTGCCCGGCAGCGGAGCCTCCATGAAGGTCACGCTCACGACGTCGTCGCGGTAGCGCAGCGCGAAACTCAGGGCCAGCATCGATCCGAGGTCGTGGCCGACGAGCGAGATGGGTTCCGTCACACCCAGCGTCTCGCGCACCAGACTGAAGATGTCGCCGGCCATGGTCCATGTGTCGTATCCGTCTCGGGGTTTGTCGGATGCACCGGCGCCGCGATAGTCGGGCATGATCACCCGGTAGCCGGCGGCAGCGAGCGGCATCATGACCTTGCGCCACTCGTATCGGGTCTGGGGGGCGCCGTGGAGAAGCACGACGGTCTTCGTGGTCTTCGTGGTCTTCGTGGGTTCCGCCGGTGTCGCCACGGTGTAGCCGATGCGGACCGTCTGATCGGGGCCGACCCAGGCCCGACCGTGGCGGACGTCGACGTCGTGAGCTCTGGTCATGCAGCCATGGTCGGCCCCCCGTCGGCGCGAACGGGGGGTGTGACTCGGCCCCCCAGCGCGCCCCGATCTCGGCTACCTCCGGAACCGGGCGGGTGGACCGGCACCTGACTACTCTCGGGGATCACCATGACACCCACTCACCCGGTGACGAGGGCACGGCGGCGGATCGCCGACGTCGGCGACGACCGGCTCCGACGCGCACGCCGCCAGTGGACGGCCGTGCTGATCGTGGCGGTGCTCGTGTTCGTCGCGGTGTATCTCCTGGCCGTGCAGACCACCCTCGGCCAGCGTGTCGAGGACACCGCGCTGCGCGGCGCCGACCAGGTGGATCCCGATCTGCACCGGGTTGCCCTGCGCGCGTTCCACACCATCTCGGTGAGCTCGCAGATCGCCGCCACGGTGTTGGTGGCGGCGATCGGCCTGCTGCGTCGTCAGGTGTGGTTGGCCGTTGCCGGGGTGGGCGTCATCCTGGGCGGCCAGGCGGTGACACAGATCCTGAAGTTCCACCTGCTCACGCGGCCCGACCTGACCGAGGTGGACGGGCAGTTCGCGGAGAACACGCTGCCCAGCGGACACACGACGGCGGCGATGTGCCTGTTGTTCGCGACGATGATCGTGATGCCGTACCGGTTTCGCGGTATCGCGATGTTCCTGACGTTGACGTGGGCGGTCGGCATGGGCGCGTACACCGTGATCATCCAGGCGCACCGGCTGTCGGACACGCTGGCCGCCGATGCGGTCGCGTTGGCCGTGGCGTGCCTGGCGGCGCTGCTGCTGTCGCGCACGGGACGAATCCGCGCCGTGATGTCTCCGAGTCCGCAGCGCTACGTGCTGCGCACGGTGTTCGTCGTCGCCGCGGGTCTCATCGGTGCGGCCTGCCTCGCCCTCGGTGCCGTGCAGATGCTGCACGCGATCGCGGCGCACGTCGAGGACGAGCCGACGGCGTGGCGGCTGTTCCTCAGTTCGCAGTGGCTGGCTGCGGCGGGGTCGATCGCGTCGGCGCTGCTGTTCTGGTGGACGTGGTACCGGTTGGAGACCAAGCGCCGCCACGACCCGGTCTCGACGCGTTAGGCCGTCGGTTCGCCGCCGTCCTTGTCCACGTCCGGGGTGTCGCGGTCGGGATCCTTCTCCGCGTCCCCGGCCTTGTCGGCCGTAGAGCCGCTCTCGTCGTCGTAGATTCCGCTACCTCGCGTCATGTCGATCTCCTTTCAGGACGCAGCGTTGCGGAGTTTCTCCAGCAGCGGTCCCGCCGCCTCGCTCAGGAACGCGTCCTGCGTATCGCCGCCGACCTGCACCAGCGCGATGTCGGTGAACCCGGCCTTCCAGTACTCCGAGACGGCGTCGACGATCGCGTCGAGGTCGGGCCCGCACGGGATCGAGTCCGCGGTGTCCTCCGGTCGCACGAACTGGGTGGCTCCGTCGAAGCCCATCGTCGTCGGCAGGTCGGCGTTGACCGCCCACCCGCCGGCGAACCACCGGAACTGGTCGTGCGCGCGCTCGACGGCGGCGTCACGGTCGGGGTCCCAGCTGATCGGGATCTGACCGATCACCCGGACGTCTCCGGGAAGCCCGGTCGCGCGCCGGGCGTCGTGCCAGGCGTCGACGAGATCCTTCTTGGGTTCCACGGCGATCAGGTGGTCGGCCAACGGGGCGAACGCCTCCACCGACCGGTCCCCGGAGACGGCCGCCGCGATCGGCACCGGCACCTCGGGCACGTCCCAGATGCGGGCCGAATCGACCTCGAAATGTTCGCCCTTCCAGTCCACGAGCTCACCGGTGTGCAGTTCGCGGATGATCTGGATCGCCTCGCGCAGCATCTCCTGGCGGCGTGCGACGGTCGGCCAGCGCTGCCCCACCACGTGCTCGTTGAGGTTCTCCCCCGTGCCCACCCCGAGGGTGAACCGGCCGTCGGCGAGGATCTGCAGCGTCGCCGCCTTCTGCGCGACGACGGCGGGGTGATAGCGCATCGTCGGGCACGTCACATACGTCATCAACTCGACACGTTCGGTCGCGTGTGCCACCGCGCCCAGCACTGTCCACGCATAGGGGGCGTGCCCCTGCGAGGCCAGCCACGGGAAGTAGTGATCGCTGGAGACTTCGAAGTCGAAACCGGCTTGTTCTGCCGAAACAGCGTATCGGACAAGATCTTTGGGGCCACTCTGCTCGGTCATCAGGGTGTAGCCGAATCGGGTCATGCGGCGGGAGTACCCGGCACGCCCGTGCCGAAACGACCCGCCCGGTGGGGGCCGCGTCGACAAGATTCGGCGCGGTCGACAAGATGGTGATCATGACCCATGACGCCGGTGGCTCACTGTCTCTTATAACCATCTTC